>NZ_VZZK01000040.1 GCF_008806385.1 Methylobacterium soli
CTCGGCGCGCCGGCGCTCCAGGCGCCCGTCCTCCAGGGTCGCGATCCCGGCCGAGTCGTAGCCGCGGTATTCCAGGCGCCGAAGCGCCTCGGTGACCTGCGCCGCCACGGATTTCTGCCCGACGATGCCGACGATCCCGCACATGGCTTGATGCTCCACGGATGAGAGGATGGTTCGCCCCCGGGCATCGCGGTAATCACGGGCGACAGGCACGCGATCCCACCGAGACCGGTCTTCGGCCGCCCCGCGACGTGCCTGACGTCGTGGGGCGGCGAGGGTGGTTCGAGGGTCAGGCGGAGAGAGGCTCAGGCGACGAGATGCCAGCCGCTCTCGATCTGCGACAGCAGGTGGTTCTGCGCCTCGCTGCTCTCGGCGATCCCGACGGCGACCTCCGCCCGCGTGGCGCCGTTGGCGAGCGCGCTCGTCCAGCCCTGCAGGCCGTTCGCCTCCGCGTGACGGCCGAGCGCCCCGTCATAGAGCGCCTCGATGTAGGCCGCATCGGTGAGGCCGGCGAACTTCGCGGCGTACTCGCCCGAGGCAAGGAAGCCCTGCGCGATGCTGGCGAGCGCGGTGCCGCCCTCGAGCGCCGCCGTCCAGACGTGCAATCCCGATGCATCGGGCGCGCGGTCCAGGAGGCCGTAATACAGGCGGGCAACCTGGGAGGCCTCGAGGTCGGGCGTGAAGATGCCGATGTCGAGGGCCGACTGGATGCTCGCGACATTCTCGGTCGAGAGGGCAAATCCGCCGGCGAGGTCCGCCCGGTCGGCGCCGTGGTCGAGGGCGGCGAGCCAATATTGCAGGCCTTCCGAATCGGAGCCGCGGTGCAGAGCGGATTGGTAGAGGGATTCGATGAAGGCCACGCTGTCGGTCGCCGGCAGATGCGCCTGCCCTTCCGGCGAGGCGAGCAATGTCGCGGCCAGCTCATGCAGCGACATGCCGGTATTCAGTGCATTCGTCCAATATTGCTGGCCGACCGGGTCCGAGGGCCGATCGAAGATCGCATCGTAGAGGGCATAGACTTCGCCGGCCGGGCTTTGAACGTCGTGGCTGACGGTGCCGAACGAGCTGCGGTTGGGCAGATCGCCCGGGCTCCCGCCGCCACCGGGATCCGTCGTTCCGCCGCCACCGCCGGTGCCGCCGCCCGGATCCGTCGTGCCGCCCCCGCCGCCGGTGCCGCCGCCGGGATCGGTCGTGCCGCCACCGCCGCCGCCGGTCGAACCGACCATCGTCACCGCGACGGTGTGGGACCCGAGCCCGGTCAGCGTGATGGCGAGCTTGTCGCCGGTCAGCGTCTTGACGAGGTTCGGATCCGTCTCGCTCTTGACCTCGACGGTGCGGCCGGCCGGGTCGGCCAGGTCGATCAGGTAGGTGCCTTCGCCGACGGCCGTGAAGGTCAGGTTCGTCCCATCGCCGGACACGTTGACGAGTTCGGCCCGGTCGGCGATGTCGTAGAGATGCGTGACGTCGTCCTGGGTCGCCCCGAGGACGATCTTGTAATCCCCGCCGTCCCGGTCGACGAAGACGCTGTCGTCGTCGTAGGCATACCAGCCCGTGACGCCCTTGATCTTGCTCGTGCCGAGATCGCCGAGATTGAGGGCGAATTTTCCGGCATCCGGCGTGTGCACCGAGGCGCTCAGGGTGCTGGTGGCGGCGTCGTAGCCGTAGGTCAGGCTCGAGGCATCGAAGGAGGCGACGCGCTGTGCCAGATCGCCGAGCGTCACGAATTCCGATCCCGCCTCATAGGCGGTCTTGATCAGGTTCGTGTACATCGCCGTGTTGTAGCTCGGCACGATGTTCTCGTCCGTCACCCAGTTCGTCGGCCCGTAATCGTGCCAGGGCCAGACCACGACCGGCATGTCGGAATGCGAGATCAGGCTTTTGAACTCGGCCTGCCACTGGTCCGACGCCTCCGCGGCGGTCTTCTTCTGGAAGCCGACCAGGGTGAAGTCGAACGACATGTTCGGGGCGATGTAGACCTTGCCGTCATCCGGTGTCAGGTGGCCGATCGCCCCCGGATATCCCGCGCCGACGAGCGCCGCGCCGCCCGAAATGTAGGAATAGTACTGCTCGATCGCCTTCGACGCCGGCAGGAATTCCGGCGCGCCCGGAACGGCGGCGCCCTGGATGGTGATGCCGAGTTTCGCGTTGATGATGTCGCGGGACGTCCCGAATTCGGATGCGTATTTCTCGGACGTCAACCCGTTGGTGTTGTCGGGATGCGTGAGCGAGTGTGAGCCGATCTCGTTGCCGGCGGCGAGGAGCTGCTTGTAGAAGGGCCCCGAGACGTCCCAATTGGTCTCCCGGCCGTCGGTGCCGTCACCGACATCGACGTAGTAGGACCCGACGAAGTTGTAGTCCTTCTTCCACTGGTCGAGGATCGGCTGCAGCTTCTTGTAGATCCCGTCGGATCCATCCACCGGCGTCACGTCGGCGATCTCCATGGCCTGGTCCATGTCGGTGCGCGAGGCGACGATGGCCTTGTCGCGGCTCATGTGCAGGCTGAGATTCGGCCCGCTCGCCGGATCGACGATGTAGTCGATCGCGTGCTGCAGCATGTTGTTGTCGCCGAGGAAGCTCTCGCTGGCGAAGTGGACGTTCTTGGCGCCCGTCACGGTGCCGATCACGGCGTTATGGGCGCTGGTCGCACCCGCGAGGGTGACGTTCTGCGTGGCGATCTGGCTCACCGCCGCGCCGTCGGCACTGCCGTACCAGGAGGTGCTGAAATTGTCGTAGTGCCGGATCTGCTCGTTGGCGGTGTAGCCGTCGAGCATGGGATTGGTCAGGTCGCCCGCCTTGACGTCGACGCCGGCGCCGCTCGCCCCGTCGACGCGCGTCACGTCGAGCAACGTCTTCATGCGGATATAGGGATCGCCCGCGATCGGATCGCCGAGGGGATTGGCGGTCGTCGCGACGCCGTTCGTCATGAAGTCGCCGGCCGTGATCAGGCCGACGTGATACTTGTAGACCGCGTCGGTGAGGACGTCCTGGATCGCCGCCACCTTGTCGGCCGGAACGTTGCGGAAGGACGGGAAGACGAGCGCGTCGTAGCCGGAGATCTTGGCGAGGTTGGTGAGATCGCCCTCGGAGAGGACGTCGAAGGGAATGCCGGCCGCGGTGGCCTGGTTCTGGGCCGCCATGAACAGGTGCGAATAGGACATCTCGCCCGCATCACCCCCGCCGAAATAGGCCTTCGCCGAGGTCTCCGAGTAGACGATCCCGATCTTGAGCGGATGCGCCGTCACCGGCGGCAGGCTCGCCGGGTCTTTCACCGTCAGGGTGTTGCCGCCGTAGCTGAGCGGCAGCGTCGCGTTCGCATCGTTGTTGACGTCGATCTTCAGGTCGAGACCGATCACGGTCTGCGCGAGGGCCGCGGACGGGACCGAGAACTCGACCGTCGTCTCGTCCGCGCTGTAGGCCGCCGTCATGGCGCCGAGGAAGGTCTCGGCCCCGGCGGAATCGAGCTTGTAGAGATACGGGACGGGCTTCGCGGTGGCGGGGTCGTTGCGGAAATCGACGTAGAATTCGGCCCCCGTCTCGGCCCCGGCGAAGGCCTGTGCGCCGGTCGCGGCATTCCGGTCGGTGTTGAGCCAGAAGGTCGTTCCCGCCCCGATCGCGGTGCCGGTGCTGAGGCCGAACACGTACTGGCCGGCTTCGTAAGTTCCGTAGAGCGCGAGACCCGGCCGGCTGAGGCCCGGGAGATCGAGACGGTCCGCGCTGGTCCAATCCGTGAGGCTACCGTCAATCGTGTGCGTCATCTCGATCTCCCTCGGGCCGCCAGGCGCGAGGGCCGACACCGGCCTGGGCGGCGCGGACGCGGCCCATCCGGAGCGCTCTCGTCACGAACGGCGCATGGTTTGGGATCCGAGCGGCAGTTCCTCCGGAACAGGATGCCGCCCGTCTCGTGATTAGTTAAACAAAGCCAAGTCCAGCCGAGCGTATTAGGAGCGATCTGCCGAGGCTTTCGACGCATTAAAAGAATTGTATTTTGTCGGAAAGATCAATGTAGCTCTTTGGTACTAAGGTACGGTAATCACTATGATTTCTGGATCAGGGACAGTAACGCGCCGTATCTGTAGACTAACGGCAGGGAGGCAACCCGTTCACGCGGGCTGCGCGCATCGCTTCGGGCATTCGGTTCTCCGACCTGCTCCGTCGCGGCACGAAAGGGGGCAGGGGCGATGGAGGTCCGCACGGCGTTCCGACCGGGGTCGATGGCGCGGACCGTGCCGACGGAGCCTCACGGTGCCGGCTGGCCTGCGGCGCTGCGGATCGGCGTGCTCGCGCTCGCGGCGCTGCTCCTCGCCTCGCCCGCCGCGCAGGCGCAGCCGGTGGCGCGCACGGTCCTGGCCCTCTACGACGGAGGCATCGAGGCGAGCCCGGTCGAGACGCGGATCCATCGCTACGCGGAGTTCCCGCTCAACCATCTCGGCTACACGCTCGAATACCGCGACATCCGCGCGTTGCCGCCGCGCCCGGTCCTTCCGACGGAGGTCGAGCTCGCGCGCTATGCGGGCGTGCTGACGTGGTACTCCACGCCGCCCGCGACGCGGAAGACCTATCTCGACTGGGCCCGCACGACGCTGCGCGCGGCGCGCCGCCTCATCGTTCTCGGCTCGCCCGGAGGTGCCTTCTGGACCGACGAGGTCGTGGCGGTGGACGCGATCCTCGGCAGGATCGGATTGCGCCATGGTCACCGCGCGGTCGCGCTGACCCTCGGGGCCGTCGCGCAGGCGCGGATGCGCAGCGCCACGCATTTCGAGGGCCCACCCGACCCGGTTCTGCCCCCCTTCGAGGTTGTCGAGGCGGTGCGGCCCGACGTGGAGCCCTGGCTCGCGATCGGCCTGCCGCCGCGCGAGGGCGGGGGGCGCAGCCTCACGGTCGCGGTAAGCGATCGCGGCGGCTACGCGGCCACCGGCTACGAGATCGCGGAGGATCCGGCCTCCGGGCGGGCTCGCTGGCTCGTCGATCCCTTCGCCTTCTTCGCGCGTGCCCTGCGGACGCAGCCCTGGCCGGTTCCGGATGTCACGACGCTGTCGGGGCGGCGGATCTTCTTCAGCCACGTGGAGAGCGAGGGCCTGAACCACGTCGTGCTGACGAAGACCCGGGAGCCGATGCTGGTGGCCCAGCTCTTCCGCGACGCGGTCGTGGCGCGCTATCCCGATCTGCCCGCCACCTTCGCGCTGACCCCCGGGGACCTCGATCCGGCCCTCGGCGGCAACGAGACGCCCCGCGAGGTGGTTCGGACGATCTGGTCCTATCCCCAGGTCGAGCCGAGCATCGCCTCCTATACCAGGCCCTATCGATGGGGCTTCTTCGCGGATTACGACCGGACCCGCGAGGAGGAGCTCGTGGCGGACGCCCGTGCGCCGGGCCGCTTCAGCCTGCGCTGGCTCACCGACTATATCAGCCCGGATTCCCGGGCCTCCCGCTACGTGGCGAAGTCGCGTGAATACCCGCGCAACTACCTCCTGAGGCCCTTCGACCTGACCGAGGAGACCCGCACCGCCCTGAGTGCGGCGACGCAACTCGCGCCCGAATCCAAGCCGATCCGCCTCTATCAGTGGACGGGCGACGCCAACCCGAGCGAGGAGCAGATCGCCGCGACACGCCGGATCGGCCTCTTGAACATGAATGGCGGCGAGTCGCGGCTCGATCACCGCTATCCCTCGATCACCCACCTGCTGCCGCTCGCCCGCCCGGTGGGGTCGCAGCGCCAGATCTACGCCGCCGGCGCCGACGAGATCCCGCTCGCGCGAGCTTGGCGGCCCGCCGTCGAGGCCTTGCGCGCCGCCGCCACGACGGCGGCCAATACTGGCGCGCCCCGCCGGCTCAAGGGGCAGAACCTGCATTATCACCTGGCCTCGATCGGCAACCCCCAGGCCCTGCACCTCATCCAGAAGAGCCTCGAGGCGGCACGCGCGGCCCCGGTGATCCCGATCCGGGCGAGCGACTACGCCGCGATGGCCGACGATTTCTTCGACCTCACCGTCACGGCGCTCGCACCCGACCTCTGGTCGGTCGCGCACCGGGGCGCGGTGCAGACCCTGCGGCTCGACGAGGCCGAGGGCGTGCAGATCGATCTTGCCCGCTCGCGCGGCGTGCTCGGGCAGAGCCGGCACGCGGGTTCCCTCTACATCGCCCTCGATGACGCCGTGGAGGTCGCCGAGGTCGCGCTGAGCCGTGAGATGACTTCGGGTCCCGCGATCAGCCTCCACGACAGCCGATGGCGGGTTCGGCGCCTGGAGCGGAACGCGACCGCCTGGCGCTTCGAGGCCGAGGGCTACGGCGAGGGCGCCTTCGCCTGGGACGGGGTGGCGCCGGGCCGCTACCGCATCGCGGCCGAGCGCGCCGGCGCGCTGCTGTGGACCGCCGAGGCCCAGCCCGACGCGAGCGGCCGGCTCGCCTTCACGGTGCCGGTGACGGGGATCGAGCCCCTGCACCTGACGATTGCCCGCCGCCTCGAATCCGCCGAGGGCACCCCATGACGATCACCAAAGGCCTCGCCGTCATCGCGATCCTGATCTGCGCCATCGCGGGCTACGCGCTGCAATCGGGCCCGGAAGAGCGGATCGCGATGCTCGTCCGCGACGGGCGCCAGGCCGAGGCGAAGGTCGAGATCGAGGCCATCCTGCAATCGGGGCAGGCCAAGCCCCGGGTGCTGATGCAGCTCGCGCTGCTGCAGGAGGCCGCCGGCGACCCGGTTCGGGCGACCGAACTCCTCGAACTCTACGTGCTGGCCCGCCCCCACGACCGGGATGCGCTGGCCTGGCTCGTCAAGACCTACGACGCCTCGGACAATGCCCGCGGCCTCGTCGAGGCGTTGACGAAGCTCGCGGCGGTCGAGCCGACGCGCGAGCGCATCGCCCGCTTGGCCGGGCTCCACCGGTACGAGGGCCGCTACGACGAGGAGCGCTCCGTGCTGGAGCGGTTCCCCGCCGTCGTGGACAAGGAGCCGGAGATGCTGGAGCGGCTCGGCGGGCTTCTCGCCGCGGAGGGGCGGGCGCAGGAGGCCGTCGCAATCCTGCGGCGCGCGGATGCCCTGGCGGGGGACGACGGCGAGCGGGTGCGCAAACTGCTCTTCGAACTCCTGCTTCAGACCGGCGCCTACGACGAGGCCGCGCAGCGGGCGCAGAGCTGGCTGACGCAGTGGAGGAAGCCCTGGCTCGCGAGCCAGCTGACCCTGCGGCTCGCGGCCAAGGCCCCCTTCGAGGCCGGGCGCAGCCTCGGGGAGGCGAGCGCCGCCCTGCACCCGGATGCCCGGCTCTATCTCGCCCGGATCCTGGCGGAGCAGGGCAACCGCCGCATCGCCGGGGCGCTCCTGGCCGGCTGGCCCTTCGCGGACCAGCCGCTCAACAAGCAGGAGATCGAAGGCTACGTGGCGGCCTCGGTCGCTGCGGGCGACACCGCGACGATCTGGGCGACCTTCGCACGGCTGCGGGCGCGGCCCGACCTCGCGGAGGCCCAGGCGCTCTTTGCCGAAGCCGCGGCCTCGCATTTCGGGATGACCTCGATCGCCCTGCTGCAGCCGCCCCTGCCGCTGCCGGTGCTGCGGGCGCGCCCGATCTTCGCGGCCCGCCTCGCCCTCCACCGCGGCGAGACGCGGATTGCCAGGACGCTGCTCGCGAGCGCCGATCCGGCCGCGATGCCGGAGGCCGAGCGGAGTGCCTGGCTCGACCTCCTCCTGCGCACGAACACGGCCCGGGCCGCCTTTCAGACGCTCCATGGCCTGCGCCAGCGGCACGAGCTGCCCGCGACCCTGATCCCGGCCTATCGCAGCCTCGCGGCGCAGCTTGGCCTCATCGCATCCGGCGGAATGACGCTCGCGAGCACCCGCGATGACGCGACCGCCCATTGAGCCGGGAGGCCGAGGGCCGGCCCGGGACGAGAATCGATGCGCGGGCACGGCCCGCGGACGAGATCCGGCGCCCCAGCACGGCGGCGCGACGAGGAGGTGGGTGATGGCAAGGCAACGGTGGTTTCGGCCGGCATGGATCGGCGCACGGGGGCGGGCAGCCGGCGCGCTCCTGGCGCTCGCCGGCTTGCTGGGATGCAGCCTCCCGGCGGAAGCCGCGGGTGATTCCGTGCTCCGGCTCGGCGACCGTCTCAAGGTCACGATCTTCGAGATGATGGAAGTGCCCGACACCTCCGAGGCCGAGAAAGCCGGCCCGCAAGAGAGCAACCCGGGGCTCCTGCAGACCGTCTATCCCCGCGTCGACCTCTCGGGCGAGTACGTCGTCGAGCCGGGCGGCACCGTGATGCTGCCGCTATTCGGTGCCATCGAGGCGGCAGGCCGGCCGGCATCCGCCTTCAAAGCCGATCTCAGCGAGGCGTTCGACCGCCTGTTCCACCGCCGCTGCAACATCACGGTCTCGCTGCTGCAGCGGGCCCCCATCTACGTCGTCGGCGCGGTGCGCAATCCCGGCTCCTTCCCCTACGCCCCCGGCCTGATGGTGATCCAGGCGGTGGCGCTCGCCGGCGGAGACCTGGAGAACGGCGCGCCCGCGCAGGCCATCGAGAGCACGCGCGAGCAGGAGCGACGCGACGGGACGCGGGATCGGCTCAAGGGGCTGCTGGTCCGCAAGGCGGCCCTGATCGCCGAGCGCGACGGCACGCCGGTGAGCAAGGTGCCGGCGCTGCGCGATCTCGTCGGGGCCGAGGCCGCGGCCGCCCTCCTCGCCAACGAGCAACGCCTGGCGCTCCTGCGCGCGCAGAACCAGGCGAGCGCGCGCGCGACCCGCGAGCGCGCCATCGTGGCCATCCACGACGAGATCGAGTTGCTGCGCCAGCGGATGGGCAATTTCGACGCTCAGATCAAGGTTCGGGGGGAGCGCCTCAAGATGATGGAGGCGCTGTTTGCCCGACAGGTCGTCGAGAACGAGCGCGTGGCCGACGTGCGGCGCGACTATGTCGACATGGAAGGCCGCCGCCGCGACATCGAGATCAGCCTGCTGCAGGCCGAGCAGCGCCAGGAGAATGCCAAGAAGGCCCTGGACCAGAGCGAGATCGAGCGCCGCCTCAACCTGGAGCGCGACCTCACGCAGGTCGAGGCGGAGATCCAGCTGGCGGAGCGCGCCTACGGGGCCCTCAACGCCACCGTCGCCCTGATGGCCCGCACCGCCCCGCCGGCGAGCCGGGACGCTGGCATCCTCGTCTACGACGTGATCCGGCGGACGGGCGACGTGACGGAGGCCGTGCGCGCGGCCGAGCTCGATGGCCTCGAGCCGGGCGACGTGCTGCGCGTTCGCGTCCTGCCCCCCGAGAAGGTGAAGGCCACCGATCAGGTGGCCGAGAAGTAGCGGAACGATCCGCTCAGAAATCCGCGTGGATACGGGTGCCGAAGAAACTGGCCGGCCCCCGGTCCCGGTTGTAGCCTGGGTTTACAACGTACTGATAGTTGAAAGACACGGTCAGGGCCTTGGTGAGGCCGAGGGCGTAATAAGCTTCGACCGCGCGTTCCGGCGCGTAGTTCAGACGCCCGTCGCCGATGAGGAGGCCGAGGCCGCCATTGGCGAAATAGGCCCGGTGCGCGGGCGAGAGCCCGTTCAGCGTGGTGCCGAGGCCCACCGTGTCGCCCGGCCGGCTCCAGGCCGTGCCCTTCAGCGACAACCCGCCCGAGACGCTGCGATCGACATCGGTGAAGGATAGGTTCTCGTTGCGCCCATCGGCGGCGCTCGCGCGGGCGAAGAGGCCGAGATCGGCGGTGAGCGCCTGTTCAAGGTTCAGGTAGAGGCCGCTCTTGCGTCGCGGGCGCCGGGTCGCGGCGGC
Source organism: Methylobacterium soli (assembly GCF_008806385.1). Taxonomy (GTDB): domain Bacteria; phylum Pseudomonadota; class Alphaproteobacteria; order Rhizobiales; family Beijerinckiaceae; genus Methylobacterium; species Methylobacterium soli. The sequence goes on from NZ_VZZK01000040.1 coordinate 9,766, forward strand.
GGCATCGTTGATGTCGACGAACAGGCCTGCCTCGGTCAGCGCCACGACCTCGCGGTAACGGGCGGTATTGCCGACATTCGTGAACAGCCCGAGCCGGATCCGCCCCGGCTGATCGAGCCCAGGCAACACGTGGCGCTCCTCGAACTCGATCGTGGCCCCGCCCCGGCGGAGGATTCGGGGATCGAGCACGTCGCTCGAGGGCTCCTTCGGGACCTGCGTGTAGGCGGCGCGGATCGCGAAAGCGGCCTGGTTGTACTCCACCATCACGCCCTGGGTGAAACCCGGGAGGTTCGCCGGGAAATCCCAGGCCGTGGAGGCCCAGAGCGACCAGTTCATGAAGTCGACGCGGGGATCGTGGGCGTAGCTGTTGCCGTCGAAGAAATCGCCGAGCGCGAACTTGCCCGCCACCACCGTGATCCGCTCGATGTCGCGCCGGGTCGCCACCTGGTTCGGCCCGTCCGGCACATCCTCCGACTCGCCGCCGAGGCCGAAGGTCTGGCGCACGAAGTAGCGGTTCGAGCGCAGCTTCGGGAACGGCGCCCCGGCCTTCTGGGCCTCGCCGTTGACGAAGCCCGCGATGCCGAGGGTGCGGCTGAGGCCGAAGCCCTGCGAGAATTCCGGGTTGTAGTAGAGCTCGGTGCCCTCCAGGAGCTTGAACCCGACGAAGGCCGTGGCGGTGGTCGTCGCCTGCGCCTGGTTCGGCACGAGGCTGTTCTCGCCGCGATAGGGCGAGCGGAACCTCGGCACCGCCTGGTTGAAGAAGGTGGTCTGGCCGTGCAGCGAGAACCGGCCGGTCTCGCCCGGATCGGCATCGCGGGAGGCGGTCTCGTCGGACTCGGGCGGCAGGTTGAGCCCGCCTGGATACCAGGACAGGCGTGCCAGCATCTGGTTCGAGGTGAAGCTGGCCCGGGTCGAGACCGGGCCGCCGCCCGGCCCGGGGACGCTTCCGAGATCGAAGCGGTCACTCCGCCCGAGATCGACGTAGCGGTAGTCGAGACCGAGGGCGAGGCTGTCGCTGATCGCGTATTGGAACCCGGCGCCGAGGGTGAAGCTGAGGCGGCCGAGATCGCGGCGTCCGGTGGCGAGAGGCCCGGCGGCGAGCGGGTTGCCGGACAGATCCGGATAGCTCGCGAGCAGCCGCGTCTCGGCGCCCGCAAGGCCGAACGTGGCGTAGACCAGCGCGCGCTCGAAGCTGTAGCCAAGCCGGGCGCGCAGGGTTCCGAAGAGATCCGTCTTCGCTCGGATCAAACTGAAGGCGGGATCGACGCCCTCGTAGCCGAAGCCCGGCGCGCTCGAGGCGACGGGGCGCTTCAGATTGGCGGCGGAGAGATCGGCCTCGATCCCGTAGAGCCAGGGGCCGGATTGCCAATTGTAGCCGCCGAAGGCGCCCCCCACCGCCGTCGTGGCATCGCGGCCCCGGTCCGAGCGCCCGGTGGCATCGCCGGTCTTGAAGGCCGGGATCGTGCGGCCGCCGATCGTGGTCGGCCCGAATCCGAGGGCGCCGAAGGAAGCGCCCGCGCTCCCCTGGAGGCCGAGATAGGGGCCTGACCAATCGACGAAGCTCGGGAGGGCGCGCGGGGGCGCTGGGTCGGCGGCGCGGACGAGGGCGGGCGCCAGCGCGACCCCGACGACGGCTAGGCCCAGCAGGCTCTGCCCTGCCGCCGCGATCGGTTCGCGCTTCGCGCCGTGCCGCCCCAAGACTCAACCCTCCGCCCTCATCCGGAGGCGAGATATAGCAAAGGCTATAAAGCAGGCAATCGCCGGGACTGCCCGGCAAGGCCATGCGCCCCCCACGTTGCAAAAATGACCCGACGCGATCCCCGTGACAGGGCGATGACGGGAGGCACCCGGCCGGCGCGTGGCCTGTCCGCCGTGGCATCGGCGCCTCGTTGCGGGGGCGGAGAGGCACGGGCTCCCAGGCTCCCGTTCCGGCGGTCAGGCCGGGCCGGTGGCGACCGGGCGGCTCTCGTCGGCGCCCCATTCCGACCACGACCCGTCATACAGGGAACGGGCCGGGTGCCCGAGGGTCTCCAGCGCGAGCGAGATGATGGCGGCGGTGACGCCCGACCCGCAGGTGGTGATGATCGGCCGGTCGGGGTCGACGCCGCTCTCCGCGAAGACGGCCCGGAGCTCGCTCGGGTCCTTCAGCCGGCCGTCCCGCTGCAGGGCTGCATAGTGCAGGTTGCGGGCGCCCGGCATGTGGCCGGGACGGACGCCGGGGCGGGGCTCGGCCTCCTCGCCGCGGAAGCGCGGCGCGGAGCGGGCGTCGACGACTTGGGTCGTGCCGCCCGCGAGGGCCCGGGCGATGTCGCCCGCATCCGCCACCGCCCCCTGATCGAGGCGGGCGGTGAAGTGGCGCCGCTCGCGCGGATGCGGCTCGCCCTCCTCGGTCGGGTAGCCCGCCGCGATCCAGGCGGGCAGGCCGCCATCGAGCACCGCGACGTCGCGCACCCCGAAGGTGCGCAGCATCCACCAGATGCGGGGCGCCGAGAACAGCCCCATCCCGTCATAGACGACGACGTGCATGCCGTCGCCGAGGCCGAGGGCGCGCATCCGCGAGGCGAAGACCTCGGGGCGCGGCAGCATGTGGGGGAGGGGCGAGCCCTCGTCGCTCATGGCATCGATGTCGAAGCGGACCGCCCCGGGGATGTGGGCGGCCCGGTACTCGGCCGCCGCATCCCGCCCGGCGGCGGGCAGGTACCAGGACCCGTCGAGGACGACGATATCCGGCGCATCAAGGCGCTCGTGGAGCCATGCGGGCGTGACGAGGGGTGATGGCGCCATGTGCGATCCGTCCTGAGGCATCGGGGGCGGCACTCAACCACATCCCGCGCGCGGTTGCACGAGGCAGGGTTGCGGGGGGCAGGGTTGCGGGGGCAGGGTTGAGGGGGCGGGAGAGCGTGGGATCCGCTCAGACGCCGTAATAGCGCCGGTACCACGCCACGAAGGCCGGGATGCCGACCTCGATCGGGGTCTCGGGCACCCGGCCCACGAGGGCCTGAAGCAGCGCGGTGCTGGCCTCGGTGCGCGCCACGTCGCCGGGGGGCAGGGGCTTGAGGATGCGCTCGGCCCGAGCGCCGAGCGCCCGCTCCAGCGCGTCGATCATCGCGTCGAGGCGCACCGGGCGCCCGCCGCCGATATTGACGAGACGGTAGGGGGCGCTCGTGCTCAGCGTGTCGAACGCGCCGACCGGCCCACCCCCGCCGGGCGAGGGCGGGGGCACGTCGGCAAGCCGCCGGATCGCGTCGACGAGGTCGTCGATATAGGTGAAGTCGCGCTCGGCCGCACCGCCCGCGAAGACCTCGATCGGCTCCCCGGCGAGGATCTTCCGGGTGAACAGGAACAGGGCCATGTCGGGCCGCCCCCAGGGGCCGTAGACGGTGAAGAAGCGGAACGCCGTCGTCGGAATCGCGAAGAGGTGGCTGTAGGAATGGGCCATCGCCTCCATGGCGAGTTTCGAGGCCGCGTAGAAGGTGAGGGGGCTCACGGCGCGGTCCGTCTCGCGGAAGGGCAGGGTGGTGTTGCCGCCATAGGCCGAGCTCGTCGAGGCGAGGAGCAGGTGGCGCACGGGATGCGCCCGCACCGCCTCCAACAGGTTGAAGCTGCCGATGAGGTTGGAATCCGCGTAGGCCTGCGGGTTCTCCAGGCTGTAGCGCACGCCGGCTTGCGCCGCGAGATGAACGACGATGTCGGGCCTCGCTTGCGCGAGCAGATCCCGCAGGAGGCCGGGGCTCTCGAGCCGGCCCTCCACGGGCTCGAAGGCCGGATGCGTCGCGAGTTCGGCGTGGCGGGCGCGCTTCAGCCCGACATCGTAGTAATCCGAGAAGCCGTCGAGGCCGATGACCGCGTGGCCTTCGGCGAGGAGGTGCCGGCCGAGATGGTAGCCGATGAACCCGGCCGAGCCTGTGATGAGGACGCGCATCCGGTTCCCTTCCGCCAGAGCGCTTCCGCGCCAGGAAAACTCGCCCGCCGCTCGACGAAACGCGATCACCCGAGAATGCCGGAGCCGATCCCGCCCGGACGGATCACGGCTCCACGGCCCAGACCCGCCCTACACGGTTCGGCCGGGCGCCTCAAGGAAGCCCTCGCGACACCACGGACGAATACGCAGGGAGGCAGGCGGCGGGCGCGGCGATCGGGCATGAGCCGGGTCGGCGCAGGTCGAGCGAAGGCAGGATCGCGAAAAATTCCCGCGAACGCCTGCAAAACCCAAGTTCCGGCAAGCTCGACGAACCAAAATGTCTGTGCGCGGTTGCGTCATGTGCATGCGGGACTTGTTTCGCGCAGGAAGAACCCCAGTTATAACAGCACGATGACGCTGTTGCGCCTCGTTCCCGCGAGGATCGCTCGGGTCAGGTTCTCGCGAGCGTGCGCTGGCGCGCGATCGGGAGCCGGCCCACCGGACGCACCACGCGCAAGACCGCAACGCCTGCCGGGTCTCGGGCCCGCGCACCCAGAACAGTTCACGAGCCGCCCCTTCATGAATCAACTCGTCCGCATGTCTCAGATCGGCGATGCCGAGCAGGTCGCAGAGCCGTCCGCCGAACTGCGCGTGCCGTTCGCGCAGTCGGGCGCCTTCGTCTGCAAGTTCATCATCGGCGAGCCCAATGACCGGGCCGTCTGTTGCGGCGCGCCGGTGGCCGACGGCAAGAGCTGGTGCGCCTTCCATCGCCGCATCGTGTTCGAGCCGGCCCGGCCGAGCCGGATCCGCTAAGACCCGGTCACAATCGCGGGATCACCGGGCTTCGCGCCCCGCCGGCCTGGACCGGCGGGGTCTTTGTCGTATGGTCGCACGAACGAGGATCCCGGCGTAATCCCGCGCAACGGGTCCCGATCTGCAAGAGACCCCGATGACCGACCCCGCAGGATCGCCGGCGCGCCGCTCGCAGCTCGCTACGGTGCTGCGCGTCACCGGCGGCAACTTCCTCGAAATGTACGACTTCTTCGTCTTCGGCTACTACGCCGCGGCGATCGGGCGTGTGTTCTTCCCGAGCGAGAGCGAGTTCGCCTCGCTGATGTTCTCCCTCGCGACCTTCGGGGCCGCCTTCCTGATGCGGCCCCTCGGGGCGATCGTGCTCGGCGCCTATATCGACCGGCACGGGCGCCGGGCCGGCCTCCTCCTCACCCTGGCGCTGATGGCGATCGGCACCCTCTCGATCGCCATCGCGCCGGGCTACGGCAGCATCGGCCTGATCGCGCCCGTGATCGTGGTGCTGGGGCGGCTCGTCCAGGGCTTCTCGGCGGGCGCGGAACTCGGCGGCGTCTCGGTCTACCTCGCCGAGATGGCGACGCCGGGCAACAAGGGCTTCTACGTGGCGTGGCAATCGGCCAGCCAGCAGGTGGCGGTGATCTTCGCCGCAGCCCTCGGCCTCGGCCTCCAGAAGAGCCTGACGCCGGCCCAGATGGACAGTTTTGGCTGGCGCATCCCGCTGCTCATCGGCTGCCTGATCATCCCGTTCCTGTTCGTGATCCGGCGCTCGCTGCAGGAGACGGAGGCGTTCCAGCACCGCAAGGCCCCGGCCTCCATGCGGCAGATCTGGGCCACCATGCTGGCCAATTGGCGTATCGTGCTGATCGGCATGATGCTCGTCACCATGACGACGGTCTCGTTCTACCTGATCACCGTCTACACCCCGACCTTCGGGCGCCAGGCGCTGCGTCTCGACGCCGTCGACGTCCTCATCGTCACCGTCTGCATCGGCGTCTCGAACCTGTTCTGGCTTCCCGTGATGGGCGCCGTCTCGGACCGGGTCGGGCGGCGCCCGCTGCTCCTGCTGTTCACGACGCTCGCGCTGCTCACCGCCTATCCGGCGATCTCCTGGCTCGTCGCGGCGCCCAGCTTCGGCCGGCTCCTCGGTGTCGAGCTGTGGCTGTCCTTCCTGTACGCGAGCTACAACGGCGCCATGGTGGTGCATCTCACCGAGATCATGCCGCCGGAGGTGCGCAGCGCCGGCTTCTCCCTGGCCTACAGCCTCGCCACGGCCATCTTCGGCGGCTTCACCCCGGTGATCTGCACCGGCCTGATCGAGTGGACCGGCAACCCGGCCATGCCGGGCCTCTGGCTCTCGGCCGCCGCGCTGATCGGGCTCATCGCCGCCTGGCTCGCGCGCGGAGCCGCCGTGCCGGTCCCGACCCGGGTGGCGGCACCGGCCGAGTGAGGGTAGGGTGCCGAGGCGCCGGGCCCCTATTCCGGCTCCACCGCCTCGACGAGGGCTTTCAGCCAGTCGCGCGCCTTGTCGAGTTCCCCCCATGGCACGTCGCCGAGCGGGAAGTGGCCGGCCAGCACGACGCTGATCACGCCGTTGAGATGCACGAGTTGTTCGCGGGTGCAGGCCTGGCGCCTGTGCGCGCCGATCAGCTCGTCGCGGAAGGCCGAGAGGCACTGGGTGGCTTGGCTGAAGCCGTGGTCGTCCTTCTGGGGGCGTTGCGCCAGCACCCGGTCGAGGGCGGCGAGCGCCCTGCGCCCGGGCCTGTCGACCGCCTGTCCGCCATGGCGATCGCCGGCAGGCGCCCGCGCCGGGTCACCCGCCATGGCGCGCCTCGCGTTTGAGCTGCGTGAGGCGCCCGGCCCGCAGGTTCACCGTGAGGGCCTTGGTGGTGTGGATGCTGGTATTGGCGTCGCCCGTGATGGCCAGGAGCACGTTGGCGATCGCGCCGCGCGCGTAGCCCTCGCGCCCGAACACCCAGGGCATGCCGATCTGGTGCACGACCCGGCCGGCCACCGTGAACGGCCGCACCCGCTCGGTCACCATCGCCCGCACCTCGATCTCGCCGCGCAGCGACGAGAGCACCGTCCAGTCGCGGTGCCGGATGCCGAGCTCGGCCGCAAGCTCCGGTGAAACCTCCACGAAGGCCTCCGGCTGCAGCTCGGCGGTGTGGGGCATCGCCCGGGTCGAGATGCCGCCGCAATGGAGCTCGGTCAGCCGGAAGGTGGTGAACACGTAAGGGAAGCGGGGGTCCTCGGGCGGGTGCAATTCATTGCCCGGCCGGCCCCAGAGCTTCGCCGTCGGGTTGAATTGCTGCCCGTAGAGTGGGTTCTTCACCGGACTCTCGATCGGCTCGTAATGGGTCGGGAGCGGCCCGTCCTTCAGGCCCGTCGGCACGAAGAGCTGGCTCTTGCCGTCCGCCTCCATGATGAACGGGTCGTTGCCCCCGAGCGCGTCCATGCCGTGCGGGCGCTTCGACCAGTCCGGGCGGTAGTCGGGCCGCTTGGTCTCGACGAAATCCGGCACGTCGAGACCCGTCCAGGTCTCCTTCTCCTCGTCCCACCAGATCATCTTCTTGCGCTCCGACCAGGGCTTGCCGGAGGGATCGGCGGAGGCGCGGTTGTAGAGGGTGCGCCGGTTCGAGGGCCAGGCGAAGGCCCAGCCGAGATGGGAGCCCGGCCCATCCGGTCCGTCGGGCTTTCGCGAGCGGGCGACGTTGTGGCCCTTCTTCGGCATGACGCCGCAATACATCCAGCCGCCGCAGGCGGTGGATCCGTCGTCCTTCAACTCCTTGTAGCTCGCCACCGGCTCCCCGTCCGAGACCGTGTAGCCGTTGATCTCGGCGAGCACCGCCTCGGCCTTCGGCTCCTGGATCTCGCCCTCGACCGGATAATCCCAGGTCAGCGCCTGGATGGCGCCGTCGCGGGTCTCGCGGCTATCCGCGTAGAGCTGCTTCAGGCGCCGGCCGAGGTGATAGATGAACCACAGGTCCGAGCGGCTGTCGCCCGGCGCCTCGCAGACCTTGTCGTGCCACTGAACGAGGCGGCTCGTATTCGTGACCGTGCCCTCCTTCTCCCCCGGCATCGCGGCGGGCAGGAAGAACACCTCCGTCTCGATGTCCTCCGGGCTCAGCTCGCCGCCCGCGACGAGGCGGCCCTTCGACCAGAAATTCGCCGTCTCCGTCATGGCGAAGTCGCGCACCACCAGCCAGTCGAGCTTGCCCAGGCCGCGCTCCACGAAGTCGGCGTTGACGGCGCCGACGAGGGGATTCTGCCCGAGAATGAACTGGCCCCGCATCACGCCGTCGACCATCGCCATGGTCATGGGCTCCTGGCTGAGATCGCCCGTGAGCTTCGGCAGGAACGGGTAGCCGTAATCGTTCGCCCTGGTGGCCGCCTCGCCGTACCAGGCCTTGAGCAGGCTCACGACGTATTTGGGCATGTTCGCCCACCAGCCCGTCGTCGGCGTCTCGGATTCCAGGTAGCGGTCGAGGGTGGCGTGGTCGTGGAACACGTTCGGCTGCGGCAGGTAGGTCGGCAGCATGTTGTAGAGGGTCGGAATGTCGGTCGAGCCCTGGATGCTGACATGGCCGCGCAGGGCCATGATGCCGCCGCCCGGGCGCCCGACATTGCCGAGGAGCGCCTGGACGATCGTGCAGGCGCGGATGATCTGCACCCCCGTCGAATGGTGCGTCCAGCCCACGGCGTAGGTGAAGGCGCCGGTGCGCTCGCGGCCCGAGTTCCTGGCCAGCGTCTCCACCACCTTGAGGAAGGTCTCCTTCGGGCAGCCGGTGACCCGCTCGACCATCTCGGGCGTGTAGCGCGCGTAGTGGCGCTTCATGATCTGATAGACGCAGTTCGGGTGCTGCAGGGTGCGGTCCTGCGGCGGCGGACTCTCGGTCATGCTCTCGAAATCGCCGCCGGCCTGCTCCTCTGTCTGCTCGCGGTGCTCGGCGATGGAGGAGGGCACCGTCTTGCCCTTGTACTGCCAGGTCTCCTGCTTGTAGGCGCGCGTCTCCGCGTCGAAACCCGAGAACAGCCCGTCATGGCTCTCAGGGTCGGCATAGCCATCCTCGATGATGTGGGCGAGATTGGTGTATTCGAGGGCGAAGTCCCGGAACCAGAGATCGTTCTCCAGGATGTGGCGGATCATGCCGCCCAGGAAGGCGATGTCCGAGCCGGAGCGGATCGGTGCGTAGATGTCTGCGAGCGCGCTCGTGCGCGTGAAGCGCGGATCGACATGGATGATGGTCGCGCCGCGCCGCTGCGCCTCCGTGACGAAGCGGAAGGCGATCGGATGGTTCTCCGCGATGTTGGAGCCCATCTCGATGATGCAGTCCGAATTCGCGAGGTCCCACAGCGCCATGGTGGCGGCGCCGCGCCCGAAGGAGGTACCCAGACTGGGCACCGAGGACGAGTGTCAAATCCGGGCCTGGTTCTCGATGTTCAGCATGCCGAGGCCGCCGCCGAACAGCTTCTTGATGAGGTAGTTCTCCTCGTTGTCCATGGTCGCCCCCCCGAGCGACCCGATCCCCACCGTGTGGTTGATGATGCGGCCATCCGGCAGGGTCTCGGCGAAGGTCTCGTCGCGGGCCTGCTTGGTGAGCTGGGCGATGCGCTCCATCGCCCAGTCGAGGGGCTTCACCTCCCACGCGGTCGCGCGGGGCGCCCGGTAGAGCACCTTGGTGACGCGCTCCGGTGACAGGAGCATGCCGAGGGTGCCGGCGCCCTTCGGGCAAAGGGTGCCGGCATTCACGGGCGAGCGCGGATCCCCCTCCACGTGGATCGGACGGCCGTTCTTGGCGTAGATGAGCTGGCTGCAGCCCACCGCGCAGAAGGGGCAGATGCTGGTGCCGACCCGGTCGGCCTGTTCCAGCCGCGGCCGCAGGCGCTCGGAGGCGGAGGATCGGGCGGCGGTCGACTGGACGTCCTCGCCAGCGAGTTGCCGCGGCAGAGACCAATCCTTCAAAAAGCCCGACAGACGCGCCCCGACGCCCTTGCCGACGATCCTGCCCACGGCCTTGCCGCGCTTGCGCCAGGGTTCCGGTCCATGCCCATCCCGCGCCATCTCGCCTCCGCTGCCCGAACGGGCCTTCGCCGCCGGCCGACGCGTGAAACGCCGCTCCGCAGGCATCGTGCCTGTCCCGGCAACCGTGAGAGGCCCGCAGGGTTCCTGAGGCCGGCTCTCGGCGCCGATGCGTCGCAGCGGTTCCGGGACGACGCGGGCCCATGCCCATGCCCATGCGGGGCGGCGTCGGCGCGATCGCACCCGGAACGGAAACATGCGCGTGCCTGGAACGTTTCGAAGCTGTCGGGCCGGTCGGTCACGCCATCCTGAACGCAAGGCCGGAACCGAATGCCCAAGATGCGCGGCGTCATCACCATCGCACAGGAGAGCCGCTTCCAGCTCACGGACGCGGACGGCGTCTCGCACCTCTTCGTCCTGTCCCCGCACATGCTAGCGGAGAACGACGACCTCGAGCCGCTGCAGCAGAGCCAGGCACCGGTTCAGGTGACCTATTCCCGCGCCCGCAACGTCATCGGCTACTTGGCCGAGCGCCTCGAGCGGATCTGAGGGCGCGATGAATATCCTGCACATGCATCCCCGCGCGGCGGAGCATCATCAGTCGAACCTGGACCGCCTGATTCCGGACGAGTCCGAACTGACGGCGGGCGTGAAGATCGAGGCCGGTCGATCCTACGGGTTCTTCACCGACACCACCGTCTGCATCGGCTGCAAGGCCTGCGAGGTCGCCTGCAAGGAGTGGAACAACCTGCCGGCCGACAATCTCGGCATGACCGGCCAGAGCTTCGACAACACGGGCGCCCTCTCGGCCAACACCTGGCGCCATGTCGCCTTCGTGGAGAAGTCCGGTGCCGGCGGCATCCGGGATGGGGTCGAGCAGCCGTTCCAGAGCGGCTGGCTGATGATGAGCGACGTCTGCAAGCATTGCCACCACGCGCCCTGCATGGAAGCCTGCCCGACGGGCGCGCTGTTCAAGACCGAGTTCGACACCGTCGTGGTGCAGCAGGACATCTGCAACGGCTGCGGCTACTGCGTCCCGGCCTGCCCGTTCGGGGTGGTCGAGGTGAGCAAGCTCGACGGCAAGGCCCACAAATGCACCCTCTGCTATGATCGCCTGAAGGGCGGCCTGGAGCCGGCCTGCGCCAAATCCTGCCCGACCGACTCGATCCAGTTCGGCGAACTCTCCGACCTGCAGGAGCGGGCGGCACGACGGGTCGAGGATCTGCACGCGCGGGGCGTTCCGTCGGCCTATCTCTACGGGACGCCGGGCGCGCCCGGCGCGACGGGGGGCATGAGCCACCTCAACGCCTTCTTCCTGCTCACGGACCGGCCCGAGGTCTACAACCTGCCCTCCGCGCCGACGCGGCCCTCGCGCCGGGTTGCGCCGAGCCTGTTCTCGGGCCTCGCGACGGTGGCGGGCCTGACGCTGGCCGCCGCCTTCCTGTTCGCCGAATCGGAGCGCCGTCCGTGACCGCCTCCTACACAGTGCTCGAGCGCGGGCCGGTCGATCCGCCGGACCGTCCGGATTCCGCGGCCGAGCGCGACATGCCGCGCCCGGCCGGCACCGACGCGGTCTGGCGCGGCCCGACCTATTACGGACGGCAAGCGCTGAAGCCCGCGCCCTTCGAGGCGAACGTCGTCGGCGGCTACGTCTTCCTGGCAGGATTGTCGGGGGCGAGCGCGCTGATCGCGACGGTCGCGGATCTCTCGATGGGGCGGCGGGCCGAGGCGCTGGTGCGCCGGGGCCGCTACACCGCGATGCTGGCGCCGACGCTCGGCTCGGCCCTCCTCGCCTACGACCTGCACACGCCGGAGCGCTTCTACAACATGTTCCGGGTCGCCAAGGGCACCTCGCCCATGTCGATCGGCACCTGGATTCTCATGAGCTTCTCGGGCGCCGCGAGCCTCTGCGCGGCGGCTCAATTCGCGGCCGATCGCGGCGTCGGGCCCGCGCGGGGCATCGCCCGCGCGGCGAGCCTGCCCGCGGCGCTCGCGGGGGCGGGCCTCGCGACCTACACGGCGGCGCTCTTCGCCGCGACCTCGACCCCTCTCTGGGCCGCGGCCCCGCGGGCGCTGGCGGTGCGATTCGGCTCCTCGGCCATCGCCAGCGGAGCCGCGGCCCTCTGGCTCGGCGAGCGCGACGGGGGCCTGACGCGGCGCCTCGAAACGCTGGCCGCCGCCGCACTCGCGGTCGATCTGACCGCCGACGCGGTCTCGGCTTTGATCTATCGGCGCACCGGCGTCGCACCGGCTCTGTCGGGCCCCGCCGGGATGGTGGAGAAGGTTCTGGCGACGGGGCTCGGCGCAGCCTTGCCCCTCGGCCTCTACGCCGCGTCGCGCCTCGCCGGGCATCGGCCCACCCGCGGCCAGGGCGCCCTCGCGGCGCTCGCGGTGCTGGCAGGCGGCGCTCTCCTGCGCATCTCGATGATCAAGGCCGGCGAGACCTCGGCCCGCCGGCCCGACATCAGCTTCCGCTTCATGCAGCCCGACAACCTGCCCGAGGCTGACCCGGCGCGGGACCGGCCGACGATCGGGCGCGGCTGAGACTCGCGCCTCCGGGCGGGTGCGGGACCCGCCCGGCCGGCTCAATCCTCCTCGTCCGGCTCCTCGTAGGGCCGGTAGGTGCGAAGCGTCCGCCCATCCGGGAACTGGACCGAACGGCTATGGACCACGATGTAGCCGGCCCGCTGCGCCGCCTCGATCCGCCGCGCGCGGTCGTCGCTGAGCGTGTAGCCATAGACCGGGGGAGCGACGCGACCGACCGGGTAGGCACCCGGATACGGCGTGGCGTAGCGGCCGGGCAGGGGCGTGACCGCATAGGGACCGAAGCGCGGCACCGCGAGGGGCCGGACCCGGGTCGGGTGCAGGGTCGCAACGCGGGCGCGCCTCGCCTCGCGGCGTGCCACGCGGGGGCGCGGGCGGGCCTCGGCCGTGACGGTCCGGCGATTCGCCCGGCGGGCGGCCCGAATCCGTCGCGGAGCCTCGGCCCGGGCGGCGGATTTCTCGGCAGCGGCCTCGGCGGCCCGGCCGGCGGGGGCCCGCTCCACGGGATTCGTGCTGCCGCGGACCGGGGGATCGGTCCAGGGGCGCGCGGCCTGGGGGGCGGATTCGGGCGGGGTCGGGTCCTGTGCGCGGCTTGCCGGCGCGCCGAGGGCAAGGCTCAGCACCAGGGCGGCGCCGAGGCCGCAACGCGCTCCGATCAGCATGACGCTCTCCCGGCTCCTCGGTGCAGGGCAATTCCCGGATGGCACGGCCCTCGGGATGGCAGGCAACCCCGACGACGATCTCGTCGGGACCGCGGCTGCGTGCGCAGAAGCGTAACCGAGCGGGGTTCGGGCGTCTAGAAATCTCCGGAAGGACGGTTGCCGAAAATGCAGCCTTGGGTGGAATCATCGCCAGAGATCGGCCGATTGGACCGTTATCGCGCCAAACCCTGGATGTACATCGGCAAACGTTCACCCCTGAAAAAGTACTAGAAATCAAGCTTGAATCATTAGTACCATCATATGTTATTGGCGTAGCGCCCAACCTGCGCCGAAATCGCACACTGAGGAAGAGCAGGGAGATCGGCAGGCACCCGTAGGCTGCGCAAGCTGAACTGCAGGGGCTCAGACCGATTGCCACGCGTACTCTGCGGATGCTTGCGGGCATCCTATGCGTGCCTGTGGGGACGGGAGTCACAGTGAGATGAACGAGACCAACATCAGGTTGTGCATCCCGGAGGTGAGCGCCACGCTCCTGAACGGTGCCGCATTGGTCGCTCCGCGGGACGTGCAGGGCGTCGCGCATCGGCCTCCACCCGGGAGCAACGGCCTCCTGGATGCCCTCTTGCGCGGCGCGCCCCAGAACTGGGTCGAGGAACTCGAGGCCGTGACGATGACGGCCGGCGAGGCGCTGGTGCAGACGGGGACGAGCCCCGCCTACGTCACCTTCCCGACCGGAGGCCTCGTCTCCGTCCTCGTGCGCAGCGGCCCGGCCGCGAATGCCGAGGTCGAGGTGGCGATGGTCGGCCGTCACGATCTCGTGGGCGCGTCGGCGCTCCTCGGGACCGATCCGGCCTCCCACCGGGCCGTCGTCCAGGTCGGCGCGCCGGCCTACCGGGTCTCCGCGGCCGCGATTCGGCGCCTGATGGAGACGTGCCCGCCGGCCCGGGCCCTGCTCCTGCGCTACGTGCGCATGGGCCTGGAGGAGGCCTATCAGATCGCGGCCTGCAACAGCCGCCACTCTCTGGAGAAGCGCCTGTGCCGGTGGCTGCTCCAGGCTCACCAGCGCCTCGAGAGCGACACGCTCCCGTTCACCCACGACCATATCGCGCAGATGCTCGGTGTGCGCCGGGCGAGCGTGACGGTCGCCCTCCACATCATCGAGGGCGAGCGGCTGATCCGCTCGACGCGCGGCCGGGTCGATCTCCTCGACCGGACGCGGCTGCAGAACGCCGCTTGCGATTGCTGCGGCGCCATCGCGCATAATCGTCGCGTGCTGAGCCTCGATGGCAGCCTCGAACGGGCCGCGGCTCCCTCCTGCACGCCCTGCTGAGGCCGAGCGGGGGCGGGACAACCCCCGCTCCGGTCCCACCGGGGCGATCGCGAACCTGATCTGAACCGCGCCGGGCGCTCGCGACGCCCGGCGCGGTTCCGTTTGCCGCACGATCCTTGGCGGCACGGGATCCAGAGCCAGGCCGGGCGCGCCTGCCGGGTCTCCGACGGCACCGGGCGGCGTCGTCCGCGAGCCAGTCCATACCCGGCCTGACCCGGGCGCGGCCCCAACGCCGATCGAGAACCGCGGCCTCTCGGGAAGGATGGGTGGAACCGCCGAGGCTGGTTCGGCTTTCCGCATCCATGCCCGATCCTGACAGCCAAGCCACCCCCGACCCTTCCCCGCTCCGGGTCTTGGTCGATCTCAATCGCTGCCAGGCCTACGCCCAGTGCTGCTACGCGGCGCCCGCGCATTTCGCGATCGAGGGCCGCGAAGCCTTGTTTTACGACCCTGCGCCGCCCGCCGGGATGCGCGCCGAGATCGAGCGGGCCCGCATCTCCTGCCCGGTCCAGGCGATCCGCGTCGAGGTTCCGGGGCAGGGGCTCCTGTGAGCGCCGCCGCATCGCCCGACCGCGCCGTCGTGGTGGGATCGGGGCTCGCGGGGCTGCGGGGGGCGGAGGCTATGCGCAGGGCCGGGTTCACCGGGTCCCTCACCCTCGTGGGCGCCGAGGCGCACCGCCCCTACGACCGGCCGCCGCTTTCCAAGCACGTTCTCACCGGAGCGGTCGCGGCGGACGCCACCACCCTGCCGAGCCTCGTGCCGCTCGAGGCGGAGTGGCGCCTCGGCACGGCCGCGACCGGGCTGGACCGGAAGAACGCCCGGGTCCACCTCGCCGACGGATCGAGCCTGCCCTACGATCGGTTGCTGATCGCCACGGGCACCCGGGCGCGCGCCTGGCCGAACCCGCATGAGGGGCGGCTCGCGGGGGTCCACACGCTCCGCAGCCGCGAGGATGCGGCGGCCTTGCGCGGGGCGCTCGCGGCTGGTCAGCGGCGCGTCCTCGTCATCGGGGGCGGCTTCATCGGCTGCGAGATGGCCTCGGCTTGCGCCGCGCTCGGTATCCCCGTCACCCTGGTCGAGCCCTCCGCGACGCCGCTGGCGCGGGTCCTCGGTACGCATCTCGGCGACGTGATCGGTGCGATGCACGCCGCGCGCGGCGTCGAGATGCGCTGCGGCACCGAGGTCGAGTGGCTGGAGGATGACGGCCGGGGCCGCGTCGTCCGTGCCCATCTCGCGGGTGGCGGGCACGTCGAGACCGATCTGGTCGTCGTCGCGCTCGGCGCCGTGCGCAACACCGAATGGCTCGCGGATTCTGGCCTCGGCGCCGATGCGGGCGGCCTCGATTGCGATGCGGACGGCCATGCCCTCGACAGTGAGGGCCGGGCCGACACGCGGATCGCCGCGGCCGGCGACGTGGCGCGCTTCCCGCATCCCCTCTACGACGGGCGCCGCGTCGCCCTGGAGCATTGGGGGCATGCCGTCGCGCAGGCCGAGCATGCCGGGCGCCTCCTCGCCGGCCGGAGGCCCGACCGGCCCTACGCCGCGGTCCCGACCTTCTGGTCGACGCAGCACGGGATCAACATCAAGTCGGTGGGCCTGACCGAGGGCGCGGATGGATTCGTGATCGCGCAGGGATCCCCGAAGGAGGGGCGCTTCCTGGCGGTCTATGGCCGCGCCGGGCGCTGCATCGCGGCCCTGTCGATCGATTGCGCCCGCTGGCTTCCCGCCTACGCCGCGCAGGTCGCGGCGCGCGCGCCGTTCCCGCCGATCCGCGGCGCCACCGACCAGCCCGCGGATCTCGCGGTGCTTCCGCCGGGCTTTCCCTGAGCTCCGACCCCGCACTTCGCTGATCCCGCGCGCCCCAAGGACCAAGATGGCCGACGCAACGCTCCTCGATCAGGTCAAGGACCCGAAGAACCGGGCCGATCCCTACCCGATCTTCGCCCGCCTGCGCGCGAACCCGGTCTCGCGCCAGCATGACGGAACCTACGTGGCCGCCACCCACGCGGCCGTCGCGAGCCTCATCTCCGATCCCCGGATCAGCTCGGAGACCCTGCCGCCCGCCAAGCGCCCGCTCACCGGAAACCCGTTCACCGACTGGGTGGTGAAGCCGATCCGCGAGCACATCACGGACACGCACCGGCCCTTCATCTTTCGCGATCCCCCGGACCACGACGCCCTGCGCGCCTCCGTGATGCACCAGTTCACCCGCGAGCGCGTGCAGGCCATGCGCAAGCGCTCCGATCGCCTGGTGGCCGATCTCCTGAACGAGAAATGCGGGGCGCGGGAGATCGATATCGTGGACGATCTCGCCTACCCGCTCCCCGTGACGGTGATCTGCGAGCTGTTCGGCGTGCCCCGGGAGGACGAGCCGAAGTTCCATGGCTGGGCGACGCAGCTCGCCACCGCCCTCGAGCCCGACAGCCTCGACGACGACGCGGTCCGCGCCAAGAACAGCCGCTGCTTCGACGCGATCTCCGCCTACATGGCCGAGCTCATCGCGGAGAAGCGCCGCCACCCGGTGGACGACATGCTCTCCGGCCTCGCCAATGAATCGGCGCCGG
This sequence comes from Methylobacterium soli, assembly GCF_008806385.1. Lineage (GTDB taxonomy): Bacteria > Pseudomonadota > Alphaproteobacteria > Rhizobiales > Beijerinckiaceae > Methylobacterium > Methylobacterium soli. The sequence continues at coordinate 26,598 of NZ_VZZK01000040.1, forward strand.
GGATCGGCCGGATGGGCCAGTACGACCTCATCGCGACCTCGATCCTGATGCTGGTGGCCGGGCATGAGACGACCGTGAACCTGATCGCCAACAGCGTGCTGACGCTGATGCGCCACCCGGAGGCGCTGGAGCGGCTGCGGGCGGAGCCGGGCTGGGCGCCCCGCGTCCTGGAGGAGGTGCAGCGCTTCGACCCGCCGGTCCAGTTCCGGACCCGCAAGGCGCTCGCCGAGATCGAGATCGACGGGATCACCATCCCGGAGGGGGCGCCGGTCGTGCTGCTCTTCGCCGCCGCCGGACGCGACCCGGAGGCCTATGCCGAACCGGACCGCTTCGATCCGGACCGGCACGACAACCGCCATTTCGGGTTCGGCGGCAGCCTGCATTACTGCGTCGGGGCGCCGCTCGCCCGGTTCGAGACCGAGGCCGCCCTCGCGGCGCTCGCGGGGCGGCTGCGGAACCCGCGGCTCGCCGGCACCCCGCCCTACCGGCCGGGCGCCGCCCTGCGCGGGCCGCAACATCTGCGGCTCGCCATCGACGGGATCGCCTGAGCCTACTCGGCCGGCACGCCGTGGTGGTCCCGGGCCACCTGGACCGCACCCGGCTCCGCCTCGCCGTTCAGCCCAGCCTCGACCGCCTTGCGCTTGAACACGCGCATCACGACGACGAAGAACACCGGCACGAAGAACACCGCCAGGACGGTGGCGGAGATCATGCCGCCCATCACGCCGGTGCCGATCGCCTGCTGGCTCTTCGAGGCCGCGCCCGAGGCGATCGCCAGGGGCACCACGCCGAAGATGAAGGCGAGGGACGTCATCACGATCGGGCGGAAGCGCAGGGTCGCGGCCTGCACCGTCGCGTCGATGATCGAGGTCCCGGGCTTCCACAGGTCCTTGGCGAATTCCACGATCAGGATGGCGTTCTTGGCCGAGAGGCCGATGATCGTGATCAGGCCGATCTTGAAGTAGACGTCGTTGGGCATCCCCCGGAGATACACGGCCGCCACGGAGCCGATGACGCCGAGGGGAATCACGAGCAGCACCGAGAACGGGATCGACCAGCTCTCGTAGAGCGCAGCGAGGCACAGGAACACGATCAGGACCGAGAGGGCCAGCAGCAGGGAGGCCTGGCTCCCGGCCTGCTTCTCCTGCAGCGACTGGCCGGTCCAGGTGTAGCCGAAACCCTTCGGCAGCTGCGTCATCAGCCGCTCCATCTCGGCGATCGCGTCGCCCGACGTGTAGCCGGGATTCGGCTCGCCCGTGACGCGCACCGACTGGTAGCCGTTGAAGCCGACGATCTGGGTCGGCCCGACGCTCCATTTGAGGTCGGCGAAGGACGACATCGGCACCATCGTGCCCTGCGCGTTCTTCACGCCGTAATTCAGGATGTCGGCCGTCTTCAGGCGCTGCAGCTGCTCGGATTGCACGATCACGCGCTGCATCTTGCCCCGGTTGGGGAAGTCGTTGGTGTAGATCGACCCGAGATTGACCTGGATGGTCTCGTTGATGTCCTCGAAGCTGACCCCGAGGGCGGCGGCCTTCTCGCGGTCGATCACGAGTTCGGCCTCCGGCGCCGGGGGCAATCCCTCGATCTTCACCTTCTGCAGGATCGGGCTGCGCTTGGCGAGCGAGAGCAGCTGCTCCTGGGCGGCGAGCAGGGCGGAATAGCCCTTCTGGGCCCGGTCCTGCAGGCGGAAGCTGAAGCCGGCCGCGTTGCCGAGATTGTCCACCGGCGGCGGCTCCTGCGCGTCGAAGGTGGCGTCGCGGTAGCCGGCCAGCGCCTTGTTGGTGCCGGCCACGAGCTTGGCCGCCGAGTTCTCCGCATCGCGCTCGCTCCAGGGCTTGAGCGTCACGAAGGCCTGCGAGGTCATCTGGCCCTGGCCCGAGAACGAGAAGCCGTTGACGATGGTCACGGTGCCGACACCCGGCTGCGCCAGGAGGTGATCCTCGAGTTTCTTCACGGCCGCGAGCGTCCGGTTGAACGAGGAGCCCGGCGGCGTCTGCACGTCGACGGTGAAGAAGCCCTGGTCCTCCACCGGCAGGAAGCCCTCCGGCATCCGCACGAAGGCGTAGGCCACGCCGATGACGAGGACGAGGTAGACCAGCATCACGCGTCCGGACTTCGCGATGAGCCGGGAGACGCCGCGTCCGTAGCGGGCGGTCTCGCGATCGACGAAGCGGTTGAACCAGCCGAAGACGCCGCCCTTGGCGTGGGCATGGCCCTTCTCGACCGGCTTCAGCAACGTGGCGCAGAGCGCGGGCGTCAGCGACAGCGCCAGGAAGGCCGAGAAGGCGATCGAGGTCACCATCGCGATCGAGAACTGGCGATAGATGATGCCGACCGAGCCCGGGAAGAACGCCATCGGGATGAACACCGCGATGAGCACCAGCGTGATGCCGATGATGGCGCCGGTGATCTGGCCCATGGCCTTCTTGGTGGCCTCCTTCGGGGAGAGGCCCTCCTCGTTCATGATGCGCTCGACGTTCTCGACCACCACGATGGCGTCGTCGACGAGGATGCCGATGGCCAGCACCATGCCGAACATCGTCAGCACGTTCACGGAGAAGCCCGAGAGCAGCATCACCGTGACGGTGCCCATCAGGGCGATCGGCACCACGATCGTCGGGATCAGGGTGTAGCGGATGTTCTGCAGGAACAGGAACATCACCAGGAAGACGAGCACCACCGCCTCAACGAGGGTGTGGAGCACCTTCTCGATCGAGGCCTCGACCGCCGGCGTGATGTCGTAGGGGATGTCCCATTTCAGGTTGTCGGGGAAGAACTGGGACAGCTCCTCCATCTTGGCCCGGATGGCCTTGGCGGTCTGCAGCGCGTTCCCGTCGGGGGCGAGCGTCACGGAGATGCCCGCCGCCTCGCCGCCGTTGAGGCGCGTGGTGAACTTGTAATCCTCGCCGCCGAGCTCGATCCGGGCGATGTCGCGGACGCGCACGTTCGAGCCATCGGGATTGGCCCGCAGCACGATCGCCCCGAAGGCCTCGGGGGCGGTCATCTGGCCCTTGACGATGATGGGGAAGTTCACCGGGTTGCTCGACGGGCTCGGCTGCGCACCGACCGCGCCCGAGGCGATCTGCACGTTCTGCCGCTGGATCGCCTTCGTCACGTCGGAGGCGTTCAGCGAGAGCCCGCGCAGCTTGTCGGGATCGATCCAGACGCGAAGGCTGCGCTCGGTCGAGTAGAGCGTCGCGCGCCCGACGCCCGGGATGCGCCGGATCTCGTTGATGACGTTGCGGATCAGGAAGTCGCCGAGGCCGACCTCGTCCATCGTGCCGTCGGTCGACACGAGGGTGATGATGTTGAGCGTCGCCGCGGAGGCTTCCTCCACCAGGATGCCCTGCTGGCGCACCTCGGCCGGAAGCCGCGCCTCGACGCGCTTGAGGCGGTTCTGCACCTCGACGCCCGCGTAGCCCGGATCGGTGCCGGGCTGGAAGCTCGCGGTGATCTCGACGACGCCGAAGGAGTCGCTCGCCGATTCGAAGCTCTGGATGTTGGCGGCCCCGTTCAGCTCGTCCTCGATGAGGCGCGTCGTGCCCGTGTAGAGATTCTCCACGGAGGCGCCCGGATAGGCGGTCGAGAGCGCGATCGAGGGGGGCGCGATGATCGGGTACTGCGCGACGGGCAGTTGCGGGATCGCGAGCGCGCCGCCGAGGCAGATGAACAGGGCGACGACCCAGGCGAAGATCGGCCGGTCGATGAAGAAGCGAGCCATGCGGGAGTTCTTGTGACCTCGGAGCGCTGAAGGCGCCGCGCGCTCGATGCGCGGCGGGTTCTTGAATTCGGGTTAGCGGACCTTCGCGGCGGCCTGCTTCGCCGCCTCCGCCTCGGCCTCGGCCTCGGCGTCGCGCGGCTTCAGCTCGGCCTGATCGGCCGGCGGGCTGAGATCGAGCGGCTTGACCTGCATCCCCGCGGAGATCTTCTGGAAGCCCTCCACCACGACGCGCTCGCCGGGCTTCAATCCGTCGCGGATCAGCCAGTTCTGGCCGACCACCGGGCCGACCTCGACGGGCTGGAGCATGACCTTGTCGTCCGCCTTCACGACCCAGACCTCGGACTTGCCGTCGTTCGTGCGCTGGATCGCCTGCTGCGGCACCGCAATGGCATCCGAGTCGATGCCCTGCTTGATGCGCGCCCGCACGTACATGCCGGGAAAGAGCTCGTCATGCGGGTTCGGGAACTGGACGCGCAAGGTCACCTGGCCGGTGCTCGGGTCGGCGGTGACGTCCGAGAACAGGAGGCGGCCGGCGAGCGGGTAGAGCGCGCCGTCATCCATGATCAGGTGGACGTTGGCGGTGTCGTTCTCGAGCCGGGAGAGCTCGCCGCTGGCGAGATCCCGGCGCAACTTGTTCAGCTCGCCGACCGATTGGGTGATGTCGACGTAGATCGGGTCGAGCTGCTGGATCGTGGCGAGCACCCCCGTGGTGCCCGACTCGATCAGGGTGCCCTCCGTGAGGAGCGCCCGGCCGATGCGGCCGGAGATCGGCGCCCGGACGTCGGTCCAGCCGAGGTTCAGCTTGGCCCGGTCGCGGGTCGCCTTGGCGCCGGCCACCTCGGCCTCCGCCTGCTTCTTGCCCGCATAGGCCGTGTCGTACTGAGCCTGGCTCGCGGTCTGCTTGGTGAGCAGCGTCTCCAGGCGGTCGGCCTGCTGGTTGGCCAGCACGAGGGCGGCTTCCTGGCGCGCCAGCGCCGCCTCGGCGCTGGCAAGCTCGACCTCGTAGGGCGCCGTGTCGATCTTGTAGAGGATGTCGCCTTCCTTGACCTGGCTGCCCTGCTCGAACAGCCGCTTCACCACCAGGCCGGAAACCCGGGAGCGCACCTCGGCGATGCGCATCGGCGCGACGCGCCCGGGTAGATCCCGGACATACGGGATCGGCTGCGGCGCCACGGTCACCACGCTCACCTCCGGCGGCGGCGCAGGCACCGGCGCCGCAGCCTGCTGCTTCTGATTGCAGGCCGAGAGGGCGACCAGCACGGCACCGGCGGTCAGCGAGACCGGCCAGGTGAGCGCGGCCCTGGGCCAGCGGACGGGGTGGCTGGATGACGTCACGATGAATTCGCTCCTGCGACACACGGATCGGTGTGGACGACCGGTCCCCGTTTGCGGGCGTCCCGGGCGGAATTCGTGGCTCTCGGTGAACGGGTCGGCCCGTCCATCCAGGCGCAATCGCGCGGCACATGCAGGGCCGGGACCCACCAATCGCGGATCGGCGGGGCGACGGCGACGCGTGCTGGCGCCTCACGTTGCGAGGAACGGCCGCTCCGGGCGGCATGGCGTTCCGCGACCGATCCTAACGGGGAAAGGCAGCGTGATCCCGCGACGCAGACACGTTTTTCGCCACCGCAAGCCTCACGTCCGCGTGAGAATCACCGGGACGGCACGGCCTGCGGCTGGTCAGCCGACGGATTTCGGGGGTCGCTCGAGCAGGCGCACACCGGCGAAGGACAGCACCATCCCGGCCTCCGGGGGGAAACCGGACAGGACGGGCAGGCGGTGGAAGCGCGGCGGATCGGGCACGAGACGTCGGTCGTCGGCCGGCGGGTCGTCGGCCTCGACGGAGGTCGTGAGGGCGGCGTGCCGGCCGCCCAGCAGGATCACCGGAGCCGACTTGGCGACGGCCCGATTCGTGATGCCGGGCTCGGCCCGACGCGGCATCAGATCCGCGAAGCGGTCGTCGGGCAGGCCGGCGAGCACGAGGAGCAACAGGGCGAGAACGCTGGCCAGAATGCCGACGCGGCTCGAGCGAACGGGCTCGGGCGAGCGTCGAACGGCCGCTCGAAGGCGCGGCCTGTCTGTGGCGAGAGGGGCGATCACGAGGCGACATTAGGTGCAGTGCGACACTCACCGCAATCACCTGCGACAACCTGACATCGGCTTTCGCCCAGCAGGGTACGGAACCATTTCCAACGCAAGCTCCCGCAGGCACACCATTTTTCGGCGTCGATCCCTTTACCGCTGCGCTGCCGAGATTGTACCGGCGAGGTCGAGTCAAGGGAGAGTTGCGCATTTCCCACAGGATCGGCCGGACCGTCCGGGGCGGGTTGACCCACCGGGACGTCCCCGCCAAGCCTCAACCGAACGCGTCGGACAGCGCTCCCCAGAGGCCTCCGCGGACCCATTCCGCCGCAGGTCGGAGCCCTCGCCCGATGCCCCTGGAGGATACGATCCATGACGAGGCGTCGCTCCCTCGCGGCTGCCGCCTTCGCGGCTTTCACCCTGACCGTCGGCACCGCGCAAGCCGCAAATCCCTTCGACAGCGGTCCGCTCGCCGACTTCATGAACATCTTCCGGACCCAGGCGATCCCGCGCGAGACGGTGGCCTGGAAAGGTTCGGAGAAGGCCGGCACCATCGTGGTCTCCACGAGCCAGCGCCGGCTCTATTACGTGCTCGGGCGCGGCGAGGCGATCCGCTACGGCGTCGGCGTCGGCCGGCAGGGTTTCTCCTGGTCGGGCCAGAAGACCGTGACCATGAAGAAGGAATGGCCGGCCTGGCGCCCGCCGGCGCAGATGCTCGCCCGCCGTCCGGACCTGCCGCGCTACATGGCGGGCGGACAGGACAACCCGCTGGGCGCCCGCGCCATGTATCTCGGCTCCTCGCTCTACCGCATCCACGGTTCGAACGAGCCCGAGACCATGGGGGCGGCGGTCTCGTCGGGCTGCATCCGCATGACGAACAAGGACGTGGTCGATCTCTACGACCGGGTTCGCGTCGGCACGGTCGTGATCGTCCGCAACTGACGCCGGTCCCCGTCGCGCCCCTCCGGCAGGCAGGGCGCGCGGGAACGCGGCGAGGAAGCGACCGCGGGAGGCGCCCTTCGAGCGGACGAGCGTTCGCGGGCGAACTCGCCACGCCCTCACCCGAGGGACAGGCCGGCGCGTGCCGGCCCTGGCCAAGCGTGTCGATTGCGCCTACGGGAGCAGCTTCCACGGCTGGCCGCTGCCGGAATCGATTCTCGGCGCCGGCCTACCATCCGGGATCCGACGCGGCAGGGCTGCGCGCCATCCTAACCTCCTGTCCGTGATGCTCTCCTGCCACCTGATCGAGACGCCGATCCTCGGCCCGCATCGGCCCATCTTCGTCATGGCTCGTGTTCCGGCTCATGCCCCGGTCCATGCCCTGGCCCATGCCCTGGCCCATGCCCTTCTTGGCCCGCAAACGGCCGGAGGGCGAATCGGCGGCGCCCGCCGTGAGGGCTGGGGCAGCCTGTTCCGAGCAGGTCGGGCCCTGTACGCGGAATCTTCGGCGAGGGTCGCGTGATCTTCGGTGTCGATGTCAGCCTGATCGTCACCCTGTTCGGGGTCGCGGTCGCGGCGGGATGCGTCGATGCCATCGCGGGCGGCGGCGGACTCATCACGATGCCGTCCCTGATCCTGGCGGGTCTCGACCCCGTCAGCGCCATCGCGACGAACAAGCTGCAAGGCAGCGCGGGCGCCTGCTCGGCCACCTACGCCTTCGCCCGGCGCGGACTGATCCGCTGGCCGGAGGCCTTGCCGATCGCCCTCGCGGCGGGGCTCGCCTCGATCCTGGGTGCGCTCTGCGTCAGCCTGCTGCCGCGCGCCGTACTCGATGCGGGGGTCCCGCTCCTGCTCGTGGGGATCGCCCTCTACTTCGCTACCGCCAAGCGCATGAGCAGCGAGGACGCCGCCGCCCGCATGAGCCCGGGCCTGTTCGCCCTCGCGGTCGCGCCCGCGATCGGCTTCTATGACGGCGTGTTCGGGCCCGGCGCCGGGGCGTTCTACATGGTGGGCTTCGTCACCCTCCTGGGGCTCGGCGTGGTGCGGGCGACAGCCCACACCAAGCTCGCGAACGCCGCGAGCAATCTCGGCAGCCTCGCCTTGTTCGCGGCTTCCGGCCACGTGATCTGGCCGATCGGACTCACGATGGCGCTCGGCGCGTTTCTGGGGGCGCAGCTCGGCTCGGTCCTGGCCATGCGCCTCGGGGCCCGCCTGATCCGGCCGCTCCTCGTCACCATCGCGTGCGCGATGGCGCTGCGGCTCCTGTCGGACCCGGCCAATCCCCTGCGGCAGGCCGTGCTCGGGCTCCTCGCGGCCGGCTGAGCCCGCTCGCCAGGACGCCGCTCCGCCTCACTTCGGCATGAAGGCCCAGTAGTCGAGATCGAGGATCACGGCGGGGTCGTAGCCCTCGCCCTGCTTGTCGGGGAAGCGTCCGCAGGGCTGGTTCTTGGTCGCCACGGTGCGCAGCCGCAACAGGCCGACATCGTCGCGACCCGCATCGGCGGTCTCCAGCACCTCGCTCCAGGCATAGACCGTGTCGCCGGCAAAGAGCGGGCCGACATGGCGCCCGGCATTGATGCCGGCGATCGAGAAGGCGTTGGCGAGCCCGTTGAAGCTCAGGCAGCGCGCCAGCGAGATCACGTGTCCGCCATAGATCAGGCGGCGGCCGAAGCGCGTCTCCTTGGTGGCGAAGGCGTCGAAATGCACCTTGGCGGTGTTCTGGAACAGGCGGGTCGCGATCTGGTGCTCGGCCTCCTCCACGGTCATGCCGTCGACATGGTCGATGCGCTCGCCGACCTGATAATCGCCGAACCGGTGCGGGCTTCCGGCGAGGTCGAGATCGTAGGCGGAGGCGTCGAGGCGGGGCAGGGCGCCCGCGAGGTCGGCGGGGTTGACCACCTTGGCGAGGCTCGGCACGTGCTCCTGCTCGATCTTGGCCTCGGGATCGCGCTTGCGCACGAGAACCCAGCGGCAATAGCTCAGCACGGTCTCGCCCTTGGCGTCGGAGCCCACCGAGCGCACGTAGACGACGCCGGTCTGGCGGTTGGAGCTCTCCTTCAGGCCGATCACCTCGGAGACGGTCGAGAGGGTCTCGCCCGGATAGACGGGGCGCCGGAAGCCGCCCTCGGCATAGCCGAGATTGGCGAGCGCGTTCAGGGAGATGTCCGGGACGGTCTTGCCGAAGACGACGTGGAAGGTGAGCAGGTCGTCGAGCGGGCTCTGCGGGTAGCCGATGGCCCGCGCGAAGGCATCGGAGGATTGCACGGCAAAGCGCGGACCGTAGAGCGCGGTGTAGAGCGCCACGTCGCCGGTCGTGACCGTGCGGGGGGTGGCATGACGGATGGTCTCGCCGAGGCGGAAATCCTCGAAGAAGCGGCCGGGATTGGTCTTCATGGGCGCGGGTCGTCTCGTTCTTCGATGTCTTGTAGCTCGGAGGTCCGGAGCGTGCCGACCGTCGGGCGCGGCCGAAACCTCAGCGGGTGTAGACGTAGGTCTGGGCCGGGACGAATTCGTGCAGCAGCCGGCTCACGAAGAGCAACAGCAGGATCAGGATGATCGGCGAGATGTCGACGCCGCCGAGATTCGGCAGCAGGTTGCGGATCGGGCGCAGCACCGGCTCCGTGATCCGGTAGAGCACCTCGCCGATCTGGGCGACGATGGGGTTGCGCACGTTCACCACGTTGAAGGCGACGAGCCAGCTCAGGACCGCACTGGCGATGAGGACGTAGATGAAGAGCTGAACAACGGTATCGAAGAGCCAGATGAGGGCGTTCATGCGCGGATCTGATGTCCTCGTCGGCCCGCGGCCGGATCCGCGCAAGCGCGCGTCGGCAACGGGATTCGGGAATTGACAGGCTGAGGGGCCTAAGCCTACAAGGCCGGCGCCTCGACGGGGCTGTAGCTCAGATGGGAGAGCGCCGCAATCGCACTGCGGAGGTCAGGGGTTCGAATCCCCTCAGCTCCACCAGGCTTTCCTCAAGCTTGGTGAAGGGGTTAGGCCCGAAAGTGGCTGATCCTCGATAGCCTTGAAAATCGACCTGTCACGCTGGTGTCACACCGGATGACGGGGAACGAGGTATGGCTACGATCCGTAAGCGAGGTTCATCCTGGCAGGCCCAAGTGCGCCGCCAAGGCTCGCCACCGATTTCTAAAAGCTTCACCATCAAGGCTGACGCGGTCCTATGGGCCAGGGAGAAGGAGCGCTCCATCGACAGGCAGGAGCTTCCGGCGACCATCAAGGATCTTCAGAGCGTCACTGTGGGTCACCTCCTGGTACGTTATGAGGCGGAGATTACAGCCAAGAAGCGGGGGGCAGACCGGGAGCGTTACAAGCTCAAGGTGATCCGGGCCCATCAGCTCTCCAGCCTCACCCTTGCCAAGCTAACCTCGGTTGCCGTGGCCCGGTACCGTGATGACCGATTGGCGATTGTGCAAGGAGGTACGGTCAGGCGAGAGCTAGCCATCCTCCAGCACTGCTTCGAGGTGGCAAGGAAGGAGTGGGGGACACCGCTATCCTCCAACCCGGTTCAAGGTGTCACCCTCCCGGAGCCATCCCGGGCTTGTGACCGGAGGCTTGAAGACGATACGGGCCAGAAGCTCCGTGCTGCCATCGGGTCAGCCCACGCTTGGTACCTGAGGCCGCTGATCGAGCTAGCGATCGAGACCGGGATGAGGCGAGGTGAGTTGCTGTCCCTGGTATGGCCGAATGTCAGCCTTGAGCGTCGCACGGCTCACCTCCCGATGACCAAGAACGGTCACGCCAGAACGGTGGCGCTTACCCCCAAGGCCATGGAGGTCCTGAAGGCTCTTCCTCGGACTGATCCCCGCGTCTTCCCCAAAGTCAGCGGCAATGCCGTGAGGCTCGCCTGGGAACGGCTCAGGGAGAGGGCAGGGGTCCAGGGGCTCCGCTTCCACGATCTCAGACACGAGGCTGTCAGCAGGTTCTTCGAGGCAGGCCTGAGCGTCCCTGAGGTGGCGCTGATGAGTGGCCACAGGGATACCAGGATGCTCATGAGGTACACCCACCTGAGGCCGGAGGCAGTGGCAGAGAAGCTGGCCAGGGCTACAGCGGGAGAGGCTAACTCAGGCTGACCTTTGTTGGACTGCGGCTGGGCAGGGTTGGTCCATCTTAGTGTCTTGAAGCTATACCAGCCGCAGTTCGAAGGTGGTAGCGTACGATACGGCACCGTGTTAGCCTCGTACTCTCGGATGCTTACCGCAAGGTATTGGTGAGGAGAGCCGTGTGACGAAGCGCTTCTACTTCGATCTTACGGATGGCTACCGCACCTTAAGCGACGATGAAGGAGTCGAAACCCTCAACTTAGATCAAGCAATATCGCAGGCCCTACTCGCCATGAAGGAGATGAGTCAGAGTGGGGAGCTTGATCGGCTGGGAAATGGCTGGCGCATGATCATCAGAGATGAGGCCGGTATTATTAGGCAGGAATTTGTGATCTAGCAGAAAGAGTCAATGTCCTGCCGGACGAACCACCCTTATAACAATTAGACGTCTTCTATTCGAGTCAGCTTGCCATAGTAGGAGCTTGCGAAGACGTAGGGACCCGAGCGCAAAAACCGTTCTCCCTAGCCCAGATGGCCGCCTGTGTCCTATTCTGAGCTTTGAGCTTCCGAAGCACGTTCTTGACGTGAATTTTTACAGTCGCCTCAGCCAGCTCATAGTCGCGAGCGATCAGCTTGTTGGAGGCGCCGACCGAAAGCGCTCTGAGGACATCTTTCTCGCGAGGCGACAAGCTCTGCGCTGAAAGACCGGTCATCTCATGCTTTGACTGACAGGGTGACCCGGTCTGATAACTAGGTGTCTCGTATCCCACGCTAGCGTCGGCAAGACGCGGCATCCGAATGCTCAGACCGGCTAATACGAGGTCAAGAGCACTCACTAGCACCTCGCCACTCACGTTGATGTCAAGAATGCCTGACGCAATCTCAGGCAACCTATGCGGCAACAAATCGCCCGATCCTGGTCTGAGAAGGAGCACAAGCTTGAAATCCGGATTAGACTGCGTCAGCCCTAGAAGCATATGTCCTTGTTCCAGCGACTCAATGGACGCGATAATCAGCCTGACACCTTGAGTGCTGCAGCTTAATTCGCTAGTGCAATCGACGTATCCCGTTGCTGAGACGATCGTGAATCTTGTTTGCTTCAGGACTGCAGCTAAGCCCTCACGCACTAACCCACTCGATACAATGAGTGCCGTCTCGATCCCATACCCGTCAAGCATGTCACCGCCCCTTCTCGATGAGTCTTGGTTAATCCCTTGTTTCCGAACATGGCACCATTTGATGAGTGTGGAAAAGGGGAAATGTTAACGTTTGGTATAAATTTCACTCAATGACTTAACTGGTTTTAATCGTACGGAACTCCCAATGTCCGAGTCCAGAGTGGTTCCAGCTGCCCTGCTTGGAGCCAAACCACCGAACTCAGTACAAAGTGCGTACTGGCACAAGTTGGGACGGTCTTACACCTTCTTACGTATCGTGTGAAATGAACACGCTTCTGGTAGGGTTGCGCAACACTGTCGATCGAATGCACCGTCTCCGTTTATGAAATAAATCGAGCTTCCCAGGCAACCAGATTGCGACTTATCTTTCAGCTTTTGCTTGCCGCAGCGGTCACCAAGGGGTGCGAGTTGGCAAGTAATTTCTATTTTGACCTGAGGGGCAGCCGGACGGTCATCATCGACCAAGAAGGTATCGTTGCGAAGGATCTCAACGAAGCCATCGTAGAGGCACTCGCGGCTCTGCGTGAGATGCGTGCAAGTGGAGAACTGGACGAGTTCGGCGACGGCTGGAAGCTGGCCATTCGTGACGACAAGGGGGTTGTGCAAAAAGCCTTCTCGATCTGGTGACGTTCAGTCACGCGCTGCGACCTGATCTTGGCTTCCTGCCCTATGTTGAACGCACCTGCAGCGCCTACAAAAACTCCTTCATGGAGCCTTAGTCCTTCTCTGTCAGCAAAACCGCTGCCCACGGAGACCATCCATATCGACGGCGAAACGGCGAGCGCAAATCAACAGCAGCACTATTCATAAGATAGGGACGTGGCGGGCCGCTTCCTGTTAGCCTGGATGTTCGGCCGAATCGGTGCCGTTCATGGGAGGGTATTTGATGGCCGCCTCTGTGCTCCAAGAGTACTACGATGTCTCCCGTTGGATGTATGGCTATCCGACAGTCTTGGACCCTGCGACCCCACCGGACGGCTTCAGCATCCTTGCGGACTCAGGGCTGAAGGGAAGCGGGTTCCACGGCACGGCCCTGCTAACCAATGAGGCAAACCCACAAGTCATCATTGGATTTGAGGGGACCGACACCGCAGGATATAACCAGCGCCCTCTGTTTCTCCTTGCTCAGATTGAGGCCGATTTATACTTGTATCGCGGCGTTGTCCCCCAAGCCCTGCGAGATGCCTTCGACTTTACCCAGCAAGTCCTCTCCCTCACAGATGCACAACATATCTCGCGGAACAACATTTCAATCACCGGGCACTCTCTTGGTGCTGGCGAGGCAGCCTATGCCTCAGCTTGGTATACCCTTGATGGTGTGACCTTCGCTGCTCCAGGTCTGCCTCCAGAATCAATTCCGTCAACTGCACGCATTCCGACAACGAACGAGTTGCAGAACTACGTCGAGTATGGCGATCCAGTCGCAAATTACAGTGCAACTCCAGAGAACTATGAGGGAGCTTTCCTCTTTAATCCTGGTATCAGCCGCTACGGTAGCCCTACGTACATCGGAGATCCGCTTGCCCGAATTGCTCTTGAAGCGGCAGGTGACCTCTACGGCTCAAGCAACCCAGCCGATAAGGCAACTGCGCTAGTGGCTCTTGGAACCTTGGCCCTCGTATATCATCCATTGACTACCTACGGGGGTGACCTCAATCTAAACGTGAACTCGCCACCTGGGCCATTGACCACTTCTCTGAGTGTTAACCAGATCCGATTGCTCTATGATGACATTGCTGACAAAAACGTCCTCGTCAGTGACGCATACTACCAAATCACAAATTCTGATGTCCTCGGCGCTGAGCTAGATGCTGAAGCGCACTACAATCAATTCGGCTGGAAAGAAGGTCGAAACCCGGACGCATTCTTCTCTACGACTGGGTATCTGGCTGCAAACTCTGATGTCGCAAAGGCAGGCCTCAACCCTCTGAATCACTTTGATCAATCTGGTTGGAAGGAGGCGCGTGATCCTTCGAGCGGATTCGATCTCGAACTCTACGTTGCTCACAATCCAGACGTGAAGGCGGCGGCTGTCGATCCTTTGACCCACTACCTGGCGTTTGGGCGTGGAGAAGGCCGCGAGGCTTTTACAGCCATCGGACGACCGTCAGACATTGGGCAGGCTCGCGGATTCGATGCTGAGTTTTACCTTCTGTCGAACTCAGATGTAGCAAAGGCTGCGCTTACTGCGGGCGGCGATAGCTACTCCTACGCTCTGCAACATTTCAATCAGTTTGGCTGGCATGAGGGACGCAACCCAAATGCCGTGTTCGACACGAAGGCGTATCTGACGGCCTACAGCGACGTGGCGGCAGCCGGGGTCAATCCTCTACAGCACTATGATAAAAATGGCTGGAAGGAGGGCCGCGACCCGTCGGCGAACTTCGACACCACGGATTATGAGGCTGCCTACTCCGATGTGAAGGCTGCCGGCATTGATCCCTTGATGCACTACCTCCAATCTGGAGCCCTTGAGGGTCGAAGCTCGTTCGCTGATGGCCACCTTGGGTAAACCTGGAGGTGCGCTGAGGGCAGGGCAAGGCGAAGACGTTAGACGCAATGTCTGCCCTCCGAACTGCCCCCCTTATTTCGCTGCAAAAATCTGAGACCCTATCCGTTCACCCCGTTTGCCCAAGTTCCCCCCATGCCCGGCCTCCGGTCCTTCCAATCGGTCCAGCGGGAGGGTGGGCACCCTTGTTAGGCCCGAGGGCTAGCCTCAGGTTGACCAAGAGGCAGGCCCCACTACGACGATCCAACCATCATCCGGTGGGCAGCAAGTACGGCCTCGCTCAGAGGCTTGCCGAGGTCAGCACCGAGGAGGAGACTAGGCGCTCTCCCACCTCAACCTTGCGCCCTGCCGATCAGCGGTGGGGCTTCTCTTTGGGGGCTGAGGCGACTGTCAGCACCACAGCAAGGCTTTCGGCTCAAGGTAGTGGTCCGACCAAACGGCTTCTCGCCATCCCATGACCCACATCAGATGCGAGATCGTTCCGGCGTGATAGGGGCAATCCTCTATTGGGCTCTCTTTAGCGGCAGCCTGGACACCCTCTTGGAAAGCAGTTGGGCTCTCGACGCTCATCACTGCGTCCTCTCACAGTCAGGCTATCAGCCTACCGTGGATCGTCAGAGCGCAGTGGCACGGTGCGGCCTCAAACCGATCTCCTCCTTCAGACCTGCCAAGGGGACGTCTCCCGTGAGAGCGGTGGCGTGATCGCAGGGAATGATAGGTGAGGACCACGCCACCGGCGGCCCTTCAGGACCCCACCCAAAGGAAGCCCAATCAGCTTAGCTGGCCCCGGGCTCGCAGGAACCGTTGATCACTACGCATCCATGCGCTCACGTCGGTTCACTTTGGGTATACCCCTGGCGAACCATCGTTTGACCGGTGCAATTAAGCCCTCTTGACCATTCAAAATGAACCAAGCATCATTGAACCATCCTAAATGAACTGGATGGGAGTCGTGATGTTCGTTCGAGCCTACCTCAGGGCTTCCACTGATGAGCAGGACGCTAGCCCTGCCAGGGAGACGCTGGAGGCTTTCGCGGAAGAGCGAGCGCTGAAGATCTCCAGCTTCTACGTGGAGAATGAGAGCGGATCGACGCTAGCCCGTCCTGCCTTGTTCCGGTTGCTGGCTGATGCTCGCCCTGGTGACATGCTCCTGGTTGAGCAGGTGGATCGCCTCTCCCGGCTGACTTCAGGCGATTGGGAGAAGCTGAAGGCCGAGATCGCTTTGCGACGGTTGCGGGTGGTGGCCCTCGATCTCCCTACCTCGTGGATGATGGCGACGGGCAAGGCTGACGAGTTCACCAGTCGGATGTTCGAGGCCATCAACGGCATGATGCTGGATATGCTCGCGGCGGTGGCGAGGAAAGACTACGACGACCGAAGGCGCAGGCAGGCTGAGGGGCAGGCCAAGGCGAAGGCTGAGGGCCGCTACAGGGGCAGGCAGGAGGATACGGCGAGGAATGCCGGGATAGCCTCGATGCTGACGGCGGGGCTATCATGGACGGCGATACAGAACGCCACTGGATGCAGCCGGGCGACCATCGCCAAGATCGCGAAGGGCACCAGGGTCACAAGATGATCTTCAGGAGGATCGTTGGGCCATGCTGACGAATGACGCTAGGGCCAAGGGCAACGCTGCAAAGGCCGTCAAGGCTAATGCCAGAGCGGCTAACCTAGAGCCGATCATCAGAGAGCTTCAGAGCGAGGGCTGTAGGTCCGCGGGAGACTTGGCCTGGGCCCTGAACGATATGGGTATCCCAACGGCGTGGGGTGGACGCTAGCGGACCAATCAGGTTCAGCGGGTGTTGGCCCGGCTGTGAGGTTCTGGAAGGATAAAATCAGTCCATTCGACAGACTGAAGGCTTCCTCTACCGTAACTATTTGTGGTTTGAAATCGACCATTAAAGCGGCATAAAAAAACTGCCAAGAGGCTGTAATTATTCGTACTCTTGTCCTTGATCCACGCAAAATCCTTCGGTAATAAGCTTGTTGGCAAGAGCAAGAACGCCCTGCCTTAGACACACAATAGGCTCGCGGGGGCCAAAAATCAATGAACAACCTCTCGCCTCACTGTGAGGCTGCGGCTGCTGTCGTTTGGGATAAAGACAAACAGCGCATCAACCTCAGTTTCTCGCATCCGCTCAGCAGCTTAGACCTGATCCACTTCCTGATGGATCTCAGGCGAGACGCCCTGCGCCTCTTAAATGGGGCTGCCGAACGGCTCTGTCCTGAGTTCTGGTCGCTGGTTGAGGAGGACCTTCTCGACGAGGAATTTAAGGCACCAGAGCCGTCCGTTGAGATAGTCGTATAAATGAACCCTCAACAACTCAAGCAACGAGGAGCCTAGACATGAGCGACCGTCAACCCGCTTCATTCCCAAGTAGCCCGACGAAGCTTTACGAAGACGTGAAGTCCAATCTGCTGACCAAAAAGGAGATGGCGGAACTAATCGGCGAGGATGCTGCTGACCTTTGGTACAGGCATCAGACGCTGAAATTGAAGCTGCTTCGGCTTGCCTGCGAAAGCACAGGAGACTCACCGGAAAGCACGGAGCGCAACACGCTGCTTAAGGAAGTTGCGGAATATATTGAGTTAGCGGAGCTTTATGAGAACCTGCCTATCTAATTCTCCGCGTTCCCACCAAGTACAGGCGGTTCTCTCTAAGCTACCCCAGTCCATCCAGAGGCTTCCCTGCCGTTCCTGAAGCCCGCCCTCCGGCTGGAAACGCCTTCTGACCGGGGAGGAATCTGCCAACAAGCGGGCGCCCAACCACGGGGCCAAGGCTGACCTCAGAACACCTCACCGTGCGGGAAGAACGAACACGCGTCACTCGGTCAAGCTGACAAGGTTTCTCGCACCAAGAGAGCGCTGATCGCCCCTGCAAGCAGCCTCCGTGGCCCCGGTTCAGCGTCGGAAATTCCTCAACATCTTCAGTGCTCTGAAAAGTCACCCTCATAAACAGAAAGTGAGGCTCAATCGCTCGCAGCACCGAAGCGTCACCGTCTGCCCCCCTCGATCAAATCAGGAGCAACAGTAGGAGAGCCATTTCCGAGAGCATTCGTGTGTCTGTGTTCTTGATGCATCGGGGGTTTTCCATCTAAATCAAAACAATAAGGAGATACAACAAGAACAATGCAACAATCGGAAATCGAGTTCACTTCATCCTATCCAAGCGCTTTCGGCAGTGCCCAGCAGGGACCAGCCTTACCGGAGGACGACGACTCAGACTGGCTCACCTCGGAGAAGGACCGCTTCTTCGAGTCCTGGCGAGTCCCTGTAGGCAAAGCAGCCAATGCCGTGGTTCGGCGGGTGTTGAATCAGATCCAGCGATACGAGGAGATGAACCAGCTTCGAGACCGCAAGCGAACCCAAGTCGTGCAGTCAAACTTCGAGACAACCGTCCGAGCCATCGTGTGTGACATGCTTCACTGCGTCATCACCGGGCACACTGATGGGGTCGCAATCTCTCGCTCTCACCGCCAGACCACCGCCAAGTCACGCTACAAAGCAGCATTCATCGGGAAGACCCTCCCTGACATCCTGGATCTCATGGCCAGCCCTGAGTTGAGCTTGATCACGCAGGAGATCGGCTACAGGGATCCCCATGCTACCCGGGACCAACTCACCAAGATCTGGCCAGGAGAAACCCTGGAGAGGCTCGCCACGGAGCATGACGTCCAGATCGGAGACATCAGATTCAGGGCTCCAGCGGAGTGCGTCATCCTGAAGTCAACCAAGAAGGGCTTCTGGGATAGCAGCCAGCTCATCGACTACACAGACACTCCGGAGACGAAAAGGAAGCGACTGGAGGTAAGGCAGATCAACGAGTGGCTGAGCGGGGCTCAGATCGAGTTCGACTACAAGCGAGCCCCTGTTGAGCAACCTGTTGACATCTATGACCGACACCTCAGACGGATCTTCACGCGGAGGAGCTTCACCTCAGGTGGACGCTTGTTCGGAGGGTTCTGGCAAAGGCTCAAGAGGGAGCACAGGACCGGGCTGCTGATCCAAGGGGAGCGGGTCTGTGAGCTAGACTATGGCCAGATCGCCCCTCGACTCTTGTACAGCTATGCAGGGCGCAAGCCTCCCGAGGCAGACATCTATACACTTCCGGAGTTTGCCAATGATCCGAAGAAGGAAATGTGGAGGAAGGGAATTAAATCTCTGATGAATGCCGTGACGTTCATGGAGAAACCTATCACCAGAAAGCCCAAGGGCACAAAGGACAGCCTGCCTGCTGATCATTCAGCCGAGGAGCTAGTCGGTATGCTCAGAAGGCTTCACCCTGGTATCGCTCCTTACTTCGAGACGGGGATAGGACATCACCTTCAGTTCCTGGAGAGTCAGATCCTGGTGGAGGTGCTGATGCTTGCAAGAACCAGGGGCATCATCGCTCTTCCCATTCATGATGCTGTGATCATTCCATCCTCAAGAACAGAGGAGGTGAAGGAGATCATGCTCTCTGTCTCCGAGAAACAGACAGGTCTCATTGTACCGGTATCGAAGAAGGAATGGGGTATCGGGCTACACTGAAGGTAGGATCATAGGTAATACACACAACAGACCAACTCCAAGTACATATCCATTATTGGGTCCCGTAAGCCTCACAAGATCAGCAGGCTTTGGCACCTAACCTCCTCACATCACATCGTAAATCATCATCAACACAGCGGCTCACCCCCGCTCAGTGAACGAGAACCCATGCCCGCAATCATCGAAATCATCGTCCGACCTAACCCGAGGGGCTACGGCCCATTCTCGGTCTACCTCGGTGAAACCCTGGCCTGCCGAACGGAGCAGCCCTTCTTTGCCGGAGCCAGAGCCCTGCTGAAACTCGGCTACTCCCCCGATGCTGTCTACCTGATGCGTCACCAGGGCAGCGCTCATGTCTCCTTCGTCCCGACCACTCTGGGCAAGGCTGCGAAGCTCACCGCCTACGAGAACGACATGGATGGGCTCAGGGTGAGAGCCTATGAACCCCGACCACCCAAGGCGAATCGAAAGAGGGAAGGGCTGTCATCCCACAAGATCGATTCCAAGCCGGAGGGCGGCACTGTACACGGCAAGGAGATCGTTCTGGGTACATTCGCAGCCTGAGAGCAAGCTGAGGCTTTCTGGGCGAAGCTACGCGTGACTATCAGGAAGAGTGTTCGGCATTGCTTTGCACTCTCCTCGGTGCGCTCAAGCCAGCATGCCTGTGAACCCAGGGCTCCAACTGTCCTGTTACACCCCGGGTGTCGATATCCTCACAGAATGGCCTTTGAGCCGGAGGGCGGCCTCACCAACGGCAACGAAGCACTCGGGGGTACTTCCGCTGCCTAACGGGCTAAACATGTCTCCCCTATTCTTGTCCGAAGGAGAGAATGAGGGCGACGGCAATGGCCTGGCTAGGATGGAAAGCTCAAAGCCCAGCAAAACAGGGCTGATCAAACAGCTGGGCTCATTCCTTAAGTCAGCCATTCTGGGGTGAGTGACAGGCGAGCACGAAACACGATCCTCCCGCTTTCATCGCTTACATCCGCGATGCAATCCCGCCGATCACCCGCCCGTCTCTCGTCCCTAGCAACATCGAAAAGGGCCCCTATTGCCTCATCACGGGCCATTTTGATGTCGGGAAACTCCTGACCATCATCATCGAAGGAGTGCCGAGGGCCGTCGTGGAAGTCGAAATAGTAGAGCGGCATGTACGCCTCCGCTTTCAACGAGCGAGACGAAGCCGACCTTACGCTTACGCTCACGCATGTAGAAAGTGCTGGAGTAGACCGACATCTATAATGACAATGCGACAACATGGATTTGCATCTTGCCATGCGTACGAAATGCGCAGTTGTGTTTTACTCTACCTAGGCCACTGACGGGAGATGCGGGTCATTCGGTCAGACACTCAAACTGCCACACGGCCTGCACAAAGCCCTGCGATCACACTGCCCATCTCACAACAATGAGGAAGTGCAGAATGAGCAACGGAGGGCGCATGCCTATGAGCGAGTCGGTCGTGGCTTTCACACCTCGCGTAGCGCTCGTAGAGGCTGATGAGAATGTCGCCTCCATCATCGAGGTCCTTCAGGATCAGCTCGCTCTTGCGCGTGAGGGAAAGCTACGATCTCTGGCGGTTGTCTCTGTGACCGCAGATGGCGGGGCGATTGGCACGCAGTGGTCCTGCAAGCCGAGCGACGTGACCACCCTGATCGGTAAGCTCACGGTGTTGACGCACGACCTAATGTCGGAGCGACAGTAGCGCCAAAACTCAACCGCACGCATTGTCGCGGCGGGCAGCGGGGCTGACGGCCATGCGCAAGTCGGACTGGTATCTGGGCGCATAATCCCGCTTGTGCCCGGCGACTACAACCGTGACAGTTGATTCACTCAGGCTGGTTCTTTTATCTAGCGAGTGCGTTCTGCACCGCTATGCAGCACTTCCTACTGGCCACAGAACGGAGTAGGAACATACTAAGGGTGAGGCTGGCTTGGTCAAACCGCCTCAGCTTCCGTTCAGGCGCCCCTTGTCATCACTGAGGGCGGACCCAGAAGGGGGCAGGGGAATGTCAGAAGCCATCGTCCACGGCAGGATCCTGCCGGAAGGCGAGAGTCCGAGCCGCTACCGCGCGTTCATCCTTGATGCTGATCAGACGGTGCTCCGGATTGAGCATCTCCCGGCACAGGACGACGATGCGGCCCTGGAACTCGCTCGCAAGCTGCTGGATGGACGCCCCATCGAACTCTGGGACGGTCTGCGCTTCATCGAGCATCTCGACCCCGGTGCCGAAGCGAACTAGCACGCTCGATGGCGGAACCTTAATCCAGGTTAGCCTTTGATTACCTTATCACGTAGGCGCCGGTGCAGATGCAAGCGTTGGCCGTCTCCGCTTGCCTCACCAGTATGGTCGAGCCCATGCCACGATACTTTTTCGACTTACATAGCGACTGTCTGACTGAATGGGACGATGACGGTACGGAGTGCGACGGGAGCGACGGTGTTTTGCATCACGCCCTTGAGCTGCTCCGAGAATCATCAGGTGCCGAACCCGGCCAGCAATCTGCGCCAACTGTGACGGCCCGCGACGCTGCTGGTCATGTCGTACTTACCGCGACCATGAAGCCCTGCACTGGAGCCAGCGTGCGGTGGGCAGGCGAGCAGCTTTCTTCTACTGCGCCCATCTTTCCACTACCCTCAGGCTCGGCCTCAGCACCGTAGAGCGTCGCAAGCGGTGACTGAGATCAAATGAGGCTGCCCCTCTGAGCCGCTGGTGAGCCTAGGGCTACACCCCAGGTGGCACATCGTGAGGCTTCCCGCTCACCAGATCCGTGTACCAGACCTGACACCGATGAACGTACTGGTTCGCTCTCACGTACCGCCTCGGGCAATCCCGGCTGATCTCGTCTCTCACGTGGTCCAGGGTGGCCTCTGCGCCGAACCTCTCGGCTAATCGGGCAAGCCGGTAGCGGCCCTTACGCCACGGGCAGAAGATGCAGTCGAAGCGTGGAGTTGCCCCCATCAAACCGGACACGGGGCTGGTTGGATCTGAGCACGAATGAACTCGCGAGGC
>NZ_VZZK01000041.1 GCF_008806385.1 Methylobacterium soli
AGAAGCACGCGGGAGATCGCCCACGAGCAGGCCGAGGCGGTCGGAAAGGCGGAGGCCGACATCCTGGGCGGCTGAGCCCTTTCATCGTCATGAGGCGCAGCCGCATCAGCGCGATCGCCGCGGTTGCGCTGCGGACAAACCCCTCCCGGGGACGCGAATCGCCAAGACACAGGCTCCGGGTGAAGCGAGGTCGGCTTTCTTCCTTGAAGCGGACGTCGTCATGGGCCATCGAGAGCCCGACATCGCCATAGGGTCCGGACTGGCCCGCAAAGCCCGCGCAGGCTATCGCCCCGAGGTTCGGCAGCCGGAGGGTCTGAAACCGCCCGGCCGGGCGGCCAGTCAGACAGGGCGTCTTCCAGCAGGATCGTGATTTGAAGCGCATTTCCACAAGCCGGCTACTGGCGATCGCCGCCTGTCTCGCGGTGCTCTCCTCCGGCACGCGCGCGGAGGAGGTCGCCAACAACGTCCTCTCCATCGGCATCAGCGGGGCTCATGGCGGTGCCATCGACTCGCTGCGGGTCCTGGGCGTCGAGACCGTCAACACGGCCGATCTCGGGCGTCACATCCAAGCCGTGCACTTCTTCCCCTTTGCCGATCTGCCCGCCGGGACGCCGAGCTGCAACGGCCCCAAGCCGCCCTGGGCCGCCCCGCAGGATGCCGGCGACCAATGCGGCGGCACGTCCCAGGTTTACGCCCTCGGGAGCAGCGATCGGAAGCGGCTCAACGCCGGAATGCGCCCAAGGGAATGGGCGACGGGCGAGACCTTTCCGGGCCTGCGCCATGAGACGCATGTCACGCTCGGGCCGCTTGCCTATAGCGATGCGCTCGAAATCGCCGAGCTGAAGTACCAGATCTTCTGGGACGCAACCTTCGCCGGCCAGAAGCCCTTGCCGGTGAAACACGCGGTGGGCGCTGGCAATGGCGCGACGCCGGTCCCCTTCATCCCGGCAGCCTATTTCGACAGCAAGACGCTCACGCGGCTTTACGGCCTCTCGATCGATGGCGCGGACTGGCAGGAGGTGGCGCCAACCGTGAGCCGCGACGGCAATTACGCGCCATCCAACTACCGCTTTCGCGCGATGGCGTGGATGCGGCCCGACCTGTCCTGGGGTGTGGGCTTCTATAGCCGCCGAACGCTCGATCAGGGTTGCCACGGCGTGACGTTCCCGATGGCCCTGCCGATGCAGGCCGGACAATGCCCGAACTTCGCCACGCAAGCCTTCCCCAACCACGGCACCAACAACCTGTCGGTCGTCGATCAGACCAGCGGCACGCTGGCACCGGGACAAGGGATCGAGCTGATCTCACACCTCCTCGTCGGAAATCTCGGCACCATCCAGCAGAACGTCAATCGCGTCTTCACGTCCGGTCACTGAGCCTGGCCCCGGCATAACCGAGAACTTCGCGCCTCTCACCGCCGAAGCAGAAACCCTGCTTCGATCCGCATGGTTGGGATCGGGTGCGCGAACCGGCGGGACGACCTCGGCTTCTTACTTGAGGCCCAGGCCGGGGCGAACGCGCGGGCGCGGGCAGTCCGTGCAGAACCGCCGTTGCCGGTGGTCCGGCCCCTCGAGGCTCATCAGTGGGTTGTAGAAGGGGTCGCCATCCGCGAGAATTTTCGCCCAACGCTCGAAAAAGCGCCGCGTATCCTCCGGATGCGAGACACCATCCGCCGCGCGTCGCGTTGCCGATTCATGGTGGGAGAGCGCTGAGGACGCGTCATTGAGGATTTTCAGCCCGGCTTCGCCGATGCGCAGGCACAGATCCGTGTCGTTGAAACCAACCTCGAACGTTTCGTCGAAGCCCCCGACCTGCCGGAACACGTCGGACCGCATCATCATGAAGGCTGCGGTCACCGCCGAGTACTCGCGCGTGCAGACCAGCATGCCGAGGGGGCCGGCATTGCGGGTGGTGCGGCCGTGGCGGAACGATGCGAATTTATGCGCGTGCTCGGCAGGCCCATTCAGGCCGACGATCACCCCGGAATGCTGCACGGATCCATTGGCATAGAGCAGCGTCGCGCCGACCGCACCGACATCCGGTCGAGCAGCCAGCCCCCGCATGCGCTCAAGCCAGCCTGGCTCGATCGCCTCGATGTCATTGTTGGAAAACAGGACAAAGGGCGGCAGGGAACCGCGCTCTCTTTCGTAGGCCTCGACAGCGCGATTGTTCAGCGCCGCAAAGTTGAATGGGCCAACGTGCCGGTAAACCTGGAACCGATCCCGATTCGCGGCGAGATACGCGACCGTTTCCGGATCGTCGGATTCGTGATCCACCACCAGGATGTCGACCTCGCCCGGTTTCGTCGTCGCCAGGAGGGAGTCGACGCATCGCCTGAGGAGATCAACGCGATTCCGCGTCGGGATCACGATGAGGGTCCGCCCACCGGAATCCGGGAAGCGCGCTTCGAAATAGTTGAAAAGTGCAGTCGGAACCGAGGTCGCCCGGGGGCTGACGCGCGCGAGGTGACGGTTCAGGGCCGACGTCGTGGCAGCCACCACCTCGTCGCGCATCGTGTGACCCGCGCTCGCCCCATGGGTCCGCCACCGGTACAGGATCGCCGGCACATGCGCGACCGAAGTGGCGCGCTCGATCACCCGCAGGACGAAATCGACGTCGCCGGAAATTTTCATGCGTTCGTCCCAGCCGCCAATCGCCTTGGCCAAGGCGGCAGAGACGCCGATGAAATGTACGAAGTAGGGATGGTTGATGTAGTAATCCCAGCTAAAAGCCGGCCGCATTTGTGGGGTAACGAGCGTGTTGATGCACTCGCTTGTAAGAATTTCGTCGGAATAAATCAGCTCTGCGCCCGTGTCAGCCGCTTTCAGTACGCGGAACACCGCGTCCGGCTCAAGATAATCGTCGTGATCCAGGAACGCGATATGGGTGCCGCTCGACGCGAAGATGCCGATATTCGTCGATTTGGCGATCCCGAGATTCGTCTCATTTCTTATGACGCGAATCTTGTCATGATCCCGCGCGAAGTCCTCGAGCACTCGACGTGTCTCAGGGTTGGAGGAATGATCGTCGACACAGATCAACTCCCAATCCGGACACCACTGCTCCACCACGCTGGAGAGGCATTCGCGCAGCCAATCCGGGCGGGTGTTATAGACCGGCACGACGATCGACAGCGTCCGCTCGCCGACGCTTCTGGACAGGCGCTGCGACAGACGTTGGCGAAACCGCCCTTTCACGCGCTCCTTTCTGCCAAGCCATCGCCGTAGGTCTTGAGATTGCTCAGCAACCTTCGGTGAACCGCCCAGTTCATGCTTCGTTTTGGCCAGGCGCGCCGTTACCTGAACCGCACCGGCCGTGACATCGAGGGGAAGCTCCACGATGAACCCGGCGAGTCCGTTGCCGTATCCAGCGGCCGCGACATCCGGACGGAAGGAGTTGGCTGGTGATGTGTGAATGACCCGCTCATCCACCAGGAACTCCACGAAGGCCGGGCGCTGCGGTGCCTTCGGGTTCCAGACCCAGCCGACCGCAACGTTGCCATAGAGGCCTTCCAGATGCCCGACATTGGGTTTGCGCCTGCGGAGGATGCGCCTGGGCCACGACGTGGAACCTGGCTTTGACATGGCTTTCAGGACGCCAACGAGACGGGCAGCCCACGCACGGCGCCGCTCTCCGGCCGACGTCAAAGCCTCGCGTGTCATGGACAAGCTTTCACTTCCAATCTCCTTCCGGCGCAGTTTCGGAGGAGAAAGCCTCTTTGACGATCCTGCCGAGGAATCGCAGCGCCCGCCCTCGCCTTCCGCCTCGGCTGTAGCGTCGGGGCGGGTGCAGAGACGCCCTCGCGCGGCTCAGAAATGGCGGTGAGGCGGGAGGGATGCAACCGGGATCGACGTGGCACGGGAACAACGCTGACAGCGCGTTCTGCCTGGGCGGACGGGATCAGGGAGGGCAATTCGGCTGCAGCACGTCTGATTCGATTGCGGGCACGATCCGGGAGGAAGGGCCCGAAATCGGCTCTCCCTGTCAACGGGGGCGAGTCTGTCGGTGCCCTGCCGCGATGGTGTTTCGCCCAAGCCCTCAGCGCACCATGGACGGGCGCGCGAGGGCTACCGCCCGGATGCGGCTCGGATCGGGGTGGTGGGGCCGGTGGCAGTGCGGGACGGGACGATGGCCTTCAACGCGGCTCGCTCGCCTCGGCTGATCGACCCCAAGGCCCACGAGGGCGGGTCGCGGCAAGCCCCAGATGGCCGCAGAGCCGTCGCTGCGCAGCGATCAGGCGATGTCCCAGGTCTTGGCAACTGAGCTGCGGACGGCATCGGACATCGCGATGTCGAACAGCAGCATGTCCTCCACCGCCTTGATGCTGCGCAGCCGCTTGGCCAAATCCTGCGCCTCCTGAGAGATGGGTTCCGGTTTGGGGATCGGCGCGTCGAGGCCGAGGCGGTCGAGCACGCTCGTCACGAAGGCCTCGAAGTAGTCGCGATGTCCGACGATGCCCACGCGGGCCAGGATCTCGATCGCCACGATGGAGTTTCCCGGATGCACCCGGTCATCCGGCAGTTTCGTGCCGAATTGGCGTGTCAGAGGATTGTAAAGCAGACGATATGCGGGCTCCGGCAGCATCCGGAACAGACGCTTCAGACTCTTGAGGTCGGCGAAGTCGTGCTCGGCCGCGAAGATCGCAGCGTCCGCCAGTGGCCCGAGGCGCCAGGACAGGTTCGGATCTGCCGCGTCCGCCGCACGTGCTCTCAACCAGATCAAGCGAGTCGCCATCTCGACATGCGGATCATGAATGAGCGCGGTCGTCAGCGATTCCTCGGTCTGGAAATAATGCTCGTAGCGTGGCACGATGAGGGCGCCGGACAAGAAGCAGGAAACCAGACTTGAATTGCTGAAAATGCTTTGGAGCATCTGCTCGTTGAGCTTTCCGACTCCAAAGTAACTTTGCTGAAAATGACGGAATAACAAGGACTGAAGTGCGTTTTCCGGGTTAATGCTCGTATTTATTAATAGAAATCTTCTATTCAGCAATGCCTGCTGGGGAACGCGTCGATAAATTAGAACGTTCGTGTCCAGGTCGTAAATTTCCAGCTGTGTGACGTTTGCTAGATCTGGAACTTCGTTCTCAGAAATCTCGAAGCGGCACTGACCGGTCGCGTGCCATCCCAGCGCCGCGATGTTGGTGTCGAACTCAAGCGTACTGATCTCAGCGACACGGCGACCATCAACCACCACCACGACGCGACCGATGGAGGTTGGATTATCCGGAACGACCCATCCTCGAATGAAGTCACCGGTATCGCCATCAATATTAAATCGCATTGGTGGTCATTTTCTTGAGAATTTTAACAGCCGGCGTCATTTTGGTCCCTATAATCCGGGCGGCGTTCCTTTTCACTGGCCTGCCTGGCGCGATGAGGTTAGGCCGTCAGGCAAGATGTCTGTACGTCTGTTATTGACGCTGAGGTGAGGTCCGACCGTCATCACGTCCAAAGGCACATCCGCTTTTAAATCCGGCCCTCGCGATCGGCGCCGAGGAAAGCCGCAGGAAGCAAGACCTGAGGTCTGCCCCACCCATTGGCGAGCGCCATCAGATTCGCCTATTGGATCACATCATCCCGTAGACCGTTTGCGGAGGGACGCCTGAGGTGCCGTGACAGGAACAATTAGGATCATATTCCATCCCTGCTCTTCGCGTTCACCGGTGCTGCGCAGGAACGCCAAAAATCCTTTGGCGCGCTTCGTTGAAGCGGACGCGATCCAACGCGTTATACCAACCGCGCACCAGGGCGCCAGGGTCGCTCGGTGCTGATCGAAATGATGCTGAGGACCGGCGGGCGACTTGCGGCGCGTTCGCCGAGGCGTTTGCGCATCCGCGTCGCGGGCGGGGGTGACCCGGTCGCGTTCCCCTCAACTTGGCTCCGCCTCCTCGGACAAACTGCGCCCGCGCGTCAGCCAGCTTCACCGCCACCATGCGCCATCCAGAATTGCCATTCGGTCCGCAACCGCGCGGCAGGGAAGACTTCCGGGTTGCACGCCCGTCCGCTGCGTGGAAATTGTGAGCGGGATTGTGAGAGAGCCCCCGACACCCGTGATCGAATCCACCGGATGGTACCAGACAAGCTGTTCTGCGTTCCGCATGGTCGAATTGCCAAAAATTCAAATACAACCATGAGTTTAAGTGACTTATGACTGAGCCCGTTGGTTCTGTTGATGCTGCCATCGATGAGATGCTCATCGTCATCCCGTCCGTCAATGGCGGCAACCTGCTTCGTCGCATGTTCCCTTCGATGCGGGACGTTTTGCATCGGGTCGTGGTCCTTGATCAGGGCAGCACGGATGACACCCTCGCGGTCTGCGTCGCGTTCGGGGCCGAAATCGTCCAGCTCGGAGCACCGCGGACCTATACCCAGGCCTGCAATGCCGGGATGAGCCTCGCGAAGGCGCGGGGCTGCCGTTACCTCCTCGTCGCGAACAACGATGTCCGGCTCGTCACCGATGTCTGCCGCCAGCTTCTTCGGGAGATGCTGCGCGACGATAATCTGGCCATCGTTGCGCCGGCCCAGGTGGTCGTGGATGAGGTCGCGCGCACGCGCACGATGACCTATCGCGTCGAATGGAACCTCACAAATGTGAGCTTCCTGCATGATCGCGAGGCGCCGGATCGGCGCACCGAGCGCCTTGAGGCGGATTTCTGCGAGCTCACCTTCGCCCTCGTGCGCATCGCAGCCGCCGACGAGGTCGGGTTCCTCGACGATGCCTACGGTTTCTACCACGAGGACGCGGATTTCTGTTTCCGTCTCCGCGAGGCCGGTTACGCGAGCGCATACGTACCGGGAGCGCAGATCGAGCACTTCACGAGTTCGACCTTCTCCGGCGACCTCGCTCCACGCAGGCGGGAATACCTACGCAAGAATCGGCTTCTCTTCGCGGAAAAGCACCTCGGCTACGGCGTCACGCATCGCGACCATGGTTCGAAGGGTTCGACCTCATGGGAGATCATCAACCGCCATCTGCACCGCGCGCTGCGGCTGAACGGCCTCCTGGACCCGACGAAGCCGGAACTCATCTTCGCGCATCCGGGCACGGAGCCTTTCGATTATCTCTACACCGCCTGGGAGACGACCCGGCTACCGCAGGGCTGGGCCGAGCAGGCGCGCCGCTACAAGCACGTCATGACGGCGTCTCGCTGGGTCAAGGCGATCTTCGAGGCCGAGGGCGTGCTGGACGTGACCTGGGTGCCGCACGGAGTCGAGACTGACGTCTTCACGCCCTGGGGCCTGCGCGACCGACCCTTCGAGGGCACGACCTTCCTGTGGTTCGCCCGCAACCAGCACCGTAAGGGGCTCGATGTCCTCCGCACGGCCTGGAACGAGCTGCGCAGGCGGCGTCCCGAGGCGCAGCTCATCGTGCTGGGTCACGACGTGCTCGACGCCTTCGGGCTTCGCGCCGAGGCCGTGCAGGCCGGACATCTCCTCATGGCACGGGTCCCCGACGCGAACGTGAGCGTCTGGGAAACCGTAGCGCCGCTCTCGGATGCAGAGCTGGCGCTGATCTATCGCAGCGTCGACTTCTACGTCTCGACCGCCCGGGCCGAGGGCTTCGGCTTCTCGACCGCGGAGGCAATGGCCTGCGGCACGGTGCCGATCTTCGGCGCCTATAGCGGCAGCACGGACTTGGCGTGCGAGGGCGCGCTCCTGTTCTCGGGACAAGCTGTCCCGGCGGATTACCGCGACAAGGGCTTCGGGGATGTCGGTTCCTGGTGGGAGCCGGACGCGGCCGAGGTGGTGGCGCGGCTCGACGAGGCCTGTGCTCTCGATGCGGCGGACTATGCCGTGCGTGCGCATGCCTGCCGGAACCACATCACGGCGGGTTTCACGTGGCGCCACACCGCCTTCGCCTTGCGCGCATCACTCAAGCGTTTTCAACACCCGCGCGAAGTGGTTCCGGCAGGCATCGCTGCGAGGCAGGCCGATGCGGATAACGCCGTCGTCGCTTTCGCGTCGAATCTCGAGGTGCCGGACCGGCAGGGACGACCGAGTGGTTTCGCTGAGCGCATCGCCATCGGGCGTAAGCGGGCACGCCTGCGTCTCTTGAAAGACTTCGCCGAGTTCGATGAGACCTATTACAACAAACACAATCCGGACGTTGCCCTCGATGGGCAGGACGCGCTGGAACATTATGTTCGGTCCGGCTGGAAGGAAAGCTTTCGCCGGCCCTCCGAGCATTTCGACACGCGCCAGTATCTCGCCGCGAACGCGCGTGTGCGGCAGGTCCTTCTGCGCGGTGAGCGCATGCTGGGAGGCGCAACGAAGCCCGCACGCCCTGATCGCACGCCGATGAAAGACGGTGTCCTGTTCATCGGCTATGTCGAGGCGAGCCTCGGGCTCGGCGAGTCGCTGCGCAACTTGATCTCGGCCGTTGCGCGCGAGCCCTTCCCGTTCGCGATCTACCCCTACAACGTGCTGGTGGAAGACCGCTTTTCCGGCCAGTTCATGCCGGAGCACTACGACCTTGAACGCCGCTACCGCGTCAATGTGTTCGAGGCTGCCGCCGACCAGCTGCCGGCCTTCTACGAGCATTTCGGGCCGCGGCTGGAGGGCAGCTACAACATCCTCCGCACCTATTGGGAGCTTGCGGGCACGCCGAAGCATTGGGGTCGCCTGCTCCAGCGGATGCATGAGATCTGGGCGCCGACCACCTTCGTGGCGGAGGCTTTCCGCAAGATCTATGACGGCCCCATCACCATCGTGCCGCCGTGCGTCAGCGTCGAGGCCACCGAGCATCACAACCGCAACTACTTCGGAATGGACAGATCCCGGTTCTACTTCCTCTTCACCTTCGACTATAATTCCTGGTCAACGCGCAAGAACCCGGCCGCGGTCCTGAACGCCTTCGCGGACGCATTTCCCGGCAGCGAGAATGTCGGCCTCGTCATCAAGTCCACCGGCGCGCCGGAGCACAGCCCGCGGACGCGGGCCCTCGTCGCGGAAGCCGCCGCGCGCGATCCCCGGATCCGTGTGATCGACGAGACGCTGGCGCGGGCCGAATTGATCTCGCTGATCCGACAATCGGATTGCTACGTCTCGCTCCACCGCGCGGAAGGCTTCGGGCTCGGCATGGCGGAGGCGCTGGCGCTCGGCAAAGCCGTGGTCGCGACCGACTACTCGGGCAACACCGACTTCCTCACCGAGGAAACCGGCTTTCCCGTCCCGCATACCCTACGGCCTTTGCTCGACGGGGAATACGCCTTCACCGACCATCAGGTTTGGGCCGAGCCTGACGTGACGGCTGCGGCGGAGATCCTGCGGCAGGTCTACCACGAGCCCCGGTTGCGGCAGACGCGCGCCGCTGCCGGCCGCACGCTCATCGCGACCCGCTTCGGGCCGGAGAATGTGGGCCGCCTCGCCACGAGCCGCCTCCGACAGGTGCTCGCGATGCTCAAGACCGCATCAGGATCAAATCGGTAACGGCGCGCGGCCCGAACGCCGTCCCCCGAGGGGCGGGAGCCGGAATGGAAACGCGCGTCAACGTCCTCACCGACGCCCGTGATGCCGGGTCCGGCGGCGTGACGCTGGGGACCGAGCCCCTTCTGACCGAGGATGAGGAGACCGCGCTCCCCATGTCTGTCAGCCCAGGCGCCGACATGGCCGCCTGGCAATCCCGCACACGGAGGCTTCCTAGCGGCGGGCCGACTGCGCCTGAAGCTCCCTGTAGCGCGCGATGGCCGCTCGCGCGTTGAACAGCATCCGGTCCGGACCAAGCTCCTGATCCAGGCCTGCTCGCCGCACCATGTCGAGCACGCCCGGGTTGAGGCCCACGAGCCAGACGGTCACGCTGGTGCGTCGCGTGCCGTCCCGCAGCATCTGCAGCGCCGAATACTCGATGTCGGGCACGCGGCTGAGGTCGAGGGCGACGACGCGCGGCCCGCGCTCGGCAATCAGCGCCCGGATCCGGTCGGCCACGTTCTGCGCGTTGGCAAAGTACAGGCGCCCCTCCGGCCGCAGGATCAGGAGGCCCTCGAACGTCTCGTCGTCGGGGTGCTCCGGCGACAGGGGGCGCAGAACGTCGGCCCCGTGCTTGCGCGCGACGATCGAGACGCGGGGATGGGCGGTCTGGAGAGCGAGGCCGAGGAGCGAGAGGACGATGGCGACGACAATGCCCTGGAGGGTCCCGAAGACCAGCACTCCGAGGGAAGCGACGATTGACCAGCGGAATTCCATCCGCCGCACCTTGAAGATGGCCCGGAACTCCGCCGGCTGGATGAGGCTGGCCGAGTAGACGATCACGACCGCCGCGAGGGTCGCCTGCGGCAGGAGGCCGAGGATCGGCGCCAGGAGCAGCATCGTGGCGAGGGCAGCCGCGGCCGACACGAGCGAGGCCGCCTGCGTCCGGCCTCCGGCGGCCCGCACGACCCCGGTCTGCGAGGTCCCGCCACCGGCCGGCATGGCCCCGAACAAGGCACCTCCCAGGTTTGCCGCCCCGGTGGCGACCAGCTCACGATTGGCGTTGAGCGGCGGGTCGCCCGGAGCCGCGAAGGCCCGCCCCGCGGCGATGCTCTCCGTGAAGCTCATCAGGGCGATGCCCAGGGCCCCCGGCAGGAGAGCCTGGACCAAAGTCAGGTCGGGCATGGTCAGGGAGGGGAGGCCCGGCGGGATCGTCCCGACGGTCGAGACGCCCCATGCGTCGAGGCCGAGCAGCCAGGTGGCCGCGATGGCGGCCGCGACCGTGACGAGCGGGGCCGGCGAATGCGGCCTGAGGCGCTCGGCGCCGACGAGCACGGCGAGCGTCACCCCCGCGACAGCCAGAGTCGGCAGGGACGTCTCGGGGAGATGGCGGACGAGGCTGGCGAGGTCGACGAAGAACGATTGCTTGGCGGGGTGGAGCCCGAGGAGCTTGGGGGCTTGGTCCAGCAGGATCACGAGGCCGATTCCGGCCTTGAACCCCGTCAGGACCGGCACGGAGATGAAGCTGGCGACGAAGCCGAGCTTCAGCAATCTGGCCGCGAGCAGCAGCGCGCCGACGAGCGCCGTCAGCGTTGCCGTGGCGGCTACGAGCCTCGCCGGATCGCCACCCGGCACCACGCCGGCGATTTCGGCGCCTGTCAGGATGGCCAGCGTCGTGGTCGAACTCACGCTGAGGACGCGCGACGAGCCCAGCAGGCCATAGATGAGCGCGGGAACGAAGGCGGTGTAGAGGCCGACCGCCACCGGCAGCCCGGCCACGGTGGCGAAGGCCATCGCCTTCGGAAGGACGACGGCCGCGGCGGTGAGCCCGGCCACGACGTCGAAGCGGAGTTCTGTCGGCGTGCCTGTCCCGAAGGCCGGCGTCGTCGATCCGAGGCCCCTCATCTGCGCTCCTCCGCGTCCGGCGCGGGCACGTGAGCCGATCCGACCGGTGCGCCGTCGTTTCAGGCAGGAGGCGCCGAGCGGCGTCGCCATGGCCCGCCCTCCGCGGCCGAGGCCGGCACTCGGATGCGGAGGGCCGGGCGGGTCGGTTCGCCCCCGACGATGATCTCAATGCACGCCGTCGTCCATGCGGATGAGGGTTCGCCGGAGGATCTCGAAGATGACGGCGGTCGACCAGCCGAACAGCAGGATGCCGTTCATGGCGGCGACCGGGCCGAGGAGACGCCAGCGCGCAGCCGGGACGATGTCGCCGTAGCCCAGCGTCGTATAGTTCACGAAGGCGAAATACAGGTGATCGGCGCCGGCCGGGGCGACGCCCACGGCCCGATACACGACCGCCCAGATCATGACCTCCAGGGTGTGGGCCGCCATGAGGACGCACACGGCGGAGGACATGACCCGCGCCAGCGACAGGCTGCTATATCCGCGGATCCCGGCCTGCGCGCGGGCCACCTTGAGGATGACGGCCATCATGAACGAATGGATCGTGATGCTGCAGATGCTCGCACCCGCACCGATCGCCAGTTGAGCCAGCATCGCCAACCTCCACCGCGCTCCGCCCGAGCATCGGCACAGGATTGGGCGACTGGTCCGAGCTCGCTGCGCTCTCGCGGGCATCCTGATCCCCGAGGGAGCCAGGATGCGAGCGTCGACGCGCGGTTGCCATGTCCCGGGAGGGGCGCTGCCGGATTCGTGCGGTCGCGGACGAATCCGCTGAAACTCGGCGGATCGGGAGCTTGGCCGTTCACCGAGGGGCCGGAACCTGCTCTGATGCGGTCTGGACAATGCGGGGCCGGACCATGGCGGATCTTCGAACCCTTCGCGCGCAGCTCGAATCCGAGGCCGGGCTGACGAAGCTCTACGCCTTCGTGTTCCTGGTCGTCGCGGCCGATTGCGCGGTGACCGCGTACGGCATCCTCTCCCAGTAGAGGGGACCATCCTGCGGATGACGGCGACCTGTCCCTGCGCTGGCAGGCTGCTCCGCTCGCCGATGGCCCTGAAAAGCCCCCGCAATCGCGACGCGGCGCCCGGAGGTCGCGCGGTGACACCTCTGTGCCCCGCAAAGAATGCTCGGCCATGGCGCTGTCCCGGCTGTGCCTCATCTGATCCCCGATGCGCCAGCCCTGCCGTCACGGCGAGCCCTGGCCGTTGACGGCGGTAAGGGTTCCGGCCGGCGCGCACCGTCTCAGTACCGTTCGGGGACGAAGCGCCTGTCCCGGAGTGCGTCGTCGTAGGCATTCGCCTTGCCGCGCTTGGGCAGCGTCACCGCCTCGCGCTTCTGCTCCCTGTAGGGGATGAGGTGGAGGAGGTGAGCGATGCAGTTGAGGCGCGCCCGCCGCTTGTCGTCCGAGCGGATGACGTGCCAGGGCGCGTCGTCGGTGTCGGTGGCCGCCAGCATCGCGTCGCGTGCTTTCGAGAATTCATACCAGCGCCCGTAGGATTCGAGATCCATCGGACTCAGCTTCCACTGTCGGAGCGGATCCTCGATCCGAGCCTGGAAGCGCCGCTTCTGCTCCTGCTTGCCCACTTCCAGCCAGAACTTGATGAGCTGGGTCCCGCCATCGACGATGAAGCGCTCGATGCGCGGACAGAGATCGAGGAAGCGGTGATACTCCGCCTCGCTGCAGAAGCCTAAGACGTGCTCGACGCCGGCGCGATTGTACCAGCTGCGGTCGAAGATCACGATCTCGCCCGCGGCCGGGAAATGCTCGACGTAGCGCTGGATGAAGATCTGGGTTTTCTGCCGGTCGGATGGGGCCGGCAGCGCGACGACGCGGAACACGCGCGGGCTGACCCGCTCGGTGATGGCCTTGATCGTGCCGCCCTTGCCGGCCGCGTCCCGTCCCTCGAAGACGACGATGATACGGGCACCCGTGCGCTTGACCCAGTCCTGCAGGTGGCAAAGCTGCACCTGCAGCTTGTGCAACTCCCGCTCATAGGTCTTGCGCTTGAGCTTGGCCGCATCGTCCCGTGCGGCCTCGTCGGGTCCATCGCGGTCCGGGTCCTGCGTAGGGATGTCGTGCATCATGGATCTTCCTCACGACGCGCCGTGAGCGTCTCACTGCGCTGGTTCGCCAGAGAACCGCTGCCCTGCCGGGCGCGCGGACGCATCGGCCCGCCGGTGACGATGGGCGATCGCGCAGCCGTGGCGTGCGGGGACGGCTGGATGGTCAAGCTGCACCCCCGCCGCGTCGGTCCGGGAGGTCCAGGGTGGTTCCGTCCCGGAACAGGAGGATGCGCAAACGCTCCCGCCCCAGGACGCGACCGAGTTCCCGGAACGCGAAATACGGGATCAGCGCCACCGCCATGATCAAGCCCGCCGTCGCGAGGCCGCTGACGCCGCCCCCGCCGATGGTTGGCACGCTGTCGGCCCAGGACTTTCCGCGCCAGAGCCCGAGCACCGTCTCCTCGAGCGCGTAAGCGCCGACGAGGAGCACCCCGAACACGCAGGACCGGGCCAGGATCGGATAGACCAGCGGTCGCCCGCGGAAATAGGGGAGCACATCCAGGCTCTCGGCCACGAGCATGACCTTCGCCAGGATCCAGGCATTGATGAAAGCCAGACCGTAGAATCCGTAGCTCATCCCATGGCGCGACAGGACGATGTGCTCGTGGAGGATGAAGAGCCCGAAGACGACCCAGAGATAGACGAAGATGCCGAGGATCCGCTTGGCCTCCTCAAGCATCCAGCGGGCGGTCCGCTGCATCCGGCCGCCGGCTTGGTCCGCCGCTGCCGGAGCGAGGGTCGGGACGGGGGAGGAAGGCAGCGGTTCGCGCATGGACACCACTCGCCACAGCCTGGAAGCCGGCAGCCCCAGCTTAGTCGTCTCTGCCTCTGCTGCTTGATCGAGCGGGACGCCGGGCCATCATCCCGACGCCCGCCACGGTCGATCCGGGCTCAACGGAGGGCTCGCGGGGTCACCGGTGAGAGCGCCTGACGGATCGGGGGAGACCGGGCGCGAAGCGTCAGTTCGATGAGATTGCGCGGGAGACACGAAATTTCACAAGACCGAACGAAAGGCGATGAGCCAGCGCAAATCGCTGGTTCGCGTCATCTTGAGTAATTTTGCTGAACAGCGTCAAATGGCGTGGCGCAACGTGAGTGTGACCCCAACTGCAATCGCAGCTTGGATCACGGCGCGCACGACCTTTGTCTGGCCCTGAGGGCTGGGTTCACCTGATCCACAACTTGGAAACATCCACTTCCAGGCAATCAAAGCCCCGAGAGCGCGTCATTGAAGCTGGACGGTCGCGGGATGGCTGCTTCGAAGGGTTCATGAAGCGAAGCGGACACTCCGGTCTCGACCCTGAGAAGCCATTCGATGCGTCTACAATGATGGACCGCTGATAGGGGCATAGCGGACCTCCAATGGAGCCTTTCGAGCGACGACAGATGGGCGTGACTGTTCCGAAGCGTTCCAGGGCTTGAAGGGACGAGGCGTTCCAGAATGTGATGCCATCCATTGGAAGAAGGCTGAGCGGCCGTTTCGATCGTTCCCCACGGGCAAGCCCCATCGGAACGCTGGCGCCCTGAGATCGCGCTCGCTGTGTCCGGTCCGCACCAAGGCGCAGCAGTTGACGTCCTGCAACCTACGGTCGAGTTTGACGAGACCGTTGCTGAAGCCGTCCCAACGCCTCACAGAAAAATTCTGACGCCGGCGCATTCAGATCCTGAGAGTCGCCACGATGCCGCTCATCGACCTTTTCGCCTGGATTGTCCTGCTGGTCGTGATCGCGACCCTCGTCGCCGCGCTCGTCGCGCTGGGAGTGATGCCGGGCCGGATTGCGCGTCGTCGCGGCCATCCCTGGGCCGAGGCGGTGGCCATCGGGAGCTGGGCCACCCTGGTCTTCGGGTTCGTGTTCTGGCCGCTGGTGCTGGTCTGGGCCTACGTCGATGTCCCGGCCAAGCGAGATACGGTCCGATGATCGTCGTCCTGCTGAACAGCTACATCGCGCTCTTGGTCCTGTTCGTCTGGCTTGGCTTCGTCCGCCTGAACTTGTTCTGGAAACTCTCGCCGGTCCTCGTGCTCCTCGCGCTGCTCCTCGGATTGTTCATCCCGATGGGCTGGGGAGCGCCATGGGGCGCGGCGGCGGTCATCCGCAACTCGGTCCAGATTATTCCGTCGGTTGCCGGCGAGGTGGTCGACGTGCCGGCCGTCGCCAACACGCCCGTTCAGGAAGGCGACGTCCTGTTCCGCATCGACCCAGTTCCCTACAAGTCACAGGCCGATGCCATCAATGCACAGCTCAAGCTTGCAGAGACCCGCCTCACCGAGATGTCGCAGCTGCAGAACCGAGGGACCGGCCGCGCCTTCGACGTCGAGCAGCGCCAAGCCGAGGTCGATCAGCTGAAGGCCCAGCTTGATGGGGCGACGTGGAACCTCGACAAGACCACGGTGCGCGCGCCCGCCGCCGGCTACGTGACCAACCTGGCGCTTCGGAAGGGCGCGCGTGTCACCGCCCAGTCGGCCGTGATGGCTTTCATCGACACCTCCGAGACGATCCTGGGCGCGGAGATCCCGCAGATCGACGCGCGCTACATCGAGCCCGGGCAGCCCGTCGAGGTCACGTTCAAAGCCTTCCCAGGCGAGGTCCATGCCGGCCGGGTCGAGGCGGTGCTGCAGGCCATCGCGACCGGCCAGACGCAGCCTGGCGGGCTCGCGGTCGCACCATCGGAGGTTCAGGCGGCACCCTTCGTGGTTCGGTTCAAGCTCGATGACCCGGCTGTGGGCCGCCGCCTTCCGGCGGGCAGCACCGGCACGGCCGCTGTCTACACCGAGCACGTTCAGGCTGCGCACGTGATCCGAAAGGTCGTGCTGCGGCAGACCGCGATCCTGAACTACGTCAACCCATTCTGAGCGCGTCAGCGCGTGACGGGGAGAGAGCCATGAAGGGGAACGTTCTCGCAGCGCTTGCCGCGGCTGGTCTCGCCTTCGCCGCCCACGCGCGGGACGCAACCTCGCCTGAGGAGACTCCACGTCAAGGCGCCACGCCGTCCGGTGCCGAAGGCAGCCCCATTCCCGTCACGCCCGACAATTTTCCCCGCGCCGAGAGCGACCTCTACTTCGGCAACATCGTCAAGGACGGCGGCCTCGGTCAGTTCGTCCACCGGCGCGAGCCAGCGGCGATCGACAACCAGACCGTCATCCGGCTCAACCGCGACACCCTCTATTCCGCAGCGGTCTTCGACCTCGATGCAGGGCCCGTGACGGTCACCCTGCCCGAGGCGGGCAAGCGCTTCATGTCGCTGCAGGTCATCGACGAGGATCAGTACACGCCTCAGGTTGCCTACGGCGCCGGCACCCACACCCTCACCAGAGAGAAGATCGGCACCCGCTACGTCATCACGGCGATCCGGACCCTCGTCGATCCCACCGATCCGAAGGACGTGGCGGCGGTCCACGCCCTGTAGGATGCAATCAAGGTGGATCAGCCCGGTGGTCCCGGAACATTCGCGGCGCCACGATGGGACCCAGCAAGTCAGAGAAAGGTCCGCGAGGCCCTGCTGGCCCTGGCCTCGACGCTTCCCGACACCAAGGGGATGTTCGGGCCCAAGGAGGCCGTTGACCCGGTCAGGCGGCTGATCGGCTCGGCCTCGGCCTGGGGCGGCAACCCGGAGAAGGACGCCCTCTACCTCAGCGTCACCCCGGCGAGGAACGACGGCAAGACCGTCTACAAGCTCGATGTCGCCAACGTGCCCGTCGATGGCTTCTGGTCGGTCAGCGTCTACGATGCGCAGGGGTACTACCAACCGAACGACCTGAACGCCTACACGCTCAACAACATCACGGCGAGGACGAGCGGAGACGGCTCCATCGCCGTCCAGTTCGGCGGCTGCGACGACAAAGTTGTCAACTGCCTTCCGACCATGCCAGGCTGGAACTACCTCGTGCGCCTGTACCGTCCGCGAGCCGAGATCCTCAGCGGCGCATGGACCTTCCCCGTGGCCCGGCCAGTAAACTGAAGTCGAGCCCTCCGCTCTCTCAAGGGCCCGGGCAGGCTGAGGCTCCATAGCGCCCGATGCGAGAACGCCCGCTATCGGAGGAGAAGCAGCCACTTGCGTAAGCTCGGCTAACTGCCCGCTTCCCACCCGTTCCAGTCGTAGGTTCCTGTTTCACCGAAAGCCCGAAAGACCCAGGGCCTGCTATGGGCCGATCGCTGTCGCCTACCTATGTCGGGGAACCGTCATTTTCTCGGCAAGGAGGTAGCGGACGGCTTCGAATTGTTCGGCTGAGGCAAGACCCATTGGAACGGAGCCTGGGCAAACTCGGATTACGCAGAGCAGCCGACTACTTATTGTTGCAATTATCATACACTGATCCCCAAGCGGCGATTGATGCGCGCCACCACCCAGACAGTTCCGATCGCCGCGCAAATGCCCCAGCCGACTTCGAACACGCGAGACGCGAGCATCCGCTGGGGTGTGCCCACGTGGGGAACCAGCAGGATGATCGTGGCCGTGATGGCGGACAGACGCGCCGCGCTCTCAACATTCACCAACCAGCACGCGAGGATCGAGAGCACCACGGCCGCCGCATAACTCGGCAGGTCCTGCCCGATCGCCAGGAAGACAAACAAGCCGATCACACCACCGATGGCTGCTCCCACAAACTGGTCTCGCGCGACCAAGCGCGCTGCTCCAAACTCTGTCTGCGCAACTGCAAGCGCGGTAATCGCACCCCAGAAGCCTTCCCTAAGACCGAGCGACTGTGTCGGCAGGTACGCAATGAGGGCAGCGATGGCGGACATGATGCCGTGCGCAGTCCCGCGAGTGAGGCGGCGTCCGAACGGCACTTGTTTCTGGAGGCGTGAGATCTGATCCGCCAGCCAGAGAATACGCGCTCCGTTGCGCTCGGCTGCACGCGTTTCCTGAGCAATCGAGCGCGTCGTGTCCTGATTGCGCGTTTCGACTGAGCCAACTGGCATCCCGTCACCCTCATCGAGCCATCCGCGTTGCCCCGGTAGCGATTGCGCCGTCACGGCTTTCAAAGAAACCCGACCGAGAACCAGGGCACAAGGATGATCGCCAGGAGGCCGACGAGCAGTGCGACGATGTAGCCGATGATTGGCCGCATGCCGGCGTCGGGGTGGATCCGGCTGATGGCACAGGCGGCGTAGTAGCCGACGCCGAAGGGCGGGGCGAACAGGCCGACGCCCATCGCGAGGATCACCACCATCGCGTAGTGCACCTCGTGCACGCCAACCTCCTTGGCGATGGGGAACAGGAGCGGGCCGAACAGAACGATGGCGGGGATGCCCTCCAGAACCGAACCCAGGATGACGAAGGCCGCCGCCGAGACGAACAAGAAGCCCAGCGCTCCGCCTGGCAGGCTCTTCATCGCCACCGCGAGCGTCTGCGAGAACCCGGACTGCGTGAGTGCCCAGGCCATACCGCTCGCCGCCCCGATGATCAGCAGGATCGCTCCCGAGAGAGCCGCAGTCATCACCAGCATCGGGTAGAGCCGCCGCCAGTCGAACTGCCGATAGATCAAGAGGCCCGCCAGCACCGCGTAGACGATGCCGATGGTCGAGACTTCCGTGGCGGTGGCGATGCCCTCGACCACCGCAAAACGGAT
Source organism: Methylobacterium soli (assembly GCF_008806385.1). Taxonomy (GTDB): domain Bacteria; phylum Pseudomonadota; class Alphaproteobacteria; order Rhizobiales; family Beijerinckiaceae; genus Methylobacterium; species Methylobacterium soli. The sequence goes on from NZ_VZZK01000041.1 coordinate 18,947, forward strand.
CACGAAGGGCAGCGCCAAGGCCGGCACGGCCACGACAAGGGCCTTGCCGATGGCTCGACCCGAGGGTCGAGCGACATGCCTCAAATCCTCGCCACGGTAGCGCCACCAGACGAGAGCGCAGAGGGTCACGGCCAGCACGAGGCCCGGCACCATTCCCCCGGTGAAGAGGGCGGTGATCGAGACGCCGGTGACCGAGCCGATGGTGATCAGCACGATCGAGGGTGGGATCGTTTCGGTCTGAGCGCCGGTAGCGGCCAGCAAAGCCACGAGGTCGCCCTCTTTCGCGCCCCGAGCCTTCATCTCGGGGAAGAGCACAGGCGCGACAGCGGCCATGTCGGCTGCTTTCGAGCCCGAGATGCCGGAGACGAGGTACATCGCGCCGACGAGCACGTAGTGCAGGCCGCCACGAACGTGACCAAGGAGCGACGCGAGAAAGCCAACCATCGCCTTCGCCATGCCGGTCATCTCGATCAGCAGGCCGAGAAACACGAAGAGCGGCACCGCGAGGAGGATGAGGTGACTCATGCCCTCGTCCATGCGCCCGACAACGACCATGGATGGCGACTTCGTGGTCAGCGTCACATAAGCGAAGGTGGAGAGCCCGAACGCAAAGGCGATCGGCACGCCCGAGAAGACCAGAACGCCGACGCCGAGGACGAAGAACAGCAGCAGGTTGAGGTTGCCGAGGCCAGCCAGCAGCGGCTGCAAAGCGACGAGTCCGACCGCAGCGCCGATCCCGAGGGCCAGAGCGGCGAGCGTCAGACGCCAGTCGGTGGTTTCGAGAAGACGCAGGATTGCGATCATGAGCATCAGCCCGAGCCCGACCGGCAGGGCTGCCGCCCGCCACGCGTTGTTGAGTTCCAGCGCGGGCGTCTGAACAAACATCTCCTCGGTTGCGAACTCGTAGGCCGGGTGCAGCATCAAGGCGACGAAGATCAGGCCGGCGACCAGCGCGATCGTCTCCAAGAAAGCGCGGATCCGCGGTCTGGCCATCGCAACGATGGCCGTCATGCGCATATGCTCGGAGCGACGGAAGGCGACGACTGCGCCTAGCATGGCGAGCCACAAGAACAGAATGCCGGCCAATTCATCCGACCAGACCAGCGGTGCATGAAACACATAGCGGCTTACGACCCCGGCGAGCAGCACAACGATCTCAGCCAACACCAGCAGCGCAGCAGGGATTTCAACGATGTAGCCGATGACATGATCGAGGCGTCTCAGCCACAGATTCTCGGTCAGAGGAGGTCCGTGAAGATCAGCACCAGGAGTTGTCTCGGCAGCGGCGATATCGATGTGCATGGTGTTTCCTCCCAATGTCATTGGTAGATTGATCACGCACAGATCTGATCTACTGTTATTCTAGGTATTTTTTTCTTGTTTAGGTCTTAAGCAGAGCAAATCGCAGAGTTTATGATGTAGCTATTTATAGAATATACGCTATGATATCATATTTTGATCAAACGGATTTTTTTTGTGTTGCCGGCCGCGCTGAACTGGTGGGCTTAGAAGGAGAAATTCTGCGACTGACCCATCAGCTGAGAGGTCCAGTGCTTTCCTCCAGGAGCGCCCACGCTTCAGGCCCGAACTTCGCCTTCCAGTTCTTGTAGAAACCTGCGTTGCTGAGCATCATGCGGAAAGGTTCAGGATCAACGGCGTTGAAGATGAGACCTTTTTGCGCAAGTTCGGCCTTCAGATTTTCATTCTGTCGGGCAACTTCCTCACGCTCTGCGACAGCAGCAGCGTTGACGACCTTCGCGAAGGTCTCCTGAAGGTCCGGCGGCAGCTGGCCCCAGGCGCGGCGGTTCATCAAGAACCACCAGCCATCCCACATATGGTTTGTCAGAGAACAATACTTCTGGACTTCATAGAATTTCGAAGCTGCGATAATCGCTGGGGGATTTTCCTGCGCGTCCACAACCTTGGTCTGAAGGGCGGTGTAGACCTCTGCGAAATTGAGGCCGGTCGGCGACGCACCGAGACCTTGGAACAGAGAAGTCCAGAGCGAGCTGACCGGCACCCGGATCTTGAGGCCACGGAAATCCTCCGGTTTGACGATCGGCCGGGTGCTCGTCGTCACTTGTCGGAAGCCGTTGTCCCAGATCTTTTCCATGGCGACGAGGCCCGCCTTGTTGATCTGACCGCGCAGCCACGCGCCGAGCTTGCCGTCCATCGCGTTCCAAAGCATCGGGTAGTCTTTGAACGCAAACCCGACGCCGGAAATCGCGGAGGCGGGCAGCATGGTCGAGAGAACGTTGACGCCCGACAGGGAGAAGCATTCGAGTGCGCCTGAGCGCACTTGTGACAACATGTCGGCGTCACCGCCGAGCTGGTTGTTGGGGAACAGTCGCAGCTCAACGCGTCCGTTGGTGGCCTGCGTCAGCGCCTCGGCGGCCTTGCGGCCATAGACGTTGAGCGGATGCGCCTCAGGCACGTTGGTGCCCCACTTGAAGCTGAACTCCGCCGCGCGGGCGTAGCGCAGGGGGAGCGCGGCACTGATACCGGCTGCGGCTCCTAGCGTGACCGCATGTCGGCGTGTGAGTATACTGCCCATCGTCTCCTCCTCTTGTTGTTGGTTCGAGATGATCGCGCTGTTCAGGCGCTCGGCGCGGGCGCGTCGCGCTTGAACATCAGCCCTGCCTCGCGGAAACCACCGTCGACGTTCAACGTATGGCCGTGGACGTAGCGGGCTTCGTCCGAGCACAAGAACACCACGGCGTCGGCGATCTCCTCAGGCGTGCCGTAGCGCGTCATCGGAATGAGCCGTCCGTAGGCGGCCCGCGTCGCTTGATCGTGCATGATCTTGGCGATGTCGGTCTCGATCGCGCCCGGGACGACGTTGTTGACGTTGATGGCGTGCTCGGCGAGCTCGACGGCCATCACCTTGGTGAGCAGTTCGAGCCCCGCCTTCGCCGAGCCGTAGGCGGCGCGGCCATTGGCGTCGCGCTGGCCCGAAAGCGAGGCGACGTTGACGATCTTGCCGCCCTCTCCGACCCGGACCATCTCGCGGGCGCAGCCCTGCGCCACCAGGAAGGCTCCGGTGAGGTTGACGCCGAGGATGCGGTTCCAGTCCTCCAGGCGCGTCTCCAGGAACGGCGTGTTGGCGCCGATCCCGGCGTTGTTGAACAGGATATCGATCCGCCCCTGGGCCTTGATGATCGCAGCGATCATCGTGGTGACAGAGGCCGGATCGGCCACATCAACACCGAGGCCGAGTGCGTCCTGACCAAGGCTGGCAGCGGCCTCCCTTGCGCCGTCAGCGTTCAGGTCGGCGATCACGACGCGCGCGCCTTCTCGTGCAAAGGCATGGGCCGTCGCGAGCCCGATACCCCGCGCGCCGCCGGTCACGAGCGCAACTTTCCCTTCTAATCTCCGAGACATAGCAGCGTCCTCCGTGGTCATTTGCGCCCGCCTCGCTTCACGGCTCGAAGGAAGTCGGGGCGTCCGACCTGTCCGCCCTTGAGGGCGATCTCCAAACCATCGAGGGGGCTGTTCTCGCCATGGGAGCGGCAGAGCGGTCCGCCCGGATCGATTGGGCTGATCGCTGTGAGCGCATCGATGCCCAGTTGCGCTGCTGCACGCCCCGATGTGTCACCACCGGAGATCACCGCGCGGGTCAGTTTTGCTTGCGAAATCACGGTGCGAAGGGCTTGGCCGAGGCCTGCGCCGAGCCGCTCGTTCACGAATTCGGCCGACAGCCCGGCCGTGCGTGTCGCCGCAAGGAAAGCCGCGACAGCCGGGTCGTCCGGGCCGGTGGCCGTGTAGATCAGCGGATCGCGGCCTCGACCGAGGGCGGCCAGGGCATCCTGGCCCGCGCGAGAAACCACACGCTTCCATTCCTGCGCGTCCACCACCCGCTGGGTATCGAGGCGGATACCCTCGAAGCCGTTGTCGAGGGCATGCGCGATCTGAGCAGCGGTAACCGGGGAGACTGACCCTGACACACAGGCAATCCGCTCGACTGACCCCGGCCGTGCCAAATCCGGTTCGGCCGGAATGAGACCGGCGGCACGCCAGTAGGCGACGAGCGCCGCACCAACCCCTTGCGAGCCGATGCAGAAGGTCGGTGATCCGCCACGCTCCCAGATCAGCCGTCCGGCTTCCACGAGGGTCTCGCGGTCGAGCACGTCGAGGGAGACGATCTTGGCCCCCTCGGCCAAGGCCCGATCGAGTTGCTCCTCGCCCTCCCCGCGCTTCATCGCGACGAAGTCGACGAGGCCGGTACGGCGTTCAGTCTGCCGGGCGAGATGCAGGGCGAGATCCGCCTCATCCATCGGCGTCGAAGGGTGGCGGGCCATCGTTGGATGACGGTCGAGCCGGTAGCCGGCCCCGTTGGCCGTGGCGAACAGATGGCCAAAACTCTGGTACCGGCCCATGCCGGGGTCAGCCACGACCATCGGCGTCCAGGCTGGATCGAAGATGGCCTCAGCGATCTCGGCGGCGCGTCCGATCGAGCCGATCTCCGGCGCGGAGTCGAAGGTCGAACAGACCTTGTAGTGCCCGATTGGCGCTCCAAGTGACGCGAGGAGCCGGAACATTCCCGGCAGGTGCGCATCCATCCAGGCCGGCGATTGCGCCCGCGCAACCCCGGCAATACCGATCGCGCGCATGCCCGAGAAGGCCGCGAAGCGCTGGGGAGCGGGAACATCCAGGAACAGGACGGTCGGCAAGCCACCGAACGCCAGCACCTCCATCGCGGCTGAGGAGCCGGTATAGTCGTCGCCGTAGAAGGCAATGAGCGGCCCCTCCGGCAAGCGGCGTGGTGAGGGAGGAGCGGTCACGCGGCTGCTCCCAAGGCCTGTGCGAGTTCCTGGTGATCCCTCGCATGCTGGTCGAGCGGTATTCCGGCGACCGCCGCATCCCAGGCTTGCCGGAGGGCCAGCACCCCAGCGCCAGGACCGCCCGGATGCGCAACGATGCCGCCGCCGGCGGTGACGATGAGGTCGGTGGAACCGAGCGCCGCGTAGGTGCCGGGGGCTTGCTTGACGCCCTGGCCGGACGAGAAGACCGGCATCGCCAGGCACGGCTTGTCCGGGAACATCGGGGTCAGGCAGGCGCGCGCCGAGGCGATCACACTGTCATCGTCCTCAAAGAACTTGTTGGACAAGCCGTTGACGTGCATGTGGTCGGCGCCCGCGAGCCGCCAGATCTTCTGCCAAGCGACGTAGGACCATCCGAGGAGAGGGTGGCGGGTCAGCGCGCCCCAGCCGTTACGGTGCGCGTGGATCGGCAGGGTGCTGAAGCGCCCGAGCTCGATCATGCCGACAGGCCCGACCGAGTTGAGGCTTGCCATCAGGCAGGTCGCGCCTTCCGCGAGCAGGAGGTCATGGCGGCGGCGCATCTGATCGAGGTCGCCGGTCAGGTTGAAGGCGTACATCACCTTCCTGCCCGTCCGATCCGCGTGAGCGTTGATCACAGCCATCACCGCCTTGACCCGCGCGTCGAAGGGGCAGTGCGGACCGTCCGCCTGCAACTCGTCGTCCTTGATGAAGTCGATGCCGCCCGCGCATAGCCTCTCGACGAGGGCGGCGGTCTCCTCCGGCCCAAAACCGACGCTCGGCTTGATGATCGTGCCGATGACCGGCCGGTCCTTGACGCCGGCCAGGCGTCGGGTGCCCTCAATGCCGAAGCGCGGACCAGGGTAAGCATCGGCAAATGCCTGCGGCAGGCGAATATCGAGCAGGCGCAGGCCGGTGAAGGCTCGTAGCTCGAACAGATTTCCGGCGATCGTCGCCAGCAGGTTCGGCAGCGAGGGGCCGAAGTTCTCAATGGGCCAGGACAGGGTCGCCAGGGCGCGATGGATCTCCCCTGACGCCTTCGCGGTCGTCGGCAGCGACGCGGTGGCAACACGCTCGTCGAAGACCTCCAGACGCTCGACGCGAGCGGCCGAGCGCGCCTTGAGTTCAGGCGTCTCGCCGGGAACCGGTACGAAGGTCCCGCTCGACTGCTCGCCCGCCATGGTCTCGACCGCGGAACGTGGGTCGCCGATCGTCTCGACGAGGTAGTCTGCTTCGATCCGCAGGGGAGGAGATTTCGAGCCCTCGATCACGCCGCTTTGCATCTAATCCTCCATCGACGGGTAAGCAGCCGTGCGCGGCACGATGCTCGTCCACGAGCAGCACCGCGCGCTCGGAACACGAAACCGCAACAGCTCAAGGGCCCGCGCGCAAACGGCACTCGTCACAGAGACGAGCTCCTAATTTTCGAAGGACGCGGGTACTATTAACAAGTAAATCATTGGAATGATTTTGGCTGACGTAGATCGGATGCTATGCATTCTCAATCATGCGCGGACAAGACCGCTCTCGGCGATTGCTTGTCACTGGTTTCCGCCCTGTCGAATTAATCTGCTATTTCCTAACGCATAGCGCGCGCAGCAGCTGCTGAAAATCCGAGATCGGCGCAGTCTGATGTGATAAAAACTCACAGCAGCAACCAGGGAGGCTGCCATGTCGACATCCCACCTGCCACTGAACGCCTTGCGCGCCTTCGAGGCAGCGGCACGCCTCGGCAGCATGAGCGCCGCGGCAACGGAACTCGGCGTGACACACGGTGCCGTGAGCCGTCAGATCAAGGCCTTGGAGGATCGGTTCGGACTACCCCTGTTCGAACGGCACCCCAGAGCAATTGTGGCGACCCGTGAAGGCGCCCAGCTCGCCTCCGATGTTGCCGAAGCCTTCGAGCGGCTGCAGATCGCCGTCTCGCGCGTGCAGCCAGGCCCGCTGACGCTCTCCTGTTCAGCGACAATCATGATGCGGTGGCTTATTCCGAGACTTCCGAAATTCAAAACCGCCAACCCATCAAGCGACCTTCGGCTCAACATCAGCTTCGGCGACGCCGACTTCGTTCATGACGAAATAAGCCTCGCCATTCGAACCACAATGTACAGACCGCCGCCGAGCGCTATAGCCGAAACGGTGATCCAAGAGGAGATCGGCCCAGTCTGCAATCCTGATTATGCCGCGCGCCTTGGTTGCTCACAGCTTGACGATCTCATTCATGCGCGCATTCTCGTGAATGCAACCCGCCCAAACGCCTGGTCAGAATGGGCCATGGCCGCGGGCAGGCCGGACCTTAGACTTGCTCCCCATGAGATCTACGGACACTTCTATCTGGTCATACAAGCCGCGGCTGTCGGTTTGGGCTTTGCGCTCGCTCCATTCATCCTGGTGGAGGATGAAATTCGCTCAGGGCACCTCGTTGCGCCTTTCGGGTTCGTGGTCGGGCCACACAACCTTCAGCTTTGGATGGCGAGCCACCAAAGTAATCGCCCTGATCTCAAGGCAGCTACCAATTGGCTTCGAAGCGAGTTGCGTTCGGTGCGCGCGAATCGATGAATAGTTTTCCAGCAGGAGCCGGGCCGTGCCCTGCCGGGTGCACACGGTTCTCACCGACAACGGCACCCATTTCACCACGCCCGGCAACGTCGCCTTGGCAGCCCCACTCATCAAGGAGGCTACGGTTCGGCGCCACCACTATGAAGGCCACGAGCAGGTGCGCGCGCATCTGGCCGAGTACATCGCCGCCTACAACGACGGCCGCCGCCTCAAGACCTTACGCGGGCTCACCCCATTCGAGGCCATTGGCAAAGCCTGGACCGCCGACCCCAGCCGCTTCAGGCTCAACCCGCTCCATCAGATGCCGGGACCAGACACCTCGTCGAGGAGGGTAGTCGAACGTCGGCTCTCCGAGTTGGTCGCAATTTCAGCGTGTGGCGCGCACCCGACACACGGCTCCTCCCGAGGAACGCAAATCACCGAGTCTGCCGTTGCGGCTCCCGCCAGGGGGTGGTTTTCGAAGGGAAGGAGGCTGGCGACCCCGGCAGGGCTCGAACCTGCGACCTGCCGCTTAGAAGGCGGCTGCTCTATCCAGCTGAGCTACGGGGCCTCCCAGGAATTGGGTCGTAACAGGCCCCCCGCCGCCTGTCACCACGAGACTCGCGCGGCACGGGCGGTCGCTCCGAAGCTCGCCGGAAAACCGGTGTGCCGAGGGTGGGCCGCGTCGGTCCCGCTCCGCTCGCCAGCCTGAGCGGCCTCAGGCGCGCGCGGCGAGACGCAGGCGCGCCGGTCCCTCCGCGACGTGTCCGAGGATCGCGGCCGTCGGGTGACCGGCTGCGCGGATGCGCGCCAGGATCGCGGCGGCGCCGTTCGGCGCGCAGGCGACGAGCAGGCCCCCCGAGGTCTGCGGATCGGTCAGGAGATGCCGGCGCCAGTCGGGGAAGCCGGCAGGGAGGTCCACCGCGCTGCCATAGGCGGACCAGTTGCGGTGGGAGGCGCCGGTGACGAAGCCTTCGCGCACCAGCGCCTCGGCCTTCGGCAGGAGCGGGACCGCGTCGGCCTCGATGACGAGGCCGAGCCCGGCGCCGCGGGCGATCTCGAGGCTGTGGCCGAGGAGGCCGAATCCGGTCACGTCGGTCATCGCGTGCACGTCCGGGTCGGCCGCCAGATCCGCGCCGATCCGATTGAGCAGAGTCGTGGTCGCCACGAACTCCGCATATCCGCCGTCGGGCAAAGCCTCCCGCTTGATCGCCGCCGCGTAGACGCCGACCCCGAGCGGCTTCGTCAGGATCAGGGCGTCGCCCGCCTGCGCGTCGGCGTTGCGGCGCACATGCCCGCGCGGGCACAGGCCGATGACGGCCAATCCGTAGATCGGCTCGGGCGTGTCGATGGAATGTCCGCCCGCGATCGGGATGCCCGCCTCCGCGCAGGTGGCGGCGCCCCCCTTCAGAATCGCTGCCACCGTCTCGGGGGCGATCCTGCCGAGCGGCATGCCCAGGATCGCGAGCGCCAGGATGGGCCGTCCGCCCATGGCATAGACGTCCGAGATCGCGTTCGTGGCCGCGATCCGCCCGAAATCGTGCGGGTCGTCCACCATCGGGGTGAAGAAATCGGTGGTGGCAACGAGGCAGGTCGCGTCGTCGAGAGCCCAGATCGCGGCGTCGTCGGAGGTCTCGTTGCCGACGAGCAGGCGCTCGAACGGGCCCGCTACCGGCTGGTCCGCCAGGAGCCCCCGCAGAATCGCGGGGTCGAGCTTGCAGCCGCAGCCGCCGCCATGGGCGAGGCTCGTCAGGCGGACGGGATCCGCACTCATGGCTCCTCCGGGCATTGGCGCCGGCGTGGCGGGAGTACGAGCCGCGCCCTCCGCCCCACCCGCGACGGCCGCCGTCCTGGGCGGCCTGATGCCAGGCTATCTCGACCGCCGGGCTGATCCGGCAAGGCGCAGGGGGCGATATTTCACGCGAGCCGGCCATGCCGGCGGCGCGGCGCCTCCCTGTCTGCCTGACCTGAGACGGCTTTCGGCCTGCCTCGCGCGTGGCCGCGTCGATCCCGTGGCCGTCCGTCGCGCCGATCAACGGGGACGGGGGGCGCCGCTTTCGGTGTCTCCGCCTGTCCGGACGTCGCGCCCTGATCTTACAGGATCAAGGATTCAAGCGTCCTTCTTCTTGCGCGGGGCGCGGCGCTTCTTCTCCGGAGCGGCCGCGGCGGCGCTCTCCTGGGCCTTGGTCTCGACGGGTTCGGAGCGCGTGACGTCCGCGGCGGCGGATTTGGCGACGCCCTTGCGGCGCTGCTGGCCGAGGCCGAGGGCGCGGGCCAGTTCCGAACGCTGCTCGGAATAGCTCTGCGACGTCATCGGATAGTCGGGGGCAAGACCCCATTTGGCCCGATACTGTTCGGGCGTCAGTCCACGCAAGGTGAGGTGCCGGCGCAGCGTCTTGTACTGCTTTCCATCCTCGAAGCTGACCAGGTAATCGGCCGTGACCGAGCGGCGGATTTCCTGAGCGGTCGCCTTCGGAGGTCCGGTTTCGGCCGCGGCCGCGCCATTCGTGGAGACGCCGCAGATCGCCTCGTGAACGTCGCTGAGAAGCTTCGGCAATTCTGCGCTTTGAACATGATTGTTGCTGACATAGGCCGAGACGATGTCCGCCGCGAGCGTGATCAGGCGGGCCTTGTCGGTGTCGGTTTCACTCATGATCGTTGTGCCGTTGTTATGATGGGCGGATGATCTTCATGACCGTAAGCTCAGCATCGGAATTCGGCAAGATGTTTCAAGCGGAGCGAAGCGGCCGCAGATCAATAAATGTGGACGGAATGCGCGAATTCGCCACCCATCCGGCTGAAAAACGATCTGAGGTGGCAATTCTTGGCGGTTCTCGAGCGGTTTGGAACCCTTATTGCCCGCGGGTCCGACTCAAAAGCATGCGTTGCAAGCTCACACCAAGCTTGAGCAAAAACAGCTCAACGTCCCGGAACGATGTCTCAACTCCGCGTGGGTGAGAAATCGGCGCGAGCACAGGTCAGAGCGTACGCGCAACCTGAATTCGTCGATTTGTGCTGGTGCGGGCAGCCGCCCCGACGCTGGTCCGGGCCTCGCGCGTTGCCCCCGCCGATCAACCGGCGCCTTGGATCGACCGCCTGGGATCGACGGCCCTTGGCCGGCGGGATTGTGCCGAATCGGCGGTCCTGCGGGGCGGACAGCCCGGTTGGGCAGGTCCGCCCGCTCGGTCTCACAGCCCGAGATCCGACAGGCCCGGATGGTCGGCCGGGCGGGGCCCCTGCGGCCAGTGGAACTTGCGGTCGGCGTCAGTGATCGGCACGTCGTTGATGCTGGCCTCGCGCCGGCGCATCAAACCGGTCTCGGTGAATTCCCACTGCTCGTTGCCGTGCGAGCGGAACCACTGCCCGGCCTCATCGTGCCATTCATAGGCGAACCGCGCGGCGATCCGGTTCTCGTGAAAGGCCCAGACTTCCTTGATCAGGCGGTAGGCGCGCTCGCGCTCCCACTTGCGGGTGAGGAAGGCCACGATGGCCTCGCGCCCGACCAGGAACTCCGAACGGTTCCGCCACCAGCTGTCCGGCGTGTAGGCAAGGGAGACCCGCTCCGGGTCGCGGGTGTTCCAGGCATCCTCGGCGCCGCGGGCCTTCCGGGCCGCGCTCTGCGCGTCGAAGGGGGGAACGGGTGGGCGAATCTCCGACATGGCCAGGGTCACTCCGTGAGGGGCACAATCCTGTGCGTCGCGGGCGACCGCGCGGTCAATCGGGTTGTGCCGGGTTGATCGCTGGTCCGGCCCGCCCCGACGCCGCGCGCGGGCGCGCCCCCGCGGCCTCAATCGAGGCCGAGCATCAGGCCGATATTCTGGACCGCCGCGCCCGAGGCGCCCTTGCCGAGATTGTCGAGGCGCGCGACCAGGACGGCTTGGCGATGCTCATCCGACCCGAAGACCCGCAATTCGAGCCGGTCGGTGTCGTTCAACTCCTCCGGCTCGAGGCGCTCGCGATGCGCGCCCGTGGTCGCGCCGGGCACGACCTGTACTTGGGCCTGGCCGGCATACCAGGCCATGAGCGCGGCCTCGAGATCGCCCGCGCCGGGCCTCCCCGGCAGGCTGTCGAGGTGGAGCGGGATGCTCACCAGCATGCCCTGGCGGAAATTGGCCACCGAGGGCACGAAGATCGGCCGCCGCGTCAGGCGCGCGTAGATCTGCGTCTCCGGCAAATGCTTATGGGCGAAGCCGAGGCCATAGAGCTGGAACGGGGCGGCGGCACCGCTCTCGTAGCTCTCGATCATGCCCTTGCCGCCGCCGCTATAGCCGCTGACCGCGTTGATGCTGATGGGGAAATCGGCCGGGATCAGGCCGCCTTCCACGAGGGGGCGCAGGAGCGCGATCGCGCCGGTCGGGTAGCAGCCGGGATTGGCGACCCGGCGCGCGGCGCGGATCGCCTCGGCCTGATCCGGGGCGAGTTCGGCGAAGCCGTAGGTCCAGCCGGGGCTGACCCGGTGGGCCGTGCTGGCATCGAGGATGCGCGGGCCACCGTCCGGCAAGCTGTCGGCCAGCGCCACGGTCTCGCGGGCGGCGTCGTCGGGCAGGCAGAGCACGACGCAGTCGACCTCGGCGAGGAGCGCCCGCTTCACCGCGGCGTCCTTGCGGCTCTCGTGCGGGATGCTGCGCAAGGCGACCCGGCCGTCGCGCTCCAGCCGCTCGCGGATGCCGAGGCCGGTCGTCCCGGCCTCGCCGTCGATGAACACGCTGGGCTTCTGGCCGCTGGTCTCGTCCGTCATCGCTGTCGCCTGTTCCGTCCCGTCGGACCCTGCGCGCGAGGTGGAGGGCGCGCGTCGTGAAGTCAATCGGCGAGTTCTCACCCGAAGGTCTTGGCGCGCGTTCCTGCCGCGCGTTCTTGCCGTGCGTTTCTGCCACGCCTTCCCGCCGTGACGCCGCGATTCGCCCTTAGAGCTGTTCCCGATCGCGTTGCGACGGGACCGTCGGGTGCGCCCGTGCCGAAGCGGGCGCGGATCCCCTCTCCCGTGCGGGAGAGGGACAGAGTGAGGGTTGAGACCTTTCAGAACGAGGTGCGCCCGATCGGCGCCCAGTCGGCGATACGACCGCATGCTCCATCCTGAAGGCGCTCATCCCTCACCCCAACCCTCTCCCGCACGGGAGAGGGGGTCCGTCGCGCTGCCCGCGCCGTCATCCCGAGACCGCGAAACGGAGCCCTGGAATGACGCTGTGCTTCACCTCCCCCGTCCGGGAGTGGTCGAATCCGCGATAGCGGAACGGGTGAGGGGTGCGACTTCTCCGGACAGCGCGCACCCCTCACCCCAACCCTCTCCCGCACGGGAGAGGGGGGCCGTCGCGCCGAACCGGACCGGGGCTGCCCATTTTCCAGCCCGTTGCAACGCGATCGGGCGCGGCTCTAGCCCGCGCCCTGACACAGGATGATGACTGCTTCACCCGTCCACAGCGCCGGGACAAGGCTGCCGGAACCTGCACGCGCAGGCCCGGTTGACTGCCAAATCCTGGATGAGAGGTCAGAGACCATGTCGCAGACCGCCGAGAAGACCGATCCGAAACTGTGGGACAAGGTGAAGACGCGCGTCACCCGATCGTCGAAGGGCGGCAAGCCGGGGCAATGGTCCGCGCGCAAAGCCCAGATGGCGACGCAGGAATACAAGAAGGAGGGCGGTGAATATGCGGGCAAGAAGTCCGACGACAACCACCTGAAGCAGTGGACCGACGAGAAGTGGGGCACCAAATCCGGCAAGGAGAGCGGCAAGACCGGCGAGCGCTACCTGCCGAAGAAGGCCCGCGACGCCGTGTCGGACGCCGAATACGCGCGCTCGTCGGACAAGAAGCGCGCCGACACCCGCAAGGGCAAGCAATTCTCCCAGCAGCCGAAGGACGTGGCGCGGAAAGCCGCCGCCGCCCGCAAGGGCTCGGGCTCAGCCGGCCCGACCAAGGCCGATTTGATGCGCAAGGCTCAGGCGAAGAACATCCCGGGCCGCTCGAAGATGTCGAAGGGCGAGCTCGAACGCGCGCTCCACGCCTGATCGCCCAAAAGCCGGTTCAACCCGGCATCCGCTTGATCGCGGTCGGCCCTCCGGGGTCGGCCGCGTCGCGTTTCGGCATCCGCGCATGAAAAAGGGCGGGCCCGCGAGGACCCGCCCTTCCGGAATTCAGTGCTGCCGAACTTAGCGCTTCGAGAACTGGAAGCTGCGGCGGGCCTTCTTGCGGCCGTACTTCTTGCGCTCCACGACGCGGGCGTCGCGGGTGAGGAAGCCCTCGCGCTTCAGGGACGAGCGCAGCTCCGGCTCGTAGTAGGTGAGCGCCTTCGAGAGGCCGTGGCGCACGGCGCCGGCCTGACCCGAGAGGCCGCCGCCCGCCACCGTGACGGTGATGTCGTACTGGTCGACCCGGTTCACCACCTGCAGGGGCTGGCGCAGGATCATGCGCAGCACCGGGCGGGCGAAGTAGGTGTCGATCGGACGGCTGTTTATGGTGATCGTGCCCGAGCCGGGCTTGATCCAGACGCGGGCGACCGCGTCCTTGCGCTTGCCGGTGGCGTAGGCACGGCCCTGGGCGTCCAGCTTCTGGACGTGGACCGGGGCTTCGTTCTCACCCTGGGACGTGGTGTTCGCCCGGTTGAGGTCGGCGAGGGACTGAAGGGTCGCCATGATCAAGCGCTCACGTTCTTGCGGTTGAGGGCGCCGACGTCGAGCGCCTGCGGCTGCTGTGCCACATGCGGATGCTCGGTGCCCTTGTAGACCCGGAGGTTGCCCATGATCTGGCGGAAGAGCGGGCCGCGCGGGAGCATGCGCTCCACGGCCTTCTCGACCACCCGCTCGGGGAAACGGCCCTCGAGGATGTATTTGGCCGAGCGCTCTTTGATGCCGCCCGGATAGCCGGTGTGGTGGAAATACAGCTTCTGCTCGTATTTCCGCCCGGTGAACTTCACCTTGTCGGCATTGATGACGATGACGTTGTCGCCGCAATCGACGTGGGGCGTGTACGCGGGCTTGTGCTTGCCGCGCAGGCGCATCGCGACGATGGAGGCGAGCCGGCCGACGACCAGGCCCTCCGCATCGATCACGATCCACTTCTTGTCGACGTCGGCGGGCTTCAGCGAAAAGGTTTTCATGGCCGAACCCGTGGCGTTTGGTGGTGTGTCGAAAAACGATGGCCGCCGCGTTCGGGGGAACGCAGCGGCGTACGGCGGCTCCAATACGGGGCTCCGGGCGTCAGGTCAAGCGATTCGCGGGTCGCGTCATCGCGAAAAAACCGAGTTGCTGGAACGATTTCGACGTGACGGTACTGTGATACCGCATGCGCTAGCGCGTCGGTGGGATCGAGTAGGTGCCGGTGGCGTGGCAGACGAGATCCTCCGCATCCGTGTCCAATCCGGCGGAGCTGATCAGGACCTCCCCGACCGCGAGGCGCCGCCCGAGCTTGATCAGGCGGGCTTCCCCGACGAGGCTGCCGGTGCCGGGCTTGCGCAGGAAGTTGAAGTTGAGGTTCGTCGTCACCGCGAGCCCCACTGGCCCGATATTGGCGAGGATCGCCGCGTAGAGGGCGAGGTCGGCGAGCGCCATCATGGCGGGGCCCGAGACGGTTCCCCCCGGGCGCAGGTGCCGCTCGTGATGGTCCATCCTCATGCGCGCGCGCAAGGGGCCGACCGCCTCCAGGTGATAACTGCGCCCGCCGTGATGGATCTGGGGGAATTCCCGCTCGAGGAAATCCACGACCTCGGTGAGGCTCATCACGGGCTGTTCGGTCAAGGTCTTGTCCACCGGGGTCGCGTTCGTCGCGGCCGTGACCGCGGCTGCCTTGCAGCACGGCCGGCGATGGCGGACAAGTCCGGCATGAGCATCCCGAGTCTCGATCAGGTCCCCGACGGCCTCTCCACCCGGCACGACCGTTACCCCGATGCCGAGATCCGGGCCCTGCTCCGGCAGACCCGCACGGTGGCGCTCGTCGGCGCCTCGGCGAACCCGGCCCGGCCGAGCTGGATCGTGCTGAAATACCTGATCGACCGCGGCTACGCAGTGACGCCGGTCAATCCGGGCCTCGCCGGCCAGACCCTGCTCGGCCGGGCCGTGGTCGCATCCCTCGCGGATCTTCCCGAGCCCGTCGACATGGTCGAGATCTTCCGCAACGCCGAGGCGGCGGGCCCCCTCGTGGACGAGGCCCTCGCCCTCGACCCGCTGCCGAAAGTGATCTGGATGCAGCTTGGCGTGCGCAACGACGCGGCGGCGGCCCGGGCCGAGGCGCGCGGCGTCACGGTCATCATGAACCGCTGCCCGAAGATCGAGTATGGCCGGCTCTCGGGCGAGATCGGCTGGACCGGCGTGAACTCGCGGATCATCAGCGCCAAGAAGCCGGTCCTGGCAGGCCGCGGGGTTCAGCGACTGACGATCGAGGACCGGGGCGGAGCGAAGGGGTGATCGCGTCGGCCCCGCCAGCGGCGGGCGGATCGGCCGGAGGGCGGGGCGCGATGCCTCGGCTCTCGGCAATGTTGGGGTCGCGGGAGGCCTCAAACGAGAAGGGGCCCCCGTGCGGGAGCCCCTGTTCTCTCGATCCATTCCCGAGAGGGAATGGTGGGCGCGACAGGGATCGAACCTGTGACCCCTACCATGTCAAGGTAGTGCTCTCCCGCTGAGCTACGCGCCCGTCCGGAACCGTTCCGCTCCGGCGAGGTGGCGGCTATAGCTTCTGGCGTGGGGGGGCGCAAGCCTGAGATTGGCCCCCTCGGCGAGTTTATCGCCAGGCCCCTCCTCGACGCCCCGGAGCCGCCATTCCGCCGGACGCCCGCGCGGGATCGAACCCGCCGGCGGTGGATGCGCGCCGTCCGGCCGAGGCGCGCGGACCTCGCCGCGCCCCTGCGCGGCGGCGGGCTTTGCGGCGGCGGGCTTTGGCAGACAGGCTGCCGCTCGACATCGCCAGTCGGATCCCGTCCGCGAGCCCCGGCGGCGCAGAGCGCGCCGGATGAAGCGAGCCGGGCCGGTTTCCCCGCCCGTCGATTCTCGGTATTGGTGCGGCGCAACGAGCGGGCTCCCGGGGGCCGCGCCGGACGTCCGATCGGGGCCTCGAGGGAGTTTCGCCTGTGCGCATCGCGATGGTTGGATCAGGCTATGTCGGCCTCGTCTCGGGCACCTGCTTCGCCGATTTCGGGCATGAGGTGGTCTGCATCGACAAGGATCCGGCCAAGATCGAGGCCTTGAAGGCCGGCCGGATCCCGATCTTCGAGCCCGGCCTCGAGGCCCTCGTGGCCGACAATGCGCGGCAGGGCCGGCTCACCTTCACCACCGCGATGCGCGAGGCGGTGGCGGGTGCCGACGCGGTCTTCATCGCGGTCGGGACGCCCTCCCGCCGCGGCGACGGCTTTGCCGACCTCACCTATGTCTACGCCGCCGCCAGGGAGATCGCCGCGTCGCTCTCGGGCTACACCGTGGTGGTCACCAAATCGACCGTGCCGGTCGGCACCGGCGACGAGGTCGAGCGCATCATCCGCGAGGCCGCCCCCGAGGCCGAGGTCGCGGTGGTCTCCAACCCCGAATTCCTGCGCGAGGGCGCGGCCATCGCCGACTTCAAGCGCCCGGACCGCATCGTCATCGGGGCGGACGATTCCCGCGCCGCCCAGGTGATGAGCGAGATCTACCGCCCGCTCTATCTCAACCAGGCCCCGATCCTGGTGACGGGCCGGCGCACGGCGGAACTGACCAAGTACGCGGCCAACGCGTTCCTGGCCACCAAGATCACCTTCATCAACGAGATCGCGGATCTCTGCGAGCAGGTCGGCGCCAACGTGCAGGAGGTCGCCCGCGGCATCGGGCTGGACAACCGCATCGGCTCGAAATTCCTGCATGCCGGCCCGGGCTACGGCGGCTCGTGCTTTCCCAAGGACACCCTGGCCCTGGTCAAGACCGCGCAGGATGCGGGCACGCCGGTGCGGCTCGTCGAGACCGTGGTGGCGGTCAATGACAGCCGCAAGCGCGCCATGGCCCGCAAGGTGGTGGCGGCCTGCGGCGGGAGCGTGCGCGGCCGCACGATCGCGGTGTTGGGGCTGACCTTCAAGCCCAACACCGACGACATGCGCGATGCGCCCTCGCTCTCCATCATCGCGGGGCTGCAGGATGCGGGCGCGCGGATCCGGGCCTACGACCCGGAAGGGATGGAGCAGGCGCGCCCTCTCCTGCCGGAGATCGCCTATGCGAGCGACCCTTACGATTGCGCCGAAGGCGCGGACGCGCTCGTGCTCGTGACCGAGTGGGACGCGTTCCGGGCCCTCGATTTCGAGCGGCTGCGCGCCACGATGGCGGCGCCCGTGGTGGTCGACCTGCGCAACGTCTACCGGGCCGAGGACCTCGCGCGGCGCGGATTTCGCTACACCAGCGTCGGCCGGCCATCGGCGCGGGAGGCGGGCGCGTGACGGCGCGTCTCCAAGATCTGGTGGGTCGGGATCGGCGGCGCCGTCGTCGCGCGAAGGTGTTGCAGCTTGGCTATAGCCCTAGAATCGGGCAGGCGATGCTTTGAATGCCGCACCGGCAGCGTGTTGCCACCACGACTAACCGAAGTTTAGGAACTGTCCGCCCGCAGGCCAGGCAAATTCAGTTGCTCGGCACATCCTGGATTGTGGCAATTGTGGGGTGCAGATCTGTGGATTTTGCGGAAAGGTGGTGGCCTAGACCGGCGCCTATTGGCCCTCTCTGCGAGGCTAGGGCTGATGAATACGTGCCACAGGCTGTCGCAAACTCGAACTTTCGCGCCAGCAACCCCCGGTCGCAGGTTGGACACCACAGTGGTGCCATACTAAGGGTGGACGGGATTGCTCTCTCGTCGGCAACCGAATCGTCTCCCCGTTAACGAGCGTGTGCGAATCGAACGTGACACAACGTACAGACATCGCGATCGTCGGTCGTTCGTGCCGGCTCCCGGGCGCCCCCAGCGTCGACGGGCTCTGGCAAATGCTGACCGAGGCGCGGTGCGCCGTCAGCCGCATCCCGGACAACCGCTGGTCGCTTGATCGCTTCGGCCATCCGCGCGCTCAGGAGCGGGGCAAGAGCTACACCTGGGCCGCCGGCGTCCTCGACGAGATCTGGTCCTTCGATCCGGGCGTCTTCGGCATCTCGCCGCGCGAGGCCGAGCAGATGGATCCGCAGCAGCGGCTCCTGCTCGAACTCACCTGGGAAGCCCTGGAGGATGCGGGCCTGCGCCCCTCCGCGGTCGCCGGCACCCATATCGGCGTGTTCGTGGGGGCCTCCTCCCTCGATTACGGCAACCTGCGCATCCTCGACGCGTCGTCGGGCGATGCCTACGCGGCCACCGGCAACACGCTCTCGATCCTGTCGAACCGCATCTCCTACATCTTCGATCTCAAGGGCCCGAGCTTCACGGTCGACACCGCCTGCTCCTCCTCCCTCGTCGCCCTCGACGCGGCGGTGGCGGCGATCACCTCCGGCCGGGTCGACACGGCCGTCGTCGCCGGCGTGAACCTGCTCGCGAGCCCCTTCAACTTCATCTGCTTCTCGAACGCGCAGATGCTCTCGCGCACCGGCCTGTGCCAGGCCTTCTCGTCGAGCGCGGACGGCTACGTGCGCTCCGAGGGCGGCGTCGTGCTCGTGCTGCAATCGGCCGAGGCGGCCCGGCGCCAGGGCCGCACCGTGCGCGGCGTCATCGCGGCGAGCGGCGTCAACTCGGATGGCCGCACCACCGGCATCTCGCTGCCCTCCGGCTACGCCCAGGGCACGCTCCTCGAGAAGGTCTATCGCGAGGCCGAGATCGACCTCGATTCCGTGGTGTTCGTCGAGGCGCACGGCACCGGCACGCCGGTCGGCGACCCGATCGAGGCCAGCGCCATCGGGGGCAAGCTCGGCCGTCCGCGCCGGGCACCGCTGCCGATCGGCTCGATCAAGACCAATATCGGCCACACGGAGCCGGTCTCGGGTCTCGCCGGCCTGCTCAAGGCGAGCCTCGCCCTCGAGCACGATCTGGTCCCGGCCTCGCTGCATTCCGCCGAGCTGAACCCCGAGATCCGCTTCGACGAGCTCAACCTCCACGTGGTCCAGGGCGCCCTGGCGCTGGAGCGCGGCCCGCGCGAGCGCTTCGCCGGCGTGAATTCCTTCGGCTTCGGCGGCACCAACGCGCACGTGGTCCTCACCGACGGCCAGCCTGCCGCCGCCGGCCGCGCGCCCGAGACGGCACCCGAGATCCTGCTCCTGTCGGCCCAGAGCCGCGCCGCGCTGAACGACCTCGCCCTCGACTACGCCGAGCGCTTCGCGGCGGCCGAGCCCGCCGAGGCCGCGCGCATCGCCGCCGGCGCCGCCCATCGGCGGGAGCGCCTGCCCGCCCGGCTGGCGATCCCCCTCGATGCCGGGATCGATCTCGTCGAGGCCCTGCGCGCCGTCGGCGAATCCGAGGATCACGACGCCGCCCTGATCGGCACCGCGGTCGACCGTGCCGCCGAGATCGCCTTCGTCTACTCGGGCAATGGCAGCCAATGGGCCGGCATGGGCCAGGAGGCCTATGCCGAGAACGCGGCCTTCCGCGAGGCCTTCGACCGGATCGATTCCCTGTTCGAGCCCTACTCGAAATGGTCGCTCAAGGACGCGCTCTTCGCCGACGACCTCGAGACGCGCCTCGTCCTGACGAGCGTCTCGCAGCCGCTGATCTTCGCGATCCAGAGCGCCTCGACCACGGCCCTGCGGGCGCAGGGCCTGAACCCGTCCTTCGTCCTCGGCCACAGCGTCGGCGAGATCGCGGCGGCGGAGGCCGCCGGCATCCTCAGCCTCGAACAGGCCGTGCGGGTGATCTTCTACCGCAGCCACCATCAGGAGACGACGCGCGGCCTCGGCACCATGGCGGTGATGCTGGCACCCGTGGAGGAGAGCGAAGCCTTCCTCAAGGATTACCCGAGCCTCGACATCGCGGCCTATAACAGCCCCAAGGCGATCACCATCGCGGGGCCCGAGGCGACGATCGACGCCGCCCTCAAATCCGCCTCGCGCAAGCGTCGCCGCGGGCGCAAGCTCGACCTCGCCTATCCGTTCCACGGCCGGATCATGGATCCGACCGAGAAGCCGCTCCTGCGCGACCTCGCCGGCCTGAAGCCGTCGGCGGGCACCACCACCATGATCTCGACCGTGACCGGCACGCTGCTGTCGGGCACCGAGTTCGGGGCCGGCTATTGGTGGCGCAACATCCGCGAGCCCGTCCGCTTCTGCGACGCCGTCCAGGAGGCGACCCGCCGCGGCGCCCGGGTCTTCATCGAGGTCGGCCCCCGCGCGACCCTGATGTCGCATGTCGGCGATGCCATCGAGCCCCTCGGGATCGAGACCGCCACGGTCGGCGTGATGCACCGCAAGGCCGCCGGCGGCGACCCCATCCGCAAGACCCTGGCGGCGGCGCTGGTCCAGGGCGCGGCCGTGGACGAGGCCCGTGTCTTCGGTGACGAGCCGCAGGGCGACGTGTCCCTGCCGACCTATCCCTGGCAGCGCCGCAGCTTCCGCCTGGCCGAGACCACCGAGGGCGTCGGCGCCACCGCGCCCCGCCCCTACCACCCGTTGATCGGCTCGCGCACGGCCCCCGACAGCCTCGACTGGCACGGCTATGTCGACGTCGCCACGGTGCCGGAGCTCGACGATCACCGGATCGAGGGCCAGCCCATCATGCCGGGCGCCGGCTTCGTCGAGATGGCGCTCGCCGCCGCCCGCGAGTCCCTGCGCAGCGACAGCGTGGTGCTCGCCGATTTCGAGATCCATTCGCCGATGGTGTTCGGCGAGGAGGCCCTGCGCGAGGTCACGGCGAGGCTCTCGGGCAGCGGCAACCAGATCCAGATCCTGAGCCGGCCGCGCCTGACCCAGGCGCCCTGGCAGCTCCACGCCTCGGCCAAGATCGTCGAAGGCACCTTCTCGGCGCCGGTCGCCGATGCGGTCGAGGTTCCGGCCGAGCACGCGATCAGCGGCGCCGAGCTCTATGCCCGCGCCGAGGCCGCCGGCCTCGGCTTCGGCCCGAGCTTCCGCCAGGTGGCGCTCAGCGCCCGCATCGACGAGACCACCATCGTCTCCGAGCTGCAGCCCGCCGAGGCCGATGCGCGCTACGGCCTCGTGCCGGCCCGCCTCGATGCCTGCTTCCACGGCCTGATCCTGCTCTTCGCCGACCTCCTCGGCGAGAACGCCACCAAGGCCTACATCCCGGTTCGCTTCGGCGAGGTCCGGCTGCTGCGTCCGGGGGCCACGATCGCCCGGGCGGTGATCCGCACGCGCCGCTGCAACGAGCGCAGCATCCTGGCGGATTTCACCGTGCTCGACGCTGACGGCGAGGTCATCGCCACGATCCGCGAGGGTCGCTTCCAGGCCCTGCGCGCCAAGTCCGGCGGCGAGCTGGCCGCCTACGCCATCACGCAGCGCCCCGAGCTCGCCACGGAGCCGACCGCGATCCCGATGGAGCGCCGGCCGAGCATCGCGGCGATCCTGCAGCCGCAGGCGAAGGCCGCCCGCGCGCCGGCCGAGGCGCCGCTCTCGCCCGGCCACCTGCTCCTCGAAGGCTGGGCGACCTCCCTCGCCTATCGCCTCGCCGCGGGCCTGCAGCGCGCCGGCGCCGTCGCGATCGACGCGCGGGTCCCGGCCGAGATGCGCCTCTGGCTCGTCAACGCCCTCTATGCCCTGGAGAGCAGCGGCCTCGCCGAGCTCGACCGCGGCCGCTGGACGCTCCGCCAGGACGTCTCGCTCCCGGCGCCCGACGCGATCATGCACTGGATCGCGGCGGATCATCCCGAGCTCTCGGCCGAGCTGGTGCTCATCGCCGACGTCGCCGCCCTCGCGGACAAGCTCCTGGCGGGCGAGCTGAACGACCAGCCGACCCTGCCGCAGAACGCCCTCGACGCCTTCGCGCTGCGCAGCGCCACCGCCCGCGCCTCGGCCGACGTCGTCGCCCGGATCGTCGAGGCGAGCCGCGAGCGGCTGCCGAAGGACCGGGCCCTGCGCCTCCTGCAGGTCGGCTTCGGCCCCCTCTCCGCCCAGGCCGCCGTCTTCGCGGACACGATCGAGGCACGCCTCAGCGTGTTCGAGACCGACCGGCGCCTCGCCGAGCGGGCGCGCCTCGCCCTCCCGCGCGGCGTGAGCGTCGTCGAGGAAGCCGCCGAGCTTCCGGCGGCGGGCTTCGACGTGATCCTGGCCAGCGGCGTGCTGCATCGGGGCGAGCGCGACCTCGCCAAGCGCCTCGCCGACGCCCTCGCGACCGGCGGCCTGCTGATCGCCGTGGAGCCCGGCGCCTCGCTGTTCCGCGACCTCGTCTTCGGCCTCACCCCGGGCTGGTTCGAGGCCTCCGCCGGCGAGATGCCGATCGGCCGCCTCGACGACATCACCGGCTGGCAGCGCGCGCTCAGCGCCACGGGCCTCGTCAGCGTCGCGGTGGACCGCGCCGCCTCGGGCAACGGCAACGACCTGATCCTCCTCGGCGAGGCGCCCCCGCGCCCCGGCCCGGCGGCGGCGCAGAGCTTCGCCTTCGTGATCGGCTCGGATGACGCCTTCGCGGCCGAGACCGCCTCGTCCCTCGCGACGCTTCTCGTGGCGAGCGGCGTGCACGTCTCGATCATCCTCGATTCCGAGACCTCGCTCCTGGAGCTGGAGCGCGAGACGCCTGACACCGTGGTGTTCCTCGCCGGGGCCTTCGCCCGCGGCGGCGAGGCCGCGGAGCGCCTGCGCGACCGCTGCCTCAGCCTCAAGCGCTGCGTCGAGCACCTGAGCACCCGCCAGACCCGCCTGTGGGTGGTGGCGCCGGGCGCGACCCGCGACCGCGGCGGCTCGACCGCGAGCGTCGAGGCCGGCGTCTGGGCCTTCACCCGGACGCTTGCCAACGAGGTCGCGAATCTGGACGTGCGCCGCATCGACCTGGCGCCGAGCATGTCCTCGAAGCGCGCCTCCGAGCGCCTGCGCGACCTGATCCTCTCCGGCACGCCGGAGACGGAGATCATCCTCGACGACGACAGCACGCGGGTGATCCGCTTCGCGCCGGGGCAGGCCCCGCGCCGGCCGGCGGCCGACGCGGTGCCGGCCGAGGCCGCGCGCCTCGAGCGCAGCAACACCGGCGGCCTCAACGAGATGGCCTGGGGCCCGGCCGAGCGCCGCAAGCCCGGGGCCGGCGAGATCGAGATCGCGGTCGAGGCCACCGGTCTCAACTTCCGCGACGTGCTCTGGGCGCTCTCGATGCTGCCCGAGGAGATCCTCGAGGACGGCTTCGCGGGGCCCCGCCTCGGCCTCGAATGCGCCGGCCGGGTCGTTGCCGTCGGAGAGGGCGTGAAGGCCTTCGGCGTCGGCGATCCCGTGGTGGCCTTCGCGCAATCGGGCTTCTCCACCCACATCGTGGTGCCGGAGCTCGTGGTGGCGCCCTGCCCGCCCGGGCTCGATCCGCTCGCGGCCGCCACCGTCCCGGTCGCCTTCCTGACCGCCTATTACGGCCTCGTCTCCCTCGCCAACCTGAAGAAGGGCGAGTGGGTGCTGGTCCATGGCGGCGCCGGCGGCGTCGGCCTCGCGGCCCTGCAGATCGCCCGGCTGAAGGGCGCGCGCGTCATCGCCACCGCCGGCTCCCGGGAGAAGCGGGCGCTGGTCAAGGCGCTCGGGGCCGAGCACGTGCTCGATTCCCGCTCGCTCGCCTTCGTGGACGACGTGCGCCGCATCACCCGCGAGGGTGTCGACGTCGTGCTCAACAGCCTGTTCGGCGAGGCGATGGAGCGCTCGCTCAACGTCCTCAAGCCGTTTGGCCGCTTCATCGAATTGGGCAAGCGCGACTACGTAGCCAACACCCATATCGGCCTGCGCCCGTTCCGCCGGAACCTGACCTATTTCGGCGTCGATCTCGATCAGGTGCTTCAGCACCAGGGCGAGGACGGGGCGCGGCTGTTCCGGGAGGTGATGGCGCTGTTCACCGATGGCGGCCTCAAGCCGCTGCCCTACCAGCCCTTCACGGCGGACGAGACCTCGGACGCCTTCCGGCTGATGCAGCAATCGGGGCATATCGGGAAGATCGTGATCGCGCCGCCGGCGCCGGGCCGCATCATGGCTCAGCCCAAGCGCGCCTTCGCGATCTCGGAGACGGGCGTTCACCTCGTCACCGGCGGGCTCGGCGGCTTCGGCCTCGAGGCGGCGCGCTGGCTCGCCGATCGCGGCGCCCGGGAGATCGTCCTCGTCGGCCGCAACGGCGCGACGACGCAGGAGTCCAAGGCGCTCCTCGCCGAGCTGACCGCGCGGGGCGTCCGCGTCGTCGCCAAGGCCTGCGACATCACCAGCCGCCCGGCGGTGGACGCGCTGCTTTCCGAGATCGAGCGCGGCGGCGCCAAGCTCGCCGGCATCGTCCACGGGGCCATGGTGCTGCAGGACGGCCTCATCGCCAACATGGAGCCGGCGGCCCTCGAGGCGGTGATCCGCCCGAAGGTGATCGGCGCCCAGCACCTCGACGCGGCGACGCGCAACCGGACGCTCGACTATTTCGTGCTGTTCTCCTCGGCCACGACCTTCATCGGCAACCCGGGACAGGGCGCCTACGTGGCGGCCAACGGCTTCATGGAGGGCCTGGCCCGCCAGCGCCGGCGGCTCGGCCTGCCGGCCCTCGCGGTGGCCTGGGGCGCCATCGGCGATGTCGGCGTCCTCGCCCGCAACCGCGCCGTGATGGAGACCCTGGCCGGTCGCGTCGGCGTGACGCCGATGGATGCCCGCCGCTGCCTCGACCTGATGGCCGAGGCGCTGGAGGGCCAGGGGCAAAGCTCGGATGACGGCGTGATCGCCATCGCGGCGATGCATTGGGGCAAGGCGCGCGAGCGCCTCGCCACCATGCGCTCGCCGAGCTACGCTGAGCTCGGATCCGATCAGCAGATGGAATCCGGCTCGGTGGCGGCGATCAATATCGGCGCACTGCTCAAGACGCAGGACATCGACGCGGTCCGCAAGACCGTCTCCGATGCCATCGTGGAGGATATCGCCCGCATCCTGCGCCTGCCCAAGGACGATATCAGCCGCGTGCGCCAGCTCTCCGAGATCGGCCTCGATTCTCTGATGGGCGTCGAGCTCGGCGCCAGCCTGCAGGAACGCTTCGCCCTCGACGCACCGCCTTCGGGCATCTCGTCGGGCCTCACCGTCAACGAGCTGTCCGAGACGCTGATCCAGTCGGTCTCGGCGCCGGTCGACGAGGCCGCGGGCGTGGCGCTCAGCCTCGCGCAGAAGCATGTCGGGGCCGATGTCGACGTGCAGGCCCTGGCGCCGTTCCAGACGCTCGTCGAGCAGAACAGCCTGGAGATCAAAGAGATCCTGCCATGACACAATCGGCACGACCGGATGATGGGCGCGCGGCGCTCGCGGGTTTCGTGACGAACCGGCTCGGGCGCAGCGCGCCCCGGCCGGCGCCGGCGCGGCCCCAGCCGAAGACCGGCGACGCGGCGGCGCAGGATTTCGAGACCCTGCCCGGCTACCGTGAGCTGAAGCTCCAGCGCTCGGCCGCCGACCTCATCGGTCTCGGCAATCCGTTCTTCCGTGTCCACGACGCCAAGGCCGGCGCGACGACGCGGATCGACGGCCGGACCTTCACGAACTTCTCGTCCTACGATTACCTCGGCCTCAACGGACATCCGCGGGTGAACGCGGCCGCCCGCGAGGCGATCGAGACCTACGGCACCTCGGCCTCCGCGAGCCGCATCGTGGCGGGCGAGCGCCCGGGACATCTCTCCCTGGAGAAGGCGTTGGCCAGGCATTACGGCACCGAGGCCTGCGTGGTGATGGTGAGCGGGCACGCCACCAACACCACCACGATCGGCGCCCTGCTCGAGCCCGGCGACGTGATCTTCCACGACGCCCTGAGCCACAACAGCATCGTCACGGGGGCCCAGCTCTCCGGGGCGCAGCGGCGCTCCTTCGCCCATAACGACCTCGATGCCCTGGAGAGCCTGCTCGCGGCGACGCGCCACGAGCATCGCCGCGCCCTGATCGTGATCGAGGGCCTCTACAGCATGGACGGGGACGCGCCCGACCTCGCGGGGTTCGTCGCCCTCAAGGAGCGCTACAATGCGTGGCTGATGGTCGACGAGGCGCACGGCCTCGGCGTCACCGGCGCGACCGGTGCCGGGTTGTTCGAGCATTGCGGCGTCGATCCGCGCGCCGTCGACATCTGGATGGGCACGCTCTCGAAGACGCTCTCGACCTGCGGCGGCTATATCTGCGGCCCCGGCGCCCTGGTGGAGTACCTGAAGTGCACCGCCGGCGGCTTCGTCTACAGCGTCGGCATGTCGCCGCCCCTCGCGGCCGCCGCCGAGGCGGCGCTCGCGGTGATGCTGGAGGAGCCCGAGCGGGTCGAGCGGCTTCGCCGCAACGGAAACCTGTTCCTGGCCTGCGCCAAGGAGCTCGGCATCGACACCGGCACGAGCCTGGGCCTCGCGGTCATCCCGGTGATCGTCGGCGATTCGCTGAAATCCGTGACCCTGTCGGACCGGCTGTTCAAGCGCGGCATCAACGTGCAGCCGATCATCCATCCGGCGGTGCCGGAACGGGCGTCGCGCCTGCGCTTCTTCCTCACCTCCGAGCACACCCCGGAGCAGATCCGCGAGACCGTCACGGCGATTGCCGAGGAACTCGCCGCGATCGAGAAGGGCGGCTCGCTGATCGAGCAACTCATGGCCAAGCGCGGCTGAGCCTGCGGCCTCACGCGCGCGGTGAAGCGCCGCGCCGAGACCCTCGCGTCCCAGGACGAATCACGAGCGCATTGCGCGGCTGCCGGACGGCGCCGCGCAATTTCGATTTTATCGACCTAAACCGCAGCCTGTTCTACTTTTAGTTGCTTTTTCCGCCCTGCATTTTGGCTGTGCCTGCGGTCTTACTGCAATCTTAGATAGCGGCATTGGTACTCCCCGGAAGATTTGATCTCAAAATCAATCACGCCGATCCGGGTACCGCTTGAAGCCGACGCAAAAATAGCAAAAACTGCATCGATCACTGGAGCGAAGCACGCAAATTTTGCTCACATGGCCGCAGCGGGCTGCTATGAGTGGTGATCGATGGCTGCGCCGATCCGGCGCTGCGGCTGCAGGCGGGAGCGAGTATGGCGTCCTCGGAGCCGACTGACCGTGACGCGGGGCTGAGCGGGAGCCTGCGCGCGGCCCTGAACGCCTCTGGCGTCGTGGGCATCTGGGAATGGGATATCGCCAATTCGAGCGCGGTCTTCGACGAGGGGGCAGCGCTGCTGCTTACGGGTGATGGCGACCTCGCCGGCCAGGCCCTCGACCTGGATACCGACCTCGTCTGCGTGCACCCGGACGATTCGTCCTGGCTCTCCGATCACATCCGGCACAGCAGCAAGGCCGCCGGGCCCTTCCTGTGCGAGTACCGGGTGTGCCATCCGAGCCAGGGCACGCGCTGGCTGCTGAGCCGCGGACGTGTCGAGCTCGGCCCCTCCGGGCATCCGGCCCGCGGCTACGGGATCCTCATCGACGTGACGGAGACCCGCCTCGACGGGGACGGCTACTTCGCGACGCCGGAAGATCCCGGCGCGCATCCGCTCGAGCGGGCGGCGGACCATTGCATCGCGGCCCGGCGCGCCCTCGACCTCGTGGACAATCCGGCCCTTCGCAACCTGATCGACGTGGCGCTCTGGGAGATCGGGCGCGAACTCGCCCGCGCCGAGAGCGCGCAGCGGCGGCGGGCGATGAACTGAGGCGGGCCCCGAACGATCGGTTCGGGACCCGGTTTCCTCTCTCCCCGCAGCGGCCGGAACGGCCGCGCGCGTTTGGCTCATCGAGTATAGGCGTAGACGGAGGCGGCGGATCCGATGGGTCCTGCGACGGAGGCGGCGACGCCCAGGACC
>NZ_VZZK01000042.1 GCF_008806385.1 Methylobacterium soli
GCCGCCGAAGGAGCCGACCGGGGTGCGCGCCGCACCGACGATCACGATCTCTTCGCTGCCTGCCATGTGGCATACCTCAGGAGAATGGCTCTTTGATAGTGGACCTTAGGACGCCTCTTAGGAGTTTACATACAGCAGGCGGCACAGGAGGTGACTTTTGTCAGCAACACGTCACTTGCCAACTTGTGTCTATGGCTCCAGTTTCATCCACAATGCTTCTGCGAGATTTTTATTTCGCATTGCAGCAATTTAGGTGCCGCGCAAAAACGGTTGATGTCTTTGGTGCTGCTGATTTTCCTAATGAGGGATGCAAGAGGAGTCGAAAAACACAGGAGCCTGTCGTGCCGATAACATGCGCTGCGCAAGGAGCTTGTTGCTTAGGTCCGCAAGGATGTTGGGCCGATCGCCTCGCCGGACCTGATCCAGTTCGCTCTGGGGCTGCCCAAGACTCGGTCGGGCAAGATCATGCGCCGGATCCTGCGCAAGATCGCCGAGAACAAGTTTTCATCCCTTGGTGACACCTCGACGCTCGCCGAGCCCGCGGTGGTGGATGATTTGATCGAGAATTGACAAAATCGACGCTGACGGGGGCACGATGGCCCAGACGCTCACATTGAGCGCCCGGCCAACCAACGCTGAGAAGAACAAGACGGATAACATTCTGTGGCTGGCGTCGAACGAGCGAGAGCCAGTCCTCACGGGAGGGCAGTACCATGAGCAGAATACCGTATCCCCAGGCCATAAATCCTGCTGAGCCTGTCGTCCACGGACAGGGATCCTTGCAGGCGGCGAATGCGCAAAGCGCGTCGGAATACGACCGGATTGTCGCCAACCCAAAGTTCCAGCAGCTCGTGCACGAGCGTACGCGCTTCGGCTGGATCCTGACGGCGGTCATCCTGGTCGTCTATTTCGGCTTCATCGGGCTCATTGCCTTCGATAAGGCTTTGCTCGCCACGAAGGTTGGCGGCGGCACAGCCTCGCTCGGGCTATTCCTTGGCGTCGGTGTCATTCTCATCGCCTTCGCACTCACCGGCATTTACGTCGCGCGCGCGAACAGCCGCTTCGATGTCCTCAGCGCAGATCTCAAGCGGAGCCTCGGCCAGTGATCCGTTCCAGTTCTCTCGCCGTGCTCGGTACGGTCCTCGCCTTCCTCGCTGCCACTTCGGCATTTGCCGCCGGCCCTGATCTTGGCGCCGTCCAGCAATCAGCGACGAACTGGCCGGCCATCGGTATGTTCCTCTTCTTCGTGCTGTTCACACTCGGCATTACATACAAAGCTGCCATGGGGACTAAGTCGGCCGCGGACTTCTACGCGGCTGGCGGTGGTATCTCGGCCGGTACGAACTCGCTCGCCATCGCGGGTGACTACATGTCCGCCGCCTCGTTCCTGGGCATCTCCGGACTCGTCTACACGTCGGGCTTCGACGGGCTGATCTACTCCACGGGCTTCCTCGTCGGCTGGCCCATCGTGCTGTTCCTGATCGCCGAGCGGCTGC
The DNA here is from genome assembly GCF_008806385.1 of Methylobacterium soli. Taxonomy (GTDB): domain Bacteria; phylum Pseudomonadota; class Alphaproteobacteria; order Rhizobiales; family Beijerinckiaceae; genus Methylobacterium; species Methylobacterium soli. Next base: position 1,497 of record NZ_VZZK01000042.1, read on the forward strand.
GCAATCTCGGCAAATTCACCTTCGCGGACGTCGCCTCGTTCCGCCTCGACCAGACGTCGATCCGCATCATCTCGGCGACCGGCACCCTCGTGGTCGTGGCCTTCTACCTGATTGCCCAGATGGTCGGTGCGGGGAAGCTGATTCAACTCCTGTTCGGCCTGCCCTACCTCTACGCCGTCATCATCGTCGGCGTGTTGATGATCGTCTACGTCGCCTTCGGCGGCATGAAGGCGACCACCTGGGTCCAGGTGATCAAGGCCTGCCTGCTTCTCGGCGGTGCCACCTTCATGGCGGCGGCGGTGCTCTACAAGTACGGCTTCAACCCCGAGGCCCTGTTCGCCTCCGCGGTCGCGACGCATCCCAAGGGCGATGCGATCATGGCCCCGGGCGGCCTCGTCTCGAACCCGATCGAAGCGATCTCCCTCGGCGTCGGCCTGATGTTCGGAACGGCCGGGCTGCCTCACATCCTGATGCGATTCTTTACGGTGTCGGATGCGCAGGCCGCCCGCAAGTCGGTGTTCTACGCCACCGGCCTGATCGGCTACTTCTACATCCTCACCTTCATCATCGGATTTGGTGGCATCGCCCTGCTGATGTCCGATCCAAGCTACTTCAAGCTCGGCCCTGCCGGCGCCTTTGACAAGCTGAAAGACATGATTGGCGGCACCAACATGGTGGCCGTGAACCTCGCCAACGCGGTGGGCGGCCCGTACTTCCTCGGCTTCATCTCGGCGGTTGCGTTCGCGACCATCCTCGCGGTGGTCGCCGGCCTCACCTTGGCCGGGGCCTCGGCGGTGAGCCATGACCTCTACGCGAGCGTGATCGCGCGCGGTCGCACCAACGAGGCGTCCGAGGTGCGGCTGTCGAAGATCGCGGCCGTCGTGATCGGTATCGTGGCGATCTATCTCGGCTACGTGTTCGAGAACCAGAACGTCGCCTTCATGGTGGGCCTCGCATTTTCGGTCGCGGCAAGCTGCAACTTCCCGGTTTTGGCGATGTCGATCCTATGGCGCGGCACCACGACCTGGGGCGCGCTCATCGGCGGCCTCGTTGGCCTGATCGCTGCCGTCGTGATGGTCGTCCTGTCGAAGGCCGTCTGGGTCAGCACCTTCGGCAATCCCACGGCAATCTTCCCCTACGACAACCCCGCTCTGTTCTCGATGCCGCTTGCCTTCCTGACGATCTATGCGGTGTCGAAGATGGACCGCTCGCGTCGAGCTCAGCGCGAACGCGCTTTGTTCGATGAGCAGTTCGTGCGCTCAGAGACCGGCATCGGAGCTGCCGGCGCTCACGCCCACTAAAAGCAACGCCGCGCTCTCCTAGGAGAGTGCGGCGCTGGATGACCAGGCATTGCAGCACCACCCGCCTGCCCGATGCCGCGGATGCCAAACCTCGAGCGATTGATGCGCCTGATCCTTCTCGGTCCTCCTGGAGCTGGTAAGGGCAAGCAAACCGCACGCATCATCGAGCGGTTGGGCATTCCCCAACTCTCCACTGGCGACATGCTCCGGTCTGCCGTGGCTGCCTCGTCGCCGATTGGCCTGCAAGCCAAAGCGATGATGGAGCGCGGTGAACTCGTATCCGACGAGATCGTGCTGAACCTTGTGGCCGCTCGAATCCAGCAGCCCGGTGCGCAACGAGGCTTCATTCTGGACGGCTTTCCGCGCACGGTCGCGCAGGCCGAAGCTCTCGATGCCATGTTGGAAGAGGAGGGTCTCGCCCTCGATGCTGTTCTCGAGCTGCAGGTCGACCTGAATGCCTTGATCGAGCGGATGGCCAATCGTGCCGCTGAAACACGCGCCAGGGGCGAGCCTGTCCGCTCCGATGACAACCCAGATGCCTTCAGAACACGGCTGGAGGCATGTGGAAAGCAAACGCTTCCTTTGTCGGCGTACTATGCAGAAAGAGGACTTCTACGATCTGTAGACGGGATGCGTAGCATCGGTGAGGTGTCACGAGAAACTATGTCTGCGCTAAATCTCTAATGGTAATTGCCATCGGCCGTGGCTTGCGCCGAATCTTCGCGTGCCCTGTAGTGACACGTCCCAGAAGCATCTGTGAGGGAACACAACGCTAAGGCGGCCTTTATGCTCAACGCACGAAAATGCCACCCGAACAAAACTCGGAGGTCGACCTTCACGGCGTGCGGGGGGGGGCTTGCCTGCTCCCGCAGAACGGAGCGGCGCTGCATCGTGGGCCAGCATAGGTCACTCGTGTGATGCTGTGGTGCGTTGCTGGGAGCAACTTCAGGCGCTGTGTTCAGCTGGCTTACTCGAGGCTGATTGACGTTCACCGGATGAACCCTGAGATATGATTGTAACAGGGGCAGCTCGTGAATGCTGCGCTGCAATAGATAAGCTCGAAATCAAGCAACCTGGAACTGGCGCCGAGTGACGCAGATACCCCAAGACCTGGGGGACTGACAGATGCTCATCGACGCCATCTCGATCGGCAAGAATCCGCCGCATGACGTCAACGTCGTCATCGAGGTTCCGCTCGGCGGCGAACCGATCAAGTACGAGATGGACAAGGAATCGGGCGCCCTCGTGGTCGACCGCTTCCTCTACACGGCGATGCATTATCCGGGCAATTACGGCTTCATCCCCCACACCCTCTCGGGCGACGGCGACCCCTGCGACGTGCTCGTGGCCAATACCCGGGCGGTGGCGCCCGGGGCGATCATGAGCGTGCGGCCCGTGGGCGTTCTCGTGATGGAGGACAATGCCGGCGAGGACGAGAAGATCATCGCGGTCCCGTCCCGCCACCTGACGATGCGCTACGACCGCGTCGAGAATTACACCGACCTGCCCGACATCACCCTGAGCCAGATCCAGCACTTCTTCGAGCACTACAAGGACCTGGAGCCCGGCAAGTGGGTCAAGGTCGTGCGCTGGGGCGACAAGGCCGAGGCGCAGCGCCTGATCCTCGAGGGCGTCGAGCGAGCCAAAAGCCAGAAGGCTTGAGGGAGGCGCGACGCAGACCTCTCTGACACACCACCTATAAAGTGATGGCGGGACAAACTCCGGCCGTTTTCGGTCGCGTTACATTCGACACACAGTTCACAAACCTGAGGAAAGTGCATCCGTCTTCTTCGGGTTCGGCATTGAGTACGAGGGCTCGCATTCTGGCTGCCCCTCGTCTGGTCGGCGCTTAGGGCGCTCGGGGTCGCCATGTACGTCGTCCGATTTCACCCCATCATTGTCAGCCATTCCGTCCTCCGAAGCAGGGTCAGTAGAACGGGTGTCACCATGCTGCGTTCGGCTGACCTCCCGATGCATGCGGTCGTCGGCAGCACTCGCATCGCTCTCTCTGCCTCGTCGTCACCCGCCCATACCGCCCCTTCGGGCCGAAGCGCTGAAGACGTGGCGGGGCTGCAACTCCAGCTGACAGCAGCCGGTGGCCCTCTCGCCTGCGGCCAAGTTCAGCAGCGTGACGATGCCTTGAGGGTTAAGCGCCGATCCCGAGATTGCCCACCGCGCCAGCACGGCTACGTGCGATGCGCACGCCGCGTTTCAGCATATCGTGCAACTGCACGTAGGCCATGGCAGTCATCAACGCATCATTGAAGGCATCGTGCTGAGCGAGTGGCGGGATCTTGAGATCCTGCAGCATGCTCGCGAAACTCAGGTCGATCATAAGATGATCCGGCGCACCCTTGTATTTGCACTCGTAGTACAGCGACGAGACGTCGATGCGTTGATTGGGCAGATGGATCTCCAGTAATCGCATCAGGTATCGATCGATCATCCTGACATCGAAGTCGGTGTAGTACCCGACGATCGGCCTGCTCCCGATGAAGTGCAGCAGGTCAGGCAGGATCTCGCGCATCGGCCGCCCGTTCTGAAGGTCTGCGTCCAAGATCCGATGGACCTTGATGGCGTCGGGATGCGACTTCCGCCTCCTTTGCGCAACGGCCTCAAAGCGCTGGCTCGTCAAGATCCGTTCTCCTCGGATCCGAATGGCCGCAATCGTGATGATCTCGTCCTTGCGCGGGTTGAGCCCCGTTGTCTCGCAATCAAGAGCGACGACCTCGTCCGGTGGCCCAGGCTCAAACAGGAAGGTAAAACGCCGATCGGCCAATCTCGCCCGGTCGAGCACACGCTGCAGTCGGCGCAGCATGTCAGAAGCTTCCGAGGTTGTAGCGCACACGGATCAGTTCACGGAAGCGGCGGACGATGCGCAGAGCGTCGCGCAGCATGTCGCGATCGACGGTCGTCATGGCACCGACATCTACAATCGAATCGGCATTGACGATGCCGCGCCGCCCCGCCTCAAGCTGTGCGCTAAGCCTCAAGTTCATGAAGATCAGAAGCGAGCTCGTGATCTCCTTACCGAACTTGTCATCGACGGCGCCCCGCGCGATCAGCGCCTGAACGCGTTTAGTCGTCGATCCGGCCAAGGTATCGTGCTCGAGCGACAGCACCCGCACCCCATGAACTAACGGGAAGGTGCCCTCGCGCTTCAGGTCGATCCGATTCTGCCGCAAGCCGATCGTGGCAAAGACAGTGCCGAGCACCCCGATGTCACTTGTGGGGAACAGCTCAATGAGCTTCGCAACTTGCGCCAGCAGTCGCGTCTCGCCCCGGAGCATCGCGATCAGAGCGTCCTTTGCCCGGAGTAGTACACTAGCATCGCCGGCCACGGCGGTTGCATCTGCGAAGATCGACAGGTTCATGGCTGCGTCACCATCGGCCGCTTGGACCCAGGTCCGGAGCTGCGCGACAAAGCCATCGAGGGGCTGCGACCACACAGGATTGCGCACCATGAGGTTGCCGGGGCAGAGCGGGAAGCCGAACGCCTCCAAAGCCTGTGAGAAAGCGCTGCGAAACGCCTTGAGGTCAGCCTCTGGTACGGCGTGGGAGAGGAGCAGCCCGTTGTCCTGATCAGTACGAACGGTCTGCTCTCCGCGTCCCTCTGATCCCATCAGCATAAGGCAGCCGGCCTCGCGGATAGAGGGTGGCGCCACGATCTCGAACAGCTTGGCATGAAGTCGATTGTTCAGGTCGGAGATGATGTCGCCGATCGCGTCGATCCGTACGCCCTGGCGGTGTAGCCGCTCCACCTGTTCCTGGATGTTGCGCGCCGCCTCGGATAGCTCTGCGATGGAAGTTGCGCGCGCAATGCGCCCCGGAATGAGCTGCGAATTTCCGGCAAACAGCCCAAGGATGTCGAGGTCGCGCAGCAGCCCAACGTAGCGGCCCTCTGCCTTAACGGCGATCCGGCGCTTGTTAAACCGCGTCATGATCAGCAAGGCGCCCACCAGCAGGTCATCGGCGTCGATCGCGACCACATCGAACTGGGCGATTTCGCGCACGGGTGTGTCAAGAGGTAGGCGCTGAATGATGCTGGCTCGGGTCAGCTTCAGGCCAGTCACGACCCCGATTCGGCCATCATCGTCCACGTAGACGGCGTCGATGTCGGCCTCAAGCATCGCGTGGGCCGCTTGCTCGAGTGTGTCGCTAGCCTTCACGAAGACGGCGGCGCCGTAGCGAACGTTGCGGATGCGGGTGCTGAGCACCGAATCCATGCCACGCGAGTCACGCGGCGCGAAGAGAGCATCGAGCTTCTGCGAGAGCTCGGCGTAGAAGAAGGCCGCGAAGCCCTGGTTCCGGTGAACCAACGCGAGGATGTGATCGCGGGGTAGCAGGAAACAGAGGGTCTCCTCGGCCGCGACGAAGTCTTCGCCCGCCTCGTTGTGGACGACCGCGCGTGCATCGAAGGTGTCGCCTGGCCCGAGCACCGCGTGCAGCGAGGCTCCTTCGCGAGCTTCCACCATTCCCTTGATCAGGACATGCAGGACCTCGGATGGTTGTCCTTGGCTGACGATGGTCTGGCCAGGCCGGAAGTACCCGATATCGACGCACCGCTTCAGCGCTTCAGCCTCATCATGGGTAAGCCGGTCGAAGGGTGGGCTCAGGATGTCGAAGCTCTGCATGTTTCACCTGCACCGCATCAGTCAGAGATAGTATTGGCGCTAACAAAAACCCGCTAGCCAATAGCTTGTCTGGTGCGTTCCTGCGAGCTACTGCCAGACCGCGGTCCCGGCCCACGTCTACTGACAGTCGAGGCAGTCCACTACGCTCTGGACCATCGCAGACGAGCCGACCGAACCTTTATGCATCGGCGTAGGCTTTGAACTCTCGCGGCTCACGATAATCCACCCACAGGGGCACGATGTGCCGATGGACATCATCACTGAGGGACACAGCAGCGGGGCTCCGTAACATTCAGGCGGAGAACGGGGTAGCGTGCGTGGACGAGGTGTAACTTCCACGACCGCTGCGGTGGGATTAGGGTGGCCATCGGGGTCAGCGGCTAAGATGGAGTTTGCGGACTTCAACCCGAGCCGAGAGAACCCCGATGACCGACGACAGAGTGGCACTGATCGAGGCGCTGCAGAAGGCCAACGACGGAAACTTCCTGCGCGCGATCGCCGAGACGGTCCTGCAGATCCTGATGTAGGCCAACGGTGTCCGGCCGGTTTTCCGGCACACAGCCTCCGCTGCCTGACGCATATCTTCCACCAACGATCCCGAACAAGAAAGTTCGGCATCTCTGCTGCCACCACTACCGTTGTTGTCTCTGTCGGCATCGTCCACCTCTGCTGCAGGCAGCGTCCGCAAACGAGGTGTTTCACTCAACTCTGGGGCGCAGGACAACGTACCTGTTCGTCTCGGACGAGGAGTGAGGCCTTTTCACCGAGCCAGACAAACAGAAGGCCCACCGGATGGCAGGGCTCAAGGAAGTCTCATTGGGGAAATGCACGACCTCCGGGGAGGCAGGCTGTACCCAGCGGCAACCCCCCGGCATTCCGACCGATCCCCCAATACCCTCTGCGGCCCGTCCGGTTTGCTCGTGGCTGGTCCTGTGTGTTCGGCCAAGGGATAAAAACTAAGCCGGGCCATAGCTCCTGCCCTGGGTCAGCCCAAGGGTCAGCCGGAGCCTTCCATGTCTCGGAGCGCTAACTGGGCGTCATTCGCTAATCCCAGTGAAGGCCGCTGAGAGGTCGATGACTCTCGGCTCAGCGACTGCTCTCTGCAAGCTCCACTCAAGAGCGAGCACCATAGCTGCGGCGTAGAGCATGACCATGAGCAAGCCGGTGATCCGCTCAGCGTGTCGTCGCTGTGCATGAATGAGAGCGCAGCCCATCGTGAAGGTCGCTGCTTCGATTGCCGGTATAGACAAGGCCATGCTCATCTACCTTCTCCCGATGCAAAGGAAGGCAAACTAGGGGAGGCACTTCCTTCAACACCCTCGCCAGCTCTGAGCCAAAGAGAAGCCCCACCGAAGGATCGGCAGGTCGTAAGGCTGAGGTGGGAACCCTTAGTCTCCCCCTTGGTGCTGACCTCGGCAAGCGTCTGAGCGAGCCCGTACCTGCCGCCCGGATAATGGATGGCGTCGTAGTAGCCTGTGGTTGGCCTCAGGCCGGTGGTTAGATTACCCGATCCTCTGAAGTGAACTGATGCGGTGGATGCCCCCACCGAGCGGCATCTCGTATGCCATGACGGTTCTGTAGGAACCGATCGAAGGGGTCATCGATGGCGACGAACATCAGCATGCTGGCAATCGATCTTTCCAAGGGCAGCTTCCAGGTCTGCGCGGTGGGGCCGGACGGGACGGTTCTGTACAACCGCGCGCTGTCGCGGACCCGGTTTGCAGCGCTCCTTGCCGATCAACCGGCTTGCGTCGTGGCGATGGAAGCGTGTGCGACGTCGCATCACTGGGGCCGCGTCGCCCAGAAGAGCGGCCACGAGGTCCGGCTTGTGCCGGCGGTCTACGTGAAGTCGTTCGTCAAGCGCCAGAAGAACGATCGTGCCGACGCGGAGGCGATCGCCGAGGCGGCTTTGCGCCCGACCATGCGCTTTGTAGCGGTGAAGAGCGCCGAGACGCAGGGCCGCGCGGTGGCCTTTCGCACGCACCAGTGTCTGGTCCGGCAGCGCGCGCAGCTCATCAACGCGGTCCGTGGCCACTTGGCCGAGTTCGGTGTGATTGCTCCGAAGGGGCCGGCAAACCTCAAGGTGCTGGAGGAGTCTCTCGCTGACGAGGCCAGTGATCTGCCTGTTGCAGTGCGCGCGATGGTGGCAATCTATCTCGACCAGATCGTGCGCCTCACGGACGTGATCGAGCGGCTCGCGGATGAACTGGAGACGGCGTCGCGGACGGACACCGATCTGCGACGCCTCTGCACAATACCGGGGAGCGGGCCGGTGACCGCGGGTGCCGTCGCCGCCTTCGCTCCGGACCTCGACACGTTCGACAGCGGACGCAACTTCGCCGCTTGGCTCGGCCTTGTGCCACGGCAGCGATCCACAGGCGGCAAGGCCAAGCTCGGATCCGTCAGCAAGATGGGCCAGACCGATATCCGGCGGCTGCTCATCGTCGGGGCCATGAGCGTGATCCGCTGGGTGGTTCGCAAAGGTGGCAGTGCGAACCGCTGGCTCACGAGTCTCGTCGCACGCAAACCGAAGATGGTTGCGGCGGTCGCGCTGGCGAACAAGATGGCGCGGATGATCTGGGCCGTGACGACGCGGCAGGAAGATTACCGGATGGCGTGACCCGAGCCTGGATAGGGCGAAGGCACGGCATGGCCGCAAGGTCGGGGTGAGTGATCGACGAGGAGTAGGTGATACGGACTTCGAAGTTCAAGGCAGGGACATTCAGACCCGGGGCTCGAGCGCATGCAGCTCTCTGAACCGATGTGAACCCCGCCTTCCGAACAGCATACCGGCCCGTGGCGTCATCGAAAGCCACATCGTGAGGCCTGACACACGTCCGATCGAAGCCCCGCCGAAAAAACGAAGATCAAGCTTGCCAAACAGGGGGCATCCACACACGATCGGCCATATCCCTCCCGCCGAGGCGGAGGCACGCTATTATACCCAGGCCGAGGTCCAAGCCTTGGCCGCCTGACTCAAACCAAATGGCCTCCGGGAAACCCGGCGCGGTTCAAGTAGACCTCTTCCTAAGCGTTCTCCTTCGCGTTTCCTCGAGCCGCCTTAGGAGCCACTCCACTAGGTAACGCGACCAGAGCGAAAGCCGTTCGAAATGACCGACCCATGCGCAACCTCAGGCATGAGTCGGATTCGTTAGGCTCTTGGACGCTTCCGCCACTGGGTGTTCGGCGACCGGATCGGCTCGATGCTCGCCGATCCTGGAACGTTCAGCCCCAATGATGTCGAGCGGCTTCTAAGCCAGGCTTACCGGCCTTTGTGCTGAACCGATTGTTCAGGATCATCGGCGCCGGCAGCCAGCTCGGATGAAGAAGCACCGATATGGCTTCCGTTTTGCTCTGATTGTTGCGGAAAAGTCTTCTCGCTCACTGCTTTGCGAGTTGCCAGCCAGCGGTTGTCGCTTAGTGATCGAGATCTCTGAAACAGTTAGGTCGCGAAATGTCCGAAACCGAAGTCGCTTCTCAGACCAACCATATCGAACTCGCCGTTGACATCGTCTCGGCCTACCTCTCGAACAACCACGTTGCCGCTGGGGACTTGCCGGCACTGCTCATGAACGTCCACGCGGCTGTATCTGGCCTCAGTCAGGCGCCTGCCGTGAGCGAGTCAGAGACAAAAGCCACACCTGCACAGATCCGCAAATCGATTACCCATGACGCGCTGATCAGCTTCGAGGATGGCAAGGCCTACAAGACCCTGCGTCGGCATCTGACGATCCGTGGGCTGTCGCCGGAGGCTTATCGCACCAAGCATGGCCTGCCGGCCGACTACCCAATGACTGCGGCTTCCTACTCGGAGCAGCGCTCCTCCCTCGCCAAGAGCCTTGGTCTTGGTCAGCAACGTCGTAAGCCGATCACAAAGTCCAGCGGCGCATCTGAGAAGGTGACGGAGGCTGCCGTACCTGCTGAGGCCTTGAAGGCCCGCGGCGGCCGGAAGAAGGCGGCAGAGGCTCCGACGGAAGCCGAAGCACCGAAGAAGCGGGCCGGCAAGCGCAAGGCGGCAGAGCCGGCAATGGCCTGAGGGAGGTTAGGTCCGGCGCGCTGTGACTCTCAGGGCGCGCCGGCGTCCTCATGGTCGCGGGCGATAATCTCAAGTGTGCGCAAGATGGCGAGGCCGATCGTATCGGCATCGACCCTGCCCTCGGGCGTGGGCGGCAAGACTGCCACGGCTTCGACGCCATTGGCTGCGATTAAGCCGACAAAGACCCGGAGCACGGGTCCTTCAGGCTCGCTGTCGTCCTGCACCAAACCAACTCGGTAGCCGGCCTCCTCGCCGTAGATGCAGAGCGCTTTAACAACCTGCCCGTCACTGCTTGAGGACTCGCTGCCTCGCTTGCTGCCGAAGTCTGGGCGAATGACGTTGCTCATGCGACCATCGTCGCGGGATGGTGGTTAAGTTCAAGTGCGCGAGCGCTGCGGATTCAGCGCGCGAGGTCGCGTTCAGGGTGGGCAGACTGTCGACGAGCGTGCCGTCGAGGTTGAGCAGCACGGCGTCGAACTGGGAGCAGGCCACGGCTAGTGCGGCAGGCTTTCGGCTGAATAAGATGCTTGTTGCGACCATGCAAGCTGAGCGTGAGAACCGCTTCTGGGCGCGCCATGATGCGCTCACCAGCCTGCCGAACCGCGCCGGTTTGGCTGAAGCCATGAACGCGAGGCGATCTGGCCGGGCGGCGCTCCTCCATCTGGATCTCGATGGCTTCAAAGCGGTCAATGCCACGCATGGCCACGAGACCGGAGACGAGTTGCTTCGAGCTGTGGCCGACCGCCTGAGAGGGGCGACACGGCCGAACGACGTGGTGGCGCGCATCGGCGGCGATGAGTTCGTTATTCTCACAGACGATCTCTCACCCGCCGCACTCAAAGCCTTCAGCGAGCGATTGATCGCTCAGATCTCTCTCTCCTACCTGTTCAGCTGCAGCCGAGTTGCTACCATCAGCGTGAGTATTGGCCTCGGTCTGACGCCGGAGCACGGCAGCGACATCGCGGGCCTGCTCGCGGCTGCCGATGCGGCACTTTATCGGGCAAAGGCGCTCGGCAAATCCCGCTGTGCGTTCGCTCCGTTGTCCATGCAGTAGCCTCTCAATCAGCCCGGTCCAAAATACCGGTCAAGTCAAATCATCTCGAGCTTCCTCACGGGCCAGCCAGTTCAAACGCCGAGCTTGGCCACACCGGCTTAGCTCGAAACTCCGCAGCCTGAAAGCCGTCGCTCGGTGATCACTCCGGATCGGCCCCGATCTCACGAAGGTACGCCGCAGTCGCCGGATGCAGCCAAGCGCTCGGGACATTCGAGACGAGATTGTGCGGGTCGCTCTCGCGGCCCTGGGGATAGAGCTGTGCCAAGGTGTCCCGGCCACGGTCGATCGCGTGCACGAGCCGGGTGACGGCGGCTCCGCCGAGCCTTGGTCGAGCGAGAATGAAGCTCCAAGATCCGACGGTCTCGATCGCTGCATTCTGTCCGCGGAAGGAGCCGGCTGGGACAGCCAGGCGACGCAGCGAGGTGCGCAAGGCCAGGATCTTCGGGATTGCCTCAGGTGCCGGACCGAAGAAACGGGCGCCGTCGGGCGCGTCCGCGAGAGTCTTAAAGCCTGGCCAGCCCAGGCTCGCGCCCCACAAGGCAGCCGCTCGGCCGTCGAGGACCTGTGTGGCGCCGTCAGCGGCATCGTCAAGCAGGATCGGTGTGATGTCATGGTCTGGGTCGATGCCGGAGCCCTGAAGCACGGTCCGCCCCATGATCGTGAAGCCCGAGCCGCGCGTGCCGAGGGCGACGGCACGGCCGCGCAGATCCGGAACGCTCCGGACCGGACTGGCGGCTTGGACTACGAACATGCCGGGCGAGGCGTCGATGGGAGCTACGACCGACAAACCACCACCGTCGGCACGCAGGCCAGATAATGCCTCATAAGCGTACTCACCTTGCACGAGCGCCAAGTCGAGCTTGCCCGCTTTGAGCAGGGCCAGGTTCTCCGTCGAACCCTTCGTGATCCTCGGCTCGATCATCGCACCCGGGTCGACCTCTTGGACCGCGGCGATGAGCGCTCGGCCGAAAGCGGGGAATGAACCGCCCGGCGTTGCCGTCCCGAGAGACAGATGGAGCTCAGTCTGCGGTGGTTGAGCCAGTGCGGGCGAAATCACGGAAAGACCCGCCATGCCCAGGAGCAATTCACGCCGCCGCATCATGATCTTCTCCACCGAGATGTTCGCCGCGGAACAGGAATGCCGGCGCTGAGCAACACACCTCGACAAGCGCGACGGAAAGCCCTCAGATCGACGCGTGGAATATACGTGGGATTCAAGGTCGCACGCCAACCATAGCGACCGACAATGTCCCGCGCTGGATCGGGAGGAAAATGCGATGCGACGGGACGCGCTGCGGCCGGCTGTAGCGGCTGCCATGAGCCTCTTTTGCGTCGGCAGCACCGTCGCAAAACCACTGGCCTTCACGGGAGTCCGGCTGATCGACGGTCGATCAGCCCAGCCTATCGAGGACGGGGTGTTGATCGTCGAGGCCGACCGCATCGTCGCAGCAGGGCCACGCACCGCGGTCACGGTGCCGTCCGATGCCGAGATCCGAGAGCAGCACGGCCGCACGATCATGCCGGGGCTGATCTCCGACCACTCCCATGTCGGCATCGTGCAGGGCGTCGAGGTGGGCGCCCAGAACTACACGCGCGAGAACATCCTCGCCCAGCTCAAGGCCTACACGGCCCGGGGCGTCACCACGGTCATGGCGCTCGGGCTTAACGGCGCGATCATGCCCGAGATTCGCGCCGAGGCACACGCGGGGCGGATCCCCGGTGCCGATCTGTTCGGCGTCGATCGCGGCATCGGCGTGCCCGATGGCGGGCCGCCGCAGGCGATGATCCGTGTGAGCCCGGATCAGCTTTTCCGCCCTACCGACGCCGAAGGGGCGCGCGAGGCGGTCCGCGCGATGAAGGCGCGCGGTACTGACATGGTGAAGCTCTGGCTCGACGACTTTGGTCGGTCCGTGCCGGCCAAGATGCAGCCGGCGGTCTACACGGCCGTGATCGACGAGGCACATCGGCTCGGTTTGCGGGTCGCTGCGCACGTACACGACCTGGAGGACGCGCGTGCGGTCACCAAGGCTGGCGTGGATGTGCTGGCGCACGGTGTGCGCGACAAGCTGGTCGATGCGGATCTCATCGCGCTGCTCAAGGCACACAACACTTGGTACATCGCGACACTCGCCCTCGATGAAGCGACCTTCGCCTACGCTGATGCACCGGCTTGGGCACAGACCCCCTTCGTCCGGACGGCGCTCGCGCCCGAACTTAAGGCCCGGTTCGACGATCCCACTTGGCAACGCGAGACGCGCACGAGCGCCAAGGCGCAGGCCGCTCGCGACTCGCTGATTATGAACCTCGCCAATCTGAAAGTCCTCTACGATGCCGGCGTCCGGATCGGGTTTGGCACCGACAGCGGCGCCGCACCCGAGCGCGTCTCGGGCGTGGCGGAGCACCGCGAGTTAGCGCTGATGGTACAGGCGGGTTTTACACCCATGCAGGCCCTGATCACCGCGACGTCGCGGGCGGCTGAACTTCTCGATCTTGCCGATCGCGGCAGCTTGGAAGCCGATCGTCGCGCCGACCTCGTCATCCTAGCCGCGGACCCATCCGAGGACATCGCCAATAGCTCTAGCATCGTCGAGGTATGGCGATCTGGTCGTCAGCAAGACCTAACCTCATCGACGTCACGTTGAGGGAACCTGTGACCGTCCACTGGACTAGCAAAAGAGCCCACCTTTTGAAGACCAGCTTACGAGTTGCCGTCACCGTCGGCTGAGCGACGGCAATAGGTGCAAAGCTGAAAGTCCGCCTTTCGGCAGAAAGCCAACTTCGGCTTCTGCGAAGATTTTCGATTGCTGGTCCCTGCGCGAAGATACTGGGACAGCTGCGGAGCCGGCGTTCGAAACCTTAAAGTGCGGAAGCCGCGGGACGGTGAGATTAGGGCACCAATCCGGCTGACCTGAGTTTGTCCGCGAGGCGCGGGTAGACCCGCAGAGCGTTCCCCGCATAGACCTTCTCCCGATCCGCGTCGGAGATCGCAGCCGCCGCGACATAGCGCTTGGTGTCATCGTAGGCGTGGCCGGTCTCTGGATCGACGCCGTTCACTGCACCGACCATCTCGGAGGCGAACAGCACGTTCTCACGCGGCACGACCTTGAGCAGCAGGTCGATGCCCGGCTGATGGTAGACGCAGGTGTCGAAGAAGACGTTGCGCATCAGCTCCGACAATGGCGGACGCTTCATGTCCTGCGCGAGCCCCCGGTAGCGGCCCCAGTGATAGGGCACCGCACCCCCGCCATGTGGGATAATCAGACGCAGCGTCGGGAAGTCCTTGAACAGGTCGGAGGTGACGAACTGCATGAAGGCGCTGGTGTCGCCGTTGATGTAGTGCGCCCCCGTCGCGTGGAAGTTGCGATTGGCTGAGGCGCTAACATGGACCATGCCAGGCACATCGAGTTCGACCATCTTCTCCCATAGCGGGTACCAGAAGCGGTCGGAGAGGGGCGGATCGGTCCAGTAGCCGCCGGACGGGTCCGGGTTGACGTTGCAGCCGACGAAGCCGAGCTCCTTCACGCAGCGCTCCAGCTCGGCCGTGCAGTTCTTCGGCGACACGCCCGGCGTCTGCGGCAACTGGCAGACCCCGACGAAGTTCTTAGGATGCAGGCTCGCGACGCGGTGTATCATGTCGTTCGACACGATTGACCAGTCGAGGCTTGTGCGGGCGTTGCCGATATGGTGTCCCATCCCGCCGGCCCGCGGCGAGAACAGGGCGAGCGAGATGCCGCGCTCGGATTGGAGCTTGAGCTGACGCCCACTCACGCTCGCGCGCACCTCGTCGTCGCTGACCTTCAGGTCGGATGGAGACGGCGATTGGGCGGGATCATTGATGGCGTCGATCTGGCGCTTGCGCCAGGCCAGCAGGGCGGGCGGCTCGGTGGTGTAGTGCCCGTGACAGTCGATCACGAGGCCTGTATAGCCCGAGGGCTCGGCCCGCGCTGAAATCGACGAGGCGGCGACGGCGGCCGCCCCGAGACCGGCAAGGCGGCGCATGAAGCTGCGGCGGGGCAGGCAGCAGGGGCAGGTAGCGCTTGTCGCGGGATCCAACTCGGCGATCATCGCTGGCCGCCCTCCGGCAAGGCGGCGCGCTTGCGCAGCACCATGTCGCCCCGGAACAGGAACTTCTGCGCCCGCTTGCCGGTGTCGACCTCGGTGGTGAAGACGTTGCCTTTCGAGTCGATCGCGAGGTTGTGGACCCAGTGGAAGTCGCCCGCCATCCGGCCGTTGCGGCCAAAGCGGCCGAGGATCTCGCCGGTGTCGCGGCTGAGCGTGCGAACCTCGTTGTTAGCTCCGTCCGCGTTGAGCAGGTAGGTCTGA
This sequence comes from Methylobacterium soli, assembly GCF_008806385.1. Lineage (GTDB taxonomy): Bacteria > Pseudomonadota > Alphaproteobacteria > Rhizobiales > Beijerinckiaceae > Methylobacterium > Methylobacterium soli. The sequence continues at coordinate 16,845 of NZ_VZZK01000042.1, forward strand.
CGCTCGTCCGGCCACAGGGCGACCTCCCAGACGGCGCCGTTGGCGCGCGTGTTCTTCTCGACGAACATCTCCTTCACAAAGCTGCCATCCTTCTTGAACACCTGGATGCGGTTGTTGGTGCGGTCGCAGACGTAGACGAGGCCGTCGCGGGCGATCTGCACGCAGTGGACGGGATTGCGGAACTGGGCCGCGGGCTCCGCCGCGGGGTCGTAGGCGCCGAGCTTCTCGTCGGTGGGCGGCTTACCGTAGGCGCCCCACATCCGCTTGAAGGCGCCGGTCTCGGCGTCGAACACAATCACGCGGTGGTTGTAGTAGCCGTCGGCCACGTAGAGCTCGTTGGCCTCCGGATCGACCATCATGCCGGCCGGCTTGCCGAGGCGGCTCGTGTCCTGGCTGTCCGTCTGCGGCCCCTGCTTGCCGATCTGTAGGACGAAGCGGCCGTCCTGGGTGAACTTCAGAATCTGGCCATCGGTGTCGCCGTTGCCGGCAAGCCAGACGAAGCCTTTGTGGTCGATGTGGATGCCGTGCTCGTTCTGGGGCCACTGGTAGCCCTCGCCGGGGCCGCCCCAGGACTTCACCAGATTGCCGGCTTGATCGAAGACGAGGACTGGGGGAGCCGGCTTGCAGCAGCGGGTGCGGGGCGGATCGAGGCTTGCAGCCTTCTCGTCATCGGTGAGCGTGCGGGGCCGCTGGATCACCCAGACATTGTCCTGCGCGTCGACCGCAACCCCGGCCGCCTGCCCCATGATCCAGTCGTTCGGGAGCCGCTTGGGCCAAGCAGGATCGACCTCGAAGCGGAGTGGCTCCTCTGCCGCGGCGGAGATGGTCAATCCGAGTAGAACGACGGCCACCAGTCGCAGCATGCCAATTCCTCCCTGAGCTTCTGACTTTGCATCCTGGCGCGCATCAGACGATGCGAGGCCGTGTGCGTCCACCTTCAAGGCGCACGCACCGAACGCTTCGAGCTACGCTTTCGGTCGAATGTTCCCGGTCCAGAAGGAGCTTGCCGTTCCACACAGGTTTGCGCCTCGAGAGAGGCTCAACTTCGGCTGAGGCAAGGATGTCGGGCATCGCGTGGCTGATGCCGACGCATCGGACAGTCAAAACCGGTTGCCTTAGCGCGGGCAGGCTATCAAGCTTCCGGCTCGCGGATCGCTTCGGTGAAGGGCGAGCGCGGAGGAGGATGACCCATGAGCACCCGACGCGACTTCTTGCACCTCACGGCGGCCGCGACGGCGGTCGGGGCCCTAGCAGGACAAGCCGCCGCGCAGGCGCCTGCGTCCGGTTCGGGACGTCCTATTCCCCTTGCTGGCGGAGATGCCCTTCGTCTCGTCACGTTCATACCCTCGGCTGGGAGCAGTCCGCGCGTTGGGGCCGTTCGGACTGACGGACGCGTTGTCGATCTGACAAGCGCCTCAGTGCCAGACATCGATCCGACGCGGATGATCTCGCTCATCGAGGCTGGTCCGAAGGCGCTCGATGCCGTGCGTCGCGCCGCCGCCACAAGCGATGGTCCGCAGATTGAGACTGTGCGGCTCCTCGCGCCGATACCGGCCCCGACGCGCAACATCTACGCGGTCGGCTGGAACTATCTCGAACACTTCGCCGAGGGGCAGGCCGCTCGCGATACAAAGACAGAATACCCGGCCCATCCCGTATTCTTCACCAAGGGCGTCAACACGGTAAACGGGCCCTACGATCCGATCCCCTACGATCCGGAGGTCTCGACTGCGATTGACTGGGAGGCGGAACTCGCTGTGATTATCGGCACGCCTGGGCGTAACATCCCCGAGGCCGAGGCCATGAGCCACGTCTTCGGCTACACGGTCATCAACGACACGACCGCGCGCGACATGCAGCACAAGCTCCATGGTGGGCAGTGGTTCAAGGGCAAGAGCGTGGACGGGCATGGGCCGATCGGTCCGTGGATCGTGCCAGCCGAGGATCTCGACGCCACCGATCTACGCTTGACGACGCGCGTCAATGGCGTGGTGAAGCAGGATGCATCGACCAAGCAGATGTACTTCAAGGTCGGTCGCATCATCGCCGAATTGTCGCGTGGGCTTACCCTGATGCCCGGCGACATCATCGCCACCGGCACGCCGCCTGGCGTCGGCAACGCACGCAAGCCACCGGAGTACCTGAAGCCCGGCGACGTGATGGAGACCGAGATTGCCGGCATCGGCACTCTACGCAACCTGATCCAGGCGATCCCTGCCTGAGGTGAGCCTCAAGTCCGGCTATGGTTTCGACTCACGTCACTGCGTGACGGAGCATTAAACCGCAACCGCCTGCATGACACTCAGCAAAGAGAGTCCGGTTCGCGCGAAAACCGGACCTTCAACCGGGGGCAAACGAATGTCCGCTGGTGTGAAGGTTTTCGGATGGCGGCCCGAGCGCAACGATGGTGCTGAGGCTGCGGGGCCGCCGCAGCGTTTAGGAACGCTTGTGGCTATGCCATGCTCCTTCGCCCGGGAGACCGGACCCCGCGCAACCGGGCCGCCCAACCCCGGACTGGCGCCGTATCCCCGCGAGGCCAGAATGTCCGACGATCGCTACCACAAGAAGTCGCTGGGCACCCGCCCGCTTCATCCCGAGACCCTGATGCTCGGCTACGGCTACGATCCGGCCTTGTCTGAAGGCGCGGTGAAGCCGCCGGTCTTCCTCACCTCGACCTTCGTCTTCACCTCGGCCGAGCACGGTAAGGCCTTCTTCGACTACGTCTCCGGACGACGTGAGCCGCCGGCCGGCGAGGCGGCCGGGCTGGTCTATTCGCGCTTCAACCATCCCAACAGTGAGATCGTTGAGGACCGGCTGGCCGTGTTCGAGGAAGCCGAGGCCGGGCTGGTCTTCTCCTCTGGCATGTCGGCGATCGCTACCACGATCCTGGCCTTCGCGCGGCCCGGCGACGTGATCCTGCACTCGCAGCCGCTCTATGGCGGTACTGAGACGCTGATCACCAAGACCCTGGCGGGCTTCGGCATCGCTTCCGTCGGCTTCGCTGATGGGACTAATTCGGCAAGCGTACGCGACGCAGCCGGCCGTGCCGCCGAGGCGGGACGGGTCAGCATCATCATGGTCGAGACGCCATCCAACCCGCTTAACACCCTCGTCGACCTCGGATTGATCCGTTTGGTCGCCGACGAGATCGGCACCCGTCAGGGCGGTGGGGCACCCGTGGTGGTTTGCGACAACACCCTGCTCGGTCCGCTCTTTCAGCGCCCGCTGCCCCACGGCGTCGACATCTCGGTCTACTCGCTGACGAAGTATGTCGGCGGCCATTCGGACCTGATCGCCGGCGCCGCCCTCGGCTCGGCGGCACGGATCAAGCCGGTGCGGATGCTGCGCTCGGCGATCGGGACTGGGCTCGATCCGCATTCCTGCTGGATGCTCGGGCGCTCGCTCGAAACCCTGACGCTGCGGATGAGCGCTGCTAACCGCAATGGCGAGATCGTCGCGCGAATGTTGGCCGAGCACCCGAAGGTGTCGCGCCTCCACCATCTTGCTCATCTGGCGCCCGGCTCGGCTCAGGCCCGCATCTATGCCGGGCAATGCGCGGCGCCGGGCTCGACCTTCTCGTTCGACGTCGTCGGCGGCGAGGCGGAGGCGTTCCGGGTCCTTAACGCGCTGCAATTGTTCAAGCTCGCCGTCAGCCTCGGCGGCACCGAGTCGCTCGCCAGCCACCCCGCCTCGACGACCCATTCGGGTGTGCCGAAGGCAATGCGTGATCGGCTCGGCGTCACGGATGCGACGATCAGGGTGTCGATCGGGATCGAGCATCCTGACGATCTGGTGGCGGATCTGGCAGCGGCTCTCGCAACCCTCGGCTGAGCGCTACTCACTCTTGGCCCTGCCGCCCTACAATCAGGAGCACCGGGGCACATCCGTCCATCACCTCTTATGCCCGCTAGAACCCCAAGCTTCACGCCTATCACCTCAAGGCGCGCCATCACCGGTTTGGCAATTTCATCAACGAATTGGTTGGTCGCTCTGGTGCGAGCCATAGGGCGCTCTGGAGTCAGTTCCGCCGAACGTCGAGAAAACGGTCGGACACTGCTGAGGAAATAGACCTTGGACGGGCGGGCCGGCGGTCTACGCCGCTTTCGGGACGAGCATAACGTCGTAGCCGAGGTTGGTCAGGCGCTGGACGAGCTTGGAGGCGGAGCGCTTGCGGGCGACCTGGTCGAGGTAGCCCTCGCCGAGGTCGCGGAACGCCTCGCCCGTGCTCAGCATGTGGAACGCGGCGACGAGCAGCTTGTGCGCAATGGCCATGACCGCCCGCACCGGGCCACGACGCGCGCGCAGGCGGTTGTACTTGTCGCGGTAATAGCTGCCCTTGGTCCGCACCGCGGCTGAGGCGGCGGCGAACAGCGCCGATTTGAGGAACACGTTGCCCCGTCGCGTTCCGGCGCCCTTCGGCTTGCCCGCGCTCTCGTAGTTGCCCGGCGCGACCCCGGCCCAGGCTGCCAGGCGGCGCGCACTGGCGAACACGTCCATGTCGGTGCCGATCTCGGCGATGATCGAGGCCGCCGTCACCCAGTCCACGCCGGGGATTTGTGTCAGGAGCTGGTGCTGCGCCTGATACGGCTCGAGCTGGATCCCGATGCGGACGTCAAGGGTTTCCAGGTCCTGACCGATCGCCTTCAGGTTGCGCAGATGCATGCCGAGCAGAAAACACTGGTGCTCGCCCATGCGCCCCTGCAGCGCAGCTTCCAGAGCCGCGTGCTTGCTCCGCATCCGCCCACGCGCCAGACCGGCCATCTCGAAAGCGTTGGTGGTGCCCGCGGCGAGCGCCTCCAGCATCGCCATGCTGGAGACGCCGAATACGTCGCTGGCCACGCCGGATAGTTTGACGTTGGCACTCTCCAGCAGCTTCAGCACTCGGTTGCGCACTGCTGTCCGCGTTTCGATCAGCGTGCGGCGGTGACCCACCATCTCGCGCAGGTCGCGGATCGCGGGCGGCGGCACGAAGCTCTTGGCGACCAGGCCATGGCGGACCAGCTGCGCAATCCATTCCGCATCTTTCACGTCCGTCTTGCGGCCAGGCACGTTCTTGATGTGGTGGGCGTCGCCGACAGTCAGATCAACGTGCCCTTCCAGCACGGCATACACCGGCTTCCAGTAAACGCCGGTGCTCTCCATGCCGACGTGGGTGACGCCATGCTCGGTCAGCCACGCCCGCAAGGCCTCCAGATCGCGCGTGGTCGTGCCGAAGCTGCGCAGCAGCTTCTGCGGCTTGCGCCCTGGAGAGCCGATCAGGACGCAGCAGACGATGCTGGCTTGGTGGACGTCCAGGCCAGCGCAGCGTTCGAGGAAAACATCCATGGCCAACACCTGTCATGAGGGATCGGGGCGGCGGCCGCTGCAATGCAGGCAAAGTCAGAGACTGCTGATCGTGCTCGCCAAGGATGGCGGCGACAAAGGATGGTGCCTGGAAACAGTGCGGACCGATCTGTTGGGCAGAATTGGGACGTCCAGTGTCCGTCGGCCTCCATGCGGCCACCGCCAGAGCAGATGGACCGTCACCAGTCAGTCAGCAACGGGGCGCCCCATTTCCTCGCCATGATGGTGCGCGCCCCGCGCGGTTGATCTGTTGGCGAATGCGCCTTAGGGCCTGCCAAGGTTGCCGCCACGCTCCGAGATTGGGCAGCTTGCCCTCGCGGCTCAGCGCTACAGGGCCGCCCTCAAGCCGCAGGCGGAGCGACAATCCCGAATGCGCCAACAGTGTCCGGTCGTTTTCTCGGCAGAGCGTTTCGCACCGTGTGACCGGAAAAGCGGACCGGCTTGTCATCGTCGCTCCAAGATGCTGCTCGGCTAAGGTTTAGTCTCCTCGGGATGCCTCAGCGCCGGATCAGGACCACGCCGCCGATCAGCAGCCCTTGCGGCCAAACACGCGCCTTTGCCGGGCTGGCGCAGGCAGTGCTGTTCACGACCGGGCTCGACAGAGAGCATCGGCAGACCGCCAGGGTCGATTGTGGCGGACAGACCTACCACCTTGCCGATATCGAACGGCTCGCTGAACGATCAGACTACCCGCACCTGCCTGATCTCGCAGCAGCCTGAACATGCCTCTGGGTCCAAAGCGTGAAGTGGCACCGCGGTCTACTTTGCATGGTTCATTCGCTCCCAGACCCGATTCGCTGGGGGCATGCTCAAGCTGAACCGATGACAGTGCATGGCTTTGGCATGGGGTGGTGGGCCCGGCAGAAGTGCAATCTGCCAATAAAATCAGGGCCATGTCTCCCGCACCTCTCAGAGAGGTCCGCTCTGATGCCAAACGGTAATTTTCAGCGGATCCCGCACCCGCCCTCCCTTCCGCGCCATCGCGCCGGAGCACGACCGGCTGGGCGGGGTCTACCTACGCATACCGTTCAGGACGTGGGCGGCAATGTGGGCTTGCGCCAGCTACCGCTCAACTGTTGTGAGACCCATTGCTCCCTCAATCACGGGCACGCGACCGGAACGACGAGCAATCCGAGCAGCGCAGCTACTCCTCGTCGCCAGCGCTACGGACGAGTTCCAAGAGCTGGCGCCGCTTTTCTGGATCGCGAATGCGTAGGAAAGCTCGGAGCAAATCGCTGCATTCGTTCGTAGCCTCGCTGCCTGCGACAGGCTTTGCATCGGTCGTTTTGCGCAAGTAGAAATCGGTGGTTGGCATGCCCAGCGTGTCCGCAATCACGCGCAGCAGTTGCGCCGAGCGCGCCAAAGACGCTTCGGACGAAGCCGGGCTTACGGTCTCTGGCTGAGTGAGCTCGTCCTCCGCTACACCGAGAAACCGCGTGGGCGGTGCCTTCGAGCCCATCACAATTCCTAACTCAAAATACCAACGGCAGCGCTGCTGCTTAGTGCCAAGAAGGACAATATGCTAGGGTTGCATACACCAATCACTAAAACTTGAAATTGCACTCTGGTGCGGTTCCAACCTATGTCAATGCGTTGGTGTGCAGACGGGGGTGGCGGTGCCCAAGCTCAAAGGCATTCTGTCAAAGACATGTCCGGACGCTCTCCAGGCGGCTCTGGATGCCTTGGACATCATTGGCGAGTGGGACTGGGACATCACCACCAACTGCGTGCGCTCGGACGCCTTGGTCGCCTTGCTGTTCAGCGTCGATCCCGACCTTGCAGAAGCCGGGGCGCCATTCACTGCGTTCACGGATAGCATCCATGCGGAGGATCGCGAGCGCGTCACGCTGCTGCTTGGCGAATGCGCCTGCGCCGGCGGCTCGTACGTGGCAGAGTATCGCGTCTGCTCAGCGGACGGCATGACCCGCTGGATCCTTGCACGGGGACGCTTTGAGCTCGACGCGTCAGGTGCTCCTTGTCGAGGCCGTGGCATCATCATCGACATCACCGCAAGCCGGATGAGCGAGCATGCTTATGTCCGGAGCGAGAAGGCGGCATCAGGCCATCCTCTGGAACGAGCTGCGGATCACTGCATCGCGACCCACCGGGCGGTGATGGAGAGTGAGGATCCTCATCTAAAGCTGCTCTCGGAGATGCTGCTGCTCGAGGTCGGCCGCAAGCTCGCCAAGCTCGAAAGCAGCCGGCGACGCAAAGGCATGAACTGAGCGCTACGCGGTTGGCCACGGCCTTTTCCGAAGGAAGGCGGCAACCGACGAACTGGGTCATCGCTCTCGCGAATTCGGGCAGTGCAACCTGTGCTGGGCTGACTTCGGAGACGAAGCCGCGCGTCGCTGGATTCTTGATGAGCAGGTAACGTCTTGCGACGCCCCATCTGAGGATTCAGGCCTCTGTCCGGACTTGGTTGCCATCGCCTCTGATCGCCCCTGACATGCCGATATTGAGACAGTCTGGAACGTCCTGTTCAGGTGGAACGGAAAAACTCCGGCCTGCGCCCCGCACGTGGGCTAACCATGCCTCAGCACCGCAACGAGAGCGTGGATCACGGACGCGCCGCCAATCGGTGCGATGAGCAGGAGCAGCGCGTTCACAGCGATCAGCCACACCAAAACCAGCTTCTGGCGCTCAGAAAGCTGACGCTCCCGGCGGGGCGGCCGCGGCGGCTTCTGGGGTGGTTCCCATCCTCCCTCGGCATACATCGACGTCCCCAGTGTGGCTTCAGCTCCCACGAACCAGTGAGGTTGGAATTGGGAATGATAGCACCGGACGAGCGCCGCAGACCACAATCCCTCACTGGTCGGCTATCGTTCGCTCTCCTGACACTTGAGGAGTGCGTGAGATGAACGAGACGCCAATCACCCACGCGGAGGCTCTTGAGATGGCGCAGACGAAGGCGGTCGACTCGAATCTCGCGCGCCGCTACGTCGAACTCCACGCCGAATATGCTCAACTACGTGAGGCTGCAGAAGGGGCGCTGAGGCAGATGGGCCGGGCCGCCGCACCGGACGACGCCTACACAAGAGCGGCCAACTCCCTGGACGAGGTTCTCAGGTCGTCAACCAGAATCCCTAGCTGATAAGCAACAGGGTCGTTTCCCCGACATGGGTGACCGAATGCGGAAAAGCCCGTGTTGAGCCGGGAACCATCCGTCAGGTTTTGACCACTGGGACAGGGGAGACGGCGATATACGGTCTGCGCGAGGACGCAATCGCAAGCGCCGAGCGAGTCACAGCATGCGCTGTCGTGTCTGAAGCGCGCTGGCGAGAAACCAGCGTCTTGGCTTGCAGCCTACCTGTTGAAGAGGTAGCGCACGAGAAGATGGTCTCCTGCCGTGAGGGACGAAAAGACATGCCTGGACGTCGCGCCGAATACACTACCGAGGTGATCGGAAACGTGATTTGTCTCGTCGATCTCGACAAGGCGGAATCCATCACAAACGACGCCGTCCACGTCATCGAGGATCTTCATAAACGCTTCGGGGATCTCAGCGGCTACCGTGTGATCTATCGGGACACGGCCGGTACCTGGGACGAGCTCGCGGTCATGGAGAATCGGTTTCAGGGACTCAAGTCGGTCAACGAGCGCAGTCAGGCTGCTGCAGTCGCCAAAGTTGCACAGCAGGTCTCTGAAGAAGCTCCACACCCTCAGGACAGCTACCGGACGGGCTGAGATCCCGCGGCAGCGAACGGGCGTCCCTGTCGATGCTGGCGCTCCTGAGGTGGTATACGAAGCCCCAAGGGTGAGGTCCCAATGATGAACGAGGTCATCGTCGTCTGGGTGAGCGCCGAGCCGGTCCGGAGCACGGTTTTCGAGACGATGACGTACACGAACGAGCAACTGCCCAGCACACGCGAGACCGGAAAGCGACGCAGCTTCGATTTGCTGGGCGCCGAGTGGTGGTAACTGCGGAACACCCCCGTGGCATTCGAAGCCCTGTCGGAACAGGGGTCGAACCGTTTAGCGGACAAGATTATGACGATGCATTAGGTTCAGCAGGACCGACGATAGTTCGGGAGAGCGGCAAATGGCTGGTCATCTTCTGAGATGTAAGCGGTGCAAGCAACCCATTCTCAGCGATGCAAGGTGCTGCCCTCACTGCGCCGTTGTCCAGCCAGCGCGCCGACGCAACGCTCGCAACATTCTCCTGGGTATGCTTGTGGTCGCTGTCGCGGCGCTGAGCCTGCAGCGCTATGCTGACGCCGATCGAGTAGGCGGTATTGCTCACCTCGCCGCGGTTGCTGCAACCGCTCAAAAGTCAGTGCAAGCGTCCCTGGCAGCCTTGTTCTCCAGCCCCCCAGACGAATTCTCGACTGCCTGCCTGGGGCGCGGCGGGACGGTCGTTCAGGCGCGCAACTCGCAGGCAGGTTCGGTTCAACGCTGCGCCGTCAAGTTCGATGACAGCATACTGAAGTAGCTGCTCTCCTTAGCCGTTGATGATGGTGAGTAGACGTGGCAGGTAGGTGTGCTCATTGATCCGCCGCCCCTGTCAGAACGGGGCAGGCGCATGTTCGCGCCTGCTTGGCTCCACGTGATATGCCTACGCTTTGATCAGGTCGTCGGTAATGCTTCAGAAGACCTTATTGTACGGTTTCATACGATTATCCAGCTTATTGCATTTGAGAAGCAGTTAAGCAGCTTTCAGGTGATACACTTCGTGCGCATTGGGCAGGAAGGCGTCCATGGTGCGGAAGTCCCCCTACGATTCCGCTCTTTCCAAGCCGCAGAACTTCATTGCTGAAAGCTCACTGCGTCGCTTTTACCGCAAGTATCGTCTCATCCTTTGGTCCGTCGGGATCGTCACGGTGATTGGTGGCGGCTCAGCCGCCTTCTTCACGATCGGCCAACGCGGGCAAGATGCACGCGAGACGGAGGCACCTGCGCGGAAGGCGCCTCCGCCCGAGGCTCGCACCACACGAAAACCGGAGATGCCGCCGCTATGGACGGCGGAGGACTTCAAGCTGGCCGTCAATACGGCAAACCCAGCACCGGAACGGCTCACCAACCTGCCGCCCCCCGCGCTCCCGGAAGAGGCTGTGGCTCCCGCGCCATTGCGCGAAGTGGCGAACGCCCAAGATGCGCAGGTGCACGAGGCCACCTCCAATCCGGAGCCCGCAAGGGCCGCCGAGGTGAAGGAGACCGGATCAGCTGTGGACCCGGGAGGACCAAAAGTGGCCGCCGAGGCGAAACCAACGGATGCGGCGCCACAGCCGACCGTGACGCCAGGGGTGGCCGGAGCAGCGACTGGTCAGACGAAAACAGCTGAGCCGATGAGCCCCGGCCCCGATATGAGAGCACCCGGGTTGGTTGCCGCTGCCCCGACCGGCGCGGTGGAGAAAGCCGATCAATTTCTGCGCCGGGGCCAGTACTCGGTCGCCCGCTACCTCTACGAGGAAGCGTATAAGGCAGGCGAGATCTCCGGCGCACTTGGTATGGCAAAGAGCTACGATGCGGTCTACCTCAAGTCGCTCGGCCTACAAGCCAAAGGCGATGCCCAGAAGTCTCGGGTCTGGTATCGGCGGGCTGCCGAGATGAGCAGTAAGCGAAAAGAAGCCCCCTGACAGAGCCTTCGCGACCCAGTCGGTTCCGAAGCGTCCGATTTGCATCCGGTGCCTCGGACAGCGTGCTTGCCCGGACAACGGTCGTTCGAGAACACATACCCAGGCGCAATCAAGCTATTAGACGCCGATTGTCTCGGAACACATCCCAAAAAAGCGTCCGAGAAAGGGCTCGCGTTCTGCAACACGCCTCATTTGGCAGCCGTGGCTACTCGAACAGTGCCGCGGTGGGAAAGCATGGGAACATTCTCCCCGACAACGGCTCGACAATAAGCGGCCGAGCTCAGCCGCTTCGGACGGTCACGCGGGTCTCGACCATCCGCAACTGCACCGCCTTGGATCAACTTGAGTGTTGGAGCCGAACGCGCACGCTCTGCGGCCAGCATGGAGATGCCCGCGTCAACCATGCGCTGCTTCTCATTCTCGCGCAGGTCACCGAAGAGGTCGTCGACAGCGCTAAGCCAATCGTCGCGCGAGGGCTGATCGGTCTGCGACAACAGGAATAAGAGAACGTCCACAACGCGTTCGCGCACGGACCTGACTTCTTGCAGCACGATTCCTCGCATCGACAGTCTGTCCCGCACGTGGCTCGGCCCACAGCAGCGGTGTGATCAGACCAAATCATATTAACTTTCTTTAATATAGGTTCTGGCTCGTACCGAACGCGCGCAAAATTTGAAACGCATCTTGGAGTGGAGGACACTGCAGATGTGACTGCCACGCTCGACGCTCTACCGCTTTATCGCTGAGGGGAAGGGTTCGGTGCCGGAGCGGAGGTTGGCGACCCGTGGGTTGGTGGAGGGGCTTGCCGGGTGGGCCAGTGTGCCCTCCCAGTCCTAGCGAGTCGCCAGCCGCCCGCTTATTCCCGGCGCTCCCTCGAGCCGCCTGGGATCCATGTCCGCATCGCCCGCACCGCAGACACCACCCTCCGCCCTTCAGGCCTGGCGCGACGGCCTCTTGCGTCTCAAACCGAACGTGCCGCCATGCCCCGGGATGACGGCAGCGGCCTGGGCTGCGATGCACGAAGCCAGCCTGGATGCGCTCGATCGGCACAGTGCCGACCTCATCGAGCACGGCTGGACGACGCCCGAGCTCTTCGGCGTGCACCCTCAGCTCGGCACGGTCCGCGTCGATTTCTGCGGGGCGCTCGTGCTCGGCGGCAGGAAGGTGGAGACCGTGCTGGCCGACCGCATCAAGTCCGGGCCGGTGACCTACTACCGGAACGTGCCGGGCGCCGGGACTGGCATTCCGATCTGGGATTTCCGGTGGCGAACGGTATGATCTGAGACATGGCCGAATCACCACCGACCACCGGCGAGCTGTTCAAGGCGAAGGCGATCACCGCCGAGGACCTGCACGCGGCGGTAGACGCCTACATGGCGGATCGAAAGGCCGCCTCATTCTCGATCGGCGACGGCTACGAGCTGGATCTCGTCGCGGTCGTGAAGGCAGACCGACATGCCTCGGCAGTGCTCCGTGACAAAACGGCGTCACAAGGTACGAGGCGGATGGCTGTGCGCACGGCAATCCTGCTGGCTCGGCCGAAGAAGCGGTGATCCTGCCGACCATGCTGGGCCTGACCGGTCTGCAACTGCGCCCTAGCTATTTCGGTATGACTTCAGCCCAAACCATCGAGGCGCTGCTGCGGCAGGGATGCCTTTCTCAACAGGACGTGGACGCTGCTGTCGATGCAGCGGCAGCCGACCCATCGGTCGGGCGCCTCAACGTCGGGGCGGAGTATGCCTTGAACATGATCGCCTTCCTGCGGAGCCAGTCCTTCGTCGCTAAGACGCTGAGAGATCCTGAGGCGAGCATGGGGCTGAAGAAGGCCGCCCTTCGCAAAGTCATGCCGAAGGCGCGCTTGGAGAAGCGATGAACCCTGTTGCCGGCGCCGTCATGATCGCGATCGCGGCGGCCTTCTTTGGACTGATCTATTTCGCTGTCGCCTACGGACATCCCTGGCTGCTCGCAGCGTTGGTAATCTCGGTCATCGCAGCCTTCGTGAGGTGGGGCTGAAATGATCGTACTGCCGCCCTGGCGCGAGGTCACCACCGACGACTACCACTCGCGCAACTTCCCAGAGACGACCATCGGCTCCGCGTTCATCGCGCAGACGGCCGCCGCCCATGCGCTGATCCGCGGCCAGCACGCCGGCGAGCACCGGATCCGGCTCGTCCTACGCGTGGCCGTGGACCTGAAGCCCAGCAAGCGCTCCAACCCGTTCTGGGTTTTCGACTACCTCGTCGGCTCCGACGACATGCGGACCTGCGCGGAAGAGGTCGTCATCGAGTTCAGAAACGGCCGACGCGAGCTGGTGCCGATCTACAAGACGGCCGAGACAGCGAGCCTGAAGGGTGGCGGCTGGGCTGGTGGGGTCGTGCGGCGCTAGTGCCCGAACCTTGCCGGTGTCGCGCGGGCGTGCGACACCGCCCACGAAGCTTGAGCGGGAGAGGATGCGGATGCTGGAACGGGCGTTTGAGCGAGCCCTGTTCGCGTGCCGGTGGCTGCTGGCCCCGTTCTACGGGGCACTGGCGATCGGCCTGTTCGTGCTCCTCGTCAAGCTCCTCCAGGAAATCGCCCATTTCGCGCTCCACGCGCTCGAATCGAACGAGTCGCAGACGATCCTCGGCGTGCTGACGCTGGTGGACTTGTCCTTCACCGCCTCGCTCCTGATCATCGTGATGTTCTCGGGCTACGAGAACTTCGTCTCAAAGTTCGACCATTCGGACCACAAGGACTGGCCCGAATGGATGGGCACGATCGACTTCACGGGCCTGAAGCTCAAGCTGATGTCGTCGATCGTGGCCATCTCGGCGATCCAGCTCCTGAAGGCCTTCATGGACGTGAAGGCCAGTTCCGACCGCGACCTCGCCTGGCTCGTCGGCCTGCACATGATCTTCGTGGTCTCGGGGCTCCTGATGGCCCTGACCGACCGCGTCGCCGCCGGCCACCACGACAAGTAGGCGAAGCACAGCACGCCTTCAGGACGGCCCGGCAGGTGGCGGGAAACGGCTGAGAGCCGGCGGCTCGGCCTGCGACTGAGCGCGGCCGGTGCGGAGTGGCGGACCGAGCCGACCTTCGAAGAAAGCCCGGCCCGCCTGTCTGACTGCAAGGTTGAGCAATTCGCCGCCAGAGGCCAAATGATGGCGCGGCGTGGTTACCGGATCGCTACCCGCGCCGGGGTTTGGGGCCTGCGCTCTGGCATGGAGCAACCCGTCCGATAGCTGTTTGCCGTTGGCAGTCCCGGCTATGTTAGTCGGCTTATCTATGCGATGGGCCATCGATGCCGAAGGCCGATCGATACAAAGCGTTCTTGATCACGGTCGTCCAGCGACGCGAGGCTCATCGAACCTACGCGGTCGTGAAGCCGAGCGCCGAAGAGGCGTTAGCGGTGGTCAGAGGCCTCTCGGCCGACGGCACGAAGACCTACCTTGTGGGCGGCCTGTCCCGAGACATGGTGCGCAGGCTCGGACTTAAGCGGGACGATATGCAAATGATCTAAGATCACTTGCAGCCGACAGATCATCGACCGCGCAGGAAGAAGAACCAAACCAAGATGATGATCGGGATCGGAATCCCGATGAGCCACAACAGGCTGCCCGTTAGCATATCACTCCCCTGAAGTGCCAGGGCAACAGCGGGATGCGAAGGACCGTTCCGCCGAGCCGAGCAACCCTCATGCAGCCATCAGCGAGGGCCTCGGAGCGTGGTAAGTGCGCGGGACTAGCGGTGAGCGATTCTGGCGAAGGAACCGAAGCGATGACCGACCCGGGCCGATCATGCGGCGGATGCACGGTCTGTTGCCGAATGTTGGAGATCAAAGCGCTCAGCAAGCCCGCGGGCATCCTGTGTCGGCATAACACCGGGTGGGCGTGCGGGATCTACCATGAGCGTCCGAAGGCATGCGCGCGCTGGTACTGCCTCTGGCGCAGGATCGACGCTTTGCCAGATGAGCTGAGGCCTGATCGGTCAGGAGTGGTGTTCACGTTAGAAAGCCGACCACCTAGCGCGGGTGCTTCTGAAAGAGCCTGTATCGTGTGTCGCGCTGTGGACGGGGTGCGCGCCTTTGATCAGTGGGAGGTGGTCGAGGCGTTCGCCATGTTTATCCGAGAGGGATCCTTGCCAGTCTGGAGGGCGTCCGCCCAATCTGCAACCTTGATGTACCCTGGTCCGACCTACATGAGCTGAGCCAGGGGCAGCGCGCTGAAGTCTCGGCGTCGTTCCGGTCCATCGGTGGTGCCTCGTCTAGTGTTTGAGTGGGTATCGTACGAGTATCCGGCTCACCATCGCCGGTTGCCTCGCTATATAATTGGAAAATCTAGTCGCGGCCTTTGACAGGCTTGCGGCAGGAGCAATAGCTCTTATCACCGGCGCGCTTGGATATCGGTTCGGCAGCAAGGAGCCGCCCATGCCCTGACGCAATCGACCAACGAAAAGCCCCGCGAGCCGTAAGGCTGCGGGGCGAAGGGTGGCGACTGAACTACCCTGCAAGCCAGGGCGCGAAGCCGGCGCGAGGCTACTCGTCGCCTCCAGAGCCAGAATATTGACTCCGTTGCCGCATGATCCGTCGAGTATTGTCTCTGTGCAAGCCAACTGGATAAGCCAGACGGGTAAACTCGCTCGGCTCAAAGGGAGTAGGGCCACAGAAAACCCCGCGAGCCTGAGGCTGCGGGGCGGAAGTCACGCCCTAAGGTCAGGACGGCCCCGCCAGCGTGGGAACAGGCAGGTAGACTGGTGGGGCCGTGTCGGACGGCGGGGGGCATGCCGACCCGACGCACGCATCCTGCGCCTGCATCGCCCGGCAGTAACTGACCTAGATCAGGTTCGGAGCGCAACAAGAAGCCCGCGCCGGCGGGGAAGGCAGCCGGGCGGGCTGAGGTAGAGTCTCTCGGTTGAGGAATAGGGACATCCCTCGCGAGCAATCTGCGCGCATGCCAGGTCGAACGCAAGAAAGGCCCGCGCGCCAGAGGCTATGGGGCTGATTAGTGAGGGAAGCTAGCGCTCAGCTCACTCACTCTCGGTCAAGCTGTCGAACTCACTTTTCAGGCTGGTGTAGAGCCGCCCAAGCCAGAGCCGCGCTTCGGCCTCGGCAGCCTTGGCGGCCTGCGCCTGCGCCTCGGCGCGCTCGGCCCGCGCCTCGGCAAGGCGCGCGGCCTCCTCCGCCTTCTCGGCGCGCAAGATGGCCTTTTGGGCCGCGGCTGCCGCCACGCGTGCGCGCTCCTCGGCCGCCTCGGTCTGAGACAGGCTGCGCTGAACGAGGGATTGCGACTCCCGCGTGAGTTCCTGCGCCAGGTCGCGTGCCCGCCGGACTCGCGCGCCGACATCGCGCACGAGCTGAATGGCGCCCGGCCAGTCGGCAGCGTCCAGAGCATACGCTTCGGTCGCGTCGTCCGAAGGCATGGGCATCGCGCCGGCTCCGTCGTCGCGCGCCTCCTGCTCGTTGAAGAGCGGCACGACATTCTGCACGGGCGCCGTCATGGACGAGGCTCCCATGACGATGCTGCCGGGACCCGGACCATCGTTCGGACCAAAGAGCATGGCGTCCAGCACAACCTCCATCTCGCGTGCTGCCCGGGTCATACGGAGCGCTTCTCGGGCTGGGCGAATGCGAACTCGCTCGCGATGGTGTCGTAGACGCGTGCCAGCCACTCCTCCGCGATCCGTGCCCGCTCCTCGGCGGCACGCACCCGCTCATCGGCCGCCTTGAGCAGCGCGTCCGCGCGCGTCTGGATCTCGCGCGTATGCGCCTCCGCCGCCTTGACGCGCTCATTGGCGTTGGCGATGTCCTCGCGCACCCGCTCGAGAAGGTCCTGAACGCGCAATTCCTGTTCGTGGGCTTCGGTCTCGACTTCGCGCACGCGGGTTGCGGCGCTCCGCACACGTTCGATCAGGTGAGACCATTCCTCAGGTGACGAACTGCGGGTGGGCGGCGACTTGCCTGCAACCTCCTCGGCGGGGCTGATCAGCCGCACAACACTGTTGAGGTGGACCTCCGAGGATTCGACGCGATCAAGTGGCTTCGGGTCGGATGATTGGTTGAGTATGTCATCCCATGAAAGCTTTTTACGCTTGTCCACCTACGCCCCCGCACTGAACAGATTGCCGTCAGGACTGCTTCCTGTTCGTGATCTGCAACTGCCCAGGGCGAGGTTGCCCGCAATTAACCATTCGTCAACTCACATGGTTAGATGGCCGGTATGGGTTCGTACGAAACCCCGCCATTGTGACACAACTGGTACTGTCTAAAAGTCGACGATCCCGCGAACGAGTGAGGCCGTAGGCCTCTCGTTGAGGAAGGAAAAACCCGCCGCGGCGAACCCGGCGGGCTGAGGTGGTCTCGGGTGAGTGCGGCGCAGGCTAGGCTTCGGTCTTCTCCGTCAGGAACACGCTGCAGATTGGGCCTGCAAGAAAAGCTCCCACAAGTACGATCACAGGTGTCGGAGCGTCTATGGCAAAGAAGAGAGCGGGCAACGTAGCGAGTAGGAGTTTCATGGTTGGATCCAGCGTAAGTGCACGCTGGTAATACATTGCCTCTGGTGTTTCGCTTCCCTTGCTGGTGGAAAGCTTTATTCCTGGCGCCTATCTATCTTTTAGCTGATCCCGCACCACCGCCGCGACGGCGAGGCCGATGAGGATGCCGGCGAGGAGCGCCATGACGAGGTGGCCGGAGCCGGTCATTGCTCACTCGTCCGGCGCGGCAGGATCTCGAACTCCAGCGCCGGCAGCACGCTGACGATCGACCAGCCCAAGGCTCGCTGCAGCGGGTTGCAGTCGTAGGCCAAGACGCCGTAGAGCCGCCCGCGCCCGGGCATGGCATCGAGCGGGATGAAGGGACCGATGGTCTCCTCCTCGCGGCCCATCTCGCCGTAGGCGTCGAAGCGCTCGGCCTCGTAGTCCAGGCGGCGGCCACCGCCGTCGATCATCCACCAGCGTCGCGTCAGCTCGCATTGGCGGTCGCGCTGGCGGATGCCATGGATCAGGATGCGCTCGCCGACATGCACCTGCCGGTTCGGGTTCACCACCTCGCGCAGGATCTGCCGGACCGGCACAGTCCGGTCGAGCACCATGGAGAAGATCCAGGCGAGAGCGATCAGGATGGCGCCATAGTAGATTACGTTGAGCACGCGCTGCACGTTCGCCTGGCGCCGGGACGGGCCGTAGGCGAGCTCGATGGCGCGGGCGTAGATCTCGTCGGTGCGGTCGAGGTCTGGAATCGGGGGCTTGTTGCTGTCCATCAGTGCGGCACCCCGCCCTTGACCAGAACGAGTCCGAGCGCGGCCGTCAGCACCGCGCCGAGGATTGCCTTCACCAGCCAGCTCACGTTGTTTTTGAGGCCGGCCACATCCTCGGCGACCTCCTTCAGCTCGGTCTTGGTGGCGTAGACGTTGCGCAGGTCCTCGCGGATGCCCCGGACATCGCCCAGGACGGCGTCGACCTTCTCCTTGGTCACCGCCATGTCGATCTGCATCTTGACCCAGGCAGCGTCGTCCGAGGTCGGTTGTTGATCCCCCATCACTCTGTCCCTTGAGCCGTGCAGACGCAGAAAGGCGGGCCGCTGCACGCCTGCCGAGGGATCGATGGCGTCCATCGAGACGCCCTCACCGGGTACCAAAGAGCGAGCCCAGGATGCCGCCGAGCCGCGGCCCGTCGGGCGCCGCGGACACGGGCGGGCTCGGCGCCGGGTCAGGTTCGCCGTTGTGCAGGCCGGTCCGCTCGGCCACGACGCGGGCCTTGACGATGCCCTGGGCGGCGAGTGCGTTGTAGACGTTGAGCAGGATGATCAGGACCGGCGCGACCCACGGCGGCAGGAAGCCGAGGATCAGGCTAGCCGGAAATGGCAGGCTCGAAAGGTCGCCCTGCCAATTCTGGGCGAGGTACTGGAGGATGCCCATCGCGCCGAGCACGATCTGCCAGACCGAGGACCACGTCACCCGGCTGCCCTGAATCGCGATGACGGAGCCTTGCGCGCGGAGGTCGGCCGCGGTGGTGCGCTTCCGTTCGTCAGAGACTTTGCGCTGGTTCTTGTCGTCGTCGAGCGCGGCCTTCGACTGCGGACTCCAACGCCCGTCGGCGGTGATGCCGGCTTGGGTCTGCAGCGCGATCAGAGCGCCGGCCGTGGACGGCCCCCAGATGCCATCGACCTTACCGACCATGTAGTAGCCGAGGTCGCGCAGGCGCTTCTGGATCGCCTCCACCTCGTAGCGGGCGAGCGATGTCTCGGCCCAGTTGCCTGCGGTGACGGACATGCGATCGCTCTTCGGTTTGACGAGGGTAGCGGGGGCCGAGCCATCGGCCTTCACAGGCGAGCGGTCGCCGCTCCGGGCCTTCGGCGGGCTGACGCTGTAGGGGGTGAGGAACTGGTCGCGCTCGGCGGTGCGGCGGCCGATCAGCTCTTTATTCTTCGTCCAAGACATGATCGCCGCGGCGCAGCCGGCACGGTCGCCCGCATTCAGTCGCTTCACGAACGTGGACTTAGCGAAGCCGCCCTGGCCGATGTTGAAGCAGATCGAGACCAAGGCATCGCGCTCGTGGTCGGCGAGCCACACCTTCACGACCTGGTCGACGGTCGCCTCGTAGTTCACGAGGTCGCGGTCGAAGATCGCCAGCGCCTCAGCTTCAGTGACGACGAGACCGCTGGTCACGGCAGGCGGGCCAGCCGCCGAGGTGCGCCCGACGCCGATAGTCCAGACGCCGACATTATCCTTGTAGGCGCGGGTTTTCAGTGCCTCGCGCGCGACGAGGGGGCGCGGCCGATGGCAGTCAGAGCCATAGGATCTCTCGATGTCAGTAGGCGCGCGGTGACCGGCCGGCTCGGATTAGATCGGTCTTAATGCAGAATATTTGTTGCAAGCACGCGGCGTGCTTGCTCAAATTCAATCATGTCTGCCGAAAACCACCCCGACCCAAGTAATCTCTCGCCCTCCTCTGCGATTGGAGGGGTTGTGGGCATGGGAGCAGTGTACGCAATCATCTGTGCGCTTGCGGCCCTGTACCTCTTGGTCGAGTTCTCGGACTGAGAGCCTCATTTGCAGACCAGCCTATTTGCAGAGCCGGAGCGTGCTTCTCATCACGAGGCCTTCCCTGCCTGAGAAACAGCCGGAAACCATTATTGGGCGGGGTCGGTAGGCGGGCGTACTCAAGAGGCGGGGCCGCATCAGCTTCCTCGCGATACCCGAACCCTCCCACTGACGGCGGCCTGCACCGGTGAGCAGAGTGGTGTAGCCGACGCGGACGCACTTGCGTACCGTGACGCGCTCGAGCATCGGGTCGGTGATCGCGTCAGCGATCTCCTTCTGGAACGGCCAGAGCCGGACGGGTCCCGGCTTCGCGGCGAGCCCCTCGGGAAGGCGCATGTGACGCTCGATCCACTGCGACAGCGGCAGGCGGGGCGGTGGTCGAAGCTTGGCGAGTGCCTTCGCGGCGGTCTGATCAAGAAGCGTCGTCACCGGCGCCCGCTTCCATGGCATCCCGCACGATCCGGTCGATGACCGAGACGTCGTGCTTCGTCAGGTGGCTCAGCTCCAGCGCGATGTCACCCGGAATGGCGAGCAGGCGCGCCCGGAGCTTCACGATCTCATCGGCCCAGCGCCGGCCCGCGGCCTCGGCGTCGATCAGGCGCCCCTGAGCCTCAGCGTGTGCCTGGTTCCGCTGCCAGGTCTGGACGATCTTCTCTGCCGTGCGGGCATCGTTGAAGGTGAGCGGCCCATCGACCTGGATGCCCTCGGCCGCCAGGATCTCCCGGACCCGGGTGGTCGCAAGCTGAGCCTCGACCGAGGCCTGGGCGGCGATGGCCGGGGCTAGCTCGACCGGCTGCCTACCCTGCGAACCGGTGCGCACGGCGGTACGCGCCGGGTCCGTGCTCCTGATCCAGGCCTCACGAACAACCTCGGGATCCAGCGTCCCGTCCGGCTCTGCGGTGATGCGGCCGGACTTGATGGCCTTCCGGATCGCCGCCTCGGACACCCCGATGATCTTGGCGCATTCCCGCCGGCTAACACCTAATGCGAACCTCGAAATCCAGACCTGCAGAGAGCCAAAAGTCGGGAGCAACTCTGCCCGCAACGGGTGGGGCAGCCAGGGGAGGACCCGCAGAACCTATCTCCGCAACTCGGTTGCCGGGCCACCGGACAAGATGCCCATCTGTCCGCCTCCGCTCGGGCTTTTTTTGCGCGCGACGAAGCGTGCGGCCACGCTTCGCAGGTCCAGTTCCAACCCCATGGAGGTCGCTGAGCAAGACAGACTCAGGCGTCCGAGGAATTAACCACCTAGCAAGAATCCCCGGGACGGCAGCCCGGCCCTCTAGCTCTGCCGAAGCCGCCAACATAGGGTTAAGGATCACTTAACGGATCCTGGTGACATGGCGTCTTCTGCAGGTATCTCAAAGGGTACGGTGCCATATCCTGGACCGATCCCGGTTCGGCGTCGGCCGGGGGCTGTTGGCCGAAGGAGCGAGAAGCGGATCCTGAACTCAAGCGCACCGGCGCTGGAGCGAGGGCTTTCCGAACTGCAACAGGTCGAAGTCAATCTCGAAGCGTCGAATGGTACCTTGTGGGCTTACATGCGCCCCGACGGACGTCCATGCCAAAATCCGGGCATGTTGGCGGACTTCAAGCGGCTTCAAGACGGCATAGAGAGGAGTTTCGCTGCAAATTGCCTGGATATAAAATACTTTGTCTTCGGATCGCGTTTCCCTGGAGTGTTCAGCCTCGGAGGCGACCTGCAGCTCTTCGCCAGTAAGATCCGAGCGGGCGATGAAGCGGCCCTCATAAACTATGGCAACTCATGTGTCGACGTACTTCACCGCAACATGAACGCGCTCAATCTGCCGATCATAACAGTCGGCCTGGTCCAAGGCGATGCGCTGGGTGGTGGCTTCGAGGGCCTACTCTCGTTCGATGTGATTATAGCCGAGAAAGGGACCAAGTTCGGCTTCCCGGAAATTCTGTTCGGTTTATTTCCTGGGATGGGAGCCTACAGCTTCCTGGCTAGACGCCTCGGAACGATTAAAGCTCAAGAGCTTATTCTCGGAGGACGAACGTATTCAGCGGAGGAGATGCATGAGCTCGGAATCGTTCATATCCTTGCGGAGCGCGGTCAGGGCGAAGCCGCAGTGCGCTCTTACATTGCCGGCAATCACCGCCGCCGCAATGGTCAGCAAGCGATCTATCAGGCCGCACGCGAGGTCGACCGCATCTCGCTCGAGGAACTGAGAAAGATCGTAACGGTGTGGGCTGCCGCCGCTATGAACCTGACGGACAGGGATCTCAGTATCATGGAGCGCCTCGTCACCGCCCAGGATAGGCTGATAGCGAAAGCTCCGCCCGCCAAGCCGTGCGAGGTCCGGATACACGGCTAAGAGGCTTCAGCTGGCCAGCTTGGACAGTGTCCCCGGTGCTGCAAGCATGGCCCGAATACCTTGCGAGGGAACGGGTCGACTGAAGTAGTACCCCTGAACCAGATCGCAGCCCTCCTCCCTGAGGGTTGCAAGCTGCGCCTCTGTCTCGACGCCTTCAACGACAATCACCATACCGATGCTTCTGCCCATCCCGATGATTGCTCGGATGATAGCAATGGACTCGGCAGTCTTGCTCAAATCTGTAACAAAAGAACGATCTATCTTCAGCTTGTCAAAGGCGTATTTACGCAGGTAACTGAGAGACGAATATCCAGTTCCGAAGTCGTCCAGAGACAGGCGTACGCCGAGCCGACGGAGATTGCTGATCGTCTCGACAACCTTCTGGGTAGCACCCAGGGTCACGCTTTCAGTGATCTCCAGCTCCAAACGTTGTGGTGGCAGACCGGAGCGCTCGAGCGCCCTTACAACCTGGAATGCCAATTGAGGCTCGCTGAACTGCCGAGGAGACAGATTGACAGCGACGCTTACATCTTGTGGCCAGTGCCTGGCCTCCTGACAGGCCTCATGGAGAACCCATTCGCCGAGTTGCAGGATGAGGCCTGTATCCTCGGCTACGGGGATGAACTCGGAGGGAGGAATGTAGCCGGCGACCGGATGCTTCCATCTCAACAGGGCTTCGCAGCTGACAGCGTTGCCGGTCGCTGGATCAACGATGGGCTGGTAATGAAGTTCGAACTCGCCGTTGGCCAAGGCACCCCGAAGGTCGGACTCCACCGCGTGCCGGGCTCGCGTCGCTAACTCCATCTCATGTTGGAAGATTCTGAAGCCGCTTCGGCCGTCCGCTTTAACCGCGTAGAGTGCGATATCCGCGCGCTTGAGAAGTTTATCTTCGTCATCCGCATGATCTGGCGCAAGGGCGATGCCGATGGACGCGCCAACGGTGACCGGCATGCCATCGATTTCAAACGGGCGCTCCAGCTCTTGGAGGATGTGCTGAGCGAGCTCCACGGCGTCTGCCGGGCAGGTGACAGAGTGCTGGATGATGACGAACTCGTCTCCACCAAGCCGAGCGACTGTCTGAGAAGCTTGCGAGACAGCGCGCAACCGGTCCGCAACCAACTGCAGAAGTCGATCACCGGCAGGATGACCCATCGTGTCGTTGATCACTTTGAAATGATCGAGATCGAGCAGATGGACTGCAAAACCGCTTGCTTCTCGAGAGCTCGACTTCAACGATTCTGTTACTTTTGATCTGAAACTGCTTCGATTCAGCAAGCCCGTAAGATCGTCATAGCATGCCATCTGCTGGATGCGGGCCTCACTGTGCCGTCGCTCCGTAATGTCTTCGAAGATGATAACGGAGCCCTTTTCCGCAGTCTGGCGCTGCATCAATGAAACAATGCGATCGTCTGGCAGCTTGACGATCAAATTGCCGGACTTCAGCGCATTGGTTGCTTCGGTAAATTCCGCTTCTGCCGGATTTCGTCGGCATACCGTCGCATCGATGACAGCATTGCTGATTTCAAACAACGACTTGGCGGAGGCATCTGCGTGAACGAGGTTCGGGGATATGCCAGAAATTCTGACGAACTGCTCGTTCCAGACCTGGAGCTTGCCTTCGACATCAAACATGCAGAGCCCGTGCGACATGTTCCGTAACGCGATGTCGAACAGGTTCGCTTGGGCTCGGAACTGCTCTGCAAGAGCTTCCTTCTCCCGGGTCGTGACCAAGGCTGAGACGATGATCTCACGTGTACTGAGCGTGATATCGATCATCCCATATGCAAAAAGAAGCGAGAGAATACCGAGCGAGGCTCTCTCTCCATCTCCCGACGCGAGAAGCCCGGCCGACAGCGGCATTGCCGATAACAGCACCTGGCCGATGGCTAACAGCGGGCGCCCAGCATTTCGCCCTGAGATCCCTGCGGCATAGCCGATCGTGAAGGTAGGGGTGATGACCTGGAGGGCGAGATTGGAGGAGCGGGTGGTAATTAGAAACGAGAGAACGCCGAGCGATGCAGCAAACGCGTAGGCTCCGATCGAGAAGTACGTCTCCCATCTCTCGTAGCGATCGCTTCTCTCAGTCTCCCGGTTGAAGTAGATCCAAGCGAGCAGAACCCGAGCCAGCCCTATGATGGTGACCGCCCCTGCGGCCAAGGAGATTGCTAAGTCGTTTGACCAGAACGCTGCGGCGGTCGCAACAATAGCGCCGGAAACCGCTCCTACGACGAGAGAGGCAAACGGCTGGTAAAGCCCGTCCACCAACGAACGCTTTATGTCGCGCGCGAGTCGGGCATCATCAGCAAGTGCGGCCGCTAGTTTGCTATACAGTCCCAACTGTGTTTCCTGCTTCGCCTTCGCTGCTGCTCTGAGATCTGACCTAAAGTCATCGAATGGGCTTCTGAGGGTTTACCGGCCATCAGATTTCAAAGTCATTGAAAATCATAGTTAACCCTGGCCAAAATGCCGCGGTCAAAGCCTAGCCAGGATCTGTGCTTAGTCTTCGGAAAACAGCGCGTTCGGAATAGCATTCCCGTTAGGGGACGGGTTCGAGCAAACGTGCCGAACCCGACTTGCTGGCCTATGAAGGTTGATGGGAGCTTTTCGCGAACGTAAAGACACAACGCTTCGTGTGACGATCTATCGGTAATATAAAATACTACTTACTGAAATTTGATAGCTTTCAACATTGATAGTTGTTGAATTTTTTCATAATCGATCAATAGGAATACATCAGTTGACGCTTTGTTGTGAGTAGGGCTTTATTTATCGCACGAATCTATTTAAAACAACAACTTGCGAAAAGCGGTCGCTATCAACGCTTTTTGCATTTGCTTTAGTGCCCAACACCGCGAATGTGGTATCTGCGCTACAGACTCCGGTGCGATTTTCATTTAAAGATATTCCGAGCGGAGTAACAATGATTGTGCATCCCATTTCCATAACGGCGATACTCATGCTGGCGGTGAGCGCCGCTTACGCTTCGCTGCAGTATTCGCATCATAAGGATAGTCTCAGCCTGGTCACAGGCTGTCTCCTCGTGTTTGGCCTCGGAATGCTTGGTGGTCGATTAGGGGTACTATATTAAACCGCGAGATCGTCCTGAATGATCTCGCCAGCGCTCCAGATTGGCCGGAAAGTCATTCCGCATTCAACGCTCGCCGAGCTTGCGTTGCCGAACCCACAGAGTCGCTGGAGTGCGATGAGTCTCAGCACACAAAGGTAGCGAACTGTTCAGGCTGCGCTCGCTCGACTCACAGCCCCGGCATCCCCATCAGAAACCCGATCTCGTGGCTCACCCGGGCCTCGAGCTCGTCAACCATGACCTTGTCGAACGCCGCTGCGGTCGCGCCCTGCAGCATCTCGTCCGGGATGTAGACGCCCGAGTTCTGCGGCAGCGCCTTGCCGCACCATACGTGGTTGGGGCTGACGTTCGTGAACACGTGGCCGCCCATTACTGGGCCTTTGCGGTTCAGGAAGCGACCGCCCTTGGTGAAGGTGCCGGCGAAGAGTTGACGGCGACCGCGGGGCGCGGCTGAGACGCCGGCCCGGGTCTCCTTCGGGCTGAAGAACTTGAGACTGATGTCGCCGCCCTGCGTCGTCAGCGTGTAGGTCAGGCTGCCGGCGTAGCCGAACTGCTCGGCCGTTGCGGTCGCCTTGTTGACCCTCACGGCCCGGACGATGGTGGAGCGCTTCAGGCCTGTCTGCTGCGTGAGCGCCCTGATGACTTGGGCGCGTGCCTTGGTGCCGGTGTGGTTCAGAGCGCGGGCCAGGGCGATGGGTGCGCGGGCGCCGAGCTCGCCAAGTTGGTTGGAGAAGCGCTGGAGCAGGCCGTCGCCGGAGAAGGTCAGGCCGGTCATCGAGGGGCACTTATCTCCCGCATCACCGCACCCGGCATCTCGATGGCGGTGAGCGCCATGATCTCCCAGGCGCACCAGTGAAGTTGCCAGAGGTCGGAGAGGGCGGGGTTGCCGGGCATCAGCACCTTCTTACGCCAGCCGAGCCTGGACTGGCCTACGGCCTCGGCATTCAACCTTCCGAAACCCGAGCGCATCAGAAGGATCGGATCGAACCGCGACCCAACTGCAAAATGATGCCTCCCGAAGACCGGCCACAAGCCGCCACCCAGCCCGAGAAGCGCACGGGCGGCGATCGTCACACCACGATGACGCTGGCGACGATCCTGCTGGAAGACGGTGAGCAGATCCCGTGTGTCCTCAGGGATATGTCTGTGTCGGGAGCCAAGCTCGGCGTCGCACGGCGGCACGTACTGCCCGAGAGTTTCACGTTGAACTTCCCTGGCCGCAACCTGACCTGCCGTGTCCGCCGTGCCTGGAGGCGTGGTGACTTTGTTGGCGTCACGCTGCTGGCCGAGAACGAGCCGG
This sequence comes from Methylobacterium soli, assembly GCF_008806385.1. Taxonomy (GTDB): domain Bacteria; phylum Pseudomonadota; class Alphaproteobacteria; order Rhizobiales; family Beijerinckiaceae; genus Methylobacterium; species Methylobacterium soli. Next base: position 43,502 of record NZ_VZZK01000042.1, read on the forward strand.
TGCGCAAGTAGGCTTCCGTCTCGCGGCCAACGCCGCACAAGCCGCGTCGGTCAATTGCTGGATCAGCTCGACGGCGCGCTCGGGCGCGATCTCAATGGATCGTCCTCCCCGCTCATCCCCGATCCTGATGCAGACCTTGTCGCCGGAGGCGCGGGCTGAGGTGGTGGGGTGCATGGGCGAAGACGGCCGACAACGTTGGGTTCAGTTGAACCAATACCGGAAACTCTGCTGCAGGAAGGCAGATCCGGGAGACCGTATGACGCAGTTCGACTACGATGAACCTGTCACGATCGTTTGGAACGACGAGATCGGCACTAACTCTGTTCAACGGAAAGCGACGACAGACATCTGTCTGTCCGAAGCCGTCCGTCAGGTCATGCCCGAGTGGTCCGCTCGGCCGAATGCTCGCTTGTGCATCATCAGGCGGGATGCGAAGCGCAAGCCACTCACGACCTACAAGGCAGTTCGGTCGATATACGAGCGTCCTGACTTCCCGAAGGATTGACCCGTAGAAAAGCCCTGCAGCGCTACGACCGCACTCGGCCTTGCGTGAGCTTCGAGGATCGGGTGCAGGACCCTACGGACGCGCGAGAAGGGACTTATGCTCGCACAGTTGGGTACGCGGCCGTACTCAGCGCAGCGCAGCCGTTGCTGTCTCCGGAGAAATGATTCTTCTCTGTACAGCGAACCCAATATGGGCAGGCATATGCGCCAGATCGATTATAACGAGCCGGTCACGCTCCTCTGGATCGAGGGCGGCGAGACAAGCCCGGCCTCCGAGAAGAGCTCGGCAAAGTGCAGCCTGGGCGAAGCGGTGCTTCAAGCCTATAGACGTTGGGTCGGCCGGCCGCATGAACGTGTTTGTCTGATCGTCCGAGACGGAGGCAAGAAGCCGATATCGACCTTCAAGGCGGTACGTTCGCTCTACGAACGGCCTGATTTCCAGAGGGGTTGACCGGTCGGTGAAAAGTCCCGCAGCGCTACGACCGCACTCGGCTTGCGTGGATTACACCGCTGGCGGGCTCAGGAGTGCTATCGACGATCCCGCCGCGGTTATGCACGCGCTGGCTGTAGGCAAAATGCAAAAAATTCCCTTAAAACCCATTAACCATCACAGGTGAAGATTCTGAACCTTCGAATTCCCGAACCGTAGACCCGCCACAGTGTAGGTTCACGACAGAAAACGGAGGGCTCATGGCACACTCTATTTTCATTCGCGATCTTGGAAGCTTCGGTGGCCGCCGGCCGCAGATGCTCGCTTGCGACATTGCCGATCGGATAGAGGCCGAAACCTTGGTGCGAAGCATCGCGACGGCCTACCACGATCACGGACTGAACCCCGCGACGGAGGTCTACTGGTTCAACTACAACGGCAGCGTGCACGAGATTTACGTGTGGCCGAGTTGAGGGGCCGTAGAAAAGCCCCGCAGCGATACGATCGCTCGGGGCGCAACAATCCCGTTGCCTCGGTGATACCGTGGGCTGGGTCTGGGTGACATAACCTGCCTGAGGCAGTGGTCGAGGCGGTCTAGCTGTCCGGATGCGAAACCTCCTTGGCGACGGCTACAACCTTGAGCGCTTTCGGCAGCGCGTC
>NZ_VZZK01000043.1 GCF_008806385.1 Methylobacterium soli
CCGAGACACCGGAAGACCAAACTCCCGCAAAACCGCCTTCGCCTGATATTCGTGTATGTTCATGGCACTCCAATCCCTGGCGTTTCATCCCTGGCCGCTGCCGGCACGGGTGCGACGAGATCATGATGGCGACGCCTGCGCCCGATCCCGCTCGGGATAGCGGGCCGGGCGGCCTCGTGACGACCGGGCCTATAGCGGGAATGCGCGCGTGCGTCTCTCGCGCACGGCCACGCTTCAATAAGCAAAAAATCCTATATCGCGACAGAGCGAGCCTCGGATCCGTCCCGGCGCTCCGATGGCGCTCCCGGACACCGAAAGACTGCCGAGCCCGGGGGGCTCGGCAGCGCTGGAGGTCTCCTTCGGTTCCGGACGGCGGCGCGCCGCCGTCCGGGTCGCCGAGGCGGCTCTCTTCACTTCTTGCGGATCGAGCTCTGCGGGTTGAGGCTGCCGATATTGCCGCTCTCGCTGCCGGCTTCCGGGTCGATCACGGCGTTGATCAGGGTCGGCCTGCCGGAATCCATGGCCTCGTTCACGGCGCGGCTCAGCTCGTCCGGCGTGGTGACGTGGACGCCGACGCCCCCGAAGGCTTCCATCATCTTGTCGTAGCGCGAGTCCTTCACGAAGACGGTCGGCGCGACGTCGGCACCGCCCGAGGAATTCACGTCGGTGCCGCGATAGATGCCGTTGTTGTTGAAGACCACGATACAGACCGGCAGGTTGTAACGGCAGATCGTCTCGACCTCCATGCCGGAGAAGCCGAAGGCGCTGTCGCCCTCGACCGCGAGGACGGGCTTGCCGGTCTCGACTGCGGCCGCGACGGCGAAGCCCATGCCGATCCCCATGATGCCCCAGGTTCCGACATCGAGGCGCTTGCGCGGCTGGTACATGTCGATGATGCCGCGGGCGAGATCGAGGGTGTTGGCGCCCTCGTTGACCAGGATCGCGTCCGGCCGCTCCTTGATGACGGTCCGAAGCGCCCCGAGGGCACCGTGGAAGTTCATGGGCGAGGCATTGCTCATGAGCTTGGGCGCCATCTTGGCGAGGTTCGCCTCCTTGCGCGCCTTGATGGTGTCGGTCCACTCGGCCGGCGGGGTCGGCCACTTGCCGTCCATGCCGTCGAGGAGCGCGGTGATGCAGGAGCCGATATCGCCGACGAGCGGCGCGACGATCTCGACGTTCGAGTCCATCTCCTTCGGCTCAATGTCGATCTGGATGAACTTCTTCGATCCGGGCGCGCCCCAGGTCTTGCCCTTGCCATGCGACAGCAGCCAGTTGAGGCGGGCGCCGACGAGAAGCACGACGTCGGCATCCTTGAGCACCAGCGAGCGGGCAGCACCCGCCGATTGCGGATGCGTGTCGGGCAGGAGGCCCTTTGCCATGCTCATCGGCACGTAGGGGATGCCGGATTGCTCGACGAGGGCCCGGACCGCATCGTCGGCCTGCGCGTAGGCCGCGCCCTTGCCGAGGATGATCAGGGGACGCTTGGCGCTCTTCAGGACTTCGAGGGCGCGCTTGACCGCGGCCGGGGCCGGGATCTGGGCGGGCGCCGGATCGATGACCTTGACGAGGGAGTTGGCGCCCGCCTGGGCGTCCATGACCTGCGAGAACAGCTTGGCCGGCAGGTCGAGATAGACGCCGCCCGGACGGCCGGACACGGCGGCGCGGATCGCGCGCGCCACGGCGATGCCGATATCGGCCGCGTGCAGAACGCGGAAGGCCGCCTTGCAGAGCGGCTTGGCGATGGCGAGCTGGTCCATCTCCTCGTAATCGCCCTGCTGCAGGTCGACGATCTCGCGCTCGGAGGAACCCGAGATCAGGATCATCGGGAAGCAGTTGGTGGTGGCGTTCGCGAGCGCCGTCAGGCCGTTGAGGAAGCCGGGCGCCGACACGGTGAGGCAGATGCCGGGCTTCTTGGTCAGGAAGCCCGCGATGGCGGCCGCGTTGCCGGCATGTTGCTCGTGGCGGAAGGAGATGACGCGCATGCCCTCGGCCTGGGCGAGGCGGCCGAGATCCGTGATCGGGATGCCGGGCACGCCGTAGATCGTGTTGATGTCGTTGAGCTTGAGGGCATCGATGACGAGGTGGAAGCCATCGGTCAGCTCCCGCTGGGTGTCGGCTTCGGCCATGTTCACGTCGGCCGTCTGCGTATCGATGATCTGTGCCAGTGCGGACATTCTGCTTCCTCCCGGATGTTTTGCCGAAGATTTTTCATTGTGAGGCTCAGCGGCCTGTTCGGACGGCCAAACCCGATGATGCGCATGCCGGTGGTGTGACCGGACAAGGTGACGCCGGCGTCCTGATCCTGCGTGAGGACAGCCTCTGCGGGCGTTCCTCGAACGATGCCGCGGGCCTCGAAGCCAACGCGACAACACGATTCAAAACTGGCATGCCAAATACCAGATGTCAAACCGGATCTGCGGCCACGCCTCCCGCGGCGTTGCATCTCCGCGCCTCGTGTCAGGGCCGATCCTACATCCCGGACCGCATGAAAAAAGGGGCACGGACCTGAAGTCCGTGCCCCCTCTCGGTAGAATGTAACCCGGGTCGGTGGAGGCCGTCAGGCCACCGCGACGCGGGAGACGGGCGCGGCGGCAGCGTCGCGCTGGCTGTTGGCCACAACCCGCTTGCGCCAGGGCTTCAGCACCGCGATGGCGAGGATCGACGCCAGGATGTTGGCGCCGGCGGCGGCCAGGAAGACGCCGTTCCAGTTGCCCGAGCTCTGCTGCAGGTAGTTGGCGACGGGGACGAGGAGCGCTGCCGTTCCCTTGGCCGTGTAGAGCAGTCCGGCATTGGTGGCCGCGAACTTCGAACCGAACGTGTCCGTGCAGGTCGAGGGGAAGAGGGAGTAGATCTCGCCCCAGGCGAAGAACACGAAGCCCGAGAGCAGCACGAACCACAGCGGGTCATGGCCCCAGAGGTAGAGCATGTAGATGCCGAACCCTTCCATCGCGAAGGCGATGAACATCGTGTTCTCACGGCCGATCTTGTCCGAGACCCAGCCGAAGAACGGCCGCGTCAGTCCGTTGAGCACGCGGTCGATCGTCGCCGCGAAGGTGATCGCCACCATGGTGACGCCCAGGATGGTCACCGGCACCTTGTCGACGCCGATATCGGCCGCGATCGGCTTCAGGTTCGCGGTGATCATCAGGCCGCCGGCGCCGACGATGACGAACATGAAGTACATCAGCCAGAAGATCGGCTGCCGGGCGACCTCGCCAGGGGTGTAGTTGCGGCGGGTCTGGATGATGTTGGCGTTGGCGACGACCTCCGGGACCTGGCCCTTCTTGGGCGCGGCCAGGAAGAAGGCCAGCAGGGCGACGATGATGCCCTGGCCGAGGCCGAAATACAGGAAGGCGGCCTGGAAGCCCGCATCGGCGATCGCCCACTGGATCGGCGCGACCGTGAGTGCCGAGCCGGCCCCGAAGCCCGCGGCGGTGATGCCGGCGGCCAGACCGCGCTTGTCCGGGAACCACTTCAGGGCGCTGCCCACGCAGGTGCCGTAGACGGCGCCGGCGCCGAGACCGGCGATGACCTGCCCGAGATAGAACATGTTCAGCGTCTCGGCATAGGCGTTGATCACCCAGCCGATGGCACAGAGAATGCCGCCGAACAGGACCACGACCTTCGGGCCGTACTTGTCGACGAACCAGCCCTCGACGGGCACGAGCCAGGTCTCGAAGAGCACGAAGAGCGTGAAGGCCCACTGGATCGCGGCGCGATCAAAGCCGAACTTCTTCTGAATTTCCGGGACGAAGAATGTCCATCCGTATTGCAGGTTGGCGATCATCACCATGCAGATGACGCCGATGATCAGCTGCGTCCATCGATAGCCATCGCTGACCGGTTTGATCGGCGTCACGTCGGTCGTACCCATCGGTTTCCTCCAATTGCCCTCTGTCGGGGCATCGCAGTGGATTGGGAGCCTAGAAACTCATCTGAAGGTTCGGAGCAGCGAAGTATGTCTCCCGCCCCATCAGTGATCCGAGAAGGCTGAAGCATGGTGCCATGCCGCCTTCCGAATGAAACGAACGTGTCGCTCAGAAGCGCGACAGTTCTTAAAGCCTCACAAACCGTGCGATGCGCTGGAATTCGTCGCGATCACGCAGCATGCCTTGACTCGTATATTGTATACCAGCTTCTGCCTCGCCGGGACGCGCGTCAAGTGTGCAAGCCGCAAGATTCGATTTTGCGTTGCAACATACTTCCCCTTCCGTCACCCTGAAGCGTACGCTTCCGGACACGCGACGGGGCCCGAGCCGACGCCGGGGCGACGACCAAGTTTCGTCACCTGCCGTTTTTTCCGGAGCGATGTCCGGAGTTTACGAAGGGAGACCCCGGTCGAGCGCGGCGGTGTCAAACGCGCGCCTGTCACCATGAGCCGGCACGAAAAATCACGATGCCCGGCCGAGAGCCGCGGATCGGCACCGCGAGCGTACGGTCACTCGCGCGCGTCGAGGAAGAAGTCGACCGCCTTGGCGATGACCGGCGGCTGATAGGCGTGGGGTCCGTCATACTCGACATAGGTCACGTCGTAGCCCGCCTCGCGCAAGCCGGCGGAATGCACGCGGCCGCTGCGGCCCACAGGGATCTGCTCGTCCTGCGTGCCATGGGACATGAAGATCCTCGGGGCGCCCTCCTGGCTGTGGACGGACAGGAAGCCCGCCGATGAGACGATCAAGTGCGTGACGACATGGCCGTTGGCGAGCCCGGTCGAGAGCGCGTAGCTGCCGCCGTCGGAATGGCCCGCGAAGGCCAGGTGGGCGGGATCCAGGAGGAAGCGCGTCGAGACCGCCGCCAGGGCGAGGTCGAGCCGCTGCCGGTCCGGCCCATGGCCCGCGATGACGATGTCCCAGGTCGGAAACAGCGATTGCGGCGCGAGGAGCAGGAAGCCCCGGGCGCTCGCATGCGATTCCAGCATGGGCAGGATCTTCGCGGCACTGCCGCCGCCGCCGTGGAACAGGACCGCGAGGGGTGTGGGGCGGCGCGGATCGACGCCTTCGGGCACGTACAGGATGGCATCGCGCTCCTCGAAGAGCCCCATCGGTTGACGCCCCGGGGGTAGCGGCGCCTCGGTCGGCAGGCGATGCGCGAAGCCGAGCCGGCCCGCCAGATAGGGATCGATCATGCCGCAAGCCTCATTGCTGCGCGGATCGCGCACGCATCAACATCCGTGGTCTTCAGCACGCCTGCCTCCCGTTCTCCGCCCAGGCGGGGCGCCGCAAGGCGCCGCTCAAGCCTTGCTCGGGGCCAGCGGCTTCAGCTTCAGCTGGTCGATGAACCACAACCAGGTGCCGTCGGCCTGCTGGCGGGCCGCCTCGACCGAGACGTTGCCGTTCGGAAGCCGGGCGAAGGTGAGGGCGACGGGGCCGTTGCGCAGCGCGGGCGGCGCGTCCACGGCCGGAAAGGTCGAGCGGCGCGCGAGCAGGTCGGCGTAGAACGCCCGGATCTCGGCCTGACCGGTCGCGACGACCTCGCCCACCGCCACGACGGCGCCCGGCTCGTACAGGGCCACCAGCCCGTCCACATCCCCCGCATTCGCCCGCTCGTTGAAGAGGCGGGCGAGGTCTTCGGGCTCCCGCGCGGCCTTGAGGTCGGTTCCGTCCATCGATGTCTCCTCCTGATCATTCGCGCTCGGCCCCTCGGGGCCATGTCCGCCGCCGAGCGTCGATATTTCCAACGCGCCGGATGCTATTTCAGGCGTTCGCCCCGGCTGTCCCGGACCGAGACGGCGACCGGGATGCCGGTCTTCACGCTCTCGGAGACCGTGCAGAAGCGCTCGAACTGGGCGAGCACCTTGTCCATCCGGTCGAGGGCGGCGACCTCTGCGCCGATGGTGATCGCCACGTCGATCGCGCTGATCCTGAGCCGCCCCTCGGCGTTGCGCTCGACCGCACAACGAGCCTCCGCCACCACGCCCCGGGCGTCCTGCTTGAACTTGCCGAGCGCGAAGACGAAGCTCGCGCACAGGCAATTCGCCACGCCCGCGATGAGCAACTGCTCCGGGAACGGTCCCTCCCCCTGCCCGATCGGCACAGCCTCGTCGACGAGCAGGTCCGGGTGCAGCGCACCGAAATCCACCATGAACTGGTAATCGTGAACCTGCCTGATCGTGATGCTCGGGCTCGACGCCATGTGGCTCTCCTGATGCGCGCGCTGCGGGAAGCGCCGCGACCTGCTCTCGATGGAATTGGCGTCCCTGGATGGCCCGGGATCAGGCCCGTCGCGGGCGTGGAGCGCTGCCCGGCTCCGCCGCGATGCGGCCCATCTAGGGCACCGCGGCCCGACCTGCCAAGCCGGACGGCAGGGGCATGACCGCCTCCCATCCGGCGGCTGGCTTCGCCGCGTCGGCGCCCAACTTGGCCGCGTCGGCGGCGGCGGGTCGGTCCATTCCCGGTCGCTCCCTTGACAGCACCACCCCTGTTGGCATACCACATGCCACACACCGATACAAAAAGATCGTGAAAACGACGCGCCGCGGTCGAAAGGCTGAGCCCTTCGACGAGAGGAGGAGATGGAGGTCGTGAGACTACCTGACACAACTCAGCTTTCTCATCACGCCAAGTTACATATCTGCCTGAAATTCATCGTCACACGCTAGTATTTTTTAAGACAATATCTCAGCATCGACTTGTTAAAACGTCGAGTTTCGTGCGTGATGGCAATACCATGTCGCAGATCGTCGATCTTGATAACCTCGTTGCTTCAATCGGTGATGCGATTGTCGTATCGGATGTCGAAGGATCGATCATTCTGTGGAATCCGGCCGCGGAACGCATCTTCGGTTACTCGGAGGCTGAGGCCCTCGGTCAGTCGCTCGATCTCATCACGCCTGAACGGCAACGTCAGCGTCATTGGGACGGCTACGCCAAGACGATGCGCACCGGCGAGACCCGCTACGGCACCGAGGTGCTTCGGGTTCCCGCCCTGCACAAGGATGGTCGGCCCCTGTCGATCGCATTCACCGTCGGCCTCCTCTTCGACGCCGACAGCAAAGTCACCGGAATCGCGGCCGTGATCCGCGACGACACCAAGCGCTGGAATGACGAGCGACAGTCACGCCGGCGCTTGAACGAACTCGAATCCCAGTTCGCCTCGTTGAGCTGCCATGCGCGCACGGCGCGCAGCCCAGTTGAACGCGGCACCGACTTTCCGGGCGCACCGATGCGCTGACGATCTCGCTCCGGAAGTCACGTCGAACGAACCGCAATCCAAACGATCCAAAGGGAGAACACCCAGATGAGCCAGCCGCTCGAAGGCATCAAGATCATCGACTTCACCCACGTCCAGGCGGGCCCCGCCTGCACGCAGCTGCTGGCTTGGTTCGGCGCCGACGTGATCAAGGTGGAGCGCCCCGGCGCCGGCGACGTGACGCGGACCCAGCTCCGCCACGTGGAGGACGCGGACGCCCTGTACTTCACGATGCTGAACAGCAACAAGCGTTCGCTGACGCTGGACACCAAGACGGCGCAGGGCAAGGAAGTCCTCGAGAAGCTGATCCGCGAATCCGACGTGATGGTCGAGAATTTCGGCCCCGGCGCCCTCGATCGCATGGGCTTCTCCTGGGCCCGCATCCAGGAGCTCAACCCGGGCATGATCCTCGCCTCGGTCAAGGGCTTCTCCGACGGCCACCATTACGAGGACCTGAAGGTCTACGAGAACGTGGCGCAATGCGCCGGCGGCGCCGCCTCGACCACGGGCTTCTGGGATGGCCCGCCCACCGTCAGCGCCGCGGCGCTGGGTGATTCCAACACCGGCATGCACCTCGCCATCGGCATCCTCACGGCGCTCCACCACAAGAACAAGACCGGCAAGGGCCAGAAGGTCGCCGTCTCGATGCAGGATTCGGTGCTCAACCTCTGCCGCGTCAAGCTGCGCGACCAGCAGCGGCTCGATGCCCTCGGCTACCTCGAGGAATATCCCCAGTATCCGCACGGCGAGTTCTCCGACGTCGTGCCGCGCGGCGGCAACGCCGGTGGCGGCGGCCAGCCGGGCTGGGTGCTGAAGTGCAAGGGCTGGGAGACCGATCCGAACGCCTACATCTACTTCACGATCCAGGGCCATGCCTGGGCGCCGATCTGCAAGGCGCTCGGCAAGGAGGAGTGGATCGAGGATCCGGCCTACAACACGGCCCGTGCCCGCCAGGACAAGATCTTCGACATCTTCAACACGATCGAAGGCTGGCTCGCCGACAAGACCAAGTTCGAGGCGGTCGACATCCTGCGCAAGTTCGACATCCCGTGCTCGCCGGTCCTGTCGATGAAGGAGATCGCGGCCGATCCCTCGCTGCGCGCCAGCGGCACCGTGGTCGAGGTTCCGCACCCGAAGCTCGGCTCGTACCTGACGGTCGGCTCGCCGATCAAGTTCTCGGACCTCAAGGTCGACGTGAAGGCCTCGCCGCTCCTCGGCGAGCACACCGACGAGGTGCTGCGCGGCCTCGGCTACACCGAGCAGCAGATCGAGCGCCTGCACCAGGAGCGGGCGGTCTGAGACCGTCCCCACCCGAATGACCCTGCGAGGGCGGCGCGCCGAGAGGTGCGCCGCCCTCGCGCGTTTCTCGGCCCCGCTTCGAGGCCGGGCCCGTCCGCGCGGCCGACCTGCTGGAGATTGCCGAGCCAGGGCGACCTGCCGGCGCGCTTCAAACGCACCATCCATCGGCAGGCGGCGCAGAGGGGCAGGCTGAAACAGGCCGCGAGCGCCCCGACAGGCGGCCACGCCCGCGCTGGATGTCGCCCCGCCTCACGGGATCGCCGCCCTCGCGGCGTCCGCGCTCAAGGTGGGATTCCTGCCCCTGTCGCCGTGACACTGTGCCTGCCCGGCGAATGGGCAGCGCACCGCGCGACGGGCATGTCCGTTCCGGGAGCCCTCAGCCCGTCGATCCTGCGCCGACCTGCGCGCGGATCTCGGCCATGCGCGGGCGCGCTCGCGGGTCGGCCTGACAGCAGGCGCGCTCCAGCGCCCGCAGGGCGGTCGCCGCCTCGGGCTCCCGCGCGCAGCGATCGAGGAGTTCGCCCAGGAGCAGGCCCCAGGCCCGCACCTCGATCCGCTCCAGGGCAGTGCCCGCCACGCCGGCAGGCAACCCCGACGCGGCGCCGAAATCGCTGAGCACCGCCTCGCCCGCAACGCCGTCCCAGAGGATGTTGTGGGCGTAGAGGTCGCCGTGCAGGATCCCGCCCGCATGGAGATGCGCGGCGGCCTCCGCGACGGCGCGCGCGATGCGGAGCGCGGCGCGCGGGTCCAGACGCAGGTCAGGGTCGTAGACGTCGCGGCTGCAGCTTGCGAGGCTCGGCGGCCCGGCGAGCGGTCGCCAACCCGGCGGCAGGAGCGGCATCAGGAGCCCGTCGACCCCCTCCGGATGTCCGGTGACCCGGCCGAGGGCGCCGGTGAGGTGCGGATGGCGGCCGGCCGCCAAGCAGGCCGCCATCTCGTGCTCGGGCAGGCCGTCGCTGGTCAGGCTGCCCTTGAACAGCTTGAGGGCGACGGCTTGCCCCGCGCCCGTGCCTCCCTTCCGCCAGAGCGCGCGATGCACGCGCCCCGAAGCGCCCTCCCCCAGCAGGGCGCCGGGCTCGAGGTGAGACCAGGCGACTTCGGGGGCCCGCGCCGGAGCCCGCGCCGCGCCCGCGAGCGGGTTTCCGCCCCAGGCGATCCAGGCGAGGGAGGGCAATTCCGCCAGCCAGGCCGGAAGGTCCTCGAACCGGTTGGCGGACAGGCGCAGGAGTTCCAGGTTCGGCGCGCCCGCGAGGGAGGCCGGCAGCGCCCGCAGGCGGTTGCCCGCCAGCATCAGCTTCTGGAGCTGAGGCCGCGCGCCCAGCGCCTCGGGAAGCGCCTCGATCCGGTTGTCCGTCAGCGTCAGCCAGCGCAGGGCGTTCGGCAGGGATTCGGCCGGAACCTCGCGCAATCCGCTTCCCCGGAAGCCGATCTGGCTCAGGGCCGGGCAATCCCCGAGGCAGGGCGGCAGCCGGGCGAAGCGGGTCCCGGAGCAGAACAGGATCCTGAGCTTGCGCAGCCGCCCCATGTCGTCGGGAAGCGCGCTGAGGCCGCTGCCACTGAGGTCGAGCATCTCCAGGGTGTCGGAAAGACCGAAGACCTCGCGCGGCAACGCCGCGAGCGCACCCGTGAGGCGCAGGCTGCGCGCACCCGCGAGATCTCCGCGCCGCAGCGCCTGCACTGTGTCCTGCATCGTCGGATCCCCGCACCGTGGCGCGCCCTCGCCCCGACGCTTCGGGACGCCCCAGCTCTCGCAGGTCGCGCGGGGCCCGAGAAGCGCGGCGGCCGGCGGACGTCCACCGGAGGGGCACCGGATGGGGCCCCTCCGGCCGGCTCAATGCCGGGTCGCGGCCTGCGCGCGCGCATGGGTCCTGAAGAAGCGCATCATCTCACGGCTCGCATCGGGGCCGCGCGGGTCGGTGTAGGTGCCGGCCGTGCTGCCGCCCGACCAGGCATGGCCGGCCCCGTGCAGCAGCCACTGCTCCAGCACCTCGCGGCCGGCCGCGTCGGCCTGGACCGTGCGGGTATAGGCCATCCCGCCGGGCGTCTCGCCGCGCGTCACCGTCCTGACGAGGCCGTCGCGGGGCGTTGCCTGCGCGATGACCTGGTCGCCATTGACCGGGTTGACGGTCCGGTCGCCATCCCCGTGGAACACGATGGTGGGCACCGCCTCCCCCGCCCCGCGCGGCCAGACCGCGCCGCCGCCGTTCATGGCGGCGAAGGCCGAGGGCATGTCCCGGGCGGCGCCGCAGGCGAGGCCCGAATGCACGCCGATCGCGGCGAACAGGTCCGGGTAGGTCGCCCCCATGATGGCAGCGGCCGCGCCGCCCGCAGAGAGACCGGCCACGTAGATGCGGGCCGGATCGGCCGAGAACTCCGCCATCACCGCGCGGGTGATGCCGGCGATCAGCGCGGGCTCGCCGCCCTCCCGCTGCTGGTCGCCGGCGTTGAACCAGTTCCAGCACTTCTGCATGTTGGCCGATTGGGGCTGGCGCGGATAGGCGACCAGGAAGGTCTGCTCCTCGGCGACCGCGTTCATCCCCGTGCCGGCGGCGAAATCGTCCGGGTTCTGGGTGCAGCCGTGCAGCATCACCACGAGCGGCAGCGCCTGGCCGACATAGCCGCTCGGGATGAACACCTTGTAGGTCCGGGCGCCCGCCTCGTTCGCGAAGGTCCGCTCCTCGAAGCGCGCCCCTTCCGGCACGGGCGGCGGCGCCTGCCGGCCGGAGCCGAGCCCCTCACCGAGGCCCGCGAGCGCGCCCGGCCCGGCGAGGCGGTCGCGGAACGCCCGCATCGTCTCGGCGAGATCGGGGAAGCCCGGGGCCTTGCCGGCCTTCTGCGCGTCGCCCGGCGCCGTCCAGGCCCCGCCGGCGGCCGAAGGGGGCACCATGTCGAGGGTCGGCCAGGATGCGGCACCGCGCGGCGCGCGGTCCGAATGGCCCGGCGCGGCGTCCGGCGGGACGTCCGGCGCCTTGCGGCCCTGGAGCAGCGCCATGGCCTCGGCGAGCTTGCCGGCCCGGGTGAGCCGGGTGACCTCGCTCATATCGATCGTCTTGTGCATGGTCATGATCCTTCCTTCGCTCCGGCGGGGCCGGGCGGGAGCGCCGATGCGCGGTTGGGGGATGGGCGTTCGGTGGGCGTCAGGCGATCCGGTCGGCGAGGGCGGCCTTCACGGCCGGACTCGCGTGGAAGGCGCCGAGGACCTGGATCGAGGCGATGGCCGCGCGGGCGAGGTCCGGCGTGACGTCTTCGGCGATGCTGGCGAGGCCGAGAACCTGAATGTGCAGCGGCAGGCCCGCGTCGCGCGCCGCCTCGAGATCGCGGCGGCTGTAATGCGACAGGCCGAGGCTAAGCTGGCGTCGCGCCACCGATTGGCGGACCGCCTCCTCCTGCCGTTCGAGCTGGTTGCGCACCGCGGTGCGGATGAAGTCGGCCCGGTTGGCATAGAACCCGTCTCGCACCATCAGATCGACGCGGCCGAGATCGACGAAGCCCAGATTGACCGTGACCTTCTCGCTGTCCGGCATCCTCGGCCGAAGCTCCTGAACGTTGCCCGCCATCTATTCACCCTCTCTACGCCATCCGGTTGGATGGTCTAGAGATGGCGAGCGCCAGCAAGGCCGCAAGGGGCGGGGCGTCAGAATTATCGGAGCCCGACGCCTCCCGGATTATTGCGCGGTGACGCTCACGGTCACGCTCATGCTGGCGAATGCGTCGGCGGAACCGAGATAGCTGCCGACCACCGGCATGGCCTGGCGGATATCGCGGGCGACGGCGACCGGGATCAGGTTCGCGCCGCCCATGCTGCGATTGGTCGGATCGAAGGTGATCCAGCCCGCGCCCGGCAGGTAGACCTCCGCCCAGGCATGGGTGGACCCGGAATCGGCGGATCCCACGAGGGTGCGCGTCGGGTCGTGAAGGTATCCCGAGACGATGCGCGCCCCGAAGCCGAGGCTGCGAACGGCCTCGACGAACAGGGTCGCGAGATCGCGGCAGGAGCCCTGCGCACGCCACAGGGTCTCGTTCGGAGGCTGCGTCCCCTCGTCTTCCCGCGCCTGATACGCGGCCGCCTGGGCGACACCGGCATTGAGATCCTGGAGGAGCGCGAGGGTGTTGGTCGGGTTGCCGGCGACGAAGCCCTGCGCCCAGGCCCGCAGGCGGCCGTCATCGGGATATTGCTGGACCGTCAGGGCACCGAGATCGGTCCAGGCATCGTCGGTGTAGCGGAAGGGATAGGATTGCGCGCAGGCCGCGATGTCGAAGACCGGGTAGACCTGGGCGGACAGCGCGACCTCGGCCACGGCGTCGATCACGAGATTGTCGGCGGGTGCCACGAAGGTGGCGGTGGCCAGCGCGTTGCCGGCAACGTCGTTGGCCCAGCTCACCGACGCATCGGGTGTCAAGCTGAGGCTGCTCGACACGAGGCGCACCTCGCGGCTCTCGCGGGGCCTGAGAAGCAGCCTGTGGGTGCCGAGGCTGACCGGCCAGCGATAGCGATACAGGGTCCGGTGATGGATCCGTAGATTGATCAAAGGGCATTCCTCCCGAGAACCATCCGGCGTGCTCGGCGATTCCGCAAGGTGGATCATCCGGCAAAGCGATGCACGAAGCGACGCCCGCATGGCCGTCCGGAATCATCAGGAGACGCCAGGGCAACACGCCTCGACCAACGCGCAAATTCTCCTTCGCGGGCATCACGAATAGACAACGCGCAAATCCAGATCCGTTCACGATCAGCAGGATCGCGTTACACGTCTCTCGTGGAAGAACCCCGATCCCGCGCAATGCGCCGCACCCTGAAAACCCTGATCAGCTTGGCACCATTGCCACGCCTCGGGCGTTGATCCGCCATGCGGGCCTTCACCGCCATGCGCGCAAGCGTGCAAGCCTGTCCTCGTGGGCACAGGCAAAACAATCCCTGATTCAGGTCGGCATTCATGGGTGCGCCTGGGAGACAAACGTGCCGGCACACCAGATTAGTGAGGCGGAGGCCGCAACGGACGTTCTGCTGCACATCATCGCGACGTGCCGGGAAGGCCGCGTGACCTTCAGCGCCGTGTGTGAGGGTGGGGTTCTCACCACGTGGCCCGAGCCCGGATGCGCCCAGCCCGGCCCGGATTTCGGCGGGCGCCTCGGGAACGCCGCCGCGACGGCCTACTGGATGCAATTGCAGGGCCTCGGCGAATCCATCCACGCCACGGGCGGGCTCGATGCCCTCGACGAGGCCATCATGCACATCGTCCAGATGGACCCGGTCCACTCGGATTGGCGCGCGTTGGTTCTGGAGAGCGTGTGGTTCGACATCGGGCGCGCCCCCTCCACCGATAGGGTGATCGGTTCGGCCTCGGAGCGCGTGACTGCAGCGCGATCGGAGACGATTCCGGAACCCGCCCCTTGAGCGGCGCGCCGAGCCGGTCCTAATCCCAGTCCTGGCTGTCGACCTGGCAGGCGCCGCCCATGTAACGCTCGATGGCCGCCATGGTGGCATCGAGGGAGGCGTGAAGGCGCACGACGCCGTCCAGCCGGCTGCCGTCCTCCGGCATGATCTCGAAGGTTCCGGAGGGGCCGGAACTCTGGACCTTGCCGAGCGGCCGGCCGAGCCGGTCCTTCAGGCTCCACGCCAAGCCCTCGGACCCGATCGGGGTCAGCACCACGTCCATGGCCGAGATCCTCCTCGAGGCCCGGAGGATACCGCAATTTCGGCCGTCCGTCCGGGCTGTGCCGGAAGGGGCCGGGTCCACCCGGCGATGTCCCCCGCCTCGAAGCCCGCTGCGGGAATGCTTTCGAATGGACGATCCGCGCGAGGGCGCGGTAAGGTCGATGCGCGGAGAGACACTGCGGTGATCCGATCGGTCGCCTCGCAGCCGGAGCGTTCGAGCGAGGGCGGGTTCTCCGCGACGGGGCCTGAGCGACAGGCAGGCTGCCGGAGACCCGAGAACGCCGCCATCCTGACCCCTCCTTCCCTCACCCGACGGTTGCCCATGACTGAACCGAAGAAGCTGGTCCGCGTGCTGACGATCGAGGTTTCGGGCGGCTATGAACTCGTCATCGAATCGGATGATGGCCGCGTGGTCCGGGTGGTGGCGACCTCCCGGCAGATCGAGGCGCTGGCGCGTCAGTTCACGAAACTCGTGGATGACGAGGAGCAGGCCGGCGGCTGATCCGCCCCGCAAACAGACGCGTCTTCGCGGCGGAGGCCTGAGAAGTGCGGGTCCCGATCCCCATATCAGGGTGTACGACGCCGCAAAGGCCGCCGCGACGTGGCCGGACCGCCCTTCGGTCGGCGCGGGTTCGGCCCACCGGAGGAGATCACCTTGTCCGACTTCATCGAGCACGCTCCCGATAAGCCCGAGCCCCTGGCCGAGCGCCAGAAGCGCTGGGCCCAGGAGAGCGCGGAAGCCTGGATCGCCCATGACGCGGTCGTGCAGGCCCGTGACGAGAAGACGATCCGCCTCAAGGCCTTGCGGCTGGCCAAGCAGGCCGCCGACGCCGAGACCGAGCGTCAGCGCGCCGCCGAGGCGCCGGCGCGGAAAAAGCGCAAGCCGGCCCAGCCGAAGACCTGATCGGCGCCAGCAAGCCGGGTGCGGACCGGTCGATGCGCGCCCGGCGCGTGTCGGGCGGAAGCGCATCGGTTTGCCCGCCATCATGCGGGCGCCCGACGCGCCCAGACTACTGGTATAATTTCACTAATTGATACGTTTAATTATTTGATGCAAAAGCTTCCGCGAGGAAATTGCGCCAAATCGCGCGGCCGGAACGGCTACGCATGACGCAAAGCGCGCCCCCAGAGAGTGATGTCCAGGTATTTCTTCGATGTCGATGACGATGGCGTCGTGCAGGATGACCAGGGCGTCGAACTGATCAACCTTCACCTTGCCCGCAATTACGCAGTGCGCGTTGCGCAGGATTGCGCCAGCCGGCATCTGAGCGAGGGCCGGAACCGCTCCGTGGCGGTCAGCGTCCGCGATCCCGCGGGGCGGCGGATCCTGAAGATCTCCCTGACCTGCGTCATCGAGGACGGCGCGTCGGCCCATCCTTTGCCGCGCTAGGGCCGTGCCCGGCCATGACGGGCCGGATCACCGGACGCGATGTTCGCTCCGGTGCGCGCCTTGCCGCCGAATCGACGGCCAGGGCGCGTCGTTCCGCCTCGGATCATTGATCCCCGGCCGGTCACGGCCGGGGTGTCGTTGCCGGGATCGATCAGGCCCGGCGGGCCGCGAGGCTGCCCGCCGCGACCGGATCGACCGCGCCCATGCGGCCGCCCAGGAAGGCCGCGAGGGCGCCGAGGATCAGGGCGATCGCCGCGTAGAAGGCGGCCTGCGTCGCCGCGCTCTTCGTCGCGATCGCGGCGGCCTCGGCCTTCTGCTTGGCCGTGGCGACCGCCTGCTCGTACTGCTTCGTGTAGTCCTGGATCTGCTGGCGGGCCTGCTCGACGGGCACGCCCTGCGCCTTGGCGAGCGCGTCCGCGGCCCGCGACTCGGCCTGCTGCTTCTGGGCCGGATCGCCGGACAGGAGCGCCCGGACGGCGGCGGCGGCGGAATCGCGCAGAGCCTGCGGATCCTGGCCGCTCGCCTGCTCACGCACCTGGCGCTCGATTCCGTCGTGGGGGTTCGAGACCTTGGCCAGGGCGGGCGCGGCCGCCTGGGCCGCCGTCTGGACGGTCCCGCCGATCGCCGAGCCCGCCCCGCCGAGCGCGCTCGTGACGGTGCTGAAGGCGCCGCCCACGATGCCGCCGACCGCAGAGGTCAGCAGATACAGGATCACAAGGGTGGTCACCGCCCAGGAGACGAGGCCGTGATAGCCGGCCGTGGCGCCGGCGGCCCGGCCGGAGAGGCGGCCCGCCAGATAGCCGCCGGCCAGGGAGGCCAGGATGCCGGAGACCACCCACCACAAGCCGGCGCCGAGCGAGAGGGTGGAGGCGGCCGGGTTGTCGGCCGCATGCGTGCCGACGCTGGCGAGCCCGACGCCGACCCCGACCATGTTGAGGATGAGCTGCGTCACGAGCGCCGTCACGGCGCCGGCGAAGATCGCTCCCCAGGAGACCTGATGCAGCAGGGTGCGGGTGTCGGCCGTCGGCGCGAGGGGCGCCTGCGGGATGCTGGAGGATGTGGCCACGCGTGGACTCCGGGTCGTGTCAGGCATTGCGATGGATGATCGTTCGCGGGCAGGCGCCCGGCGATCAGCGGCGATGGATCAGGAGGGCGAGGCCGTAGCCGAGCACGCCGGCGATCAGCAGCGCGGCCAGCGGGCTCTCCTCGACCTGGCCGCGCACGGCACGGCTCCCTTGGCGCAGGGCGTTCCCGCCGGTCTCGAAGGCATCCTCGGCGTAATCCGAGACGTCGTCGGCGACATGCCGGACCGCATCCTTGGCCTGGCCGTAGAGGTTCTCGCCCCGTCCCTGCGCCTCGCGGAGGCGGCCCTCGACGGAATCGCCGTGCGATCCGACGAGGTCGCCCACCGCACTCTGCACCTTGCCGCCGAGTTCCCGGGCGGCTCCCGTCACGCGATCGATGTCGACCATCTTCGTCTCCTTCACTGAACGTGTCTGTTGCCGACGCAACATTCCTGGTGCGCCGAGGCTCCTGCGGGCCTTGCCCTCAGGTCTTCGGCGAGGGGGCGCTGCGCACGGGCTTCGCCCGGTGCTTCTCCGCCCTGCCCTCGGTCTCGATGCGGGGATCACCGGTCAGCTTGCCGATGGCCTCCTTGACCGAGCCCTTGAGCTCGGCGGCGGAGCGCTTCTCCTCGTTCCGGCTCATGGGCGCCTCAACTCCTGCGAGCAAACCCTCACGCCGGCTCAAGTGGACTTGGTTGCGCACGATTCAATGATGCAAAACTACCAGTAACGTGGATTTTATTGACCAGCCGCGGAGGCCGGAAAGCCGTTGTCCCGGCCCCACACGATCACCTCCGTCCGCTTGTGGACCCCGAGCTTGCGGTACAGGGCGGCGGTGTGGTTGCGGACCGTGTTGCGGGACAGGTTGAGCCGCTTGGCGATGGCCTCGTCGCTCTGCCCGGCGCAGATCAGGTTGAGGATCTGCCGCTCGCGCACGGTGAGGCTCAGGGCCGGCTCCTCCGCATCCTGCCGCCCCGGATGGCGCAGGTTCGCGAGCTTCTCGATCAGGCCGCGACTGAACCACGAGGTGTCGGTCATCACCGCCTCGATGGCGGCGAACAGGTCACGCTCGGAGCGCTTGCGCTCGGTGATGTCCTGCAGGACGGCGAGGACGTAATCCTCCTCGCCGATCGCCACCCGCTCGGCCGAGACGAGGCAATCGAGCTCGCTGCCATCCTCGTGGCGCAGGCAGGTCTCGAGGCCGATCACGTAGCCGGTGCGGGTCACGGTGGATTCGAAGCGGGCGCGGGCAGCCTCCGCCACCCAGAGGCCGATCTCCCCCGGGGCGCGCCCGACGATCCTGTCCTCGCCGTAGCCGAAGACCCGGGAGAAGGCCTCGTTGATCCCCGTGATGCCGAAGCCCGCGGCCCGGGCCAGCACGGTCGGCACGGGGGTGAGCCGGAAGGCCTTGGCGAAGCGCTCCTCGCTCTGGCGCAGGGCCGCCTCCGCCTTCCGGCGCAGTTCGAGATCGGCGAAGGTGAAGAGCATGCACGGCTCCGCGCCCATCTCCATCGGCTGCCCGGCCACGATGACGAAGCGCGTGCCGCCATCCGGCAAGGCGAGGCAGGCCTCCATCTGCGGGATGGTGCCGCCCTGGTTCAGCCGGGAGATCGCGAGATCGCGGTTGCGGGCGCCCGCCAGCACGTCGACCTCGTAGACGCTGCGCCCGATCACGTCGTCGCGGGTATAGCCGGTCATCTCCAGGAAGCCGGCATTCACCTTGACGTGGCGCAGGTCCGCCAGCCGGCAGATCACCGCCGGGGCCGGGTTGGCGTTGAAGGTCTTCTCGAAGCGCTCCTCGGCCTCGTATTGCGGCGTCACGTTCTGCAGGATCAGGGCGAGGCAGCTCGGGTTGCCGTCTGGATCGGTGGCCACGAGGCTGCGGAGCGAGTGCACGAAATCGACGTCGGGCCGATCCGTGCGGGTCACCTCCACGATGACGTCGTGGAAGGTCTCGCCCGCCACCACGCGCTCGATCGGGTATTGCTCGGGGGCCCGGTTGTTGCGGTAGCGCAAAGCGTAGCGCGACCGGTAGGCGTCCACGGTCTCGCCGAGCTCCCCGAGCGTCTCCGCCCCGTGCATGGCGAGCGCCGCCGCGTTCGCCCAGGTGATGCGCTGGTCGGGCTCGACGAGGATCACCCCCTCGCTCAAGCCCGCGATGATCTGGCGAAGTTCGGATCTGTCGACACCCTGCGTCACCGGCTCGGCCCTGCTTCCCCGTCGACGCGGATCGGTCGAGCGCTAACAGGGTGCCGGTCCCGCGGTTCCGGGGGCCACCCGCGCGGCGCCGGTACATCTGCATCAATGACGTGATCGTGATGCCCGGTATCGCGCGGGGGCCCGGGTGACCGGGTGCCCCGCCACGGCCCCTGGCTCGCGGCGGGGACGGGTCGGACCCGCGGGATCAGGCCGGAACGCGGCCGTCCGGCGAGTAGCGGTCGATCGCGTTAGGCAGTTCGCGGGAGAGGCGCGCGAGCAGTTCGTCGCGCGAGAGGCCGGTCTGCTGCGCGAGGGTTGCGAGTACGTCGGGACCGATCGCCTTCTCCAGGTCGGAGGATGGCAGGTCGCGATTGGGGCCCTGGTTGACCCAGGATTGCGCGGCCTCGCCATGGCCGTTCCGGGTGAAGTGGTCGACGAGCTCGTTCAGTCCGCTGGCGATCAGCCCGCCGACGCCGCCCGCGCCCGCACCGCCCAGGAGCCCGCCAAGGCCCGACGGTATGTCAGTCCGGCCAGCGGGCGAGGCGCCCTGCCCCACCTGTGCCGTGCCCTGCCCCGCGGGCGTAGGCGGCTCCTTGCCCAAGCCCCCGAGCAATTCGGCGATCTTGTCCCGGTTCTGGTAGCCCGCGACCGCGAGCAGCCCGAGCAACGCCGTCATCGACGGATATCCGCGACTCATCACGATTCCTCCCTGGTTGCTGCGACCACAAGGAGCCGCGCGCCGCTTGGTTCCGGCCGAGGGGCCTGCGGGTGCGCGTTCGAACGCGCGCCCGATCGGAGTTCCGAGGCGCAGGACACGCCGATGCGGCGGGCAGGCGCGCTCCCGCCCGCCCCTTTCCGCTCGGTGACGGATCGCGAGACGTTCCCCTCTCTGCGCCCTGTGAGTGTCAATAGATGATACTTCCATCATAGGTTGACACCGACGAAGATTCCCGCTGTCCTGGGGACATCGTGCGATGTTCAACGCGGCCTCACCGGATCCCGCGAGGCCGGCCCAGCCGCAGAGGTTGCCCATGACGCCGATCGACGAGACGCTCCGGGACGCCATCCAGGCCTCGGTCGCGACCGGTTTCGGCGAGCAGGTCGCCTTCACGCAGGACATGATCCGCCTGGCGTCGCTGCGCGGGGCGGAGCACGCCATCCAGGATCACGTCTTCCGCGCCCTCAAGGCTCGCGGCTACGCGATGGACCGGTTCGCGATGGACCGGACCGCGATCGAGGCGCATCCGGGCGGGGCGGCCTTCACGCCGGAGCACTCGGACGCTCCGATCGTGGTCGGCATCCACCGGCCCCGCACCGAGGCAGGCCGCTCGCTGATCCTGCAGGCGCATGTGGACGTGGTGCCCCCGGGCCCCGCCGAGATGTGGACGCACGGGCCGTTCGATCCCGTCATCGAGGGCGACTGGCTCTACGGCCGCGGCGGCGCGGACATGAAGGCCGGGCACGTGGCCAACCTCTTCGCCCTCGACGCGCTGCGGCGGATCGGGATGCAGCCGGCCGCGACCGTGTACGTCCAATCCGTGGTCGAGGAGGAATCCACCGGCAACGGGGCCCTGATGACGCATCTGCGCGGCTTCCGGGCCGACGCGGTGCTGATCCCGGAGCCCGAGGACGAGAAGCTGGTGCGCGCCAATACGGGCGTCCTCTGGTTCCGCGTCGAGGTCCGGGGCATGCCGGTGCATGTGCGCGAGATGACTACCGGCTCCAACGCCATCGACGCCACCTACCGGGTCATCGCGGAACTGCGCGCCATCGAGGCGGAATGGAACGCCGCCAAGGGCGAGCATCCGCATTTCGAGGACGAGGCGCACCCGATCAACCTGAACATCGGCAAGATCGAGGGCGGGGACTGGGCCTCCTCGGTGCCGGGCTGGTGCCGGATCGATTGCCGGATCGCGTTCTACCCGGGCCAATCGGCCGCGGATGCCGCGCGCGCCATCTCCGAGCGCCTCGCCGCCTTCGCACACGCCGACACGTTCCTGGCCAACAACCCGCCGCGCGTCACCTTCAACGGCTTCCACGCCGAGGGCTACGTGCTGGAGCCGGGCTCCGAGGCCGAGGCGGTCCTGGGCGAGGCCCACCGCGCCGCGACGGGCCGCCCCCTCGAGTCGTTCATGACGGCGGGCTATCTCGATACGCGCGTCTACGCGCTCTACGACCGGGTCCCGGCGCTCTGCTACGGGCCGGTCTCGCAGAACATCCACGGCTTCGACGAGCGCGTCAGCCTCGCCTCCCTCGCGCGCATCACCACGACGATCGCGCTGTTCATCGCCCAATGGTGCGGGCTCGAACCGATCGAGGGCTGAGGCCGACACCGACAGGTCATCCGACGCGAGAGGGGCAGGACCATGAGCACGCAACCCGCCGGGGCGATGCCCGCGCCGACGAACCAGTCGCGGCGCGCCGCGATCGCGTCCTTCGTCGGCACGACGATCGAGTGGTACGACTTCTTCATCTACGGGACGGCGGCCGCCCTCGTGTTCGGCCCCCTGTTCTTCGCGGAATCGACGCCCTTCATCGCGACCCTCTCGGCCTTCGCGACCTTCGCGGTGGGCTTCCTGGCGCGCCCGGTCGGCGGCCTGATCTTCGGGCATTTCGGGGACCGCTTCGGCCGCAAGCGCGCCCTCGTCGTCACCCTGGTGATGATGGGCCTCGCGACCACGGGCATCGGCCTGCTGCCGACCTACGCGTCGATCGGCTTCTGGGCGCCGACGCTTCTCGTCTTCCTGCGCCTGATCCAGGGCGTCGCGGTGGGCGGCGAGTGGGGCGGCGCCGTCCTGCTCGCGGCCGAGCACGCGCCCAAGGGCCGAAGCGTGTTCTATGCCTCCTTCGCGCAGCTCGGCAGCCCCGCCGGCCAGATCCTGTCGCTCCTGGCCTTCCGCCTCGCGAGCCTCCTCGACAAGCAGGCCTTCCTCGAATGGGGCTGGCGGCTGCCGTTCCTCGTCAGCGCCGTCCTGCTCCTCGTCGGCCTGGCGATCCGCCTCGGCGTCGAGGAATCCCCCGATTTCGAGCGCACCCGGCGCGAGGTCGGCGCCGCGCAGGCGCCGATCCGCGAGGTGCTCGGCACCAGCCTGAAGCCGCTCTTCCTGGCGGCGGGCGCCAACACCATGGGGATCGCCTCGGTCTACCTCTTCAACACCTTCATGATCGCCTACACGACGCAGTATCTCGGCATCGAGCGGGCGACGATCCTCGACGCGCTCCTGGTCGGCGCCTTCGTGCAGCTCGTGATGACGCCGGTCGGGGCCCGCATCGCGGAGCTGATCCGCAACGAGCGCCTGTTCCTCCAGCTCGCCCTGGTCTGGGCGATGCTCGCCCCCTACCCGCTGTTCCTGCTCGTCGACACCCGCGCGGTCTGGGCCATCACCCTCGGCCTGTGCATCAACATCATCGGCGTCGCGACCTTCTACGCGGTGATCGCCGGCTACGTGGCGAATGCCTTCCCGACCCGGGTGCGCTACACGGCGATCTCGATCGCCTACCAGTTCTGCGGCGCGATCGCGGGCGGGCTGACGCCGGTCATCGGCACCATCTTGGCCGAGCAGTTCCGCGGGCATTGGTGGCCGATCGCCGCCTTCGGCACGACGCTGGCGCTGATCTCCTTCGTCTGCGTGACGCTGCTGGCCGGGCATCAGCGGCGGGCCTCCGCCCTCGCGGTCGCGGCTTAAGGGGCGGGCCCGGGCAGCGGGACGGCTTCGAACATCCCGGCCGACGGCACGGCGTTTCGCCCCCCGGCCGTTCCGTGCCATGCCTCGACGGCATGCCCGGAGCCGAATCCGCAGGACCGTAACCGGGCGGCAAGAAACGGACGAAGAGACGGGCACGCCATGGGAGAGGTCGGGATGAGGCCGGGCGAGGCGATCGCCCCGAAGCCCGGCGTGCCGCTCGTCCGGGCGCTCGAGCGCGGGGTGGCCCTGCTGAGGGCTTTCAGCGCGGAGAAGCCGAACAGGACCCTGACGGACCTCGCCCAGGCGACGAGCCTCGACAAGGGGACGGCGCGCCGGCTCCTGCACACCCTGGCGCTCTGCGGCCTCGTCGCCCACGACGAGCGGACCGGGTTCTACGCGCTGACGATCGGGGTTCTGGAACTCGGGGCCGCCGTGGAGACGGGCCGCGCGCTCCACGAGGTCGCGGCCCCCTATCTCGCCGAGATCGCCGAGACGACCCGGGCCACGACCTTCCTGTGGGTCCATCACGAGGGATCGGCGCTCTGCGTCGGGCGCGTCCGGGCGCCGGTGCCGAGCGTCGAGGTGCCCTGGTCGACCATCGGCACGCGCATCCCGCTGCATTGCGGCGCGGGCCCGCGCACGCTCCTCGCCTTCCTCCCGGCGCCGGAGCGCGAGGCCGTCCTGGCGCGCCCGCTGCCGCGGCGGACCCCCGCGACCCAGACCGATGCCGATCAGCTCCGAGCCGAGGCGGCGCGCATCCGGGCGCAGGGATGGGAATTCGCCGTGGACGACTTCGTCATGGGTCTCTGCGCCCTCGGCGCGCCGATCTTCGAACCGGGCGGCGCGCTCGCGGGCTCGCTCAGCATCACGACCCTGACCGGCCAGATCGCCCAGGATGAGGTGGCGCACCACCTTCGTCCGATCCTGAGGGCCGCGGCCGAGATCCGCGCGAAACTCGGCTGACGCACCGATCCGCGCCGGCCCGGCGCGGTCACGGGGTCGCGCCGAAATCCGAGAGCAGCGCCGAGAGGGCTTTCGGCTCGACATGGACCGAGCCCGCGAAGGGGTGATCGATCGCGACGATCACGAGGAGACCGGAGAAGATCAGGACCGAGAGCATCCCGGTCATGATCGTCTGCACCAGCAGGTTCTCGGCCCCGAAGAAGAAGGTGAAGGCCGTCGTCAGCACGGCGCCGCTGAACAGCACCAGCCACAGGATGTCCGGGACGCTGCCGGAGGCCATGATCAGGCGGTCGCGGCGCGCCTCCGTCACGAGGTCGAGCTGGTGCAGGATCTCGCCGAACAGGGTCTCCCCCCGGGTCTCGCCCGGGGCGATGGACAGGACGATCCGGTAGAGCGCGTCGAGCTCTTGGCGCGAGGCCGGGCTCGCCGCGCCGTGCTCCATCGCGGGCCAATCCCCGTCGATCGTCGCCGCGACGTAGCGGGTCAGCCCGGCGCGCAATTCGGTCCGCGACCGCGCCTCGATCCCGTCCGTCAGGCGGTAGAGCGTCGCGAGCGCGCCGGCCTCCTGCGCCACCTTGCGCTCGGCCTCGCCGAACTTCTCCCACACCACGATCACCGCGAAGGCCAGCAGCACCGCGTAGAGGACCCCGACGGTGGCGAATTTGAAGCCCGCCACCTCGTTGTTGGTGCGCAGCCTCGCGAAGCTGACGCGGCGGCGGATCAGGATCGGCCCGAACATCGCCACGAGCGTGGGCAGCCCGACGAGGAGGATCCCGGACAGCCAGAGGGGTAAGCTCGTCAGGAACATCCAGCCCGGTCCGGCACGCCCGCCCGCGGACGCCGTCGCGATCGGCGCGCGGCCGGAGGGTAGCATCGGGACTGGTCCCGGGCAGCCCTCGGTCACCGAGCGGACCCTGCGCGCGGCAGGCGCCGGCCATCCGCCCCAGACCCGGCGCCGGTCGCCCGTCGCCCGTCGCCCGTACCGTTCCTGACCGAATTCGGCCTCGCCACCCTATCGCCGCGAAGCAACACACACATTTGCCGTTCCGGACTTGGACGGAAGCGTAGCGTAGGAGCGTCACATGGCGGAACAGGCCCAGGTATCTTTCGCATCAATACTGCAAACAGCTTGGGAGCTGACGCAGACAGTCAGGAGCGAGACCGGGATCGCCGTAGAGCTGAGGCTGACGACCTTGGGCCTCACCGCCCTGTCCGGCGACTTCCTCTGCAGCCGCATGGCGACCGTCTCCTGGCGCGAACTCGCGGAGGCACGCGATCTGCCCGATCGCCTCGCCCACGCCATCCGCGACGTGGCGGACCGCCCGAGGCCCCATCTCCAGCCCCTCGGGCAGGACCGGCCGGCGCCCGAAGGAACGTCGATCCCGCGGGATCCGCCTCGGGTCCCGGCGCGGGCGCGCCAGAACGCGGGCGGACGGCAAGGGACGGGACGCGCGAAGGCGACGAAGCAGACCCGCAAGCAGTCGCAGCGATAGGAGCCCGGCCCCCGAGGCAAGGGTCACCCAAGGAAGGATCAGCCGAGCTCGAAGGTCGTCACCCCGAAGGTCTCGGCGAGGGGCAGGTCCGGCCGCGCGCCACGATACATCCGGGCCGTCTCGAACGAGGGCGCGAAGGCGAGGGATTCGGCGAGCCGCACCGCCGCCCGGTTCGGCTCGGACACGTCGATCGCCACCGGCCCGGCGACGCCCTGGATCAGGTCCGTGAGGAGCGCCTCCGCCACGGCGGCATCGCGCGCGAACAGGGGCCCGACCTTGTGACCGAGCCGGCAGGCGCGCCGGACGCCGTAGCCCACGACCCTGCCATCGGCCAGGTAGGCCCGCGCGCGCCGGCCCTCGCCCCGCAGCCAGCAGCGCAGGAAGGCGTCGCGCGGGGCGGGGAAGAAGCGCCGGTCGAAGGCGAGCACGGCCGGCAGGAGGACGTCGTCGACGGGCACGATCCGGGGATCCGGCGGCCCCGGAGGCCGGGGCGGACCGGTGAAGCGGATGTTGCGATAGGCGGTCACGAAGCCCGCCCGCGCGTAATCGGCCTGCCGCTCGACTACGCCGTCGAGGCCGACGCGGTAGCCTGCGAGGCGTTCGAGGCCGGCGGCCCAGAGGCGGCGGCCGAAGCCCCGCCCCCGCCAATCCGGCCGCACGATGTAGAGGCCGAGGAAGCCGAACGCCTCCGCGTAGCGGACGACGGAGATCGAGCCGACCGGCTCGCCGTCCGCGCACAGCATCAGGAATCCCGCGGGATCGGCGGCCATAAAGCAATCAGCGTCGTGCAGGCCGGGGTTCCAGCCCTCCTGGGCGGCCCAGTCGAGGGCCGTCTCGAGATCGGAGGACGACATCGTCCGGATCGTGATCGGGCCTTGGGGCGCGCGGCTCATGGCAGGGGCTCTCCTCGTCGTCCCTGGCGCCCGGGCGGGCACCTCCGGCTCGCGGCGAGCGGCGTCCCCCGGTCAGGCGATGCCGGGATCGAGGAACCGGTGAATGGCCTGGACGACGACCGACCCTTCGCCGACGCCCGATGCCACGCGCTTGACGGAGCCCGCCCGGACATCCCCGACCGCGAAGATGCCGGCGGTGGGCGTGGCGTAGGGCGAGGGCGCCGCCGCGCCGTTCTCCGGAAGCCCGGTCACCACGAAGCCCTTGGGGTCGAGGGCGAGGCAGCCGTCGAGCCATTCCGTGTTGGGATCGGCGCCGATCATCACGAACACGCTGCCGATGCGGTGGGTCTCGCGCGCGCCCGTCCGCCGGTCGGTCCAGGCGACCTCGCGCAGAAGCTCGTCCCCCGCCAGAGCGGTGATCTCGGTCCGGACATGCAGGCTGATGCGCGGCGAGGAGGCGATGCGCTGGATCAGGTAATCCGACATCGTCGCGGCGAGCCCCTCCGACCGGACCAGGATGTGGACATGGGCGGCGCTGCGGGAGAGGAACACGGCGGCCTGGCCGGCCGAGTTGCCGCCGCCGACCACCACCACCCCCTCGCCGGTGCAGAGGTTCGCCTCCATGGCGGTGGCGGCGTAGTAGATGCCCTGGCCCTCGAAGCGCTCGTAATCCGGCACGTCGAGCTTGCGATAGCGCGCGCCCGTGGCGACCACGACGGACCGGGCCGGGATCGTGCTGCCATCCTCGAGGCGGAGCCGGAAGGGCCGGTCACTGCAATCGAGGCCCGTCACCATGCGGGAGAGCGCGAGGCGCGCCCCGAATTTCTGCGCCTGGACCTGCGCGCGGCCCGCGAGGGCCTGGCCGGAGATGCCGGTCGGAAAGCCGAGATAATTCTCGATCTTGGACGAGGTGCCGGCCTGCCCGCCCGGTGCCAACCCCTCGATCACGACGGTCTGGAGCCCCTCCGAGGCGGCGTAGACCGCCGCCGCGAGGCCGGCCGGACCGGCCCCCACCACCGCCACGTCGAAGACATGCGCCGGATCGAGGGCTTCCGTCAGCCCGAGGGCGTCCGCCAACTCCGCGTTCGTCGGATTGCGCAGGATCACCTCGCCCGGCGCGATCACCACCGGCAGGTCGTCCGGATGGAAGCCGCAGCTGCCGAGGAAGCTCTGCGCGTCCGGATCGAGATCGGCGTCGAGGAGACGATGCGGATAGGCGTTGCGGACGAGGAAGCGTTCGAGCCGGAGCGTGTCGCGCCGATGCCCCGAACCGAGCAGGACCACGCCGCCGACGCGGCTGCGGATCAGGCCGACCCGGCGCAGGATGAAGGCCCGCATGATGATCTCGCCGATATCCGGCTCGCCCGTCACGAGGCGGCGGAACCCGGCGCGGTCGATGCGCACCACCCGCGTCGCGCCGGTCGCCCTTCCCGAGACGAGGATCTCGCGGTTGTTGAACAGGTTCAGCTCGCCCGAGAAATGATGCGCCGCGTGGGTCGTGAAGACCTGCGGCACGCCGCGCGCGTCCTGGTCGAGGATCTCGATGCAACCGCTCAGGACGAGGAAGAAATCCACGCCCCTCTGCCCACGCGCGAAGACGAGGCTGCCATCGGGCAGGGTTTCCTCGGTGCCGTAGGCGGCAACCCGCGCGACCATCTCGTCGCTGAGGCGGGGAAAGGTCTGCGCGGTGCGCGCCTCCGGCGACGAAGGATCGAGGTCCGGTCCGGGCGAGAGCGGGTCGGCGGCCATGGGCAGATCGCGGTCCAGGCAAGACGCGGCAGGCCCGCCGGACACGAAGCGGCAGGCCCACCACGGATGAGGCGGCGGCCCCGAACTCTACGGTTCGACCGCGAGCGGGGCCAGCGCGGGTGCCGGGACCGTACGCATCTTACGCGCCAGAGGCTTGGCGCGCCGGGCTCGTGGCCGTCCCTGCGCGTGTCTCGCGCGCTGCCTTAAAGCTCGGATGAGGGCGCAGCCCGGATGCGCGCGGGGCGGCCCCGGCCGAGACCGGGACCGCCCCGCAGCGGGCGAAACCATGTCCGGCCACGCCCGAAGGCGGCTCAGTAGCCGTAGCTCCGGCGCGGATTGGCCTGCGCCGGGCCGTAGCCGGTGCCCCGCGGCTGGACCCGCGAGCCGTAATCGATCTCCCGCTGAGCCCGGCGGTTGGCCAGATAGCGGCCGCCGAGGCAGCCCGCGACGGCTCCGACGACCCCGCGCTCGGCCAGGTAATGCCCGGCAAGGCCCCCGATGATCGCCCCCTTGATGCAGCCCTTCGCCTCGGCCGCGCCGGTGCTGAGAAGGGTCACGATGACGAGGGCCGACGCGCTTGTAACGATCCGCATGTTGGTTCTCCGGGCCAATGCCCGGGTTCAACAGCTTCGCGGCGGCGGCGTTCCGCCGATCCTGTGTGACCTGCGTCACGGACGCGTGCCCGATTCTGCCGAACAAGCCCCCGGGCCGTCGCCCGGGAGGGTTTCATGTTGGTCAGGCTCGTCAGATTGTCCCTCGGCGCCCTCAGGGCCTACGGCCAGAGGCGCAGGTCCAGGGCGGAGCTCGCCCGGTTCAACAGCCGCGATCTCGCCGATATCGGGCTCCCCCGCCGGGAGGATTAGGGGCGCGGGCGCCGCGCGCACCCTGGCCTCAAGCCGGATCAAGCTGGAGCGTGCCGACCCGGCGCACCTTGAGGGCTTCGGAGCGCCCGTCGAGGATCACTTCCTGAAGCGCCTGCGCCGGCACCTGCGCGGTCGCGTAGACCGCCTCCGACACGAGCGCGACGCAGCCGAGCGCCTTGGTCAGGCCCTGCAGCCGTGCGGCGACGTTGACGGTGTCGCCGAGCGCCGTGAAGCGCGCATCCGCGTGGTCCCCCATCTCGCCGACGATCGCCATGCCGGCATGCAGCCCGATGCCGTAGCGCAGGGACTGCCCGAGATCGGCGGAGAGCAGCCGGTTCAGCCCGGCCATGTGGCTCGCGATCGCCTCGACGGCCCGCAAGGCCTCGCGCGCGCCGGTGGCCGGGTCGGTCTGCAGGCCGAACAACGCCAGCATGCCGTCGCCGAGCAGCTGGTTGACGGACCCGCCCGCATCCCGCACCGCGTCGCCCACGGCCCCGAGGAAGCGGTTGATGATGAACACGGTGTCGTAGGGCAGCCGCTCCTCGGCGAGCCGCGTCGAGCCGCGCAGGTCGATGAACATCGCCACGATGAAGCGCTCCTCGCCCGATTGCGCCCGCTCCAGTTCCCGCGCCTGGCGCAGCCGGGGACGCGGTTGGAACAGCGGCGTCACCGCGAGATCGCGACGCGGTTGCAATTGGCAGGCGAGCCGGATGTTGGGCGCCGCGCCGATGCGGTCGAGCACGGCCCGCTCGGCCCGGCTCGGAACCGGAAGCGCGAACCCATCCGCGTCCTCGGAGACCCGCACCCGGCAGGTCGAGCAGCGCCCGCGTCCGCCGCAGACGCTAGCATGCGGAATGTTGAAGCGCCGGCTCGCCTCCAGCACGTTCGTTCCGCTCGGCACCCGGACGGTGCGTCCATCGGGATAGCGGATGCGGATCGTCCCATGCCGCACCTCCGAGAGCGTGCGCAGGCCGCGCGCCGCGAGCACGAGGGCGAGGGCCGCCGCATAGGCCGCGAGCAGGCTGGCGCGCATCGCGCCGAGCTGCGCGGCCTGCGCCGGCGTGCCGAGATGCACCGGCGCCAGGGCCTGCGCGCGCCATGCGGGATCCTGGGCGAGCAGCGCGACGCTGCGGCCGCCCTGAACGAAGCCGAGCAGCGCCAGGACCGGCACCAGCACCGCGCCGGCCAGCAGCCAGGGGCTCGCCGCCGGGAAGCCCGGCTTGAGCCGGAGCCAGAAATACCATCCGACGCAGCCATGGAGCCAGGCGACGACGAGGACCACCGCCTGCATCACCCCGTTCTGCGGCGCGGCAACCCAGAAGGCGTAGAGTTCCTGCGCGTATCCCCGTTCGAGCCCCTCGGTGGCGAAGGCAATCCGGGTCGCGACGATGTGGGTGACGAGGAGGGGCGGGATCGCGAGCCCGAGCAGCAATTGCACGGCCTCCCAGAGGCGCACGCGGAAATAGCGGCGCTCGTAGAGCGCGTAGAGCCCGAGCAGGAGATGGCCGACGAGGGCCGCGTAGAGGACGAGGAGGCCGAGCGGGTTGAGCCAGATCGCGGCGGCCACGGTGAGGCCCGCCTCCATCGCGCCGAGCGAGATGTTGCCCAGGGCATGGTTGACGAGATGCGTCAGGATGTAGGCGAACAGGACGAGGCCCGTCCCGAGGCGCAGCTGACGCAGCGTGAGGCGCCTCAGGGCCGCGAGAGGCCGCGGCCGGCTGACGCT
This sequence comes from Methylobacterium soli, assembly GCF_008806385.1. Lineage (GTDB taxonomy): Bacteria > Pseudomonadota > Alphaproteobacteria > Rhizobiales > Beijerinckiaceae > Methylobacterium > Methylobacterium soli. Next base: position 30,170 of record NZ_VZZK01000043.1, read on the forward strand.
GCGGGGAGGCTCGGCCAAGGTTCGGTGCATGTCGACGTATCGGTCCGCGATGCCCGCTCCCGGCCGCTATAGCATAGCCGCCGTCGCGCGGACGCATCCGGAAGTTGCGCGAGATCGATCGCCGAATTCTTGGCCTCGCGCCAGACGCGCGGCGCGCGAGAGACATCTCACCCGCAACCATTCCTGGTGGCCGTCGCGGATGTGGGGCCCACGGCCTCGAAGGCCGCGGAGCCCTGCGGAGCGCTCCGGGCGGGCAAGCCGGTCAGAGCCGCCGGCATCCTGCCGTATCGCGGCAGGCCCGCCTCAGCCGTCCTGGAGCGCCTGCGCGCGGACCGGAAGCCGCCAATTGGGGCGGATGAAGTGGCAGGTATAGCCGTCGGGACGCCGCTCCAGGTAATCCTGGTGCTCGGGCTCGGCCTCCCAGAACGGGCCGGCCGGCGCCACCTCGGTGACGACCTTGCCGGGCCAGAGGCCGGAGGCGTTCACGTCCGCGATGGTGTCCTCGGCGACCGGCCTCTGGGCGTCGCTCGTGGTGAAGATCGCCGAGCGGTAGCTCAGGCCACGATCGTTGCCCTGGCGGTTGAGCGTCGTCGGGTCATGGATCTGGAAGAAGAACTCGAGGATCCGGCGATAGCTCGTCCGCGCCGGATCGAAGCTGATCTCGATCGCCTCGGCATGGGTCCCGTGGTTGCGGTAGGTCGCGTTCGGAACGTCGCCCCCCGTGTAGCCGACCCGGGTCGACACGACGCCCTCCTGGCGCCGGATCAGGTCCTGCATGCCCCAGAAGCAGCCGCCCGCCAAAATCGCCGTCTCGCTCATCGCTCATCTCCCGTTGCGCGCGCGATCGGGCGCCATCCCGATCGCGCGGCTCAAACCCGAAGGGTGCGCCCGTTATGTGTGGCGTGGGGCCTCATCCTGCCACGCGGCGAAGCGCCTCCGGCTCGGCCGGAAAGCAGCCTTGGCCGGATTCGAGCGCCAGGAGCTGCCGCTTGATAGCGAGGCCGCCGGCGAACCCGTCAACGCGCCGCTCGCCCCGATCGCCCGATGGCAGGGCGTGACGATCGAGATCGGGTTCCGGCCATTGGCGGCGCCGACAGCCCGCGCGGCTTTCGGATGGCCGATCTGCCGGGCGATGTCGCCGTAGCTGCGCGTCTGCCCGAACGGGATCGTCAGCAGGGCCGCCCAGACCGTCTTCTGGAACTCCGTCCCGATCAGGTCGAGGGTCAGCGCGAAGGCGCGCCGCTCGCCCGCGAAATACTCGCCGAGTTGCCGCTCCACCGCGCGCAGGACCGGATGCGCGGGCATCGCGGCGGTCACGTTCAGGCGGACGCGGCTCGGATCGTCATTCTCCCACAGGATGGCCGCGAGGCCCCGGTCGCTCGCGATGACCGTCAGGGCGCCGACCGGGGACGGCACGATCGTGGAGACATAGGCCAAGGGCATCGCCTCTGCTGACATGGGCACCGCCTCTGCTGACATGGGCATCGCCTGCGCTGACATGGGCCGCAGCCCGCGTTCCGGATCCGCCGCGCGGGGCGGGGGTGGTCTCTCGGGCTTCAGGGACCGAACACGTCGTTCAGGCGCCTGGCGGGGGCTGCCCCCGCCAGATCCTCGAACGAGCCGGCCCGCATGCGCTCGGCGGCGGCCAGCACCGCGCCCCAGCCGATTCGGGCGAGCGACCCGCCGACGCTGATGCGCCGGACGCCGAGTTCGGCGAGGTCGGCCATCCGCTGCCCGGGATCCATCACCAGCACGTTGAGGGGCTTGGGCGCCACCGCCCGCACCATCGCGGCGATGGCCTCCCGCCCGCGCACGCCCGGCGCGTAGAGGCAATCGGCGCCCGCCTCCGCGAAGGCGACGAGCTTGTCGATCGCCGGGCTCAGGGCCTGGGGATCGATCAGCAACCCCTCGGTCCGGGCGACCAGGACGACGTCCTCCCCGGAGGCGTCGATCGCCGCGCGCGCGGCGCGGATGCGCTCCACCGCGAACCCGAGATCGTGGAGGCCCGACGGGGTGCCGTCCCGGTCCTCGATGGAGAGGCCGGCCACGCCCGTCCCGATGGCGCGCGCGACGTTCCGCGCGACCCCCTCGGGATCGGGGGCGAACCCGGCCTCGTAATCGGCGTTCACCGGCAGGTCGACCGCCGCGCAGAGGGCGCTCAGGTGGGCCAGCACGTCGTCGCGGGTCACCGCGTAATCGGGGCGGCCCGCCGTCCAGGCGAAACCCGCGCTGGTCGAGGCCAGGGCGGAGAAGCCGAGATGCTGCAGCAGGCGGGCGCTGCCCAGGTCCCACGGATTGGGCAGCACGAAGCACCCGGCCTCGTGGAGGGCACGGAAGGCGGCGCGCTTCTCGGCGACGGTCCGGGTCATCGCAATCCTCCTCGCCCGTTCGCATCGCGCGACGGCGCCCGACGATCATCGCCGATCGCGGGCCCGGGGCAAGCGCGCGGCCGGGCCGGGAGGGCGCGAGGCTGTGCACGGCGCCCGTCACCGGGCACGCGGGCGCGAGGCGGATGACCGGCCGGGAACCCGCAGGTGGGTTCCCGGCGCAACGCCGCTGTGGCCTGGACGAGCGCGGCGGGCGGGGCCGGGACTCCGAGAGGCCGCCCGCGCCACCGCCGCGCCCTCGGCGGGAGCGCCACGAGCAGGGAGAATTTTTAATCCAGTTTGCAGCAACTCTAATATAGTTTAGAACACTTCCATAACATAGTCCTTGGCCTAAAACCTAAAACTGGTAGGAAAACGCTCACCCGTCGCAAGGCGTGCGTTAACGTAGAATTATTGCTCGTTCTCGCGCCGCGTAGAGCGCCGGAACAACAGTGATACCGGCAAGATATGACACAGCGCGTCTTTGGGCACACCCTGCATGGGTCCCTCTATGCTGCACTTCTCTCGACAACTTGCAGCTTGCTGATGCCGGGCGTGAGCGTGGCGCAATCCGCTCCGGCGGCTGACATCGAGCTGAACGAGCTGAGCGTGGCCGGCGAGGGCGCCGGGCGCAGCCTCGGCGGCGCCCTGTACGGGCCCGGCGGCGCCCTCGGCCCCGTGCCGGGCTACGTCGCCAGCCGCAGCACCGTCGGCACCAAGACGGACACGCCGATCCTGGAGACGGCGCAATCCGTCTCGGTCATCGGCCGCAAGCAGATCGAGGAGCAGAACGCGCTCACCGTCAACCAGGCCCTGCGCTACACCCCGAGCGTCACCACCGAGCAGCGCGGCGGCGCCGGCTCGACGCGGCTCGAGCAATTCTATATCCGCGGCTTCACCGCACCGGTCTTCCTGGACGGGCTCGTCCTGCCGGGCAGCCGCGACGCCTTCCCGACGGTCGATCCCTTCCGGCTCGAGCGCATCGACATCATCAAGGGGCCGGCCTCGGTCCTGTACGGCCAGTCCGGACCGGGCGGCATCGTCAACCTCGTCTCGAAGGTCCCGCAATTCGTCCGCCACGGCGAGATCTTCGTGCAGGGCGGCGGCTTCAACGAGGTGCGGGGCGGCCTCGACGTCGGCGGGCCGATCCCGTCCGAGGCCGGGCCCCTGGCCGACCAGTTCGCCTACCGGGTGATCGCCGGCGGCTGGAAGGGCGACGGGCCGGCGGTGACCACGCAGGTCGAGCGCGTCTTCATCAACCCGAGCCTGACCTGGCGCCCGTCCACGGACACCCAGCTCACCGTCATCGGCAATTACCAGCGCGATCCGTTCTCGGGCTTCTACGGCGGCTTCCCGGCGGTCGGCACGGTCTTCCCCAGGAATTTCGGCAACGGCTTCACCGGGCGCCTCCCGGTTGATTTCTACGACGGCGACCGCAACTTCGAGCGCTCGGACCGGACGCAGGGCTCGATCAGCTACCTGTTCGACCACCGCTTCAACGACAATCTGCGCTTCCACTCGGCGGGCCGCTACCTCTACACCGAGGGCGATTATCGCAGTGTCTACAGTGCCTTCAACACCGCCAACGGTCCATTCACGAGCGGGCCGATCATCAGCCGCTCACGCGGCGGCACAAATGTCGAGATCGACGCCTTCACGATCGACAACAACGTCGTGGCGAACTTCGACACCGGCATCTTTGCCCACACCGCATTGCTCGGCGTCGATCATCGCACTTTCCGCACCCACACGCTCTCCGGCCCTTTTCCAGCAGCTCCTAGCCTGAACGCGCTGGCGCCGAACTACTTCACGAACATCCCGGAAGTTCCCTTCACCTCGGATGCGACGATCACCGCCGAGCAGACCGGCGTGTATGTCCAGGACCAAGTCAAATTCGATCGCCTCGTGCTGACGCTCGGCGGGCGCTACGACACCGCCCGGCAGACTGGCCCAACCCGGACGATCGCGACCGGTGTCGTCGCCAATCAGGACGTGCCGGCGGACGCGTTCACCTACCGGGCAAGCTTGCTCTATCTGTTCGACAGCGGTGTCGCGCCGTACGTCTCGTACAGCGAGGCCTTCGAGCCGATCACCACCGGCCGCATCTTCGACACCGCCTTCGGCACCGCGGGACGCATTCCCAACCCCATTGCGAGCAATCAGTACGAGGCCGGCATCAAGTACCAGCCGCCCGGGACCGACATCCTGCTGACCGCCGCGGCCTTCGACATCCGCCGCTCGAATGCAACGAACCCGGATCCGGTCAATAACGGCTTCGTTGTGCAGACGGGCGAAGTCGGCGTGCAGGGGATCGAGTTCGAGGCGCGCGCGAACATCACCGAGGGCCTGACCCTGGTCGGCGGTTTCTCGCTGCTCGATATTAAGAACACCCGCGACATCACCACGACGAGCAACGACCTGACCGGGCAGCAGGTGCCGCTCCTCGGCCGCAGCCCGGTGCTGGTGCCCGACTCCACGGCCTCGTTGTTCGCGAACTACCGCTTCACGGACGGGCCGCTCATCGGGCTCGGGATCGGCGGCGGCGTGCGCTATCTCGGACCGTCCTGGGGCGATCCGGCGAACACCTTCAAGGTGCCGGCGAGCGTTCTCCTCGATGCGGTGCTCTCCTACGACCTGAAGCACCTCGACGCCTCGCTCCAGGGCTTCCAGTTCCAGCTCAACGCCAACAACTTGCTCGACGAGCGCTACGTCACGGGCTGCTTCAGCTACTCGGGCTGCTATTACGGCCTGCCGCGTACAGTCTACGCGACCCTGCGCTATCGCTGGTAAGGGCACGTCCGGATGCGCAACGGTTTCCGTCAATCGATGGCATGGCTGCACGCCTGGTCGGGCCTCGTGGTCGGCTGGGTGCTCTTCGCCGTCTTCGTCACCGGCACCGCCAGCTATTACAAGCCCGAGATCTCGCGGTGGATGCAACCCGAACTGCGCCAAAGCGGAGATCTCGGTCCCGAGGCTACGGCGAGGGCAGCGGAGCGCGCCATCGTCTACCTACAGGAGCACGCGCAGGAGGCTCGGTCATGGTTCATCACGCTGCCGACACCCGAGAAGCCGGCGGTGGGGCTGTTCTGGCGGAAAGGCCCCGGCCAACCACCCAATCAAGTCCTGCTTGATCCTGAAACCGGAATCCCGGCCGCAGTGCGTGAGACGCGGGGCGGCGACTTCCTCTACCGCTTCCATTTCGAGCTGCATCTGCCGCCGATCTGGGGGCGGTGGATCGTCGGCATCTGCGCCATGATCATGCTGGTGGCGCTGATCTCCGGCATCATCACCCACCGGCGCATCTTCGCGGACTTCTTCACCTTCCGGCGGGATAAGTCGGCCCAGCGCGGCTGGCTCGACGCACACAACGTCACGGGCGTTCTGGCTCTGCCCTATCACCTGATGATCACCTATACGGGCATTGTCACGTTCGGGCTGATGTACATGCCCTGGGGCGTGCAGACCGCCTACAAGGGCGACCAGCCGCGCTTCTTCGCGGAATCCGGCCAGATCACCGCCCCGCGCCCGCCTTCGGGTCAGCCCGGCACGCTGGCCCCCGTCGGCCCGATGGTGCGCCAGGCGATGGCCACGATCCCGGAGCCGCTGGAGCGCCTCTCGATCATCAACCCGAAGGACGCGAACGCGTCGGTCGTGGCGGTGTTCGAGGAGCCGCACGGGCTCTCCCACGAGCATCCCCAGATCGCCTTCGACGGCACGACTGGCGCGGTCCTGGAAATGCGGGCGGGCGGGCTGAAGCCGGCGTCCAAGACCTTCACCACGATGGTGGGCCTGCACGAGGCGCATTTCGCCAGGCCCACCCTGCGGATCCTGTTCTTCCTGTGCGGGCTCGCCGGCTGCGCCATGGTGGCGACCGGGCTCCTGCTCTGGTCGGTGGCGCGCCTGCCGAAGCCCGGCGCGCAGCGTTCCGTCGGCCTGCGGCTCGTCCAGGGCCTCAACGTCGCCACCGTGGCCGGCCTGCCGGCGGCCGTCGCGGCCTATTTCCTGGCGAACCGGATCCTGCCCGTCGGGCTGGCGGACCGGGCCGCCTGGGAGGTCCGCGGGTTCTTCGCCGTCTGGCTGCTCATCGGCCTCGTCGCCCTGCTGCGCCCGCAACGCCGCGCCTGGCCCGAGATGCTGACGGCGGCGGCCGCCCTGTACGCGGCCGTCTGCGCCGCGGACGCCCTGCGGATCGCCCGGGATGGCCTCGCCGGGGCGCCCGCCGTCGAGCCGGTCTTCCTCGGCTTCGATGCCGCGATGCTCGTGCTCGCCGGCCTCCTCCTCGTCGCGGCCCGGAAGGCCGCCCGCCACGAGGGCACCCGCCGCGCGCCGGCGGCGCGGAACACGGCGCCGGCGCGACGCCGCTCCGCGATGCTGGAAGCCGGGGAGTGAGTGGGGGGCCGGCGCCGCGATCATCCAGCGCCGGCCCGCCGCGTCAGGGCTCGATCAGGATGGCGCCGACGACGCGGCGCGCCTCGGCCGCCTCATGCGCCTCCACCACCCGGTCGAGGGAGAAGCGCTCCCCGATATCGACCCGGACATGTCCCCGGCCGATCGCGTCGAAGAGGTCGGCCGCGTTGGCCCGGAAGGTCGCCGCGTCGGCATTGTGCGGGAACACCGAGGGCCGCGTCAGGAACAGGCAGCCCTTCTTGTTCAGGAGCTCCGGCTCGATCGCGGGCGGGGGACCGGAGGCGCCCCCGTAGGAGACGACGAGCCCGAACGGGGCCGCGCAATCGAGCGAGCGGATCAGCGTGTCCTTGCCGACCGCGTCGTAGACGACGCGCGCCTTGCGGCCGCCCGTGGCCTCCAGGAACGCCGTCGGCCACTCAGGCTCATTGAGGTCGACCACGGCCTTGCAACCGGCGGCGAGCGCGGCGTCGCGTTTCTGCGGGGATCCGGTGGTGCCGATGACGGTGGCGCCGAGGGCGGTCGCCCAGCGGGTCAGGATCTGTCCGACGCCGCCGGCCGCCGAATGGACCAGCAGGAGCTCGCCCGGCTGGACGGCATGAGTCTTCCGGAGCAGGTACTGCGCCGTCATGCCCTTGAACAGGAGCGTGGCCGCGGCCTCGTCGCTCACCCCGTCGGGCAGCACCACGAGCTTGTCCGCCGGGACGTTGCGTCGGTCCGCATAGGCCCCGACGCCGGCATTCATGTAGGCGACCCTGTCGCCGGTCCGGATCTCGGCCACGCCCGGCCCCACCGCCTCGACGGTCCCGGCCGCCTCGAACCCGAGTCCGGTGGGGCTCGGCAGCGGATAGGCGCCCTTGCGCTGGTAGACGTCGATGAAGTTGAAGCCGACCGCCGTCTGGCGGAGCTGGACCTCCCCCGGGCCCGGATCCGGCAGATCCTCGGTCCTCACCGACATAACCTGCGGCGGACCGAATTCCGTGATCACCACGCTGCGTCTGGTCGACATGGGGGGCTTGCCTCCTGGGATCTGCCTGTCCGGGCGCCGGGCGAGCCTCACCGGTCTCGTCCCCGCATCCTCGCACGATGGATCGCTTGTCTTACGCGAAGTGAGCGGCGAAGCGCGCGAGCAATCTGCGAAAGGCCGGCCGATCGGGGACGGCGATCGCGGCGCTCAGACGAGCGCCATCAGGCTCGCATTGCCGCCGGCCGCGCTGGTGTTGATGCTGGTCGCGCGCTCGGTGAGGAGCCAGGCCAGAGGGTAGGACGTCTCGCCCGCCGCATCGGGCCGGGCCACGTGGATCGGCACGATCGGCCCGGGGCGGCGGGCGAGCGTCCCGGCGAGCGCGATCAGCGCGGGGGCCGGCCCCTGCCACAGCACGGCCGCGACCGCGTCGAGATCCCCCGCCGCCTCGACCGCGATCCAGGGCCGCAGGCTCGATGGCAGATCCGCGAGCGCGGCGCGCGCCGATTCCGGGGCCCGCACCACGGCGCGGTTGCCGGTGGCGAGCGCCGCCGCGACCTGGGCGAGCATTGCCGCCTGCGTCTGCGCCGCGCAGAGAACCGACCCTCGCGGGTGGAACGCGTAGAGGTTCGTCTCGCCAACCGGGCCCGGCAGCGTGATCTCCCGGCCGAGAAGGCTCCGGGGAATCGCGGCAGGTTGGCCCCGCGCGCGCAGCCAATCCGCCCAGGCCCTCGCGGCGGCCGGCCACGGGCCGATTCCGGTCTCGGCCTGGTCGGCCAGGCGCGGCTCGGGAGAGCCGCTCGCGAGCAGCCGGCGCAGGTAGAGCGGCCCGCCGGCCTTCGGACCGGTGCCGGACAGCCCATGCCCACCGAAGGGCTGGACGCCGACGACCGCGCCGACGAGGTTGCGGTTAACGTAGACGTTGCCGGCCCGGCTGAGGGCCCGGGCCCGCGCGACCGTCTCGTCGATGCGCGTATGCACCCCGAAGGTCAGGGCGTAGCCGGTCGCGTTGATCTCCGCCATCAGCCGTTCGAGGCCGTCGCGGGGGTAGCGGACCACGTGCAGCACCGGCCCGAACACCTCCCGGGTCAGCTCCGCGACGCGGGTCAGCTCGATCACGGTCGGGGGCACGAAGCTACCCTCGGCGCATGCGGGCGGGAGCGTGGCCTGGTGCACGCGGCGCCCGGCCGCCCGCATCCCGGCCACATGGGCCAGGATCCCGGTCGCCGCCTCCGCGCTGATCACCGGCCCGATATCGGTCGCGAGCCGGTCGGGATTGCCGAGGCGGAGCTCGGCCATCGCGCCCTTGAGCAGGCCGAGCGTCCGGTCAGCCACCTCCTCCTGAAGGCAGAGCAGGCGGAGCGCCGAGCAGCGCTGCCCGGCCGAGTCGAAGGCGGAGGCGAGGACATCCGCCACCACCTGCTCGGTGAGGGCCGAGGAATCCACCACCAGGGCGTTCTGGCCGCCGGTCTCGGCGATCAGCGGCACGGGCCGCCCGTCGGGGTTCAGCCGCTCGGCGAGCGCGGCCTGGATCTGCCGGGCGACCTCGGTCGAGCCCGTGAACATCACGCCCCGGACCCGCGCATCGGCCACGAGCTTGGCGCCGACCGCCCCGCCCCCGGGCAGGAATTGCAGGGCCGGGACCGGCACGCCGGCTTCGTGGAGCAGGCGCACCGCCTCGGCGGCCACCAGGGGCGTCTCCTCGGCGGGCTTGGCCAGGACCGCGTTCCCGGCCGCGAGGGCGCCCGCGACCTGCCCGGTGAAGATCGCGAGCGGGAAGTTCCAGGGACTGATGCAGAGCACGGGCCCGAGGGCTCGATGCGCCGGCGTGAAGTCGCTGGCCTGCGCCGCGTAGTAGCGCAGGAAATCCACGGCCTCGCGGATCTCCGCGACCGCGCTCGGGACAGACTTGCCCGCCTCGCGCACGAGGAGGCTGATGAGCGCGGCCCGTCGGCCTTCCAGCTGCGCGGCCGCCCGCATCAGGCAGGCGGCGCGCTCGGGGGCCGGCTTGGCGGCCCAGTCGTCGTGGGCGGCATCGGCCGCGGCGAGCGCCGCCTCGACCTCCGCGGCCCCGGCCTCCACCACCGTGCCGACCCGGTCGCGCCGGTCCGCCGGGTTGAGGACGGGCGCCGCGACCGCGTCGGGAGACCCGACGCGCGGGGCCTCGGCCAGGATCGGGGCGGCCCGCCAGGGCGCCGAGCCGCCTTCGCGCAGCGCCGCCCCGAGGTCGGCGAGCGCGCGCTCGTTCGAGAGATCGAGGCCCGCCGCATTCGCCCGGTCCGGATAGAGGTCGCGCGGGCGCTTGATCGCCGGGTGGGGGGCGCCGAGGGGCTCGATCGCCCGCGCCTGCGCGACGGGGTCGCGGGCAAGCTCCGCGACCGGCACCGCCGGATCGGCGATGCGGTGGACGAAGGAGGAATTGGCGCCGTTCTCTAGGAGCCGGCGCACGAGGTAGGCGAGCAGGGTCTCGTGCGTGCCCACCGGCGCGTAGATGCGGCAGGGCCGGTTGAGCGCATTGTGGCCCACCACCTCCTCGTAGAGGGCCTCGCCCATCCCGTGCAGGCACTGAAACTCGTAATCCCCGGTCTCGAAGCGGTCTCCCCCCATCGCATGGATGGCGGCCAGGGTCTGGGCGTTGTGGGTGGCGAATTGCGGGAAGACCGCGTCGGGCGCGGCCAGGAGCTTGGCCGCGCAGGCGAGGTAGGACACGTCCGTGTGGACCTTGCGGGTGAAGACCGGGAAATCCTCCAGCCCGTCGACCTGGGCCCGCTTGATCTCGCTGTCCCAGTAGGCGCCCTTCACGAGGCGGACCATGAGCCGCCGTCCGGTCCGGCGCGCGAGGTCGATCAGAAAGTCGAGCACGAAGGGCGCGCGCTTCTGGTAGGCCTGCACCACGAAGCCGACGCCGTCCCAGCCCGCGAGAGCGGGGTCGCCGCAGAGGTCTTCGAGGATGTCGAGGGACAGATCGAGCCGGTCCGCCTCCTCGGCATCGATGTTGAGCCCGATCTCGTAGCGCCGCGCCAGCGCCGCCAGGGCGGCGGCCCGCGGCAGCAGCTCGGCCATGACCCGGGCCCGCTGGGCGCGGGCATAGCGGGGATGAAGCGCCGAGAGCTTGATCGAGATGCCGGGCCCCTCGTAGAGGCCGCGCCCGCCCGAGGCCCGGCCGATGGCGTGGATCGCCCGCTCATAATCGCCCTGGTAGCGCGCCGCGTCGGCGGCCGTCATGGCGGCCTCGCCCAGCATGTCGAAGGAGTGGCGGAAGCCCTGCGCCTCCCGGCGGCGGCTGTTCTCGAGGGCCTGCTCGATGGTCTCGCCGGTGATGTATTGCTCGCCCATCATCCGCATGGCGAGGTCGACCCCGCGCCGGATCAGCGGCTCGCCGCCGCGCGCCACGAGCCGCGTCAGCGCCGAGGCCAGGCCGCTCTCGCTGGCCGCGCCCGTGAGCCGGCCGGTGACGAAGAGCCCCCAGGTCGCCGCGTTGACGAAGAGCGAGGGGCTGTGGCCGAGATGGGCGAGCCAGTCGCCGTGCCCGATCTTGTCGCGGATCAGCGCATCGCGGGTCGCCGCATCGGGGATGCGCAGCAGCGCCTCGGCGAGGCACATCAGCGCGACGCCCTCCTGGCTCGACAGGTCGTACTCGCGCACGAGCCCGTCGACGCCGCTGCGCTGGCCCTTGGCGCGCAGGGTGCCGACGAGACGGCGCACCAGCCGGGCCGCCGCGGCGGCCTGCGCCTCGGGCAAGGCCGCCGCGGCGAGCAGGGGCGGCAGGCATTCCGGTTCGGGGCGCCGATAGGCGGCCGTGATCGCCGCGCGCAACGGGGGTTGGGGGCCCGGCCCGTCCGCGAAGGCCGCGAAGGGGCCCGTCTCCGGGGGAACAGCCCGTTGGGAAGCGCCGCCGGCCTCCCGCGCCGGATCGTCAAGCGTATCGCTCATGCAAGTCCCAGCCCCGCGCCAATCCCCGCACGAGGGCGCGGTACCGCGCTCCCGCCCCTCGCCCCGCGGTCGGGCAAGGCACGCCCGGCTCCCGGCGCCGAACCGTCCTGGCCGTCCCCAACGGGTAAGGCGGAAACCGCCGAGGCGTTCCGGGATCGGCCGGCGATCGTCCGGGACGCGATGCGGACGCTCGTGAGCGCGCGCAGCCGCCGCCCGATCGAAATGCACGTTAGCACTCTGGCCGCCGGAGTGCTAAGAAACGCGCCAGGGAGCGGATGCCCGTGTTCCGGCATCCGGAAGTTTGAGCCATCGCAGTCGCGGCCCGGGTCTCGACCCGCCGGCGCAGCCGCTTGATTGGAGCCAACCATGACATTTCGTCCGCTGCACGACCGTGTCGTCGTCCGCCGTATCGAGGGCGAGGAGAAGACCAAGGGCGGCATCATCATCCCGGACACCGCCAAGGAGAAGCCGCAGGAAGGCGAAATCGTCGCCGTCGGCCCCGGGGCCCGGGACGAATCCGGCCGCGTCAACGCGCTCGACGTCAAGGCCGGCGACCGGGTCCTGTTCGGCAAGTGGTCCGGCACCGAGGTC
>NZ_VZZK01000044.1 GCF_008806385.1 Methylobacterium soli
GATCGCTTCCTCGACGAACAGCCGCCGGGCCGCGTCGCCGACCGGGAGCAGGTCTATCAGGCCTACTTGAAATGGCGCCAAGCCCGTCGAGCGTCGTTTGGGATAGCTCGTCGCTGACGAATATACTGAAATTATTAGAAGTCATGGGTTGAATCTGGGCGCCTAAAATGTGTTATTTAGCGCAAATCTACAGATATTGATTGAATTCACTTGTTTATATTGAAGTTATTCCAGTGGGACTTGTTGCGCTTCGTCTTGCGGAATCTGCCGGTGCTCGGTTACGGTAGCTTTCAGTGGCGCAACGCAGAGCCACGCGCTGAAGCCAAGGTTTTTGGCAGAACGAACCCATTTGTCATTTTTTGGCTTTCTAAGCCGGCTCGCGCTGATCGTTTCCAGTCTCCTGGAAGAACAATCTCATTCGTTTCAGTCGCAGCTTGCGTTAGCGTCTCCCTTCGCCAGGAGCCCGGTCGTCGCGTCGCTCCGTCTTGCGTTCACTTGGGGCCACTCGAGATCTTTTGGGGCGTTTCTGCTCTGGTCCTGAGAGTCTCGGCTTTATCAGCTTGATTTTCTTCGGATCTTAGACGGTGTTCCGCTATATTGTGACCTGAGAATCTCCAGGCTGCTTTGACGCTGGCTGCTACTTTTCCTTTTGCGGCCCTTCGGCTAAGCCCCTCGCCACCCAGCTCCTCATCGAAGGATCCGCGATGTTTCCCAAGCCGCACGCCTCGCTGACGCCGAACACCTTCGCGTTCGAGGAGCTGCCGCTGGTCAAGCCGACGGGCTTTCGCGAGTACGACGCGCGCTGGCTGTTCCCGCAGGAGATCAACCTGATGGGCGTGCAGGCCCTCGGGCTCGGGATCGCCACGCTGGTGCACGATCTCGGCGTGCGTCCCGACATCGTGACGGGCCACGATTTCCGCGCCTATTCCTCGTCGATCAAGCTTGCCCTGATCGCCGGCATGATGGCCGGCGGCCTGCGGGTGAAGGATGTCGGGCTGGCCCTGTCCCCGATGGCCTATTTCGGCCAGTTCGCCCTCGATTGCCCCTGCGTCGCGATGGTTACCGCCTCGCATAACGACAATGGCTGGACCGGCGTGAAGATGGGCGCGAACCGGCCCATGACCTTCGGTCCCGACGAGATGGGGCGCCTGCGCGAGATCGTGCTCGGTGGCACCTACCAGTACCGGGACGGCGGCAATTACGAATTCGTCGAGGGCTTCGCCCAGACCTACCTGGCGGACCTGAAGTCCCGGGCAAAGCCCATCACCCGCAAGCTCAAGGTGGTGGCGGCCTGCGGCAACGGCACCGCCGGCGCCTTCGCGCCCAAGCTCCTCGAGAGCCTGGGCGTCGAGGTGATCCCGCTCGACGTCGATCCCGACTACACCTTCCCGCGCTACAATCCGAACCCCGAGGACATGGAGATGCTCCACGCGATCGCCGCCAAGGTGAAGCAGACGGGCGCCGATGTCGGCCTCGGCTTCGACGGCGACGGCGACCGCTGCGGCGTGGTCGACAACGAGGGCGAGGAGATCTTCGCCGACAAGATCGGGGTGATGCTGGCCCGCGACCTCGGCAAGCTGCATCCGGGCGCGACCTTCGTGGTCGACGTGAAGTCGACCGGCCTCTACCACACCGATCCCGACCTGCAGGCCCAGGCGATCCGGACCGATTACTGGAAGACCGGGCATTCCTACATCAAGCGCCGCGTCAACGAACTCGGGGCGCTGGCGGGGTTCGAGAAGTCGGGCCATTTCTTCTTCAACGAGCCGATCGGGCGCGGCTACGACGACGGCCTCCTCACGGCCATCGCGGTGATCGAGATGCTGGACCGCAATCCGGACCGCACGATGGCCGATCTCTACCGGGCGCTGCCCAAGACCTGGGGCTCGCCGACCATGTCGCCCCATTGTGCCGACGAGGTGAAATACGGCGTGGTGGAGCGGGTGACGGAGCGATTCCGGGCCATGAAGGAGGCCGGCGAGCCGGTGGCGGGCGCGCAGATCACCGATCTTATCACGGTCAACGGCGTGCGCATCGCGACGGAGGACGGCACCTGGGGGCTGGTGCGGGCCTCCTCGAACAAGCCGGAACTCGTGGTGGTGATCGAGAGCCCCGTCTCGGAGGAGCGCCTGCACGCGATGTTCAAGGCGGTGGACGGCGTGTTGCGCGAGAATTCGGAAGTCGGCGCCTACAACCAGACGATCTAGCCAAAAGCCGACGAGCCAAGAGCTGACTAACCAAGGGCCGATCGGCCCGGGAGGCTCGCGAGTCGGGCCGAGCTTCGGCGGCGCTTCGCCAGCGGGAGCGCCTCAGCGCTCGGGCCCGCTCCCGGTGGCGAGCTTGCGGCGCGAATCGGCCTGTCCGCTGACCTCGCCGAAATATTTCTGCGCGTCGCCGAGCTGGACCGAGGGCTGGCAGTTCGGCGTGCAGGAATAGGATTCCCGGTCGAGGCCGCGCTGGACCGTGATGACCGCCGCCTGGGGGGCCTCGACCCGGATCATCGATTCGGCGAGCATCACGCCGCCGGCATCGAGGGCGATGAGGTTGGTCGAGCCGAAGCTCTTGCCCGTGAGGACCAGGACGCCGTTCTTCTGCAGCGTGACGTCGGCGATGAGCGGGTTGCCGACAATCACCGTCTGCGTGCGCTCGGGCAGCCGCATCACCTTGGCGTTGTCGACCAGCACCGTCACGATGGCGACCTCCGGCTGCGCTCGGGCGCTGCCCGTGCCGGCGAGGCCGAGGGCCAGGAGAGCGGCTGTGAGCGTGAGGCGGATCTTGCGACGCATCGGACGGTGACTCGGACGCTTGAGGGCGTCCCCGCGGATGCCGCGCCTGCGGGCCCGCGCTCTGGGACGAGGGCGCGACGCATCCGCGCCACTCCTGTCTCCACAGACAACACCAGATTGGTGAAGGAACCGCTAAATCAGCGAAGTCTCCGGAAAGGGATGCCTGACGCCGCCTCGCTATGTCCGCGTTCTTACACTTCTTTCACCATGATCCAATCCGGTCGGCCGGTCCTGGATTTCCCGGTTCGATTTAACGCAATTTCAAGGCGCATCGGGGCAATCTCCAGCGTGTCGCCGATCGAAACATCTCGGATCTTCGACGGTCACTACTCAAGTCGTTAGATCAAGGATCACCACCATGAAGAACGTCTTCAAGCGTTTTGCTTCCGATGAGTCCGGCGCCACCGCGATCGAGTACGGCCTGATCGCTGCGCTGATCGCCGTCGTGATCATCGCCGGCGTCTCGCAGCTCGGCACCAAGCTCAACGCGAAGTTCATCGCGATCTCTAACAACCTGAACTGATCGTCCGCGAACGCGGGCTCGCACGAGGCGGGCGGCGGAACGCGCCGCCCACCTCGTGCCGCATCCCGGCCCCTCGCGCGCCGGATGCCTCCTTCTCCCGCCTTCCCCGTGAGGCGGCCAGACCCGGCCGGTTCGGCCGGGCTTCTCCTTGGCAGCGCTGGTGCGGGCACGACGTCATGGCAACCCTGGGTCTCCTGATCGTCTTCCCCTTCCTGATGGCCTACGCGGCGGCCAACGACCTTCTGACGATGCTGATCCCCAACCGGATCTCTCTCGCGCTCACGGCCGCCTTCGCGGCGCTCGCCGCCACCGGCATCCTCAGTCCCGCCGAGATCGGCGCGCATCTGGGCGCGGGCGCCCTCGTCCTCGCGCTGACCTTCGGGCTGTTCGCCTCCGGGGTCATCGGCGGCGGGGACGCGAAGCTCGCGGCGGCCACCGCCCTCTGGCTCGGCTTCGACCAGCTCCTCGATTACGCGGTCGTCTCCAGCATGATCGGAGGGGCGCTCACCCTGGCGCTTCTCGCCGCTCGTTCGCAGCCCCTGCCCTTCACGGTGGCGCGGCTGCCCTTCGCGGCCCATCTCCACGACCGCAAGACCGGAATTCCCTACGGCATCGCGCTCGCTGCGGGCGCGCTGATCGTGCTGCCGGACACGCTCCTTTGGTCGCGGGCGCTCGCCGCCTGAGGGGCTGCGATGCCTGTGTCGTTCCTGGCCCGCCGCGGCCGGGGCGATAGTCAGGTCTCCTTAACCGTAATTTGACGATTCTCCTGCAAGTCTGACCGGACAGACGGCAATCCTGCCGTCGCCTCTCCCGGCCCGACGATGAAACCAGCGCGTCTTGCCGTCCTCGCCATCGCCCTCGTTGCGGGCGGCGGGGCCGCATTCCTGATGAGCGGCGAGGCGCCGCCGCCGGCGCCCGTCGCCAAGGCCGAGCCGCCGCCTCCCCCCGTGCCGGTCGCCGAGGTGCTGGTCGCCGCGGCAGAGCTGCCGATGGGGCAGACGCTGCAGGCCGCGGACCTGCGCTGGCAGAAATGGCCGGTCGACGCGGTGGCGGCGGGCTACATCACCCGGAGCACGGCGCCCAAGGGCGTCGAGGAGACCGCCGGATCGGTGATCCGCGCCTCGTTCCTGCCGGGCGAGCCGATCCGGGCGCAGAAGCTCGCGCGCCCCGGTGCGGGCTTCATGTCGGCGATCCTGCCGTCGGGCCAGCGCGCCGTCGCGATCGTCACCGACAGCCGCGGCACCAACTCGGCCGGCGGCTTCATCCTGCCCAACGACCATGTCGACGTGATCCGGACCTACCGCGACGAGGAGAATTCCCGCGCCTCGGGCACCGACGTGCAGGTTTCGCAGACCATCCTGCGCGACGTGCGGGTGCTGGCGGTGGGCCAGCTCATCCAGGAGAAGAACGGCACCAACGTCGTCACCGGCGAGACGGCGACGCTCGCCCTCTCGCCCTCCCAGGCCGAGACCATCACCCTCGCCCAGAAGGTCGGCGCCCTGTCGCTCGCCCTGCGCAGCCTCGCCGATTCCGGTCGCGAGCCCAAGCCGGACGAGACTCCGCAGCCGGTCGAGGCCGGCCTCACCGTTGTGCGCTTCGGCGTCTCCAAGCAGCAGACACGGTGATGCGCCCCCGTTCCGCCGGCCCCGAAAAGGCTTCCGCCATGACTTCGACCCAGCGCAACGCCGCGGCGGCCCTCGCCCTCACGGCCGCCCTCATGAGCAGCGTGCCGACGGCGCTCGCCGCCCCGGCGCGCGGGCGGGCCGATCCCACGCTCACCGCCGCTCCCGTCCTGACGGTGGGCCCGGCCGAGGCCTCGGCCTCGCGCAAACTCGAACTCACCGCCGGCCGCTCGGTCATCGTCGACCTGCCGACGGATGCCAAGGAAGTCTTCGTCGCCAACCCGAAGGTCGCCAACGCGGTGGTGCGCTCCACCCGCAAGGTCTTCGTGATCGGCATGGAGAACGGCACCACGTCGATCTTCATCCTGGACGCGGCCGGCAACCAGATCGCCGCCCTCGACGTCACGGTCGCGCGCGACCTCAACCTGAACATCCTGCGCCAGACCCTGGTGCAGACGATCCCGAACGGACGATTCGATATCCGGTCGAACGGCGATTCCGTGCTGCTCTCGGGCACCGTGAACTCCGCCTCGGAAGCCGCGCAGGCGGTCGACATCGCCAACGCCTTCGTGGGCCTCAACGGCACGGCCGGGACCACGCGCGGCACCGTCATCAACAACCTGACGATCCGCGACAAGGACCAGGTGATGCTGCGCGTCACCGTCGTCGAGGTGGCCCGCACGGTGCTCAAGCAGTTCGGGGTCAATCTCAGCGGCAGCTGGTCGAACCTCAACCTCGTCAACGCCGCACCCCTTTCCCTCTCGGGCGGTCAGTTCCCGAGCGGCAACCTGATCTCCGGGACCGTGACGGGCAGCGGCGGCGCCAGCCTGACCGCGACCCTGCGGGCCTTCGAGCAGGCCGGCGTGTCGCGGGTGCTGGCCGAGCCGACGCTGACGGCGATCTCCGGCGAATCGGCGAAATTCACGGCCGGCGGCGAGATCCCGGTCCCGTCGAGCCAGAGCTGCTCGCAGGCCTCGGGCCTGACCCAGCCGGTCTGCGTCGTCGGCATCACCTTCAAGTCCTACGGCGTCAGCCTCAACTTCACGCCGGTGGTGCTGGCCGAGAACCGGATCTCGGTCCGGGTCGGCACCGAGGTCAGCGAGATCGACCCCCAGAACTCGTTCAACTTCGTCGGCAGCAGTGGCCAGAGCACCGCGGTTCCGGGGCTCACGGTGCGCCGCTCCGAGACCACGGTGGAGCTCGCCTCGGGCGCCACCATGATGACGGCGGGCCTGATCCAGCAGAAGAGCAAGGCGGCCATCAGCGGCCTGCCCGGTCTCCTCAACCTGCCGATCCTCGGCGCCCTGTTCCGCTCCCGCGACTACCAGCGCCAGGAGACGGAGCTGATGATCATGGTCACCCCCTACATCGCCAAGGCGATGGAGGCGCGCCAGACCACCCGGCCCGATGACGGCTTCGTCGATGCGCAGGACGGCCAGGCCGTCCTCCTCGGCCGCATCAACCGCCTCTACGGCGTCGCCGGTGCGGCGCCCCTCGGTTCCGCCTATCGCGGCCGGGTCGGCTTCATCACCGACTAGGGACGCCGAGCCCCGCCCCGAGCCTTCCCGAAACCGCCGAGATCCCGCCGCCCGGCCAGCCGCCCGATGCCGAGCGCGTGCCGCACAGGATGCCCCGCACGATGACCCCGTCCGCTTCCTTCCGTCCGCCGCTGGCGCTGGTTGCCGCGACGGTGCTGGCCGCCTTCGTTGGGGCCTGCAACACCAACCGGGTCGCCACCACCGGTTCGATCGCGCCGGTCGATTACCGGGCCCGCCACCCGATCGTCCTGCTGGACGGCACCCGCAGCCTCGACGTGTTCGCGACCGGCCGCGGCCATCTCGACCCGCGCCAGGCCGCCGACCTCGACGCCTTTCTCCTCGAATACCGCCGCTACGGCCGCGGCGGCCTCGTGATCGACCTGCCGCGCGGGGTCTCGCCCGCCATCGGCGTCGCCGTCGAGCGCACCGCCGCGGCGATCCGCGGCTTAAGCGCGGAGAGCGGCGTCTCGCCCCGGGACGTGATCGCCACGGGCTACGCGGTGGCCAATCCGGCCTTGGCCTCGCCGATCCGTCTCAGCTTCCAGCGGATGGAGGCGAAGGTCACCAGCCAATGCGGGCTCTGGCCGCGCGACCTCGGCGTCAGCGACCCCGCCTACACGTTCAGCAACGAGCCGGCCTGGAATCTCGGCTGCGCCACGCAGGCGAACCTCGCCGCCTCGGTCGCCGATCCGATCGACCTCATTCGCGGCCGCCCCGAGGGCCGCATCGACACCGTGCGCCGCACCCAGGACATCGGCAAGCTGCGGGAAGGCAAGGATCCGTCAACCCAATGGCGGCAGGATGGGCAGACGAGCGTCAAGAGCCAGGTTGGCGGCGGCGGCTGAGCCTCTCCCCCGCGCCGCCCTCCCCCGATCCGCCCGCCCGATCTGACCGCCGCAATCGATTGATCAGGCCTCGAGCCAGAAAGCCCGCCATGCCGGACCATCCCGAGACGCCAGAGCGCATCATCGCCCCGGTGCCGCGGATCACGATCCAGGCGTTCTGCGAGACCGCGGACACGGCCGGGACGATCGAGGCGGCCGGCCAGGACCGGCGGATGCAGAAGGCCCATATCAAGGTCCAGATGGGCGGCGCCCCCGCGGCCGTGGAGGCCTACCGGCACGCGCCGACCCCCAACGTGATCATCATCGAGACGCAGGGCGCGAAGGCGAAGCCCCTCGAATGCCTCGACGCCCTCGCGGAGGTCTGCGACCCCGGCACCAAGGTGGTGGTGGTCGGCCACGTCAACGACGTGTCGCTCTACCGCCAGTTCATCCAGCGCGGCGTCAGCGACTACCTGATGGCGCCCCTCGATTCCCTGAGCCTGATCGTCGCGATCTCGGACCTGTTCAGCGCCCCCGGCGTGAAGCCGGTCGGGCGCACCATCGCGGTGTTCGGCGCCAAGGGCGGCATCGGCGCCTCGACGGTGGCGCACAACCTCGCCTGGTCGATCGCCCGCGGCCAGGACATGTCCACCGTGATCGCGGATCTCGACATCGCCCACGGAACCGCGAGCCTGAACTTCAACCAGGACCCGCCCCAGGGGATCGCCGAGGCGGTCTTCGCCCCCGAGCGCCTCGATGCGGCGCTGGTCGAGCGCCTGCTCTCGAAATGCAGCGACAACCTGTCCCTGCTCTCGGCCCCGGCGAGCCTCGACCGGACCATCGATCTCTCGGAATCGGCCTTCGACGGGCTGATCGACCACCTGCGCGCCGCGGTGCCGTGCATCGTCCTCGACATGCCGCACCAATGGTCGGCCTGGAACAAGCGCGTCCTCGTGGCGGCCGACGAGATCGTGATCGTGGCGGGCCCCGACCTCGCGTCGCTGCGCAACGCCAAGAACCTGTTCGCGGCGCTCCAGGCCGGCCGCCCGAACGACCGGCGCCCCCGGATCGTGCTCAACTGCGTCGGCATGCCCAAGCGCCCCGAGATCGGGGCGGCGGAATTCGCCAAGGCCCTCGAGGCGCCGCTCTTCGCCAGCATCCCGTTCGAGCCGGCCCTGTTCGGGGCGGCGGCGAATAACGGCCAGATGATCGCCGAGCTTCAGCCCGGCGCGCGATCCTCCGAGATCTTCAGCGACCTCGCCGCCGCCCTGCTCGGCCGGACCGAGATCCGCAAGGGTCGCGGCAGCCTGCTGGAGCCCCTGCTCGCCAAGTTGGCGCGCCGGAAGGCCTCCTGAGGCACGCCGGTGACCGAACCCGCCCGCAGAGCCGAGGATCGCCCCCATGTTCGGTAGACGGCAAGGCGCATCGGCGGCGTCCGCGCCCGCCCCGCTCCAGGCGCCCGCACCGACCGCCGCGCAGGCGCCGGCGAGATCGGCCGCGCCGGTGCTTGTGCAGGAGAGCGCGCCCGCCCGGCGGGTCGAGCCGATGGCGATCGCCCAGGAGAACCAGCGCTCCGAGGATTACTACCGCACGAAGAGCATGATCTTCGGCGCCCTGATCGAGGCCATCGACCTCGCGCAGCTCGCCCGCCTCGACGGCGATACCGCCCGCGAGGAGATCCGCGACATCGTCTCGGAGATCATCGCCCTCAAGAACATCGTCCTGTCGATCGCCGAGCAGGAGGAACTGCTCGACGACATCTGCAACGACGTTCTCGGCTACGGGCCGCTCGAGCCGCTCCTTGCCCGCGACGACATCGCCGACGTGATGGTGAACGGCGCCAGCCGGGCCTTCATCGAGGTGAACGGCAAGATCCAGCTCACCAATGTGCGGTTCCGCGACAACCAGCAATTGATGAACATCTGCCAGCGCATCGTGAGCCAGGTCGGCCGGCGCGTGGACGAGGCCTCGCCCATCTGCGACGCGCGCCTGCCCGACGGCTCCCGCGTCAACGTCATCGCGCCGCCCCTCGCCATCGACGGCCCGGCGCTGACGATCCGCAAGTTCAAGAAGGACAAGCTCACTCTCGACCAGCTCGTGCGCTTCGGCGCGATCTCGCCCGAGGGCGCCGAGATCCTGAAGATCATCGGCAAGGTCCGCTGCAACGTGGTGATCTCGGGCGGAACGGGCTCGGGCAAGACCACATTGCTCAACTGCCTCACGGCCTTCATCGAGCACGACGAGCGCGTCATCACCTGCGAGGACGCGGCCGAGCTGCAATTGCAGCAGCCCCACGTGGTGCGCCTGGAGACGCGGCCGCCCAACATGGAGGGCCAGGGCCAGGTCACCATGCGCGACCTCGTCAAGAACTGCCTGCGCATGCGGCCCGAGCGCATCATCGTCGGCGAGGTGCGCGGCCCGGAGGCGTTCGATCTCCTCCAGGCCATGAATACCGGCCACGACGGCTCGATGGGCACGCTCCACGCCAACTCGCCCCGCGAATGCCTGTCGCGTATCGAATCGATGATCACGATGGGCGGTTTCACGCTGCCGTCGAAGACGCTCCGGGAGATGATCTGCGGCTCGATCGACGTGATCATCCAGGCGACCCGCCTGCGCGACGGCTCGCGCCGCATCACCCACGTCACCGAGGTGCTCGGGATGGAGGGCGACGTCATCACCACGCAGGACCTGCTGCTCTACGACGTCCTCGGCGAGGATGCGCAGGGCAAGCTGATCGGGCGTCACCGCTCCACCGGGGTCGGCCGGCCGAAATTCTGGGAGCGCGCCCGCTATTACGGCGAGGATCGCGCCCTCGCGGCCGCCCTCGATGCCGCGGCCGTCCTCACCGGGGTGGACGCCTGATGAGCGCCCTGAACGTCCCGCTCGCCGCCGGCCTCGCGGCCGTCGCCGCGGGCGCGGTGGCCTACGCGTTCGTGCTGCCGCTCTTCTCGGGCGAGCGCCGCGCCGCCCAGCGCCTCAAGACGGTGAGCGCCTCCGCCTCGGCCTCGGCCACGCGCGGCGTCACGGTCAACCGCCGCGAGCAGGTGGCCAAGACCCTCAACGAGATCGAGGCGAAGTCCAAGGGCAAGAAGGTCTCCCTCGATCTGAAGATCACCCGCGCGGGCCTGACCTGGTCGACGCGCACCTACTACGTGGTCTCGGCCATCCTGGGCGCCGCCCTCGGGCTCGCCGTGTTCACCCTGACGGAGAACCCGTTCGCGGCGCTCGGCGGTCTCTTCGCGGGCGGCGTCGGCCTGCCGATCTATCTCCTCAGCTGGCTGCGCAAGCGCCGGATCGCGAAGTTCATCAAGGAGTTGCCGAACGCGGTCGACGTGATCGTGCGCGGCATCCGCTCCGGCATCCCGGTGGGCGATTGCTTCCGCATCGTCTCCCGCGAGGCCGAGGAGCCCGTCCGCGGCGAGTTCAAGAACGTGGTCGAGACCCAGGCGCTCGGCCTCTCCCTGAACGAGGCGGTCGGACGCCTGTTCGAGCGCGTGCCGGTGCCGGAGGTGAACTTCTTCGTCATCGTCATCAACATCCAGGCGCAGTCGGGCGGCAACCTGTCGGAGGCGCTCGGCAACCTGTCCAGGATCCTGCGCGAGCGCCGCAAGATGGCCGGCAAGGTGCAGGCGATGAGCATGGAGGCCAAGGCCTCGGGGGGCATCATCGCCGCCCTTCCCTTCGTGGTGACCTCGATCACCTACCTGACGAGCCCGGACTACATCTCGCTGCTCTGGACCACCGACATCGGCAAGATGGCGCTGGCCGGCTCCGCGCTCTGGATGTCGATCGGGGTCTTCACCATGAAGAAGATGATCAACTTCGACATCTGACGGCCGGATCCGGGAGCCTTGTTCGGAATGATGATCGAGACGCTGCTAGATCCCCGCTTCATCGGCGTGGTGCTGACGGGCGTCGCCGTGGCGGCGACGGCCTTCGCGGTGCTCCAGCCCCTGATGGAGCCCGACCGACTCGCCCAGCGGATGAAGCTCGTCAGCGACGAGCGCGAGGCGATGCGCCGGCGGGAGCGGGAGCGCCTCGCCAAGAAGGTCACCCTGCGGGTCGAGCCCAAGGCCTACATGAAGCGGGTCGTCGAGCAGTTCGACCTCAACCGCTGGCTCGGGACCGAGGCGGCCAAGCGGCAATTGATGATGGCGGGCTATCGCGGCGCGGGGGCCGAGACGGGCTTCCTGTTCTTCCGCCTGATCATGCCGATCGTCCTGACGCTCGGCGCCGTGTTCTACCTCTTCGTGCTCGAGGTCCTCGACCAATCCCTCATGGTCCGCCTCGGCCTGGTGATCCTGGCGACGTATCTGGGCATCAAGGCGCCCGAGCTGTTCCTGATCAACAAGTCGAAGAAGCGCCAATCCGAGGTGCGGCTCGCCTGGCCCGATGCCCTCGACCTGACGCTCATCTGCGTCGAGTCCGGCATGGCCGTCGAGAACGCGTTCCGGCGGGTCTCCACCGAGATCGCCGCCCAGTCGGTGGTGCTCGCCGAGGAGCTCGCCCTGATGACGGCCGAGCTGTCCTACCTTCCCGACCGGCGGGCCGCCTACGAGAACCTCTCCAACCGCATCGGGCTCGACGCCGTGAAGGCCGTGACCACGGCCCTGATCCAGGCGGAGCGCTACGGCACGCCGGTGGGCTCGGCCCTGCGCGTCCTGTCGCAGGAGAGCCGCGACCAGCGCATGAACGAGGCCGAGAAGAAGGCGGCGGCGCTGCCGCCCAAGCTCACCGTCCCGATGATCCTGTTCTTCCTGCCGGTCCTGTTCGTCGCCATCCTGACGCCGGCGATCATCCAGATCACCCGCTGACCCCGGGACGGAGCCCGTCGCCGAGCTGTCTCGGCGCCGGTTCCGGTCCTCAGCCGCGCGGAGCGGGCTTGCGGGCGGTCTTGTCGGCGGCCTGACCGGACTTCCGAGCCAGGAAGGCCCGGAGCGAGGCCACGTTGGCGGCGGCCTCCTCGGGCGGCAGGACCCGGCGGAGCGTGGCCTCGGCCTCGGGGAGATTGCCCTTGAGGCCGAGCACGAGGGCGAGGTTCTGGTGCACCCGGGCATCCGCCCCGGGCTGCCCGGCGGCCAGCTGCAGGGTGGCCTCGGCCTGATCGAGTTGGCGGGCCAGCGCGTAGGAGAGCCCGAGATTGGACAGGACGGTGGGCTCGTTCGGGCGGATCTTCAGGGCCGCGTCGTAGAAGCCCTGGGCACGGGCGTGGTCGCCGAGCTGGTCGGCGACCGAGCCCTGGGCCGAGAGCACGCGCCAATCCGGCTGGGCCGGGGTGTGGGCGTTCTGCAGCACCTCGGCGGCTTCCTGCAGCCGTCCGACTTCGGCGAGCGCCTTGCCGTAGGCGGCCAGAACCGCGGTGTTCCGGGCGTTGCGCAGAGCGGCCTGCTGCAGCACGGCCACCGCCTGGGTGAGCTGGCCGGTGGCCCGCAGACCCTGCGCGTAGCGCATCGCGATGCCGAGATCGTTCGGCGCCTCGGCGTATTTCGTCCCGAGCGCGTCGACGTCGCGCCGGCTGATCCGCCGGGCATCGCCCCCGCCCGAGCCGAAGCCGAGAACCGAGGGCAGCCCCGACGCGAATCCCGACGGGGGGGCTGAGCCGATCGAGCCCGTGGTCTCGGGCGAGCGCGACTGGCACCCGGCCGCGAGGACAACCAGGAATGCGGCCGCCCCGAGCCGAGCGGCGCGCCGGGCGCCGGACCCGCCGGCCGAGGCTCGCGCCGATCCCGCGGTGGCCGTCGATCGCGCCGTGATCATGTTCCGCTCCGGAGGTGGACCCACGCTTCCCGGGTCCGACCCTGCGGTGATAGAACGTTAACCCTAACCCAGGGTTAAGAGCCTTCCCGCCCGAACCGGACCGCGTCCGTTGTGGGAGGGCGCGAGACCCGCGTTGCCCCACCCTCCCGGCATCCCGCGCATGACCTCTTCCTCCCCTGCCCCGTCGCATCCCGACCTCTTGCCCGCGGGCCCGGATGCCATTCCGGTCCGCTGCGTCGGCATCGCGGATTGGCCGGAGGCCGAGGCGTCGCTCCCGCCGGCGCAGGCCGCCTACGCGCGGGCGATCGATTTCGCCCCGAAAGCCGGGCGCCTCGCGCTGCTGCCCGCAGCCGACGGCCGCCTCGCCGGCGCGCTGTTCGGCCTCGGCGACGTCGCGGCGCCCGGCTACGACCGGCTGCTGCCGGGCCGGCTCCCGGGGCTGCTTCCGCCCGGCACCTACCGGATCGTGGTCGAGGGCATCGACCCGGCCGACGCCGCCCTGGCCTGGCTCCTCGGCAGCTACCGCTTCGGGCGCTACCGGACCGCCGCCCCCGAGCGCCCGCGCCTCGTGGCGCCGGAGGGCGTCGACGGGGCCGAGATCGGCCGGATCGCCGCCGCGGTCAGCCTCGGGCGCGACCTCGTCAACACGCCGGCGAACGATCTCGGGCCCGCCGAGATCGAGGCTGCCGCCCGCGCCCTCGCGGAGCGCCACGGCGCCGCCATCACGGTGACGTCGGGCGAGGCCCTCGCCCGCGATTTCCCCCTCGTCCACGCGGTCGGGGCGGCCTCCCCCCGGGCCCCGCGCCTGATCGAGCTCGCCTGGGGGCCCGAGGGCGCGCCCGCCGTCATCCTGGTCGGCAAGGGCGTCGCCTTCGACACCGGGGGCCTCGACATCAAGCCCTCGGCGGGCATGCTGCTGATGAAGAAGGACATGGGGGGCGCGGCCGCCGCCCTCGCGGCCGCCGACATGGTGATGGGCGCGGGGCTCGCCCTGCGCCTGCGGGTCCTGATCCCGGCCGTCGAGAACGCGGTGTCGGGCAATGCCTTCCGGCCCGGCGACGTCCTGGCGAGCCGCGCCGGCCTCAGCGTCGAGATCGGCAACACCGACGCGGAAGGACGCCTGATCCTGGCCGATGCGCTGGCGCTCGCCGATGCCGCCCGGCCCGACCTTCTGATCGACTTCGCCACGCTGACGGGCGCCGCCCGCGTCGCCCTCGGGCCGGACCTGCCGGCCTTCTTCACCGAGGACGACGCGCTCGCGGGCGAGATCGCGGAGGCCGGGCGCTCCGCGATCGACCCGGTCTGGCGCATGCCTCTCCACATCCCCTACGCAAGCCTGCTCGAGTCCAAGGTCGCGGATCTCAACAACGTCTCGGGCGGGCCCTTCGCGGGGGCGATCACGGCCGCCCTGTTCCTGCGCCGCTTCGCGCCCGAGACCCGCGCCCACGTGCATTTCGACCTCTACGGCTGGAACCCTTCCTCGAAGCCGGGCCGTCCCGAGGGCGGCGAGGTCCAGACCGCGCGGCTCGTCTACGCGCTGCTGAAGCGCCGCTACGGCTGAGGCCGCCCGGCCGGCCGAGATCGGTGCGGTGGCGCGGCTTCTCGGGCCGGGCCACCGCGCTCCGTTCTCCGCCGCGTCGTCCTCCCGATGTCTCGATCTCCCGACGTCTCGATCTCCCGCTGCCCGAGGGGCCCGATGGACGAACCTCTGATCCGCGAGATGCGCGACGCGGACACCGATGCGGTCGTGGCGCTCTGGCACGCGGCCGGGGTGTCGCGGCCCTGGAACGACCCGGTGACGGATCTCGCCTTCGCGCGGCGGAGCCCGCACGCGACGGTGCTGGTGGCAGCCGACCATCGCCGGATCCTCGCCACCGCCATGGTGGGTGAGGATGGCCACCGGGACTGGGTCTACTACGTGGCGGTCGATCCGGCGCATCAGGGCACCGGCCTCGGCGCGGCCGTGATGGAGGCCGCGGAGGGCTGGCTGCGCCGCCGCGGCATCTGGAAGGTCCAGCTCCTCGTGCGCGCGGACAATGCCGCGACCCGGCACTTCTACGAGCACCGGGGCTACCAGGACACCCGCACGCTCTGCCTTCAAAAGATCATCGGGGAGGCGGCGGGCTGAGGCGCCGCCTCACCCCGAGAGCGGCAGCCCCGTCTCGATCAGTCGGGCCCAGAGGGAGGCGCCGTAGGGGGCGGCCGCGTCGTTGAAATCGTATTCCGGATGGTGGAGGCCGGCGCTGTCGCCGTTGCCCATGAAGATGTAGGCGCCGGGCCGGTGGGCCAGCATGTAGGAGAAATCCTCCGCCGCCATCAGGGGCGCGACGTCGCGGTCGACGGCCGCCTCCCCGACGATCTCCGTGGCCACGTCGGCCATGAAGCGCGCCTCCGCCGGGTGGTTCTCGGTCACCGGGTAGCTGCCGCTATACGCGATGGCGCCGTGCGCGCCGAAACCGTCGGCGACGTGGCCGACGATGGCATCGATGCGCGCCTTCATGGCGTCGCGCACGGCCTGCGACAGGGCCCGCATGGTCCCCCGCAGGGTGACGCTGTCCGGCAGCACGTTGAAGGCCTCGCCGGCTTCCAGCGCGCAGACCGAGACCACCGCCGATTGGAGGGGGTCGACCGAGCGCGCGACGATCGATTGCAGGGCCACGATGACGTGGCTCGCGACCAGGACGCTGTCGACGGCGAGCTGCGGGATGGCGGCGTGGCCGCCCTTGCCCCGGATCGTGATGGTGAAGCGGTCGGTCGAGGCCATGATCGGCCCGGAGCGGATGGCGAAGCGGCCGAGCGCCATCCCCGGGATGTTGTGGAGCCCATAGACGCTCTCGACGCCGAAGCGCTCCATCAGCCCGTCCTTGACCATCGCCTCGCCGCCGCCGCCGCCTTCCTCCGCCGGCTGGAAGATCAGCACGGCGGTGCCGTCGAAATCGCGGGTCTCGGCGAGGTACTTGGCGGCGCCGAGCAGCATCGCGGTATGCCCGTCATGCCCGCAGGCATGCATCCTGCCCGGCACGGTCGAGCGGTAGGCCAGGTCCCGCACCTCCTGAATCGGCAGGGCATCCATGTCCGCACGCAGGCCGATCGCCCGGTTCGAGGCATGCCCGCGTCCGCGGATGACGCCGACGACGCCGGTGCGCCCGATGCCGGTGGCAACCGCGTCGCAGCCGAAGGCCCGGAGCTTGTCGGCCACGAAGCCGGCCGTACGCTCCACGTCGTAGAGCAGTTCCGGATGGGCGTGGAGATCGTGCCG
Source organism: Methylobacterium soli (assembly GCF_008806385.1). GTDB lineage: Bacteria > Pseudomonadota > Alphaproteobacteria > Rhizobiales > Beijerinckiaceae > Methylobacterium > Methylobacterium soli. The sequence goes on from NZ_VZZK01000044.1 coordinate 16,313, forward strand.
CCACGCGGCGATCTCGTCCGCGAAGGCGGCGATGCGGTCGATGACGGACATGGATCGGGCTCGCGGCAGGAACCGGGCGACAGGGCTTGGCCCCGACGGAGCAAACAGGAGGCCAAGGGCGGGGTCAACGGCCAGGCTTGCCCGGCGCGCGGCCCGGCCGCGCGTCACGCGCCCGACTTGGTGTCACGCGTTCGACCTGGTGTCACGCGTCCCGGGCGCCGTGGTGGCGAGATCGTCGAGGATCGGGCAATCGGGGCGCGCATCGCCGCAGCAATGCTCGGCGAGATTGCTGAGGGTGCGGGCCATGCCCTGCAGTTCGGCGATGCGGCGCTCCAGGGCGGCGACGTGGTCGAGCGCGATGGCCTTGACCTGGGCGCTCGCGCGATCCCGGTCGCGCCACAGGGCCAGGAACTCGCCGATCGCCTCCACGGGAAATCCGAGGTCGCGGGCACGGCGCACGAAGCGCAGGCTGTGCAGGTCGGACTCGGCGTAGTGGCGTTACCCGGTCCCGGTGCGCGCGGCGGCCGGCAGCAGGCCGATCTCCTCGTAGTAGCGGATCATCTTGGCCGAGACGCCGGTGCGGCGCGCCGCTTCGCCGATCGTGATGGGGGCGGCGCTCATGCCGGGCGCTCCACCAGAGCCGCGCGGGCGCCGGATGCCGCCGCCCCGCGCCCGCCCGCCCGGCGCAGGCGCAGCGCGTTGCCGACCACGAAGAAGCTCGACAGCGCCATGGCGCCGGCGGCCAGGACCGGCGAGAGCGCCGGCCCGCCCACGAGGGTGAGCACGCCCGCCGCCACCGGGATCAGCGCGACGTTGTAGGCGAAGGCCCAGAACAGGTTCTGGCGGATGTTGCGCATCACCGCCCGCGAGAGGGAGAAGGCCTCGACCAGGGCGCCGGGATCGCCCGACATCAGGACCACGTCGGCGCTCTCGACCGCGATGTCGGTGCCGGTGCCGATGGCGAGGCCGATCTCCGCCTCGGCCAAGGCCGGCGCGTCGTTGATGCCGTCGCCCACGAACGCGACCGCGCCGTGGGCGGCGCGCAGGCGCTGCACCGCCTCGACCTTGCCGCCGGGCAGCACCTCGGCCGCCACCTCGGCAATGCCGAGCGCCCGCGCGACGCCTTCGGCGGTGCGCCGGTCGTCGCCCGTCACCATCGCGACGACGAGCCCCTGCGCCCGCAGCGCCGTCACCGCCTCGGCGGCGCCGGCCTTGACCGGATCCGCCACGGCGACGAGCGCGGCGAGGCGCTGGTCGATGGCGACGTAGAGGGGGCTGCGGCCGGAAGCCGCCAGGCCTGCGGCCTCCGCCGCGAGGCTGTCCGTGGCAACGCCGAGGCGTTCCATGTAGCGGCGCGCGCCGATCGCCACGTCGCGGCCGGCGACGCGGCCCGCGATGCCGTAGCCCGTCACGGTCTCGAAGGCCTCGGGGTCGGGCAGAGCGAGGCCCCGGGCCCGCGCCGCCGCCACGACGGCTCGGGCGATCGGGTGCTCGGATCGGCTCTCCAGGGCCGCGATTGCGGCGAGCACGGCCTCGTCCCCGAAGCCCGGTGCGGGAACGAGGTCGGTCAGGGTGGGGCGGCCCTCCGTCAGGGTGCCGGTTTTGTCGAGGGCGACGACCCGCACGTCGCGCAGCGCCTGCAGGGCGGTGCCGTTGCGAAACAGGACGCCTTGCTCGGCCGCCCGGCCGGTGCCGACCATGATCGAGGTGGGCGTCGCGAGGCCCATGGCGCAGGGGCAGGCGATGATCAGCACCGCGATGGCGTTGACGAGGGCATGGCCCAGGGCCGGCGCGGGCGCGAAGGCGAGCCAGGCCAGGAAGGTGACGAGCGCGAGCCCGATCACGGCGGGCACGAAGCGCCCTGTGACGCGGTCCACCAGCGCCTGGATCGGGAGTTTCGCTCCCTGTGCCGTCTCGACCATGCGGACGATCTGGGCCAGCACCGTCTCGGCGCCGACCGAGCCGACCCGCAGGTCGAGGCTCCCCTGGCCGTTCACGGTGCCGCCGACCGTCGCGGAGCCCGCACGCTTGGCGACGGGGGCCGGCTCGCCGGTCACCATGCTCTCGTCGACGTAGCTCGTGCCCGCCACGACGGTGCCGTCGGCGGCGATCCGCTCGCCGGGGCGCACCCGTACCACGTCGCCGCGCTTCAGCGATGCGAGGGGCACCTCCGTCTCGGCTCCGTCCCGCACCACGCGGGCGGTCTTCGGCGCAAGGTTCATCAGGCGGGCGATGGCGGCCCCGGTTCGGCCCTTGGCCCGCGCCTCCAGGGTACGGCCGAGCAGGATCAGGGTGACGATGAGGACGCTCGCCTCGAAGTAGAGATGCGCGGTGCCGGCCGGCAGCAGGCCGGGCGCCAGGGTCGCCGCCAGGGAGTAGAGGTAGGCCGCGCCGGACCCGAGGGCGACCAGCGCGTTCATGTCCGGATGGCCGCGCAGGAGGCCCGGTAGGCCCAGCAGGAAGAAGCGCCGGCCCGGCCAGGCGAGGACCAGGGTCGCGAGCGCGGCCTGCAGGTAGGCGGCGCCCGGCACCGCGCCGTGCAGGCGCGGGACGAGATGGCCGCCCATGTCGAGGACGACGATCGGGAGGGACAGGAGCGCGGCCGCCACGAGGTCGCGCCGCAGTGATCGCGCCTCCAGGGCCTGGCGGGCCTCGCGATCACCGGCGCCGGCCTCCGGCGCGGGGCTCGCGCCGTAGCCCGCCGCGCGCACCGCCTCGACGAGGTCGCCGGCCGTGACGAGGCCGTCCGGATGGCGCACCTGCGCCTCGCCGGTCGCGAGGTTCACGCTGACCTCGCCGACTCCCGCCACCCCCGCCAGTGCCCGCTCCACCCGGACGACGCAGGAGGCGCAGGACAGGCCGTCGAGGCGCAGCCGGGTGGTGACGTCCGGGACTGCGTAGCCGGCTCCCGCCACCGCCCCGGCGATTTCCGCCGGCCCGGCGATGTCGGCCGGCCCGGACCCGGACCGCGTCAGGGCGGCACGGCCGGTGGCGAGGTTCACCGACACCTCGCGCGCCCCCGGCAAGCCGGAGAGCGCCCGCTCGACGCGGGTGACGCAGGAGGCGCAGGACAATCCCGCGACGGGAAAGCTCAGGCGTCGTTCGGCGGCGCCGGAAACCGGCGGGGTCGCGCTCGGGGGGCTGGCGACGGGCGTGGTCCGGGACCGGTCGGTGGAGATATCCATGCCCTCCCATGTGGGGCTTCCCATGATGGGAAGGTCAAGGCCTCCGGGGCTCGACCCTGAGGAATCCCGGACCTGCGCTCCTCCTGGCTCTAGGGCGGCCCGTCTTCCTGCGCGGGCAGGCTCACCCGCACGGTGGTGCCGGCATCGACGGTGCTCTCGATCGTGAGCCGCCCCCGATGTCGGTTGAGGGTGTGCTTCACGATGGCAAGACCGAGGCCTGTGCCGCCCTGCTGCCGGCTCGAGGCCACGTCGACCCGGTAGAAGCGCTCGGTCAGCCGCGGGATGTGCTCGGGCGCGATGCCCGGCCCGTCATCCTGCACGACGAGCTCGATCTGGGCCGCGCCGCGCCGGTCGTCCTGGGCGCGGGCGAGCCCGACCCGCACGGTGCCGCCGCCATACTTCACGGCATTCTCGACGAGGTTCTCGACGACCCGCATCAGCTCGTCCCGCTCACCCAGCACCGGATAGCGCCCCGCCTCCGCCTCGAACGCGATGCGGACGCCGCGCTCGCTGGCCAGCGCGCTCTGGGTCTCCACCATCTGCCGGGCGATCGGTCCGAGATCGACCACCTGCGTCGGCACCACGTGCTCGCGCAGCTCGATCCGCGAGAGGGAGAGCAGGTCGTCGATGAGGCGGGTCATCCGCTGCGCCTGGCTCAGCATGATCGCCAGGAAGCGCTCGCGGGCGGACGTGTCGTTGCGGGCGGGTCCCTGAAGGGTCTCGATGAATCCCACGAGGGAGGCCAGCGGCGTGCGCAGCTCGTGGCTGGCATTGGCGACGAAATCGACCCGCATGGTCTCCAGGCGCCGGGCCGAGGTGAGATCGCGCAGGAACAGCACCACGTTCGGCTGGCCGGCTCCGGCCGGCGCCGGGCCGCCATTCGGGGCCGGCATCGGCAAGGCGCCGATCTGCACCTCGAAGACCCGCTCGGTCGGCACCCGGGTGGCGTAGGCGGTCTTGAGGGGCTGGCCGCTGCGCAGAACCTCCTCGATCCCGTCGAGGACGTCGGGCGCGCGCAAGGCGAAGGAGAGCGGGTGGCGCAGCTTGAGGTTCGGCATCAGCGCGCGGGCGGCGGCGTTCGCCTCGATCACCACGACGCGCCGGTCGATCAGGATGACGGGGTCGGGGATATTGGCAAGCAGCGCCTCCGCGATGGCCGGTCGGCCCGGCCCGGTCGTGCCGGTCTCGGAGCGGGGGGCTCGCTCGCTGCGGCGCCCGAGCAGGCCGGCGACCGGGATCGCCGCGAGCGCGACCGCGAGGAAGACGAGGTCGAGCCCGCCACGCAGCAGCGCCACGACGCAGAGGAGCGCGGCCGCGAAGGCCGCTCCGGCAAGGGCCGATCTGCGGGCGTCGGGCAGCATCGCATCAGGCTCTCGCGGCTAGGCCCCGCCCGGCGGCGTGGTGCGCACCGCGCGGGCGCGCTTCGTGATCTCGTAGGCGCCGAGCATCGCCAGGGCCACGATGAAGGGCACGAGATAGTAGCAGACCCGGAACAGCAGCAGCGAACCGAGCACTTGGTCCCGCGGCAGGCTCGAGAGCGCCAGCAGGATGGTCGCCTCGAACACGCCGAGGCCGCCTGGCGCATTCGAGGCGATGCCGAGCATCGCCGCCAGCACGTAGACGGCCAGGAAGGTGGTGAAGCCGATGGTGAGCCCCTGGGGCAGCAGCACGTAGAGCACGGCCGCCGCGGCGCAGACATCGCCGATCCCGACGATCATCTGGCTCAAGGAGACGGAAGCGCCGGGCAATTCGAGCCGCCATCCCTTCACCTTCACGCTGCGCCGCTTCAGCGACACCCAGGCGAGATAGCCGAGGACGGCGAGCAGAGCGGCGAGCCCCGCCCCCTGGTTCAGGCGGATCGACGTGAAGGTCAGCCCCGCGAGCTGCCCCGCCTCGGCGATCAGGCTGAGGCCGAGCACCACCCCCATGCCGAGCCAGAAGGTGAAGCCGGCGATCACCGTCAGGGCCGCGATCTTGGCCGCCGACAAACCCCTGTCGGAGTAGATCCAGTAGCGGATCGTGCCGGCCGTCAGGAGCGGGAAGCCGAGGGTGAAGCTCACCGCGTAGCTCGTGAAGGAGGCGAGCGCGGTGATGCGGTAGGGGACCTTCAGCTTGAGCTGGCGCAGCGCCAGCGCGTCGTATCCGGTCAGGAATAGGTAGCTGACGAGGACGAACAGGAAGGCGAGGCCGAGTTGCCCCGCGGTCGCGGCCGTGAAGGCGGCATGAAGCTCGGCCCAGGTGACGGTCTGGACGAGCTTCCACAGCACGCCGAGCGAGACCGCGAACAGCACGATGCTGGCGGCCGTGCCGATCCAGGCGTAGCGGCCCTTGAAGCCGTGCTTGCGCGCGACCTCGGGCACGCCGGCCGCCTCGGCCGTCCGATCGGCCTCGAGGGCCTCGGCCGCGTCGAGCGCCTTCTGCTCATGTCCCGCAAAATTCATATCGATCGGCGTCCGCCTCCGCCGGTTGTCCGCTCGGCCCAGGAAGGGCGGCGCGACTGATTCCGAGCTCATGCCGGACCGCGGTCCGTCGGCGAGGCATTTAGGGGCTTACGCCGCATAAGGCCAGCGATGCCCTTGGGATACCAGAGGATGAGGCGGGCCCCTCAGCCGGTCGACGTCGCGGATTTGCCCGGTTGCGGACAGGCGCGGTGGTCGGCGGCCGGCACGGCGCGCAGCAGGCGGGCCGCCTCGGCGAGGCCGGCGCGGATGCGCGTGGCGACCTCAGGCGAGGTGCAGACATAGGTCGGGCTCGGATGCGGCAGCGCGACCACCGGCAGGCCGGGACGGAGATCCGCCAGGGCCGGGCCCAGGCCCGCGGCGAAGCGGCCGGACAGGGCCACGACGGCGAGCCGGGGCAGGCAGGCGAGGAGTGGTGCGAGATACGGGATGGCCGCCGTCATCTCCGCGCGGCGCGGCGCCCGGTTCAGGGCGCCCTCGGGATGGATGACCCAGGGAATCGTGTTCCAGATCAGCGTGTCGCGACGGGCTATGCCGGCCTCGGCGAGGAAGCGGAACAGGTTCGCGGCGGTGCCGGTGGCATTGTCGCGGGAGACGAAGCCCGTCTTGAAGATCGCCGGGCCCGGCGTCTCCAGCAGGAGCAGCATCCTGGCCTCGGCCCCGCCGTCGAGGGGGTCCGGGTCCGGCACCGGAGCGTCGCGCTCCGCCGCGATGATGCGGGCGAGCGCCCGCACCGGCGCGAGGTGGGGCGCGCCCACCAGGGCGCGTCGGGCCGCCAGCGCAGCCGGATCGGCGAGGCTCTTCGGGGCGGCCGGCTCAGGAAGCATTGCCGGGACACCCCGCCGGAAGCGGACCCGCGCGGCGGAACCGCTCGGCGCCGCCCTCCTCGGCGAGCCGGCGCGCCAGCCCCTCGCGGCCGCCGAACTGAAAGCCGATCTGCGTGGCGTAGGCCGCGCAGGCCGCCTCCTTCCGCGCCCGCGCCTCGGCGCCGACCGGAATCGTCCAGGCCGGCAACGCCGCCACGAGGTCGCGCAGAGGCTCCTTCGGGTCGGGGCTGCGCACCGTGTAGGGGAAGTCGCGCCACCACAGGACGGGCCGGGGCGGCGCGAGCGCCCGCAGGGCGCGCACCACCTGGACGTGATCGACATGGCCCCCCACCGCCTGCGGCGCCAGGATCAGGTCGGGGCGCGTTTCCGCCACGAGATCGGCGAAGGCCGGGATCAGCGCGGTGACGATCGCGTCGTCCGGGCGGGTCTCGGCGAAGAGCGCGGCGGCCGAGCCGTAGCCCCGGTGGGGCGCCTCCCGGAAAGCCAGGTGGCGGGGCTCGCCGATCCCGAGCGCGCGTGCCGCCTGCGCATCCTCGGCCCGCCGCAAAGCCATGTAGTCGATCTCGGGCGCCAGGCCCTTGTCGAGCTGGCAGGCCAGGGCGAAGCCCGTCGGCGCGGCCACGCTCTCGGTGAACACGGTCGCCATCACGATAGTCCAGCCGGCCTCGGCCAGCACCGCCAGGGTGCCGCCGCAGGAGAAGGCGGCGTCGTCGAGATGGGGGGAGAGGGCCAGGGCTAGGGGCATCGATCAGGGCTTGGTTGCGGGGCTCGCCGACCCCTCTGGCGTTCGCGAGGGGTCAGGATGAGGGGCGCCGGGACTGGACAAGGTCACGCGTCCCCGCCGCGTGATGGCGAGCCTCACAGGAGGTGCGGCTCGGCCCGGAAGCGGCAGGAGGGGTCGGCGGGGAGGTTCGGCGAGAACTCGGTGGCCGGGCGCTCGGGGGCGATGCGCGCGTAGACGTCCATGATCTGCCGGCCGACCGTGGTCCAGGAATAGACCCTGCGGCATTCCTCCAGCCCATCGCGGGCGAGGCGAGTGCGCAGGGCCTCGTCCTCGATCACGCGGGTCAGAGACCGGGCCAGCGCCGGCACGTCGCCGGGCTCGGTGAGGAGGCCGTTCTCCTCGTCGCGCAGGCAATCCGAGACCCCGACCGAGTGGGTCGAGACCACCGCGAGCCCGGCCGCCATCGCCTCCAGGATGGTGTTGGAGAAGCCCTCGGCATAGGTCGGCGAGACGAAGATGTCGGCCTGCCGGTAGAGGTCCGGCACCCTGTCGTAATCGGCGTAGCCGCTGAAGCGGATCGCGGGTTCGCCGAAGCCGAGCTCCGCCGCCCGTGCCTTGGCGGGATCGACGTCCGGGCCGATGCCCGAGATGGTGGCGGCGAAGGGCGTGCCCTGCTCGCGCATCAGCGCCAGCGCGTCGATGAAGTCGAGGACGCCTTTCCGGCGATCGACCCGGCCGTGATAGAGCAGGCGCTGCGGCCCCGCATGCGGAGCGGGCAGCCCGCTGCCCCCGTGTTGCGCGAAGCGGGGCGTGTCGACCGCGCCCGGCACGATGGTGAAGCGGGCGGGGTCGGAGCCGAGGCGGTCGCAGACTTCCGCGACGAAGGAGCGACCGCCGATCAGCAGCGCGTTGGCGTGGGCCAGGACCTCGCACATGGCGACCCGGTGGGTCTCGCAGCAGGAGCCGACCCAGTGGCCGTCGCCACCCTGGATCGAGACCACGTTGGGCACGCCGAGGCGGCGGGAGGCGAGCAGCACCGCCCAGCCGGTGGGGTAGCCGTATTGCGCGTGCAGGATATCGAAGGGCTGGCGGGCATGCTCGTTCGCGATGGTCTCCACCATCGTGTCGATGTCCCGCTCGAAGTCGCCATCCGTCTGCTCGCCGACCTGTTCCAGCCCGATGACCCGGACGCCGGGGACCGGCGGGGGCGGTCCGCCGCCATAGACCCGGGTGCCGAAGGCGTCGCCCCGGTACTGGCTGATCATCGTGACGTCGTGGCCGGCGCCGACGAGCTCGCGCAGGAGGTTCTGCGCGTAGACGCTCATGCCGGAGATCGCCGGGAAATAGCGCCGGCTGACGAAGCAGATCCTCATCGGACGGGCGTTTCCCGGATCGTCGTGTCGAGGGGGGGCAGGTCGGGCCCGCCACGGCGGCAATCCCGCAGATAGGCGAGCGCCTGCGGGATCATCACGTCGGCCCGGTGGCTCTCGCGGGAGAGCTCGACGCAGACCAGGCGGTCGAAATGGATCGCCTCGAGGGCGTCGAGGACGCCCGGCACGTCCATGTCGCCCTCGCCGAAGGGCAGGTGGACGTGGACGCCGCGGGCCATGTCCTCGATCGCCACGGTGCCGATCCGGTCGGCGAACTCGGCGACGGCCGCCGACGGCTCGCGCTCCCCGGTCACGAGGCAATGCCCGGTATCGAGGGCGAGGCTGAGGCCCGGCACGGCGAGGGCGGCGTAATCGTCGAGGGTCTCGATCAGCATGCCGGGCTCGGGCTCGAGGCAGGGCACCACCCCCTGCTCGGCCGCGTAGGCCGCGACCTCGGACAGGCCTGCGCGCAGCCAGACGCGTGCCGCGTCCGGGTCGACCCCCGGCTTCGGGACCCCGGCCCAGAACGAGACCGCCTCGGATTTCAGGATGGCGCCGATGTCGATCGCCCGCTTCAGGAAGCCGACCCGGCGGGCGCGCGCCGTGGCATCGGCCGTCACCAGGGTCGGCTCGTGCTTGTGCTTCGGATCGAGGAGGAAGCGGGCCCCCGTCTCGATCACGGAGCCGAGGCCGAGGCGCTCCAGGCGGCTCGCCACCCGCTCGGCCTCCCGCGCCCATTCCTCCGCGAAGGGGTCGAGATGGTGGATGTCGAGGGTGAGCGCCACGCCGTCATATCCGGCCTCGGCGATCAGCTCGAGGGCGTCGTCCAGCCGGTGGTTGGCGGCCCCGTTGGTGTTGTAGGCGAAGCGGAGCGTCATGCGGCCTGCCCCCTCTCCTGCAGCCGGAACGGCGCATGGTGCGATTCCGGCTCGCGGTAGAGGGGATAATGACTTCCGACGATCTCCTCCGCCAGGGCCGTGTCGAACAGGGGCTGGCGGCCGCCGAAGCGCTCCAGCGCCTCCGGCGTCAGGCGAACCGGGAGCAGGGTGTCGGTGGCCTCGCCGAAGCGGATCAGGGGGTGGTCGCGCTCCAGGAGCTTGCGGGCGTTGCGCTCGCCGATCCGGTAATAGCTCATGGTCTCGACCTCGAGCCCCGGCACGATCGCCTTGACCACCCCGACCGCGCCGCCCGGGGGCGAGCAATCGACGTAGAGGATGTCGAAGCCGGCCTCCGTCAGGCGGTCGCAGGCGATGGCGCCGCGCGCGTGCCCGTCGGCCGCGGGCGTGGTCGGCAGCTCGCGGAAGGGCTTGGTCGCCTTCTCGGAATAGACCGTGTTCGCCAGGACGTCGTGCAGCCCCTCGGGCGGCAGGACGATCCATTCCAGCATGGCCTTGAGGGCCCGGCTCTCCTCGAGATCGAGGCTCGGCAGGGCCTTCTGGATGAAGGCGTTGACGTAGCCGGGCGGGGTCACCTGCTCGGCGAAGGCCAGCGGCCCGTGGCCGAAGGCCTTGCGCACCCGCGCCGCCTGGAACTCCAGCAGGGCCTTGCGGAGGGCGCGCTCGCGGTCCGGGTCGCAGGCCTCGCCGCAGGCCGAGAGCGCGATCGGGACGGGCGCGTCGGCCGGGTTCCGGTCGTGGCCGACGACGTAGATATTGGTCAGCCCGAACGCGTCGGTGGCGAATTTCGGCAGGGCCTTGATGCCGAGATCCGACAGCCGCGCCAGCATCGCGGCGGTCTCCGGCCCGATCCCGTCCGAGACGTCCAGCACCACGCCCTGATCGAGGGCGCGGAACAGCAGCCCGTTCCCGTCCCGCTGCAGCAATTCGAGCACCCCGTGCCCAAGCGCGAAGGGGATGTCCGGCCCGGCGCCGAGGCCGTTCGTGATCAGGTTGGTGAAGGGCACGTAGCCCTCGCTCAGCTCGAAGTAATCCGTCGCCGCGAGATCGAGCGGCATCAGCACGGTCTCGCCGGTCCGGTGCCGGATCGTGGGGGTCCATTCCAGCGTCGTGGCGCGTCCCACAGGCGAGCCGGCGGGCAGGCAGAGGGTGAGCGGATCGGCCACGGCGCCGGCCCCGAACACCTTGACCAGATCGTCGTAGGATGCGCGTTCCTTCCGGCGCGGCATCACGGCGAGGGAGGGCATCAGGTTCTCGGCGATCTCCGCCACCGCCCCGATGATGGCCTCGTCGTCCGTGGCGCCGTATCCGATGCCGCTCGGCATGGCGCCGACAAAGAAGGGATCATCGAGGAACAGGGACACGAACCAGACCGGAACGCCGGTCCGGTCGAGGGGGGCCAGCGGAAAGCCGACGATGCGGCCTTCGGGGAGGATGTCGAGATAGGCGCGGACCGGCTCGGGCAGGCTCGCCGGCAGCCCCTCGATCCGGCGCGGGGCGCCGTAGCGGTAGGAGCGCGGCGCCTTGATCCGGGCATGGCGCGCCCGGGCGTCCTGATCGTGCTCGGTCACGTCGGGGTTCCTTTCCGTCGTATCAGGCTGCCCGCGCACCGGCATGGCCGTAGGCGCGGGCGATGAGCCGCATGGTGTGGAGGTCGCGCTCCGCCGAGTAGGCCGCGCGCTCCTCCGGGCGGCGCAGGGCCGAGCCGAAGGCCCGCACCTGCTCCAGGAAGGGCGAGGCCTGCAGGTCGAAGGGTAGCGCCTCGACCGCGCCGGTGACGCCATCCGTGAAGGTGACGCTGCCGCCGGCCACCTGGCCCATCGTGTCGATGGCGGTGAGCTGGCCGCGCGTGCCGAGAACCTCCAGGCGCCGCCGCGGCAGGATATCGGGGCAATTGTAGGCGACGTGCAGGCTTGCCAGCACGCCGGAGCCCGTCCGGCCGACCAGGAGCGCCCCGTCGTCGACGGCGTAATCCTGGGCCTTGGCCTGGGTCAGGGCCGCGATGTCGGTGACTGAGTCGCCCACGAGGAAATCGACGAGGTCGAGCCCGTGGGGCGCGAGATCGATGAGCGCGCCGCCGCCGGCCTGGGCCGGGTCGATGCGCCAGTTGTCCTGGCCCTGGAACGAGGTCCAGGCACGGTCGAGCCAGCAGGCATAGACGATGCGGACAGCCGTCACGGTGCCGAGGCGCCCGGCCTCGATCGCGGCCCGCATGGCGCGATGGCCCGGGTGGTGGCGCTGGTCGAAGGCCGTGCCGTAGAAGATCCCGCTGCCCCGCACGGCGGCGGCCATCGCCTCGGCATCCGCCAGGGAGGCCGCCATCGGCTTCTCGCAAAGCACGGCCTTGCCGGCGGCGGAGAGCACCTCGACGGCGCCGCGATGCAGGTGGTTCGGCGTCGCCACGTAGACCGCCTCGACCTCCGGCTCGGCGAGGAGCCCGGCGAGATCGGCATGGGCCCGCGCGCCCTCGGCCTCGGCCGCCCGGCGCGAGGCCTCGCCCGGATCGCAGATTGCCACGAGGCGATGCCCGGCCGCCCGGATTCCGGGGGCCATGTAGTCGCGCGCGACCCAGCCGTATCCGACGATGCCCCAGCCGACGCGATCCGCCATCACCAGCGCTCCGGAAGATCGACGAATTCGCGCCGCCGCACCCGGTCGGCATCCGGCGAGGTGGCCTCCCCGACCCAGTCGAGCACCGCCGGCCCGGGCGAGCGCATCGGATAGGTCACGCGGTCGGCATATTCCGCCGCGTAGCGCTCGGACGGCCAGCCGACGACGTAGGCGCCCGGCGCTTCCTCCGCGTAGAGCGGGTTCAGCACCAGCTGCGTGCCCTCGCGCGGCAGGGTCAGGCCATCGACCACGGAGCGCGGGGCCGGCCGCATGCCGGGCCCGGCCACCACCGAGAAGGCCTCGCAGCTCCTGAGGTCCCCGGGCTTGCGGGGCGCCGGGGCGCGCAACTCGACGAGCGCGCGCGTGAGTTCGGCGTCGTCATACACGAGGGCGTCGGGGAAGAGCTCCTCGATCTCCTCGGCGGAGACCGCGCGGCCGGCGGAGAAGCCGGGCTGGTCGCTGTTGTGGATGTGGCTCAGGGCGAGCCAGCCGTCGTCGCCCGCGTTCTGGCGCAGGCATTCGAGCAGGGTCGCCTTGTCGTCGAGGAAATAGAAGGCATCGTTGCAGACCACGAGGTCGACCGGCGCTCCGGCGATCGGCCAATGGGGCGAGCCGGCGTCGAAGCAGATCAGCTGTGCCTTGGGGGCGACCACCCAGTGCCGTGCCACCCAGAGCTTGGCGAAGACCACGTCGGCACCCGCCACCTTGGCGCCGCGCGCCTGGAATTCGCGCAGGTACTGCCCGATGCCGCAGGCGAACTCGAACACGCAGGACGGATCGTTCCAGTGCGCCTCCAGGAGCGCGAGCCCGGCCAGGAAGGTCGGATCGGTCCAGCGATGCAGGAAGTAATCGCCTACGCGGCCCCAGCCGAGGAGATCCACGGCCTCGCGCAGCGTCGCGGTGTCGCGCTCGCGCACCAGCCGGCGCAGCGCGTCGGGATCGGCCGGCGGGCCGTTCCACCAATCGTCCTGATCGGCCAGAAGGCCAACCAAGGCCGCCTCGCCTTCGTCGGCATCGAGATGCGCGAGGGTTCTGGCGACGAGGTCGCGGCGGTTCGTCCGCAGGTAGGGAATGCCGTCGATCACCGGCCAACGCTCACCCGTCTCCGCATCCCGCCGGGAATGCGGCGTATCGGATTTGAGGGCGTTGCCGGTTTCGGGCGAGGAGAGGCCGAAGGGGATCATACTGTGCTACCCGCCCCCGTCGCGTGTGCGATCACGGGATGCGCATAGCCTCCAGCACCCGATCATGGAACCCCTTCACCGGGCCCGCATGGACGAGTTCCATCTCGCCGAGCACGGTGTCCATGGTCAGGGTGGCGGCGCGCAGGTGCTGCGCGATCTGCAGGACCCGGTCGATCGCATCCGCCGCGTGGAAGGCGCGTCCCTCGGCGGTCGCATCGTCCGGGAGCACCGCGCGCGCGCGGACGACACTCTCCCGGAGCCCCGGCTCCAACTCGTCGAGGGCCCACTGAGTGGTGCGCGCCATGATGGGTCCGAGATGGTCGCCGAGCAGCATCTCGCCCGTGAAGCCGGCATCCGGCATCGCGGCATTGTGGAAATGGTGTGCCATCGCGGCGAGGAACACCGTCGTCGGGTCGGCACGGTAGAAGGGGCTCAGCACGACGCCGTAGACGGCCACCATTAGGCAATGCTCGGCGTGGTTCTCGGGCGGCTCCAGCAGTATGCGGGGCTTGCCCGGGCAGGTCACGCCGGCGCGCGGCTGATGGGCGAGGGCCGCGACGAAGCCCGGCAATGGGCCCGCCGGCAAGCCCGCGCGCTGCCGGAGCCGATCGCGCAGGCGGGTCCGCAGGGGTTCCTCGACCTCGGCCGCCACCGCGTCGAAGCCCGAGACCAGGATCTCGGAGACGGTTGCCTCGGCCAGACCCGCCGCGCTCAGGAAGGCCGCGTCGAGATCGCAGAGGCGGCAGGCCGCGAGGGTGGTGGCCGTCACCGCGAGGGCGACGTCCTCCGGATCGGCGCCGCCCGTGAGGGCGCCCCACCCTTGCGCGAACAGGCGCTCGGCGATGGAGCCGAGGCGCCCAGACGAGCGGACGCGCTTGAGGTCGTTCAACTCGACGAGCAGCTCACGCAGCCCGACGGGTGCGGCGGGGCCGCCGCTCCCGGCGTCCGGCTCGTTGCGCGCCATCAATGCACGCCGAGCCAATCGAGCAGCATCTTCTCCTGCTTGCCGAACGCGTGCTCGGGCCCGTGGCCGTTCTTGACCATGGGGGCCTTGAAGAAGGTCGAGAGCTGCTCCTGCACGCCGCCGTCGCCGCGCTTCTTGGCGAGGTCGAGGACGCGGGCGATCTCGATCACCAGGGGCGCTGCCAGGATGGAATCCTTGCAGAGGAAGTTGACCTTGATCTGCATGCGCTGGCCCAGGAAGCCGGTGACGTCGATATTGTCCCAGGCTTCCTTATCGTCGCCGCGGGGGCGGTAATAGTGGATGTGCACGAGGTGGTCCTCGACCGGGTAGCCGAGGATGGAATCGAGCACCGTGCCCTTGGTGTTGAGCTTCGATTGCAGAGAGCTCGGATCATTGAGCGCCAGGCCGTCGCGGTTGCCCAGAATGTTCGTGGAGAACCAGCCGTCGACGTGGAGCGCGCGGGCCTTGAGCGCCGGCGCCAGCACGGTCTTCATCATGGTCTGGCCGGTCTTGCCGTCCTTGCCCGCCACCGGAACGTTGAGCTCCCGGGCGAGATCGAGGAGCGCCGGGACGTCGGCGGCCACGCTCGGGGTGAAATTCGCGTAAGGGATGCCGCTCTTGATCGCCGCGTAGGCGTAGAGCATCGCGGGGCTGATCGATTCGTCGCTCGCATCGAGACCCTTCTCGAAGGCGGCCGACGAGTTCAGGACCGGATCGCTGAGGTCGGGCCAGCTCTCGGTCGAGGCGAGGTTGACGACCACGACCTCGTCGAGGTTGCTCTCCTGGCGGAAGCGCTTGAGATCGTTGGCGATGATCGAGACCGTCTCGCGGTGATCCTTGGCGACGATACGGTTCCCGCCATCGATGTTCTTACAGAACTTGGCGCTGCCGACCGCCGGCCAGGGCGTGATGCCCTTCAGCACCTTGGCGCCGTTCTCGATGTCCTGCGCGGTCAGCACCCCGTGGCCGGTCGCTGCCGCGGCGAGATCGTCGCTGTTCAGGTCCCAGCCGCCGAAGACCAAGTCCTTGTAATCTGCCATGCCGGCAACCGGGACGCCCGCAAGGGGCAGGCCATCGAGCCGATTGGAACCGGATTTGATCATCTCGATGCCGGCGATGGCGGTGGTGGCGACGGCGCCACCCATGCCAACGAACGCAACGCCGACGCGGCGACCGGTCTGCATGCTCATTGGAGAAGGACTTCCCTACAGTGGATATGCCGGGGCATCAGACGGGCCGGAAAGGCCTGCCCCGCATGGCCCATGGTAACTGGCTCTGCCGAGCTTCGTTCCAAGCCCCGGCTGCGACAAAATCCTGCCCCCATTCCCCTGAACCGCACCCGAACGAACGGTTAAAGATCCGTCAATAGAGAGGCTTAACGGTCTCTTAAGGGTGCCACGCTTGGATCACGGAGCTGTCCCATTGTGGTCACAGCGAGCGGCGACATAGCCGCCACTTGATCGAAGCCGCGCCCTAGTAAGCCGCGGCACGACAAAGGAATAGAAATGGGGGTTTTCCCGGAGCCGGCGCTCTGCGCCGACGACGTGAGCCGTCTCGTGCCCAACGGGACAGATTTTCAGGACAATTCCGCAACTTGGCAATTGCGGGCCGAGCACCCGAAACAGGGCCGGACCTTCGCCAATATTCGCAGCCGCACCATCGCGACTTTGCTGGCCGCCTTGATGGCCGGGTTCTGCCTTCCGCAGAGCGCTCTTGCCCCTGCCGCAGCCGCGCATGACCGCATCGACGAGCGGGCCTTCGCGGCCCACGACCTCGCGACCCGGACCGGTCCCGATAAACCCGCGGATTGGGGCGGGGTTCCCCTCCTTGAGCAGGAGCCGGCGACCGCCGCCCTGATCGAGAGCGACCTCGCGGCGCTGCCGCAGCCGCGCAACGGTCCGGGCGACGAGATCATCCGCTTCGGCGAGATGAGCGTCCCGCGCAGGATCGTCGAGACGATCCTGCGCGCCTCCGCCGAGGCGGGGGTCGACCCGGTCTACATGATGGCGCTCGCCGACAAGGAATCGAGCTTCTCCACCAAGGCGAGGGCCGCGACCTCCTCCGCCGAGGGGCTGTTCCAGTTCGTCAGCGCCACCTGGCTGGAGATGATCCGCGATTTCGGCGGCCGCTACGGCTACGAGGCCGAGGCGGCCGCGGTGACGGGGCGCGGCGCCGGCATCACGGTCACGGGGGACGGCATGCGTGAGCGCGTGCTCGGCCTGCGCCGCGACCCCTACGTGGCCGCCCTCATGGCCGCCGAGCTGATCAAGCGTGACCGGGCCCGGATCGAGGCCCGCATCGGGCGCGACCTGACCACCTCCGAACTCTACCTCGCCCATTTCCTCGGCACGACGAGCGCCGGCCGCTTCCTCGTGCTCAGCGCCGAGAAGCCCGAGAAGGTGGCGCAGAAGGAATTCCGGAACGCCGCCCGGGCGAACCGCAGCCTGTTCACCGAGAAGGCCGGCAAGGGCCGCCGCAACCTCACGGTCGCGGAGGTCTACGAGCGGATCGACGGCATGATCGATCGGCGGCTGAGCCAGTACGGGGGCGTCGCGGCCCTGGCCGGAACGGCACCGGCCGAGCTGCCCGTGCCGCCCGCGCCCTCCGCGCAGGGCCGGCTGCAGGTCACGGATGCCTCGCTGCCGACGCAGCCGTGAGCGTCGCGCCCTGCGGGCCGGGATCCTCTCCGGCGCGCGGCGGAGCCCCGGATCGGCATCGGCTCGGGCGTGCGGCCACTGGCGGCGCGCCCATCAATGGCCGGCCGGCGCATCGCCGCCCCGCTTCACCCGGCTGAGGATCATGGCCAGAGGCACGGCCGAGGCCGAGACGAGGCAGAGCGCCCAGAACACGTCGATATAGGCCCAGAACGCCACCTGCCGGGCGAGCTGCTGCCCGATCCAGGCGGTGGCCTGCCCCTGCGCGTCGAGGCCGGCCGCGCCGTGCTGCGAGAAGTACTGCGTCGCCTGCCGCATGGTCTCCTGATAGGCGGGAGCCGAGGGCGAGACGTGCTCGACGAGCCGGCTCTGATGGAATTGCTGGCGATAGGCCAGGATGTTCTGGGCGAGCGACACGCCCATGGACCCGCCGACATTGCGGGCGACGTTGATCAGGGCCGAGGCCTGGTCCGTCTGCGACTTGTCGATCCCCTCGTAGGAGGCCGCCGTGATCGAGATGAAGATCATCGGCAGGCCGATGCCGATATAGATGCGCGACCAGGCGAAGAACCAGAAGGTGACGTCGCCGTAGATCCGGGTCAGGTCGTACATCGCGAGGGCGACGATCGTCGCGCCGGCGGCGATCAGGTATTTCGGCTGGACGTATCCCGAGACCCGCCCGATCACCAGCATCATGAACACGGTCACGAGACCGCCGGGCGCGAGCGCGAGCCCGGCGAGCGTCGCCGTGTAGCCGAAATAATCCTGCACGATCTGCGGGATGAACTGCGTCGTGGCGATCAGGATCGCCCCGGTGGCGAGCATCACCAGGAAGCAGGCGCCGAATTGCCGCTTGCCGAGGAGGCGCAGGTCCACGACGGGGTTCTTGTGGCGCAGCTCCCAGGGAATCATCAGCACGAAGGCGACGAGGCTGAGGATCGCGAAGGTGATGATGAGGTTCGAGCCGAACCAATCGTCGCGCTGGCCCTCGTCCAGGACGACCTCCAGGGAGCCGAGGAAGGTCGCTACCAGGATGAAGCCGACGATGTCGAAGCGCACGCCCTGCTTGCGCAGGCGCCGGCGCTCCTCGACGGCGGATTCCGGATCCTCGAGGAGCAGGTACATCAGCGCGAGCGCTCCGAGCCCGATCGGGCCGTTGATCAGGAAGCACCAGTGCCAGGAGACGTTGTCGGAGAGCCAACCCCCGAGCGTCGGCCCGATCACGGGCGCCACCACGACCGCGAGGCCGTAGAGGGCGAAGGCCTGGCCCCGCTTCTGCGGCGGGAAGGAATCGGCCAGGATCGACTGCGCCAGCGGCGCCATGCCGCCTCCGCCGAGGCCCTGCAGCACGCGGAAGACCAGGAGCGACTGCAGGTTCCAGGCAAAGCCGCACAGCACCGACGCGACCGTGAAGAGCGCGATGCTCCACATGAAGAAGGCCTTGCGGCCGAAGCGCTTGGCGAGAAAGCTCGACGCCGTGAGCACGATCGCGTTGGCGACGAGGTAGCTCGTCACCACCCAGGCGGCCTCGTCCGGTCCGACCGCGAGGCCACCCGAGATGTAGCGCAGGGCGACGTTCGCGATGGTGGTGTCGAGCACCTCCATGAAGGTCGCGAGGGACACCACGAGCGCGATGGCCCAGGGGCTGTGGCCGCCCGGAGCCTTGGGAAGTCCCTCTGCGCCTCCCTTCGCGGCGCCTGCGCTCATCGCACCCGCACCGTCGGGACGATGGACATGCCGGGTCCGATCGCGACGTCGCCGGGCCAGGAATCGACCACGATCTTGACCGGGATGCGCTGGACCACCTTCACGTAATTGCCGGTGGCGTTCTGGGCCGGCAGGAGGCTGAAGGCGGTGCCGGAGCCGGGCTGCACCGAGGCCACCCGGCCGGTGATCTTGCGGTTCGGATAGGCGTCGATCTCGATCTCGGCGGGCTGGTCCGGCCGCATGTCGGTGATCTGCGTCTCCTTGTAGTTGGCGGTGACCCATTTCTCGTCGGGCACGAAGGTCGCGACGCTCTGGCCGGCCTGCGCGAACTGGCCCTTGGCGCCCGAGAGCTGGACGACACGCCCGGGCTGGGCCGCCGTCACGGTGGTGTAGCCGAGGTTCAGCTCGGCCTGGGCCGCCTGGGCCAGCGCCGTGGCGAGGCTCGCCTCGGCGCTGGCCTTCTGTGCCTCGAGCGAGCCGATCTGCTTCTGGGCCGCGATGACGCTCGCCTGCGCCCGCTGCAGCGAGGCCTGCTGCTGCTCGAGGTTCGAGGTCGATTGCTGCGATTGCTGGACGGTGCCCGCCCCCCGCGTCGCGAGGTCCTTGTAGCGGGCGGCGTCCGCCTTCGCGAAATCGAGGGCGGCCTGCGTCTGCGTCACCTGCGCCTTGGCGACGTCGACCTGCGCTCTCTGCGCCTCGATCTGCGCGTCGACGTTCAGGATCGAGGCTTTCGCCGAGGCGATCTGCGCCTGCGCCTGCGCGAGGGTGACCTCGTAATCGCGCCGGTCGATCTGGAACAGGGTCTGGCCGGTCTCGACATGCTGGTTGTCGGTGATCGGAACGTCGATCACGTAGCCCGAGACCTTCGGGGCGATGGTGAACTGGCGCGCATCCACGAAGGCGTCGTCCGTGGATTCGTAGGGGTGGAGTTCGACGAGCCAGTAGAAATACCCGGCGACCGCCAGCAGGATCAGCGCGACCGCGCCGAGGCCGAACCAGACCGGGTGCCTGCGGATCAGCCCCGGGCGCGTCTCGTCCTCCGGCGCATCCTCCGCCCGCGACCCGTCGGCGCCGTCTGGCGCGTCGGCCGTGTCCGGGGGCACGTCCTGCGGCTTCCGGCGGGCGTCCTCGGGCTGCCACGCTTTATCCGCGCTGACGTCGATGACATCGCGCTCGGTCGCGGCTTCGATCCCGCCGGTGCGATCGGACATGGGAGGGCGCGCGCGAGCGCGCGGCGCCTGCTGCTGGTCATCAAGCATCGGTGAAGTGTCCGCGAAGGCTCCTGGGCCGCTCGGCAACCCGGAGCGCTCGATAACCCGCCTCGCAGCTCCAAAGACGGCAGGCGCCCCAAGGTTCCGTACGGGGGAGACGAAGACTTGCCGCAGGGAACGCCGACCTGCACAGGGCGTTCAGCGGCCGAGGTCTCGCGTCCTGCGGCGGCGCAGACTCTCATCGCTCGAGGAGTCCCACCATGGCCACCACCGGCAACCCGTTTCCCGCGTCGCCCCTGGGCAGCGCGAACCCCTCCGGCCTGTCCCCGACGGGCCCGGCGCGCCTCGATGCGATGAGCACCGTGCTGGCACGCAACTGGTGGCTCGTCGCCCTGAGAGGCGTCTTCGCCATCCTGTTCGGCATCGTCGCCTTCGTGGCGCCCCTCGCGACGATCCTGACCCTGGTTCTGTTCTTCTCGGCCTACATGCTGGTCGACGGGGTCTTCGGCATCGTCGCCTCGGTGCGGGCGGCGCAGCGGGACGAGCGCTGGGGCCTGCTGCTCCTCGAAGGCCTCCTCGATCTGCTCGTCGGCGTCGCGGCCTTCCTGATGCCGGCGGCGGCCGTCTGGGCCTTCGTCTACCTCGTCGCCCTCTGGGCGCTGGTCAGCGGCGGCCTGATGCTGGCGGCCGCCTTCCGGCTGCACCTGCATTATGGGCGCTGGTGGCTCGTGCTCGGCGGCGTCATCTCGATCCTGTTCGGCCTCGCGCTGCTGATCAATCCGGGCATGTCGGCCCTGGTGCTGACCTGGTGGATGGGCGGCTACGCCATCGCCTTCGGGGTGATGCTGGTGATCCTGGCCTTCCGCCTCCGCGGCCGGCACGAGGAAGCGGGCCGGCCGGTGCCAACGCCCAAAGTCGCCTGAGGGAACTTCCCCTCACGGACGGTTGCCTCGAAGCGGGACGGCCGCGAGGGGAAACGGAGCCGCACGCGTAGCCTTGGCGGCCGTAACCTTGGCGGCCGTAGCCTTGGCGGCTTCATCCGGTCTAGAACGGCGGCTCCCGTCCGTCCTGGCCGGCCCTCGCGCCGGGTGAATGGTTGTCGATGCCCCCTCCCGATCCGCAGCGTCCGCAGGCCGGCGACGGCGACCCGCGCGCCAGGACCGAGGGCGAGCCGGATCCGCGGGCCGCGGCCCGCGAGGCCGCCGCGGCGGCCAAGATCCTCGGGCGCCAGCTGGGGCTCCTCGCGGCCGGTGCCGCGCGCGGGGCCGGCAGGCGTGCCCGACGGGCGGCCGAGGGCAGCGCGCCCCTGTTCCGGACGCTGGGCGAGCGGCTGCGGCGGCCCGCCGCCGACACGGCGCCCGCCGACCGCGTTCCGGCCCTCGACCCGGCCCTGCGGAGCGCGCCGCCAGGATGGGGCGCGCGGCTGCGCCGCCGGCCCGTCCTGGCCGTCGGGCTCGCGCTCCTGGCGCTGCCGATCGTTCTCGCGGCGGGGCTCGTCATCTCGAGCTTCCTCACCTTGCCGCCGCTCGGCGGCGCGGCTCTCGATCCCGGACAGCGGGCCCTCACGGTCGAGGCCGATGACGGGCGCGCCTTCGCGACGCGGGGCGCGTTCCGGGGGCAGCCCCTGACGGCGGCGGACCTGCCGCCCCACCTCGCCCAGGCGATCATCGCGATCGAGGATCGCCGCTTCTACAGCCATTGGGGCATCGACCTGCGCGGGCTCATGCGCGCGGCCTGGCGCAACGCGGCCGGGGGCGGCGTGCGCGAGGGCGGCTCGACGATCACCCAGCAATATGTCCGCCTGACCTCGCTCACGCAGGAGAAGACCCTCCGGCGCAAGATCCAGGAGGCGCTCCTGGCGCTCCGGGTCGAGAGCGAGATGACCAAGGACAAGATCCTGCTCGGCTACCTCAACACCGCCTATTTCGGGGCCGGCGCCTACGGCATCGATGCGGCAGCGCGGCGCTATTTCGGCAAGGGCGCCAAGGCCCTGACCCTCCCGGAGGCCGCCATGCTGGCGGGCCTCGTCCGGGCGCCCTCGCAACTCGCCCCGACCCGCAATTTCGGGGGCGCCAAGGAGCGGGCCGACGTGGTCCTGCAGACCATGGTGGAGACGGGAGCGATCACCCCGGAGGCGGCCGACGCGGCACGGGCCCAGACCATCACGCTCCGGACCCCGCCCGAGACGCCCCCCGGCACCAATTACTTCCTCGACATGGTGGCGGGGGAGGCCAAGCGCCTCACCGATACCGGCGGCGACGTCACCCTGCGCACGACCCTGAACCTCGATCTGCAGAGCCTCGCCGAGGGCGTGGTCGCCCGGCGGCTCGACGCCGAGGGCGCCAAGAAGAAGGCCGGCCAGTCCGCCCTCGTCGCCCTCTCGAAGGACGGCGCGATCCTCGCCATGGTGGGCGGGCGCGACTACGAGGACAGCCAGTTCAACCGCGCGACGCAGGCCAAGCGGCAGGCCGGCTCGCTGTTCAAGCTCTTCGTCTATCTCAGCGCCTACGAGCGGGGCTACGCGCCCGAGAGCGTGCTGGTCGACCAGCCGATTCAGATCGGCGATTGGGAGCCGCAGAATTCCAACAACCGCTTCCGGGGGCCGGTGCCGCTGCGGACGGCCTTCGCGCTCTCGATCAACACCGTCGCGGCCCAGATCGCCGACGCGGTGGGCGTGCCCGCCGTGATCGAGACCGCCCGCCGCCTCGGCGTGCAATCCGACCTGCCGAACGTGCCGAGCCTGGCGCTCGGCTCCGCCGAGGTGACGCTCCTCGAGATGACCCGTGCCTATGCGGGCGTGCTGGCGGATCGGATCCCGGTCGAGACCTTCGGCATCCACGCCATCCGGGGCGGCGGCCCGCAGCCGCTCTACGTCCATCCGGAGCCGAAGGGCGGTGCCGTCCTGCCCGGCGACAGCCGCACCATGATGCTCGATTCGCTCCAGGCCGTGGTCGAGGGCGGGACCGGCAAGGGCGCGCGGGTCGCCAACATCCCGGTCGGCGGCAAGACCGGCACGACCCAGGATTACCGCGACGCCTGGTTCGTCGGCATGACGCCCGACCTCGTCGTCGGCGTCTGGGTCGGCAACGACGACAACAGCTCCATGAACCGGGTCAGCGGCGGCGACCTTCCCGCCGCGATCTTCCGGGATTTCGTGCAGCGCGCCTCCGTGCAGATGGCCAAGGGCCGCGCCAAGCGCCCCTCCGCCGCCCGCGCCGATCCCGCCCCCGCCCAGGTCGCGGCACCTGTCCAAGGAACTGGTCCTGCGCAAGGAGCCGCCCCCAACAAGGAGGCGGCCGTGGGGCCGGAGATCCACGGCGTTCCGGACGTGATCGATACCGGGACCCTCGCCTTCCGGGGCCGCGTCGTCCGGCTCCTCGGGGTGGAGGGCGAGGGCGGGACGCTGGCGCGCCAGCTCGCCCGCTATCTCCGCCGCCGGGAGGTCGCCTGCGCGCCGGCCGCGGAGGCGCAGGGCCTGCGCTGCCGGATCGACGGGGACGACCTTGCCTCCCTGATCCTCGCGGCGGGCGGTGCGCGCGCGTCGGACGCGGCGCCGCCGGACCTGCTGGCGGCCGAGGAGCAGGCCCGCTCCGAGCGCGTCGGCCTCTGGCGGCGCGCGCGCTGATCAGGCCGCGCGCACGCTGTCGAGGAAGCGGCGCACCTCCGAGCCGAGATGGTCGGCCTGCACGGAGAGGTCCTGGGCCGAGGTGAGGAGGTGGCCGGCGGCCCCGCCCGTCTCCTCGGCGGCGCTCGCGACGCTCGCGATGCTGCGCGTCACCTCGCCGGTGCCCGACGCCGCTTGGCCGACATTGCGCACGATCTCCTGCGTCGCCGAGCCCTGCTGCTCGACCGCGGTCGCGATGGCCGCCGTGACGTTGCTCATCTCGCTGACCCGGTCCGTGATGGACTCGATCGCCGTGACGGCTTCCCCCGTCGAGCTCTGGATGTCGGCGATCTGACGCGAGATCTCCTCGGTGGCGCGCGCCGTCTGGCTCGCGAGCTCCTTCACCTCGGCCGCCACCACGGCAAAGCCCCGTCCCGCCTCGCCCGCCCGGGCGGCCTCGATGGTGGCGTTGAGGGCGAGGAGATTCGTCTGGCCGGCGATGCTCGAGATCAGGCTGACGACATCGCCGATCTTCGTGGCGCCCGCGCTCAGCGCCTGAACAAGGGAAGCCGTCTTTCCGGCTTCCTGGACCGTCGCGGAAGCGAGGGCCGCGGAGCCGTGGACCTGTCGGCCGATCTCGTCCACGGAGCTGCCGAGCTCTTCGGCGGCCGAGGCGACCATCGTGACATTCGCCGCCGCCTCCTCGGCGGCCGCCGCCACGGTGATCGATTGCTCGGCGGTGCGGCTCGCATTGCCGCTCATGCCCTGCGCGGTCTCCTGCAGTCCGGTCGCCGCCAGGGTGACGGCCTGGACGATCCCGCCGACCGCCTGCTCGAACCCGTCCGCGAGGTCGCGCATCGCCGCCTTGCGCTGGGCGTCGATGCCCGCGCGGGCCAGCTCGGCCTCGGCCTCGAGGGCCGTCGTCCGGACGAGGCTCTCCTTGAACACCTGCACGGCCGCGGCCATCTGGCCGATCTCGTCGCGGTGGCCGAGGCTCGTCACCGCCACCGAGAGGTCCTTGGCCGCGAGCCGCCCCATCACGGCCTTGAGGTTCTGGATCGGGCGGCTGATCCCGATATGCAGCAGCAGGAGGGACAGGCCGGCGGCGAACAGCATCGTGGCGAGGCCGAGCGCGGTGGCGAAGCGCGACGATTCCCCCGCAGCGCGCGGCCTCATCCCGGGTGCGCAGCAGAGCCCGCTCGTCCTTCACGGCCTCGTCGGCGATCCGGCGCAGCGCATCCATGGCGGCCTTGCCCGCCCCGGACGCCTCCAGGCCGCGCGCCGCCTCGCGGGTCGCGGCATGTCTGGTAGCGGAACGTTGTTGGGATCAGGTGCGTTGGGCGATTGAGGAAAACGCCTGGCGCTTT
>NZ_VZZK01000045.1 GCF_008806385.1 Methylobacterium soli
TTGGTTGGCTTCGCAACCCCAGCCTCTCACCCCCGCCTCGGGTGAACAACCTTCATAGCTTCGACATCTAGGCCGCCTCCGTCCAGCGCATCCCACAACATCAAGCCGAGCCGGCCGAAATCGGGCGCATAGATCTTACGCGCCAATGTCACACCGCAAGGGGCGCTCCTCGTCATGACTACGACGGTCCCGATGGGACCGGAGTCGAGATGGAGCATCACATGAAGATCGTCGTCATCGGCGGCACCGGGCTAATAGGCTCCCAGGTCGTCGCCAACCTGAGGGACGCCGGCTACGAGGTGCTCGGGGCCTCGCCTAATACGGGGGTGAACGCCGTCACGGGCGAGGGGCTCGCGGATGCGTTGCAGGGCGCCGGCGTCGTCGTCGACGTCGCCAATTCGCCCTCCTTTGCCGACGACGCGGCAATGGACTTCTTCGTCCGTGCCGGACGGAACATCGCGGCGGCTGAGAAGGCTGCGGGCGTCATGCATCACGTGGCGCTCTCGGTGGTCGGGACCGAGCTCCTGCTCGATAGTGACTACTTCCGCGCAAAGCTTGCCCAGGAGGAGCTGATCGCCTCAGCAGGCGTGCCCTGGACCCTGGTCCGCGCCACGCAGTTCTTCGAGTTCGTAGGCACCATCGCGCAAGTGGCAATCATCGACGGCGTTGCGCGCGTGACCTCCGCCTCAATCCAGCCGATCGCATCGGCCGACGTGGCCGCAAAAGTCGCCGGGGCCGCGCTTGCACCACCGCGAAACGCCACGATCGAGATCGCCGGTCCTGAGCGTATGCCGATGGTCGAGTTAGTCAGACGCCACTTCGATGGAATCGGCGACACACATGAAGTCGTCACGGACGACACCGAACCGTATTTTGGAGTGCTCCTCGAAGACCGATGGCTGACTCCCACCGGTGACGCGTGGCTGTCGGAGCGTCGCTACAGCGACTGGCTGGCGGCGCAGCCGAAGCGCGTCGCCTGAGGGACGCCGCCGATGGATGCGGCCTACGTCTCGGCGCTTTCCGCGCTTGCGGGTTCCGCTATCGGCGCGATGGCCTCCGTCGCGACGACATGGCTGACGCAACACAGCCAGGAGCGGGCAACCCTGCTCGTGCAGGACCGTGCGCGACGGGAAGCGCTCTACGGCGAGTTCATCCGGGAGGCGTCGACCTTGTTTGGCGACGCCTTCGAGCATGACCTCGATGACCCGGCTAAGCTGGTGAGCCTCTATGCTATCGTCAACAAGATCCGGCTCTTCGGAGAGCCGGCGACGCTTGAGGAGGCGGAGCGTGTCATGCAGCGCATTGGCGAAACTTACTTCGCCCCGAACAAGAAGATCTCTGCTTTCGCGGACATCCACCACGCCGGCGACCTCGACCCGCTCTGTGCATTTTCGACGGTGTGCCGCAGAGAACTCGCAATCGCCCGGCGTTGAGGATCAGTGTGGCATCGCCGCTCCCGTTGCTCCTCCGAACAGCCTTGCCATACGTTCGAGCTTGTCCGGGTTGCGGGTGAAGTAGATGCCGACGATGAGTCCGTCCTCGATGTCGAGAGCAACGGTCTGGAGCGTTCCGCCGGGCTCCAGGCTGAAGTAGCCCGGCAGGCCGTCGATCCAGAGGTCCTGCAGCTTCTGGGCATGCTGGATCCACGCCTTCCGCGCAACGCCCTCGAACATACGCGTGACCTTGTCGATCCCGATGATCGGCCGCGGGAATGCGTGCACCTTCCCGCCCCCATCGGAGTGCACGACGACGGCATCGGCGAGCATGCTGCGGAGCGCGGCGACGTCGCCTGTCGCCGAAGCCTCGAAGAAGGCCTTCGCGATGCGCGTCCCCTCTTCCCTCTCGATGGGGAAGCGCGGGCGTGCGGACTGCACATGTTTCCTGGCTCTTGCAGCGAGCTGACGGATAGCTGGCGGCTCACGCTGAAGCGTCGCCGCAATCTCTGCGAGCGGGACCGAGAAGACGTCGTGCAGCAGGAACGCAGCCCGTTCCAGAGGTGACAAACGCTCCAAGGCGAGCATCAGTGTAAGCGTCAGGTCATCCCCAGGGGCTTCGTCCGGAGCCATGGCAACGGGCTCTGGCAGCCAGGTTCCAAAGTATGTCTCTCGGCGGGCGCGGGCGGACTTCATGACGTCCAGGCAGAGCCGAGTGACCGTGCGCGAAAGGAAGGCACCGGCCGACGCTACACCAGCATGGTCGACATGCCGCCAGCGGAGCCAGGCGTCCTGGACGACATCCTCGGCCTCGCCGAGAGAGCCCAGCATGCGGTAGGCGAGCCGGACTAGCCGCGTCCGCTCCCGTTCGAAGACGAGGGTTGGATCATCAATGGACGGCATGGCGAAACGACCAGACGCTGAGGGCAGCCGCAATGAGCGCAGGAAGCGTCACCGCTGGGAAGTCGCGGGGGAGTACCTCCGGCCCGCAAATGCCTACTGCAACCTCCCACACGTGGAACAGCGCATGCCCCGAAAGCCAGATCGCGCCCATGCTCCAAAGCATTACACGCGAACCGGGTCTCACCGTACCGTACGCAAATCCCGACCCGATCAGTACGAAGATCAAGCCAATATCACGCAGGAAGTGCTGATTGAATGGGCCTGTCGTCGTCACGCCCGACACGGCGAAGTACCATGCCTCAGGTGAGGCGAGCATGAAGATGCCGTTGCTCACCAGTCCTGCGCCGAAAAGGCCAGCCAGTACCGGAATTGCTTTCCTCATCGCGCGCTCCCTGCGAAATTGGTCCGCGAGGGTGACGACGCGCCGACGTTGGATGTGACATCGGATGCAACTTATCTCGACGCTTTCATAAAAAGCCTCGGCCTTGCACAGCCCACCTCACCAAATTCGAGTTGGCCGAGCTGATGTCCGAGTGTCGCGTTGAAGCGCCTAATCAAGCCACGAGAGGGAACACAGGTACGCACTGACCCAAACGAAGCCCTCAATAAACGACCGCTTCCGAGGAACTCTAGTACGGGCATCAACGGCGATCTTGGGTCGTTAGCTGGCGGACTGCTTTCTGTGAGCAGGCGCTGAAAGCTGACATGCGTCGATCGGTGACCCAAAGGTCGGCCTTTTGGCCCGCAGTGGACATTTTTTGCTGCCGCTGCCGCGGTGCATGACCTCCAAAGGCAGGTTCGGCAGAAAAAATTCGTGCCGCTTGCTATTCCTATGCGCGAAGCTCTAAACTGAACCGCATGGTTCAGTGTTTCAACCCCCGACTCGATCTCTCGTTTGCGGCACTGTCCGATGCGACCCGCCGCGGGATCATCGACCAGCTTGGCCAAGGCGACACGTCGATCACCAGTCTTGCGGACAAGTTCCGGATGACGCTGACTGGCATGAAGAAGCACGTTCAGGTTCTTGAGCGGGCGGGGCTCGTCGTGACGCAAAAGGTCGGACGGGTGAGAACCTGCAGGCTTGGGGAAAGCGGTCTTAAGGCGGAAGCCGAGTGGATCGAGACGCATCGCAAGCTCTTCGATGCCCGCTTCGCAGCACTGGACGAAATCATCCGCGAAATGAAACAGGAGGGAAGTGATGGATCAGCAATTTAGCAGTGCGGGTGGTGCGCAAAACAGCACATCGGTCGAGCGCAGAGGGGATCGCGAAATCGTCGTAAAGCGGACATTCGATGCGCCGGCGAGCACGGTTTTCAGGGCGTGGTCCCAGCCCGAGTTGTTCCAGCGCTGGTGGGTGCCAAAATCGGCATCCGGAGTTTCGCTCCTATCATGCGATATGGACGTCCGTACAGGCGGCAAATACCGGCTGGAGTTTAGCGCCGGAGGGTCGGACACGATGGCCTTCTACGGCAAGTATATTGAGGTGGTGCCTAACGAACGCATCATCTGGACCAACGACGAGGGCAAAGATGGTGCGATCACGACCGTGACCTTCAAGGACCAGGGAGGGAAAACGCTGCTGACTTTCCACGAAATCTACCCGTCCAAGGAGAAGCTTGAGGAAGCGCTACAGGGCTCGGCGGCAGGGTTGCAGGAACAGTTGGAGCAGCTCGGCGAACTGCTTCCCAGCATATGCGAATAACGCGGCTGAAAACTCGCCTCGGGGGAACGTCTGCACTTGGGAGGCGACTCCGCCGGCTTCTCCGGCCGGAGCGGGCGCGAAGCAGCCGACCGAAGATGGCCGAAGAACGAACCCGCTGCGCGGGAGGGCGCAGATGGTGAGGTCGCGGTAGCATCCGGACCGTCGCGCGTCGTTTGAGGCCTGTCGGCGGCGGGCCGAGCATCGCGGCTCCTTCATCCGAGGAGCCCGACGATGCACGATCTGCTTCCCGCCCCTGCAATCAGCCCGCTACGCCAACGCCTGATCGAGGAGATGAACCTGCGCCGGTTCTCGCACGAGACCCAGCGCAACTACCTACGCGATGTCGGCCGTCTGGCCACCTTCCTCGGACGCCGGCCCGACACGGCCAGCGCGGAGGATCTGCGCCGCTTCCAAGTCGAACAGCGCGAGGCCGGCGTGCCGGTGCCGACCCTCAACGGCATCGTCTCGGCCCTGCGCTTCTTCTTCACCCACGCCCTCGACCGCCCGGATCTGGCGCGCCGGCTCGTCCGTCTGGCCTATCCGCGCACGCTGCCCGTGGTGCTCAGCCGCGCGGAGGTTGCCCGCCTGCTCGCCGCCACGACCTGCCTCAAGCACCGGGCGGCCCTGGCCGTAGCCTACGGCGCCGGCCTGCGCGTGGCCGAGGTCGCGGCGTTGAAGGTCACGGACATCGACAGTGCGCGCATGCTGATCCGGGTCGAACGAGGTAAGGGCGGCCGGTACCGCAACGCCCTGCTCTCGGCGGATCTGCTGGCCCTACTGCGCCAGTGGTGGCGGGCCGGCCGCCAGCAGGGCGTGATGCTGGGCGACGGCTGGCTGTTCCCCGGCCAGCACGCCCTCAAGCCGGTCAGCACCCGGCAGCTCCGCCGGGTGGTCGTCGAGGCCGCACGGGCCGCCGGCATCGCCAAGCGCGTCGGCCCGCACACCCTGCGCCACAGCTTCGCCACCCACCTCCTGGAGGACGGCACCGATATCCGGGTGATCCAGGTCCTGCTCGGCCACGCCAAGCTCGACAACACCGCCTTCTACACTAAGGTCGCCACCCGCACGGTGCGCACCGTGACCAGCCCCCTCGATCGGCTCGGCCTGTTCGAGGCCGGGGAGAGCGCGGCCGGCAGCTGACGCGCCGGGCCGACCCCCGTGCTGGAGGTCGCCGACGTCTTCCACGCCGCCGGGCCGGCCTACCGTGCCGCCCGGGCCGGGCACCTGAGCCTGCACCAGCGCAAGGTCATGGCGGCGATCGAGACCTGCCGCACCGCCGCGCTGGGCGGGCACGTCGAGGCCTGCGACGGCTGCGGGCACACGCGCATCGCCTACAACTCCTGTCGCGACCGGCACTGCCCCAAATGCCAGGGCGCGGCGGCCCGCACGTGGCTGGCCGCGCGCGAGGCCGACCTCCTGCCGGTCGGCTACTTCCACGTCGTGTTCACCTTGCCCGCCGAGGTCGCGCAGATCGCCTTCCAGAACAAGGCCGCCGTCTACGACCTGCTGTTCCGGGCAGCCTCCGAGACGATGCTGACCATCGCCGCCGACCCAAAGCATCTCGGTGCGCGCATCGGGCTGACCGCCGTCCTCCACACCTGGGGCTCGGCGCTGACCCACCATCCGCACGTCCACATGATCGTGCCCGGCGGCGGTCTCTCGCGCGACGGTACCCGCTGGATCTCGGCCCGGCCCGGTTTCCTGCTGCCGGTGCGCGTCCTCGCCAAGCTGTTCCGCTGCCTGTTCCTCGCCGGGCTCATCGCCCTGCACGCGGCCGGACGGCTCGCCGCCTTCGGCAGCCTGTCGCCCCTGGCCGAGCGCAGCGCCTTCCGTCGACGTAGCCGCGCACCAGCACAGCACGGTGGCCGTAGGCTGTGGGCACCGAGTAGTCGTTGCGGTCGTAACGCACGAGGGCGAGCGAAGAGACCTGGGCGGCGGTGCGGTCGCAGGCTTCATACGCCACCGGCGGGCGGGCTTGCAGGGCTGTCAGGTCACGCACGAGGCGCTCGCCAATGCTCTCGGTCTGGCCGCGGACCCAATGATCCAGACGCTCCAGACAGCGCTGCTCGAGATGCGCGTTCAAGGCCGCAAAGCTTGCAAACTCCGGGATGGGCACCAGGAAGTTGCGCCGGGCATAACCAACCAAGCCTTCCACCTTGCCCTTGTCGTTCCCCTTGCCCGGCCGGCCGAAACGGTCCTGGAACAAGTAGTGCGACTGCAGCTCAGCGAAGCGGCGTGTCCGTTGGCGCGTGCCGTCGCCCAGGATGCCTGCAACCGCCAGCTTGGTGTTGTCGTAGAGGATCGACTGGGGCACGCCGCCCAAAAAGGCGAAGGCCGCGTTATGCCCGTCGCAGAAAGCTTCAATGCGCTCAGCCGGGTAAGCTTTGACGAAGCCAGTGTCTGAGTGGGGCAGGTCGAGGCAGAAGAAATGAACCTTCTGACGGACACCCCCGATCACCGCCTCAGCCTCGCCGAAGTCGGCCTGAGCATGGCCGGGCGGGTGAACCAGCGGAACAAACATCTCCTGCTCGCGCGCTCGCCGAGCCCGGACATAGTCCTTCACGGTCGTGTAGCTACCCTCAAAGCCGTGCTCGGCCCGCAGGCGCTCGTAGATCCGTTTGGCCGTGTGACGTTGCTTGGGAGGCGCCGACCGGTCCGCCTCGAGCATAGCGGCAATCGCAGGCGTGACGGGATCGAGCTTGGGACAAGCGGGCGGCTTGCTGCGCCGGTAACCCGGCGGCACCGAGAAGGCCAGCATCTTGCGCACAGTGTTGCGATGAAGACCAAAGCGCCGCGCCACCTCACGTTGGCTCAGGCCCTCGATCTGACAGGCGTGGCGAACCCGTCCGTAGAGCTCCACCGAGAACATCCACGCCTTCTCCAGCTCGTGGTCCACGAGCCTCAAGAAGGCAATGCAGCGGTACAGTTTGCGACTGCCGCCCGGGCCGGACTATCCAGCCGCCTCACCGGTACACTTTGTCAGTGCCGCTCTCAGCATGTCCCTGCACTTAGCTTCGAGCTGAGAAAGGTTGGTGTTGTGGCCCGTCCGATCGTCTCAAGCACGGACGCACAACAAACGCTGGGGTCGCACCTTTTCAGTCAAGGCTCTCCGTATGTACCGGCGAAAAGCATGTTCGGGAGTATCCGAAATCAAACCCGAAAATTCTCTGGCGTGTTGAGGGATCAAAGCTCAATGATATTACTCAATTACTTATCGACCGCATATTAAGACAAACTTCTAATCACGTTGTAGTAGCTTCAAGAGATGCATTCCGAGATGCTCGGCCGCCATTTGGGACCCGATGTTCGTGAAGCCGAGGAGCAACGCCGAAGCCCCCTCTCTACCCATCGCCCATTCCGTCAATGCTTCTCCGTAAAGTCCTTCTTCTCGCATGCTCGCTACTAGGCGGCGATCCGACTGCGCGCCATTTAAGCGAAAGATCAAATGCATGCCTCCCGGCTGTGAGTCACTCCGCATGTATTTCCCCAGCACGCTTTCCAAGCCCGCTGCTGCCGCTTGCCGACGCTCGGCGTAAAGCTTCCGCATCCGATGAATATGGCGGGCGAAGTGCCCTTCCGATATGAATGTTGTAACGATGGCTTGTGTAAGCTGAGGGCTGCCTCCCGCAAAGGTTTCGCTGATCTGCTCGAATTGTTCGACTAAGGATTCCGGCACGACGACATAGGCAAGCCGAATGCCGGGAAAAAGCACCTTGCTGAATGTGCCCGCATAAATTACCCGGCCATCACGGTCTAAGCTCTTCAGTGCAGGCAGGGGCCGACTCGCGTACCGGTATTCGCCGTCGTAATCATCCTCAACCACCCACGAATTATTTCGCGCAGCCCAGTCCAACAGTTCCAAGCGCCGCGGCAAGGACAGAGACACACAGAGGGGGCTCTGATGCGCAGGCGTAACCACGGCTGCGCGCGCTCGTGGCGCCGCTCTGACTCCAGCCGAGACGACCATGCCCTCCCGATCTACCGGCACCGGGACTGCTACTCTGCGCATTTGTCTCAGGAGTTCTCGCGTCGGTGGGTAGCCAGGGTCTTCGAGCCAAACACGATCGCCCGCCTTCAACAATGCATGCGTGATCAACTCCACCGTATGACGATACCCCGACGTCACGAATATCTGAGATGAAGAGCAGCCGATCCCACGTGATACGTGGAGGTATTTGGCAAGCTCGGCTCGCAGTGCCTCCATGCCGTATACGGAAGGATGAGCCATGTCAGACGGCTGCATGGCACGGACACAGCGCGCGCCCAGACGGGCCCAGATCTTCCGCGGGAATAGGTCCAGAGCTGGCAAGCCCATTTGAAATGGCAAAATCGAGTCCGGACGGAAGCTGGACGCAGCAATGTGGCTCTTGGATCGGGGTATCTTGCTTACGGCGGGCGTGACCGGCTTGAGGCCTGGTGTCACAACCGTTCCTGCCTGGCCGCGGGCTTGGATGTACCCCTCGGCAGCCAACAAAGAATAAGCTGCTTCGATCGTGCCTCTTGCCAAACCCAACTCTTTGGTCAGCGCTCGTGCCGAGGGGATCCGGTCGCCCGGCTTCAACGATCCGCCTTCGATGGCGCCGCGGAATCGGTCATAGATCTGGCGGTAGAAGGGCTCCGCCGCGGCCGGATTCAGGGGGGAGATCTTGGCACCTTTTGCGACACTCATGACCTAGTCATTTCTGGCGTCGAGTAAGGGCCAGTTATAATCCGAGATCCCGGCACACCAAATCCGCCGCGTTCCAGAGAATGCTTGCGGAAGCTCAAGCTGCAATCCGTACGGTTCTTGCGTCGGCATCCAGTGACCCTGGCGCTAGCGGGCTTTCTCGCCGGCTCGTGTTCGGCCGACTTCGTGAGGATCTGCTGCACCCCATTGCCCTCCCTTGTTAGTGGATCCGGATTGGTGGTGACGCCTCATGTGCGAGGTTAGCTCGCGTCTGGCGATGATAATCACGGCCTAGCCTCAATGTCGTTTCATGGACCTGGATGCAGATCCCCTCGTTTGTACAATGAAGGCCGTTTCAGCATTTCAGCCCAGCACCGCTTGTCGAATGGCCGTCAAAAGCTGAATTCACTCGGTCTGATGCCATGAAGGTCGGCCCTTGCGCTTGTCCTTGGCCCGGCACTCCAGCGGAAGGCGGTGGCGCTATGACCAGGGGCGCTCGACAACGGAGGAGGCGGGTCCACCTCGTCTGCCGGACGAGCCGTGAACCTCTGAAGCTCTGCGGTAAGTCTTGGGTCTGTCCTGAATGCCTCACTGGAGGAGTGCAAAAATGAACAAGCGCCTGTTTCTCGCTGGGGCGACCGGAGCAATGGGTCGCAGCCTCGCACCTCTTCTCGTTGCATCCGGTTGGCTGGTCGTCGGTACGACGCGTTCGATGGACAAAGTTCCAAGCCTGACTGCGATGGGCGTGGAGCCCGTCGTGGTCGATGCCTTCGATTCCGACCAGTTGACCGATGCCGTGCGTCGTTTCCGGCCAAGCGTGGTTGTCCATCAACTCACCGATCTACCGCCCGCTCTCGATCCGAGCAGGATGGCCGAGGCCTTGGTGCGCACTGCCCGTCTCCGGGAAGAGGGGACGCGCAACCTCATCGCCGCCGCGCGCTCGGCTGGTAGCGAGCGCTTCGTGGCCCAGAGCATCGCGTTCGCCTACGCTCCCGGGCCGACGCCGCATGCCGAAGCGGATCAACTGGATGTTGATGCGGAAGGCGGGGCGGGTGTCACGGCACGAGGAGTCACGAGTCTGGAGCGTCAGGTTCTCGAAGCACCGATGACCGGGGTCATCTTGCGCTATGGAGCGCTATACGGACCGGGTACGGGTTTCGATCGACCGACGTTTCCGGGAGCGGTGCATATCGATGCTGCAGCAAAGGCCACCGAGCTCGCCGTCAGCCGAACTGTCGCCGGCGTGTTCAACATCGCGGAAGAGGATGGCTTCGTCTCAAGCGACCGCGCGCGTCGGCTGCTGGACTGGAAGCCAGAGTGGCGGCGCGAGCATGGTTTGCTCTCTGTCTGATTTCCGAGTGCGAGGGCTACCGCTCGAAGGGCCACTTCCGTACCGCGATGACGTTCTCCCACGTTCTGCGTTCCTCTCAACGGTAATAAATCGCCCAGCAATCGCTCGACTTACCTCCAGCAGGACGGCCGACGGAAATGCCAGGCGGCCCGCTCGTGCTCAAAGCGGGTGTGAAGTCGTATTTCCGGGTCAGCGATGGCCCGCTTCGGCAGTCCCGGCGGGGCACCGAAAGACGGGCGGGATATCACCCGCGCTCCGGGATGAGATCGCGATACGAACTCACCACTCCACCAAAATGGTGCCGCCAGAGGGCAATGCCGAGCCTGCCCGATCGGTCGACTGAGGAGCCGACAACAAGATCTGCAACGAGCGTTGGAGATAGCCCAGCATCAAACAAGGCGAAACCGGCCGCCAAAACACAGGTGTCAGCCTGAATGCCACAGACAAGTACGCGTTCGGTCTTGAGGCTTCGGAGATAGTCGATCACCTCAGGTGTGGGCGAGTAGCCGTGCTTGATGAAAATCCGGTCGGCGGCGATGAGCGCCTCGTCATCGGGCGCCGGCGCCCAATCCAGCTGGCGTCGAAACGGTACGCGGCTTTCGTTGTGGCGCTCGACAGTAGCTACGGATGTTATATGTGGCAAAAGTTCTTCGATGCTGCGGATCAACTTGGTTGGTGGCGAGAAGCTGCGCTGCACGTCAACGATCAGAAGAGCTTGCCGCATGATGGCCCTTGATAATCCCGCTACGAGCAGGGTTTGATTGCTCCTCGTTCAAGCGCTCAACTCCTGGCTGAAAGTAACCTTCTGCACGTGCCGAGCCTTTGGACAAGATCTTCGTAGGGAGGCGAGGTGACGTCGTCTGGCTGGTCCTCAGACGTCGTACAAGACTTTAGATAGCGGCTGGTCCGTTCTCCTGCGGCCGAGCCCTCGAGCGGCTCTGAGAGCCTTTCGCGCGCAAACTCCTGGGCAAGCCAAATCGGCTCGATCCCATGGCATGCTCCAGCCATGGCGAAGCCGGTGACAAAATCACGCGCAAGGGCACGCAGCAGCAGGCTCATCCGCCGACAGCTGATCCGGAGACCTTGGCGAAGGATCGTACGAACCCGCCGCGAGCGCCCTCGTCGAGCCGGTACGGGCGTCGGAAGGCTGCCGCCTGCGACGCTTCGTGTGTAGGCGATGCGCTCTACCTCGGAAGTGAGTTCCGGAATGCGTCGCAGCATCATGCCGACCTCGCACAGGGAGGAAAGCTGTACCTTTCGCTTGTGGTCTTACAGCTCAATGTCGAGCCAGCGTGTTCACGTTACGGTGGAAATCCGCCTCGCCAGCGCAGGCGGGGCGGGCGGTTATGCAAACTTAACTGGCAGTGCGAACACGTACCCGCCTCCGCGCTCCGTGAGGATGATGCGGGGGAGGCCCGGGTTGGGCTCAAGCTTGCGCCGTAGCCGAAGGATCTGGACGTCGATGCTGCGGTCGAAGACGTCCTCGTGCACGCGAGTCGCCTGAAGCAGATGCTCGCGGGTCAGGGGGCGCTGCGGAGCCGATACGAAGGCGAGAAGAAGAGCGTATTCGCCCTTGGTCAGCACAACGGCGTTCCCATCGGGGTTGGTAATTTGACGCGTCTGTGTGTGGAGCCTCCATTCCCCAAACCTGTACTGCGCTTGGCCGACGATCTGGTGGCCGGTGGTCTTCACCAGGACCGGCCGGTACTGCCCCGCCGCGAAAGCAACGGCGGCCCGGACATCGGCCGCGCTCTCCGGCACCACGATCACCGCGGGCACCAGCTCGTGGTTCAGGTTCCAGACGGCGCGCTCGTCGTCGTATCCCGCCTCGCCCGCCAGAAGGACCGAACCCGCGACCGTGGCCACGAGGGGCGCGACATCCTCCGTCGATAGCGGCGGCAGGGACGAATCTCTGTAAGTCATGGCATGCATCCAAGGAACGGAAGGAGGGTTCTCGAAGCCGGACCGGATGGCCGGTATCGGCAGGTGGCGGTTCGGTTCGGTCAGCCGCGCGAAGTCTGGTCCGCGTACGGGCCCGAACGACTGCGTGGATGGTCCTCAGCCACCCGACTCGAACATCGCCTGGAAGACGTCGTGATTGCCGGCAAGCAGAATGGGCGCTCTCGGCAGGAATTTGCGTTCGGTCCGCTCGAAGCCTGAGTACGTCAGCAGATCTTCCGACCGTGGTACTCCGACGAACAGCCTCATCGTGGTTCGCGTCTCATTTGCAGCCATCAGGAGCATGTCGCGAGGGTAGTGCAGCAGCTGCCAATGAACTTCGAACGCGCCCAGATATTCAAGCCACTCGCCGGTGGAGATCGTACATGTTGCCCAGAACATGGGAAGTACTCGCAGAGACCGGAACTTAAATGTGTCGAAGGCTGAAGAGGCGCTCAGCCATTGCGGAGCGCAGATCGGCGGCCTCTCCCACCGCCATCCTCGCCGAAGGCATCGACCTCGACCCACCGCGTGCCTTCGTCCGCCAGAAGCGGCAGGAGCGCGGACAGCGCGAACCCCGCCGCCACCCAGCCGAGATGTTCCGCGACGCCATCGGCGACGATCAGCGCGCCCGCTGCCGCGCCCGTCGCGCTGCCGAGGTAGATGGCCGAGGAGTTCAGCGACAGGCTCACGGGCGCCAGGGCCGGGGCCAGCGCGACCAGCCGTGCCTGCTGCGCCGTCATGAGCCCCCAACTCGCCAGACCCCAGAGCAGGATGGCCGGCAGCAGGACCGGCATAGCCGAGGTCGGCCCCAGTCCCGGACCGAGCGACAGCACGAGATAGGCCAGCAGTGCGAGACCTCCGCCGACGATCACGGTCGGGCGCGCACCCCAGCGGTCCGCCGCGTCGCCTCCGAGCCGTGTACCAGCCGCGCTCGCCAGGCCGAAAACCAGCAGCACCAGCGCCAGCCCCTGTGGGCCGACGCCGGCCACATCGGCCAGGAAGACGCCGAGATAGGTGTAGATCGTGAAGGTGGCGGCCACAGTCAGCACGCTGGTCGCCAGCACCAACAGCACGTCGCGTCGCTTAGCCAGCGCCAGCCGCCCACCCGGGCTGGCCGTGGTGCCTGCCGGCTGGCGCGGCAGCCCAGCGAGTATGCCGAGCAGCGAAAGCGCTGCCAGACCGGCGACGACGAAGAAGTTGGCGCGCCAGCCGAAGCCTTCCCCCACAAGCACGCCGAGCGGCACGCCGGCAACGATCGCCAAGCTGAGGCCGTTGGTGACCATAGACAGGGCGCGGCCACGCCGCTCCGGACCTCCGAGCGCGGCGGCATATCCGCTGGCCGCCGGCATGAAGCTGGCGGCGGACAGAGCCAGCAGCAGCCGAGCAGTCAGCAACGTGGCATAGTCCGGCGCCAGCGCGGCGAGCAGATTGGCAAAGGCGAAGCCGGACATGGCGACCGCCAACAGGCGGCGCCGCTCGAGCCTGGCCGTCAGCACCGCTATGATCGGAGCGCCGATCGCATAGGCGAGGGAGAACGCGGTGACCAGGTGACCGGCGGGAGCCAAGCCGACGTTCAGGTCTCGCGCCAGGGCGGGAAGCAGACCGGCGATCATGAAGCCCTCAGTTCCGATGGCAAAGGCGCCGAGGGTCAGCCAGATCAGGGAAGTCGGCGTTCCGAACATGATGACCACGCAAAAGATCAGGATTGCCTCCGCTCTGAGAAGCGGAGGAGTTCAGATGCCTCGGCAAATAGCCGAAGTGCGGTTCAATCGGCTTTCGTAAGCTCGACCGTTTTCAGGGGCTCAGCTCGCCCACGGAGCCGCGCGAATGCGCGCGCACACGTTCGGCCTGCAAATCGAATGGTCGAAGTGCTCGATATATTCGAAGTTGACTGTGCCGAATGTTGTCTGCGGCTTCTTAAAGGCCGAACGAAGCTGGTCCTGAACGAACTCGTTCTTGAAGTCGCCCCGAGGAAATGCAGAGATGGTCTGGGCGCGTTGTTCCGAAGTGTATCCGTCATACCCAATACCGAGCACGTCCATCACGACGCCCGCCTTCGTAAGGGCGATCTCCGGTCGCATGTATTCGGGCACTCCAGGCGTCGTGTGCAGGGCGATCGCTTCCCAGACCAGATCCGCCTTCGGCTCGGGAATTCCGTGACTCCTGAGGAACTCGCGCGCGGCATCGGCGCCATCGACTTCGAACCGCTTCGTGTCGGTGTGGTAGGCGTCGACGAGGCCCATGTCGTGGAACAAGGACGCGACATAGAGCAGTTCGGGGTCGAACTTCAGACCTTCGCGAACGCCTTTCATCGCGCCGAAGACGTAGACCCGCACGGAGTGATTGAACAACAGCTCGGATTCATGCTGCCGCACCAACTCGGCGGCTTCGCGTGCGATCTGACTGTCAGGGATCTTGATGCCGGAAATCTCGCTGACCATTGACCAACTCCCATTTCCAAGTTCGCGATCTCGCATTGCGACGCTGAATTCGTTCCTTGGTTCGTGAGGCCTCCCGGCACCTTCATGCAGGTCGGCGTCATTCTCAGGCGGTCAGGCGCAAGCACGCATGGTCTCCGACCATCACCGACACGGTCTCGTCCGGAATCGACAGCATGGGTTGATGGTGCGTATTCAGGATCGCCGTACGGATGGCGGGGTTTGCCTGCATCTCTGCGAGACGCGGCATGAAGGGCGACGGGTTG
Organism: Methylobacterium soli; assembly: GCF_008806385.1. Classification (GTDB taxonomy): domain Bacteria; phylum Pseudomonadota; class Alphaproteobacteria; order Rhizobiales; family Beijerinckiaceae; genus Methylobacterium; species Methylobacterium soli. The sequence goes on from NZ_VZZK01000045.1 coordinate 14,701, forward strand.
GTCTGCGCGCAGACAACATAGGCGAGCGGAATGTCGGGGCGTGTCTTCAGCACCTTGACCGGCTGGAAGAAAGTCTGCCAGGGCTGCGAGACCAGACGCGGCTCGACGAAGGCGATGGTCTTCGGGTCCGTGATGCCGGAAGCCGCCACAGGGACCGGCGGGATCGGAAGATCGTTCACGCGCGCAGCTTCATAGCTCGGGCGGATCTCCGGGAGGGCGTAGTCGACCAGCGCCTGCCCGTCGTCCGGCAGGAAGGCATCCAGGTAGACGATGTCGCGGATCCGCTCGGGGATGCGGGCCTGGACCCCGGTGACGACCATGCCGGCATAGCTCCAGCCCACGAGGGTGAGGTTGCGCAGGTCCTCCATCTCGATGTGTGCGACGACGTCCTCGACGTGGGTGTCTAGATCGACGCGGCCGTGCTCGAGATGCCGGCGCTCGCCGAGCCCGGTCAGCGTCGGTGCGCTCGCCACGTGACCAAGGCCGCGCAGTCTGGCGAGGACGTCCTGCCAGACCCAGGCGCCGTACCAAGCACCGTGAACGAGAACGAAACTGCGCCGATGGGCCATCGTGAAATCCGGATCTACTGTTGGTTGCGAGGAGTGCGGGAGGACAGCTTTCTCGTCGGCCCTCGTCGGCCAGACGGCGGGTCGCACGTCCTGAGCGTCTCAGTTCTTTTAAAAAATCTTCGTACTGCACTGGTCATGATGGTGCACATCGCCAGTCACTCCAGAAAACTGGAAGGTAATGGCCGTCCTCGCACCGAACTGTTCAAGGACCTGTCGGGAGTCTAGCGGCTACCACAGGAATGATATTGGAGTTGTAGCTTGCCGCACGCAACGAGGCGGGCCGTTCGATCCCCGCCATCCAACCCGGCTTTCCCGCCATGCACCCGCAACTCCGGAGGTGCGAGGCGGGGCGGGCGCGGCGGCGTGCTGGTCAAGGGAACGGCTTGCACTTGGCTGACCAGAACACCGCTACGATCTTCAACAGCGCTCCGGGCGCATGGTCGTTGGCCGCAAACCGACGGCTAGGAACCGCGCGATCCACGCCGGGACGTGCAGCGCGGTGCGTTGTCTACTCTGCGGCTTTGAGCGTGCCCGATCGCATGCGGAAGCTGTCGCGGTATTGCGCGGGCGAGAGACCTAGCCGCCGACAGAAGACCGCCCGCATTCGCTCGGGGTTGCCGAAGCCGCAGTCGTAGGCGACGACCTTGAGGGGAGCCTCGCTGCCCTCCAGCAGGTTGCGCGCGGCGTCCACCCGCGCTCCCTCCACGAAGTCGTGCGGCGTCAGGCCGACCTCCTTGAACAGCCGCCACAAGGTTCGCTCGCTGGTCTGAGCGACGGCAGCGAGTTGCCGGGCCGAGAGCGTCTCGCCGAGGTGTTCCAGCACATGCTGCTGCACTCTGGCGAGCGGCGAACCCGCGTCGACAGGTGCCGCCAGGAAGGGGCTGAACTGCGACTGGCCGCCTTGTCGCTGAGCGATCACCAGGAGCCGCTTGGCCACAGCCTGCGCGACTGTCGCACCATGATCCTCCGCGACCTGGGCCAGCGCGAGATCGATCCCCGCCGTGACCCCGGCCGAGGTGATGAGGCGGCCGTCGCGCAGGTAGATCCTGTCGGGATCGATCCTCGCATGGGGGAAGAGGACGGCGAGTTGCTGGGCGACTTGCCAGTGGGTGGTCGCCGCCCGCCCATCGAGCAGTCCGGCATGGCCGAGCGCGAAGGCGCCCGTGCAGATCGAGCCGTAGAGGTCCGCCTGTTCGGCGGCCGTCCTCAACCAAGCCGAGAGTTCATCGTCGGGCGGCGCCGTCGGAAGCTGCGGTCCGCCGGCGACGAGCACGATCGAGAAGGGCTGCTGCGCCTCCTCGAAGCCGAGGTCCGGGAGCATGCGCATGCCGTTCGACGCGGTGACGGGCTCGCGCGCCCGCGCCACCAGCACGGTCCGGTAGGACATGCTCCCGCCCAGGATGCCGTTCGCCTCGGCGAAGACGTCCCCCGGGCCCGTGACATCGAGCGCCTGGACGCCGTCGTGGATCACGATTGCGACGGTTTGGTCGGCCATGGCCACCTCCGAGATCGCGGACGTGTAGCACCGCTCTCCCAAGCGCCGCGACCGCTTGGCGGAAAATCGGGGCGGTTGGCGGAGATCGCATGGTCTATCGCGTTGCGTGCGACCAATCGGCGTCTCACTATTCAGTTCAGAGCAGATCCAGATGGTCCCGTGTTGATGTCCGAGTTCCTATAGCAAACGAGGGGCCGTCGATGTCCGAAGATCCGTCCCAGTGTGCGGAGCCGTGCGTTTCTCTCCCTGTGCTGCCACAGACGACTGGTCCGGATGCTTGCCTGGACCAAGCGTCCGCGGACAGCTTCCCCGCCAGCGATCCGCCTGCCACCCACCGCTTCGAGTGAACCTGCCACAAAGAGAGCGACGACGATGAACGTGAACCTGCACCTGCCGGAGACCGTTGCGGGCATCCGCGTGCCCGACAGCGCGATGGCCCGGGCCGCGACGCAGCTGGTTCGAGATACCGAAGACGACCTGCTGTACAATCACAGCCGCCGGGTCTTCTTCTGGGGTGCACTGACCGGAGAGCGCCGGAAGCTGAAGTACGATCCCGAGTTGCTCTACATGGGCGCGATGTTTCACGACATGGGACTGTCCGCCGCCTATGCGAGCAAGGACCTGCGCTTCGAGGTCGACGGCGCGAACGCCGCCCGCGACTTCCTGGAGAGCTACGGCGTGCCGGAGCGCGACATCGAGGACGTCTGGACCTCGATCGCCCTGCACACCACGCCCGGCGTGCCCGAACACATGCGCCCGACGATCGCTCTGGTTACGGCCGGCGTCGAGATGGATGTGCTCGGCCTCGCCTACCACGACTTCACGCCTGCGCAGCGCGAACATGTCTGCGCGCACCATCCGCGCGAGCACAACTTCAAGGAAGCGGTCATCGACCACTTCGCCGAAGGAACGATCGGAAAGCCGCAGACGACGTTCGGCAACGTCAAGGCCGACGTGCTGGCGCTCAAGGATCCGAGCTACAGACGCATGAACTTCTGCAGCATCATTCTCGGCTCGCCCTGGCCGCACTGAGCCTGAGCAGCGATCCGCGGAGGCGTCCTGGCCGGGCTGCCCATTCTCGATCCGCAGGTAGATACCCGGAGCCTTTCCCCTTGATCGCGACGACGTCAAGACACGAGCGAATACCCTCTGAGCCGCGAGGAGCTGCGCGAGGTCGTACGCCGCTCGAGTTGCCCCGGCCTCGCGGGTTCGGCGACGAGTGGGAACTCGGCGAGTCCGACATTTGGATGACCGGTGGCAGACAGCTTCCGAGCAAGCTAGATCGCGACGGATGATCGGGAGAGAACCATGATTTCGAAGTCGAGGCGCATCTCGGTTATATCTGCAGCTTTCGCAGCAGGCCTTGCCTCGGCATCGCTCGGCTCGCCGCCCGGACAGGCGCACGACCTCGAGACAGTGAAGCCGGTGTTCGAGCGCGCTGCCCAACGTACCGGGCAAGAGCCTCATTGCGTTGGTGGTCACCTATCCGCCGAGTGGCAAGTCGCTACCACATCGGCATGCCCGCTCCGCCTTCATCTACGCGCACGTCCTGACGGGCGCAGTTCGCAGCCGCGTCGGCGACGAGCCCGCCGAGGTCTACCGCGCCGGCGAGAGCTTCTTCGAGGAGCCCGCTGCCCACCACCGGATCAGCGAGAACGCGAGCGACAGCGAGGCCGCCAGTCTGCTGGCCGTGTTCATCGTCGGCGCTGGCGACAAGCCGCTGACCGTCCCCGATCCGGGAGCGGCGGCAACGCCGTAGATCCAGGTCGGCCGCCGAGGCAACCGAAGGTAGAAGGAGCACGGCATGGCACCCGAGATTTCCGACAGAGATGCGGGTCATGCAACGATGATGGCGTGGCGGGTGCATGCGTTCGGCCCGCCGACGGTGATGAGCTTCGAGAGCATGGCCCAGCCCGATCCGGGTGAGGGCGAGGTGCTCGTCAGAGTGCACGCCGCCGGCGTCGGACCCTGGGATGGCTGGATCAGAGCGGGGCGGAGTGCCCTGCCGCAGCCGCTTCCCCTGACCTTGGGCTCGGATCTGTCGGGCGTCGTCGAGGCTGTAGGCCCGAGTGACACCGGCTTCGCTGCCGGCGACGAAGTCTTCGGCGTGACAAACCCCAGGTTCGTCGGCGCCTATGCCGAATACGCCGTCGCCTCGGCCCCGATGCTGGCCAGAAAAACGCGCTCGCTCACGCATGTCCAGGCAGCCTCCGTGCCCGTGATCGCCGTCACGGCCTGGCAAGGATTGTTCGAGCAGGCTCGGCTCCAGCCCGGCCAGACCGTCCTCATCCATGGTGGAGCAGGCAACGTCGGAGCCTATGCCGTGCAACTTGCCCATCGAGCCGGCCTTCACACGATTGCGACAGCCGGAGCTAACGATTTCGCTTACGTGCAAAGTCTCGGCGCCGATCGGGTGATGGACTACCGCGCGCAGCGGTTCGAGGACGAGGTGCACGAGGCAGACGCCGTTCTCGATCTGGTCGGAGGCGAGACGCAGACCCGCTCGTTCAAGGTCCTGCGCCGCGACGGCAGGCTGGTGTCCGCGGTCTCCCAGCCCGACCAGCTTTGTGCCGAGCGGCACGGCGTCACCGCTGAATTCTTCCTGGTGCGTGTGACGACCGAGCATCTCTCACCTCTCGCCGAGCTTCTCGAAAGCGGCGAGCTCAAGACACGGGTCGGGGCAGCCCTTCCGCTAGCAAGGGCACGCGAAGCCCACTTCATGCTGGAAGGCGAGCAGGCTGCACCCAAGGGCAAGATCGTGCTTGAGGTGTCGCCGGACTGAGCTGCCGCAGATTGGATCTGCAGTCGCATGGTTGGCAGGGCTCATCAGCTTGCGGCGTCAGTGCTGCGCAACAGCTTTCCTACGCAGCGAGCTTGGCAGCAGAAGCGGAAGCGTTCTCGTTGACAGCCCTGACGGGGATGCGCTTGCCCGAAGTAGAGACGCTACCGGTGGCAGCGACGAGTTCACTCGCCGCAACAGAAGCATCAAGCTGTGGGCTCAGACGGTCAGCACGGTATGACTAATGGGCGGCCGTCCGCGACTAGCGAAAATGATCGTGGCTCGCGGCTTACCATGTGCCGCTGCGCACAAGTGCACTCTGCGATGCAACATCAATGTAACAGAGCTTGTTCATATGATTCGAGCCGATCCGTAGATCTCTCGATCGGCTGGAGAAGCAGCATGCGAACGATCCGCTATTGCGCGCGCACGGCGTTCTTATTTCCTTTGGTCGTTTCCGGATCAGTTCTAGCCGGGCCAGATGATCATCTCACCGTCAACGTACCGCTTTATCGTGAGCAGATCTGGGGTATGCAACACGAACGCTCTCGCAACGATCTTAGCGTTACTCCGCAGCCTGTACGGACTGCGCACCCTGACAAGGGCGATCTCAAGAATCAGTCGACCAAACAAAGCCAATGATGAATGGACCGGCTGTGGCGAATGCCGCAGCAATTGTGGAGCGGGCGCGGCAGTAAGCAATAAGGCCGCTCAGCCAAAGGCGGCGCTGTGAGGACACTCCTCGGCGAAGCCTTGGCTGCGGTCAGCATGCTAAAGGAACACACCCGCTCCCTTTCAGATCAAGCGATTAGTGCGTCGACATCAGTTCGACGGCCGATGCTATTCCAACCCGGGCACCGGATCAGGTGCGAAGGATTGGTCGGAACGGCAACGCGGACTGGCAGCATGCACTCAGTGCCAACGACTGGGGCAACCAGATGTTATTTTTCCTCGGTTACGGCTACCGCGTGATCGCCCACGACCGCTGCGGCCACGGCTGCTCGTCGCAGACTACGACCGGCAACGAGATGAACACCTACGCGGCCGATGTCGCGGAACTCGTGGCGAAGCTCGACCTGCAGAACGCTACCCATGTCGGCCACTCGACCGGCGGCGGCAAGGTCGCCAGCTAGGTCGCCCGAGCCGAGCTTGGTCGCGCCGCGAAGGCGGTGCTGCTCGGTGCGGTGCCGCCTGTGACGGTCAGGTCCGAAAGCAACCCGGGCGGGCTGCCGATAGAGGTATTCAACGGCTTCCGCGCGGCGCTTGCCGCTAACCGGGCCCAGTTCTACTGCGACGTGCCCTCAGGCCCTTCTACGCCTTCAACCGCGAGGGCTCGTAGATCTCGGAGGGGATCATTGCGAATTGGTGGCGGCAGGGAGTGATCGGTAGCAACAAGGCGCAGTATGACTGCACCGCAGCCGTCTCGGAGACGGATTTCACCGAGAATCTCAAGGCGAACGAAGTGCCCGTGCTCGTAATGCACGGCATCGACGACCAGATCGTTCACTACGCTGATCCGCCCCGCTCTCGGTCAAGCTCCTGAGGAACGCCACGCTGAAGAGCTACGAGGGCCTGCCGCACGGGATGTGCATCACCACACCCCGACATCATCAACCGCGACCTCCTGGCCTTCATCCGGGGCTGACTGCAGGTTCTCGTCACCGCCCTGACGCATGGCTGCGGCTGCCCGTCGGCAGCCTGCAACACTCCTGTAATGTGCCTGCAAGACACCATGTGTCAGCCGCGCACCAAATACCCGGGTCGGTTCGGCTGTCACGTGATTTCTTCCGGATCAATCACCATACATCCGGTCAACTTGGCCCGAGCGAGACGGCCGCCTCCGGCGGCAGAGAAAGCATCGGTGCGTCTTGGAGAATACATAGGCGGTTCCTTATGAATGAGACAGCGTTAGCTCGCGAGCACGCTGGCCGCGCGTCGGACCTCCCGATCCGTGTCCTCGTGGTCGACGATGATCCTGCGATGCGGGATCTACTCCACCATTACCTGGGCGAGCATGACGTCCAGGTGCAGACCGCTTCCAACCGCCAGGAGATGGCGTCACGGCTGCGGGTGGGCGAGCCGCATCTCGTGATCCTCGACCTGCGCCTCGGGTCTGACGACGGCCTGGCTCTGCTGCGAGAGATCCGCGCCCGCTCTGAACTCCCCGTCATCATCACCACCGGCCACCGCCGGGACGAGATCGACAGGGTGATCGGGCTCGAGCTCGGCGCGGATGACTATTTGACGAAGCCCTTTAGTCCGCGCGAGCTCCTGGCCCGCATCCGGACTGTGCTGCGCCGTCAGGATGCGTGGCGGGCCGCCCAGCGGGATGCCGGTAACTTCGCGACCTACCATTTCGAGGGCTGGCAGCTCTCGACGCGCACGCGCCGGCTGACCGATCCCGAGGGGAGCAACATTCCGCTGACCAAGGGAGAATACGCTCTTCTTCTCGCCTTCGTATCGGCTCCGCAGCGCCCCCTGACCCGCGAGCATCTGCTTCAGGCGACTCGCGTGCACGAGGACGTCTTCGACCGCAGCATCGACGTCCAGATCCTGCGGCTGCGGCGCAAGCTCGAGGCTGACCCCAGCCAACCTCGCTTCATCCTGACTGAGCGTGGCGTTGGGTACGTCTTCGCCCCGGTGGTGCAGGTGGGGTGAGCCCCGATGAGCGGCTCGCGGGAGGACGAGAGATCGACAACGAAGACTCAGAAGGAGCGGGGATGAGACCGAGCGTAGATTGGCTCGTTCGTGCCTGCCGGCCGGCGGTTCCCTGGGTGCTCTGCGCAGGGCTGATGGCTGCTGCGATCGCGCCTGCGCTTGCGCCTCCGCTCCCCGAAGCGGCACCGACGATTCCTGCCGATCAGGAGCCGATCAGTCCGCTTCCAGCCCCGCCGGCAGCCGATCCGCGTGTGCTCGCGCTCGGAGAGAGCCTCTTCGCGGACCCGCGCCTCTCGGCCGGCGGAGAGCGTTCCTGCGCGTCGTGCCACGACATCCGCACCAATGGGGCGGACGGCCGAGTTCGAAGCTCGGTGCCCACCGGCTCGGATCTTCTCTTCAACACACCCACGGTCTTCAATGCTGCTTTGAGCTACCGACTTGGCTGGGAGGGGAAGTTCCGAACCCTCGAGGAGCAGGCCGAGGCGTCGCTTGAGAGCCCGGAGATCATGGGCGCACGCGTCGACGAGGTCGTGGTCCGCATTCGGAAGGATGCAGATCTGACGCGGCAGTTCCGCAGCGCGTTCGGCCGAGATCCGAACCGAGCCGACCTGCTCGACGCCCTTGCGACCTACGAACGGTCGCTGCTCACGTCCGATAGCCTGTTCGACCGATGGCTACGCGGCGATACATCCGCCCTCTCGGCTGAGGAACTGAGTGGGTACGAAACCTTCAAGTCGCTGGGCTGCGTATCCTGCCACCAAGGCGTGAACGTCGGAGCCAATCTCAAGCAGCGCCTCGGCGTCTTCCGCCCGGTCTCGGCACATCGGCCCGAGATCCTGCGGGTCCCGAGCCTTAGGAACGTCGCGACGACATCGCCCTACTTCCACGACGGCAGTGCAGCCACGCTGCACGAAGCAGTGCGCAGGATGGCGAAGTCTCAGCTGAACCGGACGCTGTTAGACGAGCAGATCGACCGGCTCGTCGCGTTCCTGCGGACCCTGACGGGGACCTATCAGGGTAAGCCCCTGCGGCCGGCGACGCCATGAGGATCGCTCCCTCCGCCTTCTTCGCCGTCCCGTTGCTGCTTCTGCTGCTGACGTGGCTGTCATTCGGCGCGGTCAATGCCGACGCGGAGATATACGACCAGGCCCTGCAGAACCTAGACCGCGTAGCAGTCACCGAGAGCGCCCTGCAGAGAGACGTCCTGATGGCCCGTGCGGGGAGCCTTCGCAACTATGATCCCCTCGTGTGGGAGATCGCGGACCTCTACGGGATCGTCGGACAGATGCACTGCATCGCCTCGCCGGGTGCCCACACGGCCCCCGCGATCGAAGCGCTAGCCGCCTCGGTCCGCCGTCAGGAGGAGCTTATCGAGCGCTTCAAAACGGAGAACGCACTGCTTCAGAACTCGCTAGCGTATTTCGGCCTGTTCGGCACTGCCATCACGAGGAGCGGGGACGACAGCCGGCTGCTCGCCCGCGTGAGCGCGCTCGCTGCCGCGATGCTGCACCTGACGCTCGACACTTCCCCAGCTTCGTCAGCCGAGGTCGCAGACCGGCTGGACCGGTTGATGGAGGAGAACGGGGCACGCGACGATCCGGGCATCCAGGCGCTTCTGGCCCATGGACGCATGCTGCACCGCCTCCTGCCGAGCGTGGACGAGGTCCTGAGGACGCTTGTGGCGATCCCAGTCGAACGACAGCAGGCCGAACTTCGCGCCATGGTGCTCACCCATCAGAGCGCGTCCCGCGATACTGCACGGCGCTACCGGTTACTACTCTACGCGGTCTCTGTCTCGCTCGTCGTGCTGCTCGTCCATCTCGGATTGCGGCTCCGGTCGCGGGCCTTGAGCCTGCAGAGACGCGCCGCCCTGGAGCACTTGATCACCGGGCTGTCCCTCGGCTTCATCGATGCACCGCCGCACGAACTCGGCTTGCGCATCGAGCGAGCCTTAGCGGCACTTGCGGAGCATCTCGGAGCGGAGCGCGCCTACTTCCTTCTCTTCGGGCGGCACGGGCGGACCTTCCACTGGAGCGCGGATGGTGCAGCGTTGCCCGACGACTGGGCCGAGCGCACGCGGATGCTCGCGGCGCGCACTACTTTCGAGGGCAAGGATGTCGTTCAGGTACCACCGGCAGAGCGGGTTCAGGCGGGACCAAAGACCGATTCTCTCTCCACGCTGGGGCTGCGCGACTGGGCCTGTGTGTCCCGGATGACGGGTCAGGGCGAGGTCGGCCTCCTCGGCTTCGACGGCGTCCGATCCCGGCTCGACCTGCGGAGCGACGAGCGCGGCCTTCTCAGGATGGCCTTCGACGTCTTCGCGAACGCGGTCGGGCGCCAGTGCCTGGAACAGGAGCGAGTGAAACTGGCGCGCCGTCTGCAACAGGCGCGGCGCATGGAGACAGTCGGCACGTTCGCGAGCGGGATCGCCCACAACTTCAACAACATCGTCGGTGCGATCCTCGGCTACGCCGAGATGGCGGAGGAGCGGGTTCACCCGAGGGACCGGTCGAGGCCACATCTCAGCGAGATCCGGCGCGCCGGCGAGCGCGCGCGCGACCTCATCGACCAGATCCTCACCTTCGGCCGCCGCCGGGACGCCGCCCGGCGCCCCATCCGCGTGTCGGCTCTCGTGGCAGAGAGCGCCTCCCTGCTGCGCGCATCCCTGCCGCCCGGCATAGAGCTGACGCTTCGGGAAGGCGGAGCGGATGCCGTGGTCTCCGGCGACGCCACACAGCTGCAGCAGGTGATCCTGAACCTCGGCAACAACGCCGCCCAGGCGATGGACGGCGAGGGGCCGCTCTTGATCAGGACCGAGATCCGCCAAGTCAGGGCTTCGGCCTCGGAGCTTCCCGAGCTGCTTGCTGCCGGCCGCTACGTCCGGATCCTCGTCGAAGACCGGGGCCGCGGCATGGACGAGGCCACACGCAGCCGGATCTTCGAGCCGTTCTTCAGCACGCGCCCGGCAGGCAACGGGCTCGGGCTCGCTACGGCGCGCGAGATCGTACGCGAGCACAGCGGCACGATCACGGTCGCCAGCCAATCAGGCGCCGGGACCTGCTTCGCAGTCTGGCTTCCCTGTACGACGAATTTTGAGGATGCCAGGTCGCAAGCCATTCCCCGAGCCGCGCCCGCTCTGCTCCTGGGACAGGGTCAGCCAGTTCTGGTGTTCGATCCAGACCCGACCTTCCGTCTCAGGGAGGAGGAGGTCCTGGCGGCCCTCGGCTATGAGCCGGTCGGGTACTCGCAGATGGCCCACACGCTCTTGGCCTTGAAGCAGGCTCCCGATCGGTTCGCGGCCGCTCTGATTGGGCAGCCGACATCGCCGGCCTCGGGGCTGTGCTTCGCTTCATCCGTACATCGCGAGGTTCCCCGCCTTCCGCTGATCCTCGCGACCGGCTCGGCGGCTGACGATCCTGCCGCGCTGGCACGGGCCGGCATCCATGAACTCGTGCAGTGGCCCTTGATCGCGTCGGAGGTTGCGATGGCGCTCGCCCGTGTTCTGCCGCAGCCCGAGGATGCGATGCCGCCGGAGGAGCATTGACTGCCGCGCTCCTCGCAGCCTCGACGCCACACGTGTCCACCAAAGCGCGCAGAGGCAAGAACGATCAGCGCAGGCAGTCCGAAATGACCGATGCCGAATTCCGAAGGCTTGGAACAGGTGTAGATACCGCATGCCGCAATTCCGGGAGTGACTTCCTCAATTCATCGGCCGCCCCTTCTTGACTGAAGGCGGGCTTGGAACGACGCTCCTGTCCCACGAGAACATCGACCTACCCGATTTCGCCCACTTTCCCCTGCTTCTGACCGAAGAAGGTCGAGCTACACTCGCGCGCTTCTTCGAGCCCTACCTAGAGCTAGCTGAGCGATACAGGGTAGGCATGATATTGGATACGCCGACATGGCGTGCCAACGTAGATTGGGGCGCTAAGCTCGGCTATGAGGCCGATGCTCTGGCCGAGGTGAACCGGATGGCGGTCGGTTTCCTCGACGAACTCCGGCATCGGCACGCACGACCCGGACTTCCTCTCGTGGTCAACGGCGTGATTGGTCCGCGCGGAGATGGGTACACGGCCGAGTCTGCCATGACGGCCGAGCAGGCACCTGCCTATCACCGCCCGCAGGTGGAGGTCTTCCGGGGCAGCGAAGCCGACATGGTGAGCGCCCTCACACTCACCTTCGTCGACGAGGCCATCGGCATCGCAATAGCAGCAAGAGACGCGAAAGTGCCGGTGGCAATCTCCTTCACGCTGGGGACCGACGGGCGTCTGCCTTCGGGCCAGACCCTCGGCTCGGCGATCGAGGAGATGGACGCGGTGACAAATGCCTCCCCGGCCTACTACATGATTAACTGCGCGCATCCGCTGCACTTCGAGCCCGTTCTGGCTGGGGGCGCCGACTGGCTCGCTCGCATCCGCGGCATACGGGCGAATGCCTCCACGAAGAGCCACTCCGAACTCGACGCGGCGTCCGACCTCGACATCGGCGACCCGCATGATCTCGGTCGCCGCTACGCGACCCTTCGCAGCCAACTGCCCAACCTAACTGTTCTTGGCGGTTGCTGCGGGACGAATTATCGGCACATCGCGGCGATTTGCGAAGCCTGCCTGTGATCAGCTGCAAGTCGAAGGCGGCAGGAATGTCGACGCCGACATTCGGAAACGCTCTCGAAATCATCACGACATCTGCGCCATCTCTAAAGCGAGCCTGCCAAGTTCGGGAGGCTGAACCATGCACAAGACATTCGACAGCGTCAGTGACGAACTCTTCAAGGCTGTAGTGATCAGAACGTTCCAGGCCTCTGCGGCTCGCGGCGGGCCCGCAGTTCGGCAGTTCATCGACACGCTCAGGGCCTACGAACGCGAAGCCAGCGCCGCCGATGCGGCAGAAACGAGCCCTTGGACGGATGAGTCCGGACCGCCCTGCAGCATCTGCCGGATCCGCCTCTGGAACGGGTGCGCGTTTGACTGCATCCTATCCGACCGCACCCGCAAGAGTGCTCGTCTTCTGCTCGGCCAGCCGTCCCGGATACCCTGCGTCTTCACCCTGGAGATCGGCGAGGGTCCTGAGCAATGCCCTGCTCGAGTTGCCTGGCGTAGGCAAAACGAGATCGGCATCGAGTTCCTGGAGGTTGATTGAGGAGCCGGGCCTCAGCAGTGCTGCGCTGAAGGCCGGTTCGACGCTCTCGCCGTCGCATAGCCAGGCTCACCCCTGACACCCAGGACTGCCCGATCCGCCTCCGCCAGATCTCGATTGCTCTTCGAGAGACGCTCGATTGTTGCGCCGCGCGGACGGCCCTTCCGCAACAGCCAGCGCCCCAAAATGGACGGTGGCCCGAGTCTGAGAGATCGGGCGCAAGCCGCAATGCGGTCGGCGCCGACGGTCCGGCTACAATCGCAACGCTATCGCGCCGTTCCGCAGCCTCCATGTAACGGGCGTGCCTCAGCCTCCCTCGTCGAGGCTGGCGCCAGACATGTGACGGTGCCCACGCCTCTCCACATTGCGAGGGTCCGTGCATGAACGTTCTCATCATCTCGACGCCGGCCACCGGTCATCTCAACCCCCTTCTCGCCATCGCCCGGATGCTGATCGCGGACGGCCACAGGGTCGATGTGCTGTGCGGGACCTGCTTCCGCGGCCGCATTGAGCAGGCCGGAGCCCATTTCTATGCCCTTCCGGGAAGCGCGGATTTCGATGGGCGCGACATCCTCTCCGTCGTCCCGGAACTCAAGGCCGTGGAGCCCGGCCTGGACTGGCTGCGCATTGCCCTGGCGCGGATCTTCATCGACCGGATTCGCGACCAGCACGCCGGATTGCTCAACGCCCTACGGGCGACGTCGGCCGACATCGTGATCGGTGATGACATGTTCTTCGGCGTCCTTCCCCTGCTGCTTGGCCCCCGCGCGGGCGAGCTGCCGGTCCTTCTGTGCGGGACGTCGGTTCTGCACAGCGCCCGCGACGACGGGGCTCCGCTCTTCATGGGGCTGCTCCCCGCGACGACACAGGAGGAACTCGAGGCGCACGCAAGGATCGCGCAGGAATACTCTGTGTGCGTCGATCAGCCGACGAGGCACCGTCTGAACCGCCTGCTCGCCGAGATGGGGCTTGGGCCGGTATCGGTTCCTCTCTTCGAGTCCGTCGTGCACCTCGCGGACACCTACCTGCAGCTCTCGGTTCCGGGCTTCGAGTTCCCGCGCGCGTTCCCGCCGTCCGTGCGCTTCGTCGGCGCCCTCCCGATCATCCCGGATCAGGCTCCGCTGCCAGCCTGGGCAGATGATCTCGATGGCTCCCGCAAGGTAGTACTCGTCACGCAGGGAACCGTGGCCAACCACGATCTCGATCTTCTGATCGGTCCTACGCTCGCTGCTCTGGGCGACGAGGACGACATTCTGGTCGTGGCCACGATGGGCGGCCGCCCCGTCGAGGCGCTGGCGGGAACGGTTCCGTGCAACGCCCGCATCGCGGAGTATCTGCCCTTCGAGTGGCTGTTGCCCCGTATCGACGCGATGGTCACCAATGGAGGCTACGGCAGCGTCAACCAAGCCTTGAGCTGCGGCGTGCCGCTCGTGGCCGCCGGCCTGACCGAGGACAAGGCGGACGTGAACGCGCGCATCGCGTGGTCGGGGGCCGGTATCGACCTCAGGACGAACACGCCGGAGTCCAAGGCGATCCGCCGCGCGGTGCGGACTGTCCTCGACGAGCCGGAGCATCGCCGCGCCGCAAGGCGGCTGGGAGCAGAGTTTGCCACCTACGACACGCAGGCCGAGATTCTCGCTCTCGTCCGCTCCTATGCGCCGGCGGGGCGCGGCGGCCTCCGCATCACTGCGGCCTGACTGAACCGGGCACGGCGCCGGCGTGGCCGACCTTGCCGTCCCGCTTCGCTCTCTGTCGGGCTCCCGGGAGCGGAGGAGAGCCCGGGATATCTCGCGATGCGCGGCAAGCCGGCGGGGACATCGTGCGTAGCTGGAAGCGCGCAATCCTACCGTCGGCTGAGGTCGCCCAGTGCCGGAACTCACTCGTCGCCCGCCTGACTTCCGAAATCGGCGGGAAATACGAGCTGTTCGGCGGGAAGCGAATGGTTCTCCTCATTGCGTGAGGCGAGCGGCAGCTCCAACATGATCTTCATAGCAATCTTTCAATTTCAGAAAATCATTCGGACAGTATATTGCTTATTTTTCATCGCCACGCGGAAGAGTAAGGAGATTTATTGATGATTGCAGTCGGGAGTAATGGGAAAAATCAATTATTAAAAAAGATCAATGCGTTTACAAGGCGTATTATATCGCGTTCGACCACGGCCGAATTCTTGGCTCAGACGATCGTTACAGCTGGATGCTCTCCGAGCCTGCAGCACGAGACTAGAGTTGGGGACGTCGAATGGCTCCGATGATTGAAGAGCCTGCCGGGCCACTCGCCGCTTTCGACCTGTCATACAGACGAAACTCGACAGTCGAGTTCTGAAGTCGGGTCGAAGCATTCCACTGTGATGAACGTAATTTTATCGATTGGGAGCAGTTCGATGTCGAACCTTAGTGGTCGTGTGGCTCTAGTCACGGGCGGATCCAGCGGCATCGGCGCAGCAATCGCCAAGCGCCTGGGGCAGGAGGGAGCGTCCGTCGCAATCACGTATGCGTCCTCGAAGGAGAAGGCAGAGTCCGTCGCACGCAGTATCGAGGCTTTCGGAGTTCGGGCATTGCCGATTCGGGCCGATGCACGGGCGGTCGATGCCGTCCGGGAGGCGGTCCGTACGACTGCGGAGAAATTCGGGTCGCTGGACATTCTGGTCAACAATGCTGGGATCGGTATGACCGGCACCATTCAGGACTGGAGCGTCGACGATTTCGACATGATGTTGAACATCAATGTCCGCGCCGTCTTCGTAGCCGCTCAGGAAGCGGCGCGATTCATGAAGCCGGGCGGACGCATCATCAATATTGGCAGTATCGGCAGCGAGTACATGCCGATCGAGGGTGGAAGCGTCTACGCGGCCACGAAGGGAGCCATCGCCGGCCTGACAAGAGGCTGGGCTAGGGACCTCGGCCCTGCGGGCATAACAGTCAACAATGTTCAGCCGGGTCGCATTGACACCGACATGACCCCAGCCGATGGCTTCCTGGCGAGGCGGATACAGGGGTCGATCGCGCTGCAGCGGTATGGTTGCCCCAATGAAGTGGCAGGTCTGGTGGCGCTTCTGGCCGGCCCGGACGGCTCCTTCATCACGGGAGCTAATCTGCGCGTCGATGGCGGGGCTTCGGTCTGAGGTCCGGCCCCTGCCATGATCGGGTCCAACCCTGCCCGGACCCGTTCCGGAATGCCTGCGGCACGTCATCGGGCACGTGATTGACGCAGCGTTGCTCACATGTCCGCAATTTACAGCCCAGGATGTCCTCCAGTGTGCCACAGATGACATAGATGGCCTCTCATCTAGATACCTGTGGATCGTGATCATCACGCCAGCCGGCACCACCCAATAGGATCAGACCAAATCCGCCCTTGGTGGAGGCTACAATGACGGCCAAGATGCCTGCCCCACCCTTAAGCTGGCCTGCTGCAATGACAGCTTCGGAGATGTCGATGAAGGTCGCTGAACGGCTGACATGGGCGCAAGGCGGAACGTCCGCTTGGGGGCGTTAAGCCAATCTCCGCAAACCACCCCATCCGGACCTTCCACCCTGCGCCTCACGATGATCGGACCTTATGGAGGACGGCCCCGGTCAGACTGGCTCGATGGGCAGTTCGGTGGTCGCCTTGCGGACCTGTAGGACGATCTCGCTGGTATAGGAACGGATGCCAGGCGCAAGCTTGAGCACCCTGCGGGCGAAGTCTTGATAATGGCCCACGTCTCGGCTGCGGATGAGCAGGATGTAGTCGAAGTCCCCGGCGACGGTCATGCATCGCACAACGCGGGGTAGCTCGGCCATACGCGCCTCGTACGCATTGTTGGCAGCCTCGTTCGGCAGCTCCAGCTTGACCCTGGCGACGATCACCATGGGGTAGCGCAGCGCCTGCAACGATAGGACCGCGACAGTGCGGGCGATGACCCCGGCCGACCGTAGGACCCGCACCTGGGGCCGTCTTAAGGAACAATCGCCGGCATTGTCGCTGGTCGAGTCGGACGAGATCGCCACGATGGTGGCCTATCTGGCGAGTCCACTTGCGTCAGCCACGAACGGCACGGCTCTGCATGTCGAGGGCAGCCGACGCATCCTCGCCTTCAATGGGGCGAGCGTCAGCTTCCACATCAAGGACTATCGGCGCGACGAAGCCGGACGGCCGCGGGTCATGACCCTGTCCGCCGCGGAGTTCATCCGGCGCTTCCTCCTCCATGTCCTGCCGCGCGGCTTCCACCGCATACGGCACTACGGCTTCCTCACTCGCTCGAACCGGAAGTTCGGTCTGGCCCACATCCACAAGATCCTCGGCGCCCCAGCTTCACCTCGCCCAACCGCCGTCGAGCCGATTACGGAGGACGGCTCCACCGATGCCCGCTCGCCTTCCCCTGTTGCGGCGGCCCATGACGATCGTCGGCTCCTTCGCGGGCTGGCATCAGCCCCGTGGGCCGCCCCTCCGCTCCACTTCGAACCGGGCAGTTCGCCATGATCCGGCATGGCCTGACGTCACCAAAAGCCCGACAAGCCGCACTTCGGGGCACGCCTCAGCGTGCTGCGGGCAGCGTCGGTCTCCCGTTCCCGACAGGCCGCTGGTACGGGGTCGACCAGCTGAGGCGAGGAGCAGCCTCCGTGAAGTGGACGAGGATACCTGTGAGGGATTGGCAAAATAACCAGACTTACTTATTCTGAACTCAATTCGATTGTGCCGGGGATGGTTCGCAGTGGGATATGACGTATCATCGTCGCCTATGGCATTCGCGGGTATGCAGGCGAGGATCGCCGATCTGTTTCAGAGCAGCGCATCCCTGTGCTACGTGGTGCTTCCGGCGGCTTCGATCTTCTTGTTCGACACATGGATCCCATTGCATTTCGCCGTTGCTGTCTTGTACATCGTCGTCGTTGTCCTTGCGACTCTCTGGTTCAAACGCGTCGGCATCCTCAGGACCGCGGCGCTTTGCGCGGCACTGACATGCCTGAGCTTCATCATCACGCATGGCCCGAATCCGGACAGCAGCGCCGCGGCCCGCACGTTGATCAGCCTCGGCGCCATCGCAATCACCACGAAACTCGCATTGCTGAACATCGCAACTCGTGAACGGCTGATCGCAGTCGGCAAAGAAAAGGATAATCTGGCTAGATTTTTCCCGCAATCCATCGTCGAACAAATCGCGACGAACGACGTCGCGCTATCGACGACTCGCTATGACCCTGCTGCGGTTCTGTTCGTCGATATGATCGGATTTACGAAGTTCTGCAGTGCCATGCAGCCGCAAGACGTAATCGCCATGTTTCGGGAATTGCTTTGTACCTTGAGTGATAGTGTCTTCGAGCATCATGGCACCGTTGACAAGTTCACAGGCGACGGTTTGATCGCAGTGTTCGGCCTACCTGTTTCGAACGATTTGAGCGCAACGAACGCCGTACGGTGTGCACTGACGATGCAGGCGAGGCTTCAGGCATGGAACGATGCACGTGCGGCATCGGGACAGGAGGCGGTCGCCGTTGCCATCGGCATCCATTATGGCGATGTCGTGCTCGGCGATGTCGGATGCGAGAGCCGGCTCGAACTGACGGTCCTCGGCGATACCGTGAACGTTGCGAGCCGCGTCGAGAACCATTGCCGTGAAGCGAAGGCCTCGATCCTGATCACGGACGCGGTGGTGAGGCGCATGCAAAGGGAGGGAAGCGAGGGGACGGTGTGTAGGTTCACCGACCGTGGTTTTCACACGATCCGCGGGCATTCGGAAGCCCTACGGCTATTTGCGTTCCCGAGAGATGCAGCACCAAGCACCAATTAACTTCAACACCGGAGTGGTGGACTCGGCATTTCCCGGCTGTCTTGTCGGCGATGCGACGTATCTGTGATGTCCGGAATCGGAACTATCGGGCGCTAGAGCAGCGGGCTGCATTCCTAAAGAGCTCGGGCGCCATGAGGCGTACGAAAGTCGTGGAAGAATGAACGCGCGGGATGGCGGGCGGTGCGCTATGGAGATTTTGGCTGGGCGTCGCCCCCAGTGAAGGAACGTTAGAGGGCAAACCTCGCCCTTTGGTTGCCTGGGTGATCCCGGGGTGCCGGGTCTCCAGGATCTGGCGAAGCGAGCCAAGGGCCGGCCCCTTCGTTTGAGAGGCTCATCTCGGCGTTCGGCACACGGGTTAGTTCCCTCTAGATTGGCCCGTCGTCTCAGGCCGGACTGGCGATGAAGTGCTGCAGTTGGTCGTGGCCCTGAAGCCCGAGGCGCTCCATCAGCTGTAGGCTCTTGCAATGACCCGGACCGAGCAATCCACGGAGTTTGACCCCGTTTCATAATGGGCTGAACACCTTAGCTGTTGGGTGAGCGGCGGGCATCGTGGGTGTTGGGGGAGTGTCTGACGCTCACCCAGGAACCCCGATGTGGACGCCCGCCGCCCGCGCCGAACTTGCGCGCTACAGCCTTACGCTGGAAGCAGGCCAAAGGAACCGACAGCCCATTGTGAAGGCGCTGATGCGTTGCGCCGAAGCTCCGTGTGCATCCTTGCTTCCGGTGACGAGCGCTCCATGACGCTCATTCTACGGCCGATGCGTGAGGCGCTCAGTTCCAGAGCGAGAACTCCGTGCCAAAATCCGTTGTCTTGAGGCGCGTGCAAGACCTCGGCTCTGAACGGCAATCAGCTCTGGCCCTGAGGGCCAATGTGCCATCGCGTCCCGTCTCAAGGCGAAGCTTTACGGGTAGATTGTCTACCTTCTCGTAAGCGAGGCTCACCTCAAAGCGCACGAAATCGTATCGAGTGCGATCCGCATAGACGATGAGATCGCGTGAGACGGCCTCGCCCGGGTTGAGTTCGGACGCCTCGGCTTCACTTTCTGTTGCTCCAGCAAACAGTACGCCCTGGCGCAGGAGCACCGTCCCAGGCTCGGTGAGGGTATAGTTGCGCGCGGCAGCTACAGAGTTAGTATCGCCAAGATCGCTTGGTACGGCTGTGGTTTCGGACGGCTCGTCGCGGAACTGGGCTCGGATGCCGATCACATTGTAGGCAAGACCGAGAACACGCACGCCCGCCTGGCCCACGTTCTTACGAGTCACCGTAGAGCGGATTGCGATGTAGTTGTCCCGCTCGCCTGCCTTCACGAGGTTTGTCGCGACCGACACGGCCGGCGGCTCCAGGCTCGGCTTGATGCGGGCCTCGTAGATGAAGGTGTAGACGCCCCAAGCACCAGCGCCGAGGATTGCGAGGGTCTGCACGACAGTGTTGATGCGCTCCGCATCGAAACTCCGTGTGGTCCCGATGCTCGCTGATCTTTCCGCTCGCATACCATGCTCCACCGCCTACCCAGGCAGGGGAAGCTACGGATGCCGATACGGTTCCGGGTTCCATGAACGGCCTAACACGAGCCGGGTTGCTCTATAACACCCAACCTATGAGCGTCTGCTCGTGGGGCAACACCGCTCCTCCGCAGGAACGCCACCGAAGATCAGCAGATGGCGCATCTGAGGCCTGTCATCCGGCCTGAGGCGATGTCCGCTTCGGGTATGCCGGCGATGGCCGGCGAATGGCCGAGATGGGCGCAAAGTGAAAAAATTCAGGGTCATCGGCGCCAGCAGTCAGTTCGGATGAAGACGACCCGAAACGGGTTCCGCCTACCTCCGATTTCTGCGGAAAAGTCATCCAGCTCTCTTCCGTGCGAGTTGCCAGGTGGCGTTTAACGCGTAGTGATCGAGGTCTCAGAAACAGTTAGGCCGTGAAATGTCTGAAGCCGAAGTCGCTACTCAAACAAACCACATCGAACTCGCCGTCGATATCGTTTCGGCGTACCTCTCGAACAACCACGTTGCCGCTGGCGACTTGCCGGCCCTGCTCATGAAAGTCCACGCGGCTGTGTCCGGCCTCGGTCAGTCAGTTACTTCCGTCGAGCCAGAGACGAAGGCCACACCCGCACAGATCCGCAAGTCAATCACACCGGACGCGCTGATCAGCTTCGAGGATGGCAAGCCCTACAAGACCCTGCGTCGACATCTGACGATCCGCGGGCTGTCGCCGGAGGCTTACCGCGCCAAGCATGGCCTGCCAGCCGACTACCCGATGACCGCGGCTTCCTACTCGGAGCAGCGCTCCTCTCTCGCCAAGAGCCTTGGTCTCGGTCAGCAGCGTCGTAAGCCGATCACAAAGTCCAGCGGCGCATCTGAGAAGGTGACGGAGGCTGCCGTACCTGCTGAGGCCTCGAAGGCCCGCGGCGGCCGGAAGAAGGCGGCAGAGGCTCCGACGGAAGCCGAAGCACCGAAGAAGCGGGCCGGCAAGCGCAAGCCGGCAGAGCCGGCAATGGCCGAGTGAGGCTCAACCCGGCGCCCGTGTCTCTCACGGCGCGCCGAGATCCTCGGGTTCGCGGCAGACGATCTCCAAGGTTCGCAGGATGGCCTCCTCCGCCCCACGGTTGCTTGAGACACCCCGTTAGCGGACGGTCTCCGCGTCAGGGGTGAGGACGATGACGACGAACACGGGAACGGTTGTAGACGTGGTTGGTCCTGGCCGCGGCGGGCGCATGTCGCGGCAGCGCAAGCGGGATGCGGTGCTGCGGCTTTTGCGCGGCGAGGACCTGGAGA
Source organism: Methylobacterium soli (assembly GCF_008806385.1). Lineage (GTDB taxonomy): Bacteria > Pseudomonadota > Alphaproteobacteria > Rhizobiales > Beijerinckiaceae > Methylobacterium > Methylobacterium soli. The sequence goes on from NZ_VZZK01000045.1 coordinate 35,889, forward strand.
GCGTCTCGCGCAGCCTGGGCGTGACGGCCGCGACCCTCTCGGGCTGGCGCGACGCCTTCCTGACAGCGGGCGAGGCCAGCCTTGCCACCCGGCCTCTTGATGCGGACACGCTGGAGAGCGGGCGGCTGAAGGCCAAGCTCGGTGAGATGCTGATCGAGCGCGAGCTGCTGGAGGCCAAGATCGCGGTTCTGGAGGCGCGCGGCCCCGGCCCTTTGGCCCGCAGGAGGTCGCGGCCATGAGCCGGGCCGTCTCGCCTGCCCGTGGCAAAGCTTACGGACTGGCTCGCGTGTGCCGGATCTGGCGTATGTCGCGCGCCACCGTCCACCGGCATCTCGCCCCCGCCCAGTCCGAGCCGTCGCGGCGTCCCGGCCCGGTCGGGCCCATGCCGGATGCGGCGCTGCTCACGCAGATCCGCGCCACACTGGCCGGCAGCCCCTTCCACGGCGAAGGCCACCGCAAGATCTGGGCGCGGCTGCGCCACAAAGGCGTGCGCACCTCCAAGCGCCGCGTGCTGCGCCTGATGCGCACGCATGATCTGCTCGCCCCCGCGCGTGTCGGTGCGCCGCGCGGGCCGCGCAACCACGATGGCACCATCATCCCGGAGCGGGTCGACACGATGTGGGGCACCGACCTGACCACCACCTGGACGGTTGAGGGGCAGGTTGCGGTGTTCGTGGCCATCGATCACTGCTCGGCCGAATGCGTGGGCATCCACGCGGCACGCCGGGCCACGCGCTTCGAGGCGCTGGAGCCGGTCCGCCAGGGTGTGCGGCAGCGCTTCGGCGGCTTTGCGGCCGCGATCGCCTCCGGCCTGAGTGTCCGGCATGACCACGGCAGCCAGTACATGTCGGACGACTTCCAGGCGGAGCTGGCGTTCTTGGGTATCGCGAGTTCGCCCGCCTTCGTGCGCGCACCGGAAGGAAACGGCTGCGCCGAGCGCTTCATCCGCACGCTCAAGGAGAACCTGTTGTGGGTGGAACACTTCGACACGGTCGAGGATCTGCGCCGCGCGCTGCTGGCGTTCCGGGAGGTTTATAACGAGACGTGGCTGATCGAGCGGCACGGGTTCCGACCACCGGCGGCCATTCGCGCTGCCCAGCTTCCACCGGCGGTATTGGCCGCATAGGCTTCAGATCGGTGTCTCACAATCTGCGGGCGGTACAGGCCGTGCCAATTGCGTCGGCATCGACCCTGCCCCTCCGGCGTCGGCGGAAGGATGGCCACAGCCTCCACATCGCGCGAGTCGGTCCCCGGTGGCACCAATGTCAGCACGGCGCCGGCCGAGATTGCATGCAAAAGCCTGTCAGGCAGCCAGAGCGTTCTTCGGTGCCCGCGAATGCGGGATCAGAAGGCTCTTGACCATCGTGAAGGGCCGCGGCCGATTGATCACCTCGTCAAGCCGTGACCACAGGGTCTTGGGCGAGAATGGCTTGGCGATGACTTCGTTGACACCGAGGCGCACGGCCCGCTCCACCCGGTCCTTTCGCGGCGTGCCCATCATCAGGATGATCGGGACGGTTGGGCAGGGCGAGGTGCTGAAGTCGCGCGCCAGTCGGATGAACTCCTCACCCGACAGGATCGCCAGGTCCCAATCCAGAACGACGAGATCGGGCTTGCTCTCGGCCAGCACACCGAGGGCCTCTGCCCCGTCGGGCGCCTCCATCACGCGCCGGATGCCAGTGCGCATCAGCATGTCACGCACGATGCGGCGGATGTAGAGGCTCTCGTCGACCACGAGGGTGGAGAGGTCCGGGAAGCTCGGGGCACCGATCATCGGCGCGGAGGCAGGCAGCAGGTCATTTGAGCGCTAACCCTACCAGAGATGGGTTAACCAGTGCCGTTCCGAGTAGCGCGCTGCACCGATTGACGTCTCTCACCGCCATCAAGATAGGGGAAACTTAACCCCTGGACCGCAACTCTCAGTTGCGAACGTGTCGCAGGAGACAACCTGAACGCGAACGAGTACCAGCCATGGCTGATCTTTGCCATTTTTAGATTGCTTGATCTCCGATGCCCTCCGAGAAATGCAACACGACAGCGGCTGCATCTGGTTTTGACCAGAGAGGGAGGCTGGCCAGTCAACGCCCTGTTACCTTGCAATCCGAGAGGAGTATCGCTCCGACACAGCGCCAAGTTTTGAGTGACATGGCTTTGTTCGTGGAGGTCGCCAGGCGGAAGAGCTTTAGCCAAGCCGCCGCGGCATTGGGGATGCCGATCTCGTCCCTGTCACGCCGCATCACGCAATTCGAGGCGGCGGTGGGCCTGCGGCTCCTCGACCGGACCACCCGGAAGATCGCGCTTAGCGCCTATGGTGAGGCCTACTTCGCCCAGGCCACCCGCCTCGTGGAGGAGGCGCAGCGCAGCTTCGACGACCTAATCGCCCAGGCCAAGGGGCCGAGCGGCTTCCTGAAGGTGGCGGCGCCGAGCGACTTCTGGGTCCTCCAGCACCTGTCCGGCATCGTCTCGGAATTCTCGCAGCAG
>NZ_VZZK01000046.1 GCF_008806385.1 Methylobacterium soli
CGGCTTCCACGCCGGCGATGAAGTCCCCTTCATCGCCCGCCGCTGGCCGACTTCTTCAACAGCCTGTTAGGCGCCAATCGTCCGAGAACGCATCCCGGAAAGGCTTCCGAGAAAGGGCTCGGGTTCTCCGACAACGCGTCTTGGCCAGCGCTCGGTACCATTCCTACCGTAGCGACCTGACGCACCTTGGCCATACGGTCGGGCCATGACTGAGTCGCCAGCCCATAAACCCGGCAACGTCGTCGAGCTCCGCTCAGGCCAGGCCCCGCCGGCCGACCTGACTGCGGAAGAACCCTTGCGCACATCCGCTCATTGGTGAAGGGGCTTAACTACGCTTGCGGCGAGGAGGTCGTGGACATGTATCTCGACATGATCCGCGCTCTAGTTGCGAAGGTGAGGAAGTGATCGAGCCCTAGCGCTCGACCGTCCGCGCTCATACGCTCGTCGGCATGGCCGAATCACCACCGACCACCGGCGAGTTGTTCAAGGCAAAGGCGATCACCGCCGAGGATCTGCACGCGGCGGTCGACGCCTACATGGCGGACCCGACGACGACGCTTTTCATGATGGGCGAGGGCTACGGCCTGGACCTCGCCGAGGCGGTCCGCGGGCATGAGCCGACCCGGAAGGTGCTCGCTAGCCCGGACGAATCCGCCACCTTCAAGCGCACCATGGTGCAGACCGCCATCATCTTGGCCCGGCCGGTGAAGCGGTGAGTGGTGGTCCGGCTGCTCTGGGCTGCGCGATGCTGTGACCTAGCTTAAGCGGCCATGACGAACCCTGCGACGATCGAGACGCTGCTCCAACAGGGAGCACTGACGGAGGAAGAGGTTCAGAGCGCCGTCAACGCGTGGCTCGCCATGCCCTCCGCGACCCGCATTCCCGTAGGCTCTCACGAGGTGGTCGTAGGCACGTTGCTGCGGCAGAACGGGTTCCTGGCAAAGACGATGCGCGACCCGGACGCGAGCGAAGGCCTTAAGAAGGCCGCGCTGCGGAAAGTGCTTCTGCGAGGGCGGCCGGAGAAGCGATGAACCCCGTCGCTGGCTCAATCATGATCGCTATCGCGGCGGCCTTCTTCGGGTTGATGTATTTCGCCGTCGCGTACGGACATCCCTGGCTGCTCGCAGCGTTGGTAATCTCGGTCATCGCGGCCTTCGTGAGGTGGGGCTGAAATGATCGTACTGCCTCCCTGGCGAGAGGTCACCACCGACGACTACCACTCGCGCAACTTCCCAGAGACCACCATCGGCTCTTCGTTCATCGCGCAGACCGCCGCGGCGCACGAGCTGATTCGCGGCCAGCATGCCGGCGAGTACCGGATCCGGCTCGTCCTGCGCGAGGCCGTGGACCTGAAGCCGAGCAAGCGCTCCAACCCGTACTGGGTTTCGACTACCACGTCGGCTCCGACGACATGCGCACCTGCGCGGACGAGGTCGTCATCGAGTTCAGGAACGGCCGGCGCGAGGTCGTGCCGATCTACAAGACCGCTGAGACGGCGGGACTGAAGGGTGGTGGCTGGGCTGGCGGGGTTGTGCGGCGCTAGTGCCCGAAACTTGCCGGTGTCGCGCGGGCGTGCGACACCGCCCACGAAGCTTGAGCGGGCGAGGATGCGGATGCTGGAACGGGCGTTTGAGCGGGCCCTGTTCGCGTGCCGGTGGCTGCTGGCCCCGTTCTACGGGGCGTTGGCGATCGGCCTGTTCGTGCTCCTCGTCAAGCTCCTCCAAGAAATCGCCCATTTCGCGCTTCACGCGCTCGAATCGAACGAGTCGCAGACGATCCTCGGCGTGCTGACGCTGGTGGACCTGTCCTTTACCGCCTCGCTCCTGATCATCGTGATGTTCTCGGGCTACGAGAACTTCGTCTCGAAGTTCGACCATTCGGACCACAAGGACTGGCCCGAATGGATGGGCACGATCGACTTCACGGGCCTGAAGCTCAAGCTGATGTCCTCGATCGTGGCCATCTCGGCGATCCAGCTCCTCAAAGCCTTCATGGATGTGAAGGCCAGCTCCGACCGCGACCTCGCCTGGCTCGTCGGCCTGCATATGATCTTCGTGATCTCGGGGCTCCTGATGGCCCTGACCGACCGCGTTGCGGCCGGCCACCACGACAAGTAGGCGAAGCTCAGCGCGCCTTTAGAACGGCTCGGCAGGTGGCGTTAAACGGCCGAGAGCCAGCGGCGTGGCTGAAACCTCCGAGCGCGACCGTGACCAAGAAGCGGGCCGGGCCAACGTTCGAGGAAGACCCGGCCCGCCAGTCCGACCGCTAGGGGGAAGGATTCGCGGGCAGACGCTGGATGATGGGAGCGGCGCAGTTAGCGGGTCGTTACCGGCGCCGGGCTCACAGCCACCCACAGACATGACGAAGCCCGCGCGGCGGGTGCCGGCGGGCGTCGTTCGATGCCGAGCTTATGGGGATGTGCGAGAGATCTCGCTGGAGCCAAGACAGCGGGCCGAGCGATACCGCAAGGGAGCGACCGCCCGGCCCACCGGTCAAACCGCAAGATGACGGGCATCGCGGAAAGACACCAAACGCTTAGCAGATCGAAAGCCGCTCGTACAAAGCGATTCACCTCGCATCGCTGAGTTGAGGCTGCCCCTGCTACTCGCAAGCTCGAAGCATCGAGCCGTCCTCGTCGACCTGGAATGCCACAACCGCGCTATGAGGCTCCCAAAATCCGCTGCACGGTGCTGGTGCCCACCCCGAGGCTCTTGGCGATCTTGTGCATGCCGAGGCGCGGGTTCTCAGCCTTTGCCGCTCGGATCGCCGCCTCGATTTCCGGTCCAATCCTGCGTCGAGCAGGCGGCTTATCTGGAGCAGGCTCGCGATCAGCTGCGGCGAGACGCGCAGCCTTCCTCTCAGCGTCCGCATCGGCCTCGACCAGCCCCGCCTCGCTCAACGCGAGAAGCTTCTCGAACTCCGGGATCGCGGCGCCGCTGAAAATCTCCGGGTCCTTCTCGAAGATCATCGCGAACGTCTCCGGATCGTAGAAGCGCATCATCATCAGCGCGAAGTCTCGATGATTGACGCGAAGCACATCCGCCCAGTTGCGCATTTGATCAGGGGCAATCCGCGCCCGGCCGGTTTCAATCTGCGAGATGTACTGCTTGATGCTGTACCCGACCGCCTTCATGAAGGTCGCTTGCGAGAAGCCCCGGTCTTCACGCAGTTCCTTGATAAAACGACCGCCCAAACGGCGGAGAGCGATGGTCTCCGGCTCGGAGAGTTTCTGCGCATATGAAGAGTGCATGAGCTTTTAGGTGGGTAGGAGGCGCGATCAGAGTGGGCAGCTAGATCACATAGATTGGTGGCGGTTTCTACGGCTCTGCCGCGGCCCGCCTGGTCAGCCTCCGACTCAGCCGCGAGGAGCGTCAGCCCTTTTCCAGCGCGAGCCGTGGCGTGAGAGGCAGACAGGTCGACGCCTCATTCCGGCCTCAACCCAGAAGCCTGCGGTCACGGCGATGCGCAGACGCCAGTAGATAAAATTCTCGTAAAATCAATTACTTGCGCCATTTTGTGCTTTTTCCACACCACCGAAAAATCCTGCGACTGGCTTCGAGAAATCGGCCTAGACACGGATGGTTTCGTGAAATACACACTGTCACGACCGTACCAAACCGGTCGGGGCTTCGGGGAGGAGCCGACCAGCCACAGTGCTGGCGGGGCTTCCCTGCACCGCAAGGGAATGACGATGGCCTTAACAGCTGAACAGCTCAACACAGTTTACCAAAATGTTCTTTTCCGTCCGGTCGATCCGGCCGGCATCGCGTACTTCGCGAACCGCACCGACATCTCGGATGCCCAGGTCCGCCAGCAGATCGAGCTGTCGGTTGAAGCCAACACCTACGTCACCCCCATCGTGCGCCTTTATCAGGCTGCTCTCGGGCGCGTTCCGGATGTGGGCGGTCTGCAGTTCTTCGTTGGTCAGCTGCGCGACAACGGCTTCGACTACACGGGCATCGTCAACCAGTTCCTCGGCACCCCCGAGTATCAGGCTCGCAACGGCACCTCCGGCGGTGTCACGTCGCAGCTGGTCACCAACCTCTACCAGGACATGCTTGGCCGCACTCCGGCTCAGTCCGAGATCAACTACTGGCTGACCAAGACCCCCGCTCAGACGCTCGACGGCATCGCGAACTCGCCCGAGTCCGCTAACCGCAACGCTGCTGGCGTGGTAACCTTCCTCGAGTCTGCTGCTGTCGGCACGCCCAACACCGGTACGCTCAACGACCAGGTCGGCCCCAACAGCGGTACGACCTTCGAGCTGACGACGGGCACTGATACGTTCGTTGGTGCGGCAACCAACGACACGTTCGTGGCCACCGGAGCTACGCTGAACGCGTTTGATTCGATCGATGGCGGCGCTGGCACCGACACGCTGACGGTCACGAACGCGTCCGGCGCCCTGACGCTGAACACCAATGCCACGATTTCGAACGTTGAGAACGTGACGATCCGCAACGCCGGTACAACGGTAACTGCTGACGTTTCGAAGTACACCGGCCTCGAGACTGTTTCGGTCGAGCAGCTTAGCACCGCCAACATCAACGGCGCCGTCACTGTCACCACAAAGGCAAACGCGACGTCGGTCTCTGTGACTGGTGGTTCGACCATCAACATCACTGACAACGGCACTGGAACGACCGCGGGTACTGCCGACACGCTTTCCACCGTCTCTATCAACGGCGGCGTCTCCCCGACCAGAACCAATCTGGTGACGATCTCGTCCGACGCGCTCACGACCCTGAACCTCACGAACGAGACGCATGACGTCCGCGTCAACGCTGCAGAAGGCACGCGTGCGCTCGCCGTCAAGCTCGACGGCGTGACGGGCGGTAGCGTCCGCGACGATACTGCGACGTCGCTGAGCCTCAATGTTGTCAACGGCAACGTGCCTACTTTTACGGTCACGACCGATGCAGCGACCGCTCTGACGCTTACGGGCGACAAGGCTATCTCGCTTACTCTAAATGATACCGGTGGCAACGCCGCAAAGCTGGCAACGATCGACGCTTCTGCATACACAGGCGGTGTCACGATCCTCAGCACCCTGGATGTTGATACCGCTTTCACCGGTGGCTCGGGTTCCGACACGATTAATATCGGCGCAGCTACGAAGGCGATTGCTCTCGGCGCAGGTGACGACAACATCGTGGTCACCGGAACGCTGTCGGCAGTGACTGGCACCATCGACGGCGGTGCAGGCACCGACCAGCTTACGGTCGATGGCGCTGATTACACCACCGCTGGGACCTCGACCGTGGTTAATGGTCAGACTGTTACAACGGTTACCGGCCTCGACGTCCTGAACAAGGTGACAGGCATCGAGACGGTCGAGTTCACTGGCTCGGGCGACGTCGCTCTGAACGGAACCACCTTCGCGAACACCGGTGTGACGAAGTTCCTGTTCAACGGCGCCGGCGACGACATCATCACGAATGCTGGGTCGGCTCGGACCTACGCCTTCGGAGAGGCAAACAGCGGTGACGCGTCCTTCACTGCGAAGGTCGGTACCACGACGATCAACCTCAGCTACGAGGGTGGTACTACGGGCGACGCCACGACGGATTCGCTCGCTGTTACCTTCAACACGGGTGCTGATCCGGCTGGCACGGCTTACACTGTGAACCTCGCCTCGAACGGAACCGCTGAAACCGGTTCGAACGAGACTGGTGTCATCACCCTGACGGCAGGCTCCACTATCAACATCACGGGCGCTCATGCTCTGGTTGTTGACAGCCTCGCAAATGCTGAGACGGTCAACGCCTCGACGTTCACGGGTGCGCTTACGCTCACCGGTTCGGCTGGCAACGACACCATCACCGTCGGCACGGGCGGTTCGAACATCACCGCCGGTGGCGGTGCCGACACGATCAATCTCGGTTCGGGCCGCGATTTCGTGAAGTTCGGAACGAACGACTCGGGTGTTGTCACCGACGGCGTTGTTGGCACGATCGACACGGTCACCAGCTTCACCGTTGGCACCGCTGCTACACCTGGCGATCAGCTGCAGCATGTGGGCACCGAAGCGGGTTCGTACACCGCCATCACCGCAGGCGGTCAGACCACCATCAACAACACGACGACCACCATCACTGCTGCGGCAACCGCCGCTGCTGCTGATCATACCGGTATCGGCTGGACGGCATTCTCGTTCCAGGGCAGCACGTATGCTCTGTACGAGGTGGCCGACAGCGCCACGTATGGAACCGGCGATCACTTGGTGAAGCTGGTCGGCGTTGCCGTCGCTGACCTTACCGCCGCTAACTTCGCGTCGGTTCCCGGCCCGGCCCTGATTTAAGCCAAGCCGACAGCGCGCTTAACCTGCGATACAACTACTGAGCGGGGGACCTTCGGGTCCCCCGTTTCGTTTCAGGGTTAGTTTGCTACGACCTTAACGCCAAGGATGCAGGTAATACTCTCCCCAAAGCGCATACCGCAGGACCTAGTATGACAGCTTGGACCGAAGGCTACGTGGCCGACATTCCTTACGCCCTTGGCTTCTACCGAGAGACGGTCCCAGCCCATGTGGCCTTCTCCGCAGCCTGTGTCGGCAAACACCCAGGCTTAGCTCTCCAACCCCAGCGCGTGCTCGAACTCGGGTTCGGCATGGGCCTCGGCTTCGTCATCAACGCCGCCGCCAATCCTGGTACTCATTTCGAAGGTATCGACTTCAATCCGCTACACGTCGCTCACGCCCGCGGCCTGGTTGATGATGCAGAGCTGACGAACGTTAGCCTGCGGGAAGCCAGCTTCCAGGATCTTGCCCGAGAGGCACAGGAGGGACAGCACGACCTCGACCTTATCGTGCTGCACGGCATTCTCACCTGGGTCTCGAGCGATGCTCACGAGTCCATCGTGGAGATCGCCCGTAAGCGTCTGAAACCAGGTGGCTTTCTCTACGTTTCCTATAACTGCATGCCAGGCTGGGCTCCGGTGCTCCCACTCCAGCGACTGATGCGAGAAAACGCCAAGCGCGTGGCTGGTCGCTCTGACGAGCAGACTGAGTCCGGACTCGAACTCGTCAAAGCCTTGATGAGCGAGGGAGCCAACTACTTCGCTGCGAACGCAGGACTTCAGCAGCGCATCGAAAAGATGAGTTCGCTCGATAGAAACTACCTTGCTCATGAGTATCTGAACGCGAATTGGTTTATATTCCACTTTGCGGATGTCGCCGAGATGTTTGGTCGAGCGAAGCTTGGCTTCGTCGGATCCGCGACGCTGGTTGAGAATATTGACAACCTCGCATTGCCCAAGGAAGTTAAGGCGCGGGTTGCTGCGGAAACGGACGTCGTGTTCAAGGAAACACTACGCGACATTGCTTCGAATAAGCAGTTTCGACGCGACCTATTTGCACGTGGAGTCAGCACTCTGAACTCGATTGAACACAATTCCATACTAGGCGCTATGCAGTTTTCGCTAGCCCTGCCCCGATCTCAAGTAACGTTTAAAATTCCAAGTCCGGTCGGTGAACTGAACGGCAACGCCGAGATCTATGGGGCAGTTGCAGACCTGCTCGCTGAGAAGACAGCAAGCTTTGCCGAAATCGCCTCCCTCCCGGCCTTCCGCGAAGGAGGGGCGGGGGCCGCCCTCCAAGCCGTAACTTTGTTCGTACATAGTGGCCAAGTACTACCAGTGCCCGTTAGTGGGTCATCGAATGCGGAGTTTGATCGGAGCCCAGCTCAGCGGCTGAATAGAGTCATTGCCGAGAAGATGTTGCAAGGCCGCACCTTCAATTTCTTGGCTGCGCCGGCAGTCGGCTCGGGCATTCAAGTAGCTACCACCGACCTGCTGATGATTGCCGCTGTACTTGCCGGTGAGGGAAATACTGCAGAAACGGTGACGGCGCATGTCCTTCAGAGCATGCAACATCTCGGTATCAACTGGGTGAAGGACGGTAAGGCGATCACCGATCCAAGCGAGCGCACCACAATTGTCACTGGCGACGCCCGCAGCTTCCTCAGCGAGAAGCTACCAGTCTGGCAGAGGCTCGGCATCCTATAGCCGCATTCCTGGTGCGGGTAGCGTACCTCGTCTGAGGGAGCGTCTATGAGCAGCATCCACCCCGTATCACGCTCGCGCCACGCCGACCTGCGCTGGCGGCGCTTCACTAGTTATCAATTCGCGGCGGCAACGGCTTTGGTCCCGCTCGCTGCGGCCGAGATCACTCAAGCGGCTCTGTCACTACCGTTGGCCTTCGTTCACCGCGACGGGCGCTGGAGCCTCGCCGCCGTTCTCGGCCTCTTGCCTGGACAGAATCTCTTCGTTGATGCCAGCGGCTCATGGCTGGCACGCTACATCCCGGCTGGTTTGCGCGGCTACCCCTTTCTGATCGGCACACAGGCTAGCGGAGAGCACACCCTCTGCATCGAGGAGGCTAGCGGGTTAGTCACTGAAGGCCCGGATGGTGACTCGTTCTTCGATGAGGCAGGTGCGTTGAGCCCTCTCGTGACGGAAGTCGCGAACTTCCTGAGTGACACGGCTCGAAGTGAGGCGACACTTGTGCAGGCTTGCGGGCTCCTTCAGTCGGCGGGCGTGATCGAACCCTGGCCAATCACGATCCAGGGTAGCGATGGCAGTCAACAGGTCACCGGTCTGAACCGTATCAATGAGGCCGCGCTGAATGGCTTAGATGACGCAGCCTTCAGCCCTTTGCGTCGAACCGGTGCGGTTGGAGTGGCTTATGCTCAGCTTCTCTCGGTGGCGAATCTCGGCCAACTCGGTCAACTCGCCCAGGCTCGTGCTCAGGCCGAGGCAGCGGAACGGGCGCGCGCCGAGGTGAAGCCGATGATCACCCTGCCGGAGGACAGCAGCATCGACTGGGACTGGAGCAAAATTGGGCGGTAGCTGCGCTTTGGTGACCGTCGCGCGATCTGCCAAATGACTGCGCGGGCATTTCCGCCAAGGACCCCCTCATGACCGTAGCCCTTCCCATTCGGGCGACGAGCCTTTAGTTCGTTTACGTGGATGCGGGGGATTGGGTGTCGCTGCTCACCTGGGTTGCATAGCCACGCAGAGGGCTCGCGATTGTGCTTCTGAGAGTCTTGGGCCATCAAGGGGCAGAATGTGACCAAAATCTCAATTATTGGAAATTGCCAGAGTCACGATATCGGCCGTGCAGTCAGGCTTGGGTCAGAGATTGTCGTTGATGATTGGATCGATGTGTCGTCATTCGGCACGGAGTGGTTTGAGCAAAAAACTTCAGAAATACTTTCGAAGAATAGAGTTGAAGGTCTGGATATCGTCACGCAAACTATAAAAGATGCTCGCTTTGAAAACTTGAATACCGCTGAATTGAAAAGTCAGAGAAGCCGCATTCATACAATGACGAACATGTGGTTCACGGGGCTTCATCCTGACATGACGTATTTAGGTGGATTCAAAGAGAGAATAGTAGGTCCACTTGGCGATTACCACAGCAAAATTGTTGTTGGCGCGTTCTTGGCCGGCTTAACACAAAGTGAGTGCAACAACCTTTTTAATGGTCGTTTTTTTGAGAAGGTGGGATTGTTTGATGAGTTCAAACAATCTTCAATAGAGGCCCTTGGCCGAGACGATGGTAACGATATAAAAGCAGCGACAGAAATACTCGATGCGTGCCTTGAAGTTCCATGTTTTTACACAATTAACCACCCAACAGCCGCCGCCGTAGATATATTAGCTGGCAAAATCTGTCATTATTTTGAAAATAAATACGTAAATTACGATAGTAGATACTATGCATCTACTTTGGCGACAGGCACTTGGTGGCCGCTTTATCCGGAAATAAAGGAAGTTCATAAGATAAAGTATCATACCCCTATGGCTTTCAAGCAAGCAGATGGGGACGGTGGACGAATGCTGACACTGGTCGAATTCATTGAACATTCGTATGCGAGCTATGGTTCGTATGGAATACAAGCAATGCGCAGCACGGAGCAGGGCGAGCACTTCAAGAATTTGATTGAATCGAATCTTTGAACGCTTTGTTTTCTGATTTTGAATCGAGATCGACCTGCATGCACCTTCCACATTGCGTCGATGTGGCGGGCGCGCTCTTGGTGAAGAGCACCGAGGGCGAGACGTTCTTCGACGAGAGCGGAGAACTCAGCGCGTCCGTTCGGCAGGTCTGGACCTTCCTTCATGAGACTGCGAAGAGCGAAGCAATTCTCACCAACACATGCGGGCAGCTTCACGCGGCTGGCGTGGTCGAGCCGTGGCCGATCCTGATCCAGGGCGAGAATGGCACTCAGCAGATCACCGGCCTGCACGGCGTCAACGAACTCACCCTGAACGCGCTCGATGATGCCGCCTTCGGCCAGCTTCGTCGGACAAGTGTTTTTGACGTCGCCTACGCGCAACTGTTGTCAATGGCCAATCTCTCGACGCTGGGCGAACTCGCTCAGACCCGCGCACAGGCAGAAGCGGCCGAGCGAGCGAAGGCCGAGATCAAGCCAATGATCACACTGCCCGAGGACAACACCATCGACTGGGACTGGAGCAAGATCGGCAGGTAGCTGCGCTTCAGTAGCGCACGTCGCGCAATCAGCAGAGTGGACGCGCGGGCATTTGCGCCAAGGGTACCCTCATGACCTCGACCTTGCCGCTCATCGCCAGGAGCCTCCAGTTCGCCTACTCGGAGGCTGAGGATCGGCTCTCGCTGCTCGCCTCGGATGCCGAGCGCCGTGTCGTGCATGTCGCGCTGACGCGCCGCCTGACGAATAGCCTCGTCAACGGTCTGGCCAACCTGCTGGAGCAGTCCAGCCCGCTCGCCACCACAGCCCCGGCCGACCTTCGCGACGACATCATCCTGCTGGAGCACCAGGACGCGCTCTACGGCGAGACGCAGGTGCCCTCGCCGGTTGCCGTCGCAGGAGGGGAGGAGACAAGACTGAACGTGCCCGCTCCCCGTTTGGTCCAGGCGGTCGACGTCAACATCACGCCACGGACCTTCGAACTCCTGTTTCGCGCCGGACCGAGCCCGTTGATCCGCCTCAGCCTGACCCGGCTGGAGGTGCACCGGGTCATCGAGAATCTCAGTCAGAGGGCGCAGGCCGCGGGCTGGAACATGTCGGTCGAGTCGGCCTGGATGGAGCCGGGGCAGATGGAGATCGTCTTCAACTGAGGAAGGGATCACACCGGGGCTTGCAGGCGGGGCTTGCAGGACTGCCGGTCTATGCAACTTCCGTTTAGCGTGGCTCATTCATCACATGAAGGAATCTCTTCACGCAACGGCGGGCGTTGTAGAAGCAACTTCCCTGATGGTATGTTACAACCATACCCTACGTCGACCGCACCAGGCCCAGTACCATGTTCACCAACACCCAGCGCCTCTCCAGCCCGGAGGTTCAGGAACTCCGCCGCGAAGGCGGTCGTCTCCTGAAGCGTCTGCGCGAGGCGCAGGGGCTATCGCAACGTCAGCTTTGCGCGTTGGTCGATGGGGGGGTCTATACCTTCATCTCGCAGCTTGAGACCGGGCGTGGTCGCATTGCACCAAATAAGCTGCGGGCCTGGGCCGAGGCGCTTGACCTGCCGGCCGCCGACTTCGCCAAGATGATCCTGCCCTACTATGATCCAGAGACCTACGCGATCTTGTTCGGGGATGAGGAGCTGAGCTCCGGAGAAAACTCCGCCCAAGCACCCGCGACGTCGGGTCTGCATCTCGTCAGCAGAACTGAGATCAACGAAAAACCCCGCGAGCCGTGAGGCTGCGGGGCTGCTTTCTTCGTGGAGGCGGATTAACCGCCGCCGCCAGGGCCCTGGCCGCTACCTCCACCGCCGCCTGTCGAGTTGGACCGGGGCTTGTTGTTTTCCTCGGCGTTGCCGGATGCGGCCGACGAGCTATTCGGATCGCGGCCCTGAGCGAGGACGGGGCCGGCGCATACCAGCGCCAGCGTCGTAAGGATTGCGAGCTTCTTCATCATGGCTTCCTGGTGGATGGATCCAACTTAGGAGCGAACAACGGGGCTTGGCATTGAAAGTTGCTCCTGCCTGCTCACTTCCCAGCGCATCTTCGCCTTGGCTTGCTGCGCGTTAGTGAAGAAGCCCCGCGCCGTGAGGCTGCGGGGTTGAGTGACTGTGAGGCGAGAAGAGCGACCCCGCCAGCACAGGATCGGGGGAGAGGTCGACTGGCGGGGCCGTGCTAGGTGGGCAGCACCCAACAGCGTCACTCTGCTCGCATGGATTGGTACGGACACTCACGCAGGTGAAACGGGGCCAGAGATAAAGAGCGCCAGAAGCTGCGGAGCTGCGGGCCTCGGGGTCAGAAGCTCTGAGGCGTCGCGCTCGGCTCAATCCTCTGTCAGGCTCTCGAATTCGCTTCTCAGGCTGGCGTAAAGACGCCCAAGCCAGAGGCGCGCATCCGCTTCAGCAGCTTTGGCGGCCTGCATCGCGTGCTCAGCAGCCTTCGCTCGTTCGTCCGTCAAACGTGCCGCTCCTTCCGCGCGTTCAGCCCGCAGATTGGCCTGCTCAGCAGCGGCCTCGGCGATCCGCGCACGCTCCTCGGCCGCTTCGGTCTGCGACAGGCTGCGCCGGATAAGGGATTGTGACTCTCGCGTGAGTTCCTGCGCCAGGTCGCGTGCCCGCCGGACCCGCGCGCCGACATCGCGCACGAGCTGTATGGCGCCCGGCCAATCGGCTACGTCCGGGGCATGCCCCTCGGTCGTAACGTCCGGAGTTCCGGGCGTCGCGCAGGCCAGGCTGTTGCGCGGATCCCGATCGTCGAAGAGCGGCACCACGTTCTGCACGGCCGCCATGGTGGACGATGCTCTCATGACAATCTTGTCGGGGCTAAAATCGACGCTCGGACCGAAGAGCATGGCATCCAGCGCCCCCGTTATGTCGCGTGCTGCCCGGGTCATGCCGTGCGCTTCTCGGGCTGAGCAAACGCGAACTCGCTGGCGACGGTGTCGTAGACGCGCGCCAGCCACTCCTCCGCAATCCGCGCACGCTCTTCGGCGGCCCGCACCCGCTCGTCAGCAGCCTTGAGAAGCGCGTCCGCCCGTAACTGGATCTCGCGCGTATGAGTCTCCGCGGCCTTCACGCGCTCATTGGCGCTGGTGATGTCCTCGCGCACTCGCTCGAGGAGTTCCTGAACGCGCAATTCCTGTTCGTGCGCTTCGGTCTCGACTTCGCGCACACGGGTTGCGGCGCTCCGCACACGTTCGATCAGGTGAGACCACTCCTCGGGTGATGATCTGCGAGTGGGCGGCGACTTGTCCGCAATCTCGTCGGCGGGGCTGATCAGCCGCAGAACACTGCTGAGGTGGGCCTCGGAGGGATCGGCGCGATCAAGTGGCTTCAGTTCGGATGCTTGGTTCAGTATGTCATCCCACGAAAGCTTTCTACTCTTATCCACCTACGCCCCCACACGGACCGGATTGCCGCCAGGACTGCTTCCTGTTCGGGATCTGCAACCGTCCGGCACGAGGTTGCGCGCCGTTAACCATTCGTCAATTCACAGGGTCAAACGGACGGTATGAATCTCTACAAAACAATGCCGCTGTGACAGAAGTGCTACTGTCTAAAACTCGACAATGCTTCGACCCAGCATGGCTGAATGCTGTCTGACAGGCGACGAGAAGGCCCGCCACGGCGAACCGGGCGGGCTGAGGTGGGGACCTTGCTTCGAAAGGGACAACCGGCCGAATCCCGTCTGGTTCAACCCCACGGTCCCGCACCGCTGCAAACGCGAGCCCGATGAGAAGAATGCTAGTGCATTTGCCGGATCGCAGCGCTCCGGCTACAGCCGCCACCATGCAGAAGCTCGAAGCGCTCCTCGATTGCCTGACGGCCCGCCAGCGCGAACTTATCCTGGAGGCCGCTGGACGTGGCATGCTCCCACCGGATGGCTTGGTGCGGAAGATCGCCGAGCTGGAGAACGTTATCGCGGCTGTCGAGGCTGTAATGGATGAGGCGGCGGGGGACCGAGAGGCGTAGCGGTTCTCTGTGGCTGCGCCGCAGCACCCAGAGCAAGCCGGCGCTGGTAAAAGCCTGCTATGCCCCGTTGGCTTCACACTGCGTGCGCGCTCGCCCTCTACGTGGCCGTCTTGGCCGGGGTCACCCGCTCCGCGATGCGCTGGACGCTGAGTGCCGACGCACCCGCGGTCGAACACACGTAGTGTCAGAGAGTCTGACGATCCTGGCGAAGGAATCGAAGCCATGACCGACCCAGGCCGAACATGCGGCGGATGCACGGTCTGTTGCCGAATTTTGGAGATCAAAGCGCTCAGCAAGCCTGCAGGCATCCTGTGCGAGCATAACACCGGCAGGGCGTGCGGGATCTACCATGAGCGCCCGGAGACATGCGCGCGCTGGTACTGCCTCTGGCGCAGGATCGACGCTTTGCCAGATGAGCTGAGGCCTGATCGGTCAGGAGTGGTGTTCACGTTAGAAAGTCGACCGCCGGGTGATAGTGCTTCTGAAGGAGCCTGTATTGTGTGTCGCGCTGTGGACGGGGGGCGCGCCTTTGATCAGTGGGAGGTGGTCGAGGCGTTCGCCATGTTTATCCGAGAGGGATCATTGCCAGTGTGGAGGGCGTCCACCCAATCTGCGACCTTGATGTACCCTGGTCCAACCGGCATGAGCTGAGTCACAGTCAGCGCGCCGAAGTCCCGGCATTGTTGCAGTCCATCTGTGGTGTCTCGTCTAGTCGTTGAGTAGGTATCCTACGAGTATCCGGCTCATCGTAGGAGATTGCCTCGCCATACAATTGGAAAAGCTAGTCGCGGCCTTTGACAGGCTTGCGACAGAAGCGATAGCTCTTATCAACGGCGCGCTTGGATATCGGTTCGACAGCAGGGAGTCGCCCAAGCCCTGGCGCAATCGACCAACGAAAAGCCCCGAGAGCCGTGAGGCTGCGGGGCTGAGTGCAAAGGAAGAACAGGGTGTGGCCCCGCCAGCGGATCGGGGGAGAAATGCCGGCGGGGCCGTGTCAGATGAGCAGCACCTAACGCCATCACTCTGCCCGCTCGTAGCGGGCCTGACACTCACGCAGGTGAAACGGGGTTGGAAATAAAGAGCCCCGCGCCTGGGTGTCGCGGGGCTGAGTCCGAGTGCAACGTTCGCGGTAGGAAGGCCCCGCCAGGCGCTATCGGGAAATGGAGTGCCGGCGGGGCCTACGTCGGGCTGATGGACCTGACACCCGGAAAACTCGATCCGGCCGATGGCCAGCGCTTCCACAAATGTTGGGCGCCGACCGCACGGAAAAGCCCCGCGCCAGGGGCTGCGGGGCGAAGCCGAGGGGGGTCGTCCGGCTGACTGCGATCGGAAGATGAGCAGTCAGCAGGGCCGTGTCGGGAGTCAAAACCGACCACCTCACCTTGCGCCTTCATCGCCGAGCGGCAACTCACATGGATCAGGTTCGGAGCGCACGAAAAAGCCCGCGCCGGCGGGGGTGTGCCGGGCGGGCTGAGGTTTCTCTCTGGGCATCACCCTCAGCACCGATGAGCTCGAAGATGCTGACGGGCCTGTTGTCGGCAAGAGAACCGACCCGGCTACCGTCCTCCTAACCCGGTAAGCTTGGCTCTAACAAATGTGGGGTCACAGGCGCGAAAAAGCCCGCGCCGGCGAGCCGGGCGGGCTGAGAGATATTATGGATGTGAGCGCCTTTCCTCAGGCTACTTCGGCTCAGGCAACGCTATAGTCGAGCAGGATGCCGTTTTGCAATTGGGCATCGGTCTGGTTGTGGTTCTCCACGCTCTCGGAGAACCCGGTGAGAACCGTGGCGCGATCCTGGGCATGGGTCGCGAGCTGGTTGGTCCAGTAGGCAAAGCCGCCGGCATCCGGCGCTCGGTGCAGCGTGTTGGCGTACAGAGCTGTGACGTAGCTCTGGTCGGAGAGGTTGGCGCCATACTTCTGCTGAAACTCGGTCGAGTTCAGGAAGATCTGCGCGTCGTCGTGGAGGCTCAGGCCCGAGTCGAGCGAGCTGACATGGAACTTCAGGCCGCCGGCATCCGGGGCGCGGTCAAGAGCGGCCTGGTAAAGGCGGAAACCCTGACCGGCGTTGCCGTTGAAGTCGAGGGCCAGCGCCTTGCTGTCGGAGAAGCCGATGCGCTCGACCTGCATCAGGTAGTCGATCTCCCCGGTACTCTTGTTTTGAAGAGCCAGCACCCCGTTCTGCGAAGCGGCATTGTAGGAGCTGATGGGGCCACTCACCAGGAACGAGTCGAGGCCGGCCCCGCCATCGACCATGTCATTGCCGCCGTTGCCGACGATCACGTCGCGGCCGCCCAGGCCCTTGATCGTGTCATTGCCGTTCGTGCCATCGAGCCTGTCGGCCCCTTCCGTGCCCGTGATCACCTGACCAGGGGTACCCGGATTGATAGGAACCGTGCCACCTCCACCGCCCGTGCCCCCGCCTGCTCCGCCGGTGAGCACTCCAGTAAGAGTGCCGACGGTGCCCAGAAGGGCGTCGACAGTGTCGGGAATCAGGCCGCCGCCGTTTCCGCTCGTCCCGCCACCCAGGAGGCCGCCTAGCAGGCCACCGTTCCCGCCGGTAAGCCCGGTGCCCAGATCGATCCCGAGATCAATCACGGGCGAGGTCGGCGTAGCAGCTGTGGTTCCGACAGTGCCGTCGATCGCGATGACGGAGGTTGTGCCGCCGGCGCCGATACCGATGTTGGCGAGGCTCCCGAGATCTAGATTGAGAATGGTGCCGTTGTTCGACGTGCCATTACCGAGAAGACCGTTGAGAGTGTTGTCAACTGTCCCCAAAAGACCACCGAGAAGAGATGCCATGACACGATCCTTTTGCTAAAGTTTTAGCGGTGCTACCTCGCTCAGCTATATTGGAGAGGGGAATTGGTTTCGCGAAACCCGCGAATTTGGAAAGATCCTTTCCGGGCGGCATGTTGGGAAAACCGCCCTTGACACCCTACAAATGCCGGCGGTCTGCCCTACAGCGCAGAATGCCCGCTGAGTCCTACCCCGCGACCAAAAGTGAAAAGCCCCGCGAGCCGTTAGGCTGCGGGGCTAAGTGAGCTTCGTACACTGTGCGAGGGTTAGATCCCGTGCGAAGCCTGCCGGCTGTGTCAGACCGGCTCGTCAGTTTCACGCCGGCTGACGGTGAGAGCTATCTCCGATCTCCGAAAACTGTTTCCCGGAGCGCATCGAAAAGCCTGCCGCGGCGAACCGGACGGGCTGCGTAGCTGTCGTGGAGGGTGGCCCCGCCAGCCATGTGGGGGGCTGGCCAGCGGGTCCGTGCCGGGAGTCAAAGCCGACGACGGCACAATCTAATCGGGCGCGATATTCCGCCTTCGCAAATGTGAAGTTCGGAACGCACTTGGCATCACGCAATACTGCGTAGTTCACCACCGGAAGAGATCGGACGACAGATACATTTGTAATAACGGGTACGCACAAAAACGTGCGTCAGTTCGGTTACTGACGAACAGTGTGGGGTCTCTCATGAACTCTGATATGAGAAAGTTTTTGGAAGCACTGGCAGGGCACGAAGGACCTATTGCGGTTCGCTCCCTCGGAATTGGCTGCACGGTTCGACAGGGGATAGCACGTCAGGATGCGCGCCGCCTT
Source organism: Methylobacterium soli (assembly GCF_008806385.1). GTDB lineage: Bacteria > Pseudomonadota > Alphaproteobacteria > Rhizobiales > Beijerinckiaceae > Methylobacterium > Methylobacterium soli. The sequence goes on from NZ_VZZK01000046.1 coordinate 17,512, forward strand.
GGATATGCAATCTTCCAGGCCGGGTGCTGGACCATCACGACACTCGGAAGGATGGCACTTCTGGGCATCGCGGGCAGACGAGCGGCATAAGAAAAGCCCGCCACGGAAAACCGGGCGGGCTGAAGTTGAACTTGCCTTCCAGGAACAACGGGCCGAACAGCGCCCGGTTCAACCCCACCGATCCCGCACCGCCGCCGCGACCGCGAGGCCGATGAGGATGCCGGCGAGGAGCGCCATGGCGAGGTGGCTTGAGGTGATCATTGCTCACTCATCCGGCGCGGCAGGATCTCGAATTCGAGCGGCGGCAGCACGCTGACGATCGACCAGCCCATCGCTCGCTGAAGCGGGTTGCAGTCGTAGGCCAGCACGCCGTAGAGCCGCCCGCGCCCGGGCATGGCGTCGAGGGGGATGAATGGACCGATCGTCTCCTCCTCACGGCCCATCTCGCCGTAGGCGTCGAAGCGCTCGGCCTCGTAGTCGAGGCGCCGGCCGCCACCGTCGATCATCCACCAGCGACGCGTTAGCTCGCACTGGCGGTCACGCTGGCGGATGCCGTGGATCAGGATGCGCTCGCCGACATGCACCTGCCGGTTCGGGTTGCCGACCATGTAGTAGCCGAGGTCGCGCAGGCGCTTCTGGATCGCCTCCACCTCGTAGCGGGCCAAGCTCTGCTCGGCCCAGTTGCTGGGTGCCACGGACATGCGATCGCTCTTCGGTTTGGCGGGGGTAGTAGGCGCCGGAGCGGGCGCTGCGGTGACGCCGAGTTCGGCCTTCGCCCGCTTCAGCGCCGCCTTGCGGTCGGCCAGCCCGTTCGTGCCGCCGTTGATCTTCTTCGCGACCGCGACAACGTCATCGGCATCGGCCAACGCGTTCAGCCCGCGCGTGTCCCAGAACCAGAATGCCGCCATCAGCGCCCAGGGAAACTCCGCGAGCTTCTCGGGCTCGGCCTCGAAGTCGAGCGCCTCCGGGTAGCGGCGCTGGATCCAGGCGGTGAAGGCGCGGTAGTTGTCCCGGCCGGTGATTTGGTTGGGGCCGCGCCCGCGGTAGCGGCTGCCGTCGCCGGGCTGCGTGTTGCCGAGGTCCTTCCGGCCCTCGTAGCGCTTCTGCGCCGCGGTCGGCCCCCAGATCTCCCGGACGTACTTGAAGCCGGCGCTCTCGTGCGCGAGCTGCGCGAAGAAGTGCGCCTGCCGCAGGGGTGTCGTCAGCCCGAAGGCCGCGGCCAGCGGGTTGAAGCTCTCCGCGATCTTGGCGGCGAACGGCGCGGTGCCGCCCGCGATCGCGCGCAGCTGCGCGGCCGTGATGGTCCCGGTCATCAGGTTCTCGCAATATCAGAAGGTGCGCGGCGACCGGCCGGCTCGGGTGTTCAGAAGTCGCCGAGCGCCGTGGCAAGCGTCAGAGCCACCGCAGTGAGCGCGAAGCACACGCCGAAAAGTATTGCGAGGTCGCCGGCTGTTCTCTCGGCGTTCGATTGGCCGCGCTCGCCGAGAATGGCGCCCCAGACGAGCAGGAGGGCCGCGAAACCTGCAAAGAGGGCGGCCGGGATCAGCATAGGGCAACCGCCGAGCGAACGCAGGATTATGCGCCCTGCGACGCCCGTTTGACTATGTGTCGCGCCACTCTCCGACCCCTGAGCGGTGCGACAGGCGGGCCGGTCGTTTGCCAACCGATCGCGGCCGGCCCGCTGCCTCTGAGGTGCGACGCTCAGCCCGGCAAGCTCAGCCACATCACGGCAGCGGCGATCAGGAGCACCGTGCCGGCCGTGAGGGCATGGGTGATCAGCTCGCGGCGGCGCGCGGTTTCGAGGTCGTGAGGCATGAGAATTACTCACCCTACGGGCGCGGATCGCACATGCTAGGTTCGCTTTACCGATGGGGGAAGCGAACGATGACAGCGCTGGAGACCCTGTGCTCGGAACTGACGGCGACCGTTCATTCGGATCTCGCCGTGGCTCATCCCAGCAGCCTGGAAGAGTTGCGGCAGATAGCGCTGGCCTCCGCGTTATCGCTGGCACCTCAGATGGCACCCTTCATCGAGATCAAGCTCAGTCCCTTTGAGCCGCAGACAGTGACGGTGGGCATCACGTGGTACGCACCGTCGAAAGATTGGCAGCCCCAGCCGCCGGGGCGCCCTGCGGCGGGAAGGCCAGCGGCGTGAACGTGGCTCGCATGAGAGAGCCTTCGGCACACCCGAGAGACCAGCGATACTGGCGGAGACGTAGGTGGTTAGGCATCCGCAGGAGTGCGGCGGATCCCTAAGCCGGGCCCGCGAATTGTATGGCCGGCGACAAAAGGCGTGGACGCCGATGTTGGGCTCGTCGCTGGAGGGACCGCTATGCGCTCTGTTGTGGCCGTGCTTGGATTGCTGTGGGCTGCCACCTCAGCCGCCGAGGCTAAGACGCAGCCCAAGCCAGCGACCGTTTCGACGCAGTCAGGTCAGCCCGAATCGATCCAGCAGCAGATTGAGCGGAAGTCAGAGCGGGCGCTTAAGGAAGCGCAGGAGCAGGAAGCGCGTTTCGATGCAGCTGTGCGCAAGGCCACGAACTCGATCTGCTCTGGCTGCGGCGGAATTGCAGAGCCTTCGCTGAGCCGCGACCGTGCCGGACGTTTGGCAGGGCGAGCTGGTTCTGAGTGACTGCCCACAGTCGAGTGGCCAACCGCCAGCGACAGTCGGAAACCATAATCGCGCGGGCGTGATTGGCCGAACTTAGCCAGTGGGCATACCCAAGATGCGGGGCCGCATTAGCTTCCTCGCGGTACCCGAACCCCTCCCACTCACGGGCCCACTCCGTTGGTCGCCATTTTTCGTTGGGCGAGGAATAGGTTGTGAACTTTGTTGACGTGGTAGCCCGCAGCGTCGCTCTGGCGGCCTGCGTCGCCGAAGCCCTGTATGGTTCGGCCGAGCCGACGGTGTGCCTCAGCGCTGATTCGTCGAAGCAGTGGCGCGGACGGTCGCGCAGGCCTCGTCGAACTCGAACCCGAGACAGAACAACGTATTATTGCCGAAATTGGCTATGGCCCTAAGCATCCCTGTGGTAGTAAAAGAACCTCATAGCTAGTCATTTAGCCTGAATCTCGATTCTCAGGTTGCTGTAGATCAGTATTTTGTAGAGTTCATCGCGCAATTTATCGGATCGGAGGGCTAGCCAGGGTGCCCCGCGCCCAGAGCTTTGGGGGTTATCCAAGAACCGCTGCCGCAGCGGATGACGTCGGGATCCCGTGCCGGCACATCGCATCCGCCCACTCTTCGATCATGCCATGCTGTCAATGCCTCAAGCCAGCTTCAGCACTATGCACGCGCGGCCGATGCGTGCGACGATGGGCCCTCACTCGGATAATGGACAACACGGATGAGCGACCACAACAGGCTGGGAGCGATCACGATTGAGGCGACTCCTGATGGCGCGATCGCCCTCCGGGTTAGCCGGCCCCTTGGCCCAGACGCCGTGCTGCCGCTCACACGCGATGCGGCAATTGGCATTGCACAGAGAATCTTAGAAGTTGCGACCGCCCTTGCAGGGGAGGCCGGACAGAATGGACCGACTTTTGCCGTGAATCGATGGATCGCCGGACGCCATCCTTTGACGAAAGATCCGCTCGTTCAGCTGACAGCGGGGGGCAACATCAACTTCCAATTTATGTTCCCCGTTCAAACCGCGGCGGAACTCGGCCATAAACTCCTTGAGCTAGGGTCTACGCCTGACCGATCTGCATTGGGTAAACCGAACTGAGTCAAAACAGATTAGCCGTCCAAGAATAAGGTTTAAGATAGGCAGCAACTAGTCGAGACATCAAACCGTCAGACGGCTGCGGGAGTTGAAGAAAGCTTCATTTTGTGAAGAGGCGCTTCAGTCCTTGTCTTTCATGGCGCGTCGTGTTGCTCTAGCAAGTGGCGCCACGAGGTATTGCAGCAGTGTGCGCGAGCCTGTTGCGATGTAAACCTCGGAGGGCATGCCAGCGACGAGCTTGGTTCGGATATCTTCTGGCACTGTCGCGTGATCAACTCTAACCTCTCCAGCAAAAAATGCATCGCCTTTCTCATCCTTGACTTGATCCCTTGATACGCTCTTCAGCTCGCCCAGCATAACAGGAATGGTTTTGGTGTGAAATGACGGAAACGTAACTTCAGACTCTAGTCCGGGGGCAACCGCATCGGCGTCGATAGGCGAGATCTTGACACGGATCACCAGCTCTTCATCAAGGGGAGCAATGTCCAGAACGCTGTCGCCGGGCCGAATCACGCCGCCTGGCGTGAAGAACTTCATGCCCTGAACTGTACCCGCCTGTGGCGCTCGGATCGTCGTTCGTTTCAGTTGATCCTCAGCCACGAACAGGCGCTCATTGACCTCTCCGAGTTGGCGCCGAGCATCGACAATGTCGTTGGCCACCGTCTGCTGAAATTGCTGCTGCGCTTGCCACTTCTCGGCGCGAATGCCGAGGAGGCCTTGTTCGCTGCGTGCGATATCGCTCTCGGTACGTCCGACAGCACCCTCAAGACGGCTTTTTTCGCGCTCGAGGGCCTTGAGGCGTGAGAGCGCGACGAGGTTTTTGGCGTAGAGGGAGCGCACGCCAACAAGCTCCGCATCGATGTGCCCGGCCTGCTGCACATTCGCCTCGCGATCGGCACGAAGGCCTTCGATCTGCCGCTGCGTTTCCAGCGCTTTCGAAGACAGAATGGCGATCTGGGACTGGAGCGTTGCTCGCCGCTGCTGGAAGTTCGCTCGCTCGTCGTCAATTGCGCGTTTCACGACGAGGTTCTCCGACTGCTTGAGAACCTCGTCGGGGAAGGATAGCTGCGACGCATCAGTTCGCTCCGCCACAAGGCGCGCCTCGCGCGCCACGAGGGCAGCCCGCTGATTGATCAGGAGCTCCAGGTTGGTGCGAGCTTGAGTCTGGTCGAGTTGGTAGAGGATCTGGCCCAGTTGGACGCTGTCGCCATCGCGTACCTTGATGTCCTGGATGATCCCACCCTCGAGATGCTGAATGGTTTTGCGGCTGGACTCAGCGGAAACGACTCCTTGCGCGACGACGGCGCTCGTGAGCTGAGCGACCGATGACCAGCCCCCAAGGCCGATGAACGCGAAGGCGACAATCGCGTAGCCCGTCCATGAGGCTGCGCGCCAGTTGCTGGATACGGCCGGAGCATCAAGGGCGCGGCCGGCATCGACCTGGTCTTGCTCCCGCAGACCTGAGGTATCGGTCGCCGCAGAAGCCGCTGCCGTTGAGATCGGCGTCTCGGACGAGGCGACCAGCGCCCGCGTGCTGCGTCCCCGTCCCGTCACCCAGGCGGATGAGAGATGCCAAAGACGTTTGAGCCGGCTCGGGCTGTCGTTGGAAGAGGGCAGACGGTCCATGGTCTTAACTCGCACTCACCCCGACAGGTTTTAGTTTTACTTGTGCCACGGGAGCAGCGGTCCCACGCCTGAGCTTCTGCAGCACCTCATCACGGGTGCCGAAATGCGCCACGGAACCGGCATCGAGAACGAGAACTCTGTCGGCGGCGGCGAGAAGGCCGGCCTTGTGCGTGATCACCACGATTGTTGTCCCGAGCTGTCGCAGTTTGGCAATCGCCACCTGCAGTAGGTCGTCGCCCGTTGCGTCGAGATTCGAATTTGGCTCGTCGAGGATGATCAGGGCTGGATCTCCGTAGACGGCGCGCGCCAGTGCGATGCGCTGGCGTTGCCCGCCCGACAGCGCCACGCCGCCATCGCCGACGCGGGTATTGTAGCCTTCCGGCAATGACTGGATCAGGTCGTGCGTGCCCGCCAACGCCGAGGCTGCCAAGACCTTGGCGTGGTCGGGCGTTTCCAGGCGGGCGATATTCTCCGCAATCGTCCCCTCGAACAATTCAACGTCCTGCGGCACGTAGCCAACGTGCCGTCCGAGTTCATGCGGGTCCCAATGTCCCACCTCAGCTCCATCGAGCCGCACGGTACCGGTCACGGCGGGCCACAGGCCGATGAGCACGCGCGCGAGAGTCGATTTGCCCGCAGCACTCGGTCCGACAATGGCCAAAACGGATCCTGCATCAATCGCGAAGGTAATGTTGCGCAGGATGGGTTTGGTCACGCCCGGGGGCCCAGCATAGACCCCCTCGACCGACAATTGCCCCTGCGGATCCGCGAGGCGCATGCGTCGATCCGCCTCGACGTTCGAGAGCAGATCCTGAAGACGTCCATAGGCGGCCCGGGTGCGCCCGAAGCTGCGCCAGTTCTGCATCATGTGCTCGACCGGCAGGATCGAGCGCGACACCAGGATATTGATCGCGAAAATTACCGCGGGTGAGATCTCACGCTCAATCGCCAAATAGGCTGCGAGCGCCAGGGTGGACATCGAGATGACCTGCCTGACGAACTTGGTGGCCGAGAGGAGAAGGCCCGATTTGTCACTCCCTGCAGCCTGCCAATTAACCGCATCGGCGTGCATGCGCGCCCAGCGCCGTGTGACAGCCGGAACCATGCCCATCGCCCAGATGGCCTCACCATTGCGATGCGAGGCCATCATCAAGCTCTCAGCGCGGGTGTTTAGGGGACCTGACTGGCTGAGTGCCGGGCGGCTCACAAACTCGTTCGCGATGCTGAGACCGATGGTGATGAGGCAGGCAAAGATCGCCATCCCACCGAAGTAGGGGTGGATCAAAAAGCAGCCGAAAATGAAGATCGGCGTCCAAGGAGCATCGCAGAAAGCGAAGATTGCGCTGCCGGAAAAGAAGTCCCGAATCTGATTGACATCCCGCACGCCCTGATGCTGCGAGGTCTGCCGTCGCGTGACTGCGGCGCGAAACGCAGACGCGAAGACGGTGCTGGCGAGCATCTCATCGATCCTGAGGCCCACCCGGACCAGGACGCGGGTGCGTACGGCCTCGAGGGCGCCGTAGATCCCCGTCAGGAAGACCGCGACCACGAACAGGGCAATGAGGGTCTCGACGCTGCGTGTCGGGAGCGCCCGGGAATAGAGGTTGATCATAAACAACGGGGCAACGAAGAGGAGAAGATTGATGCAAAGACTGAACAGGGCCACGCCACCGATGGCCGGAGCGATCGCGCGGAGTACCCGTTGAAGCGGGTTCGGGGGGGGCGGGGGGCGGTGCATCAAAAAAATTCAGCGTCTCATGGAGCGAGCCGACAGCACGACTCTGTTGCATTGGCGGTCAAGCGCAATTGAGTGTCGAACTCGATCGCGCGAGATTTAGAACCGAATTGTATCGTCCTCGACAAGCCAACTCGTCTCCTGCTCGCTCGGGGAGAGCAGAATGGCATCAACATCGCTGCTCGGCGCCAGAGCTGCCAGCGACCGTTTAGGGTGTATTCCAGACCCCATCGAAAACTCTGCGACCAAGGCCAATTCGACGGCCATCACGGAGTGCGCCATCCAGTCAGCCAGACGCGTCCCGAACTCCGAACGAAGGGCCTCTGGAGAAATGGCCAACAACGGCGCTTTCATGTCGAGTCCGGCGATGGCTGGATCATTTCTGTCGAAAGGCTTGAGAAGACCCGCTTGATCCAAGTGCCCGGCAGCCTCAGCCAAGGCACCTCGCCCGTTCCAGGCCGCGCGCAACTCGCGACGGACCTGGGCGAGAGCGTCGCTCTCCTTGTTCCCGGCTTCGAAGAACGCGTAGGCTTGGTCGGCCCCAACGCAACAGGGATCGAGCTGAACGACGTCTCTCCCCGTCTCATCCTCCGTGTGAAAGGGGTGAAGACGCAGCACCAGCGGGAGATAGGTCGCAGTTTCCAAACCCATCTCAGGCACGCCGGCATCCGCAGGCCCGGCGTCGGATGACAGGCGGCTTGGTAGAAGCGCTGTTGGACGAACGCTGCTGCCAAAACGCTCGAACGCGATGCGATACTCATGTGAGACACGGTGCAGCTCCGATCGCGTGATCGGCACCGACGAATTGGCGTCCTCCCAGCGCGGATTGCATGAGAACGCCCATCGCAATCCGGCGAGCTGATCCGGACAGAGCTCAAGGCGCGCGAATTCTGTGTTCGCCGGACGGGAATGCGCGGAGGCGCTCATCATAAGGAGGCCTCGGACTGCGCGATGAAGGAGGCAGCATCATCTGCCATGCGCACGCGTGTGGCGCGATGCTGATGAACAAGTCGCTGCATGGTGAACAGCGAGAGTTCATGCGCCACGAGCAGCCGAACCACGTCAAGGTCGCTGTCGAGCTTAGCCTCGCGCAGCCGCTGCCAGCGTAACATTGAATCGCGGGTGACGATCGCGAGGCCCGTGAGCGCCACCCGGTGACCGCCGATTGTGAGATCAACGTCCCAGGGATCGAGAAGGTGGTGCGTCGCGAGTGTTTCCGTCAAAGCGCGGGTCCGAGCCCGGTCGTGCAGGAAAATCTGGAGCGCGTTCAGGCGCCGTTGCATCTCGGACGAGGCCTCGCCCGCTTCCGTGAAGGCTGGTTGACCCGCATAGGCTGGAGGCAAGGACCGATCAATCATCAAAGCATGCCGCGCGTCGCCCGTGTCAGCTGCCGCGAACGGGAAAGCCTCGACCAGCAGCGGGCGCACGGGCAGTTCCGTCCCGGAAACATCGTCCGGAGCGAGGCTGCGCAAAGCGATCAGTTCAAGACCCGATGCCAATCGGCGCCAAATGATCGGATAGAAGCGCGCCAGGAGGGAAGCTTCTCGCATCACCAATGGTACAGCTTGGCGCAGGTGGCGGCCGCCATACTCTACCTCACGATAGAGCTCGAAAGCATCCTCTTCCTCTCGAAATTCTCGCAAGTCAGTGTACATTGAAGCTTCACGATTCACACGAGTGTGTCACAATAGGCGTCAGAAAATATGCAATAAGACAAGTATCATTAAACTCATTTAATTGTTCTTTTGAGGCGCCTGCTAAAGCAACAAGGTCCACCTTCAATTGAACATTTTCACGCCATTGTGACAAAACGGCGACGGTCCGTTGAATTGTGGCCGCGAAGCGGCTTAACGAGGTTCTCGGGGGAGGGAAGGAAATTAAATTTTGTTGCCAACTTGTGCGTGTATCGGTACAGGAATGCACTGACTCCCGCCAGCCGCAAAGTGGTTTGCGGGGGGTAAAAAGAGGGGAAGGCAGTGTCGGGTGGGGGTGAGCTTCGAGCCGTAACGCGCGTTTTGACGCTCAAGTCCGGCTTGTATCTGCTGCGGTACGTGAGTGCCGACGACAGGCGCTACCCGCCCCGCGTGCTGGTGGCCGTGGATCCCGATCAGTCGGACGGGCTCTCGTTCCAGCCTATGCCAGGCCGTGTGCATAACCTGTTGCGAAAGCCTGGTGAGGTTCTGATCGTGTCGGTTGACGGTGAGGCGCGCCTGCTGGTGTCGACCTTGCGCGAGGCGGCTGGGATTTCCGATACGATCGTGCTCAAGGTCGATCGGCTGGATGGAGCGGAAACTGCGTCTGCCCCGGTCATGCGCGGTGCTCTGCCAGGCCCAGTGCCGCCGGCGGCACCGGCACCGGCTCCGCTGCCCGCCCGGGCGCTGCGGCTCGGAGCTCATATCGAGCGCGTCGGGGACATGATCGTTGATAGTCCCGACTGGATCGGGAGTGAGACGAGTCGGGCCCGGATCGAGGGGCTTTCACTGTTTTGGCCGAACCGGCCAGAAGGTATCGACATTGAGTACTCTGTCTCACTGCTCGGTCGTGGACGCTTGCCGAACACACTGACAGGCGGGTTTGTCGGCAGCCGCGGTCAAGGTCGGGCCATCAACGGGATCTTCATGAACCTCGTCGGTCCCCGGGCCGCGGGGTACCGGCTGGTGGCGGAGGCAATCTTCAGCGACGGGACCCGCAACAGCTCGCGCGATGGCGGCGTGCAGCTCTTCGGCCCGACCGGGCGCGAATATCTCGTCGGGCTCTCGATTAACCTTGAGGAAGTGGCGATGCAGGACGCTGTCGCGCAGCCGCGAATCTTCCGGAGCGAGAGTGCGGCATTCTCGTCGCCACATGTCCTTCATCAGGACGCGTCCAATGTTTCCGACCTGCCGCGGTTACCGCCGCGCCTGCAGATCCGTCGTCCCCTACGCAGCGGCGGATAGTAGGGCCTACCAGCGCGCTGGGAGGCAATAGCCGAGCGGCGTATCAAGATTTCCAGTCTGGTTGATTAAACGAAGAGGTTAAGGGATGACCGTCGCAGTTGAGACCCCTGGCGGAGGAACCGCACCTCCAGGATTTGCTGCCGCCGCGAGCGCGGCCCTTGCCGCAGCTGGATTCGGCAGCGGGACCGTGCCGGTCACCGAGGTGGGGCCGAACTCTCCGGCCAACGCGTCCGTCGCTGACGCGAGTGTGTCGGGAACCTACACGAACACGAAGGGCTCTGCTGTCGTCGGCGTCACGGGCAACAACATCAACGTGCAGAACGCTGATGCGGGCACCCCTCAGACTGCCCTGCTCACGGGCAGCAACAACACCTACACGGGTGGTTTCGGGACGACCCAGGCTTTCGTGACCGGCAACAACAACAAGATCGGTCTCGGCGGCGGTAGCGATACCGTGTCGGCTGACGCGAGTGCGACCGGTAACAAGGTCGATGGTGGTACGGGCGCGGACATCTTCACGTTCTCCGGCGGCAACACGGCTCCGGCCGCGAATTCGGCTGCGCCGAGCGCGGTCGTGAGTGGCGTCTCGAACGTGGCTAAAATCACGACCGATGCACAGGGTCACATCGTGGTGACGTCGACCTCCGGTGGTTCGGCGACCCTGTCGGGTGTGGAGTACATCCGTCTGTCCGAGACCAGCGTCGCGGCGATCGTCCAGAATGCCGATCAGGCTGCGGTCGCGCGCCTCTACGAGGCGGTCCTCGGCCGCACCGTCGATCAGGCTGGCTTCGAAAGCTGGAAGACTGCCCTCGAGGGTGGCCGCAGCGTTTCGCAGATTGCCAGCGACATTCTGAACAGCGCCGAGGGTCAGGCAAAGCTGGCAGCGATGGACACGACGAAGTTCGTGACGACGCTCTACGATCAGCTGCTCGAGCGAGCCCCTGATACGGGCGGGCTTCAGGGCTGGGTCAACGCGATCGATCACGGCGGCCTCTCCCGTGCCGACGTGGCTCTGGCCTTCGCCAACTCGGCCGAAGGTGCGACCGTGACGAACGGGAATCACACGGTCATTCTGAACGCGCCGATCTTGGCATCCTCCACGACCGATGCAGCCGGTCATCTCACCGTCACTTCGGGAGCTGGTGATGAGCTGCTTCGCGGCGGAGCCAAGAGCGACCTCCTGATCCTCGGCGACGGCTCCGACACGGTCGATGGCGGCGCCGGCTTCGATCAGGTTCAGATCAACGAGCCGCTGGCGAACTACGCCACCCGCGTGGAAGGCAACAAGTTCGTTGTCACGAACCTCCAGACCACGGCCGAGACGACGATCCAGAACGCCGAGTACATCAAGTTTGGTGACGCGGTCGTGATCAACGCCTCGACGTCGGATGAGGCCGTGATCGCCCGCATGTACCACGCCGTTCTCGATCGTTCGGCCGATGCTGGTGGCCTCGAGAGCTTCTGGACAGCCGATCATGCCGGCGCCTCGCTGAACAATCTCGCGGACGTATTCCTGGGCAGCGCCGAGTTCCAGGCTCAGCACGGGAATTTGACGAACTCCGAGTTTGTGACGCTGATGTACGACAATATGATGCATCGAGCACCCGACGCGGCGGGCCTGAACCACTTCGTGAGCCTCCTCGACAACGGCTCGATCTCGAAGGCCGACGTTGTTGTAACCTTCGCCGCATCGGCTGAGGCGGAGGCCAAGACGGCTGGTACGATCCACATCATCACCGACCACATCTGAGTGATCTGATCGGCGTAGCGGAAGGCCGGACCCTTGGTCCGGCCTTCTTTGCTTGTTAGGAGGCCGCAGCCGCGGGTTGTCGGCCTAGCGTTGTCTCCACCATGGCTCGGGAAACGGCCGGCTCGTGAAAATTGTCCTCAACATCGGTTCAGGCCCGCACAACCCGGCCCGCATGCATCCGTTCTTTCGGGAGGGGGATGCGTGGCGCCAGGTGCGGGTCGACATTGATCCGTATGTTGAACCTGACGTCGTCGCCTCGGCGGTCGATCTTTCGGCCTTCGCGAGCGGCAGCGTCGACGCGGTATGGTCCTCGCATCATCTAGAGCATCTCTATGAGCACGAAGCCGCGCAGGCTCTCAGCGAGTTCCGGCGTGTGCTGCGCCCCACGGGCTTTGCGCTTCTCACGACACCAGATCTCGCCGCAGTGGCGGAACTGATCGCGCAGGGACGCGCGGAGGACATTGCCTATCGCTCCCCTGCGGGTCCTGTGACCGCCATGGACATGCTCTACGGCTTCCGTCCGGCTCTGAGAGCGGGGCGCGCCTACATGGCGCATCGGACCGGCTACACCGCAGATCGATTATACCGCGCTCTGGAGGACGCCGGTTTTCCTCGGGCCCAAGTTCGGCCTGGCGCGCGCTATGATCTTTGGGCTGCTGCTTTTATGGAGGATGCCACGATTGAGGTCCGTCTCTGACGGAGACCTCTCCGCAGGCAATCCATGACACAGGTTCTGTTCGTCCATCAGAATTTTCCCGGTCAGTTTGGTCCGATCGTCGGGGCTCTGCGCGCAGCCGGCGGCTTTCGCCTCGCGGCGATCGGCCGGCGCCTCCACGCGCCACAGGGCTTTTCCTACTATCCCTACACGCTCGAACCCGTTGCCACGTCCGGCAGCTCCGTTGTTGATACTCTGACGCAACGTGCCGCGGCCGCGGAGGCGGTCGCCGAGCAAGGACGCCGCTTGAAGCAGGACGGTTTTAATCCCGACGTGATCCTGGTTCACGCAGGGTGGGGGGAGGGTCTGTTCCTGCGCGATCTGTTTCCGCAAGCGCGGATCGTCTGCTACTGTGAGTATTATTATGGTCGCACCGGCAGTGATCTGACCTTTGACCCCGAGTTCTTCCTCGCATCCGACGACGTTCTGCATCGTCTGCGCGGCGCCAACGCGCTCTCGCTCGCGACAATGGACGATGCTGACATCTGTGTTGCACCGACCGCCTGGCAGAAGTCGACCTTCCCGACTGAGTTCGCCTCCAAGATCGCGGTGCTGCACGAGGGCATCGACATCGATGCCTTCGTGACCATGGAGCCGCGACCAATGCGGTTTGCGCAAACCGGAATCGAGATCACCCCCGGGTCACCGGTGGTGACTTACGTGGCTCGCACTCTTGAGCCCTATCGTGGCTTTCACACCTTCATGCGCGCGCTGCCTGCGCTTCTCGCGCAGGAGCCGGAGGTTCAGGTTCTCATCATCGGGAAGGTGAGGGGAGGGTACGGACCAAGCCCCCCGGACGGGCGTACCTGGCGCCAGGTGTTCTCCGAGGAACTCGAAGGGCGCCTCGATCCGGCACGCATTCACTTCCTCGGTTGGGCCAGCCGCGAGGTCTACGCCAACTGCCTGCGCCTATCGCGCGTCCACGCGTATCTGACGTACCCGTTCGTGCTCTCCTGGTCGCTCCTAGAAGCGATGGCGGCGGGGTGCGCAATCGTCGCATCGGATACCGCTCCGGTGCGCGAGGTTCTGCAGGACCGGGAGACCGCACGCCTCGTGGACTTCTTCCAGCCGGTAGATTGGGCCGGACAGATCCGCGAACTCCTGCACGCGACCGAACAGCGGCAGCAGCTTGGAATGGCCGCGCGTCTCGCCGTGATTGAGCAGGGTCTCACACGGAAGGCTTGTGCCGCCCGATGGCTCGAGCTCATCCGCTCCCTCGCAGGTCGAACATGACGATCGAGAAATTCAATCGCTTCCTTCGCATTGATGACGGGGCTCTGGGGCTCAGCGAAGCCGGTGTCGTGGTCACTCTCGAGGATGGGGATGTGCTTGCCTGCGGGCATAGCCGTGACGAGGAGGGTCAGCTGCTCCTGCAATTGCCGGACGAGGCTTTCACGAGACGACCGAACCGGGTGTTCGTCGATGTGGGGGAGGGGGATACCCGAGCGCGGGCGGTCTTCGCGGTCGGTCCCGACGCCATCGAGGGGTGCCTTGAGCGGGTGTCGCTGGGGCTTCTGCGTGGCTGGTGCTCCCGCCAAGTGCTCGACGGCGCACTGGAGGAATCCGACTTCGCGTTGAGCGTGGATGGGTACGACGTCCCTGCGGCCGTCACGTTCCAGTACCGACGCGACCTATTGGAGCGTAGCCTCAACGGCGGCTTCGATGGGTTCGCGATCGCTTTGCCGAGCGGCGTCTTCGACGGAGAAGCGCACGAGTTCGCTCTGCGTGTCCGTGGGGCTGCTCTCACATCGGCGATCGTGGGCTACCGATTTCAGCCGATCGGCTGCCTCGAAACGGTGGAGCCGGGGCGTGTGGCTGGATGGTGCTATGAGCCAGGCGCGACACCGAACGAGTCTTTGCGGCTGCAGGTGATCACCGATTCCGGATCCACACTCACGGTGCAGGCCGATCGACCTGCCGCGTTTGAGGCTGGCGAGCGCGGCGATCGGCGCGCGAGCGACTTCGCAGTGGCGCTCGCCGGCGGCGCGCGGGCCGTGCGCATCGCGCCGAACTTCGCACCGAGCATCGACCTCTTTCGCCCAAGCGTCTTCGTTCCGATGGTTGATCAGGTCGAAGCCGTCAGCCGCATCGCCGCCGCTGTTCGTTCGGGCACAACCCTTGAGCCGACCGACGCGCAGTGGCTTCGCAGTGTCGGGTTCGATGCGATTCTGGCGTCCCTTCGATCCGGCGGCAGTCATGCACCGGTCAGAGTTGCGGGGGCCTTCGCAGTCGGTCGCCAAGAGGCTGACCCTGCGCAGTGGGACACGGTCACGCCTCGACATGTGACGATCGTCGTACCGGTCTACGACGATCTCGGTGCCACACAGGCGTGCCTCGAGTCCTTGGCAGGGTCCGAGCTCCCGGAAGAGGCGCGTGTCGTCGTCATCAATGATGCAACGCCGAATGCCGATCTGGCCACTTACCTCGGTCACTTCTGTCCGGCCCACGGCTTCGCTCTACAGCGCCATCGCGTCAACCGCGGCTTTGTTGCAACCGTGAACGAGGGCATCGTGCTCGCCGGGCAGGACGACGTCGTGCTTCTCAATGCCGACACTAAGGTACCAGCGGGATGGCTCCAACGCCTTCGAGCGCATGCGGAAAAACACCCTGAGGCCGGCAGCATCACGCCGATGTCGAACAATGCGACGATTCTGAGTTGGCCGTTGGCGAACGAAGAAAATCCATGCCCGAGCTTTGACGAGACGATCAGGCTGGACCGCCTGTTCCAAGAACAGAACAGCGACCGAGTCGTCGATCTCCCGACGGGGCATGGCTTCTGCATGTACCTCACGCGAGCGGCCCTCGACGAAGTCGGCGGCCTCGACCCGATCTGGGGGCGCGGCTACGGCGAGGAGAACGACTGGTGTTTGCGCGCATCCGCGCATGGCTTCCGACATCTTGCGGCCTGTGACACGTTCGTCGCACACGAAGGCAGTAAATCCTTCGGCGCTAGCAAGAAGGCGCTAGTGGAGAGAAACGCGGGCATTCTTTTGCGGCGCTACCCAGAATACCACGAACTGATCCAGAATTTTCTGCGCCGCGACCCGATGAACGAGGCCCGGAACGCGGTCGCGCTCGCACGGTTGTCTGAGCTCCGTGCTAATCTGACACTGCACCTCGTCAACCATCTTGGAGGCGGTGTTCAGCGCTACGTTCTCGATGCCAGCATATCGCAGTACAAGGAAGGCGCGCTTCCACTTTTCCTGACGAGGGTTCAGGCGGCCGAGACAGTTGCGGATCCGGATTATGAGATCCGGAGCTTCTCGCCGGTCTTGCACTTGCGCTTCAGCGCATCGCAGATGCCGGATGTCGTCAGTCATCTCGAAGCTGCAGGTCTGACTACAATCCACCTCCATACGCTGGCGGGCGTTGATTTTCGTATCCTGCCAGCACTGTTCGGGGCTTCGGCCGAGATCACTACGACGCTTCATGATTACAGCTGGACGTGTCCCCGCGTGTTTCTCCTTCAAGGCCGCTCAAACTTCTGCGGCCAGCCACCCAGTGACGTTTGCGATACCTGTATCGCAAAATTCGGGGCGCATCCGAATATCGAATTCAAAGGAATGTTCAATTCCGTCGCAGAGTATCGAACATTTACCGGCAGCATATTAAATCAGTCTGATACTGTTGTGGCGGTTTCCGATGACGTTTCGCGTCGAGTTCTAAAAATCCACACTGATTTGGTGGTAGCCAGATCACATAATGCTGATCTGGATAGATTGCCGCAACTCAGTTTCCCTCGGCCGCGGCTCGGCAGGCGGAGGATAGCGGTACCTGGAGCGATTGGCGACCATAAAGGATATGAGCTTTTGCTGGAAACCGCGCGCGCTGCCATGGCCGCCCACACCGATCTCTGTTTCGTAGTGGTCGGATTTACGAAGGACGACGAGACGTTGTGTGCGGTGGGGAATGTTGAGATAACCGGAGCGTTTCCGCCTGGTCACGGAGCGCGCTTGTTAATCCAATCCAGGGCCGAAATTGGGCTTCTACTTAGCCCATGGCCAGAGACATACAGCTACACGCTGTCAGATTGTTGGGAGGCAGGTCTCCCCGTCGCATGTTTGGATATCGGTGCACCAGCTCAGCGCGTGCGAAGCTGCAACGGTGGATGGGTCATTGATCCAAGCGTCAGCGGAGCGGGTCTGGCGGATAGTCTAAGTGCTATATTGTATGACAGCTGTTAAGTTGCCACGGTTATATGCTAACGAAATTCTAGAGTTGCGAAGGTCCGACAGATGCAAAATGACGACCGTACTCACATCAAGAATAGCACAGATTTTGCTGGGACACGAGCCGGCGATGGTTCTGTAAAGCGGCAAGAAGTTACCGATCTCAGCACGATCCATGCCGATGTTTCGTCAGCGCTCGGTACGACTGAAGTACCGAACCAAGGGTCTGGACTAGTGCAGCAAAGACTTGAGTTAGATCAGTATGTTGATGGACGGTTTGTCAGAGGAGAATCGGATAGCCTTAGCGGTTCGAACCTCGAACAACCGCCCTCATTTGGCGTGGAAGCGTCTACGACCGAAGCGGAGACGCGCGACTTGGTTGGCTACCTAGAAGCAGTCAAAGGCGGGATTCTTCATGGATGGGCGATCTCTAGGGCACGCCCCTTTGAACCAGTGATCGTTCAATGCATTATCAATGGGCAACCCGTTGCTCAAGCTCTGGCAGATCAGGAACGCAAGGATGTTCAAGCCGCGGGCTACGGAACTGCCCGATGCGGATTCACATTCGACTTACGTCGATTCTTGGATGCACACAATAACAAATCTCCTCTATCTATTGAAGTCCTCGGTGGTCACAAATCCTTAGTGCCTCTTGGACGTTGGAACTCCGATTGGGGCGCTAAGCATGGATTGTATGAAAAACCCGATGAGTTTAAGCGGAGAAAGCTCGTATCTCAAATACTTCATCTATTGAGTCGCGCGACCACGGAGCGCCGTATGAGAGATGCCGAGACACCTGAGGTCGATGATAGTATCAGCCCTTGTGAAAATTCTGGTCAAAATGTAGAGGGAAGTTTCGACAAACTCTTTGGGCCATCCTCTGTTCCCGAAAGCAAGCGGGAGCTCGACTCTCCGACTGCGCGTCGCATCTCAAGCTACCTCGATTATGTCCGATATCGCTACAAAGTAGACCAGAGCTTCCAGCTAGATTTGGCCTCCAGCGAATACGAGAACTTCCTCCGCTGGTATCTAGAAGTATACATTCCTCTCCGAAACTGGAGACGTGCGCCGCTAGGGGCGCAGGAGTTGCACTTTCTGAATGGGCCGGCGTCGCAACGTCCGGCCACAAGAGCTATGTCTTATTTTTTCTCGCATTGGACCGGCTTCAATGGCCAACTACCGGATACAAAGGAGGCTCGATTTGAGCTTGCTTATTGGTGGTCCGTCGAATTTGCTCCGAGCATTTATGTCGAAGATTGTTTGGTTCCGGAATGGTGCGTGGAGGCCCTTTCACAAACGAGCGTAGGATGGCGCGGAAAGCCATTTCCGCTGAACGTTTTTATGGAACGTTACTTCAATAGAAATGTTGACCTGCATTACCTTGATATGTCCATTCCTGTTGACCGATTTATGCTCTATGTGTACTTTATGTTTATTGGGTTGTCGCGCCCAGATCTATTGAGGTTTATGCCCTCTGAGTCCGTTCAATTGCTATTGGGCCCATCAGATGGCGGCAGCACTTCGTCCGAGCTCTCCTTTCTTTTGGATGAAGTCATAGGGCTTCCCGCGGGCATCTTCTCGGAAAAGGATTTGTATAGGGAAACGAAACTGCGCATGTTCGATCTTAAGCGCATGAGATTCACGACAGTCTCATCGAAGGGGCATCGTGTAGCCTCTTCTGCACTGCCGCTGCCTATAGGGCACGCGGACCCAGAAGAAGTGCAGTTAATCGGACCTTTTCAAAAGGCATCGGGATTGGGTCAAGCCGCCCGCCTTTCAGCTCAAATGATTGAGCTGTCTGGTTTCAAGGCCCATGCAGTTGACTTCGGCATCGACAATCCTGCGCCTGAAGGGTTTAGTACAGCGTTCGAACATGGCTGCCTTAAACGGGCGAAGGTGAATCTGCTGCATCTCAACGCGGAGTCTATTCCACTAGCTTTTGCCTATATGCCAGACATCTTTACGGGTAGCTATAACATCGGGTATTTTTATTGGGAACTTGATAGCCCCGCGAATTGTCATTATCTAGCCCTAGATCTTCTCGATGAGATTTGGGTGTCCTCTGAATATTGTAAAGATATTTACGCGCAGTTCACTTCAAAACCAGTAATAAATGTGGGGATGTGCGCGGAAACACTGAAGGACGTTTCAAGAGCGGAATCGAAATCGTTCGTTCGCGAAAAATTCGGATTTACGGATGAAGTTTTTATCTTTTTGGCCGCTTTCGACTCATTTTCCTTTGTACAGAGGAAAAACCCGGTTTCGGTAGTTCGTGCCTTTCGGGCTGCATTTCCTAACGAAAAAAATGTTAGATTGGTACTCAAGACGCATAATCGTCAGTTTGTTTCAGATCCTCAGCAGGATCGCATTTGGAAAGCTGTAGAAGAGGAGGTAGAGGAGGACGATCGTATTTTCTTTCTTAATGAGACTCTGCAATATTCTGATTTACGCAAACTCAAAGCGGGTGTGGATTGCTATATTTCATTACATCGCTCTGAAGGTTGGGGTTTCGGAATGATTGAATCGATGGCGTCTGGTATTCCTGTTGTAGCAACGGCTTATTCGGGGAATATGGATTTTTGTAACGGGGATAATTGCTTCCTTGTTGAGTACGACGAGGCTTTCGTGCGGAGCTCGGACTATATCTTTGTAGTTGCAGGACAGAAATGGGCAGAGCCCCAGATCGGGTCAGCTGTCGAGCAAATGCGCCGCGTTTATTGGGATGAAGCCGAACGGAACAAAAGGGTACAAGCCGCGTCCCATTTTGTTGACAGATATTTCGGGCCGCGAGCAATTTCATCGCGATATGGCGATAGAATTCGCAATGTCATGTCATTTAGGGGGGCGGGTATAGAGTAAAGCGCTCGAACATGTTCTTCCGACATCGGAATTGACGAGCGTTTCTTCTTGCAATAGGTGAGCGTGCAGCGCTGCGCGCTTAGTCTGGCGTTCACCGACCCGGACCTCCTTATTAGTAAGTTTGGGCTCTTCGTCGACAAAGCTCGCGACCTCGGCCTGCTCGGCTTTCTCAAGCGGGGCAGGGTGTCTTTGTGCGTATTCCGACGAAGCCGGCCGGGGATTCCGATTTGAAGCCGGCCGTCATTCCGAGGCGAAGCCGGCCACCGGTCCGATCTGAAGCCGGCCAGTGACGGGGCGCTCCCGCAGGTCTTGGGTGAAGATCACGAGGTTGGTCTGACAGGTCAAGCGGCGGGCTCGGCCGCCTTGCGTTTGCGCAGGCTCTCGCCAGCGAGTTCGATGCGGTGCGCGTTGTGCAGCAGCCGGTCGAGGACGGCATCGGCGAGCGTGGGGATGCCGATGATCTCGTACCAGCGGTCGACCGGCACCTGGCTGGTGATCAGGGTCGAGCCGGCGTCGTAGCGGTCCTCGACGATCTCCAGGAGATCGCGCGCCTGTTCGGGCAGGAGCGGCTCGGGGCCCCAATCGTCGAGGATCAGCAGGTTCGCCTTCGCGATCTGGCGCAGCAGACGGCCGTAGCGGCCATCGCCACGCGCGAGGCTCAGCGCCGCAAACAGGCGCGGAACTCGGTAGTACAGGACCGAGAGGTCGTCCCGGCAGGCCTTGTGCCCGAGCGCGCAGGCCAGCCAGCTCTTGCCCACGCCGCAGGGGCCGGTGATCACGAGATTGCGCCGGGTCCGGATCGGCGCCTGGCGCTGGTCGCAGCAGGAGCAGCGCCTCGGGCACGTTGGACTTGCACCGGTTTAGTGGCTCTTCGTCATTTCGTGTGGCATTCCCGCGCGTTCTCCGATCGTGCGAGCATGACGGAGCT
>NZ_VZZK01000047.1 GCF_008806385.1 Methylobacterium soli
CATCTCGGGAAGCCTGGAGCTCCTGCAGACCCGGATGAGCCAGGGCCGCCTGACCGACCTCGACCGTTACATCAACGCGGCACAGGGCGCGTCGAAGCGGGCGGCCGCGCTCACCCACCGGCTGCTCGCCTTCTCGCGGCGCCAGACGCTCGACCCGAAGCCGACCGACGTGAACGCCCTCATCAACGGCATGGAGGACCTGATCCGCCGGACCGTAGGGCCAGCCGTCCACATCGAGGTGGTCGGGGCGGCCGGCCTTTGGCCCGCGCTAGTCGACCCGCCGCAGCTTGAGAATGCGCTGCTGAACCTCTGCATCAACGCGCGCGACGCCATGCCCGAAGGCGGGCGCATCACCATCGAGACCGCCAACAAGTGGCTCGACGACCGTGCCGCCAAGGAGCGCGACCTCCCTCCGGGCCAGTACCTGTCCTTGTGCGTGACCGATACCGGCACCGGCATGACGCCCGACGTCGTCGCGCGCGCCTTCGACCCATTCTTCACGACGAAGCCGACCGGCCAGGGCACCGGGCTCGGCCTCTCCATGATCTACGGCTTCGCCCGCCAGTCGGGCGGTCAGGTGCGGATCTACTCGGAAGTCGGCCAGGGCACGACCATGTGCATCTACCTGCCCCGTCACTACGGCGAGGCGGACGGGGCCGAGAGCCTGCCGGACCTCGCCGGGGCGCCGCGCGCCGAGCAGGGCGAGACGGTGCTGATCGTGGACGACGAGCCCAGCATCCGCATGCTGGTGACCGAGGTGCTGGAGGATCTGGGCTACACCGCCATCGAGGCGGCGGACGCGGTCTCCGGCCTGAAGGTGCTGCAATCGGACGTGCGCATCGACCTGCTGGTCACCGACGTCGGACTGCCGGGCGGCATGAACGGGCGCCAAATGGCGGATGCGGCCCGGGTTGGCCGGCCGGACCTGAAAGTGCTGTTCATCACCGGCTATGCCGAGAACGCAGCCGTCGGCAACGGACATCTTGAGCCTGGCATGGCCGTGCTGACGAAGCCCTTCGTGATGGAGGCGCTCGCCTCGCGCATCAAAGAGCTGATCGCGGCGTCCTGACCGGCTGCCGGGCTCGCCGGACGTGGGGTCGGCGAGCCGGTCCTGAGTCCGCCCTAGCGCAGGCGCGGCGGCCCTTCGGTCGGCACCGAAGGTTGCCCGGAACCTTGCGGCGTAGGCGGCTGACGGACGCGATCTCGCCACTCGTCATGCAACTGCCCGACAGTCGCTCCCCACCCCGAGCGGCCTTCATCGATACTGGTGGATGGGCTCCGCGACAGTTCGCCAATGTGCCCGTACCTCAGAATGTCGTGACCGCCAGGGACCCCAGCTGCGTGGGTCTGCTCTCGCTCGGCGAGCAGACCTTTGAGTAGCTGAACGCGAAAGCCCGCTGATGGCGCAATTGAGACCCACAAGCTGAGCTGCTGCACCCTCGGCTTCGGAGAAACTGCGGGAGGCGGCTGAGCGGCTGAGATGGGCGCAAGGCCGAAGATCTCGAACATGGATGCGCTGAGAGCCTTCACGACATAAGCTGGCCAGGAGGCTTCGTGTCCTGGGCGGCGAGACAGTCATGACGCACAGGCTCTTCGTCGCGGCCGGCGCCGGCTGCATGCTGGGTGCGGCGGCATTTGCTCTGATCCCGCCCAGGGTTCCGCCTGAGGCCATCCGCATTGCCGTCACAAGTTCTGAACCCCTGCTTGACCGTGCTTGGCGCCTTCCTGTCGCCGCGCGCTTCGGGCGCGAGCTGGCGTGGCAGTCGAACGCCTCTCTCTGCGGACCCGCGAGCCTAGCCAACGTGTTCCGCTCCCTCGGTGAGCGGGCGAACACCGAAGTCGCGGTTCTTGCCGGCACCGGGCGCTGCTGGACCGGATACTGCCTGCTCGGACTGACCCTCGATGAACTTGCTGAGGTAGCGCGGGCGCGCACGAACCGACCGGTCAGGCTCCTTCGCGATCTCAGTGCCGAGGACTTCCGAGCGCACATGCGCCGCGCGAACGATCCAGGGCGCCGCTACATCGTCAACTTCAGCCGCGTGGTAATCTTCGGCGCGGGAGCAGGACACCATTCGCCGATCGGCGGCTACCTGGAGGGCGAGGATCTCGTCCTCGTTCTCGACGTGAACCACGCCTACCGGCCTTGGCTCGTCGAGCGGGCGCGCCTCTACGCGGCCATGGACACCCTTGATGGCAACCGGAAGCGCGGCCTTCTCCTGATCGAGTGACCGGCTCGATTCGTTGAAGCATCTGCTTCCAAGACCTTGGCCGATTCGGCGACGTCACAGAGACCAGCGCGAAGCCTCACTGTCTGGAGTTGGCCGTTTGCGGCCCGTCCGCTTCGGGGGCCAGACTTAGGTAAGCCGATGTTCGATGCGGCAGCGGCCAAGGTCTCAGAGTGACCCCTTCCGGACCTTCACGCCGCACAAGAGGAGCGTCCGGTCACGAGCGTTTTCCGGACATTTGCTTTCCCCCAGGGTTTTCCGACACGTGCCAGCCGCCTCACACTCGGCACGCGCACCCCAACCGACCTGTCGGATTTCTGGTCGTTTTCTCGAAATGGCATTCTACGCTGTTTCTGTTTGGACGGCCCATGATGCCAAGCCCTCTCGGAGTACCGCACGGTTCTCTCCAGGCAATTGTCCTGTGCTGTTGAGCGGATGCGAGCAAAAGGTATATCTCCAATCGCTCGCCGTGAACTTGTAGCAATTTAACATGCGGTTTTTAACCCAAGATAATAAGTGATTATAAATAATAAATCTGAAGTTTTACTTGCAACCACAGCAACCTTTATTGCAGAGACTGGTTGATCTCGCGCTTGGCTACCTCTTTTGCGTTTTTGATAAGCTACTTTGCACAACGGCGCGGGCACGCATCCACTCTCACACAGGTCCGCGCCGTCACCTTCCCTGGAAGTATCCACTATGCCGGACGCGACCCCACCATTCTCCTCCGAGTCCGTCGAAACGCTCATCGAGCGCCTCGGGGAGGGTGGGCCAGTCCGCTGTGGTGAGGCACCCGACTTCCTCCTGATGCAACTTGCAGATCTCGAAGTCGAAGCCCTGCAGAACGGCGCCTGCGACCGAACCCTCTCTCTCCTCGGGAGAGCGCGCGATGGCCGGCTTCGCCTGTCTGCGTACGTTGCAAGCGACGCCGCGCGGGCACTGAGGTGAAGGCATGCCGCGCTACTTCTTCGATGTTCAAAACGGTCGCGATACACGCGACCACGTTGGAACCGAGTGCGCAACCCTGGAAGAGGCATGCCAGCATGCCAAAGAGGTTCTTCCCGAGATCACGTCGCATGAGTTGCCCCGTGGCGGGGACCGACAGGCTTTCACCTTGCTGGTTAGGAACGAGCAGGGGCATCCCGTCTACTCGGCGGCCCTAATGTTCGTCGGCTTGGTGCTGACGGAGTAGATGGCCCCATGGACCCCATAAATCCCCTTACGCGCGGCCCATAGCGTCGGGAAAATAGTCGTTTTTCATACGTTCACGGCGGACCGCTGCGGACCGGTCTGTTCGGGAAAGCCCTGTGGGGACGCAGGATCTCCAAACAACTCAATGACACAGCGGTTGATGCGCGCTGGCCCAACTGGTGCCTGCCGGCTGAATGTAAGGCGCAACAGCACGCGCGTATCAATGATAACTCGCTTCCGGTTGAACCAACCACGTTTCGATGGGTTGAGGGAGGAGCGTGCCGATACTCCTGCCCAGTATGTTAATGCAGGATAATCGCGCACTTCATCCATTCCAGCCAACGAGGCAAGCGCATGTATTTCCACGACAAGCGGCTGCAATATCCCGTCAAGGTCGAGAACCCGGATCCGCTCTACGCCCGCATGCTCCAGCAGGCCATCGGCGGGATCGAGGGCGAGATCCGGGTCTGTCTGCAGTACTTCTTCCAGGGCTGGGGTGCACGCGGTCCGACGACCAAGTACCGCGACGTCCTCCTGCATACCGCCACCGAAGAGATCGGCCATATCGAGATGCTGGCGACCGCCGTCGCCCTGAACCTCGAGAACGCTCCGGCTTCCCTGCAGGAGACGGCAGCCGCCTCAAGCCCCATCATGAACGCTGTCATGGGTGGCGGAGAGCGGCCCCGCCACGCCGTCGAGGGCATGCTGCACAAGACCCTGCTGTCGACGGGCATGGCGGCCTTCCCGGGCAACTCGGACGGGCTGCCCTTCGATTGCTCGCACGTCTACGCCAGCGGCAACATCGTGGGCGACATGTTCGCCAACGTCGCCGCCGAGGCGACGGGCCGGACGCTCGCGGTGCGCCTGTTCAACGCGGCCCACGACAAGGGCATGCAAGACATGTGGCGCTTCCTGATCGCGCGCGACACCATGCACCAGCAGCAATGGCTCGCGGTCATCGACGAGCTCGGCGGCCTCACCGAGGGCCTGCCGGTCCCCAACAGCTTCGACCAGAACGAGGAGACGAAGGAGTTCAGCTACGCCTTCTTCGGCACCGAGCGGAACGGCGTGCCGGTCCAGCCCGGCCGCTACTCGCAGGGGCCCTCCCTCGACGGCAAGGGCGAGTACCATTTCGTCCAGGCCGAGCCCCTCGGCGAGGAGCCGGTTCTCGGCCCGGCCCGGCCCGATTCCGGCGCCCAGAAGGAGCAGATGAGCGAGCCGCCGACCAACACGAGTCTGCGCAGCTAAGAACAGGTAGAACCCTGATAGCCACGCGTCCTTGCTCACCCGAGGGCGCGTGGTGCCGATGAGGGTTTCCTGCGACAAGGTCAACACTGGGTCTCGGCGGCACCCGTGGGAGCGATGCCTGCCGCATTCGCGCCGTGAGGCGAACCTTTCTGCGTGACTGCACGTATCAGCTCTGGATGCAGATCCTGGTGCTGAGAGCAGGGGGGGCAGACCGCGTGACGGGAAGTAGGATCGTTGACGGACGGATCGAGCTGCAGCGCAGTGACGAGGAGCGCAAGCCTCTCCTGCAGCGATTGAACCGGATTGAGGGGCAGATCCGAGGCCTGAAGGCCATGATCGAGGCGGACCGCTACTGCTTGGACGAGGTGCAGCAGATCAACGCCATCACGGCGGCTTTGCGCGAGGTCGCGCTTCTGATCATTGGCCAGCATGTTGCGGAGGGCGTGCAGATCGCTGTGCGCGAGCAGGGTGGCGAGACAGCGATCGAGGATGTGATGCGGGTTCTACGGTCGGCCATGCGCACGCGCGATTGAGGCGGCCGCACCAATCGAAATCCATGCTGCAGGTTGATTGACAGGGCTGGGAGGCATCAGCTCCTCAGCGCGTCATCTCTTGAAGAAGCACACGACACCTTGTCGTCTTCATCAGCGCTCGCCTGCGCCTGCTTCTTGTCACGCTCGGCCTTGAGTTCCCGCTCAGCCACGAGCCAGAACTCGATCTCGAGCCCGTCGGGACGGTGGTTGCGCTCCCAAAGATCATAGGCGCGCTCGCGGATCTGCTCGAAGGTGATCTCGGGCGGCGTTTCCATGTGTTCTTGTCGTTGTTAGACCCAGATGGGTATGCCTGCAGTGGCCCTGCTTCCATCGGCCAGGAACAGGAGCCGCCCCGTCGCACGATGCGCACTCAGCCTCTTTCACACACAGCAATCGACGGGAGCAAAAACTCAAGCCATCGTAAGGCTCCATAACGCCCAAATGGCGAACCGCGCCGCAGCAGGAGGGCGCCTGTTGAGTTCCGCTGGAGCAAGCCCTCTTGGAACAAGCCCCGTCCCCAACGAGCTTGAGCCTTGTGACCGGGAACTGTTGGTGTCTCCCCTCGGCTCAAGAGCAGAAAACACGCTAAGGTCCTCGATCACCATGAACCTCGAACCTTCGGTCTGGCCGCGCGGTGATGGCGAGATGGCCGAGCGCATTCGCGAGCATGACTGGGCAGCAACGCTGCTCGGCCCCATCGGGCGGTGGCCGCAGAGCCTGCGCACCGCAGTGGACATGGTCCTCGCCATGCCCGGACCCGCCAACATCCTATGGGGCCCGGCCCACGTTCAGCTCTACAACGACGCCTACATCGCGATCGCCAAGGACCGGCATCCCGAATTGCTAGGCCGCCCGGCAGCAGAAGGCTGGCCGGAAGTTCACGCCGAGGTGCTCGTCCCAGTAATGAAAAGGGCTTTCGCGGGCCGAGCTACCCGGATCGCCGACCTTTCCGTTACCCTCCTCGGGCACGACGGCCGGTCCGTGCAGCGTGCGTTCGATACAACATGGTCGCCAATCCGGGACGACCACGGCGCGTTCGCAGGAGCAATGGAACTCCTCGTCGAGGTCGCCGACCGGCGCCGGGAAGAAACGAACTTGCGCGAGAGCGAGGCGCAGCACCGCCTCCTGATCGAGGACTGGGTGCAGGCGGTTTGGGAGACCGATGGGAGCGGTGTTGTCGTCGCCGACAGCCCGAGCTGGCGTGCCTATACCGGCCAGACCCTAGGGGAGTGGCTCGGGTATGGTTGGCTGGACGCGATCCACCCCGACGATCGGAGCTATGCCGAGCGGCAATGGCGAGAGGCGATCTCGGCCCACGGACTCATCAACACCGAGTTCCGCCTTCGTGCTCCCGACGGCGGCTGGCGCTGGACGAATGTCCGCGCCGCCCCCGTGCTCAACGCGGGCGCGCATGTTGAGAAATGGGTCGGGATCAACATCGACATCGACATCCGCAAGCGCAGCGAGGAGCGCTACCGCACCCTGTTCGATGCGATGGACGAGGCCTATGCCGTGGTGGAGGTGATCCGAGACGAGTCTCACGCGTGGAGCGATTTCCGCTTCCTCGAGGTGAACCCTGCTTTCATGCAGCACACCTCGATGCCCTACCCGGTCGGCAAGACGGCGACGGAGTTGCTTGGCACGCCGAACCCGCGCTGGACGCAGATGTATGGACAGGTGCTCGACACCGGCGAGCCCTTGAGGGTTCAGGAAGCCGAGCAGACGCTCGGGCGCATTTTCGACCTCAACATCTTCAGCCTTGATCGCGAGCGAAACCGCGTGGCGGTGCTCTTCACGGATATCACTGGGCGGGTCTGCGCCGAGGCGGCGCTGCGTGAGAGCGAGGAGCGCTTCCGCGCGCTGGTCACGGCGGGTGGCAACACAATCTACCGGATGAGTCCCGACTGGCGGCGGATGTACCAGCTCGACAGCGCTACTCTTGCCGCGACGGCCGAGCCGATCGAGGATTGGGTCGAGAAGTACATCCTCGCCGAGGACTTGCCGCGCGTCCGCGCCGCGATCGACGTTGCAATCGACACCAAATCGCTCTTCGAGTTGGAGCATCGTGTGCTGCTGGCCGACGGCAGCGTCGGATGGGTGCTGTCGCGAGCTGTACCGCTGCTCGGGCCGAACAGCGAAATCGTCGAGTGGTTTGGCGCTGGGAGCGATGTGACCACGCGCCGCGAGATGCAGGAACGCCAGGGGGTACTGGTCGCCGAGCTGCAGCACCGCACCCGCAACCTGCTCGGCGTAGTGCGCTCCATCGCGCAGCAGACTATGGCCCAGACCGGCCCGACAGAGCATTTCCGCGAGCAGTTCAACGACCGGCTCTCCGCCCTCTCACGCGTTCAGGACCTGCTCTCCCGATCTGACCAGGAGCCTATCACCCTTCGAGCGCTGATCCAGACGGAGCTTGATGCACTCGGAGCTGGAGCCATGCAGGATCGCATTAGGTTGCACGGACCTTTCGTGCGCCTACGCAAA
This sequence comes from Methylobacterium soli, assembly GCF_008806385.1. Classification (GTDB taxonomy): domain Bacteria; phylum Pseudomonadota; class Alphaproteobacteria; order Rhizobiales; family Beijerinckiaceae; genus Methylobacterium; species Methylobacterium soli. Next base: position 7,682 of record NZ_VZZK01000047.1, read on the forward strand.
GCGACGGTGCAGACCTTCGCACTCGCCCTGCACGAACTCGCCACCAACGCCCGCAAGTACGGCGCTCTAACTTCGGAACATGGCCAGCTCCGAGTGACGTGGCGAACCTACGCGGCTGACGGCGAGGGCCGACGCCTGCTGCTGGATTGGGTGGAGGAAGGCATCAGCCATCCACTTGAGGGGCGGGACGCAGTGTCCAAGCGGCGCGGCTACGGGCGCGAGTTGATCGAACGAGCCCTGCCCTACGTGCTGCAGGCCGAGACGAGTTACGAACTCGGCGAGACGGTGCTGCGTTGCTCCATCGACCTGCCGCTCAGCGAGCGTGCTGACCCAAGGACCCGCGCATGACCTCCACCACGAACCCGCTTGCCGGCCGCCGCGTGCTTGTCGTGGAAGACGAGTACTTCATCGCCGACGATCTCCGGCGGCACTTCGAGGAGAGAGGAGCTGAGGTTCTGGGGCCGGTGCCACGTGTCGAAGACGCTCTCGCATTGATCGCAGCCACGGCCGAGATCGATGCGGCCGTGCTCGATGTCAACCTGCAGGACGAGATGGTCTACCCTGTGGCTGACGCCCTGCAAGCGCGCGGCGTGCCCTTCCTGTTTGCCACGGGCTACGAGAAGACAGCGATCCCGGCCCGCTTTGCCGACGTGCGCCACTGCGAGAAGCCGTTTGAGCCTGAGCGGATTGCCGGAGCGCTGTTCGCCTGAAGGTAGCGGCACCGGGCCGGATCAGGTCGGTTCCGCCTCATCGACAATCCAGGCGACCTGGGGCAGCGCGATTGTGCAGCTCAAACCGGTCGGCGCGAAGTCAAGGCTGACCTCGGCCCGCAGCTCATAAGGCAGCACGCTCTCAAGCAGCGTGAGGCCGAAGCCTGTGCGCTGCGGTGGTGAGACAGGCGGACCGCCCCACTCGCGCCACGTCATGACAAGACGCGGCTCGGGACCCTGCTCGCGCCGCCAGGATACCTGAATCCCTCCCTCATCGCGGGTGAGCGCCCCGAACTTGATCGCGTTGGTGGCCAATTCGTGGAAGGCCAGGGCGAGCGGGCTCGTCGCCTGGGGCTGCAACCGGATGCGAGGGCCGGACATGTCCACCTGCTCGCCTTCCTTGGCCTGGTAGGACAGCAACTCGTCCGAGATCAGCGCGTGCAGGTAGAGCTTGGCGCGCGGGTCGGTCACCATCGCGCCGTGGACGCGTCCCAGAGCCGTGAGTCGTCCATCGAGGTGCATACCGTAATCCTCGACGCTCGCACTCGTCTCGCCCGAGCGGCGTGCGACCGAGCGCACCACCGTTAAGATGTTGCGCACCTGGTGCTGGAGGGCGCCGACGAGCTGGCGCCTGTCCTCTGCCAGCGAAACGCAGCGTGCCTCGGCCGCGGCTAGTCGACGCTCGGCTTCGGTAGCCCGTGCGTCGGCCGCGTCAAGCTGCTGGCGCAGATCGGTGTCGTTGGTGTTCAGCCTCGCCTCCGGGAGTGGTTCACCAAGTGGACGGCCCGGGGTGGCCGGTTCCCACATGGACAACCGCGGGAGGTAGGATACCGTTCTGCCCGAAATCAACTGCGTTGCTTCTTGCAGGTTGATCCTGGAGCCATGCGGTTCTGCCTGCGACGGAGGAAGAGGGACGTTGTCGCCATCCCCTGATATCCGGAAGCTCTTCGCCTGCCCCGTGCGCCTTGGATAAGCGCACCAGCACCGCGACCAAGCGGTGATCAGCCAAAACAAGCTCGCTGTCCTCGTCGCGACTGCCGGCCGCGAGGAGAACAGGCTGAAGGTGCAGGCTCATGACGCGCCAGGCTCTAGATGCAGGTAGGCGGGGTCGAACTCACCCGCAGCGCACAATGCGCGCCAGTCCTCGATCACCAATGCGCGGCCACGCAGCGTGATCAGGCCCTGGCTGCGCATGTCCATCAGCACACGGTTGACGTGCACGTTCGACAGCCCGAGCGCATCGCCGATGTCGACCTGCGTGATCGGCAACTCGCAGCGGTGGGCCGCCGCCAAGCCGACCGCCTCCAGCTTCAGGTACATCTCGCAGAACTGGTGCGCGATCCGCCCGAAGGCTGTCTTGCGGCCGATGCCGATCATCCACTCGCGGAAGATGGCCGCATCGACCAGCGTGTCGCGCCACAGGGCCGCGCCCAGGCCCGGAAACTGGATCGTGAGTTCGCGCATGCTCTCATGCGGGATGAAGGCGAGCCGGCAGGCCGTGACGGTGGCAAGGCTGTGGTCCATCACCCGCAGGTGCAGGCTTTGCAGGTCCGGCAAATCGCCTGGAACATGGAAAGAGAAGATCTGCCGCTTGCCTTGGTTCAGGAGCTTGTAGCGGCAGGTCCAGCCCGAGAGGACGAGGCAGCAATGCGCGGGTTGGTCCTTGTCGCGCACGATGTCCTGCCGGGCGTCGAGCAATCGGACAGTCGCCGGCATGCTCTCGACAGCTTGGCGTTCCTCGACCGAAAGCGAGGCGATGCTCTCCAGCTTGCGCACGAGCGGGGTCAGATCGGAGCCGGAAGCTGAAATCAAGAGCGTCTCACTGGGCCTTTGACTGGAGGCGCTGGGCGCTCCCGAAACCACCAGCACCTGCTGCAGGTCCGCTGATGTCAGCCTCGCGATTACGATGCAGATTAACCTGTGCCATTTTCACAGGTTAATCCCGCTCATTCATTCCAGAGCCTTGCGTCGGTATTGTGTGATACCCGACGAACCGAGCACTCGAGCCGCGATCAAACGGTCGCTTTCACGCGAGCAAGGCTGCCATGGGAACACTGTTCCATAACGTTCAACCTGCGAACGTCTGCTCATAGATCAACATCGGTCCTCCGCGATGAGGCCGCAGTCGGTCGGCTGATGGCGCGATCCGGACCTACGACTCAGCCCGAGACGATGTCTGCTCCTCGGAATTCGTCTGACGCCGCTGGATGGCTGGAATGGGCGCGAAGCTGCCGGCCGGGTCTGGCCGAAAGCCGCTGGCCCGCCTCGCAGAAGGCTTGCCGGAAAAGCGGACGAGCAGATACCGACCCATAACGGCCCCATGGCTTTGCTGCACGGCTTACTCCGCTCTCTTCCACCATCCTGCGAAGCCGGAACTCTCGACGCTGAGTTTGGCTACAGGCTCGAACGAAGAGGGTAGGACCATTCCCGCCCTTCGTTCATCGAGAAGCTGATCAGTCACATCGTCCGGCCACAGGGGCGGGCCTGCGCTCGCCACACCACCGACCGCAGTGATGGCCGAAGTCGCGAGATTCGGAATGATGCTCCAGGCCACGGTAGCGCAGACCTCGATGAGCGCCAGGGCGGTACGGGTCGCCACTGCTGCACGGGGGCGGTCGGTTCGGAGCGACGACCAGGGCGCCGCGGCCTGGACGTAGGCGTTCGCGCCTGCCCAGAGCGCCCGGGTCTCCGCCGCAGCGTGCCGAAACTCTCGTGCTTCATGGTGGGCGCGGATCGTACTCACGCGTTCCCGAACACTCACCGCGAGCGCGCGTTCGGCCTCGCCGTGCTCGCCACCCTCGGGCACGCATCCATCGAAGGCGGTTCGAGCAAAGCGCGTCACCCGCTGGACGAGGTTGCCGAACACGTCGGCGAGGTCCTTGTTCACGTCCGCCGCGAACCGCGCCGCTTGGAAGTCCACGTCCGCGCGCTCGGGTGCGTTCGCGATCAGCCACCAGCGCCACAGGTCGGCGGGCAGCGCGTTGAGCGCCGCTTCGCAGGACAGGCCGCGTCCCTGGCTCGTCGAGAATTTGCCGCCCTCGTACGTGAGCCAGTGAAAGCCCTTGATCACGTCCACCGTCCGCCAGGGCTCCCCGGAACCCAGCAAGGTGCCGGGGAAGCTGACGGCATGGAACGGAACGTTGTCCTTGCCGAGGAACTGCACGTAGCCACTCCCGCCGGCAGCCTCACCCCACCACCATTCTCGCCAGTCTCGCCCCTGAGCGGCGGCCCAGTCCTGGGTGGCGGCGATGTAGGCGATGGGCGCGTCAAACCAGACGTAGAACACCTTGCCCTCGAACCCGGGGCGCGGCACCGGCACGCCCCAGGTAAGGTCGCGCGTGATGCAGCGGTCCTTGAGGTCCGCGGTCAGCCAGCTTCGGGCGAGGGAGGCGACGAAGGGCGGCCACCCCAAGCGGGTGTCGAGCCACGTGTTCAGCCGGCCCACGAGCGCCGATTGACGGAGGAACAGGTGGCGGCTCTCGCGTACCTCCAACCGGGTGTCTCCTGACAGCATCGAGCGCGGCGCGATCAGGTCTACGGGGTCGAGCAGGGTGCCACAGGCATCGCACTGGTCGCCCCGTGCCTCGGGAGCGCCGCAGTATGGACAGATCCCATGCACGTAACGGTCCGGCAGGTAGCGACCGTCAACGGGCGACCAGACCTGCGGAACGACGCGCTCGTCGATCAGCCCGGCCGCGTCGAGGCGATGGTAGAAGTGCTGGGTCAGCGCATGATTGGAAGGCGCGGACGAACGGCCGAAGTGATCGAAGCTCAGCCCGAAGCGACGGTATGTATCTGCCTGACGAGCATGCTCGACGTTGCAGAAGGTGCGGGGATCGAGATGGGCCTGGGCCGCTGCGATCTCGGTGGGTGTGCCATGTTCGTCGGTCGCGCAGACAAAGAGCACATCGTTTCCGATCTGACGGTGGAAGCGCGCGTGCACGTCGGCAGGCAGCAGGGAGCCAACGAGATTGCCGAGGTGCTTGGCGCCGCTGACGTAAGGCAATGCGCTGGTGATCAGGATACGGCGTGACATGTGGGAGCGTCCTGTGCGGAGATGGTGGACGCGCCGAACCTCAAGTGAATGAAAAAAGCCCTCCCGCTCGGCACGGAAGGGCTGGGTTCGACGCTCTCGCCTATCTCGCGCTGACGCGCGTCACCCTCTCCGGCCGGACCTGTCGCGGTCAGGCCGAATCATTCGCAAGGCAGAGGCGAAGAGCGTACGCATGTAAGATGCTTATCGTGCCAGTGGGCCATGAGCAAGGCAGCGCTGCGCTTACCGCCATGGTGTCCTTAATCGATCCATGTCGGGCGTTCGGAAGGCCGTCAGGGTTATCCGACAGCGGTCATAGGTCGGCTGCTGCTCAAGGTCGGCTCGGGATGGCCGCTGACACCTAATTAAAGGCCCTAAGACGACATTGAACTTTACACCACGCACAAATCGTTCCGGGCGTATAAAGTTCACTCTAAGATTGGAAATATCGCATCTATTCGCGGATACATTTAATCCGAGACTGCTTGTTCTAAAACTACATCCATCCACATCTTTATCGCTCGGCAAAGCCGCACTGCTCCTGAAGCCAAGTCAGAAAGATTTCGACCGGCGCCGCTATAGGCTGAAGAGTTGAGTGGGCATAGAACGACTCGCCCGGATAGCAGACGTCCGGCAATGGGCAGCGCAGACGATACCGCCGCGAGGTTCCGTCGAAGAACTGTCGAGGTGCGATCGTCGAACCGAGACCGTCGCGGACCGCGTGCAGAGCTACGTGCAGGTGATCGAAGCGATGGCCGCCCTCTATGAGGGGTCTGCCCAGCCTGGCACGCTCGAACCACGCTTCCCAATCGCCCGGGCGGCTCGAAGAGGCGATCGGCTTGTGCTTCCAAATGTCGGCTGGGCATTTGACGGGTAACTCGCGGAGCAGAGAGCTCGCGCTCACTGGGGTGAGCTTCTCCTCGAACAGGTGTCTGGCGGGTCCGATCCGCACCGACGCCTTCGCAAGCGAGCCGCGACTGATCACGACGTCGTTCCTGGAGAAGTCCGCCGTCTGCCCCGTGAGCCGCGTGGCGATCCACACGGACAGGCCCGCGTGTCGCGCCTCAAACTCCCTGATGCGCGGCAGCAGGAAGTACATCGCAAATGTGGCCGGTGCGTCCACAGAAATAACCCGATATGAGTGGTCTCTGCGGACATAATCGCACGCCGCACCGATCTGGCGGATCGAGTCGGCGACCCTGTCGGCAAGGACGTTCCCGTACGGCGTCAGCTGGAGTGCACGCCCCTGACGCGAGAACAGGCTCTGGCCGAGCCACTCCTCAAGCGCCGAGATCTGCTTGCTCACCGCACCGTGCGTGACACCGAGCTGCTTGGCTGCGGCCTCCAGATTTTGCGAGCGCGCTGCCACGGCGAAGGCGCGCAACGCGGTGAGCGGGAGCTCCCGTTCGTTCATCTCACCTTGCTCCTCGCACCATACACCCGTACCTCGACCTGATAAGCCGTCTGTAAAATTTCTCACATGTGAGTGCGTATTATTCGATTGTATATCACATGTCAGGTGGCATCACTGGTCCGCCCGTCGCCCGCCGCTTTCAACGTGGGCCGGAAGTATTGGATCAAGGATATGCCCCAGATGTCATCCGCCCACCGTCCGCAGACGACGACGCACGTGGAGGCCAATGGGCGCACCTACGCCCTGCCGAGGCGGCCGACGGTTGTCGTCTGTCTCGACGGCTTCGACCCGGAGTACTTGGAGCGTGGCATCGCCGACGGCGTCCTGCCGACGATCGCTGCTTTGAGGACGAAGGGCTACGTCGGTAGCGCGCTCGCCTCAATTCCCACCACGACGAACACGAACAATACCTCGATCGTCACTGGCGTCCCACCCGCGGTCCACGGCATCAACGGCAACTACTATCTCGACGCGGAGACAGGCGAAGAGATCATGGTTACAGATGCGCGGCGGCTGCGGTGCGGCACCATCCTCGGCGCCGTAAGCAAGGCCGGCGTGCAAACCGCCGTTGTCACCGCCAAAGACAAGCTGTTGAAGGTGCTCGCCTACGAGATGGACGGGATCGCGTTCTCGTCGGAGCAGCCGAACACAGCCGACCTTTCAGCTGTCGGTGCGTCCGGCGGCGAGGAGCTGGTGGGGCGTGCCAGGCCCGATCAGTACTCGGCCGACTTGTCGCTGTTTGCGCTGGACGCGGGGCTCAAGCTGCTCGCGTCCCTGAAGCCGGGGCTGATGTACCTATCTACCTCCGACTACGTGCAGCACAAGTATGCCCCAGGCGATGCCGAGGCCAATGCGTTTCACGCCGAGGTGGACAAACGCATTGCGCGGATGATCGAACTTGGTGCGACGGTGGCGCTGACCGCGGACCACGGCATGGCCGACAAGGCGGCGGCCGACGGTCAGCCCAACGTCGTCTACGTTGAGGACGCACTGACGGCGAAGTTCGGCGCGGGGAGCGTGCGGGTGATCTGCCCCATTGCCGACCCGTTCGTACGCCACCACGGGGCGCTCGGCGGCTTCGTGCGCGTGCACCTGCTCAAGCCGGGCGACATCGCGGCGATGATGACCTATGCGCGCTCACTACCGGGGGTCGAGCTGGTGCTGGACAAGGCGACCGTGTGCGAGCGCTTCCAGCTCCCCCCGGATCGCGAGGGTGATTTCGCCATCTTCACCGACCGCGCGACCGTGATTGGCGCCCGGCGCGAAGACCACGACCTGTCGGCCCTCGGGGGACACCGGTTGCGCTCGCACGGTGGGATCGGCGAGCAACGCGTCCCGCTCATCCTTTCGCGCCCGCTCACGCCTGAATACCGGGAATGGGCGGAGACGGGCGTGGTGCGCAACCTCGATGTCTTCGATTTCGCTCTGAACGGCGTGTCCTGACCGGTTGAGTAGCGTCGCTTGACCAGGCGGGTGCGCCATACCCGCCACCAGGGCTTTGGCCGCGCTGGGGCTCTCGCTGGATCGCCACGAACAGCGACGGTCGTCCCTCAGAATCACCGACGCCCACCCGGCCATGGTGGTCCGCCGCGCGATAGGCACGGCCTCCGTCATCGTCGCTCTGACGCGTCAGTACAGTTGGCGCAACAGTTCTATGCGGCAAAAGGGATGACCGCATTGCGTGTGCTTCTAATAATTCCAAAGATTAATAATACAAAAGCGTTTCGTCTTCTTAGAAAATGGCGAAGATATTATTCTGATCGCCGATGGGAGAGAAATAATGTCAAAGATCGGCAGCAATCTGCTGGTGGAGCCGGTTTTGGCTGCGCCCATAGCACGTACACGATACCGTTCGCTGCAGTGGCGAATGCTACTCACCGTGATGTTCTGCTATCTATTCTACTACACCGGGCGGCAGACCCTCGGATTTGCGATCCCCGGCATCCAAGCCGAGTTCGACGTTAGTAAGCAACTCATCGGCTGGGTCTCTGCCGGCATGCTCTGGGGCTACGCGATCGGCCAAGCGATCAATGGTAACCTCGGCGACAAATTCGGCGGTCGCAAGATCGTCACCGCCGGCGCGATTTCGTCGAGCCTAATGAATTGGGCAGTCAGCTTCGCAGTCGGGTACAAGACCCTTCTCTTGGGGTGGTGGCTTAACGGCTATCTCCAAGCTCTCGGGTTCGCCCCGGGCAGCCGCATCATCTCCAACTGGTGGACCAAAGCTGAGCGCGGGAAAGTCTACGGCCTTTACCTGTTCGCCGCCGGCATGTCGTCGGTCGTCACCTACATTCTCGGCCTAGTCGTCGTCGACCTGCTGCATCTGCATTGGAGGTGGGTGTTTCGCCTGCCGGTGGTTCTCCTGATCTTCGCCGGTCTGTGCTTCTTCTTCATTGTGCGCGACACCCCCGAGGAAATGGGCTTCAAACGCGAGCATGAGGCTGAGGAGAGCGCGGAGGAACTCGCCAAAGACGACGACGCGAAGCCAGAGACCTCGGCCGAGCGCTACCGGGCCATCCTCACAAACGCGAAGATCCACATCGGCGGTCTGGCGCTGGGCTTCAACAACGCCGCCCGATACGGGCTCGTTGTCTGGGTCCCGGTGCATTTCTTGGAGGCAACGGCTAAGCTGGGCGCGGTCACGGGCCTGAACGCGCGGTGGATCACCGTCGCCTTGCCTGTAGGGATGGCGTTCGGCGCCCTCTCGAACGGGTGGATCTCGGACCGGGTGTTCGGGTCGATCCGGTGGAAGCCGATCACGCTGTACATGTTCTCCGCCGTATTGGCGGCAGCGGTCATGTACACTCTCCCGGTTTCAAGCCTTTGGGCAATCCTTGCGCTCTTCCTGTGCGGCTTCTTCGTGTACGGGCCTCACGCAACGTTCTGGGCCTTGGTGCCAGATCTGGTCGGACGCCGACGGGCTGGTACGGCGACCGGTGTGATGAATACCTATTCGTATCTCTTTGCAGGGTTGGCGGAACCGGCGATCGGCCATCTGCTCGATGTCACGCACGATACAGCCCTGGTCTTTACGGTGGTCGGCGTTTGCTGTGCCCTCAGCGGTCTTTGCGCTATTCTCATTCGACGGTGAGCTGACGTACAGCCTGTAAACTGATCGTCCTCGAAGCGTCTTCTCAGCAAGCAGAATAGGCTGCGTGCGGCGGCCGGACTGGTCGCCGCGGCGAGCGTCGAGTGTTGGTTTCGCCGTACATACATCCGGGCCGTTCGGCCGAGTCGCGCCGAACATCGGCCCATCACCGATCTGAATTTTGAGGTGGGGTGCCAGCTACCGGTTAGACCCACGCGTTCGGGTCAGACCGAACCGCCACCAAGCAGCAGTTCCGAATGTCCAAGAAGGGTCGTGAGTCAGCGCGACGGCGACGTCGGTTTCCTGCAACCCTCTCACAGAAGCCGACAGTCGCAATTTCACCCACCTAAGACGCTCATACAGGCCAACGGCCACGACAAGATCTGGCCGTTTGCGGCTGTCTTGTTTTCGGGAGCCACAGCGATGAAGCGGACGGTCTGCAACCCGCTTGACGACTGGCCCAAACGTCACGCGCGTGCGTGGCGACGCCGGTATTCGGCCGGCGTCGTGCCGACCCGGCGCATGAACGCGCGCCGAAGCGTGTCGGCGTCGCGGAAGCCGCAGGCACCGGCAACCTGCTTAAGAGCGGCGTCCTCCGTTTCAAGGAGGCGGCGGACGGCCTCGATCCGGACGTTCTCGACATAGGCAGCCGGTGTCAGGCCCGTCTCGACCCGGAACAGGCGTGCGAAGTGGCGCGGGCTCATCCCCGCCCGTTCGGCAAGACGGTCGACGCCGTGATCCTCGGCCGGGCGCGCGGCCACCCAGCGCTGCACCTCCTGCAGGGCCGAGCGGCCGGTCGGGGCGCTGACGCCTCGACGGCTGAACTGCATCTGACCCCCGCCGCGCTTGAAGAACATGACGAGCTGGGCCGCGACGCGGCGAGCGACCTCGGCACCCAGGTCCTCCTCCACGAGCGCCAGGGCGAGATCGAGCCCGGCTGTGACCCCGGCCGCGGTCCTGAGTGGCCCGTCGAACAGGCAGATCGCGTCGGGCTCGACCGATGCCTCGGGAAACCGCTCCGCCAGCACACCCGCCACGGCCCAGTGCGTCGTGACCCGGCGGCCGTCGAGCAGGCCGGCCTGCCCGAGTAGGAAGGCGCCGCTGCAGACCGAGCCGTAGCGTCGGCAGCGCGCTGAGGTCCTCCCGAGCCACTCCAGCAGGACAGCCCGAACCTCCAGGTCCTGGATCCGGGGAGCACCCGCGACCAGCAGAGTGTCGAACTGCGTCGGCGCCCTCTCAGGAGCAACCAGATCCGCGACCAGCGCGCGCCCGGACGACGTGGTCATATGGCCGGGCTCCGTCCCGACGATGGCCAGGTCGTAGGTCACTCGGCCGCTCTGGGCATTCGCCTCGGCGAATACGTCGAGGGGACCGGCCACGTCGAGGAGCTGGGCGCCGGGAAGGACGAGGACGGCGATTGATCGGGGTGCCATGCAGGCTCCGTGGCTGACGATGCGCGCATGATGGCAGAAATCGTCGCGACAAGACGATTGATGCCATTCGCGATGCTCCGTAGCTCAACGGGAGGCTCAGCGCAAAGGAGATCCACCATGAGCATCCAGTCCGAAGCCGCCGTCCCCGATAGCGCTCTCGCTAAGGCGATCACCGAGTTCGTCCGCGACAGCGAGACCGAGCTGCTCTTCAACCATTCGAGCCGGGTCTATCAGTTCGGCGCGCTGGCTGGCGTCCATCGCGGCCTGACCTTCGACCGCGAGTTGCTCTACGCGGGTGCCATGTTCCACGACCTCGGCCTGATGCCGGATCACAGTAGCGCGGAGGAACGCTTCGAGGTGGACGGTGCCAACGCCGCCCGCGACTTCCTGAAGACGCACGGTGTGCTCGAGGGGGACGTCTATACGGTCTGGACGGCCATCGCGCTCCACACCACGCCGGGCATCCCGGTCCACATGCACCCGGTGGTCGCGCTGGTCACGGCCGGCGTCGAGATGGATGTGCTGGGCCTGACCTACGCCGAGTATTCCGACGCCGAGCGCGAGACGATCGTCTCAGCTTATCCCCGCACGCCGAACTTCAAGGAGGACATCATCCAGGCCTTCTACGACGGCATCCGGCACAAGCCGGACACCACTTTCGGCAACGTGAAGGCCGACGTGATCGCCGACAAGGAGCCGGCTTTCCGCAAGGGCAACTTCTGCAGCGTGATCCGGGCCTCCCGCTGGCCGGGCGGCACCCATGCGCCGGGTTGCGGATGCGGGCACCACGACTGAGCCACTCTCCCGCTCGACGAGTTGGTCTGTTCGCCGACAGACGCCGCGCGAGATCTGCCTGCCGACGTAGGATCATGGCCGCCGGCTCACGCTCGTGGCAGAGCGCTGGCGGGCACCCGACGTATCCCTGCTGCGTCGACGACGAACACGGACGGTAACATTCTGCACCCACCGTCCAGATCGGAGACCCCCACCATGATGACCCGTCGAAACTTGAACCGTGCCCTGGTCGCGGCCGCGACCGCCGCGCTGCTTCCCGGCGCGGCACTTGGTCAGGATCTACCACGGGCGCGGAACGTCGTGCTCGTGCACGGGCTCTTCGCCGACGGCTCTTGTTGGTTGGAGGTGATCCCGCGGCTGCAGGCGGTAGGCCTCAACGTCACCTCGGTGCAGAATCCGCTCACCACCTTCGAGGAGGCGGTGGCCTCCGCCCAGCGTGTGCTGGCGCGGCAGGAGGGACCGACTGTGCTGGTCGGCCACTCGTTCTCCGGCATGATCGTGACCGAGGTCGGTATCGACCCGAAGGTGTCCGCGCTGGTCTACGTCGCGGCCCGGGCGCCGGATGCGAACGAGGACTACACGGCGCTGGCCAAAACCTACCCGACGCCGCCGGCCTCGGCCGGGATCCTGTTCGACGGCGACGAAGGGCGCCTCAGCGAGGCGGCCTTCCTGAAGGACTTCGCGGGCGACCTGCCGGCGGACAAGGCCAGGGTGCTGTTCGCGGTCCAGCAGCCCTTCCGCAAGGCCTTGCTGACGGGCAGGACCACCCAGGCGGCCTGGCGGTCGAAGCCGAGCTTTTACGCGGTGTCGACCGAGGACAGCACGATCAACCCGGAGCTCGAACGATTCATGGCCAAGCGCATGAACGCGAGGACCGTGGAGCTTAAGGCGAGCCACATGTCCTTGATCTCGCAGCCCCAAGCCGTCGCCGACCTCATCCTTGAGGCTGCAGGCCATCTGCAAGGACGTCCCTGACCGGACCGACCTTTGTAAGCCGAGACACGCTTTGGCCGCCCGAAGATGCCGACTCTGTCCCGACCCCTGCGGAGGTCTGGGATGAAGGTGTCGGTACAGGGCAGAGGCTTGTGCTTCTACGCCAGCACGCGAAGGTCGAGCGCTGCGGCACTCCGGCGGCATACGCGGGCGAGACATCGCCGCGGCCGGGCACGGCAAAGAATTGTCGTCATCCTCCCTACCGCGGGGAGCCGACGTCAGCTTTGGAGAAACCGCGGAACGCAATCGAATAGCCGACACGGGCGCGAAACAGCCGGCCGGAGTTGGCCGTAAGCTGCCGGTCCGCTTCTGACGTTCAAACCGGAAGAGCAGACCTTTCTCGTGACTGAAGTGGTTGCTCCTAAAGGAGGCTGCGCGGTCCTTCTATCTGCTTAAAGGTCCACTCTGATCCGAGGGGTGCACGCTCGGCGAACAACCACAACCTGCTCAACAAGCACACAGCGGGAACCGTCGTGGACGCGGAGATCAAGATCACCAACATTATCGTGCTGTTGCTGCTCGTTAGGCTTTAGAGATAGCCGATGATCGCCGCTCCAATGATCCGCATTCGGACCCCAAAATTCCACACTGCGAAAACCTAGAGTGAATCAGGGCCGCCGTCAGGCGACCGCGACCCTGATTTCAGACTAGACCAATACCGTGCGCTGCATCCGGACGAACAATGCCCCTGGACCCATCCCTTGTGGTCCAGGGGCATCGGCAGGTCCGATAGTAAAATTCAGCGGGCGAAAGCGACACGTCCATCGACAGCGTCGCGAGCCGCGACGACACGAGCCACGTCCTGCCTAAGCAGGTAGACTGAGACGACCAGTAGCACGAGATCCTTCAGGAGGAAGGCGGCGTTCATTGCCATGGCGGGGAAGCCACCGGCGCCCGCGTCCCAGGCATCGGGCACGAACGGCAGGATCGTCAGGGTCGAGATGAAGGTGGCCGTGGAGCCGAAGGCACCCAGCACCCCCAGCTTCTTGTTCCAAAAGCCCAGGAGCAGGAGCGTACCAAACGTCCATTCCGAGGCGCCCAGGAAGATGGCCGTGCCGCGAATGCCCAGGACCGGGATGGTCCAGAAGGTGAAGGGACCGTGCGTGATCAAGGGAAGCAATCCCCGGATCTCGGCCTCGAACCATTTGTCGTATCCGAACCAAGCGAAGATGACGACCATAGCGGCGCGGAGCAGGTGGTAGTCGAGGTCGCGCCGGAGCAAGAACGAGCCGGCCAGCTTGTCGATAAGGAAGTTCATGGTGCCCTCCGTAGGCGCTGAAGTTGGTGCACCCTTTCTATCTACGGCGTCTGAGACTATGAATGCTTGAAAGTACCGCAAACATGCTTCTTGATCTCAATCTGGCTTAGTCGACGGCCCTGTGGCGAGCGGCTCGGGGGCGAGACGGTCGTAGCAGCACGGGGCGATGGGTAGGGCCAAGCCGACGATGCCCGTTGGTCATGCCGGCCAGGGTGCGCGTGGCATTCGCAATCCGGCAACGCACATTCAGGGCTTGGCGGAGTTCGGTCCGTGACCTCTTCGGGCTCAAAGAGGCAGGGTCGGAAGCAGGGTTGGTTTACAGGCGCTATGCGAGCTGATTAGTGCGGAAAACAACGGGTATTCCGCCCTATCGTTTCAAACCCCAGAGTCCGCCATGACAACACCCGAGGACTGGCTGAGCCGCCTGCTCGCGCTCGTCCCCGTCCGCGGACGCCTCGACATCTACTGCGCCTACGGTTCTCCCTGGCGCATCGACCAAGCCGGTGCCGCGGTCGGCGAGATGGCCTATCACGCCCTCGTCGCCGGATCGGCCGTGCTTGAGGACCCGACGGGTGGCCCACCGCTGCACCTCTCGGCCGGTGACATCCTGCTGCTCCCGCAGCGGGTGGACCACATCCTGCACGATGGCAGCGGGGCACCCGCAGCGCCAGCGCATACACGGACGGCCGCCAACCTGTTGATCAGCGAGAACGAGGGCACGGGCGAGCGGCTCGACATGCTCTGCGGGCACTTCGTGCTCGCGCGCGCCCAGGAACGCCTGTTGCGGGACTACTTGCCGCCGCGCCTCGTGGTGCGAACGGCCGACGCGGGCGCGTCCGCGACGATATCGGGAACCCAGGACGTGCTGACTAGCCTAGTGTCGCTCATGCGCCACGAGGCGGTGTCCGACGGACTGGGCGGCCGGGCCATGCTGGACGCGCTGTCCACGGCACTGTTCACCCTGACGCTGCGACTGGCCAGCGAGGCCCATGACAGGCCGGTCGGCTTGCTGGCCCTGGCGGGCCACAGCCGCCTGGCTCCGGCCCTGTCGGCCCTGTTCAACGAGCCGGGCCGCCCGTGGACGCTGCCCAAGCTGGCGCGGCTCTGCAACATGTCCAGGGCGACCATGGCGCGGCAGTTCCAGGAGAGACTGGGCCAGTCCGCCAGCGAACTGCTGACGGACATCCGCATGACCCTGGCGGCCAGCGAGTTGCGCAAGCCGTCCGCGAGCACGGGCGGGGTGGCGGAGACGGTCGGGTATCAGTCCGAAGCCGCCTTCCAGCGCGCGTTCAAGCAGCGCATGGGTGTCACACCGGCGCAGTGGCGGCGCGGCGCCCAGTCCGCGGAACTGGCCGTCCCGTCACTCCCATCGTGACGACCGCGCCCTTCTACAAGGACTGCGGCGGCACGCCCGCGAAGAGAGGGCCCAGCCCCTCCGCCATGGTCGGGTGTGCCAGGACGGCGTCCCGCAGACGCTGGTAGGGCAGCCCGGCCAGCATCGCCGTTTGCACCACAGCCACGACCTCGCCGGCCTCGGATCCGATCATGGTAAAGCCCAGGATGTGGTCGTCATCCCCGACCAGGGCCTTCATGAAGCCCTGCGTCTCGCCGGTCGTCTGCGTCCGTAGCACGGCGCTCATCGGCAGCCGCGCCACCCGGACGGGGACGCTCTGGCGCTGCGCCTCGCGCTCGTTCAGCCCGACGCGGGCGAGCGGTGGCTCGGTGAACATGTTGGCCGGGACCAGGCGGTCCTGTGTGCTGCGCTGGCCCCCGGCGAGATTGTCCCGGATGATCCGGAAGTCGTCGACGGAGACGTGGGTGAACTGCGGGCTGCCCGCCGCCTCGCCGAGCGCCCATACTCCGGGCGCGCTGGTCTCCAGGCGCTCGTTCACGCGGATGAAACCTCGGTCGGTCAACGCGACTCCGGCCTCCTCCAGCCCGATCCCCTGCGTGTTGGGCGTACGCCCGGCGGCGACGAGGATGTGGCTGCCCTCGATGGTCCGCTCGCCTTCGCCCGTGCGCACGACGAGGCTGACCGCCTGCCCGGAGCGGCCCGTCACGCTCAGGGTCTCGGCGCCCGTGATGACCTTAATGTCCTCGGCAGCGAGGATCTGCTGCATCTCGGCGGCGACGTCGGCGTCCTCATTGCTTAGGATTTGAGGACCGATCTGAAGGATGGTCACGCGGCTGCCGAAGCGACCGAGCGCCTGCGCCATCTCCAGCCCGACATAACCGCCACCCAGCACGATCAGGTGCGCGGGTACGGCATCGAGTTCCAGTGTCTCGATGTGGGTGAGCGGCCCGGCCTCCGCGAGCCCGGGTATGGCGGGGATAGTCGCGTGCGTTCCCAGGTTGAGGAACACCTGATCGCCCGTCAGCACGCGCGTGCCGCCGTCGTTGAGCCGCACCTCCAGCGTCTTCGGCGCGACCAAGCGCCCGCTGCCCATGACCAGGTCGACGCCGGCGTCGCCATAGGCCTTGAGGTGGAACGCGACCTCACCCTCGACCATCGCGCGCTTGCGTTGGCGGACCGCCTCCATGTCGGTCGTGACCGGGCCGGTGATGGTCCCGAATCGCGCGGCGTTGCGCACGAGGTGGGCGACCTTGGCGCTCCAGATCTCGTTCTTGCTGGGCAGGCAGGCGATGTTGGGACACGAGCCCCCAACCCAGCGGCGCTCGACCACGGCGACCCGTCGCCCCGCGTGCCCCAGATGCCAAGCCAGCAGCTTGCCGCCCTGGCCGCTGCCGAGGATCAGCACGTCGAAGTGTTCCGGCGGGGTTGCGGCTCGCGCCTCCGCGCTCCCTGGCTGCTCCTCGCTCGGACGTGGCTCGAATGACGGCTCGGTCGCGCTCATGATTGTGGCTCCGGAAACTGGCGTACGCAAAAATCTGCCTCCGTGGAGGCGGGCGAAAACGCGTTCCGGCAATCCGGCTGACACTCTCCGGCTGCGGTCGCGCTAGCATTCGTCGGATCAGCAGCGACTGCAAATCGTGGTGGTGATGAGTTGGTCCAGGCGATGGCTCTGAGCGTCGAGCCCGGGGGTTGTGCCGGCGCGCCAATCCAGGGCCGCACCGGGCGGCT
Source organism: Methylobacterium soli (assembly GCF_008806385.1). Lineage (GTDB taxonomy): Bacteria > Pseudomonadota > Alphaproteobacteria > Rhizobiales > Beijerinckiaceae > Methylobacterium > Methylobacterium soli. The sequence continues at coordinate 24,488 of NZ_VZZK01000047.1, forward strand.
TGGTCTGGCCGACCGCGCTCACGCGCCGAAAGCCCGTCGTTGTCTGGAGCGTAGGCAACCGGACCGGCTTCGCGGCAGCGGGGGCTTCCGACATGAAATGCCCTGCCGCGGCGGGCATCACCGAAGTGCCAACGAGGACGAGACCGGCCAAGGCGGCGGAGACCAGTCGTGACGCAGTGGTCCGTCCGGTGGCGCTCTTGGATGAGAAGGCGGTGTGAGACATGTGACGCTCCTTCGCTTCGCTTGCGAACGTGAGGTCACACTACGATCCCGATCTGATCCCCTGAATGCTTCTAATGCCGATATTTATGCCATATCGTCTCGACATCAGCTACTTCGCGCCCGCACCCTTGTGTTCAGGGTGACGCCGTGCGCCTCGATGTCCGCGTAGGGCATGCGCGATCCCTCTCCGCCGGCGAATGACGCATAGGGCGCTGCGAAGTCGAAGCGCCGGACTTCGCGGGCCGTCAGGGCGCGTAGCCCCAAACCTCGCTGGCCTCGTCTTGCGCCATCTAGTTGGCGAACGCGGCGGCTTCCAGATTTTGGATGCCCTGATCGTGCCGGCTCGTCCTACCGCCTGGAACGCCCAATGCAGTGCCGGGTGCGCCGCGCCCGACAGCGGTCCGTTTTCACCGCGCCACCCCGCAAGTTAAGTCTTGAGGCGGCTCCTGTGGGCAGCCTGCTTAGCCCTGTTGCCGCAAACCGCCATGCTGCACCACCGCCGTGCTCGACCGCGGGTGTGGTCGGCAAACATCAGCGTGCAGGTATGCCCTTCGCATGCTTTGATGTGCGTGAAGTCCTCGTCACAGACGAGCCGGGCCAGAACCTCCCCGACCGGCTGGAGCAGGGACTCCGGCGTGCGCCAGTGACGCGAGGTCCGCAATTCCAAGTGCAGGACGCCGTCATGGTGCTGAGAGACGATCTGGCTGAAGCGCTGATCCCGTTCGAGGAGCCTGTTGAGTGGCTTGAGCTCGGATAGATCGTCGGACGTGAGTGGGCGGCCCTTACGCTCGTCGACGAAGCCTCGGAACCACTCACGGAGTTGCCGGGCTTCAGCCGCAACGTCGTCGAGTTCACCAGGGGTCGCGCGATCCCGGACTGCCGCGGCGGCAGCCGCCGGCACGAGACCGGCCTGTTCCAGCCAATTCAGCAGACCCTCGCCATCATTGATCCAGTCGACAGGCTTGTCGACGGGCGTGGCAATCGAATTGAGGAAATCGAGGCCCGGTGCGTCGGCCACGAAGATCGCGGGCGTGTGGTGGTGGTCCATTCCATTGCCTTGAGAGCCGATGGCCGTCTGACCTCATATGGCTCATAACCTAACGAATTACATCATTGCGGTTAGCTAGGATGAGTCGGCGGCTTCTGATGTGGCCGTCATGCTCGCTAGCCGCGCCAGTGGATCCCGCACTCACCAGCGACCTCGCTCGTAACCTCATCAATCTCTGTTGACAGGTTATATAGGTACGCTCATAACCTCTCTGTCGCGGCGAAAAAGGTTACGAGAAGGACCGCCTCATGCCAGACATTCGCTATCGCTCCGCAGACGTCGATGGCTTCCGGATCGCCTTCCGAGAGGCGGGCCGCCCCGGCGCACCGAAGCTGCTCCTCCTCCATGGTTTCCCAACCGCGGGGCACATGTTCCGCGACCTGATCCCGCCGCTGAGCGACCGTTTCCACCTCGTGGCGCCGGATCTGCCCGGGTTTGGTCTGTCAGACATGCCGGCGCGGGACCGCTTCACCTACAGCTTCGACAACGTCGCTTCGGTGGTCGACCGCTTCACCGAGGTGATCGGTTTCGACCGGTTCGCGATCTACGTATTCGATTACGGCGCGCCGACGGGCTTCCGCATCGCCGCGAAGCATCCGGAACGGATCACCGGCATCGTCTCGCAGAACGGCAACGCCTACGAGGAGGGGCTGAGTGAAGGTTGGAACCCCATCCGCGCCTATTGGCAGGACCCGTCTCAAGCCAACCGAGAGGCCCTTCGCGCCTTCCTGAAGCCGGAGACGACGGTCTGGCAATACACCCACGGCGTTCCCGACCCGACCCTCGTCTCGCCGGATGGGTACTCTCTCGACAATCATTATCTGAGCCGTCCCGGCGCCGACGAGGTTCAGCTCGATCTCTTCGGCGACTACAAGAGTAACATCGCGCTTTACCCAGCTTTCCAATCCTACTTCCGCGCCCACAAGCCGCGCTTCCTCGCCGCTTGGGGCCGCAACGACCCGTTTTTCCTGCCGGCGGGAGCCGAAGCCTTTCGGCGCGATATTCCGGACGCGCAGGTGACTTTCTTCGAGACCGGCCACTTCGCGCTGGAGACCCATGCGGCCGAGATCGCTGCCGCAATCCGGGCCTTCCTCGTCTGAGCCCTGAGCCGGGATGCGGCCAACGCGCATCCCGTTCCCTCCACTCTGCGCCTGGGGCGCCCTGCATCGAGGAACACTGCCATGCGCGCCATCGTCCTGGACGGCTTCGGAGGCCTCGATGTCCTGACCTACAGGGACATCCCCGAACCCGAGCCGCTCGCTGGCCATGTCGTCATCGAGATCAAGGCCTTCGGCATCAACCACGCCGAAGTGCACATGCGTCGAGGCGAATGGGCCGAGGCGGCACCGGTCTCGGGCATCGAATGCGTCGGTATCGTCAAATCGTGTCTCGGCCGCGAGTTTCCGGTCGGCGCCAAGGTGGCGGCGCTGATGGGTGGCCTCGGGCGCACCATCAACGGCAGCTACGCCCAGCTCACCAGTGCCCCAGTCGGCAACGTCGCGCTGATCGAGGCGGACCTGCCCTGGGCCGAGCTCGCGGCCATCCCGGAGACGTACGCCACCGCCTGGACCTGCCTGTTCCGCAATCTCGAAATTCAAAAGGGGCAGCTTCTGCTGATCCGCGGCGCGACCTCGTCGTTCGGGCAGGCCGCCCTCAAGATGGCCGTGAACGCCGGTGCCCGCGTCATCGCTACCACGCGTAACCCCGAGCGGTTCGGCAAGCTGCAGGCGCTGGGTGCCGAGCGTTGCGAGATCGAGCGGCCGGACCTGTCGAAGCACATCGCCGACGCGAAGCAGATCGATGCGGTGCTGGATCTCGTCGGCAACAGCGTCGTCCTCGACTCGCTCGCGATGCTCCGGCGTGGCGGCCGTTCGTGCCTCGCCGGCTGGCTGGGCGGCCTCGACCCGATCCCGGATTTCAACCCGCTGCTGCAGATGGCGAGCGGCGTCTACCTGACCTTCTTCGGCAGCTTCGTGTTCGGGACGCCAGGCTTTCCGCTAGCCGATGTCCCGCTGGGCCAGATCGCCCAGGACGCGGCTGCTGGGCGGCTCGATGTGAAGCCCGTGCGCATCTTCGGCTTCGACGAGGTCCGAGAGGCCCACCGCCTGATGGAAGCGAACGCGGCCGGCGGCAAGATGGTCGTCGTGCACTGAGACAGAGCCGGTTGGAGGAGATCGGAATGACAAAGACTGTAGCCATCGTGACGGGAGCTAGCCAGGGCATCGGTCGAGCCACGGCGGTGCGCCTAGCCCAGGACTTCTCGGCGCTCGTGCTGGTGGCGCGCAACCGCACCAAGCTCGAAGAGACGGCCTCGACTGTTAGGGAAGCCGGGTCCGAAGCCCTCGTGATCGACCTCGATCTCGCCGAGCCGACGGCGGCCGCGACCGTCGTCCAGCAGACCCTGTCCGCGTTCGGGCGCATCGACGCGCTGGTCAACATCGCCGGTGCGGTTCCCGGGCTGGACATCTTCCAGATGACGGACGAGCAATGGCATGCGGGCCTGGAACTCAAGCTTCACGGAGCTCGGCGCCTCACCATTCAGGCGTGGGATGTCCTGAAGGCGACCCGCGGCGCGGTCGTGTTCATGTCGGGCAACGCTGCTGTGACCCCGAAGGCGGCCGCAGCGGCTGTGGGCGCGATCAACGCGTGCATAGAGGCCTTGGCCAAGGCGTTCGCGGAACGCGGCATCGTGGATGACGTGCAGGTCAACAGCGTGTCGCCCGGTGCGATCATGACCGACCGCCGCACGGCGATGCTCCAGAAGGCCGCTGAGGCCAAGAAAATCGACATCGAGGAGGCGAAACAGGGCTTCCTGAAACAGGCCGCGATCATCCGCTTCGGGACAGCGGAAGAGATCGCGGAAGTGGTGGCGTTCGCCATCTCCCCGGCGGCGCATTGGATGACCGGCACCGTGCTCCGGATGGACGGAGGAGAGGTCAAGTCGGTCTGAGTTCAACCCCACCCTTTCAGGAGGCCCTGATGTCCACGCCTGATGTCCTGATCGGCGCCCGCGCCGTCGTCTTCGATGCCTACGGCACCTTGCTCGATGTCCATTCCGCCGTGCAGCGCCATGCCGGCTCGGTTGGGCCAGACGCGAAGTCATTGTCGGACACCTGGCGTCAGAAGCAACTTGAGTATTCCTGGGTGCTCTCGCTGTCTGGCCTGTACACGGCGTTCTGGACATTGACGGAACGGGCGCTCGATTACGCGTTGGCCCGTCATCCGAATGTAGACCCTTCCTTGAGGCCGGCCCTTCTGGAGGCCTACCGAAGACTGGATGCCTACCCGGAAGTGCCTGCGGCCCTTGACGCACTTCGAGCGGCCGGCCTGAAGACAGCGATCCTATCCAACGGCGATACGGCGATGCTCGACATGGCGGTCAGGAGCGCGGCGCTTCACGATCACCTCGACGCGGTGTTGTCGGTCGACCCTGCCGGGATCTTCAAAACCAGCCCGCGCGCCTACGACCTCGCGCCCGAGCGGCTTGGAGTTGACATACGGGAGATTGTGTTCGTGTCTTCGAACCGGTGGGACGTCGCTGGAGCGGTCGCCTACGGCTTCACGCCGGTGTGGGTGAACCGCACGGATCAGCCTGACGAGTATCCCGATCTTGCTCCAGCGCAGGTGATCGACAGCCTCAACGCGCTCCTCAGGTAGATACTCAAACGCGGCATGAACGTTCCAATGGGGAACGCGCTGGCTGTCCGTCGTCAGATGATTTGAGACGCTTTGAGGCGCTAAGGAACGGAGGCTCTGGTCCACCTGCGTTGAGAGGTTAGGCAGCCTGCGCGTGATGGCGCAAGCGGCGATCCATGAGGGTCTGGCGCTTGATCCGCGCCCGTTCACGCAAGATCGTCTCGCCGCGGCCGAAGTAGACGTCGGCAGGGGTGTGGTTGCCCAGGCTCTCGTGAGCCCGAGCGTGGTTGTAGTGCTCGACAAAGGCGGCAACCCGCGCCTCCAGTTCGCCGGGCAGATAGGCGTGTTCGAGCAGGATGCGGTTCTTGAGGGTTTGGTGCCAGCGCTCGATCTTGCCCTGCGTTTGGGGATGGCGGGGCGCACCGCGGATATGGGTCATCCCCCAACGGCCGAGCCAGTCGGCCAGATCACCCGCGACGTAGGCTGCCACAGCGTCCGCTTCGGAGAATCCGCGAGTCGCGGCTGAGCGGCCGAGATGGGCGCAAAGCTGCCGACTTGATCTGGCCGCCACCTGCCGGTCCGCTTCGGAGCAAGCGAGGCGGGGAAACGGACACGCGGTTTTCGACGCAAGTAGGTCGGTTACAGGTCGCTTGAGGATGCTCGGAAGCAGCCATTCGACGAGACTACAGCGGGTGATCCGTTCGTAGTGACCCCTGTAGCATTGACGCAAGGTACCCGCGTCTTCAGTGCCATGCACCCTTGTGCGCCCCCAAAACCTCGACACGGCTGTTAGGCGCCGTCCTGATTGATCGCAACAGCTTCAAGATACTAAGTACAGGCAAGGAAGATAGTTACGCTCAAGGGCAACAGTATCGATGACGTCTCGACAAGATCCAAAATTAGAATTCCTTCAGTTTTGAACTGCTCTAAGTGTGTGATTTACAACACGCTTTCGCCTTGCTTCACAACTCAAGAACAGCAATGGAATAGCTACTGCGCCGCTTGAGGCGCCTAGCAGCGTGCCTCATGTCTAACCGCCCATCGCTCTTCGCTCTGCTCTTCGCCACGACGGCTCTGACCGGAACTGCAGAGGCGCAGGAGAGGAGTGTGCAACTCGACCAGCTTTCAGTGGAGGGAGCGGCGCCTGGACCTGCGATCGGCAGCGGAGCCAATCTCAGTGGCGGTGATGGTGGTACGGCGGCGACCAGCGGCGGCGGCGGTGGCCCTTCCGGGGTCACCGGCTACGTCGCCCGCGTCAGCCCCACGGCGACCAAGACCAACACGCCGCTCATCGAGACGCCGCAATCGGTCACGGTGATCACTCGCGAGCAGCTCAACGACCGCAACGTCCAGACCCTCAACGAGGCCATCGGCTACGTGGCCGGCGTCTCATCGAACGTCTTCGGCTTCGATCCGCGCTTCGACTCGTTCTTTGTTCGAGGCTTCAGCCTCACCTACGACGGCATCTACCGAGACGGCCTGCGCCAGATCGCATCCGGCCTGACGGTGCCGCGCATCGAGCCGTACGGCATCGAGGCAGCCACGATCCTGCGTGGACCGGCCTCTGGGCTCTACGGCCTCGGCTCGCCCGGCGGCATCCTCGACGTCACCACCAAACGACCGGTCTTCGTGCCCTTCGGCGAGGTGCAGCTGCAGGTCGGCAACTTTGACCGCTACCAGGGTAATTTCGACATCGGCGGCCCAGTCGAGGGCACGGGCGGCACGCTTGCCTACCGCATCACCGGCATCAAGCGGCAGTCCGACACCTTCATCCCCGGGGGCTCCGATGACAGGAGCTACATCGCGCCAGCCTTCACCTGGAAACCGTCCGCCGATACGACCTTCACGTTTCTCAGCGAGTATCAGGAAAACAAGCTTCCGGGCAGCACGACGTTCTTCAATCAGAACCTACGCCCAACAAATCTCTACTCGGGTGATCCGGCGTTCAACGACTTCAAGCAGCAGCAGGGTCGCGTCGGCTACGCGTTCGAGCACCGTTTCGACGGGGATCTCTTCTTCCGGCAAAACTTCCGCTTCTACGACATCAGTAACGACTATCGCTACACGTCGATCACCGCCCTCAGTCCCGACGGCCTGAGCGCCAGCCGCTCGACCGGATACTCGCGGCAGTTCCTCAGCCAGATCACGCTCGACAACCAGATCGAGGCGCATGTCACCACTGGGCCGGTCCAGCACACGCTGCTGGCGGGGCTCGACTACGCGCATTCTGACTTCAACTACCGCTTTGGCTTCGGCGCGGCTCCTGATCTCAACCTCGTCACGCGCAACTATGGCCAGCAGCCGATCCTCGCGGCACCGCTTGGACCGCGCACCTCCCAGAGCCAAGATCAGGTCGGCCTGTACCTGCAGGAACAGGCCAAGTTCGACCGCTTCGTGCTCACCTTGACCGGGCGCTATGACTGGGTGTTCCAGAACACGATCGATACCGCTGCCACCGCGACGCAGCAGAACAACCAGGCTTTCACCGGTCGCGTCGGCCTCAACTATCTTCTGGCCCCTGGGCTGGTGCCTTACGCCAGCTACGCGACCACCTTCGCGCCACAACCAGGCGCCGACGCCTCTGGGCGGGCCTTCCGGCCGGCGACGGGCGATCAGATCGAGGCGGGCGTCAAGTACCTGATCCCAGGAACCAACATCCAGGCGGGGTTCGCTGGCTTCGACATCGTTCAAAGCAGCGTGCTGCGCACGGACCCGAACAACATCGCCTTCCAGGTGGCGACGGGAGCTGTCGAGTCCCGTGGCTTCGAGATGGAGGCCATCGCCAATTTCGCGCCCGGCACCAACCTGACCCTCGCCTACACCCATCTGGATGTGCGGTATCTCAGTCAGACCTCGTTCACGGGCCAAGCACTAGACGGCAACGCTCTCTCCGGCATCCCAGGCGACACCTTCACGGGCTTCCTGAGCTACCTGTTCCCAGCAAGCTCGGCACTGCGCGGCCTGACGCTCGGCGGCGGCATTCGTTTCAACGCTAACAGCTTCGCCAACGACGAGAACACGGTCCGCAACCCGACCGTGACGCTGTTCGATGCGCTGGTCGCCTATGATTTCGCTGCCATCGACCCGGCCTACAAGGGCTTCCGCGCTCAGATCAATGCCAACAACGTCTTCGACCGCAACTACTTCACCTGTCAGGCGGGCTTCTGCTATCGCGGTGCGCCCGCGACCGTCATCGGCAGCCTGATCTACCGGTGGTAGCCGAGGACGACGTTATGGCCATGGCCCGACGTTTGCGGACGAAGGGCGAGACCTGCAAAGGCCGTCTACTGGTGAGCACGCTTGTCACACGACGCACCATTGCGGGACTCTTGGCGGCTGCGTGGCTGACACTGGATGGGCGTACTGTCATGGCCGCTGCGAGTTCGGATGAGGCGGCACGGATCGCCGGCGCGGTAAGCTTCGATCTTGGTGGCGGCGGAGACCATCCACCGTGGCGGATCACGCTCTACGTCCCGCCCGGCGAAGCGCCGGCCGCCGGCTGGCCCGTCCTCTACCTGCTCGATGGCAACGCGGTGACGGCCACGGCCATCGATATCGAGCGGGTCCAAGCTCCGTATCCGGATGCTACGGGGATCGGTTCCCGCTTTGCCATTGTGGGCATCGGATATCCTGGAGACGAGGCCTATGACAGTCTGCGCCGCTCCTGGGACTACACGCCGCCTCCCGGCCGGTCCTACCCACCCCACAAACCCGGCGGGCCGACGCTGCGGACGGGCGGCGCCGACGCGTTCCTTCAGTTCGTCGTGACGGAACTTCGGCCTGCGATTGAGCAGCGTTGCCAGGTTGACCTGTCACGGCAAGCGCTATTCGGACATTCCTTTGGCGGGCTGTTCGTTCTCTACGCGCTTGCCCATAGGCCAAATGCTTTCTCCCACTGGGTCGCCGCGAGCCCGTCCATTTACTGGGAGGATCTCGTTGTGCTGAAGAGCCTTGAGCGTCTCGGTAAGGATCCGCCTTTCCGCGCTCGCGTGCTCCTGATGGCGGGGGCTTACGAGGAGGAGCTAGCGCCGTTTCAACGCGACGCTCCGGACCGCGAGGCGCGCTCGAACCGCCTGCAATCGGCCCGGATGGTCGAGTTGGCCCGCGCGATGGCAGGCCGGCTCAGCCAGATTTCCGGGGTGGAAAGCCAATTCCGATTGATTCCTGAACGAACGCACATGACCGTTCTGCCCGAAGCAGTGAATGATACTGTCGCCTTCTTTATGCAGCGATAGGGCGAGGCCTTCGACTAGGACCATCGCCTTCAATATCGCCAAAACTCATTGACCAAACCTGGGCGGCAGAGCCGAAGATCGCCGCAGGTTGAGCCAACGTCTGGTTCCTTGGTTCCAGGTCCAAGAAACAGCCGGTCGCAAAACCACCCATCTGAGGCGTTCACGCAAGTCATTCGTCACGACAGGATTTGGCCGGAAGCTGCCGGCCTGCTTCCCGCATTCTAAGCGGAGAAGCGGACGTTCGGTGTGGCTCAGGCGGATGCCTCAAATTGACCCCTTCCAGACCTTTACGGCGCACGAGAGGAGCGTCCGGTCACGAGCGTTTTCCGGACATTTGATTTTCTGACAGGGTTCTCCGACATGTGCCGGCCGCCTCACACTCGTCACGCGCACCCCAACCGCCCTGTTGGGTTTTCGGTCGTTTTCTCGACATAGCGCTCTGCGCCCTTTGGACCGTTCCATCAGGGCAAGTCCTATTGAAACGCCGGGTCGAATTCGTATGCCCGCTGAATGTCGGGGCGCAGGCGGTTGCGGGGCCCGCTCGGTGATGCGATAGCCCCCCGGGTGCGCGGGCCGAAGGTCGGGCCGGCAGGTTTCCAGCGTTGGTCGGGCCGCCAGCGGCGGAGACCTATGCCCGTGTTGCGCTCCTCTCGTCCCGCATCCGTCCTGCGCGCCTTCCTGGCCAGTGAGGCGAGTGCAGGTCTGGTTCTGATGGCAAGCGCGGCCCTCGCGCTTCTCGTCGCCAACTCGCCCCTGGCGGACAGCTACTTCGCAGCCCTGAAGAGCTACCTGGGCCCCTTGAGCCTGCTACACTGGATCAACGACGGCGTCATGGTCGTGTTCTTCCTGCTGGTCGGCCTGGAGATCAAACGCGAGGTTCTGGACGGGCGGCTGCGGACATAGCCAGATCGCATCCTGCCCTGCGTCGCCGCGCTCGGCGGCATAATCGCGCCGGCGCTGGTCTACGTCGCCGTGAACTGGCACTCGCCCGGGACGCTGCGCGGCTGGGCCATTCCGGCCGCCACCGACATCGCCTTCGCCCTCGGCGTGCTGGCTCTGCTCGGCTCGCGCGTGCCGGTCTCGCTCAAGATCTTCCTCACCGCGCTGGCCATCATCGACAACCTCGGCGCCGTGCTGATCATCGCCGCCTTCTACACCGCCGACTTGTCGCTGCCGATGCTGGGCGGCGCGGCCGTCACGTTCGCCGTGCTCTACGGGCTCAACAAGGCTGGGGTCAGCCGGCTGCTGCCCTACCTGCTGCTCGGCGTGGTCCTGTGGCAGTTCGTGCTGAAGTCGGGCGTGCACACCATCATCGCGGGCGTGCTGGTGGCCCTGACCATCCCGCTGCGCCCCAGCATCGGCAAGCCGGACGACCCGACTTCGCCCCTGCACAAGCTGGAGCACACCATCCATCCCTGGTCGGCCTACCTTGTCCTGCCGATCTTCGGCTTCGCCAATGCGGGCGTCTCGCTCTCAGGCTTCGATCCGCACATGCTGTTGGACCCGGTCACGCTCGGCGTGGCGCTGGGCCTGTTGCTGGGCAAGCAACTCGGCGTGTTCGGCTTCGTGCTGGCGGCCGTGAAGCTCGGGCTGGCGCAGCGGCCGTCACGCGCGAGCTGTGCGCAGGTCTACGGCGTGGCCCTTCTGTGCGGGATCGGCTTCACGATGAGCCTATTTATCGGCCTTCTAGCCTTCGCCAAAAATCCCGCACTCGAAGCCGAGACGAAGATCGGCGTCCTGGTCGGTTCGCTCACTTGCATGATTTTGGGCGCGCTGGTGCTGCTGTTCAGCCCGCCTGTGGCAAGGCCAAAACGATCGCCAGTTCCATAACTTCCAGCTGGCGAACCACGCCGCTTCTGGAAAGCGTGGCTTTGACACGCTGGACCCGTGCCCTGCCGCTAAATTCACCGCTATGGCAGCGCTGCCACAATTTTCGGTTTCATCTGGGTTGAGGGCTCGCAACCGGAAATTGCGGTCATAGCCCATGTCCCTTGCTCAGCTAACCCCCAAGCTGCTGTCTTCTCTGGAGACCTCAGGCTGCCTTGGCACTTGGGAGACGGATTTGGCCAACGGCATCGTCTATCCGTCGAAGCGATTTGCCCAGTTCCTCGGTCTGCCCACGCATTGCGTTGCCGAAGGCGTGCCGCTGAGCGCCTTGGTGGAGGGCGTCCATGAAGCAGATCGTGAGCGCGTCGGAGCGCTCGTCCATGAGGCCCACCTGACCGCCGGTCACTTCGAGGCGGAGTTCCGTACGCTCGGCCACAGCGGCTTGACGCATTGGGTGGCCGCCAGAGGTCAGGTTGAAAAGGATGACCAGGGCCAGGGTCTGCGCTGTCGTGGCATCGTGATCGACCTGAACGGGATGCGTCGGCTAGCTGTCGTTACCCAGAAGGTTGTTCAGCCTTTGCCAGGGTGTCTGTTGGCTGAGGGCGGAGTGGGTTC
>NZ_VZZK01000048.1 GCF_008806385.1 Methylobacterium soli
AAAAAACTGCCAGAGCCCAGCATGAGCTGACTGGCGGAACGACGGGGCCCGATGGAGCTCAAGGAGCCTATGAACCCGCGCGGCCGGCCTCTTCTCGCACGTTCATGCGGAGCGCCTCCAGCGAGGTGCCGACTGCGGCCGCCCATGCTTGGAGATCTCGCAGATCGAAAGGGGAGACGTCATACCCCCCAGCTGTCAGGGCCTCGAAGCAAACTCGGAGGCCGTCTTTGGGTGTTGCCCTACTCAGGTCGCCGCCATAGCGCGCGAACAGCTCAGTTGCAGCACTTTTGAGGCGACGCGACCACGCCTCCGGATCGGTCTTGATCTCTTCTCTTATCGCGTCCGAATTCGTGTAGCCCACCGCCCGCGCAAAAGCGTCGCCCCAGTCCATGCGCGGCTCCCAGGATATGGGCGCCCCGTCACGATGTCTTGGGTAGCCTCCAAGCTCAACCGCGAGAGCCTTGAAGACAGTTCCGAGCATTCCTGGGATCACAACCACGGGTGATGCGGCCGCGCGTCTCTCAAGCTGCTTCAGGCGGGATCCCAACCTAAGCGCGCTCATTTTTGGCTCCATTCTCGCCAGCCTCAAGCTCGGCTACTCGCTGGGCCAAATCGTGGGTCTCGATCGCCAGAATGTGCGTTTTCACGACCTGGCCGATTGCCTCAGCCTCGCTGGGCGTGATCTCGCCCTCCGCAACCGCGTCAAGTAAGGCGCGAGTGGCCTTGGTGAGGTCGTTGGAGCTCTCGATCGGTGGCAGCTCGAAGGTCACGGGGCGATCTCTGCGGACAGGGTAGATCCGATCGAGGCAGAGGCGTAGGGCTGCGCCATCGCCCTGCTTCGCCAGTGTGATCGCGCGACGGCCGATAGCCTCGGCCTCGCCGTCAAAAAGCTTTTCGAGCGCCAGAGCGGCCTTCCCGCGAGATCCCTTCGGGCGTCCGGCTGGATTGGCGCTCTGTCCTGGCGCGAATGGCTTGCCCGGCCCAGGCATTAGAGTCCTCCATCGTGTGGGTGAGCTGGCCCGCAGCGCATCGGCACGCGGGCGTTTGATTGCGGAGTTGCCTTGCCGGCCACGGCTCTGGAAACGAGAAGAGAGCTTGGGAGCGCGCTATGGTCAGGACTGAAACGGTCTGAACATCCCAAGGCCGCGGGAGCGGCCAGTCACCGGATGAGGCGAGGATGATCGCCGGGCCGGTTGATGTGGGTGACGACGCCACCCGAGACCGCGAGGTACTCGACGGTGCCGAAGTAGACCGGGTTGCCCAGGACGTAGCTGACGGTTGATGGATGCCAGCGCTTGCCGCGGGCGGTCAGGATGCCCTCAGCGTTGAGGACATCGGCGATTGCCTGGAGCGTGCGCCCCTTGCCGTTCTCTTCGAATATACGACGGACGATCTCGGCGCGATCCGCGTCGAGCGTGAGACCCTTCTTGCCGTCACGGGCGTAGCCGATCGGGACTCGCCCGCCAGCGAAGCCGCCTTGTCGGGCCTTCTCGATCCGGCCCCCCTTGGTCCGTTCGACGATCGCGTCGCGCTCGCCTTCCGCCATCGCCGCGAGCAGACCGAAGATCATCTTGCCGGCTGGCGACCCGGTGTCGATCCCCTCCGTCACGCTCCGGATTGTGACGCCGTGGACCTTGTCGAGGTCGTTGGAGGTGACCACCGCTAAGGCGATGTTGCGGGCGAGGCGGTCAAAGCGCTTCACCAGGAGCACACTGAAGGCCCGGCGCTCGGCAAGCTGCAGGACCTGCGCGAAGCCGGGACGATCGGAGGGGCGGGTCGTGCCGGAAACGCCGGCGTCGGTGATGACGTCGACCAGGTCGAGGCTGACCGCATCGGCGTACTTCCGGACCGCGTCTTCCTGCGCGTCGAGGCCGAAGCCGCTCTGTGCCTGCTCCTCTGTCGAGACCCGCAGGTACCCGACTGCCTTGGCCCGAACAGCCTCCCTTTGAGCTGTCTGGACTATATTCTGACGCAACAGGCGGCGGACGCGGGCGCTACTTGTAGCCACTCGCAAGTCCTTGTTTGTTATGGGTTATTTCTGGTCGCCTCAGCCTGTTTTCTAAATCTTTTGGGATTTAGAAAATCAGCGTTCCGAGGCCGTTGGAGCCATGTACTGGCGCGGAAACGCGAACGCCCCGCGCTGTGACCAGCCGGGGCGTTCGCAATCCATGACGGTGAGGTTGGGGAGGTGCCGCCAGCGCCAAGGCGCGCGATCCGCCCTCGAGGAGGGGCTCCTGAAGGAGCGGGATCGATCGTGGACGGTAATGCGAGGCGTTGCGCTTTGAGCGTCTTGTGTCGAGCGGCCCGTTCGGGCGGCTGGACGAGCCATCGCTTATGCAAAAGGCCCCGCGCGGTTGTCCGCCGAGGCCCTTTGGTACGGCTCTGGTTATCCGCAAGCGACACTTGGAAGTCAAGGCATCTTCACGCGCCGCCACATCAACCAGTTCACGCGTGAAGGAGTTCACGGCTTCACGAGTTCAGGACCGTATGTGTGATCGGGATCAAGGAGTCATTTGTTGGTATGGGACACTATGCGTCACCAGACGTACTCCGGAGGCGCTCTTGAATCGCACGCTCAAGATCGTCGAGAGGCACACCACACGCATCCTCAAGCTTCTGAAATTTATCAAAGTCACGAATATGGCCGGGAAATTGAATAGAAAACTCATGCTCAGATACAGTTTCCCACATAATATTTTCATAGCACTTAAATTTATCTTTTACATCATAAGGGACCAATATGCCTTTCTTTTTGAGATAAATCGCAAAATCTCTTATCGCTGCTTTGGCATCAACACACAATTTCCATAGAAGCACTTTGTCGTGCTCGGCCTCCCGCTCACTGCTCTTGATAATTCTCGCAATATCGATCTTTCCAAAACCCTCACTCTCAAGAAGTTCCTCCAGCTCATCATCGGTATAAGATGAAAAGTTACGGCCAGGCCGAAAAGACATTACGGCAGCTCGCGATTTGCTTGAGGCATCAACAAGCTTGTCCCAAAGCTGAGCCAATACCTCATGCTCCTGCTGCCGGATTTTTGTCGTATGCTCCCTATCAGAGCCTATTCTCGACTTTATTTCTTCAAGCTCTTTTTGCTGATCATGTTTGTATTCATTAGATTTAATCTCTTGTTCGTACTTGTAGGAAGTAATTTTTCTTTCAAATCTGGAGTCTATCCATTTTGAACCATAATATCTGATAATAAAAAATGCGGAAATTGCGAAGGCAAGCGCGATAACACCCCAGCTTCCCCACGTAGCGAAAGCAGCCTTAAGTGTTTGATAAATCCAGTTATTTTCCATAGCCCTGATTGTTCTGCTATTTCAGCAGCACCCGTTATGGCACGCCTCAGGCGAGAAATGTATGCTACTTTTATGCCTCCCAAGACCGAGGCGTGTCATCATCGTCTGCTTCCCTTGCGTGGTCGGCAGGATCATCAAGGTGTGCCCAGGGGCTGCGATAAACCGACCAATCGCCGCGCGCCTTCCTCTCTGCGAGTTCAGAGAAGCCGTTGCCGATACGAGCTTGCAGTTGTGGGGCCGGTTGATATGACCAGCACCCATTGCGTAGCCAATTGATTGGCGTTGTCGTGTAGCGCTCTTCCTGGCCAATCCGAGTTGCAGCGTACCGACGCACCCCATCCATAAGCTCGCTTGGGGATGCTCGGCCTTCACGCACGATCTGCGCATAAGCTCTGCGCGCGCCATCCTCGCCCGTTCGCCGAGGGTACTGGACCCACCACTCCGAGAAGCCCTCGGGCTCGCTGTCGGCTTCTGCTGATCGCCCTCTGTCCCTGTGATCATGGGACGAGGGGTTTTGGGGTGAATCCTTCCTCTGTTCTTTTTCTCTGTTCTCTTCTCTATTCGCCCGAATGGCTGTTCGGGGTTGAGGCGAACCGCCGTTCGGGGTTGAGGCGTCCCGCCGTTCGGGGTTCATCTGCTTGAACCCCGAATTTCCGTTCGGGGTTAAGAGAGTTTCGGATTCGTCATCCGGAGACTTGGAAGGATGCGCGGAGGCGCGCTCGACGCGCAGTTGATAGCGGTTTCGGTGTCGCCCTCTTGTGCTGCTTCGAGAGATCCAGCCGGCCTTGTCGAGGAATGCGATAGCCTTCTCGACAGCACGGCTCGTGCAGCAGGCACCAGCCGCGAGACCATCAACTGATGGGTCGCACCGGCCGGTGCCGATGTTGTGGTGGAGAGCTAGACGGACAGCTACGACCTTGCACTGAGCAGTCATCTCCGGATCGGCCAGTACGGCTGCAATCCAGCGTTCGCGATCTCGCAATTCAATCATCCGGCGACCTGCCCAGGTTGGAGGCAGCAGTCGGCGGTCAGGCGTGAACAGAGCACGCGCACCTCCGTGTGGTGCAAATCCGTGAGGGGGAACGGCGCGGCGGGCCTGGCACGGCCCAGGCGTTCGGCGGCCAAACCTAGCCGCGCCGATGGGGAGAGTAGCAGAGGTCGAGGTCTACACCCCTACAAATCTCCGCAACCTATTCAGTTCTTGAGGGTTTTCTGTGTCTTATTGTGTTGAGGAGTTGGGCGGGTCAGCGGCGATGCTTTCCGCATCGAGGGCGCGCTCCAGAAGCTGCCTGATGGCCTCGGCTTCAGTGTTGATCCGTTTTGCGAACCGATAGGCGCGGATGCGCTCCTTCAACTCAGGCGGCATGCTCAGAATGGTTCTCTGCGCAGCCATCGTCTTTTCCTTCGCCACCTGACCTCACTCTCTGGCTCTATCACGATGCATCAGTGATATCAAATTAATCGTTGACATCCTCCTAAGAGAGAATACCATCAGTGATATCACTGATGGTATTCTCTCCCATGTCTACTCGCCGCTCAATTTCCTGGTCCGCCGCTCTCCGGGACATGCGAAGCGACCGCACCGTGGTTGCCTCGCCTGCTACGCTGGCGGAGCGCATTGCCCGTCAGCAGGCCCGCGAGGAGAACGTTCGGGCCTACCGCGCCGCTCAGGCTGCCCTGGCCGTTGCCGCAGCCCAGCCCCTCGCCACCGCTGGCCGCTACGATCGCCGCGCTATCATGCGTCTTGCCAACGCCATCGTCCGCGAGCGGATGACGGCTCGTCTCGGGCAATCCTACCGCGCTCTGATCGGTAAGGCGCTCAAGCAGGCCTGGGCCGCTGCCCGCGAGACCCGCCGCGCTGCTGCGCACTGAAGCAGCCGCAGACACGGGCCCCTCCCACCCGCGGCCGCCCTGAGATCGGCGTCCAAACGGGACCCGCCCCGCCCTACTCCCCATCTTCCTTAAGCCCCGGAGACACCGGCTATGGCATCTATCACTCACGTCCGGTTTCAGGCGGGTCGTAGCTCGCCACCATCAGATCTAGCTAGGGCCTGCGATTGGGCTATTCGACGTCGCGCCTGGCTCAGCGATGCAGCGACCCACGAGGGCTGGGACGAGGCCAAATTCGACATCGAGTGCGATCGCACTGGCGCTGTCGTTGAGCGTGCCATCAGGGAGCCCGCGCGAGCGCCTGCGGATCTCGCAGCGAAAGCTCGGCTGCTTCTCAACGATCTCGAGCGATCCTGTGTTGATGGTGGCGACCTTGGCCAGGATGAGCGCCTGCTCCTGACCGTCCTTCGGGAGGTCGCAGCGCTTGCTCCTTCCATCGACCAGTGCGCGAGCAGATGAGGCCGGCTCCTAGCGGTCGTTGGATGGGCGCCGAAAGCCAGGAGGCAGCCCGTCGCGCCACCGCCCGCAACAGACGCCGTCATCGCGGTAGATGATGAGACGCCACCGGTGCGCCTTCATCACGCGGTTCATCTCGATCTCGCAACTGATCGTGCATTCGATAGCCGTCGTTCTAAGATCCGTCGTGCACTTCCTTCTCTGAGGGCACGCGCAAAGCTATAGAAGCATCTGCTGACGCAAAGCTGCATCGGTGGCGTGGAACGCTTCCTCGGCGCCATCACCGCAACGTGCTCGCAGTCAGAGCTTTTCTATGCGGCGTGTGTCGTTATAGGGCGGTCCGATGGTAGATTTTTCGCATGCACCAGTCGAAAATACTCCGAGGTCCTTCCAGCCTGCGGGCACGCCCCAAGAAGCACACACCTGTAGCGGATATCCACTGGGTAGCGGCGGCAGGTAGACCGCCCACCACTCATTTTGCTCATAAGGCTCGTCGCCTTGCCGCCGACAAGATGAATTGTGATGGCGGCTTGTAGGAGCCCAGCCGTTAGGAAGCCCAGATCTAACGCAAAATGATCCATATTTAACATCTACTCCACTAGGTGGAGTTATAGTAGTGCATCCTAGCGCATTTCTTTCGCCTGCTGACATAGTCGGATCGGTTGTTGTAATATCTACATCACTATCGAACCAAGCTCGTTTTCCTGAAATTTGACCACAGACGGTTCTACTGACGTGAATTCCGCCGTCGATTTCCTGCACTTCGGTATAAGCATCAGGAGGGTTTAATGAATTGTTGGTGACCTGATATTTGCATAATTTGGATCCTGTGCGGACTACAAAGTCAGTCTCGCCGCGGCAGCATTGAAGAAATTTATCAGTAATACAGCTCCACCCTTTCCACAACAGCCGATAGGACTTTGCTACGGGCACAGGTGGTGGTGGTGGCTCGCGAACGACTGGTATAGCAGGCTGAGGAAACCCAGGCCCGCGCCATCGGTCTAAGTCGGATGTTGGTGAATTGCATTTCTGTAGTGTAAGGCGACTTCCCGCCGCCCCGACGTTGACCGGGCGCATGCACAAGCGTCGTTGCCAGTTTACAAGAATTGGATCCTTGTCGCTCACCGCCAGTGGGCAAATCGTGTTTGGAGGACAATCAGTAACGGCCCAGGCTTGCCGCCAAGATTGCCGGCAAACGCGAAGACCGATTTTCGCTCCCTCAGTTGCCGCGTCGAATGCATGCAAACAAAGATTGTTAAAACGGATTCGGCCAAGATTACCTACGTAGAGAAACTTCTGACGGTGGGACTCGCTACATGTTTCAAGCGTTACGAACCTGCGGTCAAGGTCTGGTTTGTCAGGTACAGTAATACATAGGTCGCCTTTGCCCGAAAGGCTTCGGAAAACTCCGGTATCCGCATCAGACCTGGCAGTCGTCATGCAAGTTAGCGATGCTGCGATGATGCATAGATTCCATGACGACTTCATGGTCGATAGCCTTCCGACTCGTGACTAAAGTCTAAAAGCAATTTTGAATATTATCGAAAATTTAGAAGTTTTTCAAGGGCGCGCGAGCCGTCGCCACCTCCGGTCCCAGCGGCGGGATGCGCGCCGGCCGCGTCTTATCCCGAAGAAGCCCTTCGACGCCCTCCTGCGCGAAGCGTTCCTGCCAGCGCCAGACCGCGGTCTTGGACACGCCCGCCTCACGCATGATCGCGTGCGTCCCGAGTCCATCGGCGCTCACCAACACAGACAGCGCCTTGGCCTCGCTCGCTTAGGAGCGTGAACTCTCCCCCGCGTGAAGGCGTGAAGGCGTGAAAGGGTGAATGAACGCGTGCAAAGTGTGCAGAGTATGTACTGCTCCACATGGGGTGTTGCTCCGCCCGGCGACACTGGGTGGAACCAACGATCCAGCCACCGACCTGATGGTCCAGGACACTCATAAGGTCGGTGGCGCCCTCGCCAGAAACACCTCAGCATAATTCGCGAAGCGGCCTGCAACGTGCACTCTGGCGACGCACCAGGGCAGCAATCATCGGCCGCATGCGAAGACGCTCCCCAGAGTGCGCGGTCGGTGGCCCCTTTCCTGCGAACCGCTATGATTGTGCGAGCGCCTTGCTCCTCGTGAGCCGGCGCTGGCTGGCGGGGTGTTCGGGAGGGCAAACCGGGGCGCCTCGCCGGTCTCTGCTGGCGTACGTCTGAAGGGGTAGTGACTCATTTCCGGCACGTCGGTTGCATTGTCAGATCCAGCCGCCCTCACTTTGCGGGGCAAGCCGCCGGCGGATTATTGCTCCACCCCAATCTGCCGGCGGCGTCCCATGGGCCCGGTCATCCCACCATTGAGGTTGATGGCGTTCAGA
The DNA here is from genome assembly GCF_008806385.1 of Methylobacterium soli. Classification (GTDB taxonomy): domain Bacteria; phylum Pseudomonadota; class Alphaproteobacteria; order Rhizobiales; family Beijerinckiaceae; genus Methylobacterium; species Methylobacterium soli. The sequence goes on from NZ_VZZK01000048.1 coordinate 8,010, forward strand.
TTTCTGCGGTCTGTATGATCGCCGACTCTGGTGGCGGCAACTTCTCAAGCCTGTCGCCGAGCTGCTTCAATGCCCGAGCAATCCGCTCAGGCATCAGCTCGTTGTCCGCTGGAGGATAGGCTTGAGCCAGCGCCCTTGTCAGACCCAGCAATATCGGCCGCAGGGGCAATCTAGGAGGTGAATGCGCTTGCTGGACCATGGCGCGAACACCCGTTGGTGACCCCTATGCCCTTAGGCTTCACAGGCTCGACGCGGGAACGCTTGGAAGAGATAATATCCTATCTGTCGCATGGCCTCGGCCGCAGCCTCGGGCTGAAATCCTAGCGGGACCGTCACTGGATCTGCGATTGTCAAGGCGAAGTCCCAAGTCTCGCCCTGAATGAATTCAGGTACGGGCCTGCGCTGAGGGACAGCGCAACATAAATTCGGCTCGCGCTTGCGGCGAAATACGTTGTAGGTGTCCCAATCGTCCATCACTTGCCCCCAAGCGAAGTCGTTACGGACTTGTTAACCACAATTTTCTAGTCTGTACAGCGAAACTCACACAGGGTTGGTTGTTGGCTCATCAGGCTCTTCCATCTGGAGGCTTGGATGCGTGGGAGCAGGTTCTGGAAGGCTGGAGGGGAGCTTGGCTCGCCGGCCTTCCAGAACCCCTAATCATATCGTTGTGAGCACTCACAGGTCGTGATCATGGCTCACGCCTTCTCGATTTTTTCGACCAGCCGATCGAAGCCCTCGCGGTAGGACATGCGCTCTCGCTCGCACCACTCGATGAAGGCGTTGGCGGAGCGAACGCTGACACGGGCCGTGAACGAGTACGTCGGCTCCTCAGTGGGCTTGCGGCGCTTCCGGATGGTCTGCGGGTTGCGCTCCACGAAGCCATGCGCCTCAGCAATGGCACGAGCGGCCGGGGCTGGCTGAGGCTCAGAGGCCTGCGCAGGACGGAAGTCGGACAGCCCGGTGAGGCCGGCGGGAACAGGACGGTTCATGCGGGCCTCCTTCAGGCTGCCTGACGGGTAGCGCGCAGGTTCTCAACCACCTCCCCTACCAAGGCGTCAGCGTTCTCAACAGCCTTGTCGAGGCCGTTCACGGCGGCCGGGTCCATCTCCTCCAGCGAGAGCCGATAGGTGAACATGGAGCGGTACGCAGCCCGCTCGGCGAGGTCAGTGCCGAACAGTGGAACGCCAGACCCAATGAGTGTTTCGCGGATCACGCGTTCGTCACGGGTCGCGAAGCCGGGCTTGGTGCGGGTGAACAGCACCCGGTATGGGCGAGGTCCAACGGCGGCCGCCTGATCGTCAATGAAGCTGATGGCACGCCGAGCCTGCGAGGCGTCCATAGCGGAACCCTGCGTTGGGATGATCACGAGGTCGGCCGCGAGGATCGCCGAGGCGACCATCAGCGAGGCGGTGCCCTCCAGATCCGCTATCACGAACTGCTGTCGAGCAGCCTCGGCCTTCAGCATGCGGGCGATGTTCGAGGAGTCGGCGTGCCCGATCACCTCAACTTTGCTCTGGCTTGGGCCATCCTTCCACGCCACCAGATGCCGGTTCGGATCGCAGTCAAAGGCCGTGACGCTGGCGCCGTGACGAGCGAGCGTGGTCGCCAGTACAAGGGACGTGGTGCTTTTGCCCGTGCCCCCCTTGGGATTGGAAATGACGATAACCGGCATGGCGTGTCCTAGAGCGGCACTACCGGCCGCGACTTCCTGCACCTCACCACCAATCCGTTAACCGTACCTTAAGCACCTCCACCGAACGTGCCGTCCATTGAAGGCAAATGACTTCATTGGCTTCACGAGAAGTGACGTGACTCACAGACACGGGACGCCGCTCAGCGGCAAAGCGGTGACGTAATGCCGACCAACCTGACGTCGGTCATTCCGACATCGGCACCACAGGCTGCGACGGGAAGGGCAGGGCTATGACGACAGAGGCATCCGCGATCCGCCGGCAGATTGCCCAACTAGAACGCGAGGTTGAGCAGGCGGAGGTTGACCAGCTCCAGCCAGGACGCATCGAAGTCCTAGAGGCTCTGCTTGAGTTCCATGGCCGTCGCCTTGACGAGGTTGAGAACGAAGCACTTTAGGACGCCTTCAGCGATGAGGTGACGACCTATTCGGCCGTTTCCGACTGGCCAGGGTTCAGCCGCTTGCGCATTTCCCTGCCGGATTTGAAGTGAGGGTTCTTCTTCTCGGCCACGGCGACGCTCTTGCCCGTCCGCGGGTTGCGCCCCTGCCGTGCCCGTGTCGTCGTCACTGAGAAGGCCCCGAACCCTCGGATTTCCATGCGATCACCGGCCGCGAGCGCTTCCGAGATGCGGTCTAAAATCGTCTTCACGACGGCCTCGCACTCCCTCTCGTAGAGGTGTGGGTTCATCTCAGCGATGCGGAGGACGAGGTCGGACTTGATCATGGCGTGGAACAAGCCCGAACGCGCTGGGGCTTTCAAGCACGCTACTCGCAGAGCTGCCGCCACTCGTATGTCCCGGTGAGCGGGTTCAGCATCCGCACCGGCCTGCAGACTGATGCACCAGGTGGCGGGGACATCGCAGGCGGAGGGGTCGAAGAAGGGACGGGCGGACAGGCACGCGACGGGCAAGTGCGCGCAGCCCCTCGGCTTTCGTCGCAGAGCGCCTGGACCGCGCCGTCAATGCACTCGCACGTGCACATCGCGACAGCTGAGGTAGGCGCCAAGCCGAGGATCGCCCCGAGCCAGCCCCACCGCATCCTAGGATCCTCCCGGCGTTGACTTGACTGCACCTGCCACGCGACATGGCATGTCCGGCAGGCTCGCTCTTGCGAGTCGTGAGCCGGAGAAGGAGACCGCCGCGACGAAGACGTAAGCCCAAAACGCCAACGGCCCCACCCCTGGCAGGGTGAGGCCGTCGAAATCGATGGGTCTCGGGGACCGTTTCCACTCCCCAGACATCATAGCTCCGCTCAGGAGTCAATCGGGGCCGTTTCCCGAGACGATGGCGTTTTGCCTTTTGCCGGGTGCGCACGCTGTGCGCGCTCCTGCTTTGACGCGGCCCGAGCAGGGCTGTGAACGATGTTCGCTGACGAGATCCGGCGCGCCGTCGAGGCGGCGCCGAGGGTGAAGCTGCCCGACGTGGCAGCGCTGCTTTGGCGCGCCTTCGGGGCTGGGCAGGTGACAGAGGCCGAGGCCGAGGCGCTGTCCAACCTCATCGAGGCGCGCAAGATCGCGCCAGTGCCCACAGGAGCCCCCAGGAAGCCCGTGGGCTCTCGGCCGCGCACAGATGCCTCCATGGAGCGCCGACGCCGCTGGGCGGCCTCTGGGCGGCTCCCACCACAGCTTGCGGCCCGGTTCACGCTGGCCGAGGCGGCCGTGCTCGCCGTGGTGGCGTCCGAGACGGTGCGCCGAGGCGACTGCCGCCTCTGCGTCGACCACATCGCGGCGATCGCGGGCGTCGGCCGCTCCACGGTGAAGAACGCTATCCGGCAGGCGCGGACGCTCGGCCTCGTGACGGTCGAGGAGCGGGCCCAGACCGCCTGGCGCAACCTCTCGAACGTGGTGCGGATCGTCTCGAAGGAATGGCAGGCCTGGAACCGCCTGGTGCGCCGGCCTTCCCTTCAGAGGGGAGGGGTCAAAACCGTGACCAGCACGAATACTCAAGGTCTAGAACTCTGGGGACAGAGAGCAGCAGAACCGGAGAAAACAAGCTGCCGGAGGGCAGCGGGCGGCCTCAACGGTAAGGCACAGCGAGAATCGGCACGGGTGGCGGAGGGGGACGGAGCCGTGCGGTAGGTGCATATCGACGTTCGGTAGGTAGGACGACGAAGGGAAGCTGTCCGCGCGCGAGCAAGCTCGGAAAGTTCGCATAACAGGGTGTATGAGGCTGCCCAGCCTGCGGGTTGATGTGAAAGCGTGGGAGCGTGAACATCTTCAAGCTTGAAAGCGTGGCACTACCCGTTTTCGCGTCCCTTAGAAAAGAGCTTCGATTGCGAGCGTGGCCTTACTACGCAACCCTCTTGGGCGCCCGGCCGGGTTGCTAATCTGGCCCGGCGGAAATGGCCTTCTGGTTATGTTGACTCGCGGTGAAGGGAGCGCGAACTCGTCCGGGGCGATAGCGAGGACGGTCGGAGCCTCAGCAGCTCAGGCCACTCGCTAGGAACCTCGAGCAAGGGGCCGCGCTGTTTGTCGGCGAGAAGCTGAGGGGGAGTACCTGCGGGGTATGTCCGCGGGCGTTTCAGGCACTGCCCTACCGTTGGACAGCGCAAGAGCCACGATCGGTGCTCGCAGGCCGCCGCGGCAGCCCGCGTTCACCCGTGAGATCGTGGAACAGTGGAGGCGTGGGGCGTGAACTCCTTCACGCGTTCAGGCGTGAAGGAGTTCACCCTTCCACGCAGTACGAATTGCTTGCTCGACCGTGTCCAAAGCGACCCAGGCGATGCCCTACAGGTGAGCGGCAGCAATTATGATCGAGAGTTCAGGCAGCCGCCGCGGCGGCGTCGTTTACTTGTGAGAGCGTGAAAGGGTGGAAGTGTGAAGGGTTTCACGCGTGAAGGCGTGCTACGCTGCCGCCGCGGGTTGCGCTTCCGCTAGCTCCGGACGACGCTAGCCTCGACGTGGTCGAGCACCCCGTCGCCGAGGGCGAGATGCACCAAGCCGAGCAGGTGGGGCTAACTGAGTGCCTGATGCGCGAAGCGGGCAGGACATCGCCGCGGCCACGCGCCCTCCGAGCGATCGAGGATACACTCGCAGCTCTGGGCTACCGCTGCGGGTTCTACCCCCGCAGGATGCGTGAGCTCGGGCACCCCGCACAGCGGGACAGTCAGCCCTTAAACGCCCAGATCGGCACGCCGGTGCCGCAGCCGGGCACGTGCCTGTAGTAGGTCATCTGTGTGAACGCGATCCGATCGGCGGCGACGGCCGACACCTTCACGCCGCTGAGGACGAGGGCGCCGCAGAAGTCAGCCCGGATCACGCCAGCCTGCGGGTGCACCCCGAACAGCTCAGGCGCCGTCCACTCGTGCTCGGCTAGCTCGGCGCCGAAACGGTCGAGCGCGTCGAGTGCGGCTTCATGCACGGCGACCCATTTGCTGCCGGACAGGCCAGGGCAGGGTGACACCGTGGTCTTCATCGACGTGAGCGCGTCGCGCCAAGTCTGAAGGAGCGAGGGCGCCGGCCGGGGTGCAAGCGAAGCGGACATGACCCAGGACATGCCCGAGGGCGGTTAACAGCCGTTTACTGTCCGGGTCGAGCTTGCCCTAGGTCGCCCGCGCGACAAGAGCTGGGGTCACCTTCAAGGCGCCTCGGCCTACCTTTCTACGGCTCCGCGCTTTGGCTCAGTAACGCTCGTAGCGCTCATAACGGCGCCCAGACCCTCTGTCGTCGTATCCGCCGCCGTCATAGAAGCGCCGCGGCCCGACATCGCGTGAGGAGCCGCAGTAGTTCAGGCCTTCATCGTAGCAAACGCTCGGCGGTCCCGGGATGTAGCGGCCACCGCGGCGACAGGAGTACCCGCACATGGCGATGGGGGTCATTGCGGAGGCGACCCCAAGGCTCCGGGTTGTCGTCGGAACGCCAGGAGCTGCGTCGGCCCTGCTACCAATCCCGACGAGTAGGATGGTGGCGACGTACAATGCTGTCCTCATCGAAGCCTCTCTGAGTTCTCCTGATCTTGTCGATCAACCATTGGCCGCAGGCGCGGTGAATGGTTCCGGAACAGCCTCGGCATGTGCTGGTTCCGGGAGCTCGGAGAGGGGCGCCAGCAACGACCCGCTCACCGTTTTCGCTGATCCTCAGAGTTACCCGCTGCGCGTAGCCTCTCTGGCTTGGCGGGCATGGTCCCACCGGCCGGCTTTGACGCGGCCGGCGGGGTCACCGACCGCGACGCGTTGCATGGGGAGACGCACGCGGCCGGTGGCTGCCGCCTTGGTCGCGCCCAAGGTGCTCGGCGATGCTGCGCCCCTGCGCCCGGCGTGGGCAATCCGTGAGGACCGCGGGGACGGGCCCGGTTGGACGAAGCATTACGCCGTCTCCGATCCCGCCCTGCGCCACTGCCGTTTGCCGGGCAGCCTTTCGGCGAGGCCGAGGTCTGCAAGGCGCTCGCAGGTCGCTGACGCGTAGTCAGGGCGAGTACGGGTCGGCAGGTTGGCGCGGATGCATCCCGCTACTTCCGCATACCGGTCGACCGAGCGGTGGAAATCGGCGCGCAGATTAGCATCTGAGGTATCGGACAAGCCTTGGACCCGATGCCATGCAAGACCTCATCGCCGCCTTGATCTCCTTCTTCCTCATCGAGCCTCTGCAGGCGGAGATTGCCGAGAAGCTCAAGGGCGCCCGCGCTCCGCAGGCCATCCTCAATGACGTTGCAACGTGCGCTCAGGCAGCAAGACCAGTGATTGTGGACCGCGCCACGAGTGACCCTTGGTGGGCGGTCTCAAGCATCGCGCAAGTCTGGATCGGCACGACAAGGCCGGAGGTCATCCTGGCTGACGTGGCGCCTGTTTGCCGGCCCGCTCTTGAAGCGGCACGGCCGTTCTGGTCGGGTAAAGAGGCCTGAGCAGCGGCGCTGTGCCGGCGCTTGCAGCGACTGGGGCTGTTGAAAGTCGTTGCTAGATCGGCAGCCCAGACGCGTGCTTTGCGGCCTCACGCGCCTTGCTGTCGGCCGCCGCCGCGGCCTGATCGGCTGCTTCCCGTGCTTCATCAAGCTTGCTGACCTGCGCTCGGCTGGCGCAGCGCTCACGAAGCCCGGTCAGTTCCTCCTCGGTCAGCGTCTCGATGCCGATGTAGCGGTCGTGCGCGGCGCTGGCGCGGATCAGTTCGTCGAGCTTGGCCTGGATGGCCGCCCCATCCCGGTTCTGCGTGTTCTGGATCAGGAACACCATCAGGAAGGTCACGATCGTGGTGCCGGTGTTGATGATCAGCTGCCATGTGTCCGAGTAGCCGAAGAAGGGTCCGCTCACTGCCCAGGCTAGAATGACCACGAAGCAGATTGCGAAGGCGCTCGGCCTCCCGGCCGCTTGGGCCACCGTTGATGCGAAGGCCGTGAACGCCTTGGAACCGGTCATGCGAAACCCCTCGTCTTAGACCCAACCGTTCTTGCGGAAGCGCCAGTACAGGAGGGCGCAGACGGCGAAGATGCCCGTGAGAACGGCGTAGTAGCCGTAGCGCCACTTCAGCTCGGGCATGACCTCGAAGTTCATGCCATAGATGCCTGCTATGGCGGTGGGAACAGCCAGAATGGCGGCCCAGGCGGCGAGCCGGCGCGTGATCACGGTCTGCTGGGCTTGGCCCAGCATCAGGCTCGCCTCGAAGGCGAAGGCCAGCACCTCGCGCAGCGCGTCGATCTCATCCTGGACGCGACGCAGGTGGTCGGAGACGTCTCGGAACAGGGGCTGCATCTCCTGGTCAATGGCCACCATGTCGCCATGCTCCAGCTTGCGGCAGACCTCCACCAAAGGCACCACGGCGGTCCGCAGACGAAGCAGGTCGCGCCGAAGCAGGTACAGACGCTCGATCTCGGACGGCAGCAGCTCGCGCTTGAGGATCCGATCCTCGATGGCCTCGACCTCGGCCATGATGGTTTCCATCACTGGCGCGTAGTTGTCGACGATGAAGTCGAGCACCGCGTAGAGGATGTAGTCCTCGCCATGCCCGAGGAGCTTGGGGCAGGACTCGGCCTTCTCGCGCATGGGCGCGTAGGAGGCGGAGGCGCCGTGGCGCACGGTGACGACGAAGCCACGCCCGATGAAGAGATGCGTCTCGCCCAGGGCGAGCCGCCCCTTCAGGAGCTGAGCGGTGCGAGCAACCACGAACAGGCAGTCACCGTAGCTTTCGAGTTTGGGCCGCTGATGGGCTGATTGCGCGTCCTCGATGGCGAGCGGGTGGAGGCTGAACTGCGCCTGGAGCTGCTGCAGCAGTTCCAGGGATGGCTCGAAGAGGCCGATCCAGACGAAATGCCCGGGCTGTCGCGCCCACGCGCCCGCTTCCTCGATCCGCACCTCGGAGACACGATGCCCGTTCGCATAAGCTGCAGACATGACGACACCGGGCGTCTGCAGGGCGGCGGGAGCGGTGGACTGAACGGACATGAGGGGATGCGTATCTCTGCAGTGGTTTGGCCATCTGCCGCAGAGCACTGCGCGGAAGCAACCGCAGAGGTCATCCAGGCTGCGGACGACCTGCAGCCGGGCAAGGGTTGCCGACAGGAGATCCGAACAATCCTGCCGTGGCACCAGGAGGCGCTGAGATCAGGATCAGTGTTGCTCGTCCTCCACGCCGAGACCGGCAATGCATCGGCGCCCTATCGTTTCCTGAAAGGCGACTGGCCGACGGGTTTACACACGACACCGAGCGTGGCTGGTCGGAAAGACATCATCCGCCGCGGACGCGAAACTGTATGGCCGAACGGACTTTCGTACTGCGTACACGTCTTCTCGCGAGCCTGAGCGGAGTACTCGGGCTGCTGTCGCCCGAGATGGCCGCCGCAGCGGACCCCGCCAGCCGCACGCGGGCCACGACCGTTCCCGCGTTTGTGGATTGGTCGGGTGGTTACGTCGGCCTCCAGGCGAGCGCCGGCGCCTCATATGGCGCGTTCGACTTCGGGCGCACCACCATCGGGACCCGCACGGTTCCGGCATTCCGGACGGGTGACACCACCGGCAGCCGAGATCAAGGGCAGGACGCAACCACCGCTGTCGGCGGCTTGTTCGGCGGCTGGATATGGCAGACAGGGCAGTGGGTGTACGGCATTGAGGCCGACCTCTCCGGGGCCAACCTGAAGCGGCCGTTGTCGCTCGCGACGCCCGGCTTCGGCTATGAGGCGGTCAACCCTGACCTCAGCCTGATCCGAGCAAAGACCGACCTCTACGGCAGCCTGCGTGCGCGGCTCGGCTACAGCTTCGAGCGCTACCTCGTCTACGCCAGCTTCGGCTTGGCCGGCGCGAACTCCCGTTTTCTCGCGACCTATCTGGACCTTGCCGGCGGCGGTGTCTCCACGGCCCGTGCCGAGCAGAGCTATCTCGGCTTCACGCTCGGCGCCGGCGTGCAGTTCGCCTTCCATCCGAACTTCGCGCTCGGCATCGACTACCGCTACGTCGATCTCGGCGAGAGCCGTCGCTTCAACCTCGGCACCGTGCCGGGCCTGACCGGCGGGCCGGTCTCGACGCGGACCTCGGCCACCAGCAACCAGATGTTCGCGCGGCTGATGTGGTTCCCGGAAGGATTGCGCCTGCCACCCGAACCCGACGAGATCGCGCCTCACGACCCGTACAACGGCGACACCGGCCGCTTCTCGCTGCATGGGCAGACGACCCTGATCGCGCAGGGCGTGCCGGGCTTCCGCTCGCCCTACCGGGGCGAGCAGAGCCTCGTGCCGGGTCAGACGCAGCAGACTACGACCGCAACCGCCTTCCTGGGCTTCAAGCTGCTGGAGGGCACGGAGCTGTACTATAACCCCGAGTTCAGCCAGGGCTTCGGCCTATCGGGTACGACCGGGGTCGCCGGCTTCGTCAACGGCGAGGCACAGAAGGCCGGCGCCGCCTTCCCGCGCCTGCGCTCGAACCGCTACTTCGTGCGCCAGACCTTCGGCCTCGGTGGTGAGATCGAGGACGTGCCGGACGGACCCAACCAGGTGGCGACGCGGCGTGACATCGAGCGGATCACGGTCATCGCCGGCAAGTTCGCGCTGGGCGACTTCTTCGACGGCAACAAGTACGCGCACGACCCGCGCGTGGATTTCTTCAATTGGTCGCTCTGGGCTTCCTCGGCCTGGGACTTTCCAGCCAACCTTCCCGGCTTCACGCAAGGCGTGGTGGCCGAGTACAACCGCAAGGAGTTCGCGATCCGGGCCGCCTACACGCAGGTGCCGAAGCAGCCCTCCAGCGATGTGCTCGACCCGCGCGTGTTCGACCGAGCCGGGTTCAACATTGAGTTTGAGGGGCGTTACAGAATGCCGGAACTCGACCGGCCCGGCGTGCTGCGCCTCGGCTTCTTCTCCAACGTCGGCAACGTCGCAGACTTCCGTGAGGTGGCCGCTCTCACTCAGGCGGGCGTGTTCGAGGACGCGGTCACGGCGACTGCGCTGACGCGCCGGCCGCGCCGAAAAACCGGCTTCTACGCGAACCTGGAGCAGGAGCTGACGGACGATCTGGGCATGTTCGCCCGGGCCAGCTTTAACGACGGCCGTAACGAGAGCTTGTCTTTTACCGACATCGACCGCTCGTTCTCGGGCGGTTTCTCGCTGAAAGGAACGGCCTGGGGACGGCCGAACGACACCGTTGGGGTCGGTGCCGCGGTCAACGGGATCACGCGGGCCCACCAGGCCTTCTTCGACGTCGGAGGGCTCGGCCTCCTGATCGGGGACGGGCGGCTGACCCGCTATGCCCCCGAGAGCGCGTTCGAGGCATTCTATGCCGTGAGCCTGACGAAGGCGATGACCGTGACGTTCGACTACCAGCACGTCGAGAACCCGGCCTACAACCAGGATCGTGGCCCGGCTGACTTCTTCGCCGCCCGCCTGCACGTGGATTTCTGAGAGGCTACGTCACCGCACTCCGTAGCACCCAACCGGCCAGCAGCTTCGTGGATTGGGCGTTCTGGAGCCGCCCGGCTCGCGTAAGCGGATTTAGGGAAACCGCCACAGGCCGCATCGATGGCGGGAGTACCGACCGCAACACCATGCCCTTGGGAGAAACACGGGCGCGGCCGGTGCCTGCCACCCTGGTGTGGGTCAGGGCGCGTGACGATGCTGTGCTCCGCCGAAGGCGCCGGCAAGCCGCGCGACAGCGAACGGGGAACAGGCGCTTGGCGATGTAGGCAGCCCCGATCGCTTGCGACAGGCTCCTTCAGTCGACCCGGCGTAGCTCGGGCAGGGCGTCGGGCGTCTCGGCATTCATCAGGCGCTGCCGGATCTCCTTGCCGGGCTTGAACTGGAGGGCCTTCTTCTCCTTCACGGCGACGCTCTCGCCTGTCCGAGGGTTGCGCCCCTGCCGTGCCCGCAGATCCTTGACCGAGAAGGCTCCGAAGCCGCGGATCTCCACCCGATCGCCAGCCGCGAGTGCGTCCTCGATCCTGCCGAGGATCGCGGTCACGACCGCCTCGCAGTCCTTTTCGTAGAGGTGCGGGTTCAGCGCCGCGAGGCGGAGGACAAGCTCAGATCGGATCATAGGCAGGCAGAAGCACGATCCGCCCGAGGCTTTCAAGCCGCTCCCATGCGCGCACGAGTTCGCATAATTCGCGCGGTTTCCTTCGCGTAAAGGGATTTATGGAAACGGTCGCTCCACGGCCGAAGCCACTTTTTGCAGGCCGAAAGAGTGCGGCCGATCTCGCCCGGCTCTTCCGGTCGCACCGGCCTACATTCAGCCGCTTGGCCGCCTGGGCGCCAGCCATCCCGGGCGAGCGTCTCGCGTCATAAGAGGACTGAGCGCGGGGCGATTCTTAAGGCATGGGCTCCGTGTAGAACTCGCGGAGTTGCTGCCTCTCGTGCCCAGACAGGAGAGCATCGTCACTACGGGAGAACTCGGGTGCTTTGCGCAGCTGCTCCTCCGTGATGTTCGTATGGTAGCCGTGGAGCGTTGTGTCGTAATGCAGCTGTTCCCACGGGATCGTATGGGTTTCGGAACCCACGCCTAGGAGGCCACCGAACGTGGTGACCGCATAAGCGACATGGCCAGTGATCTTTTCGATCACGAGACGCTTGATGGATCCGATCCGCTTCCCGTTCGCGTCGAAAACAGCGGTGCCCTCGATGTGATCACTCTCGATGAGCGGGTGGCTCGGAGCCAATGACGCATCCGTCTCTGCCATAGCTCGTTCCTCCAGTTTCCGGTTCAACGCCACCCACGAAAGGCGCGCTCTCACTCTTGGTGCCATTCCCAGGTGAGTGGCTGGCGGGCCGGAAGCTTGGAGCCCGTCTGATCTGAGATCAGCCGCCCTTGCTGGAGCACGGTGCGCAGGCGCTCCCTCTCGGCCGCGATCTCCTCAACTAGTCCGGCACAATGTTCCAGACGCTTCAGGTCGAGTTCGTAATCCGGCTTCGGCATGATTGCCCTCCACCATCCAGCGCACCAGCCTACGCGCCTGGGTCGTCGACAGCCACCATTCTCGCGCGAGTGAAGGCGTCGGCATTCGCATAATTCGCACGATTTCCTTCGCGTAAGGTTGATTATGGAACGCGAATTCGCCCCTTTTTGAAGTCTCCGGAAGTGCTCGCTCGGGCCGTGACGCGGGTCGCAGTAGAGGCACAGAAAAACCGCTCGCGGAGGGGTTCGCGCGAGCGGTTCCTATGCTTGCGGAGACTGGTCGGTTTAATCGCCGCGGCACACCTCAGGATGGCGTAGGAATCCGCCTCCGTCCACACTTAGGCGGCTGTGCGCTACGCCTACGGCTTCGGTTGCTGCTTTCGCATTGTCTCAAGCCCGTCGACAAGCCCAGCCTGCAGACTGACCGCAACTCGTTCCGGGATCAGCAAAGCGATCTCTCGGTCATCTGGTCCTGCCAGGGTCACGGCGGCTGTGCGGCCGCTGTCGATTATCGCGACATTGATGAACTTCGCGACTCCCAGAACCAAAGGGCGTGTGCTCTCGTCCACGGCTTGCCTCCGGGGTGAAGCGGGACATGTCTACCAACATGCCGTGGGGAAGCGGCCAAGGCCAGCGTAGCTCGACAGCACCTTGCGGCGGACGATCTCCACCATGACGCGGTCGAGCAGCGAGACGTCGGGCTCGGCGCAGTGGAGGAGCTGGGTGAGGGCTTCACCCCATTGCCCGAGGAGAGGCGGACATTCTGTTTTTGGCGGGCGGCCTCACGACGCTCGCCGATTGGACATTATGGAGCATCCGCGTGGAACCCGGATCTGCTAACGGCTCGGTACCGTGTCCTCGTCGTCGAGCCGGAGGGACCAGACCAGGACACCGTCCGCGTCCGTGAGCCACGCCAAGTTGGCCTCGTCACCGACCAGGAAGTCGCCCTCGCCCAGAACCGCGCTCACAGCTTCGGAGGCGCAAGTGGCCTCGATGACCTGCTCCGACATGACGTGGTCGGTGACGAGGCCGTCCGGCTCGCGCCAGCCGCGGTGCAGCCGAAACCGGCTCATCGGTGAACCGGCCGCTCTGTCGCGTGCCTCACAGCGTCCTCCATCACGGTTGTCAGTGCGTGGATTGCGCTTGCTGCGCTTGGTTGCGCTTCTTCTTTGACAGCTTCTTGCTCACGACGGGCTCGCTCTCGTCCGAGCCGCGCTCGCCGATTGCGAAGCTGTGAAGGTTTTGCGCCTGCTCTGAGCTCGTGCCATGACCTTCGATCAGGGCGAAGAACGCGGCCCGCACAATTTCCTTCTTGGTCGCGTTCGGATGCCGCTCGCGAACCGCGGAGAGCAGATCCTTCGGCTTCATGCCTGACACAGCGAGGCTGCGAAGGGTATCTGCAAGCGTCTTGATTGAAGCCATCGAATGTCTCGGCTCGGTGCGCCCCCTGCGCCTGCCTTGTAGAGGCAGACCTCTCCCTATCATGACGAAGCCGCGACAGTCGCCTGTGGCGTCTTGTGGCTGCCATGACACTGCAGGCCAAGGCTCAGGGTGGGATGAGGCTAGCTCCTGTTCGCCGACTGGGTGTCACGAAACACTCGGGCGCAAGCCAACGATAGGTGCCGAGAAATGGGCCCGTCGGCGCACCAGGGTGGTAGGTTTGGGACGCCGAAGCGCGTTCACCAAAGACGCGCTTCGGCGTCCAACTAGGGAGAGATGCCATGAAGCGCCTCATCATGTCACTCGCTGTCATATCAGTCGCTTCTGCGTCATTCGTTGCTCCTGAAGCGGCTGCGCAGCCGACCCAGGATGTCGTCGGAACCTGGGCGCTTGCGTCAGTAATCGCTCAGCAGGGGGACGCTAGAACCGACGTGTATGGCGCGAGCCCAAGCGGCACATTGGTGCTCGGCAGCGACGGCCGCTACGCGCTGATCTTCCTTCGTAATGACCTGCCGAAACTCGCCTCCAACAACCGCACGACCGGGACTCCGGATGAGAACCGGGCCATAGCATCAGGCGCCATCGCCCACTTCGGCACCTATCGTGTCGATGCGGCGAACAAGGCTCTGGTCTTCCGCATCGAAAAGTCCACCTTCCCGAACTGGGACGGTGCGGAACAGTCGCGGTCGTTTTCGCTTTCGGGCGACGAGCTCACCTACACCTCGCCTGGCTCCGCGGGTACCGCCACCCAGATTGTTCTACGCCGCGCTAAATAGGCGTGCACGGGCTTGCGGCGTTCCAATAAGGCTTGCTCTACCGGGCCTTAGCAGGGCCGCGGCGGCGCCTGCGGGTTCGTTGTTATAGAACGGAGAAACGCCCCTCCAAACGGAACTGAGCGCGGGAGACCTAGCGTAGAGCGCCGTCTTCGGCTCGCTGCTAACGTCCGCAGTGCAAGTTCAAGCGAGATAGCCAGAGATGCCATCCCACAGTAACTTCAGTGCTGTGATGATTAGGAGGCCGTAACAAGCCTGATACAGCTGACGTTGGTCTAGCCTTCCGTGAAGCCGCCAACCAAGCCATACCCCGATGGGAATGGCGAGTGCACAAATCGCCATCAATATTAAGATTTTGCCCGATGGTCTCGCCAATAGTAACCAAGGCACTGCCTTTATCAGATTACCCACGGTGAAGAAAAGGCTCGTCGTACCTGCATAGACTTCCTTGCTTAAACCGAGTGGCAGGAGATACATCGCCAGCGGCGGCCCTCCCGAATGAGCCACCATGGTGGTCACGCCCGATGCAAGACCGGCTGTGACCGCCTTCGGTGTCGAGCGCGGACGGACCACTACCTTCGCGCCTGCGACAAACCAGAGCCCGACGAAGATCAGGGTGATCGCCGCCATCAAGATCGCTATGGCGCGGTGATCCAGGACGCGGAATAGCAGGTAGCCCAGCCCAATCCCGATCACGAGGCCCGGCAACAGCAGCACAAGGTCCGGTTTCGACCATGTTGAGGGCCGCCAGTATCGCAATGCGAACAGGTCCATCGCGACGAACAATGGCGCCAGCAGGCCGCCGGCCGTCACCGGATCCATCACGATCGACAACAGCGGAATGCCGACGATGGCGAAACCGCCGCCAAACGCGCCCTTCATGAAGCAGATCAGGAAGACGCCAGCAAAGGCGACGACGATCGTGGCAGCAGTCAGCTCCATGCGGTGGTCCTCCCGTCACCGCAGGGCGGCGCCGGATAGGGTAGGCTGGCCTACCAAGGTAACCCGATGTGCCTGCCGTCGTCCGCTGTGCATATCTGACTGAGCGCTTGCCGGTACGCACAGAGACGAACCGAAGCTTCGTCCCAGACCCATGGGCTTCTGGCTTGCCTGCGTGCGCTCGATATCGACAACTGCGGTCAGCGTAGGACGAGATCATCACTCCCCGGTGCGTCGTTCCAATAGGCTTGCCCCAGTAAAACTTTCCAAAGCCCTTCGCGCCGGCTGTAGGGGAAAACGACCGTTTCCCCGACACAACCGACCAGCTGCCCGTTCGCATTCTGATCGAGCGGATTTCTGTCGGGAAAACGTGTCGGGAAATGTACTGTCGGGAAAACGGTCCAACCTTCAGCCCGACATATGACCGGGTGCGCGGCGCCGGTTGAGTTAGGGTATCCTCGTCCCGGTCTCTGACGATGCGACAGCAGGGCGGGTCTCGTTTGAGATGCGCTGCCCGCCCTGTCTCTCCTGCCTGAGCTATCGGTTCAACCGGTGATGCCGCGCGGCGCGCTGGCTCGCGCGAGCATTGTTCAGACGGCGCATTAGTTCCTGGTTAGTCTCATCATCCTGCGGGGAGTGTACAGACGTAGCAGAATTTTGTTGAGACTCTGATTTGTCATCGCGATGGGTGTACAGTGCTTTCATTACCGTGCCCCTCGTTGATACTTACGCGAAAGCCTAACCATTCGCTAACGAATTGCAAGCCGGTACGCTGCCTCTGGCCAACCTCTCACCTATGCGCTTCCATCGGTACGTTTTGGGTATGCTCCCGTGAACCGGGCCTGGGCTGGTTCAGAAAGGCGCTCAGACCTCCGAGTTGGCAGCGCGCTCCGCGCCTTGACCGGCGGCACCCGCCGGTGTCGCGGGTCGGCCAGCCTCACGGTGGAAGCTGTGCGGCACGCCTATGTCTGATGAAGAACATTGTCGTACATAGGGTCGGGCTCATCCCACGGGTGAAGGCCCGGCACAGGCGGCTTCAGAAGTGCGCATTCACTCGTAGGAAGGTGGAAGCGTGAACCGTTTCACACGTGGAGGCGTGCACGGGTTGGAGCGTGAAAGCTTGTAGGCGTGAACCGCCTCCCATCGCAGGTGAACGGGAGGGCTAGCCTGCGAGGATCTGCGTACCCTTGCGCCGCTGTATCCTATAGACTACATTCCGACATGCAGATCGAGAAGACTGACGACTTCGACACTTGGATCGGTGGCCTTCGCGATATTGCCGGTCGGGCTCGCATCCTGAAGCGGATCGACCGCTTCGCGAATGGAAACCCCGGCGACGTCGAGCCAGTCGGGGATGGGGTGAGCGAGATGAGGATCGATGTCGGCCCAGGCTACCGGGTCTACTTCGTCGAGCGGGTTCGCGGGGAGATCGTCGTCCTGCTCGGGGGCGGGGACAAGAGCACCCAACCTCGCGACATCGCTCGAGCAAAGGATCTAGCCGCAAGGCTGTGAGGAGGCGACCGTGATCATCGACAAGACCAGGACGACGCCATTCGACGTTGCAGATTACCTAGGCACCCCGGAGGAGGCTGCGGCCTATCTCGCCGTAGCGCTCGAGGATGGCGACCATGCCGAGTTCAAGCGCGCACTCGGGGCGGTCGCTCGCTCACGCAGTATGACTGCCATCGCCCGCGAGACCGGCCTCTCCCGAGAGAGCCTCTACAAGGCGCTCTCCGAGGACGGGAACCCGAGCCTCGACACCGTGATGCGGGTTATGAGCGCACTGCACCTCAAGCTGTCCGCAGTTCCCGACCGCGTCCCGGAAGCAGCCTAATCATCGAACCCTCGCAGAACGCCCCGCCCGGCGCGAACCGGACGGGGCAGTGAAGACATGGGTCAGGTCGGCTGCCCTTCGGTCTCTTCGATTTCAGGATCGTCCTCCTGCGGAATGGAGGGGTGCGGACCATCTTCCGCGTCCTGAGGCTTGAGAGGCGGAGGTCCGCCCGGCCTGGGATCACTGCCCGGCTGAGGCGTGCCAGCTTGGCTCATCGTTTCGCTCCCTCGTTGTTGCAGGGAGCAAAGCGCTCGCCCTCGGATGCGTTCCTGCCGCTCAGGCGAGGATCGGAGCCGAATGGCCGACGGGCGTCTTGAGGGTGTTGTCGTCGAAGCCCTGAGTACCGTTGCGGGTGTCTGCCTCGGCTACGACGTGCTGGATCACGGTTCGGCCGAGGACGCGGTTGTTCAGCGTCATTGTGACGGGTGTCGAGGCGATGGTGCTCCCGCCGCGGTAGATCACCGCCGACTTTCCGGGCGTGGCTGGAGCGCCACCGGATTGCGACGCGCCTCCGGTCGGAGGCTTGGCTCCAGGCAGCGCCGGAGGACCGGCTGTGGCGCCGGCGTTGAGACCTCCCAGGATCCGGCCGACGAAGCCGGAGATAGCCCTAGCCGCCTGGTTCAGAGCTCCGGGTACGCCATTGGCGGCACCGGCGACGTCGCTGAAGCCCTTGGCTGCGTCGAGCATGGGTGGATGGACGCGTTGCGCGGCTCGCACCAGTTCGTCCGCGGCCTGTCCAGTGGCGGCCGCCGCAGCCTGAGCCGAGGCAAGGGCGCCGGGGCCCGCCGTCACGTTGAGCCGGTCCTGGGCAGCCTTGATATTCTCTGGGGTCAGACCGAGCCCGGCCGTCCCGCGGTTGCGCCGCGCCTGGTTCGCCGCGATCTCGCCGGAGAGCGCACCGCCCTCCGCCTCAGCTGCCATGGTGGCACCCTTGCCCATCCAGTCGAGCGCGCCTTTCACGCCAGGCGGGGCGGCATCGTAGATCTTCCCCCAGGGGATCGTCACCGCCGCGATAGTCACGGTCGCGCCGGCGCCGATGGCAAGGCCGATCGGATTGGCGAAGAGCGGCGCAGCCATGCGCATCAATCCGAACATACCAGCAGCTGTCAGGCCGCCGCCAACGGCCAGCCCCGTGCCGAAGCCGGTCTGGGCCGCGACTGGGTGCTTCTCCAGCGTGTCGGCTGCACCGCCGAGGGCGGCTGACAGCCGGTTCGCTTGCTCGACCAGATCCGGGATGGCCGGGTTCGCGAGTGCGGAACCGACGTTGCCGCCCTGCGTCACGACGGACTTGCCCGCTACCATCGGGTCCCGCGTCTGGTCGCCGAGAACATCTGTCGTGCCGGCCGCCGCTCTAAGGCGCTTGATGATCGCCTCGATCTGCCCGATCTCGAGGATGTCCATCGTGTGCAGGCTCGCGCCACGACGGTTCGAGAAGCGCTCTGCGATGTACTTGGTGCCGGCGACCCTCTGGGCGTCGGTCAGATCTTGTCTGTAGTCGCCCCTCCCGTAGGCCTCCGGCAGCATGCCCTTGGCGACCATCTTGGGGATGACGTTCTTCTTGTTCCACTCGTGGAAGTTCGAGCTGTAGAGCGCCTCGTCCACCAAGCTGCCGTCGCTGATCAGCTTGCGCTTGCCGTTCTTCCCGACCTTCCATTTCGTTCCGGTGCGCCAGCCCTCGTCGTACTGCGCCAGGATGGACTCATCCGTTCCGCGGCCGAGCACGGTGTTCTGGAACGCCGAGGCGACGTCCGTACCGGTGCGTGAGCCCTTCTGCTGCATGAACAGGGCTGGCATCACCGACGACCACATGTCGACGCTGAGTGCCTTGCCGGCCGAGCCAGCATTCTGCGCCGCATTGACGAAATCGTTGGCGGAGACCGCCTCCGCGTCGAGCTGACGGGTGCGGACGAAGCCGTCGATCAGGGAGCGGGTATCACCAGCCGACCGCGAACGGCCGATCAGATCGATGAAGCGCGCCATGCGCTCCATGTCTTTGGAGCCCTGATCCACGCCGCCGGCTGTCTGCAACGCAACCTGCCCGCGCATGTACTCCGGCAGGAGCTCCGACGCCGTGCCGTAATCGCCGACGTTCGGAATCAGCAAACGACCCTGCTCACGCACGCCGAGCTTGCTGAGGGATGGATACTGGCGGGACAGCTCGCTCGCACGCTGGCTCAGAGCGGCAATCTCCGCAGGTGAGAGGCCGGCATTTTTGGCGCGGATGTCCTCGCGCACACCGCCAGCACCCTGCTCGGCGAGCCATTCGAGCGTCGTCAGGCCACCGTAGACGCCCAAGGCGCCCGAGAGGTGCGAGCCCTCATGCGTCCTATGCTGGCGGCTCTGTGCGCGCCGACGGCTCGGGCCGGTGCCAAACCCACCGGTGCCGGCCCCGCCCCCAACGCCACGCGGGATGTTGGGGATGTGGATGTTGGCAGCCGCAGCGCTCATCCGGCGCATCGCGGCGGCGGCCGAGTTGATCCGGTTCGCCCAGCTGTCGATCGAGCGGGAGACGCCACGGGCCGCCGAGGCAACCCCCTGGGTCGTGGAACGCATCGTGCGCATCTCAGCAAGCGGCCGCCCGATTGCAGCAGCCCACTTCGCCATCTCACGATCCATGCCGGTGGCCGGTGCGCGCAGGCCGGCCATCGCCTTGGTGGTCTTGGCAACCTCCCGCTCGACCTGGGACGTGGAGCGCTGGACGTTCGCCATTTCACGGCTGAGCCGACCCATCGATGTGACGGTGCGGTCGATCGGGGTGGACCAGCGGCCGATCGACCTCTCGACGGCCTTCGCCGCCTTGTCGACCTCGTTCATATTTTTCAGGATCTTAGCTAGTTCGGGAGCAAGCGAGCCCCCGATGCTGAGAACGGTCTGGATGTTATAGACGTCCGAGGACATGGAGGTGCGACCTCGATAAATCAGCCGTCGTCACGGCCAATGCGATCGCCCGTGGCGCGCCCAGCAGGGACGCCACAGGCATGAATGCGGTTCGGGAGGCTTTGGGCCATCGGGGCACGGTGCTGGATGGCGCCGTGGGTATTGGAGCCGGTCAGGCTCTCGGGGGCTAAGGTCCCGAACGAGGCCTCAACAACGGCCCATTGCAGCTACTGGCGCGATGCCTCGAGCCACTCGATCCGAGCCGTGATGGACGCGATGTGGCCCGCAAGGCCGATCAGCTGCCGGCCGGCCACATCCACCTTCTCCAGGTGCGTGGGTTGCACCTTCCACAAGGCTAGCGTCGCGGAAGGGTCGTCGGGAACATCGACAAGGCTGATGTTCTGGAGCTCGATCGCGGTCGCCACAGCTGGATCGCGGGCGTCTCGACCACGAACCTTCGCCACGAGACCGAAGCCACGATACACGCCCGCCTGGACCTTGCGGATGGCGGTTGGATCAATGACCGTCGCTGACACGAAGACGGCACCGTCATCCGCTACGGTCACGTTGTCGACTGTGCCGGTGCTGGCTGCGCGACCCATCTGGCCTAGCGTGCCTGCTGCCTTGGTGAAGTCAGGCAGCGCTGCCCTGATCACAGCGGCTTTCACGATCGTGTCGCCCTCTCCCTCGCTCGGGGCGATGGCCTCGACGAAGAGGGTGGCATCGTGGCTCTCCACGCTCGAGAAGGGAGCGAAGATCAGCACCTCAGGCCTCGAACGTCGCCTGGTGATCGTTGACCAGGCGTTGCGCGAACGCCGCCCATTCCGCGTCCGTGTCCTCCGGCTTCGTCTGGAGCGACACTCCCAGGTTCGGCATGAGGTTGACCACTCGCTCGGCGAGCGACAGGAGGGACCTGCCCTGATCACTGCTGGTGCCGGATCGGTGTGCTGTGTCGAGAGCCCAGCTTCGCAGGCCCGCCAAGCGGGTATGGAGCGGCAGAACCTGCGCATGCAGCTCGGCGATGCGCGCGGCGAGCGCGTCCGTCTCCTCGATGAGGACGTCGTCCACAGCCTGGGCTGCTCGCGCCCCTGCCCCGACAAAGGCTTGGTTTGCCAAAGCCATTTCGGCAGCGATCCGCTCCTGAACCGGGGCGGCAGCTTCCGCCCGGGCCTTCGCCTCCGCATGCTTGAGGACGGCCTTGAGGCGGTCCTCGCCGATCAGGTCTGGAGGAACGGCTTCGCCTCGAAGCGCATGCTCCCGGATGAGATCGACGACGCGCTGCTGATCGGCCGCCATCGCGGCCTCAAGGCGAGCCGCCTCGCGACCATCGTCCTGTGCTCGCTGCATTGCACGCTGGAGATCTTTCACTGCGTTCGCCGCCTTGACGCAAGCGTTGATGCGCCCAGCGAGGATGACGCGAGCCGGGCTGGTCGGCTCAGCGGCCGCCGCGGTGTTCTGATTGTTCATGATGTCACTCGGGTTGGGGGGAGAAACACCAGCTGGCCCTGCGAATGGCGAAGGGCTGAGCAGGTGATTGGAGGCGAGCGGCGTCACACGATGGTTGGCACCGTGGGTACACTCGGATTGCGATAGGAAATCAGGGCAGCTTAGCTATGCGCTGGCATCACTTTGGTTCGCGTCGCCCCTGGGCAGGCCAAAGCCGCAGCTGCCTCGCGGATTGAGCAGTATGGAGCGCGATCGCGATCGTCCTCGCGGTACTGTCCCGACCGGTGCGTTGATGCACAAGCCCTTGAGCTGAGGGATTGTGGGAGGGGAGGACGCCGTTAACCAGCGCACGTTGGGTGGGCGGCAGCTTCGGCCAGCGGCCATCCGACCTCAGTCCGCCGGGAGCGTAAGCATGGGCCTTGCCTTCGCGCTGTTCTTGATCAGTGTCCCATTGGCCCTGGCCGCGCTTGAACTCCTTCGGATGCGACGCGCACGTCAACTCTGAAGCGTCGCGAGCCAAACCGTTGTGGTTAACGTTCGCTTAGCTAGGCTGTAGGTATCGCCCCTTGTGGAGGTGCCTATGTCCTTGTTGACCGGCCTTGCGGTGTTCGTGTTGGTCCTGGCTGTCCTGCTCTCCAAGGGCAAGCCGGCAGCCTTCCTAGGCTGCTTATGCCTGCTGGGGCTTGGCTGCGTGATCGCCTTATCGAGCCTAAAGGGCTTCGTGCGTCCCGCCGCTTAATGACAGCCTGATGGCAGTAATATAGAGGAAACTCAGAAAGCTGAGACTGCTCAAATCAAGCAATAGTTCCAGGTACTATCGCGACAAACACGAGCACACGGCGTGCAAGGCCCTCTTTGTTGAAACAAAGTAGGAGAAATGCACTTGAGCGTGATCCGATCGAACAGGCTACGCTGATGTTCCCTTCAGGAACTCAACGCCCAGCTCATGCTGCTTGCGCCAAGCCACACGAACAGGATGGGCCTCTCCACCCGCGGTGAGGCCGAGAGTGAAGGCATCAGGGATCCCAATTACGCTCTCAACCTTCAGCCGTGCGCCCGTGCTGGAGCGGTCACGCAGAAGGCAGTCGATAGCTCCTCCACTTGGCAGGCTGATCGTACCTGGGAGCAAGGCACGCCTGCGTGGCTCGGCTCGCTTCTCGTCCATCGCACTCGCTTCGCCCAAGAACTGCCCCGCCGCTCGGTCTGATCGCTGGCCGGCGGGGCGTGTCGTGTCCGCACGACGAAACAGACCGTGACAGGTTCGGCCTGGGGATGGGGTAGCGCCTGAGCGGTTAGCTGAAGCTCAATGCGCTGGCATCGAGGCAGGCCCAGAGTGAGACAGGGTCGGCCAGCGGATCAGCCCGCCTTGCGGGTGCGCCCTTTTGGTGCCTTGGCTGCAACCGGTGCTCCAGGCCGCCCGAGGCCGATCGACTTGGCGAGTTCGGAGCGCTGGGCTGCATAGTTCGCGGCCACCATCGGGTAATCCCGCGGCAGGCCATACCGCTCGCGGTAGCTGTACGGATCGAGGCCGTGGCCCGTCAGGTGCCGCTTGAGCGTCTTGTAGGGCTTGCCGTCGAGGAAGCTGATCAGCGCGTCCGGGGTGATCGACTTGCGGATCTGCGACGGGGTCGCCTTTTCGGCCTCAGGCTCAGCCGCGGACGAAGGGTCCACAGCAAGGTTGTTCAGCGCTGCATGGACATCGCGGATGAGCGACGGAAGGTCAGTCACTCGGACAGGGTTGTTCGACACGTAAGCTGACACGATGTCAGCGGCGAGTTCAAGGTGGTTGCTTTCCGAAGCTTCTTCCATTTCAGCCATCCGGCGCCCTTTTTTCCCAGCGAGGGTCTGGCCATTACGCCTATTCTTTCTGGATGCAAGACCTTGATCTTGCGGCCGCCGGAAGATTGTGGACAGCTTGCGTCTACGCCCGGGGGAGAGGCAATGATCCGTCGCAAGGATCAAGGGAGTTTCGGCTCCCCATTTCCTTCGCAGCACGGTTCCGAGATTGGGTGTTATGGATCGCACCACAGCCGGAGAATCGCCGCAGGCTCTGGGTCACGCTGTTCCGCAGGAAGGCGTCAGGCGGCCTGTTCCGCGGGCCATAGCCTGAGCCAGGCGATAGGCCGAGCCCCTCAGTTCATGGCCTTGTTCCGGGCCGCCCGGAGCCGCCGGGCTATCGTGCGCCCGAGTTCCCAGAGCAGCATGTCAACGAGCTGGCGCAGGAAGTTGCTGCCGTCCTCATCAATGGCCTTGCGCGCTGCGATGACGTGCCGAGCAGCCCGATCCAGCGGGCTCAGGTGCCGATTATCGGCCTCGCTCTCTGCACCGTGGAGTTTCTGCTGCGTCACGTCGATCAGCACGCCATGGCCGTGCGCAGGCATGCTGGCAGTCGCGGGGTAGACCCGTCCATGATCCAGAAGCCACCGCGTGCCATCACGCGCCCGCACCCGGTACTCGACCACGTACAGGCCGCTCTCGCGCTCCGCGCGCTCTACGACAGCCAAGACGAGGGCCTGATCGTCGGGATGGATGCAGCTGATCACAGCTTCCAGCGGCAGTTCGGTGTCAGCCAGATCGGGGTTGCCTGCCAGAAGTTTGGCAGCTCCGCGGTCAAGCACGTGGTGGTTGTGCTCCGACGTCCAAAGCCAGGTGCCGACCACAGCCCCATCGTGTGACTTTGCTATTGGCGCGCCGAGTGTGCCGGTCGAGCAATCATCTGTTTGGTCTCTCAAGCGTGAACCCTCCCCCGAAGGATCGTAGAACGTCCAGAGACACCGCTTGCGTTCAAAATTTCGTTAGCTCCTGAAACCAAATTGCCAGCAATCGTGTTGTGCCCGTTGTATACGGACAAGTCGGGAATGCATATTGCAACACATTCCCGGCTCGAACACGCGCGGCCATAGAATGCCGCGATGGGGAATGCATATGATCTACTTTGACACGGCGGACCGTGACGGGCCCACAGACGCTGATGCGTTTCGGAACGACGCTGAGGAATGCGAAGCTCTTCCGCTGCCTCAATCCGTGCAACGCACGTTGGATCAGTTGGCTGAGGCGCTAGGCGTCACATCGGCCTTGATCAGGCAGAACCCCTCGGCCGTGAAGGTCCAGGGCCGAGACGTGTGCTTGGTGGAAGCAACCGAGTTGCTGCAGGTGTTCATTCAGATCGACGATCCGGAGGCCCGGCACCGCTGCCTCAACATCGTGAAGGAGATCGCGGCCTCGCAGACGCACTGACGCAGCGTCCAGTGCCCGAGGGGCAGGACCGGCGGCTTGTAGGTGGCACCACTGCCAACCGCCGAGGAGATCGCTGCTGTCCAGATGACGAAGGTCGTGCTTGCGACTGCCCACCGCGACCCGGGCAACAGCGTGAAGCCTCAGGGACGGCAGGCACGGGCCACATTCAATCCCGATCGCGTCGCGGCCTGTGCCCCGCTCCATAAACGCACTTACGCGATGGGAAATGAGTGCATGATGCGAGGTCCGCGAGCTCGTGAGTGTCGTTACAATAGAGCTTGCTTCAGCGGAACTTAGCAGGGGCGCGGCGCGGTTCGCTGACTGGGTGTTACGGAATGTGGCGGGCGGCCGCGACGCTCACGATCAGAGCATCAGCCTGTCGGCATCGTCACCGCACCTGAACGGCAGCAACCTCGACCCCTTGCCAGAGGACTCGCACAGCTGCGTATTGGCCCTGGCTGACCGGGTGCAGGAGACGAGCTCGCTTCCAGTGCCACTCGAAGCGGCTTGGACCCTCAGGAATGACTTTGAGTTCTAGCAGGAGCGTATCGGGCTGTGGTGACGGTGGATCAGCGAGGATGAGGTGAGGCACCTCGTTCGCGTTCCCGAGCTTGGTCTCGCCCGAGACCGACAGGAAGTGCCCACCCGACTCGTTCGGCTCAGCCCCAAACGCCTGCCAACTCCTGGTCTCCGGAACGACATCGCCAGACACGGCGGATCTCCATCATTGCGCCGTCGTGGCACTGACCAAGCCAACGGCTGCCGGATCGCTACCGAGAGAGAAGCCTCGTCTCCGGTGTCAGCCTGTGGCGGCCGTCTCGCGCAAGTGCTGCACGGCTCGGTCGACGTCGAAGTCAGACGCAGAGATCTCAGCGATCGTGATTGGGCAGATCTTCGGCTGCCCCCACTCGATCATTTTCTCCTCAGCACGCAGCTCCGGTGCCTCAGCATCTCCGATCGCTAGCCACCACAGGCCGTCAATCTTCAGCCTCTCAAGTGCACTCGGGTTGGCCATAAGTTGTGAGCGGATGCGCCTTGCCTCTTGCCGCCAAGCCAGACTGTGCCGGTCGTCGGCAGTCAGAGCCGCCTTCAACAGGTTGGCCAGAAGCCTTCGGACAAGGGCTGCGGGGGTGCCGGGGGCGGGCTCAACCATAAGGATTGGAACTCCCTGCGAACGCGTTGATGAGCCGCTACCCGTTCACCAGCGTCGGCTCACTGCGCTTGATCAAACGTCCTGCCCGCGGATCGCTTGCAGTTTTCAGGCCGTCCGCCTCGCGCACCCGAACCGTTCCTTGGGGCTCAGGCGTCCCTGAACGAGCGATAGATCGTCTTCATCTCATCGAGCTGCCGGATCGGCTCTCCGGTGCGCAGGATGATGCACGAGAGCTGTTTGGGCAGGCCATCGAACTCCTCCACGACGATCTGCACAGCCTCGCCGAGGCTACACTCTCGCCTGTCATCCGTGTTGGGCGATCCCTCACTCCACATCAGAGTGACAGGCTCGTTGCGGTCATAGGTGCTCATCTGCCCTCCCTCGCTCCTCGCTGCCGCCAAATTCCAGATACCAAAGCCGCAATGACAGCCTGCGATACGAGCACGTGTCCCAGGCAATCTGGAGGCCGCGGGTCGGAGACGGCAGCTTGCTCAGGAGGTTCTGACAGAAGGCGGGCCGCTAGATTGGCGGCCCGAAGTCGAGAGAGGAAACGCCCGTCAAGGACGGGAAGCAGCGCCACGCAAGGAGGAACGACGAGACGCTGCGATGCACCAACCCTTGTTGCGCTGCACAGTTCCCGGCGCATGAATTTTGCATGTGGCGTCCGTCTCTCCAGTGAGACAATCCATGCTAGAGCCGCTTTCTCGCCTTCGTACCCATCTTCTCTGCCGCCTCGCCAAGCGCAACGTGGTGGCTGCCGACCGAGCAGCAGCAGAGGGTGACGTTGACCAGTCGGCCCAGCTCCTCGCCAAGGCAGACACACGGCTCAAGCGAGCTTGTGGTCTCAGCACATGGCCGACGCATCGACCAGCAGGCCCACCGTCGCAGTAGCTCTGCGCGGCTCATCACACCGTTGAGCGGTACGTTCCAATAGGGCTTGCTCTAGTGGACCGGTCCAAGCTCGAGCAAAACCCGGTCCATATAAATGGTTTTGACTTATGGACCGAATTGGTTCTCTATGTCATAGAACCTATTGGACCGAAACTGACCGGATTGGCCTATGCTCGTCGGATACGCCCGCACCTCGACCCTGGAACAGGACGCCGGCTTTGAGGCGCAGGTGCGCGACCTCAAGGCCCTCGGGTGCGAGAAGCTGTTCCGCGAGCAGGTGTCATCGGTCGGGCCTCGCCCGCAGCTCGCCGCGGCCCTGGAATTCGTGCGGGCGGGGGATACCCTCGTCGTCACCAAGCTCGACCGCCTCGCCCGGTCCGTACCCCACCTCGGAACCATCATCGCGGACCTTGAGGCCCGCGGCGTCGCCCTGCGGATCGAGAGCCTGGGCGTCGACACCTCGACCCCTACGGGCAAGCTGATGCTCAACGTCCTTGGGGGCGTCGCGCAGTTTGAGCGAGAAATGATGCTGGAGCGCCAGCGGGAGGGCATCGCCAAGGCTAAGGCCAAAGGCGCCTACAAGGGCCGCAAGCCGACCGCGCAGGCGAGAGCGGAGGAAATCCAGGCCCTGGCCGCGCAGGGCCTCAGCATGAACGCCATTGTGGCTAAGCTCGGGGTCGGCAAGGGATCGGTGCACCGCATCCTGACTGCCCGGAAGGAGACCGGCCTCATTCAATAGGCGGACAATCCCTTGAGGCGAGTGGCCTTCATTCGGGCGATGGTCATTCAAGCGTAGCGGAAGTGGATGAATAGGAGCAGCCGCGCAGACCTTGAGCCCGAAGATGATTTACGGGGTGGGCAGGTCTGCTTTCCGTTGTTCGACGGGCTGCGGCACCGTCACAGAGGTCCCCGCAAAGAGGGGGCCGGGCGGCCGGAAGCGGCGCCGGGCAAAACTGAGATACGGTTTTGGCTGTTCGCTGGCTGTAAAAAACTGCCAGAGCCCAGCATGAGCTGACTGGCGGAACGACGGGGCCCGATGGAGCTCAAGGAGCCTATGAACCCGCGCGGCCGGCCTCTTCTCGCAC
>NZ_VZZK01000049.1:0-28513 GCF_008806385.1 Methylobacterium soli
GACATCGCGCTCTCCCATCCGAATCCTCTCAGATAGGAGCATCACCCTGCAACTGTAATGCTAGAGGTGCAGGCCCTGGTTCGCGACCACGGGGCGTTCGTGGCCGCTCTCGTCACCTACAATTCCTGAGCAGGCCCTTTGCCGGTCTCTTCGGGAGAGACCGGGGAGGCGCGAGGAAGGCTCCATAACGCCCAAGCTGCGAACATCTGCTCATGGCCCAACATCGGTCCTCTACCGCGAGGCTGGCGAAAGTCCGCAGATGGCGCAACTCAGACTCACAAGCTGAGCTGCCGCAATGTCCGCTTCGGAGAAGCCGCGAGAACCGGCCGAGTGGCCGGAACGGGCGCTAAGCTGAATGTCGGCTTTCAGGCAGCAGCCCAACGACGGCTCCCCACCGATGATTTGTGAGAACGCAGGAGCGTTAGAAGGATCTTCCTGCGAGCAGCTTTGGCAGCGCCGGAATAGGTACCCTGACGGCACCTAAAGGACCAGCCAGCAGAGGCGCATGTCTGTCGCGTAGAGGATTGTTCTACAATTTTGGAATGCCCCCGCGTTTTCACACACGGCCTACCCTGAGCGGACCTCGCAAGTGGGTACCGAGCGTCAGGTTTCGGCCCCGAGGTCGGCGAAGCTTGCGAGCGGCCGCCCCCCTCAATCCCTTCCCTCGGCGTTTGGTATACCAGAAGGCCCTTGGGTCCTTCCGACCAGCCCGCCACCTATGCGGGCGATAGACCCCGAGATCTGCGCATATTTCGGTAGGCGATTTTTGCATTTCGCTTTCGTTTTTAGGCATCCCTAAGCCTCTGATCCTGCTCAGGAACGATGCCAGGGAAAGCGAAATCGCTTCGGGCCGCTTTCTTCACCGCCTCAGCGCAGCCGGCCTGTCGGCTCGCCCACTCTGAGCGGACCTGGCACCGCCGGTCTGTCCCTCGCGGCTACGCGCCGCCACCCAAAGCCATCACGTGCTCAAGACCCTAAAGTCCCTCATCGGCATCAATCAGAAGGCCGACGCCGCTGCGGCCGAGATCGAAAAGGCCCCTTCCGACGCCCGCGATGAGATCATGGCAGCCGAGCGCGTAAACGCGGAGGCGGATGCGCAGTATCGGGCTGGCCTCCTCAGCCTCGACGATGCAGAGGCGCAGAAGATCGTCGCCGACAAACAGGCGGCCACCCTTCGGCAGGATCGAGCCGCCGCTCTGGTGGAGGCGCTGTCCAGCAAGCTCGCCTTGGCCCAAGCCGCCGAAGTGCAGGCAAGACGCCGGCGGCAATATTTCGAGGCCACCAAAGATCAGGCTGCGGCAGCGAAGGTGCTGGCTACGGAGTACCCGCGCCTCGCTCGCTCCCTCGCGGAGCTACTGTTCACGGTGGCCGAGGCCGACGCGCTGGCGCAGGTCGCGAATGAGGTGTTGCTAGCTGGGGTCGATCGCCACCCTCCGTCGAGGCACAGGTCCGGCGCGAGCCAAATGTTCCCGGTAAGGTCCTGAGCGAGGAGGTGTTGCAAACTGGCCGGGGCTGGTGATGTCGGCTGCCTGGATCGCCTGCTTCCTGGCTGCGACTGCGTTCTGATGCCGGGGTTTTGTGGCGTCAGAGGCCGCGAGACGCGCACAACACCGCTCGCGTAAGCTCCTTTATGGGATCCCCCAACCCAGCCCGGCCGCCTTTCCCGTGGGCAGTTCACGCGAAGGCGCGACGGGCCGCTAATTTTTCGCCAGCCGTTCATGTCCGAGGTGCCTTTACGGCGGCCCTATCCGACCGCCTAATGCAGATAGATAAAGGCGTTCCTGCGAGCCCTTCGTTAGATCTCAGGGCGAGGTCGGGTCATGTTGCAGCGGCTTCACTTCAGGTTGGTCGACAGCAGTGGGGTGATCGAGGATCCGATCGGTGCAACGGCGGAGGACATCGAGGAAGCCCACACGGAGGCGATGGCTGCAATCGAGGAGCTACGCCTGCAGGGTGAACTGCCGGAGGACGCCGGCGAGTGGCATCTCGAAATCCGGAGTGTGTCAGGCGCCTTGCTGCGCTCGATCCCGCTTCCGCCGCGGGATCTCCGCAGGACCTCTCGGACTGAGCGCGGACTGAGCGCGTCTCTCCCTCAGCGGTCGTGTGCCGCGGCGCGTCCACTGGCTCGACAGAAGGCCGAAGATCACGGCCCCGGTCGCGGTGCATCATCGCACTGGCCTCCGCAAGGTGAGCGATCCTAATACTTGTTAATTTCACAAGCGGCGCTTCGCAATCCGCACGCGAGCGTTCCACACGTACCAACTCCTCCACGTCGATGCGGTACGTTGTTTCAGGAAATGGCCGCCTCTGCCTTGCGCGCCAATCCGCACGAAGCCGCCATTATTGGCATAACTCGCGCGGTCTCCTTTGCGTAAGTCCGATTGTCGAACCGAAAATCGGCCATTCCCGAAGTGTTCGTAAGGGAAAAAATTAGACTTCGCGGGGCCTCACACTAGAATATCAGTATAACAAGCTCTGGCGGGACCTCACGGGCGCGCCGAACGACTTGCGAGAGCTTGGGGGGAGGTCTTGGGAGCCGTCTGAACCGCCCCGCCCCTTTCAGAGGACCAGCCAGAGCAGCAGATCGGCCACGATGCCGCCGACAATCGCGAGACCCATCAGGTAGATGCTGCTGACCTGATCGACGGTGTTCACATCCTGACCCTGGCGATGGATCGGCTCGTTGGCCGGTCCGTTACTGGCCGAGGTGGTGTTCACATCGGGATAAACGCGTGCGATCATGAGCATCTCCTTCTTCTTGAGGGAAAACGCTCTACTGCCGCAATGGCCCCAAGCTGGTGCCCGTCGCATTCCGCAGGAGCCGTGCGCTGGCTAGGCGTTATGGAACGTGGCGCTCTGATCCGTATCGAGGCTGAGGCACCCTAGATCTAGTCTCTATACTTCGGCTCAGGACCGAATGCGCCGATGAGACAATTCGTGGGGGCTGACGCCGATGTCTTCTAAGCTGCTATCATCAGGAAATTGCAGCCCTCGGCAGGCTCGTCGCGTGCATTACCAAAGCTGTACAATGCGGGCCGCCGACGCAAACATCGCGGACCTCCAAGCTGCTGGTGTGCTTAGAAGTGAGCGCTTCCTGCAGAGAAATCTGTGCTCAGTGGCACCGATGCTAGCAATCATTTGATAGCTCAGCGGTGGAGACATCTGGCGTGTTATAGTCGCGGAGGAGGAAACGACACAGCTGCCTGACAACAGCCGCTGAGGATGACGGGATGAACAGGGCAAGCGCTGAGCGTCACATCGCTGCGATCTTGGTGGCCGACATCGTGGGCTACAGCCGCCTTATGGGGATGGACGAGGCAGGAACCCTGCGCCGCCTTAAGGCTCTCCGTCGTGAATTGATCGACCCCAGCATCGTCACGGCTCATGGGCGGATCGTGAAGGCCATGGGTGACGGGCTCCTGGTCGAGTTCCCCAGCCCTGTGCGAGCCGTCTCCTGCGCGGTCCAGATCCAGCGAGCCATGCTGACGCGCGAGGCTAATCTGCCAGCGGACCGTGCCTTCCGGCTGCGCTTTGGCATCAATCTCGGCGACGTCGTCGCCGAGCGGGATGGCGACTTGTACGGCGACGGTGTCAACGTGGCTGCGCGTTTGGAGTCCTTGGCAGAGCCGGGCGGCCTCTGCATCTCGCGCTCGGTGCACGAGCAGGTCCGGGATAAAGTGCCCTACCGCTTCGAGGATCGAGGCAAGCTTGAGCTGAAGAACATCGCCCGGCCGGTTGGTGTCTTTGCACTCTCAGCGGCCTCACTCGCCAGCCTTGCGGTGCCGGATGCCGAGAACGAGGCGGAAGAGGCCGGCCCAGATCCAGCGCATGACGTATCCAAGGAAGCACGGAGCCGTACAGCCAGGCGCATCCTGCTGGCGGCCAGCCTTGCCGCCACCATCGCGGCCGGTGGGCTAGGCTGGTGGTCTTGGTCCGCTCAAAGGGCGGCCGAGCCCGCAAGCCTCATCGCTCAACAGGTGAGCAGTCCCCTTAAGCCCGTGCCAGGATTGTCACTTGTGGTTCTGCCGTTTGCCAACCACAGCAACGATCCCGAGCAGGATTTCTTCGCCGACGGACTGACTGAGGACCTCACGACGGACCTGTCGCATCTCGCCGGCAGCTTCGTCATCGCCCGCAACACGGCCTTCACCTACAAGGGCAAGGCCGTCGACGTGAAGCAACTCGGGCGCGATCTCGGCGTGCGCTACGCCCTCGAGGGCAGCGTCCGCCGCACCAGCGAGCGGGTCGTGGTAAACGCGCAATTGATCTCGACGGAGACAGGAGCTCATATCTGGGCCGACCGCATTGAGGGGGAGCGAAGCCGGCTGGGCGAATTGCAGGTGGAGTTCGTTGCGCGCCTCGCCCGGTCCCTCGATGTGCAACTAACCCAAGCCGAGAGCTTGCGCGCGTTACGTGAGCGCCCGAACAACCCCGATGCGGCAGATCTATCTATGCGCGGCTGGGCAGCTCTGAATAGACCTCGCTCTTTGGGCAACGCAGATGAGGCTAGTGCTTTGTTTGAGCGAGCACTGCAGCTTGATCCTGATCTGTCAGAAGCAGTTCTCGGCTTTGCTAGGGCTACTATACTGAAAGTCACAGCTCGTTGGAGTTTAGATCGCACAAAAGATATATCCCTCGCAGATGAGAAAGTGAGGCTTGTTCTAGATAACAAACCTGATTACGCCAAAGCTCAGTTTGTAAAAGGAGAGATTTTGAGAGGCAAGAAAGATTTTGATGGGGCGCTATATATGTATGATGTTGCTGTGCAGAACGACAGGAGTTTTGCTGAGGCTTACGCAAATACTGGACTTGCAAAAATATTATCTGGGAGTTCGGCCGAAAGCTTTGATTTTGTTAGAAAAGCAATTCGTTTAAGTCCTAAAGACAATTTGATAAATATCTGGTACTATTACATTTGTCACGCGCATACACATTTAGCACAATGGGAACAGGCGATCGAGTGGTGTAATAAGTCGATTGCTCATGGCCCATTTTGGATTGCCTATGCTGATATTGCTACAGCTTATGCTTGGACGGGACGACACGCAGAAGCGCGCGGAGCCATTGCCGAACTTTTGAAGATCATGCCCGGTTACACTGTGCAGAAGTGGGCCACCACGGATTGGTCCGACAACCCTACTTTCCTCGTCGAATATCAACGCATGACCGAAGGGTTGCGCAAGGCTGGTCTTCCAGAAAGCTAACGATGACCATCAGAGCGGACGGGCCTTCGGCGTGAGCTATTTTAATAGGGCTTGCCCCAGTGGAACGGTCCAAGTTTCCGCTGCACCGCTTATCGAGAAAACGACCGTTTCCCGACGCATGACGAAGCGGGTCGGTTTGGCTCGCAAAACCAAGCTGTTTATGTCGGGAAAGTATGTCGGCTTTTCTACCGTCGATAAAACGCACCCAGCGCACTATCCCGACATGCTCGTTGGCTATGCTCGCAACTCCACCATCAGCCAGAACTGTGCGCCAAGAGCCGGCGAAGCGCCGGACCGCGGATCTGGCGCCGATCATCGCCGATATCCGGACGATGGGCGGCACCTCCTTTCATGGGATCGCCGCTGGGCTGAACAGGCGCGAGATCCCAACGGCGCGTGGTCGGTGGTGCAGGTGCAGCGGGTGCTCGACGTTGCTTAAGCGCCTCAGAGGCGCTGCCGATCTCGCGGTTGGTCTCCCTACAAGGTAGCCTCGGCTGCAGTGCAGGAGCGTTCCAGATGGCCCTACTCATCCGCGAGCTTCAACGATCCGCCAAAGGTTCCGGCGCCAACGATGAGGATTGGTGGCGGCTGGTCTTCGATACGGACACAAAGCGCCTCTACGTCGAGCACGAGTGGCAGCATACCGAGGTGCGCGAAGCCGGGCATTCAGGCCAGGGGAAGGAGCGGGTCGAGATCCCGGATTACCTCACGCAGGCGGGGCAGACCGCTGGGCACCGTGAGCTCTGGCTGCTCATTCAAACGCTCTTTCGCGAGGCGCACTGACCCACACGCTTGTTGGCCTCGACAGACCTGTCGCAAATCGGGCTTGGCGGCGTGCCACAGGCAATCAATCTTGAAGGCATGGTTCGAGGTTCACCCGCCACTTGATCGGGATCGCCGACCGCGGTGTGGCGGGTGAACGGCTGTCACGATGGAGGAACCGATGGCGCACCTGATGCAGTCGCCTCGCTCGTTCTACGACCATCTATGCAGGCGAATCGAAGCTTCCGCCGAAAGACACGAGGCCGAGGCGGCGCGCCTGCGAGCAGAACTCGCCAAACACTCCGGAGAGCGGGTCGGAACCGGCCGTTGAGATCTCGTTCGCACAGAAACGTGTCGGTCTTAGAGGCCGTTCCGGCTGCTGCGAGATCAGGCAGGTGCGGGTAGTCTGATCGTTCGGCGAGCCGTTCGATATCGGCAAGGTGGTAGGTCTGTCCGCCACAATCGACCCTGGCGGTCTGCCGATGCTCTCTGTCGAGCCCGGTCGTGAACAGCACTGCCTGCGCCAGCTCGGCAAAGGCGCGTGTTGGCCGCAAGAGCGGAACGCACCGCTGTCCAACAGCCGATTTACGGTCCAGTGGACGACCGCATAGCGGCCCCAGTCGATGTCGCGCGTCATTTCACAGCCCCAACCCGCAGGGCAGCCTTCCTCCGGAAGAGATCCTTGGGGCGGCGCCATCTGGGCCCGCATCAACTACGCCGCCGTTCTTGAACAGCGGCTCAACCGCGAGCCGCAGTGCCATTCATCCTCGTATGATTATATTCCTGTCCGTTGGGGTATACCCTAATAAACGGTGCTCAAGATAGGCTGAGTAACGGCTGGAAGCTCTGAGCCGGTGCGTACACTCGTCGAGTGCTGGAGTGGCCCCCAATTCGACCGGACACCGGGCGCAGCCGTGAGGGCCATGGCGGAAGCCTAGGCATGCGCCTATGCCGAACGACACGCAGCGGATCGATATTATCACCGGGCGCGAGCGCCGCAGGCGCTACACCGTCCACGAGAAGGTGCGCTTCGTCGAGGAGACGATGCAACCCGGCATGACCGTCTCGGCGGTGGCGCGGATCCACGGCCTCTCACCGAGCCTTCTATTCGGGTGGAGGCGTCGCATGGCCGAGGGCGGACAGATGGCAGTGCAAGCCGACGACGAGGTAGTCGCGGCTAGCCGGATGCGCGAGTTGGAAGCCCGCGTGCGCGATCTGGAGCGGCTGCTGGGGCGCAAGACGCTGGAGGTCGAGGTGCTCAAGGAGGCGCTGGCCGTCGCACGGATAAAAAAAGCCGCGTGGCCGCTGCCGTCGCCGCCCGCGGGCTCTTCCCGATGAAAGTCGTGGACGACGTGCTCGGCGTGGCCCGCTCCAACCTCGTCGAGCAGATGCGGGGCGGGTCTCGGTCGCGCGGTCCCTATCGCCGTGGCGACGACGAGGCCGTCCTGATCGCCATCCGCGCCATCACGGACGTGCGGCCGACCTACGGCTATCGGCGGGTGACGGCGATCTTGAACCGAACGCGGCGCGCCACTAGCGAGCCCGCGCTGAACCACATGGCGTAATCGGGGGCGAGGCTCCCCGTGTAGCTTTGTCGTCCCCTGGTAAGGAGGACGCAAGATGACCTGTTATGTCGGACTGGATGTCTCGATGAAGGAAACCGCGATCTGCGTCGTCGACGAGGCGGGCGATCGTATCTGGGCCGGGACGTCTCGGACCGATCCCGACGCGATCATGGCCGTGCTTGAGCGGAGAGCGCTTGGCGCCGTGAAGGTGGGGATCGAGACGGGACCGCTCACGGTGTGGCTCTGGCACGCCCTCAATGAGCGTGGGTTGCCGATTGTCTGCCTTCACGCGCGGCATGCAGCTGCGGCCCTCAAGCTGCAGATGAACAAGACCGACCGAAACCGATCGACTTTGCAGATCTCGAGACAACGATTGATAGGACGCTGCGTCACGTCGAGCTCGTGCGCGAGGGCCGACGCCGCCAGTTGCTGGCTGAGCGTGCCCACGCCTCTCTATCGCGCTACTTTTCCCCAAATCTCGCTGAGCGTCTGGCCGGCGACCCGTCCGGCCTCGAGCTCGGCGGGGTCCGCCGGGAAGTGGCGTCGCTTTTCACCGACATTGCGAGCTTCACGTCCCTCGTCGAGAACCTCGATCCGGGGCAGCTCGCTGACATCTTGAACGCATATCTTTCAGCGATGACCGACATCGTCTTCGCTCACGATGGCACCGTCGCCAAAATCGTCGGTGACGCGATCCACGTCTTGTTCGGTGCGCCCGGCGATCAGCCGGACCATGCCGCTCGCGCGGTGAACTGCGCGTTGGCCCTCGACGCGGCTGCCGAGGCATTCCGGCTCCACTGGCGCGGGCGGGGGATCGCGATTGGCGTGACACGCATCGGCGTACACGCCGGACCGGCTATCGTCGGTAACTTTGGCGGCAGCCGCTTCTTCGACTACACGGCCTACGGCGACACCATCAACACCGCAGCTCGGTTGGAGAGTGCCAATAAGTGCTTCGGCACGCGGATCTGCGTTAGCCAGAGCGTGGTGGCTCGCGCAGGGGCTTTCCGTGGTCGGGCAGTTGGTGATCTCGTCCTACGCGGTAAGCAGGAGGCCCTGCGCGCCTTCGAACCGCTCATCAAGGCGGCCTACGATGAGGCGTCTCTGAAGCGCTACCAGAATGCCTTTGCCAAGTTAGAAGCAGGCGACGCGACCGCGATGCCAGCCTTCGCGGGGCTCGTTGGTCTGCGGCCAGACGACACCCTCGCCAGCTTCCATCTCAAGCGTTTGCTCACGGGTGGGACCGGAACTCAGATCGAGGTCAGTTGATCCGACTTAGAGAGCGAGCGGGAGGAACTGAAAGACGCGAAGGCAACGGCAGTATCCGGGTACCAGTGGTTGCCCTCATGAAAAGTTATATGCGCATAGAGCATGGACGTGCTGTACGTTAGAGCGTTTTCCCGCGGGCAGGGCGATTTCCCATGTAGTATTCGCAGGCTTGCAAGAAATTCACAATGGTACGTCTTCGCGCCATTTATGATCAAGCTCTGGACGCGCCTCCCTCAAAATATCACCATTCCCCAAAAGCTAGTCCACGGGGAGGGTGTGATGCAGCTGATATGTTTTTTAAGCTCTGCTGTATTCGTCTTGCTGATGGGAGCCGCTGGAGCGCAGACGCCCGTGAAGATTGGCATTTTGGGAGACCGCTCCGGTGTTTACTCAGATATTGGGGGGGAAGGCTCGGTCGTTGCGGCACGCATGGCAATAGAAGACTTCAATCCGAACGAACACGGCCTGAAGGTTGAGATCGTCTCCGCCGATCACCAGAACAAGCCCGATATTGGCTCCGCGCTGGCGCGGCAGTGGTATGACCGCGATGGTGTCGATGCGATCTTTGACGTGCCGACCTCGTCGGTGGCGCTGGCAGTGAGCCAAGTCACCAAGGAGAAGAACAAAACTTTCGTCGACACCGGCGCAGGCACGGCCGATCTCACAGGGCCGCAGTGCACGCCCAATACCATTCACTGGGCCTATGACACGGTGGCGCTCGCCAACGGCACCGGCAGCGCCATGGTCAAGCGCGGCGGCGACACCTGGTTCTTCATCACCGCCGATTATGTTTTCGGTCAAACGCTTCAGCGCGACACCACGGCGGTCGTCGAGAAGAACGGCGGCAAGGTGATTGGCTCGGTCAAGGCGCCTTTCCCAACGGCCGATTTCTCATCGTTCCTGCTTCAGGCCCAAGCGTCCGGAGCCAAAGTGATCGGGCTCGCGAATGCCGGCGGCGACACCATCAACGCGGTTAAACAAGCTGGCGAGTTTAGCATCACGGAAAAGGGACAGGCGCTTGCGGCTCTACTGATCTACTCCTCGGATGTGCACTCGTTAGGAACGAGGGTCGCGCAAGGCCTCATTCTGACTGAGCCCTTTTACTGGGACCTCAACGACGCTAGCCGCACCTTCTCGGATCGCTTTGCCAAGCTTTTCAGCGCCAGGAAGCCAACCTCGAACCAAGCTGGTGTCTACTCGGGCGTGCTGCACTACCTCAAAGCAGTAGCGGAGCTGAAGTCGGCGACGGACGGTACGGCAGTAGTGAGCAAGATGAAGGCGATGCCGACCGACGATCCGCTTTTTGGCAAGGGCGAGATCCGCGAGGACGGCCGTAAGATCCACGACATGTACCTATTTGAGGTCAAGAAGCCGGCCGAGGCGAAGACCGAGTGGGACCTGTATAAGGTACTCGCCACGATCCCCGGCAAGGACGCCTTCCGGCCCATCGGCGAGGGTGGATGCCCCTTGGTGACAGCAACTGCCGCTCGCCGCTAGGCACCGACTTTGCGCTGCGCCCGTGATGACGCTGCGGCAATCATCTCCGCAGGGATTGTGTGAGCCGCCCGCGCCCTGGGCTTGGCGGGCCTCCCGAATGGCAAGATCGGCCTCCGCTCAGGCTAGGATAACGTTACGGGTCGCGACACCAACGTTCGCGAGTTACAGACGCGCCTTCTCCACAAGCACGCTGCGAAGGCGCTCGGCCTTAAACTCGCTTGTGCTCGATCCTGTCGAGCCGCGGGGCCTCGCTCGTCCGCCATGTGGCGCGCCAGAGTTTCGACTGCATGACAGAGGAGAATGTCAGGTGCGCAGCAGCCCGGCAGTGTCTTGTGACGCACTTGGCTTTCAGGCAACAATGGGCGTGGGTGTGGAAACCCGGACTCGAAATCGGCTTACTTCACGGCTGGTGCCGGAGGTCTGCCGAATGCAGCGCCCTTGCGGGACTTGCTGTGTGGTCGTGCCTTGGCGGGTGCGCCGGCCTGGCCCCCATGGCCGGGGGCGGTGCGCCATGTCCAGAGCTTAGCGGCTTAAAAGCGCGTCGACCTGTCTTTCGAGCAGGTTTCCACCCCCCGGCTGCCCAGTCTGTTACTGGGCATTGGCTTTGGAAAGCCGGGCTCGAAAGCAAACATCATGCAAAAGCTAATTCTGTCTCCTCTTCCACCTTCGTGGGTAGCGCGGGGCGGGGGTAGGCACTCCCACAGGCGGGCATACCTCGTCCAATTTTTCAAAGTGGATGTCTTAACGATGAAGCCGCATCTGCAAGCGCTTTTGCCTATCGATGTCCCCTTTACAGTCCTAACATAGCGGCTGAATTGCAAGGCACGAATAATAGCGCCGTCGTTCACAAGATGCGGCTCGGTTGCACTACCCCGCTGCGGCCTGGCAACGTCACTTCGCCCAGCGCACAACCCCATTGAAAATACTTGGACCTCGGAGGCCGAGCATGGCAAGCGTCGCTAAGCGCGAGTGGATGCATGGTGGTGCGAAGAAGATCGCCTGGGTGGTTCGCTATACTGACCAGGGAGGCAAGCGTCGTCTGAAGACCTGCGCCTCGAAGAAAGCTGCGGACAAAGAGCGGTTGCGTATCGAGAAGGAGATCGAGGACGACGCGCACACGCCCGACGTCGAAACTTTGCTGTTCCGGGACGCTGCGGCGGCATGGCTCAAGGACTGCGATCGCCGTCGAATGATCGGCGATAAAATGGCGACAACGACCTATCTGAGCTACGAGCGTAATCTTGCCAGCAAGGTCAATCCGAAAATTGGTAATATATTGATATCTCGCCTGAGCAGTCAGAGCATCCAGATTATGCTCGATGAACTATCTCTGAAGTACAAACCGAATACCTTGAGATATCCCTACATCGTGGTGCAGCAGGTCATTCGATACGCTCGTCGAAAGAACTGGACGAAGCGCGATCCATTCGCTGAAGAGCCGATCAGATTGCCGCGCACCGTGACGAAGGTTCCGATCCCCTCAATCGCCGACTTGGAGAACCTGTTAGCGGCTTCCGAACAGCGCGGTTACGCGGAGCGCGAACTAACGCGGCTGCAAAAGTCGGCCTTGGTAACGCTCGGGGTGTTTGCTGGCATGCGGCGCGGCGAGATGGCGGGCCTGCAGTGGCAGTTCATCGACTCTCCCGCGGTGAGATCAGGGTGCGCCACAGCCTGAGTCATTACGATGGTCTCAAGGGGCCGAAGAGCGCCGCGGGCAACCGCAACGTGCCCATGTCCGCGATCGTCAAGCAGCGCTTGCTCGCACTGCACCGCTACATGGACGGGCCGAGCGAAGGCTTCGTCTTTATCGGCCGGGACGGTCGCAACCTCGATGCGATCGGCCTCTATTGCTCGCGATATCTGAGGGCTATGAAGGTAGCCGGCCTGCTGAACGACGACGGTAAACCGAAGTTCACGCTTCACGCGCTCAGACACGCGGCGGCGAGCCTCCTCATTGCGGAGGGTCTCTCGCCGTTGCATATCATGAGTATCATGGGACACGCCGAGATCGGCACCACCATGAACATCTACGGGCACCTTTTTCCCGAGGATGTTGCCGCCCGGAACTCGATCGACGCTATAGGCACTCGGTTCGGCGCGACAACAGAGCGACAAGACGTTCTAACCGATTGAAAAACAAGGCATAATATCTCACGCCCTACGGCGTGCCTTTCGGCCGTGCCATCGCGGCCCGGCGCCACAAGCGCTGCGTCTTCGTGGTCTCGGCCCAGTCCGGCAAGTCGGAGACCATCCTCGATGTCATCGGCCAGCGGCTCGATCAGCGGCCGGCCCCGATCCTCTACGTTGGGCCGAACAAGCAGTTCATCACCGAGCAGTGGGAGCCGCGCGTCATGGCGCTGCTCGACGAGGCGCCGGCGCTCGCCGCCAAGGTCGCCCGTGGCAAGCGCATGACGAAGACCCGCAAGGTCATCGCTGGCGTGCCGCTGCGCCTGGCGCATGCCGGCTCCTCGACCGCGCTGAAATCCGATCCGGCGTCGCTGGCGCTGACCGACGAGGCCGACGAGTTGATGGCGAACGTGAAGGGCCAGGGCGATCCGATCGGCCTGATCGACGCGCGCGGCGACACCCACGCCGACTTCGTGCACGCGATGGTCTCCACGACCTCGCGCGGACCGAAGGAAGTCGAGCTCGATCCGGTTTCCGGGCTGGAATTCTGGAAAATTCAGCCCGCCGACGACATCGAATCGACGATCTGGAAGTTCTGGCAGGCCGGCACCCGGCATCACTGGACTTGGGTGTGTCCGCACTGCGAGGAGCGGTTCGTGCCGCGCCTCGCCTGCCTGGAGTACGAGCACAAGGGCGAGGAGGCCAAGACCACCCCGGCCCGCGCCCGCGAGACAGCGCACCTCGTCTGCCCGCGTCACGGCTGCATCATCACCGAGGCCGACAAGAAGGCGATCAGCGCCACCGGCCTCGAGGTGGCGCCCGGCCAGGCGCTCAATGCCAAGGGCAACCCGGTCGGGGAGCCGCCGGCGAGCGACACCTGGTCGTTGTGGACATCGGGCCTGTGCTCGCCGTTCCAGAGCTTCGGCGACCGCGCCGCGCGCTACGTCGAGGCGATCCAGACCGGCGATCCGGAGAAGGTCCAGACGGTCACGAACGCCGCCTTCGGCGAGCTCTGGATGCCGAGCGGCGGCGACGCGCCGGAATGGGAGGAGGTGGCCGAGCGCCGCCTGCCCTACCGCTTCCGTGAGATCCCGGCCGGCGTCCTGTTCCTGACCTGTGGGGTCGACGTCCAGAAGGACCGGCTCGTCTACGTGGTTCGGGGCTGGGGGCTGCGGCAGGAATCCTGGCAGATCGTCCACGGCGAGATGTTCGGAGACCACCACGACACCCGCCTCGACGACGTCTGGCTCGAACTGGCCGACCTGATCGAGAACGGGATCGGGGGCCTGCCGATCCGCCGCGTCTTCATCGACGCGGGCTTCCGACCCGGCAAGAAGGAGGCTGGCGACGAGAACACAATCTATGAGTTCTGCCGCCGCCATGCCCGGCACGTCTACCCGACCAAGGGCTACGACCACCGGACGGTGCCGCTCTCGGTCAACCGGATCGACGTCACCCCGATTGGGGGGCGGCCCTCCTACGGCCTCGACCTCGTCCGCCTCGACACCGACGTCCTGAAGTCCTGGATTCATTCCCGGGTGCGCTGGCCGCAAGATCAGCCCGGCGGCTGGCAACTGCCGATTGATGCCTCGGAGGACTTCTGCCGTCAGGTGGTCTCCGAGGCACGGGTGCGCCGGCCGGGCGGCGGCTCGATGTGGCTCCGGCGTTCGCGCCACAACCACTACCTCGACGCCGAGGCGCTGGCCTACGCCGCGGCGAAGATGCTGGGCCTCGAGCGACTCCGCGTTGAGGGTGAAGCCGATGCCGAGCAACACCTCGATCGTCACGGCCGCGCCGAGCGCCGCGACGCCCTCGCTCGGTCTCACCGGAACGCCGGCCCTTGCCAGCCAAGACGTTTTCGGCACCGGCCATTTCCTGCCCTTCTACAAATCCGACACCTTCGTGGTCCCGCCCGGCGTGACGCAGATCCGCGTGCGCGTCTGGGGGGCGGGCGGCTCCGGCGCCGGCTGGTCGGCGCCCAGCCAAGGCAAGGCCACGGGCGGTGGCGGCGGCGGCTTCGCGATGAAAACGCTCGCGGTCACGCCGGGCGCGTCCTACGCGGTCACGGTCGGCAAGGGCGGGGCGCAGGCGCTCGGCTCGGCCGGGTCGGCTACGTATGGATTTGCCGGCGCCGCCTCGTCGTTCGGAGCGGTTTGCTCGGCTACGGGCGGCGGGGGCGGCAATCCGCTCGGATCTCCCTTCGCGGCGACGGGCAGTGGGGGCGCGGGCGGCACCGGCTCCGGCGGCGACGTCAACTTCACGGGTGGGGCCGGGGGCTCCTGCGCAAACGGCAACGTCAGCGGCGCCACCTATCAGGCGACGGGCGGCGGCTCCGCCGCATCGAACCTCGGCGATGGGGGGCGCGGCGGCAATTTTTCGGCGGCGGCGCCCGTGTCCAACAGTTGTGCTACGGGCGGCGGTGGCGTGGGTGGCGCCGGCGGCGACATCAGCACAAACTTGGCGACGACATGGGGCTCGGGCGGCGGCGGCGCCGGTGGGTCCGCATCGGACACCTCCGAGGGCACTCAAGCCTCGCTGATATCTTCGCGCGCGTACCTCGGGGGGCTGGACATCTTCGGCAACGTGGGCAGCGGGACTCCGTACGGCAACGGCTATGCGCCGGTCTCCAGCGCATCCGTGCCAGCCGGGGTCTACGGCCGCTTTCCCGGGGACGTGCTGTTCGGCGCGGGCGGCTACCCGATCAACACCAGCACCGGCGCCGGCGGCGGCGGCGGGCCCGGGGGTGGCTCGGGCGGTGCGACGCAAGCGACCTCGACCAACGCCGGCGGCGGCGGCTGCTACAACGGCGGCAACGGCGCGACGGGCGGCACCGGCGGGTTCCCGGGCGGCGGCGGCGGCGGCAGCGTCTGCTCCGGCAGTTTTAACGCTTACGGCGGCGCCGGCGCAGACGGCTTTGTCGTGGTGGAGTGGTAGGCGATGGCAAGCAATCTACAAAACGCGCCGACCACCACAAGCGCGGCGGTGGCATCCCTCGGGTTTCAGGGCGTGCCGATCCTGCTCGGGCAGGACATCTTCGGCACGGGCAAGCTGCGCGCCTTCTACAGCTCCGGCACCTTCGTGGTCCCGCCCGGCGTGACGCAGATCCGGGTGCGCGTGCACGGCGCCGGCGGGGCCGGCGGTCTGGCGATGAGCGGGAGCACGCTCAAGGCGACGGGCGGCGGCGGCGGCGGCTTCGCCATGAAGACGCTCACCGTCACGCCGGGCGCGTCCTACGCGGTCACGGTCGGCAAGGGCGGGCAGCAGGTCTATCTTCCGAGCACGGGCGTCTTCAACGCCTACGCGGGCGGCACCTCATCGTTCGGGGCGGTCTGCTCTGCGACCGGCGGAGCGGGCGGAGTCACCGGCAGCGGCGCGGCTACGCTGGCCGGATCGGCCGGCGGCGTCGGCAGCGGCGGCGATTTCAACTTCACCGGCGGGGCGAGCGGCGCGATCCTCTCGACGACGACGGCGGCCTTCGGCACCGGCGGCGGCGGCTGCGCCACGATCCTCGGCAACGGTGGAGCCGGCGGCAACATCACGACGGGCGCCAACGGGAGCGTGTCCGGGGCGAGCGGCGGTGGCGGGGCTCTCAAGAAAGCCGGCGACGTCGACAGCGTCGAGGGGAGCACGTACGGCGCCGGCGTTCTCGCCGGGTCCGGCCCCTCAAGCCTCGGGACGGCCGGGGCCGGCGTCGGGCTGAACGGTGTCGCCTCTCTCGGCAGCGAGGGCGGGGTGCTGCCGGCTTACGCGTTCAGCCGGTTCGCGGGCGACATTCTGTTCGGGTCGGGCACCGGGCCGCAGCCGCAATTCGCTTACGCCGGCGCGGGGTCCGGCGGG
This sequence comes from Methylobacterium soli, assembly GCF_008806385.1. GTDB lineage: Bacteria > Pseudomonadota > Alphaproteobacteria > Rhizobiales > Beijerinckiaceae > Methylobacterium > Methylobacterium soli. Next base: position 16,262 of record NZ_VZZK01000049.1, read on the forward strand.
AAGCGAGCCAATGGCGGCGGAGGTGTCTACGTCGGCAACGGCGGCGCCTTCGGCGGCGGCGGCGGCGTCGCGGCCAACAACGCCAACAACATTGCCGGCGGCACCGGCGGTATCGGCGGCGGCGGCGGCGGGGCGGCCTGCACCTCCGGGATCGGGTTCAATGGCGGCGGCGGCGACGGCCTCGTCGTGGTGGAGTGGTAGAGATGGCAAACTTTGCACGCGTCGTCGGCGGGGTCGCGGTCGATGTCTCGACCGACCCGGCCGCGCAGTTTCACCCCGACCTCGCCGCGCAGTTCGCGCCCGTGCCCAACGCGGTGCGGCCGGGCTGGCGGCTCGTCGATGGAACCTGGGAGGCGCCGCCCGCGCCCGAGGGCGCCGGCGCCCCGCCGGCCCCGGCCTATCGCACCCTGATGACGCCGATCCGCTTCAAGGCGCAGTTCAGCGTCGCCGAGCAGGTCGCGATCAAGCGGGCGCGGACCTATGTCGACGGCGCCGACCCGACGCCGGAGGGGAACGCGCAAAAGGCCTTCACCCGCGACGCCCTCGACGTGCTGTTCGGCTCGCTCGACGATCCGCACCTCGCCGAGGTCGACGTCGCCGACCCGTCCGTGATCGGCAGGATTTCGTTCTGCGCGAGCGTCGGCATTCTCACGGCCGAGCGCGCCGCAGCGATCAAGCTCGGCGTGCCGGAGTAGCCGCCGCACGCCTCGTCCGCTTCACCCGACCCCGCGCCGCCCCTGACCGGGCGGCGTGCGCGCGGCCGACGGCCGCTAGGCCAAGACGGTGTGTGAGCGGCGCAAAGGGTGATCGGCCATGCTCGATGACCTCGAAGCCGCGCGCCGCCGCGAGCTGATCACGCATGCCCTCGCGGCCGGCACGGCGCTGCTGATCGCCGCTGTCGTGATGTGGCTGAACCTGCCCGGCTGACCGGCCTGTGACGACGGGCCGGCTCGCCTGTAGGGGGAACGAGCCGGCCCGACGGACGACCAGCTGTCCAAGGGGAGGTGAGGACCGCAGGGCGGCACCTTAACCTGCATCAGCTTTTGGCTGTCGTCAGCGATTCGTACGGACCCGTACCGCGCAGCTTAGCGCGATCCATCCGAGCCGGCCGGTCGCCGCGCACTCCTCACATCGAGAGATCCCATGGCCCTCACCGCCATCGGCCGTGCCGCGCTCGTCGGGCGCGAGGCGCTGAAAACCCGCGCCTACAAGGATAGCGTCGGCGTCTGGACCGTCGGCGTCGGACACACCTCGGCGGCCGGTCCGCCCGCGGTCACGGCCGGTCTCACCATCAGCGAGGCTGAGGCGCTGGCGATCTTCGACCGCGACCTCGTCAAGTACGAGGCGACCGTCGACCAGGCCGTGAAGGTGCCGCTCGCCGACCATGAGCGCGACGCGCTGGTCTCGATCTGTTTCAACATCGGCCAGGGCGGCTTTGCCAAATCGACCTTCGTGAAGCGCTTGAATGCAGGCGACCGCGCCGGATGTGCCGCGGCGATCATGTCGTGGACGAAAAACAAGGAGCTGATCAGCCGCCGCACCGCGGAGCGCGACCAGTTCCTCACTCCGTACAGCGCCAGCCTGCCGAAGGCCCGCAGCAGCGACCACTCGCCCGTGAAGGTCGACGGCTCGGCCCCCGTCACCCCCACCAAACCGAAGAGCGACCGCATGTCCGTCACCGCCGGCAACTGGGCCGAATCGTCGCTCGCCCGCTACGAGGTCGAGGCGATCCAGAAGCGCTTGCGCGACCTCGGCTACTACATGGTCGGCAAGGTCGATGGCATCTGGGGGCCGTCCACGGCTGGCGCCCTGATCGCCCTGCAGACCCAGGCCGGCATCACCGCCGACGGTCACTGGGGCCCGCAATCGAAGGCCGCCCTCGACGATGATGCGAATGCCCGCAAGATCCCGGCGGCGCGCGCCAGCACCACGGCGGCGGACCTCCGCGCACAGGGCTCCGTCATCGCGATCCAGGGCAGCCGGGTTACCTGGTCCTCGGTCTGGCAGATCGTGCTCGGCGCGATGGGCATCTTCCAGTACCTCGCCCAGAACTGGCAGGGCGATCTGTCCAGCCTGCCGTTCCCGGCGAGCCTGATCCTCGGCTTTCTGCCGCCCTGGGTGGCGCCGGTCCTGATCATCCTGCTCAACCTCTACAACGCGCTCGCGGCCCAGGGCATCGTCAAGGCGCGCGTCGTTGCCGAGCGGACCGGCCTCCACAATGGCGAGCCCGACCCGGCGCCGAGCCCACCCGTGACGGGAGCACCGGATGGCCCGCAGCTTGGCGGCATCCTCGGCAGCCTGTTCGGTCGCCCGGCGTCGCGGTGAGATGGATGCGCTCGCACCTTCCGACGCAGGTGTTCCGCGGCAGGGCGGCGGCCCGGCGCATGAGCGCGGCGACGGGCGGCGACACGGCGACTACGTAACCGCCGATCGCAACGAGCGCCATCTGCATGGTGATTGGAATCAAGCTCCAGAAGCCGTCCCCGAACGCCTTGCTGATCGCCAGTGGCTCGCTTCCATGGGCGAGCACGCCGAGCCCGACGAGGCAGGCCGCGACGAGCACGAAGACGTAGCTGTCGGGAAACCATCGCTCGGAGGAGGCGACGAGCGTCTGCGAGGTGCTCATGAGGCGCCCCTCCCGCGGCGAAACCATATCGGAGGGTGATCATGACGCCGAGGTGGACTTCGAGCCAGTCGATTCCCGACCCTTTGTGGATTTCGGCCTCAAACCGGTCGCCTGCCCGCAGCAGCCTTACAGCACGCTCACAGGCCTGTAGTGATTTGCGCAGATGCGAGTTCACTGAGATGGCTTCGTTCTGCCAAAACGCAGGAGTCGCCCTCTCCGTGCTCTTCTTGGCGGGTGACTCGGCCGTTAGAAATTGAGGCCGACTACTCCAGCTCGAGTTCGGATCCAGACCCCAGAAAACTACTTAATTCGGTGATATCAAATACTCAGTAGAATTTGTGGCATCTCTTCCTGCCCCAATCAGGCTTCCAACACGCACAAAACGCATCTTGGCCCAAGTACGCCCCTGCCAGAGCTACTCGTGCCGATCGTTAAGCCGGTGCCAAGCGGTTCGCTGCTGGGAGTTGAGTCTTGCAGACCGCACAGGACTTGAGTCTGCTCAAGTTCGGCTATGGTCCCGCATGTCAACGCGCCGATGGCGCACCGTAATGGAGAAATATGCCAGCAGTGCAGACTTGCAGCATCAATTCGCAACCACTCTGAAGCGGCAACTCGATGTCTCAGAGGTCGCTCGCTGAAGGTGCGCGAGACGGGCGCAGCGCGCGACCCGACCCGCAACCAGCGGTTTATTATTTGCCGCAAAGACAACCTGCACGCGAAAAATTAACACGAGGCTACGGTTGTGTCGGCTGGCTCGAACACGGCGAGGCAAACGGACACACGGTCTACACCGCATATGTAGCCGAGAACACCGAGCGCCTCAGTGCAGCCTAGGCAACGTCTGCAGCCGCCGACGCAACAATCCACGAAATCAGCACGCAAGGCCAAGCTTCTAGAAGCAGCCCCATACGACGGCCACCGAAGGCCGCAGAGGGTAACACCATGCTCGATATCGTCTTCCGGATCATTGTCGCGGGCGGGCTCATGCTCGGTACTGCGCACCTGCCGTCCCTAACCGCCGCTCACGCGACTCCTGCGGTTCTGAAGACCTCAGGATCGTCGAAGGCGATGCACGCGTGCGCGCCGCATTGGGCGGCGCTCATCCGCGCCCGTGTCGCGTAAAGAGTTGCGTGTCGTGACCCTGCTCGCCCTTCTCGTTGCCGCCAACTTCGTGCTGGCCTCTACCTTCTCCATCGCGGCGCTGGCTGTTGACTGACTAAGTTGGCGAAAGGCTCGTCCTTCAGTCGTCGTCCGCGTCGGCGGGTGATCCGGGCGGGAGCGGGCCGGCATCGATGTTGTCTTCTGGAATGCCGGGAGGACCATCGAAGCCGACAACGCCATCCGGGTTGTCAGGTGAGACATTCGGATCGACGGGCGGCGGCCTGTTTCGATTGAGGCGTCGGTCGATGCGCTCCTCGCGCTCGAGATCGCGCTCGATCGGAACGTCGCGCGAAGCTTGGGCGAGGGCCTCCGCTCCAAAGGCGATGCTGACCACTGCCAAGATCAGAGGAACGCGCAGATTTCGCACAGGGCTGCTCCCACCTCGTACCCCAAACATGCAGCTTGGCTGATGATCTGCCCTGGTCAAGCTCAGGGTTGACAGCGTACGCCGTCCTCGTCGTCACATCGCGTAGGCCGCCTGTGGGTTTGTTCGAGAATTTGCGAGGTGGGCACGTGATGCGCTTGGCCGTGGCTTGCCTGCTCCTTGTCAGCCCCGCCCTTGCGGTTGAAGCGATCGTCGGCCGCGCCTCGGTCACCGACGGTGATACCCTCGTCATTCGCGACACGCGCATCCGCCTCTATGGTATCGATGCCCCGGAGGGCGCGCAGCTGTGCGAGGACGCCTCCGGCCGGGATTACCGCTGCGGGCAGACGGCCGCGCTGGCGCTTGCCGAGCACATCGGCGATGCGACGGTCGACTGCGAGCCGCGCGACAAGGACCAGTACGGGCGCACGGTGTCGGTATGCCGGAAAGGAGCGGAGGATTTGAACGCCTGGTTGGTGTCACAGGGTCACGCGATCGCCTACCGGCGCTTCTCCCCGGACTACATCCGTGAGGAGGTTCGGGCACGCGCCGCCAAGCGCGGCATCTGGGCGGGCACCTTCGAGGAGCCGTCTGCGTGGCGCCGCGCCACGCGCGGCGCAACGAGGGAGACCAGCGTCGAACCTGTTCCGTCGCCGTCGGCTCTGAACTGCCAGATCAAGGGCAACATCAGCCGAAGCGGCGACAAGGTCTATCACCTGCCGGGCAGCCGCGACTACACCCGCACCACCATCGACGAAGCAGCCGGCGAGCGCATGTTCTGCTCGGAGGACGAGGCGAAGGCGGCCGGGTGGCGAGAACCGCGGAGATGAGCGCGGGCGGACATAGCCGCCGACCCTGGGGCTACGGCGTGCCAGTGGGAGAAGGCAATTCTGCAGGACGCGGTGGATGGTTCAGACGCGGCTCCCGCGTGGAGCCGTCGACTTCCTGCGCGGGTTCAGGGGCAGGGTTCCCGTAGGGTTCACTCAGTTCAAGCGGCACCTTAGTCAACCCCGCTTCGACACTCGCTTTCCGCCAGCGTGCCTCCTCGGCGAGCGCCGCTCTTGTCTATTGGAGTTCCGCAGTGACCGCGACGAGCTTGCGACGAGCCGCACGTCTGGCTCGGGCCGCGCGCATCCATGCAACGATCAGCAGAGCACAGACGCCGAGCAGGAATGCGAACCGTACTTGAGCATCGCGCGGCCAATCCTCCGGCGCGAAGAGCGCGGACAACCCGAAGTCCCACATTGCCGGCTTTCCGCGGAATCGACCTCTTACACGGGGCGAAATTGGTCATTCGTGCGCGACTTCAAGCCCAGAGCAGGATCATAATCATGAATTCTGTCCCATCAGCAAGTTCGCTCAGATCGCATATGTATCCCTTGCGGGTATCGGAACCCTGACTCTGAATCTTACCGCGTCCGGCGTATGAGCGGCGGCTTGGGCTGGCCTGACCGGAATGATACCGACTGAAGCTCGTACTCAATCCTTTGTTAATCGTAGTTCTTTCGCGACATTCTTGATCAAGTTTACGTGTCACGGTCGATTTGAAGTGGCGGCTTCAAACCACCTCTCAGCGAATCGTCGCTCCGAAGCACTCCGCAATCGCCAACTTGCTGTTCTGCGTGCAAATTCATGGAAGGCTGTAACAGGGACGCTCAAGACAGGTCGGTGCTCAGACGCCCATCAGAAGCCCTCGCTGGATACCCGCTGGTCGTACCTGGGCTTCTTGCCGCAAACGCAGGCGAACTCGCAAAATCCTGACGCGAGGCAATAACATCACAGAGTTCGGAAAAGGCGTCTGTCGTCCGCGCAAACCCTCCCCTTTACGCGAAATCGCCATCCACATTGGCACGACCTCTCTGTATCAAGGCGGAGCTATGCTCTTCGTTTGGTTTTGTCAGTGGCGATTCGAACGACTTTGCCAAAGCAATCCACTTCTCGAACCTTTGATCCCGAACCATGACCTTCGCTTATACGATCGCGTTAAACGACCCTGGTCAAAGTTCGCAGGCTGCGGCCCTCGTACGCAGCCTGAGCGTAGCCCTCGACACTTGGTCGAATTACCTTGGCGGCTATGGCACGATCAACATTCAATTGAACGTTCAGCCCCTGCAAACCGGCGTTCTGGCGCAGGCGGCTCCCGGTACGCAGGTTCAGACGGGGACCGACGGCGGCCGCGTCGTCTTCCAGAGTGGCGCGATCACGGAACTCCTGACCGGCGCTGACGCGAACGGAATCGCGCCGGATGTCAGCATCACAGTCAACAGTCAGGCTCTCACCAGCGGGCAGCTTTATCTTCGCGCGGACCCCTCGGTTTCCTCCTTCATTCCATCGCGCAGTTATGATGCGATCACGGTCCTGACTCACGAACTCGGTCACGCCTTCGGGGTGGTCGGATACCGAAATACCAGCACCGGCGCGCGTGCGGATTCCGCCGAATCTGTGTGGGACAAGCTGGTCGTGGTCGAGCCGGATGGGACTGCGGTGTTTACCGGCGCCCACGCTGTTGCAGCCTACGGTGCTCCCGTACCCGTCACGACAATCCAGAACGGGAGCCAGTATTATCATCTCGGCTCTGTGAGTGGGGATGCGGCCAGTGCCGCTCTGATGACCGGGCTGGGCTTGCCGGCGGGCACAATCCGCGGCGTTTCGGACCTCGATCTTGCCGTGCTCAAGGACCTCGGAGCTCCGGTGCTCGGCGCAGCGACCACCGGCAGTCAGGATACAGGTTATCAGATTAACAGCGTGTACCGGGCGGTCCTGCAGCGCTCGGCCTCGCTGTCCGAACAGCAGTTCTGGCTCGCACAGGAGACAGCCGGAGTAGCACCGAACCACGTGCGCACCGCCATCACGACGTCCGCGGAGGCGGACGCATACGTGGATCCAATCGTGCGCCTCTACAGCGTTGCGTTCGGGCGCGTTCCGGATCAGGGCGGACTTAACGCACATGTGAATGCGCTGCAGGGCAATTCACTTTTCAGCGTCGCGGCCAACTTCGTGAAGTCGCCCGAGTTTGCGCAGCTTCACGGTGCGACGAGCGTCACGGACACCCTCTTGCAAAGCTTCTACGCCAACGCTTTGGGTCGGTTCGGATCGGCTGGTGAGTTGGAGAGTTGGAAGGCAAGCGGACGATCGGTTGAGGCCATCCTGGTGGGTTTCTCGGAATCTCCGGAGTTTCAGGGTCGGTCTCAGGCTAAGGTGCAGGCCTTCTTGGATGCGGCGGCTCACGGCGCGGCCAACTATACCGGCCCCCTGATTGAACCCATTGCGGTCCAGGGCATCGCGAATCAGACCGCGGCCTGGGAATAACTTCGGGAAAATCGCGCATTTCGAGTGATCTTGTGTAGCATTTGCCGACAAATAGTCGGCAATTTGTGAGGCAACTGTAGAGATCACCGAGGCAGCCCTCTCGGGCGAAGATCATCGCCGCCATAGTTGCCCGTGGAGCTCCTGGATAAGCGCCGGCCCTCGCCCCAAATCGGGGTTGCGACTCGCCATCACCGCCGCGGGCGGCGTTTCAGCGGCTCCTCCTTCAGCGCCGCCTGATAAAGCTCGAACGCCTCGATAGGCGACATGTCCCGTGTGATGGGCGGGACCGACCAACTCCACCGCGAGGCGTATGTAGGATCCGAAGCATGGATTAAATCAGCCAAATCGTTTCCAAATAAATTCCAGCGTATTGCACAATAAAGATGAGACCTGATTATATCAACGGGGTCGCGGGCAACGCCAACTACTTCCGTCGGCCGGCCTTGATCGTCTGATTGTATCTTTTCAGCCGCGCTTCCGTAGTCCAGTTCAAAACCACGGAGCGTAGGATGGGCGCGGCACCACTCGGGCAGGCAACGAAACAGTTCCATCAGTGCATGCTCAACCTCAGTACACGGATCTGCAAAGCCTACCTTACGACGGGCTAAGAGACGTTCCAGCGCATCGTTGAAGCGTTCGTTGAACTTCGGATGGTGGTGGAATCCGCTTTGGGGTTCACAATCGATCTCGTGCGCTATTTCCCACTCGAACGCCCTAGCTAGGGCGGGCTCCAAAGCCTCATCGCGTTGCAAGGCCCCGAGATGGTAGGCGATGAGAACGAGCAGAACCTCCTTGAGGCCGGACGTTTCTTCATCCTCGATGCCCGGACGATTCGTAACATGCAGGGCCTCGAGGCGAGCGAGACGCTTCAGCAGCGGGCGAGCGACCATATGGTGATCTCCTCCAGCGACTCAACTGCTTGACGCTGCCGACAGGTCTTGCGCTTCCTCGAGACGGCGAAGCCTCTCGTTGAAGTCAGCCGCCTCGACCGCTTGAATATGTGTCTCCACCAGCCTGGCCAGCGCTGCCGCTTCAGCTGGCGTGATCTCACCCGCTGCGACGGCTTGCAGCAAGGCGAGCGTTGCTGTGGGGAGATCCTCCGGCCCATTGATCGCGGGCAAGGTGAAGGAAATCGGCCGCTCGTTGTGCAGGGACGCGAGGCGGTTGAGGCAATGGCGCAGGGCCGGCGCGTTTCCCGCGAGTGCCATCTGGATGGCTTTGCGGGTGAGGGCTTCGGCTGCCTGTTCCAAAAGCTCGTCGGCGGACGCGGTCGGGGCTTTGCTGTCCTGAACGGACCGCTGACGCGGGGCGCTGGTCGCGGTCGATCCAGCCTGATCGGCCTGGTCGGCTTGCACATGCGCAGCCGAGTGTGCCTCTGTCACAGCCCATTGCTCCGGAGACCAGAAGGGTGGGAGAAGGCCGCAGGCGCCAATCCACGAAGTCCAGCTTGCCAGCCTGTGGCGGAGCGCATCATTGAGAAGCCGTTTCCGGTAACAGGCGCCGTGCCTCAAGGGCGAGCGTCTCCAGACGCCGGACGGCAGATTTGCGCAGCGAGAGGGCGCGGCGCTCGTAGCGGGCCAGTCGTTCGAGACCTTGGAGCAGTTCAGACGGGGCGAGCGGGGTGGACAGGGTCTCCGCGCTCGTCGGGCTCTCAGGAGAGTCGGCGTCCCGCATCAGCGCGATCTTGACGGCACGGACGCGCTGGAGATGGGACTGCGCCTCAGCGACAGCGCGGGCGGCTTCCAGGATGGCTGGATCGCTGGCGAGGTCTCCCGCAAGGAGCGCCGCGAGGTGCTCGGCCTCAATCTCAGCCTGGGGATCGGATGCCGCCGCAGCCAGGCCGTGTCTGCGCGCATTCTGAGCCGAGCGCGCCTTGCCTTCCGCCGTACGCGGGCCGGTGCTGGCCCGCGCATTCCGGCGATTGGCCAGGATCATACGGTCAGACGTCATGGCCGTTGCGGGGTGACGTGACCCGGCGGGGCTCGCGCCCCGATGCCTCGACGTCGATCACATCGGCGGACGCGGCCCGCAGAAGCTGACTGACGCTCGCCCGCTTGCGCTCGATCTCGCGCAGGAGCGTGTCGCGACGATGATCAGCGGAGGCGATCATCCGCTCGATGCGCTCAATGTCGGGGAGCTTCAGCTGGAAGGCGTGGGCCGTGACATCGGCGGGGGTGAGGCCGCGCGCCCGGAGCAATTCTCCGGTCGCAAGGGCCTCGTTCGCATTGCCATCGAGCCAACCTAAGGCGAGGCTTTCCGCCTCGCGGCGCTGCTCGAAATCCGGCTTGAAAGCGTTATGGTTCCGGGCCTCCAGCACCGGGAGGATCAGCGCGGTGGCGGCCTGAAGGCGCGCCTGCGCCAGGATCTGCCCGCGCCAGCGGCGGCACCGCTTCGCCTCCCAGATCAGGTCGACGATGTCCTTGACCCAGATCGCCTCGATGACGTCCACCGGCTTCACTTGGCCGATGAAGGTGCGCAGGAGGGTGTCGTACTGCTCAGCGGTTTCGCCCGGGAGGAGCGGACGCTCCTCGAGCAGGAAATCGAGATGGCGGGGGAGTGCGGGCAGGATTTCGCCTGAAGCAGCGGGCATCGAGTGGTCGTGCACAGGCGCGGCGGCCTCGGTGGTGATCATGAGCGTGGACTCGACAGCTCTCGTTCTTGATCCGTTCTCGACCTCGGAGAGTAACGGCCGAGGTACGGACCGGTTCCGCTGGCAGTCGGTTCCCTCGGCTTCGAAGGTTTGAGGAATGACCGGAGAGCGTGTCTCAATCTGCGACCCGCTGACTGACTGCCGGCGATCGGTACGGAGCACCACGGTGCCGTTGACCTTGCGCTTGAAGGCGCTGGAGCGGGAGCCCGGCAAGGGAGACGTCGTCACGACGGCTCCGAGGTGGCGCAACTTCTGCCGTTTGGCCCGGGCGGTACGGGCGTGATCATCGCGTGTTTTCGCCCGGCCGCATAGTTCGTGGGCTGGGCCCATGTTTCCGAGTTCGTCGGCTCCGCCGAGCTCGAGAGCCCGGATGTGCTCGACAATCCAGCGCTCGCGGACGCCGTCGATGCGCTGGTTGCACACGACGCAGGTGCCACTGGTGCGCTCCCAAGCTTGGAGCCGGCGCTTGGCGGACAACGAGCCGCGGGGCGTGGTTCCGACGTCCTCAGGGGTGACGAAGGGCATTGGAGCGCTTTGGCTTGGGGTGCGAACGGTCGCCCAGGGCTTTGATCGTGCGGTAGGACAGGCTCTCCCACTCGCAGAGGAGTTGCTCGTAGCGCTCGATGAGAACTTTGAGTTCAGCCTCGCCCTTGCAGGACACGAGCTTCGCTTCGAGTCCTAAGGAGGCGACGGTTAGACGTGCGGGATTAGCCGCGCGTGAGCGCGGTCTTTTCTCGGGCATGAGGCGTCTCGTTGGCTCGGAGGATCTTGGAAGTGGGTGTGGGGCTGCGCCCTTGCCGCCGGGGCTGCTGCCTCAGCGTGTGTCCGCGATCGGGCCAACGGTCACCGTAGGCCGCGGTTGTTCTGACCAAACGTCTAGAGCAGTGCGGTTTGGATTCTGCGGCAGCGATCGATCAAGGATTCGAAGGATGGACCTTGGTCCGACCAAGTTCGGCTCCCCCTGCCCTTCTGCCTCGCTGATCGAGGGGACCGCCAAGCGGACCTGAGCATCGCTATCCCGACGCGCCTTGCCCTGCTCAAGGTCGAACGCAAGGCGGCGGGCGAACTTCGCAGCCTTCCACGTACCTTTGAGAGCGGCCGACAGGCAGATGTTCCAGGACTCGCCTGTGACAGAGCGGCGGGCCTTCGCGGAGACGATGGCCACAGACATAATAGCGCAACGGCTGTACGCACCGGCTACAAATAGAGGATGACTGCGAGCGGACGCTTGAGCCCGAGCTGCCGCGAGCTTAGCGAAGCCGTTGGCAGTGAGAGCGGCTCTTAGCTCGGCTGCCGAAATTTGCGTGCGATTGGCGCGCAGGCTCTCCAGGGCAGAGGACCACGAAATGGCACGGCTTAACGACATGGGACCAACCAAACTGACTTTCTATCACTCGGTTATATGTTCATGCCTACGTTCCAGTCAATAGCCCTATAACTGGATAATGGTTTTTGGCCGCATTCCCTCGATTTTGGGGCTTCAGGCGTACCGATGTCGAAACACAAAATTTCCCTCACGCCCCGCCTTGTGCGTGCTGCTCGCGCACTGACTGGGTGGCAGCAGCAGGAACTCGCCGACGCATCTGGTGTGCCCAAGCCAACAATTTCTGCCTTCGAGCTGAAGTCCGAGGACGGCCGAATGATCAGTGCTAATGCACGCCTAATCATCGATGCATTCGAGCGCGCTGGTTTAGAGTTCATCCCAGAGAACGGTGGTGGAGCTGGCATTCGATTTCGGGTGAAGCGAGATGCTAAGGCCGGGAGCTAAAGGCTGCCGATCACTCTCAGCTCCGCGCTCTAGGTCTAGCCGGCTTGACCGACGCTGGTGTAGCGGAATCCGCGCCGCGCGATGTCCTCGGCCCGGTAGACGTTGCGCAGGTCTACCACCACGGGCGCCGCCATCGTGGCGCGCAGCCGCTCGAAATCGAGGGCCCGGAACGCATCCCACTCGGTCACGAGCACGAGCGCGTCCGCGCCTTCGGCGCAATCGTAAGGGTCGCTCGCATAGGCGATCTCCGGCAGAAGGGGGCGCGCCTGCTCCATCCCTTCCGGGTCGTAGGCCCGGATCCGCGCGCCCGCATCCTGCAGCCCCGCGATGATGGAGAGCGAGGGCGCATCGCGCATGTCGTCGGTGTTGGGCTT
>NZ_VZZK01000049.1:28544-28941 GCF_008806385.1 Methylobacterium soli
TTGCGGCTGTCATTGACCGCCACCACGGTCTCGACGAGCCGCACCGGCGTGCCCGCATCCTGCGCGGTCTTGACCAGGGCCAGGGTGTCCTTGGGAAAGCACGAGCCGCCGTAGCCTGGACCGGCATGCAGGAATTTCGAGCCGATGCGGTTGTCCAGCCCGATGCCGCGGGCGACCTCCTGCACGTTGGCGCCGACCTGCTCGCAGAGATCCGCGATCTCGTTGATGAAGGTGATCTTGGTGGCCAGGAACGCGTTGGCCGCGTACTTGGTCAGTTCCGCCGTGCGCCGGCCTGTCACCAGGATCGGGGCCTGGTTGAGATAGAGCGGGCGGTAGATCTCGCTCATCACCTGGGCGGCGCGGGAATCGTCCGCCCCGATGACGATGCGGTCCGGGC
>NZ_VZZK01000049.1:28997-33202 GCF_008806385.1 Methylobacterium soli
AGACCACCGCGACCTCGGCCTCGGGGGCGGCCTCGCGGATGATGCGCTCGACCTCGTCGCCGGTGCCGACCGGCACGGTCGATTTGGTGACCACCACGGTGTAACCCGAGAGCGACGCGGCGATCTCCCTGGCGGCGGCGTAGACATAGGTGAGGTCGGCAAAGCCGTCGCCGCGGCGGGAGGGCGTCCCGACCGCGATGAAGACCGCGTCGGCGCCCGCCACCGCCTCGCGCATCGCGGTGGTGAAGGTAAGCCGGCCCTGCCGCGCATTGTCGGCCACGAGGGCCTCGAGGCCGGGCTCGAAGATCGGGATCCGGCCGGCCTTCAGGGCCTCGATCTTGGCCGGATCCTTGTCGATGCAGACCACCTCATGCCCGAAATCGGCGAAGCAGGTGCCCGAGACGAGGCCGACATAGCCCGATCCAACCATCGCGATGCGCACAGGCGAAACTCCTGATTAGTCTGGCTTCTCTCTAGAGCGGAACTCGTTCGATCGAAAGCTATGCTGGGCGGCTGGGCGTTGACGGGGCAAGGAGGAGGCCATGCCAACGACCTTGTCCGTCGATCTACGCCAGCGCGTCGCATGCGCAGTGTCTTCCAGGCGACCTGCCAGCGAGCGACTGAGCGCTTTGGGGTGAGCCGGGTCAGCGCCTGGCGTTGGTCGCAGCAGATGCAGTGAACCGCCCCGGGATTTTCGGAGGCTCCTGATCTTGCGAGGAGGGAGCCATGACGAAGCATGCCCCACCGTTTTCCCCCGAGGTCCGCGAACGCGCAGTGCGGATGGTGCTGGAGCACCAAGGCGAGCACGACACCCAGCATGGCGCGATCCGCTCGATCGCCGCCAAGATCGGCTGCTCGGGTGAGACGCTGCGCAACTGGGTGCGTCAGGCCGAGCGCGACCGGGGCGTGCGGGCCGGACCGACGACGGACGAGCGCGAGCGGATCAAGGCGCTGGAGCGGGAGAACCGCGAACTCCGGCAGGCCAACGAGATCCTCAGGAAGGCATCCGCGTATTTTGCCCACGCGGAGCTCGACCGCCGGTTTCGGTCATGATCGCGGTCACGTGACGATCATCGCGCTACCTACGGGGGGGACTATCGGAAATTCCGTGTGTGGGCGGCGAATTGAACATCAGGCCGCCATGGCCCGGGTGAAGCGCTCACCGAAGATGACGGCGAACTGCGCTTTGGCCATGATCCACTCACGCGGACCCATCTTCCACGCCTTCTCGGAGCGGTTCAAGACGAGGTAGAGCAGCTTCAGCGCAGCCTCGTCGGTCGGGAAGTGACCCCGGGCGCGCACAGCCCGACGCAGCGTGGCGTTCAGAGCCTCAATGGCGTTCGTGGTGTAGAGGATCCGGCGCACCTCGCCGGGGAAGGCGTAGAACGGGACCACCTCGCTCCAGGCCCGCCGGCAGCTCTGGGCGATGGCCGGATAGCGCCGGCCCCACTCGCTCGCCTCGAAGGCCGCTAAGGCCGCCTCGCCGGCAGCGGCATCGAGCGCGCGATAGATGTCCTTCAGCGCGGCCGCCACGAGCTTACGGTCCTTGTAGGAGACGAAGTCGAGGCTGTGGCGCAGGAGATGGACGATGCAGGTCTGGACCGTCGCCTCTGGAAAAACCGACCGGATCGCGTCGGGGAAGCCCTTCAGCCCGTCGACCACGGCCAAGAGCACGTCCTCGACACCGCGGTTCCTCAACTCGTTCATGACCCGCAACCAGAACTTGGCGCCCTCGTTCTGCTCCAGCCACAGGCCGAGGATCTCCTTGGAGCCGTCGGCGCGCACGCCGAGCGCGACGTAAACGGCCTTGTTGCGGACCAGGCCCTCGTCGCGCACCTTGATCCGCAGGGCGTCGAAGAACACGATCGGGTAGACCGGCTCCAGCGGCCGGGCCTGCCAGGCAGCGACCTCCTCCAGCACTGCGTCGGTCACCGCGCTGATCAGGTCGGGCGAGACCTCGATCCCGTAGAGCTCGCGCAGGTGCCCGACGATCTCCCGGGTGCTCATGCCGCGGGCGTACATCGACACGATCTTGTCGTCGAAGCCCGGAAACCGGCGCTGATAGCGGGCGATCAGCTGCGGGTCGAAGGTCGCCTGCCGGTCGCGGGGGATCGCCAGCTCGATCCGGCCGGTCTCGGTGGTCACGGTCTTGCGGCCATAGCCGTTGCGGCTGTTGCCGGCGTCCTCGCCCGCCAGATGGTGGTCCATCTCGGCGTTGAGCGCCCGCTCGGCCAGGGCCTTCTTCAGCGCGTCCAGCAAGCCGTCGGACTCGAACGCCGTCTTGGGATCGGCGCCGGCCAGCAACTGGTCCAGGAGCGCGTCAGGGATGTGCGGTGCTTTCCGTCGTGCCATCGGGGACCTCCTTCGGCTCCACTATGGCCGCCCAACACGAAATTCCTGACAGTCCCCCTACGGGGTCGAGCCGATCTAGCCGAGGTCCTGCCGATCGCCCCGTCGACGTACCACGCCCATGCCGCGCGGCGGGCCGATCCGGAGCGGCTACCGGCTCGGGCCAAGCGCGACGCGGTGCTCATGGTCGAGATATGGAGCGTGCACGAGGCGAACTTCCACGTCTATGCTCGTGCTGCGCACCGAGACATCGAGGCCGACGAAGTGATCCATCGCTCTTCCTCCAGATCCACTCTGAGCTGGATCGGAGAAGCGTAGGCCCCACGCCGGTCACCGTCACACCCAACGCCTCAAGCGCGGCGGGAGCCCATTGACCCATCCTTTTTCGTGCCCGTCTCGGCACAATCCATGCGCCCCAGTTGTTACGTTGCGCGGCTCCAGACTCCGCACAATCGAGGCGGGTCCAAGCACCAAGCGGCATGGACCAAACGTGTTGACGTATCCCCCCGCCTCACAGCTATACGTGTTGCGCAGCGGCGCCTCTTCTCCGGCGAGCACGGTCCAACAGAATGGTTCCAACCTGAAGAGCGAAGGAGATGCCGAACAACAAAAACGGCTTAAGGGTCTAAATCCTCCAGAAGCTCACCGACCGGGATCTAAAAATGAGTATGGCAGAACTGCCGATCGCCATTATGGGCTTTAACCGACCGAATTATCTGCAACGGGTCTTGACATCGCTCAAGACCCAGCAAGGCGTGGACCTGAGCCGTCACAAACTGCTTTATTTTCAGGATGGTAGTATCGACCCGTATTCCGGAGAAGAGCGAGCATCTCAGTCGGACATCGAAAGAAACATAAAGATATTCAAAGATAATTTTCCAGACGGACAAGTTTTTTCTTCAGAAAGTAATCTTGGTGTAGCACTAAATTTTGAACGTGCGGAGAGGGAGGTTTTCGACAATCTATCGGCACCTGCAGCAATTTTCTTGGAAGACGACCTTGTTCTCGGGCCCTTGTATCTGAAGGCCATGTACGAAATGCTGGAACTTGCCTCCAGCCATCCTGAAATTGGCTACGTGAGCGTTTACGGCGATCATATAGCATCGTTAGATGAGCAGCGGAGAAGAAGTGCCGAAATAGCCCTCCTCGGCCATAATTGGGCGTTTGCTTTAACTCAGGCTCAATGGCGTAAATCTGCGCCCTATGTCGAGCAATACTTGGCCCTCGTCCGGGGGGCAGATTATAGGAAGCGTCCCGGTCAAAAAATCAAGGACCTTTTCCATAGCTGGGGCTGTGGCGCCCCGGGTACCAGTCAGGACGTAGCCAAAACGCTCGCCTGTTTTCTGACCGGTGGGGTCAAGCTCAACACCGTTCCGGCATATGGTCAGTACATTGGCGAAATTGGACTACATACCAACCCAGGGCTGTTCGCTAAAATGGGATTTGGTGAGACCAAGGTAATGGAGGATGAACTCCTGTTGCCGCATGAGATTACAACTGAAGCCCTAGTCCAGGTCCGCAAACAGCTCGCATCTTATTGTAATGGCGAGATATCATCAGCTCCGAAGCCTCAAGCTGATCCGCCTATTCGGATGACGGACGCCGAAGTTTCCCTGCTCACGCGCTATCTCAGACGGTCAAAGTTCTACCTTGAGTTCGGCTGCGGCGGATCGACCGCATTGGCTATTCGGGAGTCGAAGGGCATGATTGTGTCCGTTGATTCCGATGCGACCTGGATTAGCAAGCTCAAACAGGTCGCTACTGTCCAGCAGGCCGTTTCTAGCGGCCGTCTAGCAGGGTGTTGAAGAAGTCCGTGGCGTGGCCGAGCTGGGCGTGATTCACTCCTTCCCGGAAGC
>NZ_VZZK01000005.1 GCF_008806385.1 Methylobacterium soli
GCAGGAGGTGGCCGCGCGGGGCGGGCGCATCATCCTGGTGGGGGATGCCAAGGGGGCGGCGCAGGCGGGCCTCGAGACCATGGCGACCCTGACGATGCCCGACCTCGATCCGACCGTCGCCCCCATCGTCTACGCGGTGCCCCTGCAACTGATCGCCTACCACACGGCCGTGGTGATGGGCAAAGACGTCGACCAGCCGCGCAACCTCGCCAAATCGGTCACGGTGGAATAGGAACCCCGTCCGGCGGAATAGGAATTCCGCGCCGGTGGGGTGAGCCGCCCCGCCCCGGATAGGGGCCTATGCCGCGCCAAACTCCGGTGATCCCGTTCGATCGGCGGAGCGCAGGGTCGCGACTGGGTCTCGACGAGGCCACGCATCCGGACCTCGCGACATGTGGGGCCCCGCGCCACCGCCGGGCCCCTTCGGCGACGGCCCGACGGGAATCGATGGCCCGCCCGTGCTCGCCCGGCGAGCGTGCGCAGGCATCAGGGTGCGATTTCGTTCCAATCACAGCGCGATGAAACGCGAATACATCGAAATACCCCCATCATCATCCGTTTTCTCGGATGCTTTGCAAAGCGATTGAAAGCACGATTGACCGAAGGATTTTGCAATTCTGCTGTCCGGAAGATGATTGAATGCTGGCCGCGCGTTGACGATGGTCATCGTGGCAAGCGTTCTTTTTTCGGAATTGTCCGTCACCGCGTTTGATTGCAAGTCATTCCAAGAAATTCGGCGATCCGACTTTGGGCCGGCTCTCCCGAGAGATGCCCGGCGATTTTCGCTGCAGCCGTTGCCGCTGCACTCCGACCAAGGATGAAGGGAGCGCACCATGATCACAGTGAACGGAGATCTCTCCGATTGGACATCCGCCGACCGCCTCAACCCTGCCGGAACCACCGCGGCCGGATACGAGCTTTACGGCAATCTCAGTTCGGGCACGCTCTCCTTCGCGATCAAGGCACCGACTGCCATCGGGTCCTCGACGACGATCTGGCTCGATACCGACAGGAACCAGACGACCGGTTACAAGATCTGGGGAACGTATGGCGGCTACGATTACAACATCAACTTCGTGAACGGCGTGCCGTATCTCTACACCGGCGCGGATGGACAGAACCTCGTCAGTCCCACGCCGCTGACCGCCGCCTTCAACGCCGACCGCACCATCGTCGAGCTGACGCTGCCGAGCCTGCAGGTCGGCACGCCGACCGCCCTCAACGTCCTGGCCGACGTCAACAATGCGGTCTTCCTGCCCGGAGACTACTCGGCCAGTCCCTACACGGTGCGGGACGCAGCCTCGTTGCCCCCGGTGGCCGATACCGGCACGAAGGTCGGCATCGTCTACTCGGCGACGACCGCGGCGAACTACTTCAGTCCGACGGCCTATTCGCAGCTCTTCATGGCAGCCCAGAACCAGGCCGCTGCCGCGGGCGTGCCCTACGACCTGCTGACCGAGGCCGATCTCACGAACCTGACCAAGCTTGCCGCCTATGACACCCTGATCTTCCCCTCGTTCCGGAATGTCCCGGCGGCGAATGTGGCGGCGATCACCGATACGCTGACGACGCTCACGAAGAACTATCATGTCGGCCTCATCACGGCCGGCGACTTCATGACGAACGACGCGAACAATGCCGCCCTCCCGGGGGATTCCTACAGCCGCATGAAATCGCTGCTCGACGTCAGCCGCGTCGACGGTGCGAATGCCGTCAACGTGAATGTCACGGCCGCGCCGACGACCAATCCGGTGATGGCCGGCTACACCGCCAACGAACTGATTCACCAATACAACAATATCAGCACGTCCTACTTCACCAGCACGGACGGACTCGGCACGACCCTCGCGAACCAGAACGTGAACGGGGTGAATCAGATCGCCGTGATGGCGACGCAGACGGGCGGACGCAACGTCCACTTCGCGACGGACGGCATGCTCGCCGACAACAACATGCTGGGCCATGCCCTGGACTGGACCACGCAGCCCACGGCCGGTCCGGACCTGAGCCTGCACATGAGCCGCAACAAGGCCATCGTGGCGTCTCGCGTCGACATGGACCAGGCGATGGAGACCGCCGACGTCAAGCCGGATTCGGGCCCGGGCATCTACGACAAGCTCCTGCCGATCCTGACGCAGTGGAAGCAGGCGTATAATTTCGTCGGATCCTACTACATCGATATCGGCAACAACCCGGCGGAAGGCCAGAGCACGGACTGGACCCTGTCGAAGACTTACTACAACGCCATGCTGGCGATGGGCAACGAGATCGGATCCCATTCCTACACGCACCCTGAGGACACCAACATCCTCAACCCGACGCAATTTCAGTTCGAGTTCCAGCAATCCCGCCAGGTCATCGAGCAGCAGCTCGGTCTCTCGGGGATCGGCGTCGCGGTCCCGGGCGCGGTCGAGACCATCGCCACGGCCCGGCAGATCGCCCAATACTATCCCTACATGACCGGAGGCGCCTCGCTGATCGGTGCCGGCTATCCCGGCGCGATCGGCTACCTGACGCCGGCTGATACGAACGCGGTCTACATCGCGCCCAACACCTCCTTCGACTTCACGCTGGTGGGCTTCCAGAAGCTGACCGCCGCGCAGGCGGAGGCCGCCTGGGCGAAGGAATGGGGCGCGTTGACGGCCCATTCCGACCTGCCGGTGGTGGTCTGGCCCTGGCACGATTACGGCCCGACCAACTGGCTGACGGATGCGGCGGATGCCGGCTACACGACGCAGATGTTCACGGACTTCATCGCCCGCGCGGCGCAGGCGGGCTCGGAGTTCGTTACGCTCGCCGATCTGGCCGGGCGCGTCGCGTCCTTCGAGAAGTCCAATCTCAGTTACAGCTTCGACGCGGCCGCGAACCTGCTGACCGCCACGGCCGCGAGCGGGGGCGGGAGCCTGGGCGAGTTCGCCCTCGATCTCGGACCCGGCTACACCATCCGCAACGTCGCCAACTGGTACGCCTACGACGCCGACAGCGTCTTCGTCCCCAAGGCGGGCGGCACGTTCAAGATCGCGGTGAACGGCGCGGCCGACGACGTCACGCACATCACCAAACTGGCCGATCGCTCCGAACTCCTGTCGCTCACGGGCGACGGCACCAACCTGGCCTTCTCGATCGTCGGAGAGGGCCATGTCCTGATCGACCTCAAGGGCGGCACCGGCACCACCCCGCAGGTGAGCGGCGCGACCGTTGCGAGCCTGACGGGTGAGATCCTGGACCTGCAGCTCACGGGCCTCGGGCAGCACGATGTCAGCGTCACCCTGACGGGAGCGCCTCCGCCGCCGCCGACGCCCGGCCCCATCGTGGGCACGGCCGGCAACGACACGCTGACCGGCACGGCCGGCAACGACCGCATCGATGGCGGCCTCGGCGCGGATCAGATGACGGGCCTCGCCGGCGACGACACCTACGTGGTCGACAATACCGGGGACCGGGTGATCGAGGCCGCGAATGCCGGCACCGACGCGGTGGAGAGTTCCATCACGTACACGCTCGCGGCCAATGTCGAGAACCTGACGCTGACCGGAACCGGTGCCATCAACGGCACCGGCAACGCCCTGGCCAATGTCCTGACCGGCAATAGCGGCGTGAACACCCTGAACGGGGGCGCCGGCGACGATCGTCTCGACGGCAAGGCCGGGGCGGACCGGATGACGGGCGGGGCCGGGAACGACACCTACGTGGTCGACAACACGGGCGACGTGGTGACGGAGGCGTCGGGCGGCGGCACCGACAAGGTGGAGAGTTCCATCACCTATACGCTCGCGGCCAATGTCGAGAACCTGACGCTGACCGGCACGGGCGCCATCAACGGCACCGGCAACGCCCTGGTGAACACGCTGGTCGGCAATGCGGGCGCCAACCTGCTGAACGGCGCCGGCGGCAGCGACACCCTGCAGGGGCTCGGCGGCAACGATACCTTCATCTTCCAGACCGCCCTCGGGACGAACAATGTCGACCACATCGTGGACTTCGCCCCGGGCGCCGATCATCTGCAACTCGCGCGCAGCGTCTTCACGACCCTAAGCGTCGGGCCATTGACCGATGCCGCATTCAAGGATGTTGCCGCCGGTGCTGTCGATGCCAACGATCGGATCCTCTACGATCACAACACCGGGACCCTGTCCTACGATCGGGATGGCAGCGGAAACATCGCGGCGCCCGTGGTCTTCGCGATCCTGGACAACAAGGCGGCGCTGACGCATCTCGACATCATGGTCGTCTGAGATGGGCGCGGGCGCCGGCGTCCGATTCGCCGTCGCCCGCTCCCGCCGCGCCCTGCTTGTTCCGGCACCCCGCGCGGCGCGATCGCGCCGCGTATCGCCGTGGCCGCTGCCACGCGCGACGGCGAGGGCCGAGAGCCGGGCTCAGGCATTGTCTGCGTAGTACCAAATTTCCATGTTGGTGCTTAAGGCAACATCGAAGTATTAGTATTTATTGAGACGCTTGTACCCCCGCGTCGGATATGCTCAAATTCTGAGTGCAAAGTCTTCGCTTCACCCAGCGCAGGACAGGCATCCGGTCCCAACACCAAGATCTACGCGACACGGACATCTCGGTCCGTAGTCGGCTGCGCGTGCGAGCGAGGACATCGGAATGGCGACGGCGGACACGTCACCCGAACAGACCCTGCTGACGGATCGCCACGCGCTGTCCGGCCGGTCGGCCTGGATCGGCGACCTGTTGCTGCCGGACTGGCGCCGGTTCGTGCCGGAGACGATGGCCCTCGTTCTGCCGCTCGTCTATATCGACGTCTTCTTCCTGAACGCTGACGGCTTCGCGTCGATCTACCCGCGACCGTTCTGGATCCCGGTCCTGCTGATCTCGGCGCAGTACGGGCTCGCGGGCGGCATGTTCGCGAGCCTGGTCTCCACTATCGCTCTCTACTCGATCGCCTTGCCGCCGCAGCTCGCGACGCAGGATTTCTACGATTACTCCCGCATCGTGGTCGCCGAGCCGGCCGCCTGGCTCACCGCCACCCTCGTCCTCGGCGGCCTGCGCAGCCTGCACATGGTCCATGCCCGCGAGCTGCGGGAGCAGCTCGACGAGGCGAACGCGATGGGCGACGCCGCCGAGCAGGCCCTCGCGGTCGCCCTCGGGGAGATCAAGCGGCTCGAATTGCGCATCGCCGGCGACACCCACGCGATCGGCGGTGTCGCCCAGGCGCTGGCCGGGCTCGATGCACGATCGGGTCCGCAACTGATGGCGAGCTTTTCCGAAGTGGTCCGGCAGGTGGTCGGCGCCTCCACCCTGACGCTCTATCGCGCCGACCGGGGGGGCGCCACGCCGCTCGTCCGGATCGGCGGATCGGGCGACCTCGACGCCGCGCCGGCGCTGAGTTCCGAACTGGTCGACGCGATGGTGCGGGGGCGCCGGACGATCCGCGCGGATGAGCGCGGCGCGGACCATCTGCTGCCGCGCGGCGGCACCATCGCGGCGCCGATCTGCGCACCCCACGACGCCGTGGTGTGGGGAATCGCCCTGGCGGAGCGCCTCGACGGCGATCGCGACCTGTCCGGCGCGGCCCTGGCGATCCAGAGCGGCGCGCGCGGGCTCGCAGCGCTCATCGCGGGCAACGCCTCCATCGCGGGGCCGGCACGATGAGCCTCGGGGTCAGCGAGACCGGCCTGGGCGGCGTGCAGATCCTTCCGATCGGTCGGACGAACGCGCTTCGCAACGCCTTCCTGGCGGCGGCCGGCGTCAGCGCCGCGCTGCAGACCGGGCTGGCCTTCGCGCTCGCCCGTGCGCTGATCGGGCCGGCGACCTTCCTGGTCGCGCACGTGATCCTCTGCGGGGCCCTCCTGGGCACCGCCATCGTGGCCCTGCAGCGGTCGGAGGACGGCTCGAACTTCCTGCATCTCGCCCTCTGGAGCACCATCGGCGGACCGTACGGGGCCGTCATCGCGGGTGGCCTGCTGGCTCTCGATTGGCATCGCGCGCACCAGCCGGCGGATTTCGGCGACTGGCTCGACCTCGCCGCGCAGGACGGCCGCCCGCCCACCCGCGGGCGCCTGTGCAACGCCTATCTGGACGGCCGCCTGCGCATTCTGGGCGCCAGCGGCACGCGCCCGCTCGGCGAGATCCTGGCCGCGCAGGGCCGCGAGGAGAAGTTCGAGGCCCTGAGCATCGTCGGGCGACGCTTCGACCCGTCGCTGACGCATGTCGTGCGCGCCGCGCTGCAGGACGCGGATCCGTCGGTCAGGGTTCTGGCCTCGACCGTGATGGCGAAGCTCCAAACCCAGTTCACGCGCAACCTCCTGGCCGTCGAGGCGGCGGCCCTGCGCAAGCCCGGCGAGGCCTCGGTCTGGCTGGATCTTGCCCGGGCCCATCTCGGCTACGCCCGAACCGGATTGCTCGAGCCGTCGCAGGCCGCGGCCGAGCTGATCCAGGCCGCCGCCGCCGGCGAGCGCGGCCTGCGCGCGGCCCCGCATTGCCCGCTCGCGGCGGCCGCGCACGCCGCGCTCGCCGGCGAGATCGCCCAGTCCCAGGACGAGATCGCCCGGATCCAGGACGCGGCCGGGTTGCCGCGCCGGACGGTGTCGCCATGAGCGCCGCGCACGACGCAGCGATGTCGGATGTCTGCCTCCTGATCGAGGGGGGCTACCCGTATCTCCTCGGCGGCGTCTCCTCCTGGACGGATGCCTTCATCCGGGCCTTCCCGGAGCGCAGCTTCAGCGTGGTCGCGCTGATCACCGCGGATCAGGAACGCGTTCGCCGGTTCGAGCCGCCCCCGAACCTCGTCTCGGTGACCGACCTTCTCCTCGATCGGAGCCCCGCCGGCGGCTTGGGCCTTGGCGCGGGAGCGCGCATCGCTCAAGTTTCCGCCAGCCTGCGCGCGGTTCTGACGGATGGCGGCGGCGCGGCCTGGTCGGCGCTGATCCGCGACCTCGAGGAGACCGGCTTCGGCGAGCGGGCGCTTCTCAATTCCCGTCACGCCTGGCGCGCCATGGAGCGGATCTACGAGGAGACCCTGCCGGGCGCGCCCCTGGTCGATTTTTTCTGGACCTGGCGCGTCCTGGTGAAGGGGCTGCTCGCGATCGCGACGGCCCCCGTCCCGCCCGCCCGGATCTATCACGCGGTCTCGACCGGCTATGCCGGATTGCTCGGCGCGCGGGCCCGATGCCTGACCGGGCGCCCCCTCGTCGTCACCGAGCACGGCATCTACACCAACGAGCGCCGCATCGAGCTCTCCATCGCGGATTGGATCTACGATTCCGCGGCCTGCGGCTTCGATGCCGCCGGCCGGGCGCCCGAACTGCGCAAGATCTGGCTCCGGGCCTTCGGGGCGATGTCGCGCATCGCCTACGACACCGCGACCTGCATCACCACGCAGTACCGCACCAACCAGGAGTATCAGATCCAGGACGGCGCCGAGTTGGGGAAGCTGCGCATGATCCCGAACGGGATCGACGTCGACCAGTTTCCGGAGGTGCCCGCGCCCGCCGAGCCGCGCCGTCCGACGGTCCTCCTCGTCGGGCGGATCGTGCCGATCAAGGACATCCGCACCTTCATCCTGGCCATGGGCATCCTGCGCCAGTCGGTCCCCGATCTCGACGCGCTGATCATCGGCCCGGACGACGAGGACCGGGCCTACGCCGCGGAGTGCCGGAATCTCGTGCAGCAGCTGAAGCTTCAGGGCTCGGTCCGGTTTCTCGGGCGGGTGCGGGACGTGAAGGAGCATTTCGCCCTGACGGACGTCCTCGTCCTGACGAGCATCAGCGAGGCCCAGCCGCTGGCGCTCCTCGAGGCGGGGGCGGCCGGCGTTCCGGCCGTCGCCACCGATGTCGGCTCCTGCCGCGAGATCATCGAGGGGGGGGACGCCTCGGAGGAACCGGGCGGCTTCGTGGTCCGGGCCTGCGACCCGCCCGCGACGGCCGCGGCCCTCGCGGAGATCCTGCTGCAGCCCGACCTGCGGGCGCGGATGGGCCGGGCCATGCGCGAGCGCGTGCGCCGGATCTACAACCAGCCCCGGATCACCCGCATGTACAACGAACTCTACGATTCCCTCGGCGCGCCCGAGGCGGTCGGCGGGCGCGCAGAGGCACGAGGAGCCGCGGCATGGCCGGCATAGGCTTCACCCTCGAGCGCATGACCTGCGGCCGCTCCCTGAGCAGCACGATCGGCGCCTACATCTACGCCGCCTTCCTGGTTGCCGGGCCGTGGATCTTCACGGTCATCAGCATCGGCGGCATGAGCCTGGCGACCTGCAGCAGCGAGGATTGCCCGGACCTGCAGGTGTTTCGCTCGGTCATCATCTACAATTCCTTCGTCTGCGCGATCCTGTCGAGCCCGATCGCCTTCGTCTGCACGCGCTTCGTCTCCGACCAGATCTGGATGAAGCGCTACGAGAGCGTGACCTTCGCGTTCGTCGCGGGCCTGGTGCTGTTCTCGGTCTGCGCCCTCGCCCTCGCGATGCCGTTCTACGCGTTCGCCACCACGCTCACGGGCATCGAGGTGCTGTCGGCGCTCCAGAACCTGATGCTGATGGGCGCCGCCTGGCTTCTCATCCCGTTCCTCGGAGCCCTGCGCAGCCACGTCGCGGTGACCTTCGCGTTCGGGCTCGGGTCGGGCGTGATGATCGGCTCGATCCTGCTCGCGCCCGCCGCGGAGCCGGTCCACCTGCTCTTCGCCTTCAATGCTGGGCTGTGCCTGATCGACTTCATCCTGACCTGGTGCCTCGTGCGCGAGTACGGCCTGCGCCTCGTGCCCGATCCGGCTTTGCTGCGGACCGCGCTGACCTATTGGGAGCTTCCCCTGATCGGGCTGACCTACGCGCTCGGGCTCTGGATCGACAAGCTCGTGATGTGGACGTCCTCGCCCGTCGGGATCGTCCGCGTAGCCGGCGCCCTCGACACCATGCCGAATTACGACACGCCGATGTTCTGGGCGCAGCTCGCCGCGATCCCGATCCTGGCGGTGTTCTTCGTGCATGTCGAGACGAACTTCTTTCGCCTCTGCCGCGAATTCTATGGAAGTCTCGCAAACCACGTCAGTCGGCGCCAGTTGATGCTGATGATGTCGCGGCTCTACCGCTTCGTCATGGCGAAGCTCTTCGGGCTCTTCGTCGCCCTCACGGCGATCGGCCTCATCGCCATCCTCACGTCGTTCGTCGCCATCGAGCCCCTCGGCCTGCGGGCGAGCCAGATGGGCATCCTGCGCGTCGCCCTGACCGGCATGGTCTTCCAGACGAGCGCGATGTTCTGCTTCGTCTTTCTGCTCTATTTCGACCTGAAGCGGCAGGCGCTGCTGATCTCGCTCACCTACCTGGTGACGAATGGCGGGTTCACGGCGGCCCTGTTGCCCCTCGGATTCCCGTTCTTCGGCTACGGCAACATGCTCGCCTCGGCGACGACGTTCCTGGTGGCCCTGCTCGTCCTGGGGCGCGAGCTTCCCTGGCTGCATTTCCACGTCTTCGTCACGAACAACACTTCGCTGCATCCCGCCGCTGTCGCGGTCCGGCCGCGGCCACGGGCCTTGGGGCTTCGCCTCAGGCGCCCCCGCGCGGCGCAACGTCCGGGGAGCGCGTGATGCCGTCGCGTCGGAATGCTCTGCGCCTCTTCGGTCTCGCCGGCGCGGCGACGCTCGCCGCCATCGGCTGGCGCAGCCGGGCACAGGGATTGGGTGGCGCATCCTCCTGGTGCGTGTTCTACGGCGAGGATGTCGACCCGGCGGTCCTGAAGGGGTTCGACATCGTCGTGCTCGATCCGGGCTTCAAGGGATCGATCGAGGCGGTGACCGCGCAGGGCTCAAAGGCGGTCGGCTATCTCAGCCTCGGCGAGATCAAGCGCGACGGTCCATTCTTCGCGGCTCTCGACGACCCGTCCGCGATCCTGTCCGAGAATCCCCACTGGCCGGGCACCTATCTGGTCGACGTGCGAAGCCCCGGCTGGCATCGGTTGATCCTCGACGTCGCCGTCCCGCGGCTCCTGGCGCAGGGCTTCACGGGCCTGTTCTTCGACACCCTCGATACGCCGCCCCATCTCGAGCAGCTCGATCCCGAGCGCAACCGCGGCATGCGCGGCGCCGCCATCGCGCTGGTTCAGGCGATCCGCCGCCGCCATCCCGCCACGACGCTGGTGATGAACCGCGGCTACGCCCTGCTCCCGGACCTCGCCGACGACATCGACGCCCTCGTGGCCGAGAGCCTGCTGACGACCTTCGACCCGCAGACCCGGGCTTATCGCTGGGTCGACCCGCGCACCGTCGAGCTGCAGATGCTGGCCCTGCGCCCGCTGCGGGCGCGGGCGCATCCCCTGTCGATCCTCAGTCTCGATTACTGGGATCCGGCCGATTCCGCGACGATCCGCACGATCTACGACCGCGAGCGCCGCCTCGGGCACGTCCCCTACGTGTCGACCATCCTGCTCGACCAGCTCGTGCCGGAGCCGCAATCGTGACGCCTTCCCGCGGCCCGGCCGCGGGCCCCTGCCATCCCAACTGCCGAGGAGAGAACCATGTGGCGCAATAAGAAGGTCGTGGTGACCGGTGCGGGCGGCTTCATCGGAAGCCATCTCACGGATGCCCTGGTGCGGGCGGGCGCGGACGTCACCGCGATGATCCGCTACACGTCGAGCGCGCGGCTCGGCAATCTCGAGTTCCTGACCGACGACGTGCGCGGCGCGCTGCGCATCGCGGCCGGCAATATCGAGGACAGCGATTTCACCTACCGGGCGCTGGAGGGCCAGGACGTGGTCCTGCACCTGGCGGCCCTGATCGCCATCCCGTATTCCTACGAGGCGCCGCGCAGCTACGTGCGGACCAATGTCGAGGGCACCCTGAACGTGCTGGAAGCGGCGCGGCGCGGCAGCATCGGCCGCGTGGTCCATACCAGCACCTCCGAGGTCTACGGGACCGCCATGCGGGTGCCGATCGACGAGACCCATCCGCTCCAGGGGCAGTCGCCCTACTCGGCCTCGAAGATCGGCGCCGACAAGATCGCGGAGAGCTATTACCGCTCCTTCGGCACGCCCGTGGTGACGCTGCGGCCCTTCAACACCTACGGGCCGCGCCAGAGCGCGCGCGCCTTCATCCCCACGATCATCTCCCAGGCCGCGGCCCGCGACGAGATCCGCCTCGGCTCCCTGACGCCGGAGCGGGACATGACCTTCGTGACCGATACGGTGCGGGGCTTCATGGCGGCAGGCGCGATGGAGGGCATCGACGGCACGACGATCAATCTCGGGACCGGCGAGACCTTCACGGTGGGGTGGTTCGCCGCCCGGATCCTGGCCCTGATGGGCCTCGACAAGCCGATCGTGAGCGAGGAAGCCCGCATGCGCCCGGAACAGAGCGAGGTCCTCAAGCTCGTCTCCGACAACGGGCTCGCGCGCCGCACCCTCGACTGGACGCCGCAGGTCGACCTCGATGAGGGCCTTCGCCTGATGATCGACTTCGTCCTGGCCAATCCGGGATTCTACCGGACGGATCGCTACGTGACCTGACCGCGCCCACGAGCGCCACCACGCGAGGACGCGCGGGCCACTGGCGCCGCCGGCGCGTCCTGCCGCGCGTTCCATCCAGGCGCGTATGTCGTTCGCTCTTGCGATATTTCGGTTGAGTAATCGACTGCGATCGATGTCTGATTTTATACGATCAATAATCTCATATCTTCCGGACTAGTACTTATTCACGAATATTAAACTCGATCTGTTCCCCTACTATACCGATGTATTTGATTTCCTGAACGCCGACATCTGCGTTCGCCGTTCAGGGTTCGGCCGGTTTCGATCGTGCGATTTCGCCCAGGAGAGCACACATGAAGCTCGACACCTCGATCACTCAACGCGTCGACCTCCATGCCCGGCTGAACGGCGCGGGCACGGTCGGCTATCTCGACGCGATGGTGGCCGACGCCAAGTCGCGGCGCGCCGCCCCCGCCGTCGCCGTGACCCAGGCGGTCATCATGGCGGGCGGCAAGGGCACGCGGCTTCACCCCTACTCGGCCCTGTTTCCGAAGCCGCTGATGCCCCTCAACGACATGCCCATCCTCGAGCTTCTGCTGCGCCAGCTGAAGAATGCCGGCATCACCGACGTGATCCTGGCGGTGAACCATCTGAGCCACCTGCTCGAAGCCTTCTTCGGCGACGGCTCGCGGCTCGGCCTCAACATCCGGTATCGCCTGGAGGATCGCCCGCTCGGGACCGCGGGCGCCCTCGCGAGCATGCTCGACGAGCTCGACGACACCTTCTTCGTGACGAACGGCGATCTCCTGACCACCCTGAGCCTGAAGCGCATGATGCAGGCGCACCGCGCGGCCGAGGCGGATTTCTCGATCGGCGTGTTCGAGCGCGAGGTGAAGATCGATTTCGGCCTGATCGAGCTCGACGGCCGCGACCGGATGATGGCCTATCGCGAGAAGCCGACGAGCAGCCATTTCGTCAGCATGGGCGTGTATCTCGTCAACAAGGACATCATCGCCGACCACCTCGCGGTCGACGAATATCTCGACATGCCAAACCTGGTCCTGAAGGTGAAGGGCAACGGCGGGCACGTGCACTGCTTCCACGAGGATTGCATCTGGCTCGATATCGGCCGGCCCGA
This sequence comes from Methylobacterium soli, assembly GCF_008806385.1. GTDB lineage: Bacteria > Pseudomonadota > Alphaproteobacteria > Rhizobiales > Beijerinckiaceae > Methylobacterium > Methylobacterium soli. The sequence continues at coordinate 12,550 of NZ_VZZK01000005.1, forward strand.
CGACTTCGCGCTGGCGCAGAAGATGTTCATCGAGAACCGCGCCCTCTTCCTGGAGCCTTGAGCGGATGCGCCGGGTTCTGCTCAGCGGCTCCGGGGGATTTCTCGGGCGCAGCCTCCGCGAGCACCTGCGGCGGGACGGGGTCGAGATCGCCAGCATCGGGATCGGCCCCGCGCACCATCCGTTCCACTTCGCCGTGGAGGCGGGCGGATGGACCCGGGATTCCTGGGCCGAGGCGCTGGAGCGCACGCAGCCCGACACGGTCTTCCACCTCGCCGGCATCGTGCGCGGTGACGAGGACGAGATCCGCCGGGTCAACACCACCCTGGCGCTCGACTTGACCGCGGCCCTGCGGATGACCGGCTTTCGGCCGACCCTCGTGGTCGCGGGCAGCGCGGCCGAGTATGGCGAGGCCGTCATCGACGGGTTGCCGGTCGCCGAGGATGCCGTCTGCGCTCCGGTCACGCCCTACGGGCAGACCAAGCTCGCCCAGACGCGGGCGGCGCTGGCCTTCGGCGCCGAGGGGCAGTGCCGGGTCGTCGTGGCCCGCATCTTCAATCCGATCGGCCCGGGCATGCCGGGCCACCTGGCGCTCGCGGATTTCGCCCGGCAGATCGCAGGTTTCGAGCGCTCCGGCGCGATCCTGCGGACGGGCGATCTCGATGTCTGCCGCGACTTCCTGGACGTCGCGGACGTCGCGCAAGCGCTCATCGCGCTCGCCGGCAACCCGGCGGCCCAGGGGGTGGTCAATATCTGCAGCGGCGTGCCGACGTCCCTGCGCGGGCTCGTCGAGAGCATGATCGCGGCCTCGGGCAAGCGCATCGAGATCGTGATCGATCCGGCCCGCCTTCGGCCCGGCGAACGGCGCATCGTGATCGGCTCGCCCGAGCGCCTGGCCGGATTGGCGGCCCTGGCGCCCCCCCGGGACCTGCACCGCCGGGCCGCCGACATCCTGATGGCCCTGCACTGAGCATTCCGCGCTGAGATGGGGCCGGTTCGGCGGCGCTCGCCTTCCGCCCTCGGCCGCGAACGCCCTCTGCGGGCCCGTCCTCACGCCCCCCTGCAAAAGCCCTGAAGGGCAGGCCTCCCGCCTATCGCCAGGCGCCGGATGGCCGACGCGCGCCGGCGGCGTTCCGGTTGCTCCCGGCACCGTCGGGGGTTGCCTGGAAATGCGGCCGGAAGAACAGGCTCCCGGGGCGCTCCGTGCCGGTCGGGCGCGGCTGGAAATACGGATCGAAAAAGGTCCCGCTTTCCTGGCGACGATGCGCGGGCTCGAATACGCTGCGATTATCAGACATCGTCCTGCCTCCGGCTCGCGCGGCCTTCCGGAAAGGTCTTCAAGATCAGGGTAAGATGAAATTTCGTCGATCGCACGCGCGATTGACGGATATAATACCGAATACCTGCCATTTCCCCGCCGCCTCCGCAGCCGCAACGGTTCGGCACCGCGCGCAACCTGCCCGGGGCGCCCTGGTTGCCGCGCGGGTCGCGTCATCAATCCGCGATCACGCGAGGGCGTCGCGCTCGGCCTTCAGGTGGGTCGTCAGCCGCTCGGCGAGCTGGCTCGGCGGCCTGCCGGCCGGCCGCAGCAGCATCGTCTCGATCGGGAGTTCGGGCCGGAACGGCCGCAGCGCGATCGGCAATCCGGTCAGTTCCCGCGCCGGGAGCGGATCGACGATGGCAAGCCCCAAGCCTTCCGCCACGAGGCCGCAGCGCGCCGCCGTGTACTGCGCCATCAGGGCGAAGCGCGGCGCGATGCCGCGACGGGCGAAGGCCGCCTCGACCGCCTGCTGAAAGGCGCCCGCCCCTCCCGAGATCAGGGGCTCCCCCGCGAGATCCTCGACCGAGAGGCTGCGCTTGCGGCTGAGCGGATGGCGGCGCGGCACGGCGCAGACGGCACCGATCGTCAGGAACGGTTCGGCCGCGACGCCGCTATGGCCGGATCGCGGCCGGGCCAATCCGATGTCGCACTGGCCCGACGCGGCCCAGGACCAGATCGTATCGGGGTTGGGCACGTGAACCGAGACGCGCACGCCCGCGCATTCCAGGCTCAGGCGCCGGATCGCGCGGGGCAGCAGCCGAGCCGCCAGCGACGGCTGGCAGGCGACGCGCAGGAAGCCGGTCCCGCGGTCCCGGATCTGGCGCGCCGCCTGGCGCAGGTGATCGAGCCCCGCATAGGTCTGCTCGACCTCGTGCGCGAAGGCCGCACCCTCCTGGGTCGGGACCGCACTTCCGTGCCCGCGCACGAAGAGGAGAAAGCCGAGTTCCGCCTCGAGTTGCGCGATGGCGCGGCTGATATGGGGCTGCCCGATCCCGAGCGCCGCCGCGGCCCGGGTCATTCCGCCATGCTGCAGGACCGCCCGAAAGAGGTCGAGATGCGCCGGGTTCATCATGCCTGATCTGTATGAAAACGACCAATCCCGGCATTTGACAGCATGGGGGCTCGAGGGTGTCAATGAGCAGGCGAGGCGGAATCGTGCATCCGCGCCCGGCCTCGCCCCCGTGATCTCCTTGTCAGGTCCGCCGGCCGATGTTCCCGCTCCTCATCCCCTCCCTCCTCGCGGCTCTGGCCGGAATCAGCATCGTCGTGCAGCAGGCCTTGAATGCGAGCCTGCGGGGCGCCTTGAGCTCGGCGGTCTGGTCGGGCTTCGTGAGCTATCTCGTCGGCCTCCTCTGCATGGGGGTCCTGGCCGTCGCCTCGCGCGATCCCGTCCCGTCCGCGATCGTCGCGGCCCGCATCCCGTGGTGGGGCTGGAGCGGAGGCCTGTTCGGCGCGATCTTCGTGGGCCTCGCCATCCTGCTCGTCCCGCAGCTCGGGGCCGCGCGCTTCATCGCCCTGCTCGTCGCGGGCCAGATGCTGGCGTCGGTTGTCATCGACCATTTCGGCCTGCTGGGATTGGCGCAACGCGCCCTGGACCTGCCCCGCCTGCTCGGCGTCATCCTGCTCACGGGCGGCGTCGTGCTGATCCGCCGCTAGAGCCCTCTCCGCCGAGATGACGGGCTCTGCCTCAGGGCGCGCGTCGCATCGAAGACTCTCGATGGCGCCGGGCGGCCGGGCGCCCTAGGCTGCGGCGGGCTTGGACCATCGGCCACGATGGCGGCGCGCTCCGGGCCCTGCGGGATCCGGGGCGATGTTCCGCCCCGAGGGTGACGCGTCACGCATTCCGATCAATCCGCAACGCGACCGGGACAGGAGCGCCGCAGATGCCGACCTACGCATTCTCGACCGCGATGGAATTGACGCCTGAGCAGCGTGCGAAGATCGTCGCGCGCGTCACGTCGATCCATCAGGTGGAGGCAGACGCCCCGCGCTACTTCGTGCAGGTGATCTTCTACAAGGTCGAGCCGGGTTCGATCTTCATCGGCGGCGAAGCGGCACCCCCCGATCACGTCTGGGTGCGGGCCGACATTCGATCCGGAAGGACCAACGCGCAGAAGGCGAAGATCCTTCAGCGCATCATGCGCGAGACGAGCGAAATCCTCGGTATCTCGGACCAGTCCGTCTGGGTCTATCTCTCGGATATCCCGGCCCAGGGCGTCCTGGAGTTCGGCAACGTCCTGCCGGAACCGGGCGGCGAGGCGCAATGGCTCGCATCCCTGCCGGCTTCCTTGCGCGAGAAGCTCCTGCGGACGGGCTGATGGCGGCAGGCAGGCGCGGCTGCCTCCCCGATGCGCGGGCAGGCGACGGACGGAAGGGATTTGCTGCCCGCCCGTTCAGGTCTCGCCCGGCTCAGGCCGCATCCTCCTGCAATGCCGCCGTGATCCCGTCGGCCCGGTCGAGCCCGGGCACGGCCGTGATTCCGCCGTCCTGCAGCAGCGCCGAGATCGAAGCCGCCGTCATGGGTTTTGCCAGCAGGTAGCCCTGCACCTCGGAGCAGGCGTCGTCGGCCAGCATTTTGAGCTGGTTGACCGTCTCCACGCCCTCGGCCGTGACGGAGAGGTTGAGCGCCCGGCCCAGGCCCAGGATGGCCCGCACGACGTCGCGGCCGCCGTCGCGATCCTCCATGTCGGCCACGAATTGCCGGTCGATCTTGATCACGTCGAACGGGAAGCTGCGCAGGGAGCTGAGGGAGGAATAGCCCGTCCCGAAATCGTCCATGGCCAGCCTGATGCCGAGCCGCTTGAGGCTCTCGAGGGCCGAGCGGGCGAGATCCGCGTTCTCCAGGAGCACGCCTTCGGTGATCTCGATCTCGAGCCTGCGCGGATCGAGGCCGGATTCGGCGAGCGCCGCGGTGACCATCGCGACGAGATCGCCGTTGCGGAACTGCGCCGGCGAGACGTTCACGGAGACGCCGATGCCGCCCCACGCGGCCGCGGCTCGGCAGGCGGTGCGCAGCACCCATTGGCCGAGCTCGACGATCAGGCCGCTCGCCTCGGCGAGCGGGATGAAGTCGCCGGGGCTGATCTGGCCATGCTCCGGATGGGCCCATCGGACCAGGGCCTCGACGCTCTGGATCGCGTGGGTGCGGGTGGCGCAGCGCGGCTGGTATTCGAGGAAGAACTCCTCGGCGGCGATGCCGCGGCGCAGATCGTCGATCCGCGTGCGGCGGGCGAGGATGCGGTCATTCGTGGCGGCGGTGTAGAAGCTGTAGAGGCCGCGGCCGCTCTGCTTGGAGCGGTACAGGGCCTCGTCGGCGCTGCGCAGCAGCGCGTCGGGGGTCAGGCCGTCGGCGGGCGAGACCGCGATGCCGATCGACACGCCGACATTCAGTTCGCCCCCGGCATGGCGGATCGGCAGTGCCACGACGTCGAGCAGCCGCTGGCAGAAGCGCTCGATCTCCTCGTCGGCGAGATCGGGTGCCACGATCACGAATTCGTCGCCGCCGATGCGCGCCGCGAGTTGGTCGTTCACGAGGGAGCGACGCAGGCGGTCGGCGGTCTCGCCCAGCACCTGGTCGCCGACATGGTGCCCGAAGGTGTCGTTGATCGGCTTGAAGCGGTCGAGATCGAGATACAGCACCACCACGCGTCCGCCCGGGCGGGCCAGGGCCGTGGCGAGGTAGGAGGCGAGGCGCACCCGGTTCGGCAGGGCGGTGGCGGCGTCGTGCTGCGCCTGCTGCTTGGCGTCCTCGTAGGCCTCCGCGAGGGCGACGTCGGCGGTGACGTCGGAGGCGAACTTGACCACCTTGAACGGGCGCCCGTTGAGGTCGAGGATCGGGTTGTAGGTGGCCTGGATCCAGATGTCCTGGCCATCGGCGCCGACCCGCTTGTAGCGGCCCGCCAGGAACGTGCCGCTCCGGAGGGTCTCCCAGAACTGCGCGTATTCCTCGGTGGCGGCGTAGGCCGGCTCGACCAGGAACTCGTGATGGCGGCCGATCACCGCCTCGCGGGCATAGCCCAGGACCTTGAGGAAGTTGTCGTTGATGTCGGTGATCAGGCCATCCATCGAGAAGGTGATCACGCCCTGCGACTTGCCGATGGCCGCGATCTGCCCGTTCACGTCGGCCTGCCGCAGCTTCTCGCGGGTGATGTCGGTGGCGTATTTGACGACGCGGAACGGGCGTCCGCTGAGATCGCAGATCGGGTTGTAGGTGGCCTGCAGCCAGATCTCGCGCCCTTCGCGCCCGATCCGCTTGTACTCGCCCGATTGGTGCAGCCCGGCCGCGAGCTGCGCCCAGAACGCCGCGTAGGCGGCGCTCGCCGCCTCCTCCGGTTCCACGAACATTCGGTGATGGCGCCCCACCACGTCGGCGAGCCGATAGCCCGTCCGCGCCAGGAAGTTGTCGTTGGAATCGAGAATCGTGCCGTCGAGGGCGAGGGTCACCACGGATTGCGCCTTGTGAATCGCCGCGATCTGTCCCTGGTGCTCCGCCTGCCGCAGCTTCTCCTCGGTCACCACCGTGGCGAACCCCACGACCTTGATCGGACGTCCGTCCATGTCGAAGATCGGGTTGTAGGTCGCCTGGAGCCAGATCTCGCGACCGCCCTTGCCGGTGCGCCGGTACTGCCCCGCCTGATGCGTCCCCCGCGCCAGCGCACGCCAGAACGCGGCGTAATCCGCCCCATGTGCGTAGGCGGCCTCGACGAACAGGCGATGGTGGTGGCCCACGATCTCGTCGAGGCGGTAGCCCATGGCCTCCAGGAAGGCCGCGTTCGCCTCCAGGATGATGCCGTTCATGTCGAACGTGATCACCGCGTGGGATTTGTAGATGGCCGCGATCTGCCACTCGTAATCGGCCTGCCGCAGCTTCTGCTCGGTGACCAGCGTGGCGTATTTCACGATCTTGAAGGGCTTGCCGCCCATGTCGATGATCGGGCTGTAGGTGGCCTGGAGCCAGACGGCGCGCCCGCCCTTCCCCAGGCGCTTGAACTCGGCCGAGGCGTGGCGCCCGGTGGCCAGGCTCGACCAGAAGGCGGAATATTCCGCGCTCTCGGCATAAGCGGGCTCGACGAAGATGCGGTAGTGCTGGCCGACGATCTCCTCGGCGGTGTAGCCCATCGCCGCGAGAAATAGCGGGTTGGCGCTGAGGATGCGGCCGTCGAGATCGAAGTGGATCACGGCCTGGGACTGGTTGATCGACCGGACCTGCCCGCGCTCCTCGGCCCGCTCGCGCTGCTGTGCCGTGATGTCGGTGGCGATCTCGACGATGTCGCGCAGCCGCCCGGCCGGGTCGAGCCGCGGGCGGTAGGTGCTCTTGAGCCAGAGCTCCGCCCCGTCCCTGCGCAGGCCGCGCCAATCCACCGTCACGCTGCGGCCGCGCCGGAGCCGGGCCCAGAGGCCGTCGAGCCGGCCCGCATCGGCCGCGTGGATAAGGGTGCCGTAGGGCTGGCCCGGGAGTTCGCCCGCCTCGTATCCGAACAGGGCCCGGAAATTGGCGTTCTCGCGCAGGATCGTGCGGTCCGCCGCGATCACCGCCACCAGGAAGATCTCGTCGACGGCATCGAGCTCCACGGGCGTGGCGCCGGTCGCGGGTGCCTCCTCCGGCATCCCGCCGGCGGTGAATGTCTCCTCCTCCGTTCCGCCGGTTCGAGTGGTCAGCGCAGCGGCTCCGGAGATCTCCGTCTGCGCGAGACTCCGCAGGGTCTCGGTCAGCACCTCCGGATCCATCCCGTCGAACGTCTCGGCGTCTTGCATCATCACCCCGTCGAGGCGCGCGTGGCCCTCGCGCGTATGGCCGACCAGGACCATCGCGTGCCCCGGAAAGCGGCGATCCGCTGCCGGGCCGCGCCGCAGCACGGTGACGCCGCGGTGGCGCTGATCCCGCCGGATCCGCCCGAAGATGGCCGCGACCGCCGCCTCCGACCCCTCGATCACCTGCGCGAAGCGGCCCCGGTGGAGCGCGATGGCGCCGGTGATGCCCCAGGCGGCATTCCTGCGCCGCGATTGCGCGACGAGCGCGGCCAAGTCCGCGACACGCTGCTCGACCGATCCCTCAAGGGCATTGCGGCTGACGAACACCAATCGGTAGAGCGGACCATCCGTATCGGCGACAGTGTGGGAGGGCGCATCTCCCTCTGATCTCGGCGCGCCAAGCATCGTGACCCCTCGAATAGTTCTGCCGGCTGCTCCGCTGGCTGTCATTTACGATCGCGCAGAGCCGGCTCGCCTACGGACATCTGTCAAATCATCTCGATCCGGCGTCACGGTCTTCCGCGGCTTAGTCTCAATCGTTGTTGCTGGAACATGCCTCTGTTCGCTGAATATTCGGTTAAGCGCGTGTGCCTCGACTTGCTCGTCACAGTTGAGTAAATTCGCAGTATTCGATCTTTTCGGTTGTGATCACGTGGATCGTTCGACCATCCGCTCCGGATCTGCGTCAGCGCGGATGCGTCGAAAGCGCCAATCCGTGTCATCGGCCCGGATCGCGGGCGGCGCCCTGTCGTGCTTCGGGCCGGCCGTCATCGGGTGCGGTCCGTTGCCCCACCCCGCGCTCCTGCCCGGCTTTTGCGCACCGCCAAGCAATGCCGGGCTTGTCCGGCGCCCGCGGCGAAGGATTCGGACCTTCAAAGCGGCGCATCGAGGGCTTGGCCCGCGATCCTGCGCCGCCGGGCCTTCGCGGGCCCGGAGGACGAAGGAGCGGGCCCAGGCTCGGCCGGTGCGGGCGTCAGGCGTTGTCGCCCCGGATCGCGGCGATCACCGCGTCGGTGACCTGACGGGTCGTGGCCTTTCCGCCGAGATCCGGGGTGTGCAGGCTCGGGTCGGGGGTCACGCGCTCCACCGCCCGCATGAGCCGGTCGGCCGCCGGCTTCTCGCCGAGATGCTCCAGCATCTGGCAGGCGGTCCAGAACGTGGCGATCGGGTTGGCGATGCCCTTGCCGGTGATGTCGAAGGCCGAGCCGTGGATAGGCTCGAACATCGACGGGTAGTTGCGCTCCGGGTTGAGGTTGGCGGTCGGCGCGATGCCGAGCGAGCCGGCGAGCGCCGCCGCGAGATCGGACAGGATGTCGGCGTGCAGATTCGTCGCCACGATGGTGTCGAGGGTCTCCGGCTTCATCGTCATGCGCATCGTCATGGCGTCGACCAGCATCTTGTCCCAGGTCACGTCCGGGAAATCCTGCGCGACCTCGGCAGCGATCTCGTCCCACATCACCATGGCGTGGCGCTGGGCGTTCGACTTCGTCACCACGGTCAGGAGCTTGCGGGGCCGCGACTGCGCCAGCCTGAAGGCGAACCGGATGATCCGGTCGACGCCACTGCGGGTGAACATCGCGACGTCGGTGGCGACCTCGTTAGGATGCCCCTGGTGGACCCGGCCGCCGACACCGGCATACTCGCCCTCCGAGTTCTCCCGCACGATGACCCAGTCGAGCTCGGGCCCGGTGACGTGGCGCAGCGGGCTGGTGATGCCCGGCAGGATCCGGGTCGGGCGGACATTGGCGTATTGGTCGAAGGGCTGGCAGATCGCGAGGCGCAGGCCCCAGAGCGTGATGTGGTCGGGCACATCCGGCGCGCCGACCGCGCCGAAGAAGATCGCGTCGTGGTCCTTGATCTTCTCGCGCCCGTCCGCGGGCATCATCACGCCGTGCTTCTTGTAGTAGTCCGAGCCCCAATCGAAGTGATCGAACTTGAAGTTGAAGGTTCCGGCCTTGTCGGCCAGCGCATTCAGGGCCTCGATGCCGGCGGCGATGACCTCGACGCCGATGCCGTCCGCGGGAATGGCGGCGATGGTGTAGGTTTTCATGACAGGTCTCCTTGAAAGCGAGGATGCGTTCAGCGCGCAGGGGCGCCGGTGGGCTCGGCGCGCCGCCCGGAGCGGGCGACGACGAGGGTGAGGATGGCGGAGAGGACGAGCAGCGCCGCCACGAAGATCAGGCCGCCGGTGAAGCTGCCCGTTCGGTCCTTGATCCACCCGATCGCCCAGGGGCCGACGAAGCCGCCGAGATTGCCGATCGAGTTGATCGTGGCGATGCCGACCGCCGCGGCAGAGCCCGAGAGGAACATGGTCGGCATGGCCCAGAGCGGCGGCTTGGCCGCGCTGATCCCGACATTGACGATGCTGAGCGCGGCGATGACCGCGACGACCGAGGCGGCGCTGCCGGCGAGTAGCAAGCCCACAGCCGCGACGAGGCAGGCGATGACCACGTGCCAGGTGCGTTCGCCCGTCTTGTCGGAGTGGCGGGCCCACAGGATCATGCCGATCACCGCAATGGTCGGCGGCACGGAGTTCAGGAAGCCGACCGCGAAGGTGGACAGGCCGAAGCTCTTGATGATCTGCGGCGCCCAGATGCCGAGGGTGTAGAGGCCGGCCGAGGTGCCGAAATAGATGAGCGCCAGCGCCAGCACCCGGATATCGGTCATTCCGCCCAGGAGACTGTGCTTCGCGGTCGTCTGCTTGCGGGCACGCTCCTCGTTCATCTCCGCGACGAGCCAGGCGCGCTGGTCATCGGCCAGCCACTTCGCCTTCTCGGGCCGATCGGTCAGGTAGAACAGAACCATGATGCCGAGCAGCACGGCGGGGACCGCCTCGACGAGGAACATCCACTGCCAGCCGTGCAGGCCCAGGATGCCCTCCATCTCGAGAAGCGCGCTCGAGAGCGGCGAGCCGAGCAGCACCGAGATCGGCGCCGCCGCCATGAACAGCGAGACGACCGCCGCACGGTAGCGGGCCGGGAACCAGTATGTCAGGTAGAGGATGATGCCGGGAAAGAAGCCGGCTTCAGCCGCGCCGAGCAGGAAGCGCAGGATGTAGAAACTGTTCTCGCCCTTGATGAAGGCGAAGGCGCCCGAGAGCATCCCCCAGGTGATCATCACCCGGGCGATCCACAGACGTGCCCCCACCTTCTCAAGGATGTAATTGGACGGCACCTCGAACAAGAAGTAGCCGAAGAAGAAAATGCCGGCACCGAACCCGAATACGGACGAGGAGAAGCCAAGGTCCTTGTTCATCGTCAGAGCCGCGAAGCCGATGTTCACGCGGTCGATGAAGGCGATGAAGTAGAGAAGGCAGATAAAGGGGATCAGGCGCCACGCGACCCTGCGCATGGTCGCCCGCTCAAGCGAGCCGTCCATCGTTTCCTCCTGATATGGCCCGCACGCGTCGGTCTTTGAGTGCCAACTTGCATGCAAGATGGCATTAGATGCGCGCATCGCTCGTTCGTTGTCAACCGCGTATTGCAGCTTGCATGGAAGCTGGTACGAAGGAGCGCGAAATGGAGGACAGGATGGCTCGGACGCGGTCAGCAGCGGCGGCGCAGGACCAAGAGGCCGAACGGCGCCCGTCTCTGGTCGACGACGCCTACGCGGCGATGAAGCAGGCGATCCACGATTCGAGCTTCGCGCCGGGCTACCAGGCCTCGGAGCAGGAGATCGCCCTGCGGCTCGGCATGAGCCGCACCCCCGTCCACGAGGCCGCCATCCGCCTGCAGGAGGACGGCCTCGTCCGCGTTCTGCCCCGGCGGGGCATCCTGATCCTCGCGCTCGCGCCGGACGACATGCGGGAGATCTACGACGTCATCATCGCGATCGAGGGACGCGCGGCCGAACTGCTCGCCGGCCTGCCCGACTCGCGGCGCAACGCCGTCGTGGCCGAGCTCGCGGCACAGACCGACATCATGGCCGAGGCGTGGGATGCGGGCGATCTCGCGGCCTGGGGGCAGGCGGATGCGGCCTTCCACCGGGCCCTCGTGGAGCGGGCGGAGAACGGGCGGATGACCCGCATCGTCCAGACCATCAACGACCAGTCGCACCGGGCCCGCATGCTGACGCTGAAGCTGCGCCGCGAGCTCGGAGCCTCGGTGGCGGAGCATCGCGCGATCATCGACGCGATCCGGCTCGGCGACCCGGGAGAGGCCCAGGATCGTGCGCACCGGCACCGCCTGCGCGCGCGCGACGAGCTGCTGCCCCTGCTGGAGAGTTTCGGGCTCAAGCACCTCTGACCGGCCGCGGAGCGCGCCGGCCGCCTGGCCCGGAAAAGATGGGGACGCGGCCCGGAGGCCGCATCCCGGATCGTCAGCGCGGCGGGGCCGTCTCCAGCGGCTTGGGGCTGTCGAACACGCCCGCGCCAGCCGACGAGATGTCGAACTGGAGCGACCCGATGATGGCGGAGCCGCACCAGTTCGAGCGGCCAGACCCGGAATAGACGCCGCGCGGGTCCGTCGTGGCGACGAAGCAGTCGCTCTTCGAGAGATCCGTCTTGTGGAAGCGCAGATCCAGGGTGAACTTGTCGAAATTGTAGGAAATTCCGACGTTGCCGTAATTGAAGCTCGGATATTTGAAGTCGTAGAAGACGCGGCTGTCCGAGCGGTTGAGGAAGCTGTAGCGGCCGAACTCGCCGCTCACCGACAGGCCTGCCGGCAGGAAGCCGAGCGCGTTCTCCGGGATGTTGTATCGGAGCAATCCGGCCGTGTAGTTCATCTGCACGCCCGCGCCGCCGATGTTCGGCGAGTAGTAGGTGTTGGCGCCGAGGACGAAATCGCCGATCGGGTAGGACAGCTTCGTGTAGGCGAGAACGGAATTGTAGCTGGCCGGCGTCCAGATGACGTTGTCGACGACGAGGCGCCGCTCGCCCAGATAGAGGAAGCCGATGACGCCGATATCGGCCGTCAGGTCTCCGAATTTCGGCCGGAAGCCGCCGGACACGTCGAACTCGATCGGTGGGCTCGGCAAGGTCGGCAGATAGGTCGACGAGACCGCCGCCGCCACGTAGGCGAAGTTGTCGAAGAACTGGAGCTCGCCATAGGCCTGCACCGCGGGCTGATGGTTGCTGTAGGTGATCCCGAAGAAGTTGTAGTCGCTGACCACCCGCGCGGAGAAGGCCCAGCCGATGTCGGTGTTGGCGGCGGCCGCCTCCGGCGGCAGCGTTTTCGGAGCCGGTATCTTGGAATCCGATATCTTGGAATCCGGCACATCCGCGGCCCGCGCGCCCGACGCGAGCGCCGGGACCCCGGCAACGAGAAGACTCAACAATACAGCATGGGCAATGTGCCGCTCGCTCAGGACCAAACCCCCAATTCTTGCGTGTCTGTTCAGGTGTCCGACTGCGCTCCTCTCGCGGAGCTTGTTGGCGGCAGGCGCCGGCATGGCTCGGTCGGAACGTTGTCGAAGCAACCGTCGCGACGGAGGCAGGCCAGCAGGCCGCAGGTCTCCGATCGATGGTCTCGCCTCCGAGAACATCGTCGTCGATTTCTGTTCTGTCTTGACTGGATCGATGCTTCGACCGACCCGGAAATTACCCGGAGACGATCGTCATCCGCCGATCATTCTTGGCTTTCAGCTGTCTATCCGGGGTTTTCGAAGAAGCGACGCGCCTCCCGCGCCGCCCGGATCCCACTCTCGACGGCGCCGTCGATGTATTCGTGCCAGCCATCGGCGGTCGCGGACCCGGCGAACAGCAGGCGCCCCTCCGGTGCGGCCATGGCCTTGTACTGGCTGAACCAGCCCTTGCGGTAGGACGACCACGCCGTCTTCGTGAACCGATCCCGCGCCCAGTTGTAGGGCGCGATGCTCAGGACCTCGGCATCGTGATGGACCTTGCGGATCTCCGCCGCGACCGCGTCGATATCCTCGATATCGATGAGGGATTGCCGCCCAAGCGTGATCTTCAGCAGCGTTCCGAGTTCCGGACCATACGCGAAGGTCTGGATGGCATTGAACGGATTCGGGTCGTCGCAGAACGCGAAGGTGTTGCCGAGGTTCTGCCTGACGTGAACGTAGAGTTCGGCCCCGTCGCACATCTCGGCATTCTCGATGAAGCGCTGCTTCTCGGCCGAGAGGGGCGGCTCGAAGGCGACGTCGGGATAGACCTTCGTCGGCAGGGTGAGCACCGCGATGCTGGCCGAGAAGCGGGCCCCGCTCGCCAGGGTGAGGACGACGCCGGCCTCGCCCTGCGCGACCGAGGCGACCTCGGCTCCGAGCCGGACATCCGCGCGGGCATCGGCCAGGATGGCCTCGCAGAGGGCGTGCGTGCCGCCCGCGACGTGGTAGCGCTTCTCCGAATCGGTGAAGGTGTAGGTGTCCCAGGATGCGAGCGCGTGGAACTTGACGAAGCTCGGGTAGCTGAGCTCCGTCGTCGGCGCCCCGCCATAGAGCGTGAGCTCGGCGTTCATGGACGCCCTCTGCAGCTCGTTCAGGCCGAGGGAATGCAGGTGCTCGTGCGCCGACACGGCGTCGAGGGCCAGCACCTCGGGATTGTCGAGCGGCGCGTAAGGCCGCGGGAAGAGCTCGCGGGAGCGCGCGCAGAACCGGTCGAAGGCCGCGTTGTATTCGCGGTCGAACGTGTCCGGCGGCACGTCGAGCACGCGTCCGTCCGACAGCATCATGTAGGCCTTGTCGAGGTTCGCGAGCGGGGCCTCGTGAAAGCCGAACCCGTAGCGCTGCATCTCGGCGAAGAGGTGCGGCTGGACCCAGTGCACGCCCGCGCCGCCGAGCTCGATCCGGCGGCCCATGAACGTGCCGACCATGGTGCGCCCGCCGATGCGGTCACGGGCCTCGAGGACGAGCACCCGCCGGCCCTGCGCCGCGAGCTCACGGGCCGCGACCGCGCCCGCGAACCCGGCCCCGACCACGATCGCGTCGTAGTCCGCCTCCCCCGATGCCGAATGCCCCGCCTCGCTCATTGGGCCGCCCTTCCCTGATGCCGCTCCGCCTCGCGCCCTCCGCCGCTCAGGCGGCGTGGAGAACCTGGAGCCTGGTGAATTCCCACAGGCCTTCGGTGCCCGCCTCGACGCCGAGGCCGGACTGCTTCGCGCCGGCGAGCGGAATATCCGGGCCGAGGGCGAGGTGCTGGTTGATCCAGACGGTGCCCGCCTCGAGCGTCCAGGCGAGGGCCCTGGCGCGATCGAGATCGCGCGACCAGACCGAGGCGCCGAGGCCGAAGGCGCCGTGATTGGCGCGCGCGACGGCCTCGCGCTCCTCGTCGAAGCGGATCAGCGGCACCACCGGGCCGAACTGCTCCTCGTCGACCAGCGCCGAGCCCTCCGCGATGTCGCGCACGACGGTCGGCTCGATGAAGTAGCCCGCGCGCTCGGTGGTGCGTCCGCCCGTGAGGATGACGCCCCGGGTCTCGGCATCGGCGATGATCGCCCGCACCCGCTCGAATTGCCGCCGGTTCTGCAAGGGGCCGAGCTCGACGCCCTCCTGGCTGCCCGCGCCCATCCTCAGCCGCGCGGCGGCGCTCGCGAACCGCTCGCAGAAGGCGTCGTAGATCCGCGCCGCGACGTAGATGCGCTTGGGCGCGACGCAGATCTGGCCGGCATTGAGGAAGGCGGTTCCGACGAGGCCCGCGATGCTCCGGTCGAGATCCGCATCCGCGAGCACGAGCGCCGGATCGTTCCCGCCGAGTTCCAGCGTGACGCGCTTCACCGTGTCGGCGGCGCTGCGCATCACCTGCTTGCCGGCGGCGATCGAGCCCGTGAAGGAGACCTTGGCGATGTCGGGATGCCGGGTCAGCAGCGGACCGAGGTCGTTGTCGTCCGTAATCACGTTGACGACGCCGGCCGGGAAGACATCCCGCGCGATCCGGCCGAGTTCCAGTGAGGTGAGCGGCGTCGTCGGTGCGGGCTTCAGGATGACGGTGTTGCCGGCGAGCAGGGCCGGCGCGTATTTGTTGCTGGCGAGCACCATCGGGAAGTTCCAGGGCATGATGCACGCCACCACGCCGAGGGGCTTGCGCTGGAGGTCGAACGTGCCGCCCGCATGGGTCCGACGCTCGCCGTCGAGGCTGAGATTGGCTCCGAAGCGGATGCCCCGGACGGTGGCGGCGACCTCGAACATGGCCTGCGGCAGGGGCTTGCCCTGCTCGGCGGTGAGCAGCCTGGCGAAGTGATCGGTCTGCGCCTCCAGGCGATCCGCGAGCTCGCCCAGCAGGATCTGCCGTTCCCTCAGCGGACGGGCCGACCAGGCACTGAAGGCGCGCTTGGCGGCGGCCACCGCCTCGTCGAGCTGCCGCTCGCTCGCGCGGGGTGCCGTCGCGAAGGGGGCGGCGCGCGCGGGATCGATCACGTCGATCTCGCCGTCTCCGTCGACGAGCTGCCCATCGATCAGCATCTTGTAGGGTGACATGCTTCCTCGCAGAAAATTCGTGTCGCGCCGGGCTCAGGATCGCGTCGCGCCATCGGCGTCGCAGCCGGTTGTCACGGGACACCGAGGCGCCGGGCCGTCCGCGCCGGGACGGCGGCAGGAGCCTCCGGGGCCGGCGGCGATGACCATGATTGGCTCCACCCTCACGCTTCGGGGATGTAGGCGATCGCCGTCGTCTCCACCCGGATCGCGGGGCTCGTGAAGCTCACCACCCGCATGCCGGCAACGGAGGGACCGACATCGCCGAAGAAGGCCTGCCGATGGGGAAAGAGCGTCTCGTTGAAGGTGTCGTCGTCGACGCTGTAATAGATCGTCTCGCTCACGATCGATTGCGGCGTGCCGCCGAACTTGTGCAGGATCTGGCCGAGGATTTCGTAGATGCGCTTCATCTGCAGCGCGGCGTCGTCGGCATGGATCTCGTTCCCGAGATTGTCGATCGCCGTCAATCCGCCGATGAAGACGAAGTCTCCCGCGCGGACGGCGATGGACATGCAGTAACTCTGCTCCTTGTCCGCCAACAGGTTGAAGAATTGCGGCGTCCTGGTCATGTGGTCGATCCCAGCTGGTCGTAGGCTTCGCGCCGGGGGCACCCGGCGCCGTTCAGGTCTGCGGCCGCAAACATCGCCGCCGTGAGGGTGTCCCGCGCCGGGCGCGCCCCGTGCGGACCGCGCCCGGCGCCTCGCCCGGCTTGGCTAGGCGGCGTCGGCACGAAGGGATTCCTCGACCCGGTCGGCCGTGAGGAGGCCGGACTCGATCGCCCCGTCCATGAAGCCGACCCAGCCCTTGGCGAGATAGTCGCCGGCGAAGAACACCCGGCCCTCGGGCTCCGCGAAGGCCTGCGCGACGCGCAGATTCTGGCCCGGGCGCGGCATGTGCCAGGTGCCGAGCGAGAACGCGTCCGTGCTCCAGTCATGCCCGGTGGCCGCGACCGCCTTGAGATCCGGATGCAGGTCCGAGAGGACCCGGTTGACGGCGTCGAGGTCGGTGGGGTCGAAGGCCTGCCCGTCGGCCCCGAACCCGACATAGATCCGGGTCTCGCCCTCGATGCGGATCGGGTTGATCAGGTTCAGCGGCGCGTCGGGCTCGGCGACGATGGCGTGACCGGTCGGCTCCCCCTCGGTCTGGAACAGCACCTTCATGCCCTTGGCGGCGTGTTCCTCGTGCGAGAGCGCCATCTTCGCCTCGGACAGAGGCGGGGCGAACGCGACGTTCTTGATGCAGTTCATCGGCAGGGCGGTGACGACCCGGCCGGCCGTGAAGGTCCGGCCGTCGCGCGTCGTCACGACGACCCTGTCCCCGGTCTGATCGACGCGCGCGACCGGCGAGTCGAGCCGGATGTCGAGACCGGCGCGCTCGGCCATGATCTCGATCAGGCGGGAGACCCCCTCCTCCACCTTGTAGCGGGCGAGGCAGTCGATCATGAGCCCGATCTGCCACCCGGATGCCGACCACCAGCGCAGCTGGGACAGGAAGCTGACGTCTTCCGGGAGCGCGTTCATCTGGACGCTGATCTCGGCCCGGAAGGCCACCCGCTCGACGGGCGTGAGGTTCATCCCGTCGATGACGTCCTGGACGCTCAGATCGTCGAGCGCGGCGGCGCCGTCCAGGCTGTCGAGATCGTAGGGAAGCTCCATCCGATGGCCCGTCTCGCCATCCTGGGCGAAGACGGACCAGCAATCCTGGAGGATCTGCCGGAACCGCTCGAAGGCGATGCCCTGCGGCTTGCCGTCGACCCAGATCGTGATCGGCGGAAGCCACGGATCCTCGTGGAGCGTCAGGCCCGCGCGGATGAATTCCGCCCAGATATAGGGCTGGAACCAGTGGATCCAGGTCGCGCCCATCTCGACCTTGTGGCTGCCGAGCCGCGACGTCCAGGCACGGCCGCCGATGCGATCCCGCGCCTCGAGCACGACGACCTTCCGACCCTGCCGCTTCAGCTCGCGCGCCGCCGCGATGCCCGCGAATCCGGCGCCGAGCACGACCGCGTCGAACTCCTGGTGCTCCGTCATTCCGGTTTTCCCCTCCGCCTCCCGCGCTTCGAGCTTCGTCGTCTTGCGCGATGATTGTTGTGTCCCGCCCGTCGGCCGCCCCTGGCCTGACCGTCGAGCTGGCACTCGATGATTAGACTAACGACAATCAAATTACAATCCCGAATAATTAGGTCGGAGCGCCCTGCAGGGGCGGTCCGTCATGGCCGCGCCGGTGCGGCAGCCCTGTTCCGGACCCGGGGTCGTCCCGTTCCGTCGGGAATTTGTGGCAGCTGCGGAATTTACCGGGCCGAGGACGAGGCGACTTGAGATCACCCGGCCGCGCTGCCAGAACGGCGTGGGGCCACAGATCGGAAGCATTGAGATGGCAAGTGACGCAGCCGCCACGGCGCGCAAACCGGGACGCCCGAAGGATGGCCCGGAACTCGCCGACGTCATCCTCGACAAGGCGGAGCTCGCCTTCGCGGAGCACGGTTTCGCGGGCACGCGCGTCCGGGACATCGCCGCGATGGCGGGCGTCAACCAGGCGCTGATTCGCTACTATTTCGGCACCAAGGAGGATCTGTTCGATAAGGTCTTCCGCCGCCGCGGCAGCCTCATCTCCGGGGCGCGGCACGTGCTGCTCGACCGTCTCCTGGCGCAGGGCAAGCCGGCGAAAGTCTCTGAGATCGTCATGGCTTACCTGCGCCCGCAATGGGACATGAAGCACAGCGGTCCGAACGGGGCCGCCTTCGTGCGGCTGCAGGCGCGCCTCCATGCCGAGCCGGAGGAGCACGCGATTCGGCTGCGGCGCGAAGTCTACGACGATTCGGTCAAGCGCTACGTCCAGGCCCTCAGCGAGGCGATGCCCCGGATCCCGCGGGAGACGATCGGCATGCGGATGGCCTTTCTCGTCGGGGCCTACCTCTTCATGCTCAACGATGTCGGGCGCCTCAACGACATGACCGATGGCCAGATCGGCATGATCGGGCGGGACGAGATGCTCGACCAGCTGGTGCGCTTCCTCGCGGCCGGCCTGTGCGCGCCCACGGGCTGAGGCGCGCAGACCGCCCTCCCCCTAATTATTCAGGCTTGTAATTATTCGAATCGAGAATTAGGCTCCTCTCCAGAATCAAGACGGGAGGGGGCGGGTGAGGAATTTCCGGATCGGGCAGATCGTGCCCAGCTCCAACGTCACGATGGAGACCGAGATCCCGGCGCTCCTGCGGGCCCGGGAGAGCGTGGGCGCGGAGCGCTTCACCTTCCACTCCGCCCGGATGCGGATGAAGCACGTCACCCGGGCGGAGCTCGCCGCGATGGACGCCGATAGCGGGCGCTGCGCGCTGGAACTCTCCGATGCTCGGGTCGACGTGATGGGCTATGCCTGCCTCGTGGCCATCATGGCGATGGGCCAGGGCTATCATCGCGTGTCGCGAGCCCGCCTCGAGGCGATCGCGGCGGAGAACGGCGCGCTGGCGCCGGTGGTGACCTCGGCGGGCGCGCTCGTCGACGCGCTGCACGCGATGGGGGCGCGGCGGGTGGCCGTGGTCGCTCCCTACATGCGCCCCCTGACCGAACTCGTCGTGGCCTATATCCGCAACGAGGGGATCGCGGTCGTCGATTACCGCGCCCTCGAGATCCAGGACAATCTGGCGGTCGCCGCGCACGACCCGATGCAGCTGCCGGGCATCGTCCGGACCATGGATACCGGCGGCGTCGATGCCGTGGTTCTCTCCGCCTGCGTGCAGATGCCCTCGCTGGCCGCCGTGCCGATGGCCGAGGCGGTCACCGGCAAGCCCGTCGTGACGGCGGCGATCGCGACCACCTGGGCGATGCTCCGGGCGCTCGACGTCGAGACCCGGGTCCCGGGCGGCGGCCGGCTGCTCTCCGGCGCCTACTGAGCGGAAGGCCGCGATGGCGACGGGATACCATGTTCACGCCAACGGCATCCGGCAGCACCTGATCCGCCACCCCGGTGCCGGCCCGCAGATGCTGCTGATCCCCGGGATCACCTCGCCGGCGATCACCTGGGGCTTCGTCGCCGAGCGGTTGGCCCAATGGTTCGACGTGCACGTGCTCGATGTGCGGGGGCGCGGCCTGAGCCAGGCGGGCAAGCTCGACTACTCCCTCGACGCGTTGGCGGACGATGCCGCCGCGGTGGTCGCGGCCGCCGGCCTGGGCCGGCCTGTCGTCCTCGGGCACTCGATGGGGGCGCGCATCGCGATCCGGGCCGCCCGCTGGAATCCAGACGCCTTCTCGGGCCTCGTCCTCGTGGATCCGCCGGTGAGCGGGCCCGGCCGCCGGCCCTATCCCGCCACCCTCGGCTGGTATCTCGACAGCATCGCCCTTTCGGCGAAGGGGTGCTCGGGAGACGACCTGCGGGTGTTCTGTCCGACCTGGACGGACGAGCAGCGCGCGCTGCGCGCCGAGTGGCTGCACACCTGCCAGACGGACGCGATCGTGGCGGCCTTCGACGGCTTCCACGAGGACGACATCCACCTCGACCTCCGCGAGATCGGGCTGCCGATGCGCCTCGTGGCGGCCGGCGCCGCCACCGTCATCGAGGCCGCCGACCTCCGCGAGATCAAGGCGCTCGCGCCGCAGATCGAGGTCAGGACCGTCTTGGGCGCGGGTCACATGATCCCCTGGGACGACCTCGAAGGCTTCCTCGAGGCCGTGATCGATTTCGGAAAACAAGATTGATCGCGAACAAGCCTCTCTGATCGGCTCAGGAATATTCGAATGGATCATGCCAGCTTTACGGAAATCTGCCTTCATCAGCTCAAGATGTCGGGCGTGCACGAGGGCGAGACGCTCGTGGTCCTGACGCAGGGCGGCGAGCGGCTCGACTATGCCGACGCCTTCCTGGCGGCGGGCCAGCGCCTCGGCGCGCGGATGTACCATATGCGGCTGCCCGCGCCCCTGCCGACCGGCGGCTGGAACGTCGGCGTGACGGGGCTCGCCGCGATGCCGGAGGCGGTCGAGGCGCTCAAGCGGGCCGACATGCTGATCGACTGCGTCTTCCTGCTGTTCTCGCCCGAGCAGATGGCGATCCAGGCGGCCGGGACGCGGGTGCTGACGGCGGTGGAGCCGCCCGAATTGCTGGCGCGGCTGATGCCGTCGCGGGAATTGCGCGAGAAGGTCGAGATCGGCGGCGAGCTGCTGGCGAAGGCCAAGGTAATGCGCATCACCTCGCCCTCCGGCACCGACGTCACCTACAAGCTCAACACCTACCCGGCCGTCACCGAGTATGCCTGCACCGACCAGCCCGGCCGCTGGGACCATTGGCCGTCGGGCTTCGTCTTCACCGGCGGAGACGATGACGGTGTCGATGGCCGGATCGTCGTGGCGCCCGGCGACATCCTGCTGCCGCACAATCTCTACGTGCGCGATCCGATCACCTACACGATCGAGGGCGGCTGGATCCAGGATATCCGCGGCGGCCTCGATGCGGATCTGGTCAAGTCGTACATGGCGGGCTTCGAGGATCCGCGCGGCATGGGGATGAGCCATGTCGGCTGGGGCATGAACCCCAAGGCCCGCTGGCACCGCATGGTGCCCGGCGAATTCCCCGGCGGGATGGGGATGGAGCCGCGCAGCTTCTACGGCAACGTCATGTTCTCCACCGGCCCGAACAACGAGCTCGGCGGCCCGAACGACACCGCCTGCCATCTCGATATTCCGATGCGCAACTGCTCGCTCTTCCTCGACGACGCGCCGATCGTGATCGACGGCGACATCGTCGTGAAGGAGATGCAGTTCGCCCGCAGGTGACCGCACGGCTTTCCAGGAAACCGGATCATGCTTCAGGACGCCGTCTACCAGAGGGCAGGCTTCGGCCATTCGGTTCCGCGCGGCCGCAGGCCGGCCATCCTCGTCGTCGACTTCTCCTACGGCTTCACCGACCCGCACTACCCCACCGCGTCCGACATGAGCGGGCCGGTCGCGGCGACGCGCAGCCTCACCGACGCGGCCCGCAGGGCCGGCTTCCCGGTCCTGTACACCACCATCGCGTATGAGCCCGGCGAGGTCGCGTGGCTGCCCTGGCTGCGCAAGGCGACCGGGATGGCGGCTCTCATCGCGGGCACGCGCCTCGTCGCGATCGACGCGGCGACCGGCATCACCCCGCAGGATCCGGTGATCGTGAAGAAGGGCGCCTCGGCCTTCTTCGGCACCGCGCTCGCCGCGATCCTCACGGGCGCCGGCGTCGACACGCTCGTCGTGGCCGGCGCGACCACCTCGGGCTGCGTGCGCGCCACGGTCGTGGACGCGGTGCAATCCGGCTTCACCGTGCTCGTGCCGCGCGATTGCTGCGCCGACCGGGCGGAGGCGCCGCACGCGGCGAACCTCTACGACATGCAGCAGAAATACGCCGACGTGACCGACGCGGCGGACATCCTCCGGTGGTTCGAGGCGGTCGCGGCCTCGTCCGCGCCGCCTTAACACGGGATCTCCTGCGCGGAGATGGTCCAAGTGCTCCCGGTATTTTCGCGAATACTGTAAAAATCGGATGAGCACCAAAAAATCGGAAAAATTTGCTTTTCTCGAGACGTGAATCCGGGAGGATCAGGCGCATGCGTGTCAAAATGACTTTGAACGGGAAACCCCGCTCGATCGACATCGACCCGTCGACACCGCTGCTCTGGGTCATACGGGATTCGTTCGGGCTGAAGGGCACGAAGTTCGGCTGCGGCGCGGCGCAATGCGGCGCCTGCACGGTGCATGTGGACAATGCTGCCGTGCGCAGCTGCAGCTTTCCGGTCGACGGCGCCCACGGGAAATCCGTGACCTCGATCGAAGGGCTCGACCCGGCCAACGCCCATCCGCTGCAGCAGGCCTGGATCGCCCACAACGTCCCGCAATGCGGCTATTGCCAGCCCGGCTTCATCATGGCGGCCGCGGCTCTCCTGAAGACGACGCCGGATCCGACCGACGCGCAGATCGACGCCAGCCTGAGCAACATCTGCCGCTGCGGCACCTACCCGCGCATCCGGGCCGCCATCCACGCGGCTGCCCGCGCCAGCGAGACGGAGGCCACCCGATGACGAATTCCTCACTCGCCCGGCGCGCCTTCCTCAAGGGGTTCGGCGCCGTCTCGGCCGGGATCATCTTCCCGGTCGCGGCGCACGGCGTCACCCTCGCGAAGCCGCAGGGGCGGCCCGCCACCCGGGGAACCGAGATCCTGTCGTGGATCGTCATCCACGAGGACAACGCGGTGACGGTCGTCGTCCCGCAGACCGAGATCGGCCAGGGCGTCACGACGACCCTGAGGCAGATGGTCGGCGAGGAGCTCGACCTCGACTGGGCCACGATGCGGACCGCGTTCTACGATCCGAATGTGAACAAGACCCGCGGCAATCCCTATGTCTGGACCGCGACCCTCGGCAGTTCCTCGGCGCATTCCCTCTTCAAGCCGTCGCGCATCGCCGCCGCCCAGATCCGCGCGATGCTGATCGCGGCCGCCGCCGCGCGGCTGCGCGTCGCCGCGGACGAACTGACCTGCGCAAACAACGTCGTTCGTCACGAGAAATCCGGCCGGCAGCTATCCTACGCGGCGCTCGCCCCCGCGGCCGCGAAGCTGACGCCGCCGGCCGCCGACGCCGTCACGCTCAAGGCACCCGATGCCTGGACGCGGATCGGCAAGCCGCTGCCGCAGGTCGACACGCCGCTGATGACGCGCGGTGCCCTGCGCTACGGCATCGACCTGGAGCTTCCCGGGATGCGGTTCGCCGCCATCCGGCAATCGCCGGTCTTCGGCGGCAAGCTCGTCGGGATCGACGCGGCCAAGCTGAAGGGGCTGCCCGGCGCGCCGCGCGTCGTGACGGTGAAGGGCGGGTTCGTCGGCTACAACTCGCCCGTCCCGGAGGGCGAGGACCCGGCCATCTGGACCGCCGAGGTCCATATGGACGACGCCGTCGCGGTGGTGGCCGACAGCTGGTGGCAGGCCAAGACCGCACTCGAGGCCCTCGCCATCACCTGGGACGAGGGTCCGCATGCTAAGTTCTCCTCCGGCGCTCTGGCGCGGAAGCTCAGCCAGAAGGTCCAGGGTGAGCTCCCGACCGTTCTGGCGGTCGGCGACATCGACGCGGCGTTCCGGGAGGCCGCCAAGACCCACAGCGCCGAGTACACCTATCCCTATCTCGATCCGGCGCCGCTCGAGCCCCTGAACTGTACCGTCCTGGTCAAGCGCGACGCGGTCCAGGTCTGGGCCGGGACCCAGTTCGCCGACGATGCCCACGAGCTCACCTGCAAGCTCGTGAATCTGCCGCCCGAGAAGGTGCATCTGCATCTCGTGCCCTGCGGGGGCGGCTTCGGGCGGCGGCTGCAGAATGATTTCGTGCATCAGGCCGTGCAGATCGGCCGGGCCATGCCGGGGGTCCCGGTCAAGCTGCTGTGGACGCGCGAGGAGTGCATCCAGCGCAGCGCCTACGCGCCGCTCTCGGTGATGAAGCTCGCCGCCGCGCTCGACGCCCGGGGCATGATCAGCGGCTGGCGCAGCAAGCTCGCGACCGCGAAATCGGCGGAGCAATCCTACGGCAGCGCGCGGTTCCAGTTCGAGTTCCCGGCGATCCTGGCCCAGTATCACCGGGACGAGGAGGCGCCGCTGCAATTCGGCTGGATGCGCGGCGTCGGCCAGACCCAGTATCTCTGGATGAACTACGCCTTCTTCGACGAGCTCGCGGGGCTCGCCGGGCGGGACAGGGTGGCGTTCATCCGCGCGCATCTCGACCCCGAGCGGATCCCGGCGGCGCTCGAGAAGCGCGACGCCGCCGTGGCGCGGGCGCAGACGCTCCGGCGGGTCCTCGATGCGGCCGTCGCGAAGGCCGCGTGGGGGGCGAAGGCCCCCCGCTCGGGACGCGGGATCGTCGTCAGCGACACCTCCTACTATGCCGGGTACGAATCCGCCTCCAAGGTCGGGATCGTCGACGTGACGCTGCGTGAGGACGGGACCGTCTCGGTCGACAAGGTCGCGATCACGATCGATTGCGGCGTCGTGATCAACCCCGACATCGTGCGCCGGCAGCTCGAAGGCTGCGTCTCCTACGCGCTGACCAATGCCTTCCTCAGCGAGATCACGGTCGAGAACGGCCGCGTGCAGCAGAGCAACTTCCACGACTACCCGATCCTGAAGATGGCGCAGGTCCCCAAGATCGAGGTGAACCTTCTCCCTTCGGAGGATCTGCCGACCGGCGTCGGCGAGGATGCCGTCCCGATCACGATCGCGGCGCTCGTCAACGCCATCGCGGATGCCGGCGGCCCGCGGATCCGGTCGCTGCCGATCCGGGCGCCGACGCTGCGGCAGGCCTCCGCCTGAGCGGGGCCCGGCATCCCGACGAAGAGGAAGTGGGACCATGACACAGCACGTCATCATCGCCGGCGGCGGGCCCACGGGCCTGCTCACGGCCCTCGGCCTGGCGCGCGCGGGGACCCGCGTGACCATCATCGAGGCGGAGCGGGGACCGAACGATTCCCCCCGCGCGCTCGTCTACCATTATCCGGTGCTGCCGCATCTGGAGGCGCTCGGCCTCCTCGAGGATTGCATCGCCGCGGGCTTCGTGCGCCAGGACTACGCCTGGCGGGTCTACGACACGGGGGAGATGATTCCCTGGACGCTGCGCTGCCTCGACGGGCACGTGCCGCATCCCTACGCCCTGCATCTCGGCCAGGGCGAGCTGTCCCGGGTGGTCAGCGAGCATCTGCGCGGCCTCTCCAACGTCGAGATCCGCTACGCCACGACGCTCAAGGACTGCACGCAGCACGCCACCGGCGTGACGGTCCGGGTCGAGGCCGGCGGCGGCACGGAGGTGATCGAGGGACAGTGGCTGATCGGAGCGGACGGGGCCGGCAGCGTCGTCCGGCGCGAGGTCCTCAAGCTCAATTTCTTCGGCATCACGTGGCCCGAGCGCTACGTCGCCACCAACACCCGGGTCGATCTCGACGGGGCGGGCTACGCGAACTGCACCATGCAGGTCGACGACGTCTACGGGTCGGTGATCTGCAAGATCGACCGCCGGGACCTGTGGCGCGTCACCTTCATGGAGGACCCGTCCCTGCCGGCCGAGGGGATCGAGGCCCGCATCCAATCGGTGCTCGCCGAACTGCTCCCGCGCGTCGGCGCCTGCGCGGTCGCCTCCTTCTCGCCCTACCGCATGCACCAGCGCGTCGCGGACCGGATGCGCGTCGGCCGGGTGCTGCTCGTCGGTGACGCGGGCCACATCACGAATCCGACGGGCGGCCTCGGGCTGACCGGCGGGATGTTCGACAGCTTCGCGCTGGTCGAGGCGCTCGGTCGCGTCATCCACGACGGCGCGAGCCACGACATCCTGGAGTTCTACGAGCGCGACCGGCGCCAGAAATTCATCGAGCTGGTCTCCCCGCGCGCCTCGGCCAACAAGCAGCGCCTCTACCGGACGGCGCCCGGCACGGAGATGGACGACTGGATCGCGGAGATCAGGGCCATCGGCCGGAATCCGGACGCCATGCGCGAGGCGTTCCGCTTCACCGAGCAGCTCAAGACCGTGTTCTGAGGCGACGATGGACCCCCTCGTGCTCGCGGATTTCGGCGGTCGCTTCCTCACCACGGCGCCCCGCGCGCACGCGGCGCGGACCGTGCCGGGCGTGAACGCCTACGTGAGCTGGTTCAGGCCCGCGCGGGCGCGGGACGTCTCGGTGACCTTCGTGCATGGCGGCGGCGGCCAGGGATCGGAATTCCTCAGCACCCCGGATGGGCGGCCGGGCTGGGTGCACGCCTTCCTGCGGGCCGGCTTCCCGGTCTTCGTCCTCGATCGGCCGGGCCACGGGCGCAGCCACTGGCGGGAGGAGGTTCTCGGGGCGGCCCTGCCGCCGCCGAGCTACGAGGCGCTCCACCCCCGCTTCGTCGAGCCGGCGCGGCACGGCGGCTGGCCGGAGGCGGCACGGCACGCCCAGTGGCCGGATCATGACCCGGAGGCCGGGGACCGGTTCATGGCCAGCCAGGGCGTGATGGCGACGACGCTCGCGGCCGCCCAGCGCCACGTCGAGGCCATCGGGCCGGACCTGTTCGCCCTGACGGGGCGCACCGTCCTGGTGTCGCACTCGGCCGGCGGGCCCTGCGGCTGGGCGCTGGCGGCGATCGGCGGCGACGCGGTCGCGGCGATCCTGGCGGTGGAACCCCTCGGCCATCCGGGACTGCGCCACCCCCTCGGGACCTTCGCCGACGGGTTGTGCGCCGAAACCCCGGCCGGCCGCCACGATCCCTTCGGGCGCCCGATCGCCATCCTGACCGGCGAGGCCAGCTGGATGCGGGCGACGAACGCCCGGGCGGCGGCCTTCCTGCGGGAGCGAGGCTGCGACGTCGCGCATCTCCTCCTCGAGGAACACGGCCTGCGCGGCAACGGACACATGATGATGTCGGAGAAGAACAGCGACGCCGTCGC
This sequence comes from Methylobacterium soli, assembly GCF_008806385.1. GTDB lineage: Bacteria > Pseudomonadota > Alphaproteobacteria > Rhizobiales > Beijerinckiaceae > Methylobacterium > Methylobacterium soli. Next base: position 39,388 of record NZ_VZZK01000005.1, read on the forward strand.
GGCGCTGATGATCTCCGTCCTCGATCGCATGCTGCGACCGGCCTCCGCCGGGTCGAGCGGCGGGAACAAGAGGGCGCGAAGCCCCGACACTGAAACCTGAGCGCCAGAGCGCGAAACGGGGGTCCTGGGATGGGTACCGAGAGGCTTGTCACACGCGACGTTGCCCTTGCAACGGTCATCTACGCATTGTCGGTCACGCTGGTGGGCGCGTATCCGATCATGGCTGGGCTGTATACCGACCAGCTCAAGCTCGGCCTCGACGACGTCGGCTGGGTCTTCGCGATCGAGCAGTCCGGCAGCATCGTCGGCGCGCTGCTGGGCTTCTGGCTGACGCCGCGGGTGAGCTGGCGCCCGCTCATCGTCGGCGCGGCTTTTCTCGCGGCCGTGGCGAATGCCTTCACGGCAAACGTCGACGGCTTCGCTGCCCTGGCCGCCCTGCGCTTCGCGTCCGGGCTCGGGATGATGGTGGCCACGCTGGTCTCCGCCTGCCTGCTCGCGCGCAGCCCCAACCCGGACCGGGCCTTCGGGGCCGGATTGACGCTGAACTGCCTGCTGAACGCGGTCTTCGTCTGGCTGATGGCCAAGCTCCTGGCGGAATCCGGCTACGCGGCCGCGATCCTGTCGGCTGCCGGCCTGTTCGGTCTCATCCTGGTGCTGGGCCTTGCCCTGTCGGGCGATCTGCGGGGCGACTTCGAGGCCCCGCCGGCCACCCCGGAATCAGGCGCGGTCCGGCTCGCCGCGGCCCGGACCGGGCTTGCCGGGCTCGTCCTGTTCGGGCTCGCCATCAACATGATCTGGGTCTTCCTCGAGCGCGTCGGCCTGAGCAACGGCCTCCAGGCGGGCGACCTCGGGAATGCTTTCGCGCTCGGCCTGCTCGCCGGCACCGCGGGCAGCGCGATTCCCTTCGTGGTCGGCGATTCCGGCAACCGCGCCCGGATGATCGCGATCACGACGGCCGGCCTCGTGGCGGGCATCGCGCTTGCCTGGTGGGCCACGGATTACTGGACCTTCGTGGCCGCGGTCGCGATCCTGGCGTCGGTCTGGAACATGGGCCTCGCCTACTACATGGCGATGACGGCGGAGAACGATCCCACCGGCCGTTACACCCGGGCGATCTACATCGCGGTGGTGGCGGCCCAGGCGGCAGGCCCGGCGATCGCCGCGAGCCTCCTGGAGTTCAGCCATATCGGCACGGTGTTCGCGATCTCGCCGCTGCCGGCGATTTTCGCGCTCCTCCTCGTCGCGGCCGTGGCCGGGGCGCCGCGCGTCGAGGGCTCGTCGCTGGCCCGCTGACGCGCCCGGGCGGGCCGAGCCTTGCGCCCGGCCCGCTCCGGCCCGTCGCGCGACGGGCCGGAGCGCGCTTCAGGAATCGCCGTCGCTGCCGCGCGAGCCCGCTGGCCCGCCGGCCGGCGGCGGGAAGGCCCAATCGCCGCTCCCGAGCACCGGCGCCGGCCGGTCGAGCGCGAGGGCGCTGCGCGAGAACACGATCGGCGTGCGCAGCCCCGGGACGCCCTCCGGCGCGATGACGAGGCCGCGCTCGCGGATCTGCGGATCGTCGAGCGCCTCCGCCACCGTGTTGATTGGCCCGGCCGGAACCCCGACGGCGCCGAGCGCCCCGATGAGATCCGCCCGCGTCCGGGCCCCGGTCCTGTCCGCGATCAGGGCGCAGAGCGCGTCGCGGTTCTCGACGCGCCGCGGATTCGTCGCGTATTCGGCCCGCGCCGCGAGCCCGTCGAGGGCGAGGACGCCGCACAGGGCGGCGAATTGCCGGTCGTTGCCGCAGGCGATGATCAGGTGCCCGTCGGCCGCAGGAAACACCTGGTAGGGCACGATGTTGGGGTGCGCGTTGCCCATGCGCCGCGGCGTGGTGCCGCCGGCCAGGTGGTTCATCGCCTGGTTGGCGAGCACCGCCACGCCGCAATCGAGCAGCGACAGGTCGACCCGCTGCCCGAGGCCCGAGCGCGCGCGCTCGGCCAGGGCGGCCTGGATGCCGACGCCGCCGTAGAGGCCGGTGAACACGTCGATCCAGGCAACGCCCACCTTCTGCGGCTCGCCGGCCGGCTCCCCCGTGAGATCCATGATCCCGCACAGGCCCTGGACCAGGAAATCGTATCCGGGGCTGGCGGCCCGCGGACCGGTCTGTCCGAAGCCCGTCACGGAGGCGTAGACGATCCTGGGGTTCGTGGAACGGACGCTCTCGTAGTCGAGCCCGTAGGGCCGGAGGCCCCCGACCTTGAAATTCTCCACGACCACGTCCGCGTCGGCGATCAGCGCCTTGACCCGCGCCAGGTCGGCGGCCTCGGTGAAGTCGCAGGAGACCGAGATCTTCCCGCGATTGGCCGCGTGGAAATACGCGGCCGACACCTCGGCGCCGCCCCGCCCATCCGGCCTCTCGATGAAGGGCGGGCCCCAGCTCCGGGTATCGTCCCCAAGCGGGCTCTCGACCTTGACGACGCTGGCGCCGAGATCCGCCAGGGTCTGGCCGATCCAGGGGCCCGCGAGGATGCGGGCAAGCTCCACCACCTTCAGGCCCTGCAACGGCGGCAGCCGCTCCTGTTCCACTGGTCCCCTCCTGATGCTCGGATCGGTCTCGTCGCGGACGCCGCCGCCCCTCGGCGGGCGGCGCCGGCCCGCCGTCAGGCGAAGGCGGAGAGGTCGGTCTGGGCCCGCCCGAGGATGAGGGCGTGGACGTCGTGGGTGCCCTCGTAGGTGTTGACGGTCTCGAGGTTCTGCGCGTGCCGCATGACCTGATACTCGATCTGGATGCCGTTGCCGCCGTGCATGTCGCGCGCCTGCCGGGCGATGTCGAGCGCCTTCCCGCAATTGTTGCGCTTGATCAGGGAGACCATCTCGGGCGCGAAGCGGCTCGCCTCCATCAGCCGCCCGACGCGCAGCGAGGCCTGGAGGCCGAGGGCGATCTCGGTCTGCATGTCGGCGAGCTTCTTCTGGAAGAGCTGGGTCGCCGCGAGGGGGCGACCGAACTGCTTGCGGTCGAGCCCGTACTGGCGGGCGCGGAACCAGCAATCCTCGGCCGCGCCCATCACCCCCCAGGAGATGCCGTAGCGGGCGCGGTTGAGGCAGCCGAACGGGCCGCCCATGCCGGAGGCTCCGGGCAGCAGCGCGTCCTCGCCGATCTCGACGCCCTCCATCACGATCTCGCCCGTCACCGAGGCCCGGAGCGACAGCTTGCCCCCGATCTTCGGCGCGGACAGGCCCGGCATGCCCTTCTCCAGGATGAAGCCGCGCACCGTGTCGCCGTGGGCGGCGGACTTGGCCCAGACCACGAACACGTCCGCGATCGGCGCGTTCGAGATCCAGGTCTTGGTCCCGGTGATGCGGTAGCCGCCCGCGATCTTCTCGGCACGGGTGCGCATGCCGGCCGGGTCGGACCCCGCATCGGGCTCGGTCAGGCCGAAGCAGCCGATCCATTCCCCGGCCGCGAGCTTCGGCAGGTATTTCAGCCGCTGCGCCTCCGAGCCGTAGGCGTAGATCGGGTACATCACCAGGGAAGACTGGACGCTCATCATCGAGCGGTAGCCCGAATCGACGCGCTCCACCTCGCGGGCCACGAGCCCGTAGGCGACGTAGGAGGCCTCGGCGCCACCATAGGCCTCCGGCACCGTCACGCCGAGAAGCCCGGCCGCTCCCATCTCCCGGAAGATCGCGGGCTCCGTCCGCTCCTCGAGGTAATCCGCCTCGATGCGCGGCCTCAGGCTGCTCTCGGCGAAGGCCGAGGCCGTGTCGCGGATCATCCGCTCCTCCTCGCTGAGCTGGTCGTCGAGGCAGAACGGATCGGACCAGACGAAGCGCGCCTGCCCGTGCTTCGTCGCGTGGCTGAGCGCGGGGACCGGTTCGGACATGGCGGATCCTTCGGTGTCGTGAGGGGCGAGGCGGGCCTTCGATCGGCGCCGCGATCATGTCTTTAGCGCGTGGAACTCCGGCCGAAAAACCCGCTTTGCCGCTAGGTTGATGTCCTTTATGCATGATCCACCATGCGCCCCCGCCGCTTCCTCCCCACCGTCAGCCTGCTCACCGCGCTCGAGGCGGTGTTGCGGACGGGCTCCACGGCGGCGGCGGCGCGGGAACTCGATCTCTCGCAGGGGACCGTGAGCCGGCTGATCCAGAATCTGGAGGCCCAGCTCGGGCACGCGCTGTTCGACCGCCATCGGCAGCGCCTCGTCCCGACGGAGGCGGCGCGCGTCTACGGGCGCGACGTGACCCGGGCCCTCGACCTGATCCAGCGCGGCAGCCTGGAATTTGCCGCGAACCCCCTCGGCGCGGCCCTGTCGCTCGCGACCCTGCCGGCCTTCGGCAGCCAGTGGCTCGTGCCCCGGCTCGGCCGGTTCACGCTCGCGCATCCCGGAATCGCGATCCATCTCGCGACCCGTCTCAAGCGCTTCAACTTCGCGGCCGAAGGTTTTGACGCGGCGATCCATTTCGGAGCCGACGACTGGCGCGAGGCCGGGCACCTGAAGCTGTTCGACGAGCGCCTGACGGCCTGCGCCGCGCCCGACCTGATCGGGGCTCACCCGGTGACGCGTGCGGCGGATCTGCACGGGCTGCCGCTGCTCAGGCTCGAGACCCGCCCGACCGCCTGGGACCTCTGGTTCGCGGCGCAGGGAGGGCGGGCGCCGGCCGGCGGCGGCATGCTCTTCGACCAGTTCGCGCCGATGAGCCAGGCCGCGATCACCGGTTTGGGCGTGGCCCTGCTTCCGGATTATCTCGCGGTGCCGGAGCAGAGAGCCGGCCGTCTCGTGCCGCTCCTGCGGCCCTCCGTCGAGGGCACGGGTGCCTATTGGCTGGTCTGGCCGGCCGCGCGTGCGGAATACCCGCCCTTGCGCGCCTTCCGGTCCTGGCTCGCTGAGGCGTCGCGGGACGCGCTCACCCGTCCGGACGAAGCCTCGCCGCTCAGCCCGGGCTCGGATGGACAAGGCGGGTAGCAAGAGCGGGCCAACACGGCGCTGGCCCTGATCCCCGGGCGGTCGCCGGGGGCCGATCGCGAGCGGCATGTCGTTGAGAGGCAGCGGTGGGCCCGGCAGGACTCGAACCTGCAACCAGACCGTTATGAGCGGTCGGCTCTAACCATTGAGCTACAGGCCCTGCGCTCTCGCGACCGCTGGGGAGAGATACCTGAGCGGGGCATTCCCGTCACCTCGGATTCTGGGCGTTCCGGGCCGGGGTCGTGCCCGGTAGCGCGGGTCCTCCATCGGCCAGGGTCGGGAGCCGCGCGGCTGTGACCTGGGCCCGAGCCGCCCAGAACGGATCGCCCGGGCCCGGGCGCCGGACGCGGGCCTCCTCTGCGACCTTGCATCCCTGATCGTCGACGAACCGCACCCTACCTTGGAGCGTATCCAGGGTGACGGTGTTTCCTCGGGGCATCCCGCTCGCGTTGGACGGACCCGTCGCGGCCATCCCCTCGCGAGAGATTCGGAGACCGAGATGCGACGACCCGGAGACCTCGAATTGAATCGGAGAGACTTGATGGTGGGAGCATCCGCCGCCGCGGCCTCGGCCGCCGTGCCCTCGGGCGCCGGGCCGGCTTATGCGGGCGCCGACAATGCGGGCGCCGACAAGGCGGGCATCCGGCTGGCCGGGACCGACGGGCCGGTCCTGGCCAAGGTCGCCTTCACGGTGAACGGCGCGCGCCGCGAACTCGAACTCGACACCCGCACCTCGCTCCTCGACGCCGCGCGCGAGCACCTGCACCTGACCGGCTCGAAGAAGGGCTGCGACCACGGTCAGTGCGGGGCCTGCACGATGATCGTGGACGGGCGGCGCATCAATGCCTGCCTGACGCTCGCCGTGATGCATCAGGGCTCGGAGATCACCACCATCGAGGGGCTCGGCCAGCCGGACAACCTGCATCCGATGCAGGCGGCCTTCATCAAGCATGACGGCTATCAGTGCGGCTACTGCACCCCCGGGCAGATCTGTTCGGGCGTGGCGGTCCTGGCCGAGATCAAGGCCGGCATCCCGAGCCATGTCAGCGCCGACCTCAACGCCGCCCCCGCCGTGACCGAGGCCGAGATCCGTGAGCGCATGAGCGGCAATATCTGCCGCTGCGGCGCCTACTCGAACATCGTCGAGGCGATGACCGAGGTCGCAGGAATCCAGACAACGCGGAGGCCCGCATGAAGTCCTTCACCTACGAGCGCCCGACCGATCCGGCCGAAGCGGCCGCGGCCGTCGCCCGCAACCCGAACGCCAAGTTCATCGCCGGCGGCACCAACCTCCTCGACCTGATGAAGCTGCAGATCGAGACGCCGACCCACCTCGTGGACGTGAACGGGCTGGGCCTCGACACGGTCGAGCCGACACCCGAGGGCGGGCTGCGCATCGGCGCGCTCGTGCGCAACACCGATCTCGCGGCGGATGCCCGGGTGCGCAAGGATTACGGGGTCCTGAGCCGGGCCCTGCTGGCGGGCGCCTCGGGACAGTTGCGCAACAAGGCGACGACCGCCGGCAACCTGCTCCAGCGCACCCGCTGCCCGTACTTCTACGACACCGCCCAGGCCTGCAACAAACGCCAGCCCGGCTCCGGCTGCTCGGCCCTCGACGGGGTGAGCCGGTCGCTCGCGGTCATCGGCGCCAGCCAAGCCTGCATCGCCACGCATCCTGGGGACATGGCGGTGGCCATGCGCGTCCTCGACGCCACCGTCGAGACCGTCGATGCCGGGGGCAACGCGCGCAAGATCGAGATCGCCGATTTCCACCGGTTGCCGGGCGACAAGCCGGAGGTCGACACGACGCTGAAGCCCGGCGAACTCATCACCGCCGTGACCCTGCCGGCGCCGCGGGCCGGCACGCATCTCTACCGCAAGGTCCGCGACCGGGCGTCCTACGCCTACGCCCTCGTCTCGGTCGCCGCCATCCTCGGCAAGGACGGCCGCGGGGCTGTCGCGTTCGGCGGGGTGGCGCACAAGCCCTGGCGCGTCGAGGCCGCCGAGGCCGACCTGCCCAAGGGCGCGAAGGCCGTGACCGACCAGGTCTTCGCGGGCGCCAAGCCGACCCACGACAACGCCTACAAGCTGAAGCTCGCCGAGCGGACCCTCGGCGCGGCGCTCAACCAAGCGAGGGCCTGAGCCATGAAGTTCGACACCCCCGCGGGCCAGAATCCCATCGACCAGCTCAAGGTCGTGGGCCGCGCCACCGACCGGATCGACGGCAAGTACAAGACCACCGGCACCGCCCCCTACGCCTACGAGCGCCACGACGTCGTGCCGAACCAGGCCTATGGCTACGTGCTCGGGGCCGCCATCCCGAAGGGGCGGGTGCGCGCGATCCATGTCGAGGCGGCCAAGGCCGCGCCCGGCGTGCTCGCGGTCGTGACCACCCTCGAGACGCCGCGGCTCGAGCGCGGCACGATGAACGCCGCCTACCTGTTCGGCGGCGACGCGATCCAGCACTACCACCAGGCCATCGCGGTGGTGGTGGCCGAGACCTTCGAGCAGGCGCGCGCGGCCGCCTTCCTGGTCCGGGTCGATTACGCGGCGGAGGCCGGCCGCTTCGACCTCGCCGCGGAGGCGGGTGCCGCCAAGCCCGTCCCGGGCGACAGCGGTGAGGGCAGCGGCGGCGACGGCATCGAGCGCGTCGGCGATTTCGAGGGCGCCTTCGCGGCGGCTCCCGTCACCCTCGACGCCACCTACACGACCGCCGACGAGAGCCACGCCATGATGGAGCCGCACGCCACCGTCGCGGCCTGGGAGGGCGACACGCTCACGCTCTGGACCTCGAACCAGATGATCGGCTGGGGCCATGGCAGCATCGCCAAGATCCTGGGGATCCCGAAGGAGAAGGTCCGGCTCGACTCGCCCTATGTCGGCGGTGGCTTCGGCGGCAAGCTGTTCGTGCGCGCCGACGCGGTGCTGGCCGCGCTCGGCGCGAAGGCTTCGGGGCGCCCGGTCAAGGTCGCGCTCACCCGCCCGCTGATCGCCAACAACACCACGCACCGGCCCGCCACCATCCAGCGGGTGCGCATCGGCGCGACCCAGGACGGGCAGATCACCGCCATCGCGCACGAGAGCACCTCGGGCAACCTCGCCGACGGCAGCCCGGAGACGGCGGTCAACCAGACCAAGCTCCTCTACGCGGGCGCCAACCGCCTCACCGCGATGAAGCTCGCCCATCTCGACCTGCCGGAGGGCAACGCCATGCGGGCGCCCGGCGAGGCGCCGGGCCTGATGGTGCTGGAGGTCGCCATGGACGAGATGGCGGAGAAGCTGCGCCTCGACCCGGTGGAGTTCCGCATCCGCAACGACACACAGACCGACCCGAAGACGCCCGGGCGCCGCTTCTCGCAGCGCGACCTCGTCGGCTGCCTCAGGCTCGGCGCGGACAAGTTCGGCTGGTCCAGGCGCAACCCGACGCCCGGGCAGGCCCGGGACGGGTCGTGGCTCGTCGGGATGGGCATGGCCGCGGCCTTCCGCAACAACCTGGTGATGAAGTCCGGGGCCCGGGTGCGCCTGGACGATCGCGGCACGGTCACGGTCGAGACCGACATGACCGATATCGGCACCGGCAGCTACACCATCATCGCCCAGACCGCCGCGGAGATGATGGGCGTCACCCTCGACCGGGTCGTGGTGCGCCTCGGGGATTCGGCCTTCCCGGTCTCGGCCGGCTCAGGCGGCCAGTTCGGCGGGAATTCCGCCACCTCCGGCGTCTACGCGGCCTGCGTGAAGCTGCGCGAGGCGGTGGCGCAGCGCCTCGGCATCAACTCGGTCGACGCGGTCTTCGCGGAGGGCGAGGTGCGCTCGGGCAACCGGGCCGTGCCGCTCGGCGAGGCCGCCGCCCAGGGCCCCTTGAGCGCGGAGGACACCATCACGTTCGCGGGCCTCGACAAGACCTACCAGCAATCGACCTTCGGGGCCCATTTCGTCGAGGTCGGGGTCGATGTCGACACGGCCGAGGTCCGGGTCCGGCGCATGCTGGCGGTCTGCGCGGCCGGGCGGATCCTCAACCCGAAATCGGCCCGCAGCCAGGTCATCGGCGGGATGACGATGGGCACCGGCGCGGCCCTGATGGAGGAACTCGCGGTCGATACGCGGCGCGGCTTCTTCGCCAATCACGACCTCGCCGGCTACGAGGTGCCGGTCCATGCCGACATCCCGCATCAGGAGGTGATCTTCCTCGACGAGGTCGACCCCGTCTCCTCGCCGATGAAGGCCAAGGGCGTGGGTGAGCTCGGCATCTGCGGCGTCGGGGCGGCGGTGGCGAACGCGGTCTACAACGCGACCGGCGTGCGGGTGCGGGATTACCCCATCACCCTCGACAAGCTCCTCGACCACATGCCGGACGCGGCCTGAGGCACGCGGGAGGGCATCCGGCGGCCCCCTCGGGGGCGGCCGCCCTCCCAGGGGGCCGCGTCAGGCCTTCACGATCGGGCCGCCGGTCAGCCCGGCCCGGGCGCAGGCGTTGCGGGTGTCCACCACCAAGGGGGCGTGCGCCACGATCATGTTCCAGTCGATGCCGTCGTGATCGGTGACGATGAGGGCCGCCGCGCAGCGGGCGAGAAGGCCCGGTTCGAGGGGGGCCGAGCGCCGGCCCGTCAGGCCCGGATGCTCGCGGGTCGGCGGGATCTCCGGGACGAGGGGGTCGTGGAACAGGACTCGGGCCCCCCGGGCCTCCAGGATCTCGGCGAGCTTCAGGGCCGGGCTCTCGCGCATGTCGTCGACGTTGCGCTTGTAGGCGAGCCCGATCAGCAGGATCTCGGCGCCCGCGAGGCCGCGCCCGCAGCGCCGGTCGAGGGCCTCGGCGAGGCGGCCGACGACGTAATGCGGCATCTGCCGGTTCACCTCGCCGGCGAGCTCGATGAAGCGCGTCGCGACATCGACCTCCCGGGCCTTCCAGGTCAGGTAGAACGGGTCGATCGGGATGCAGTGGCCGCCAAGCCCGGGGCCGGGCTGGAACGCCATGAAGCCGAAGGGCTTGGTGGCGGCGGCCTCGATCACCTCCCAGATGTCGATGCCCATGGCGTCGTAGACGACCTTGAGCTCGTTCACGAGGGCGATGTTGACGGCCCGGAAGATGTTCTCGGTGAGCTTCACGGCCTCGGCCGCGGCGGTGGAGGAGACCGGCACGGTGCGGGTCACGATCGCCCCGTAGAGGAGGTCCGCGAGATCGCGCGCCGCCGCCCCGTCGCCGCCCACCACCTTGGGGGTGCTCGCCAGGGTGTGGGTCGGGTTGCCGGGGTCCTCGCGCTCGGGGGAGAAGGCCAGGAAGATGTCGCGGCCGCTCGCGAGCCCCGTCGCCTCGAGGATCGGCTTGAGCACCTCCTGCGTGGTGCCGGGCCAGGTCGTCGATTCCAGGACGACGAGTTGCCCCGGGCGCAGGCACCGGGCGATATCGGCGGCGGTGGCGCGCACGAACGAGAGGTCCGGCTCGCGCTGGCGCGTCAGGGGCGTCGGCACGCAGATCAGGATCGCGTCGGGCTCGGCCAGGCCGCCCATGTCGTGGCTCGCCCGGAACCGGCCGGTGTCGAGCGCCGCCCGCACCGCGGCGGTGTCGAGATGCGCGATCACGGGCTCGCCCGCGTTGATGCGCGCGACGCGGTCCGGGTTCACGTCGAAGCCGATCACCCGGAATCCGGCCCGCACCGCCGAGAGCGCCAGCGGCAGGCCGACATAGCCGAGGCCCACGATGCCGATCGTGGCGTCGCGCGCCCGCAGGGCGCGCTCGAGGTGGTCGCGGGGATCGGTCATCACCGGCTCCTCATAACCCGGGGCCAGGCTTGGAATAACCCGGGTCCGGGCTTGGCGGTATCCTGGCTCGCGCCGGGCCGGGCCGGCATGGTCGGGGCGGCCCCTCAGGCTGGCAGGCCGGCGGCCTCGAACAGGAAGTCGTCCACGGCCGGGATCGTCACGGCAAGGCCCGCGCCGTAGGCCGCCCGGGTCAGGCGCCAGGGGCGCTCGGCGCGGGCCCGGATCGCCTCGGAGGGGCGCAGGCGGCGCAGGGCGCCGTCCTCGCCCACCTCCTCGATGGTCAGGAAGCCGTAGACCTGGAGGCGCGAGGCGGTGAGCTTGGCCTCCCGGTCGCCGGCCGCCACCGCGAGGCTGCCGGTGGCGTAGACGGCGTCCATCAGGGCGCGCTGGTCGCCGCGGCGCTTGGCCTGACCCTCGCGGAGCCCGGCCGGACGGGGGGCACCCTGGGCGGCGATCCGCCGGAAGGGCACGACATTGTCCATCGCCGTCGATACGCGACCCATACGCCTTCACCCTCGTGCCCTGCACATCACTGGCCGGGCGGTGGCACGCGCGATCCGCGGGTCCGGCGGTCGCGAGGATTCGAGCATTCGGCTTAAACTTCGCTTAGCCATGTGGGCCGGACCGGGGCCGGAAACGTCCCGAAACGACCCGTTTCCGGCCCCGGCGGGATCGGCCCAACCGAGATGAAAGCGGCCCCGAACCGCGAGGTCCGGGGCCGTTCTCGTTCGACCATGGCGTCCGGGCGGGACGCCCGGACAGGCTCAGGCGAGCGCCACCGTGTAGGCGGCCTCGGTCTTTGCCCGGATCTCGTCCTCGGTGACCCCGTCGGCGAGCTCGATCAGCGTCATGCCGCCCTCGCCCTTCTTGTCGATGGTGAAGACGCCGAGATCGGTGATCACCATGTCGACCACGTGGGTGCCGGTGAGCGGCAGGTCGCAGGCCTTGAGGAGCTTCGGGCTCTCCGAGCCGTCCTTGTTCCTGGCCACGTGCTCCATCACCACGACGACGCGCTTCACGCCCGCCACGAGGTCCATGGCGCCGCCCATGCCCTTCACCATCTTGCCCGGGATCATCCAGTTGGCCAGGTCCCCGTTCTCGGCCACCTGCATGGCGCCGAGGATCGACAGGTTGATGTGCCCGCCCCGGATCATTCCGAAGGAATCGGCCGAGGAGAAGTAGCTCGTCGTCGGCAGCGCCGTGATGGTCTGCTTGCCGGCATTGATGAGGTCGGGGTCCTCCTCGCCCTCGTAGGGGAACGGGCCCATGCCGAGCATGCCGTTCTCCGATTGCAGCTGCACCGACATGCCCTCGGGGATGAAGTTCGACACCAGGGTCGGGATGCCGATGCCGAGATTCACGTAGAAGCCGTCCTCGAGTTCACGCGCGGCGCGCGCCGCCATCTGGTCGCGGGTCCAGGCCATGATGATGTCTCCTGATCGAGTGGCGCGCTCGCGCTGCCGAATGGGGTTTTCCCGCGTGTCCTCCGGGGAGGCGCGGGCTGGGGCGGGTCCGCGTCGGGCGGGGCTCAGACGGCGCCGCCGCCGGCCGCCGCCGGCCCGGTCTCCGCCCCGGCCTCCGCGCGCTTGCGGGTGGTGCGCTGCTCGATGCGCTTCTCGCGCACCGGCACGTGGACGATGCGCTTCACGAAGATGCCGGGCGTGTGGATGTTCTCCGCGTCGATCTCGCCGGGCTGCACCAGATGCTCGACCTGCGCGACCGTCACCTTGGCGGCGGTGGCCATCATCGGGTTGAAGTTGCGCGCGGTCAGCCGGTAGGCGAGGTTGCCCTCGGTGTCGCCCCGGTAGGCGTGGACGAGGGCGAGGTCGGCGAAGAGGCCCCGCTCCATCACGTATTGCGCGCCGTCGAACTCGCGCACCTCCTTGCCCTCGGCCACCTTGGTGCCGACGCCGGTCTTGGTGAAGAAGGCCGGGATGCCGGCGCCTCCGGCGCGGATGCGCTCGGCCAGCGTGCCCTGCGGGTTGAACTCGATCTCGAGCTCGTTGGCCAGGAATTGGCGGGCGAATTCCTTGTTCTCGCCGACATAGGACGAGATCATCTTGGAGACCTGTCGGGTGTCGAGGAGCTTGCCGAGGCCGACGCCGTCGATCCCGGCATTGTTCGAGATGACGGTCAGGCCCTTCACGCCCGATTCGCGCACCGCGTCGATCAACTCGTCCGGAATGCCGCAGAGGCCGAAGCCGCCGCACATCACCGTCATGTCGTCGCGCAGCAGGCCCGCCAGGGCGGCCGTCGCATCGGAGTAAACTTTCTTCATTCAACGCGTCCTTCTCGAACCGTCTTCCGCCGCATCCCGTCGTCCGATGGGCATTCCGCCCTGCCCGACCGATCCCGGAAGGCCCGGTCGTGCACATGAATCGCGACCGTTGCGCTAGCAGGAAGCGCGCCGTGGAGACAAACCCCTTCGAAGCGTTTAAGGGAATGACCCGTGTCATCTGGATTGTAACGGCTGGGGGCGGCCTGAAACATCCGGGATCGACGCAGCAGGGGTCCGGGTTCCGCACGACGCGCCGGACGCCCCCATCGCCGAGGGGCCCCATGGCCGGGGCCCGTTGCCAGGAGCGCAATGCCGCCGCGCCGCCTCATCTCAGCCCTCGGCTTCGGAGCGCTCGCGGTCGCGGGCCTCGCCGCGGCCTGCCTGCCCTGGCGGGTGGCGACGCCGGGCGCGGCGCGCTTCGTCAGCCGGGGCCTCGAGACCTACGGTCTGGCCTTGAGCGCGGACGGACCGACCCACCTCTCCCTCCTGCCCCTGCCGCATCTGCGCTTCAGCCGGACCCGCCTGACCGCGTTGCCGGACGCCCTGCACGCGAGCTCGCCCGATCTCTCGCCCGAGCCCTTGGCCGATGGCGGGCGCCTCACCATCGAGCTGAGCCTTCTCGCCCTCCTCTCCGGCCAGGCCGAGATCGGCGGCATCGCCCTCGACGGGGCCACCCTCGCGCTGCCGCGCGGGATCGATGATCCCCGCTGGGCCGAGCCGATGGCCCGCGTCTCGGCCCGCCTCGCCCAAGGGGTGACGAGCCATCCGCGCCGGATCACCGTGACCCGCGCCACCCTGGCGGGGCTCGCGCCCTCGGCGGCGGAACCGGAGGCGGAGCCCGGCTCCGGCAACCTCGATGTCGTGCTGTCCTGGCCCATGTGGAGCGCGAGCCTCGACGGCGCCGTCGCGCTGCGCTGGAAGGGCGAGAGCGCGCGCTTCGCGCTGACCGGCCTGCGCCCGTTCGATTTCCTGGCGGGCCGCGCCACCCCCTTCGCCGCGACGGCGTCCTGGCCGGCCGGCAGCCTCGCCACCCAGGGCAGCGCCACCCTGGCCGAGGACGGCGTGAAGCTCGCCGGACAGGGCAGCTTCGAGACCCGCTCCCTGCCCGAGACCCTGGCCTATCTCGGCCGCGACGTGGCGCTCTCGCCCTTCATCGAGGGCTTCGCCCTCGACGGCAGCTTCGAAGCCTCGAAGGAGGGCCTGATGCTGCCGAGCCTGCGCGTGAGCGTCGGCCGCAACGTGCTGGAGGGCGCGGGCTCGGCGCGCTTCCAGGAGGCGCGCACCGCCGTCCAGGCGACGCTCGCGGCCGACAGCCTCAACCTCGCGCCCCTGCTCGGGGGCCTCGTGCGCCTGTTCGGCCCGGTCGCGCCGGAACCGAACCCGGAGGCACCGGACTCCGCCGTCGAGGCGCCGGCCCACCGGCCGGTCGCCCTGAAGCCCCTGACCGGGGGCGACCTCGACCTGCGCCTCTCCGCCGCCAGCAGCCGCATCGGCCCGGTGCTCCTCGAGGATCTCGCCGCCAGCGTCCTGGTGCGCGGCGACACGATCGAGGCCTCCCTCGGCCGGGCGAGCCTGCAGGGCGCGACCCTCAAGGGCCGGATCGCGCTGGCGCCGGCGGAGGGCGACGAGGCCGAGACCGAAGTGAAGGCGCAAGGCGCCTTCGACCGGCTCGACCTCGGAGCGCTCCTGATCGATCTCGGCCAGTCCCGCTGGGTCCTGGGCGGCACGCAGGGGCAGTTCGCCCTGGAGAGCGTCGGGCGCGACGTCGCGGCCCTCACCGAGCGCGTGAGCGGGCGCGCGGTTCTCGCCAGCGAGGGCGGCCTGATCACCGGGCTCGACCTCGCCGACGTGATCCACCGGGGCAAGCCCGCCCCGGGGGCGCTGGCCCGCCGCAACGGCCGCACCCCCTTCGAGCGGGCCGGCGTCACCCTGCGCTTCGCCGACGGCATCGGCGAGATCGCCGAGGGCTACCTCAAGGCCTCCGCCCTCACGGCGAGCCTGCGGGGCCAGATCTCCCTGATCGAGCGGCGCTTCCAGGCGCGGGCGGAGCTCGCCCCCCGGGTGGCCGCGAGCCTGGGCGGGACGGGCGAGGCGCCCCGCGCCGGCGCCCTGTTCGAGATTGCCGGACCCTGGGATGCCGTCTCGATCCGGCCGGCGCGCCGCGAGGAGACCGTTCCGGACGCCGGCTCCCGGGGTGATGCGGGTGTCAGGGGCGGCCCGGCCGCGCCGCCCGAGGCTTTGCGCCTGCCACCCGCCGGCCTTCCACCCGCAGGCCTTCCACCCGCCGGCCTGCCCGCCGCGGCGCGAGCCTACGCGCCCTGACGCGACGCCTCAGCCGGCGGCGCGCTGCCCGCCCTGCCGCCCGCTCAGCCACGACGCCGTCAGCACCACGAGGCTGACCATCCCGATCAGGAGGGTCGAGGCGGCGTTGATCTCCGGGTTCACCCCGAGCCGAACCTGGCTGTAGAGCCGCATCGGCAGGGTGGTGGCGCCGGGGCCCGAGACGAAGCTCGCGATCACGAGGTCGTCGAGGGACAGGGTGAAGGCGAGGAGGAAGCCCGCCGCGAGGGCCGGCGCCAGCAGCGGCAGGGTGATGCTCCAGAACACCCGGATCGGTCCGGCCCCGAGATCGGCGGCCGCCTCCTCGAGCGCCCGGTCGAGCCCCTTCAGCCGCGCCGCCACCACGACGGCGACGAAGCCCGTCCCGAAGGTCGCGTGCGCCACCACGATCGTCGCGATGCCCCGGTCGAGGCCGATCCCGACGAAGAGCAGCAGCAGGGATAGGCCGGTGATCACCTCCGGCATCACCATCGGGGCATAGACCAGGCCGGTGAACAGGCCCCGTCCCGCGAAGCGCCCGTGGCGCTCCAGAGCCAAAGCCGCGAGCGTACCCAGGGTTGTGGCAATCAGGCTCGCCAGCAGGGCCACCCGCAGGCTGACCCAGGCCGCCTCGATCAGGGGCCGGTCGGCCAGCAGCACGCCGTACCAGCGGGTCGAGAACCCGCCCCAGACCGTCACGAGGGCCGAGGCGTTGAACGAGTAGACCACCAGGACGAGGATGGGGGCATAGAGGAAACCCAGACCCAGAATCAGCGCGATTCTGTTGGTTCCGCTCATGATTTGTTCCACGCGATCACCGGGCCGCCTCTCCCCTCCGGGTCTCGGCCTCGCGAAACAGGATGACCGGGCCGAGCACGATCAGGAGCAGCAGGACCGCCACCGCCGAGGCCAGCGGCCAGTCGCGGTTGGAGAAGAACTCGCTCCACAGGACCCGGCCCAGCATCAGGGTCTCCGACCCGCCCAGCAGATCGGGAATGATGAACTCCCCCACCATCGGGATGAAGCAGAGCAGCGCGCCCGCCACCAATCCCGGGGCGCTCAGCGGCAGGGTCACGCTCCAGAACACCCGCGCGGGCGACGCGCCGAGATCGGCGGCCGCCTCCCGCAGCGCCGGGTCGAGCCGGCTCATCACGGCGTAGAGGGGCAGCACCATGAAGGGCTGGTAGGCGTAGGTTAATCCAATCAGAACAGCCACTTGCGTGTTTATGATCTCGAGCGGCGCCCCGATCAGGCCGAGCCGCAGCAGCCCGGCATTGAGCAGGCCCTCGGGCTTCAGGATCGCGATCCAGGCATAGACCCGGATCAGGAAGCTCGTCCAGAACGGCACCACCACGAGCGCGACGAGGATCGGCTGCCAGCGCGCGGAGGCGCGCGCCATCGCGTAGGCAATGGGCGTCCCGATGACGATCAGGATCGCGGTGGCGATCAGCGCGAGTTCGAGGGAGGCGAGCGCCGCGTCCCGGTAGAGCGCGTCCCCCGCGAGCGTCTCGAAATTCGTGAAGTGCAGGGCTTCGAGGAAACTCGACCAGCCCTCGATCCCGCCGGCCCAGTCGAGGACCGGCAGGTAGGGCGGCATCGCGGTGGCGGGCTCCGACAGGCTGATCTTCAGCGTGATGGCGAAGGGCACGAGGAAGAAGGCGCCGAGCCAGAGCAGCGGCGGCAGGCGCACGACCGCGCGCAGGAACCGGGCGGACCGCGCCGTCATGTGGGGAGGATCGCGGCGGCTTCCGGCCGAAAGCCGAGGCGAACCCGGCCGCCGACCGGCCAGTCCGGGCCGCCGGCCGGCATGGTCGTGCGCATCGACGACCCGTCCGCCATGCGAACCTGGCTGCGGATGCGGTCACCCAGGAAGGTGACCGCGACGACGGTTCCCGGGAGCCCTGCGCCCGTCTCATCCGCGAGCGCGATCCGCTCCGGCCTCAGCGCCACGACGACGGGCGCTCCCGGCGCGAGCGCTGACGCCGGAGCGGTGGCCCGGATCGGACCGAGCGCGGTCTCCACCGTTTGGAGTGCCCCGGGGGCTTCGGCACCGAGCCGCCCCTCGATCAGGTTCACGTCGCCGAGGAGCCCCGCGACGAAGCGGTTCGCTGGCTGCTCGTAGAGCTCGGCCGCGGCCCCGACCTGCACGAGGCGGCCACGATCCATCACGCCGATACGGTCGGCCATGGTCATCGCTTCGGCCGGATCGTGCGTCACCACCACGAAGGTGGTGGCGAGCCGGCGCTGCAGGGCGCGCAATTCCCCCTGGGTTTCCTCGCGCAGGGCGCGGTCGAGGGCGCCGAGCGGTTCGTCGAGGAGGAGCACGCGCGGCTCGCGCGCCAGCGCCCGGGCGAGGGCGACGCGCTGGCGCTGACCGCCCGACAGCCGGTCCGGCCGCCGATCCGCGAAGCCCTCGAGGCGCACGAGGCGCAGGAGTGCGTCCACGCGCTCGGCGGTGGCCGTGCGAGACAGGCCCAAGCCCTTGATACCGTATGCGATATTTTGAGCGACGCTCATGTGTGGGAAGAGCGCGTAGGACTGGAACATCATGTTCACCGGCCGCCGGTGCGGCGGTGCTCCGGCCAGATCCTGCCCATCGAGCCCGATCTGGCCGGAGGTCGGTGTCTCGAAGCCTGCGATCAGGCGCAGGAGCGTGCTCTTGCCGCAGCCCGAGGGTCCGAGCAGACACAGGAACTCGCCGGACCGAAGATCGAGGCTGACATCCTCGACGGCCACGTGATGCCCGAACCGCTTGGTGACGTTGGCGAGGCGGAGTAGCTGCGTCTCCGGTCCACCCGCCCGCAGGGGCTCAGCCATCCTCGCGAAGGGCTTCGGCGACCCGTGCCTCGAGGAGATCCGGCCGGCGGATCACGAGGGCGCCGCGGGTGCGATCGACGAGCCCCTCGCTCGCCATCACGGTGAATTCACGGGTCACCTGCTCGCGGCGACAGCCGATGCGGGCGGCGAGCACGTGATGATAGGGCGGCGGCGTGACAACCCGCTCGTCCCCCGCGCCGGCGCGCGGCACCGACAGGCGCAGCAGTTCCGCATAGAGGCGGTGGCGCAGATCGAGAAGCGCATGCTCCATCAGGCGGGTATTGAGTTCGCGCACGCGCTTCGTGAGCAGGCGAAAAAGCCGGTCGGCGATCGCTTCCGAGGCGAACACCATCTGGCGGAAGACGGCGGCCGGCACCACGCAGACCTCGCCGCGGGTAAGCGCCGTGACGTTGGCCGAGCGGCCGATCCCGTCGAGAGCCGCCAACTCCCCGAAGAACGCGCCGGCCCGCATCTCGCCGAGGATGACCTCCTTGCCCGATTGTGAGCGATTCAGGATGCGCACCTCGCCCGCGGCCAGGAAGTACACGTCGGTCGAGACGTCGTCGTAATCGACCAGAACCTCGTTCTCGTCGAAGCGCCGCCAATGACATCGGGTCTCGAAGGACGCGAGCTCGATGCCTGGCTCCTTGAAGAACGGAATGCTCGCTAGCCGACCCATTCCCTCAGCCCCTACGCAATCCGACGCGATCACGTCCCGCACGTCCCCGCGCGCAAGCCTTCGGTCAACAAGGCCAGGTGGGGCAATGGGCCGGTTGGACCCGAATGTCGGCAACGTCAAGCTGTACGGGATCGTGGCGACAGCGGTTTCGCCGGTCAAGTCGAGGAAACACGAAGGGCGTGGATGATCTACGCGCGAGAAAGCCCCTGCGCGGCCATTCGCGATGACGAACCTTTTACTTCCTCAACGGATCGGCGCCGGATAGGCAGCGCGGCCGGATCAGCACCGGCCGAGGCTCGAGAGCCACCATGCCGGATCTTCCGATGAACGCCGCGGCGCTCCTGTCCTGCCATTCCCACTGAGTCCGGGTGCGATGTCTGCCCCGCCAGCCATGATCGCGCAACCCGACGATCCGGTCGCGCGTAGTGGCGCCGCGTCGCCCATGCAGGCGACCATCGCGGCGGCCTTCGCCTGCCAGGGCCGCGGTCTCCACACCGGGCGTCACACGAACGTCCGCGTCACCCCGGCGGAGGCGGGCACGGGCATCGTTTTCCGGCGCCAGCTGCGGAGCGGCCGAACCATATCCGTCCCGGCCCTTTGGCAGGCCCGGGTTTCCCAGCCCTTGTGCACGGCGCTCCAGGCACCCGACGGCACGCTGGTCCGCACCGTTGAGCATCTGCTCGCGGCTCTCAGAGCGCTCGCGATCGACAACGCGCAGGTCGAGCTCGACGGCGAGGAACTGCCGATCTTCGACGGGAGTGCGGCACCCTGGTGCGCGGCGATTCGGGATGCGGGGCGGGTCGATCTTGCCGTTCCGTGTTCCAGGATCCGCGTGCGGCGCACCGTCGAGGTGCGTGACGGGCGGCGGTCGCTGCGGATCGAGCCGGCCACGAGCCTGTCCATCGCCGCGAGCCTTTCGCTCTCGCATTTCGGCGAATTGCGGTGGGAGGGCATGATCACACCGGAAATCTTCGAGCGCGATCTTGCCCCTTCGCGCAGCTTCGGCCGCCTCAAATGGGCGCTGCCCGCGAAGCTTTACGCATACGCCACGGGCCGCCCGCTCCTGCGCGGAGCCAACTTCTCGACCACGGCCGCGATCTACCGGGACCGTATCATCGGGGGGATGCGCGTACCCGAGGAACCCGTGCGTCACCGCGTCCTCGATCTCATCGGGGACCTGTCGCTCGCGGGGCATCCGATCCTGGGGCACGTCACCGCGGCACATACGGGCCACGAGCTGAACCATGCCCTCGTGGCCAAGCTGATGCGAGACAGCGCGGCCTGGGAGTTGATCTGAGACGGTTCAGGATTCGAGGCGCTCGCCGAGCCATCGCTCGATGGCATCGCGCAAACGCAGGAGCCAGTTGCTGGACTGCTCAGAACCGAAGACGAGCTGCGTGACGCGTAGCATCCGGGACCATCTACGCCCCATCGAAGGGGGCGCCGCGAAGGGCCCCCCCCGGCGAAATCGGCGCAGCCTGACGGGCTGCGTTCACCGCCTTTATGTCCTGTGGATCCTCGAACTCGCAACCCTCGCGACGCGATAGGGCGCTTTGGCCGCTTGCCTCGGGCCGCCCGCCTCGCCAGAACGCACCCATGCTCCGCGTCAACGATCTCACCTACCGCATCGGCGAGCGCGTGATCCTCGATCGCGCCTCCTTCGCGATTCCCGACCGCGCCCGCGTCGGACTCGTCGGCCGAAACGGGGCGGGCAAGACCACCTTGTTCAAGGCAATCCTCGGCGATATCCCGACGGAGGGCGGCACCATCGGGCTGCCGAGGGGGATGCGCATCGGCGCCGTCGCGCAGGAAGCGCCGGCCGGTCCCGAGACCCTGCACGCGGTGGTCCTGGCGGCCGACACCGAGCGCAGTCGCTTGATGGCGGAGGCCGAGCAGGCCGAGGGCTTGCGTCGCGCGGAGATCGAGACGCGCCTTGTCGATATCGGGGCGCACTCGGCGCCCGCACGCGCCGCGGCGATCCTGCACGGTCTCGGCTTCGATGCCGAGGCGCAAGCCCGTCCCTGCTCCGATTTCTCCGGCGGCTGGCGCATGCGGGTTGCCCTCGCCGCGGTCCTGTTCTCCGAGCCCGATCTGCTCCTCTTGGACGAGCCGACCAACTATCTCGATATCGAGGGCACGCTCTGGCTCTACGACTACCTCGAGCGTTACCCGCGCACGGCGATCATCATCAGCCACGACCGCGACCTGCTCGACGAGTGCGTGGACCACATCCTCCATCTCGAGCGCGGGCAGCTGACCCTCTGGCGAGGCGGCTACACCGCGTTCGCCCGGCAGCTCTCCGAGAAGCGCGTGCTGCAGGTGAAGGCGCGGGCAAAGCAGGAGGCGGAGCGCGCCCATCTCCAGAGCTTCATCGATCGCTTCAAGGCCAAGGCGACGAAGGCCCGGCAGGCTCAGTCGCGGGTGAAGCGCCTCGCCAAGATGGAGCCGATCGCGGCTCTGATCGAGGATGACGTGCCGGTGATCCACCTGCCGAGTCCGGAGCGCCCCCTCTCGCCGCCGATCGTCGCGATGGAGCGGGTCCAGGCGGGCTATGCGGACCGGATCGTGCTTTCGGGGCTCAATCTCAGCCTCGCGCCCGACGATCGCGTGGCCTTGCTCGGCGCCAACGGCAACGGCAAATCCACCTTCTGCAAGCTGATCGGCGGCCGGCTCCCCCCGCTCGCGGGCGAACTCAAGCGCTCGGGCAAGATGGAGGTCGCGTATTTCGCGCAGCATCAGCTCGACGAGCTGCGCCCCGCCGAGAGCGCCTACGCGCATGTCCGCGAGCGGATGCCCGACGTGCCGGAGGCCAAGGTGCGCGCCGCGACGGCCCGCCTCGGCTTTCCGGCCAGCAAGGCGGACACTCCGGTCGCGCAGCTCTCCGGAGGCGAGAAGGCGAGGCTGCTGATGGGCCTTGCCGCCTTCAATGGGCCTCACCTCCTCATCCTCGACGAGCCGACGAACCACCTCGACATCGAGAGCCGCCAGGCCCTCGTCGAGGCGATCAACGATTACGAGGGCGCGGTGATCCTGGTCTCGCACGACCGCTTCCTGGTGGAGGCCTGCGCCGACCGTCTCTGGCTGGTGTCGAACGGGTCGGTGAAGACCTTCGATGGCGACATGGACGATTACCGCCGCCTCGTCCTCGCCGGGCCGGAGCGCGAGGAGACGCGCCAGGCGGAAGGCACGGGCGGCCAGAAGGCGGAGGCGCGCCGCTCCGCCGTCGAGCGCCGCGCCGCGCTCGCGCCGCTTCGCAGGAAGCTGGAGGCCGTCGAGGCGCGGATGACCAAGCTCTCGGAAGCCATTGCCAAGATCGACGCGGCGCTCGAGGACGGCTCCGCCTTCCAGCAGAACGCCGCCAAGGCCGGGGAGATCGCGCGGATGCGGGCGGAGGCTGCCGGCGCCCTCGGCAGCGCGGAGGAGGAGTGGCTGGCTTTGAGCGGGGAGATCGAGGCCGCGAACGCCTGAGGCAACGTTCGCCGCGGCCGCGACGTTGTCGCCCGAACCCTGAGACGAGGCGCAAAATGGCGATCCGATCCGACCGATTCCTTCCGGCCCGGGCGTCCGGCATCGCCAAGACCCTTGGGCTCGGCTCCCTCGGGGCTGCTGCCGGATGGCTCGCCTACAGCCGGCTT
The DNA here is from genome assembly GCF_008806385.1 of Methylobacterium soli. Taxonomy (GTDB): domain Bacteria; phylum Pseudomonadota; class Alphaproteobacteria; order Rhizobiales; family Beijerinckiaceae; genus Methylobacterium; species Methylobacterium soli. Next base: position 61,816 of record NZ_VZZK01000005.1, read on the forward strand.
GCCATCGACCATCGGATGCCGCTGCCCCCTGCCCTCCCGGGTCGGCGCGAGGATCTGCGCACCCGGAGCGGTCGGGCCAGCTTCTACGGCGATGGGCCACCCGAGGGCACGCCGCTCCTGCTGATTCACTCGATCAACGCGGCCGCGAACGCCTACGAGGTTCGCCCGCTCTACCGGCACTACGCGAAGGCGCGCCCGGTCTACGCCCTCGATCTGCCGGGCTTCGGCTTCTCGGAACGCCGGCGACAGGTCTACACGCCGCGCCTGATGGTCGACGCGATCCACGCGGTGGCGGGCGAGATCCGGCGGCGGCACGGGGGCGTGCGGCTCGATGCCGTCGCGCTCTCGCTCTCGGCGGAGTACCTTGCCCGCGCGAGCCTGGAGCAGGCGCAGGATTATCGCAGCCTCGGTCTGATCAGCCCGACCGGGTTCGACGCCCGCCTCTCCGGCCGGGGGCCGCTCGGGGGACACCGCGGCAACGACGTCGCCCGCTCGGCCGTGGACTTTCCGCTCTGGGGCCGAGCCCTGTTCGACGCCCTCGTGAGCCGCCCGAGCATGCGCTACTTTCTGGAGAAGACCTGGGGCTCGCGCCGGATCGACGAGGGCCTGCTCTCCTACGATTACGCCTCCGCGCATCAGCCGGGCGCCGAGCACGCGCCCTTCTCGTTCCTGGCCGGACATCTGTTTCCGACCGATGCCACCCGCCTCTACGAGGCCCTGTGGCTGCCCGTCTGGATGATCCACGGGATACGCGGCGACTTCGTGGATTACCGCCACGCCGCGGGCTTTCACGAGCGGCCGAACTGGACGATCGAGCGCATGCCGACCGGGGCATTCCCGCATTTCGAGCGGCCCGGCGCCGTGACGCGCAGCTACGACGCCTTCTCGGCCGACCTCGCCTGAGGGGGCCCGGGTTTCCGGGCCCTCGCTCGGAGCAAAATCAAGGCACCCGCCAGCGGCTATAGCCGGTCAGGCGCGCGAGATGGTCGGCCGCGGCCTCGGCGAGATCGGCGGGGATGCGCTGCCAGGGCGCGGGGGTGCGGAAGCCGAAATGGGCGATCGTCTCGGCCATCAGGGACTCGATCTGGGCCTCGGTCTCGGGTGAAATCGCCTGTCCCGCCAATTCGTTAGGCGGGCGCGCCGGAGCCGGCTTGACGACGCTGCCCCAGGGCGCGCCCCAGAGCGCGCGGGCGAAGCGCTCGTTCGACAGGGCGGCATGGGCCTCGATCCGGCTGCGCAGGTCGGGCGCGTCGCCCCGAAACGGCTCGGGATCGAGGCCCCGGCCCCAGGCGGCGTTGTCGAGGACGTGGCCGATATGGCGGGAATGACCGCGAAACTGGGTGTGGACCCGGAGGCGGCGCAGGCGGCGCGCCGCCTCGACGGCGATCGGGCCGGGGCTGCGGTTGGTGACGAGGCGCTCGGCTTCCGCGCTCATCAGGGGTCCGAGGCGGTCCTCGAGGCCGAGATCGCGGACGATCCGCCCCAGGAGCGGGGCCTCCGAGCGGACATCCCGCAGGGGGATCGCGGTGACGCGGCCATCGGCGGCGCGGCGCCAGGGCTCGATCAGGGCGGCGTAGTCGAAGCGGCCGGAGCGCCAGGTCTGGCGGGCGAAATCTCGGAAGGTGCGGGTCTCGCGCACCAGCTGGGCCAGGTGGGCATAGGCGGAGTTGAGCTGCTCGAATTGCGGCTTGACCACGATCGCGACCTCCATCCGGAAGCCGTGGGCCTGGAACAAATCATGCACGATTTGCGGAATTCCGAGCTCTGGCTTCTGAACCGCGAAATCCTCGTACGACAGGATCACGGTCTCGGCCCGGGTCGAGGCCAGAACCCCGGACAGGCGCGCGAGGCTGGCCGCCCGCTCGCGGGCCGGGCGGCGGCCGTCGAGGGCCTCGCCGAGGGGCTGGTGGTTCACGTCCGATCCGTCCGGGCTGCCGGGCGGGGCGAGCGCCGGATAATGGAGCCCGACGGCGCCGAGCCGCGGCCGGAGGTTCGTCAGCACGGCCTGAAGCGAGGTGGACCCCGTCCTCGGCATTCCGATATGGATGATCCCCCGGCGCATGATCCCCCGCTGGCCCGACTTGTCCTGATACAATCTGGGCGTGTTCTTAGACGATGATGCCCGTAAAGGGCGAGGCCGCCCGCCATCCGAGATCCGAGATGCCCGAACTGACCCTCGCCGCCGCCCGCACCATCGTGACGACCGCCCTGGAGACGGCCCGCGCCCGCGGCCTCAAGCCGCTCGCGGTGGTGGTCTATGACGCCCGCGGGTCTCTCAAATGTGTCCAGGTCGAGGACGGCACCTCGCTCCGCCGCGCCGAGATCGCGCTCGGCAAGGCCAACGGGGCCCTGGCGCTCGGCCTCGGCTCCCGGGCCATCGCCAAGCGGGCCGAGGAGCAGCCGCATTTCGTGGCGGCCGTCAGCCATCTCGTCGGCCCCGCCGCCCTGGTGCCGGTGCCGGGGGGCGTGCTGATCCGCGACGGCGCCGCGATCCTCGGCGCGGTCGGGATCTCGGGCGACACCTCGGACAATGACGAGACCTGCGCGGTGGCGGGCATCGCGGCGGCGGGCTTTGCCGCCGAGACCGGCGCCTGAGCCCGTGCAGCCGCGCCGCAGGGATTGCCTCGCGGGCGCCGCCGCGCTCGCGGCCGGCCTCAGCCTGCCGGCGCGGGCCGCCGGCGAACCCGGCCTCTACCGGCGCGGCAACGACGCCGACCCGGAGACCCTCGACCCGCACAAATCCTCGACGGTGGCCGAGGCCCATATCCTGCGCGACCTCTACGAGGGGCTCCTCACCTACGACAACCGGGGCGCCATCATCCCGGGGGCGGCCGAGAGCTGGTCGGTCTCCGAGGATGGGCTGACCTACACGTTCCGCCTGCGGGCGGACGGGGCCTGGTCGAACGGCGATCCCGTCACGGCGCAGGATTTCGTGTTCTCGCTCCGCCGCATCCTGGCGCCCGCGACGGCGGCGAAATACGCCGAGGTGCTCTATCCCCTGCGCGGCGCGGCGGCGGTGAACCGGGGCGAGCGCCCGCCCGAGGAACTCGGCGTCGCCGCCCCCGATCCCCGCACCCTGGTGATCACGCTCGAGGGGCCGACGCCCTACCTCCTCGAACTCCTCACCCACCAGACCTCGATTCCCGTGCACCCGCCCTCGGTCGAGGCCCATGGCGACGGCTTCACCCGGCCGGGCCGCCTGATCTCGAACGGGCCCTACATCCTCGCCGGGCTGGTGCCCAACGACCGCATCACCCTGGAGCGCAACCCGCGCTTCCACGACGCGGCGCGCGTCGCGATCCCCCGCGTCGCCTTCATCCCGACGCCGGACCTCGCCAGCGCGGTGCGGCGCTTCGCGGCCGGCGAGGTCGATTCGCTGGCCGACCTGCCGGGCGACCAGATGGCGGCGCTGAAGGCCCGCTTCGGCGATCAGGTCGTGCTCGGGCCGGCGCTCGGCGTCGCCGCCCTCGCGGTCAACACCCGCAAGGCCCCCTTCTCGGATGCCCGGGTGCGGCGCGCCCTCTCGCTCGCCATCGACCGGGAATTTCTGGCCGACGCGGTCTGGGGCTCCACCATGGCGCCGGCCTACGCCCTCTGCCCGCCGGGCCTCGACCATTACGGCACGCCCCCGGAGACGACCGGCCGCGAGGCGCTGCCGATCGACAACGAGGCCGAGGCCCTGCGTCTCCTGGCCGAGGCCGGGTTCGGGCCGAAGGGGCGCCCGCTCAGCGTCGAGTACCGCTTCAACACCACGGACAACAACCGCAACACCGCGGTGGCCATCGCAGAGATGTGGCGCGGCCTCGGCATCGAGACCCGCTTCGTCTACACCGATGCCAAGACCCACTTCGCCTATCTGCGCGACGGCGGCGATTTCGACGTGGCCCGGATCTCCTGGATCGCCGATTACGCCGACCCGCAGAACTTCCTGTTCCTGCTCGTGACCGGCAATGACGGCATGAATGCGGGCCACTACGCCAACCCCGCCTACGACGCCCTGCTCCGGGAGGCCGCGGCCGAGCGCGACCTCGCCCGCCGGGCCGACCTCCTGGCGCGGGCCGAGGCCATCCTGATGCACGACCTGCCCTGGATCCCGCTCCTGCATTACCGCTCGAAGGCCCTGATCGCCCCCCGCCTTCACGGCTATTGCCCGAACCTGCGCAACGCCGCCCCGACGCGCTTCCTGAGGCTCGACGCGTGAGGGACCGGGCCGGAGCGGGCGGGGCCCGCGCCCCGGGGCCGCGGACGGTGCCACCGGATGACCGGGCGGGCGCGACCCGCGTCCCGAGCGCCCGATGATCGCCTACACCCTGCGCCGCCTGCTCCAGGCCGTGCCGACCCTGTTCCTGGTGATCACCCTCAGCTTCTTCCTGATGCGCCTCGCGCCGGGCGGGCCCTTCGACCTGGAACGGCCCCTGCCCCCGGCCGCGATGGAGAACCTGCGCCGGGTCTACGGCCTCGACCAGCCGCTGCCGGTGCAGTTCGCCCGCTATCTCGCGGCCCTGGCGACGGGCGATCTCGGGCCCTCCTTCTCGTTCCGCGATCTCAGCGTCGCCGACCTGTTCGCCCGCGGCCTGCCGGTCTCGATGACGCTGGGCGCCCTCGCGCTCGCCCTCGCGCTCGGCCTCGGGATCGGGCTCGGCGTTCTCGCGGCCAGCCGGCGCGGCGGCCTGATCGACCGCCTCGTCGGGGTCCTGGCCTCCGTCAGCCTGTCGGTGCCCAATTTCGTGGTGGCGCCGCTCCTTCAGATCGCCTTCGGGCTATCGCTGCGCTGGCTGCCCCTGAGCGGGTGGGAGGGCGGCGCGCCCGCGCACCTTATCCTGCCGGTGATCACCCTGGCGCTGCCCCAGGTCGGCGCCATCGCGCGCCTCACCCGCACCGCGATGGCCGAGGCGCTCGGCGCCCCGCATATCCGCACCCTGCGCGCCATGGGCGTGCCGCCCCTGATCGTGGCCCGCCACGCCCTGCGGGGCGCGCTGCTGCCCGTGGTGGCGATCCTCGGGCCCCTGGCCGCCGCCCTGCTGACGGGCTCCGTAGTGGTCGAGACCATCTTCGGCCTGCCCGGCATCGGCCGCTACTTCGTCGATGGGGCGCTGAACCGCGACTACACGCTGGTGATGGGCACCGTGGTCCTTGTGGCCGTGCTGGTGCTCCTCCTCAACCTCGCGGGCGACCTCCTGTCGGCCGTCCTCGACCCGCGCCTGAGGCTCGGGGCATGAGGAATCGGGGCATGAGGATTCGGGGCATGAGGATTCGGGGCGTGAGCGGCGCGGGCGCGCTCCGCCCCCGCGTCGCGACCGGGCGAGGGTGGGCATGAGCAGGATCGCGCCCGCGGCCCTGCCGCGCCGGGCCGCGCCGGGCCGGCTCGCCATCGGGCGCCTCGCCTTTCGGCGCCTCGCCCGCAATCGCGGCGCGCTCGCGGCTCTCTTCGTGCTCGTCGCCGTGGCCCTTGCCTGCCTCGTCGGGCCGTTCCTCACCGGGCACGCGCCGGAGCGCGCCTATCCGGACCTGCGCCAGCTGCCCCCGGGCTTCGCCGCCGAGCCGGGGCCGGAGCGGCTCGGCCCGGCCCTCGCGCGGCTCGCCTTCCGGATGCGGGCGCGGGTGGAGGGCTACGCCGTCGAGGACGGGCGCCTGCGCCTGACGCTCGCGGCCGAGCGGCCGATCGCGACGCGCTCCCTCGTCTACCTGCCCCGCTCCGACCTGTTCGGCGAGCCCCACGTGGTCGAGCGCGCGCCGGACGGGACCCGCCTCGTCATCGCGGTGCCGATCCGGCGCCTGCACTTCCTTCTCGGCACCGACGTGCACGGGCGCGACCTCCTCACGCGCAGCCTCGTGGCGGGTCGGGTCTCCCTGCTGATCGGCCTCGTGGCGACGGCGGTCGCGCTCCTCGTCGGCGTCGCCTACGGGGCGGTGTCGGGGTTCCTGGGCGGCCGGACCGATGCCGTGATGATGCGCCTCGTCGACATCCTCTACGCCCTGCCCTTCGTGTTCTTCGTGATGGTGCTGGTGGTGTTCTTCCGCGCCAGCCTCGCGTTGATCCTCGTCGCCATCGGGGCCGTCGAGTGGCTCGACATGGCCCGCATCGTGCGCGCCCAGACCCTGGCCCTGCGCCGCCGCGACTTCGTGCGCGCCGCCGAGGCGCTCGGCCTCTCGACGCTGGCGATCCTGCGCCGCCACATTGTCCCGAACACGCTGGGGCCCATCACGGTGGCGGCGACGCTGCTGGTGCCCCGGGTCATCCTGCTGGAAAGCTTCCTGTCCTTCCTGGGCCTCGGCGTGCAGGAGCCGCAGACGAGCTGGGGCGTCCTGATCGCGGAAGGCGCCCGCGCGATCGAATCGGCGCCCGGGATGCTCGCCGGCCCGGCCTGCTTCCTGGTCGCCACCCTGATGGCCCTGAACATTTTGGGCGACGGTCTCGCGGACGCGCTCGATCCGCGCGGCGCGGCCTGAGGCGCGCGGCGCGGCCTGAGGCGCCGGTTTTTCCGAGGGCGCGCAGCTTGGCTCACGCGTTCAAGTCAACGGCAGGTCGGATCGGCCTCCGAGGCTGAACAGGAGCTTATCCGCGGGCCTGTCCGCAGGCGCGCGCGAGAAAAACGCCGGCCCTCAGCGCGCCTGGACCAGGGCCGGATAGACCATCCGGACGGCGCGGGGCGGGGCGGGGGTCGGGCTCGCCGGCGGGGCGGCGCGCGGCGGGGCCGGGACCGCGAGGCCGATCTGGGCCGGGCGCAGCGCCCACCATTCCGATCCGGTCAGCGACACGGGCTTGCGCTCCCGCGCGAGGGTCGCGTCGGCGCCCTGCGTCGGGGCGGCGGCGAGGCTGAGGAGGGCGGTGAGGCCGAGGATCGCGATCCGGGCCGAGAGGTTCAGGGCAGGTTTCATGGGGCGCAGCCGTTTGAGCGCCCTAGATGACCTCGCTCGGGTGAAGGCTTGTCCGGCTCCGGACGATTCGCGCCTGCCCGCCAACAGAAGTCTTTGCGGAGGGTAAACGATCGATGGTGAGCAGAGCCGAGACGGCCCCGGACGCGACGCGTGCCGCGAAGACGCCCGAGCGCGTGCCCATGGGAACGGTGGTGGACACCGACATCTCCGCCCGCCTCGACCGGCTGCCCTGGGGGCGCTTCCACGTCCTCGTCATCGTGGCACTCGGCATCACCTGGGTGCTCGACGGGCTCGAGGTGACGCTCGCCGGCTCCCTCGTGGGCGCCCTGCGGCAGCCGCCGATGTCGTTCTCCGAATTCGATGTCGGGCTCGCGGCGAGCTCCTACCTCGTCGGCGCCGTGACGGGGGCGCTCGGCTTCGGCTGGCTCACCGACCGGATCGGGCGCAAGAAGCTGTTCTTCATCACGCTGGCCCTCTACCTCGCGGCCACCGCCGCGACGGGCTTGTCCTGGAATATCTACAGCTTCTGCCTGTTCCGCTTCCTCACCGGCGCGGGGATCGGCGGCGAGTACACGGCCATCAACTCGACCATCCAGGAACTGGTGCCGGCCCGCGTGCGCGGCTGGACCGACCTCGTCATCAACGGCTCGTTCTGGATCGGGGCGGCGCTCGGCTCCTTCCTGTCGATCGTGGCGTTGCGCCCAGGGCTGATCGACCCCGCCTGGGGCTGGCGCATCGCCTTCTTCGTCGGCGGCGGCATCGGCCTGGTGATCCTGCTCCTGCGCACCTGGATTCCCGAGAGCCCGCGCTGGCTCGTGACCCACGGCTACGTGGCCGAGGCGGACCGGGTGGTGACGGGCATCGAGAAGCGCTTCACCGACGAGGGCATCACCCTGCCGCCCCCGGACGAGAGCAAGCGCCTGCGCCTCAAGACCCGCAGCCACACCCCGCTCTCCGAGGTGTTCGGCGCGATGTTCCACACCAGCCGGCGCCAGACCTTCGTGGGCCTCGCCCTGATGATCGCCCAGGCGTTCTTCTACAATGCCCTGTTCTTCACCTACGCGCTGGTGCTGGAGCGCTTCTACGGGGTGCCGGGCGACCATGTCGGCTGGTATCTGCTGCCCTTCGCCCTCGGCTCGTTCCTGGGGCCGCTGGTGCTCGGGCGCCTGTTCGACACGGTGGGCCGCCGCCCCATGATCGCGGCCACCTACGGCATCTCGGCGGTGCTGCTCGCGGGCGCCGGATACCTGTTCCAGATCGGAATGTTCGGGCCCGTCGGGCAGACGGCGGTCTGGATGGTGGTGTTCTTCTTCGCCTCGGCGGCCGCCTCCTCGGCCTACCTGACGGTGGCCGAGACCTTCCCGCTGGAGATCCGGGCGCTCGCGATCGCGGTCTTCTACGCCATCGGCACCGGCATCGGCGGCGTCTCGGGGCCGCTCCTGTTCGGCAGCCTGGTGGAGAGCGGCTCGCGCGGCTACGTGCTGGTCGGCTACCTGATCGGGGCGGCCCTCATGGCGGTGGCGGCCGTGGTCGGCGGCCTCTACGGCACCGCGGCCGAGGGCAAGTCGCTCGAGGCGGTCTCGAAGCCGCTGGCGGCGGCGTGAGTGGGGGGTGGGCGCCCCTTACGGCGCCCGCCAGACCTGCCCGTGATACACGAAGGTCTCGGCCTCGCTCGCCAGCGCCGCGAGCCCGGTGAGCGCCGGGTCGTGGACCGCGATGACGCTGGTCGGGATGTCGCGCATCATCGTGGCGAAGGGCGCCTTGCGCTCGAAGGCGGCCCGGAACGGCCCGGCCTCCAGCACCCGCACGATCCGGGGCGCGATGCCGCCCCCGATATAGACGCCGCCGGTGGCCAGGAAGGTGAGCGCGAGGTCGCCGCAGACCCGCCCGAGCAGGCGCGCGAACAGCGCGAGCGCCTCCGCCGCGTGCGGATCGTCCGCCGCGAGCCCGGCCTGGGTGATGGCGGCGGGATCGAGCTTGTCGCCCTGCGCGCCGGTGCGCACCTGACGGACCGCCGCGTGGATGCGGGCAAGGCCCGGCCCCGAGAGCAGCGTCTCCACGGTGACCCGGCCCTCGACCCGCTCGAGGGCGTGCCAGAGCGCCTCCTCGTCGGCATCGATCGGGCCGAAATCGGTGTGCCCGGCCTCCGTCGACACGATGGCGAGGCGGTCCGAATAGGGCACCAGCGCGGCCGCCCCGAAGCCGGTGCCGGGCCCGAGGACGAGGCGGGCGCCGCCCTTGGCCGTGTGGCAGGGGCCGATCGGCGTCAGGTCGTCCGGGGCGAGGCCGGCCGCCCCCGCCGCCACCGGCACGTAATCGTTGACCACCACCGCCGAGGACAGGCCGAAATCCGCGCCGAGCCGGGCCCCCGCGATCACCCAATGGGCGTTGGTGAGCTGCACCTCCGGCCCGTCGACGCGGCCCGCGATGGCCAGGATCGCCGAGCGCGGCGCCGGCCCGCCGCCCTTGGCCAGCGCCGCCCGGACCGCGCTCGACGGGTCGGGATGGCCGGCCGTCGCCTCGTGCGAGAGCAGGCGCGGGGCCGCGCCCTTCGCTTCCACGAGGGCGAAGCGGGCATTGGTGCCGCCGATGTCGCCGACGAGAACCGGGAATTCGATCATGCGCGAGACGTCCCTCCTGCGCCGGCTGTGCCGGCCCTCGGCCGGCCCGCATCCTAGCGCGAGCGTTCCGGGGCGGGGAGGCCCCGGGCGATCACGCCGGCGGGAGGGCGGAGGGGTCGAAGGCGCCCGTCTCGGCCCAGGCGTAGAGCAATGTCCGCACCGCCTCCGGATCGGACAGGCGGCGCGGCGCCACCGTCTCGCCCGGGCCGACCCGGATGCTCAGGCCCCCGTCCTGGTTGACGGCCTCGAAGGCGAGTTCGTCCGTGCGGTCGTCGCCGAGGAAGACCGCGCGCCGGCCCGCATAGGGGGGGCGCTGCATCAGCGCCCGGATGGCGTGGCCCTTGGTGGCCGCGGCCGGCACGATCTCCCCCACCGCCTTGCCGAGCTGCAGCCGGTACTCTCCGGCAAGCTCCGCCGCGACCGCCCGGACGGCGGCCTCGGCCCGCGCGGCATCCGAGGGGGTCGCGAGGCGCCAATGCACCGCCACGGAGGCGCCCTTGTCCTCGATCAGCACCGCGTCGAGATCGGCCACCAGCGCCTGAAGCTGTCCGACCCGGGCGCGCAGCGACGGATGGTCCTCCGGCCGCCCGCCCGCCTGGAACCCGTCGACCCGCAGCTCGACCCCGTGCAGGCCCGCCACGTCGAAGCGGGCGGGCGCCAGGAACTCGTCGATCACCGCGACCGGCCGCCCGGTCACGACGGCGAGCGCCCCGCCGAGGCGCCCGCGCAGCCGCTCCAGCGCCGGGGCGAGTTCGGGGGCGACCCGCACCTGGTCGGGCCGCGGCGCGATCTCCACCAGGGTGCCGTCGAAATCGAGGAAGAGGGCGTAGTCGCTCGGGCCGGTCACGCGGGCCTCCATTCGTGAGACGGGGCCTGCGCTAGCACGCCGCGCCGCAGGGGCAAACGCCCTGCCCTACCTTTCCGGGCAAGCGTCCGCGACCCCGGATAAGCCTCCGCGACCCCGGGCCCGCACGGCCGAACTCCCGAAGGACATCCCAAGGACTTCCCATGCGCCCGGTTCCCCTCATCCCCGGTCCCGGCCAGGAGAGCGTCTGGGATTACCCGCGCCCGCCCCGCCTCGCGCCGGTCGCCGAGCGCCTGCGGGTGATCTTCGGCGGAGAGACCATCGCGGACACGCTCGCGGGCTTCCGGGTCCTGGAGACGAGCCACCCGCCGACCTACTATTTTCCGCCCGGGGACGTTGCCGCCGGCGTGCTCGGGCCTCCGCGGCGCGCCGGAACTTGCGAGTGGAAGGGCCGCGCCGTGCTGTTCGACCTGCGCGCGGGCGGCCGCACGGCGGCGGGCGCCGCCTGGGCCTACCCGAATCCGACGCCGGCCTTCACGGCGATCGCCGGCTACCTCGCCTTCTATGCCGGGCCGATGGAGGCCTGCCTCGTCGGCGACATCCGGGCCGAGCCCCAGCCCGGCGGCTTCTACGGCGGCTGGATCACGCCGGCCTGCCTCGGCCCGTTCAAGGGCGGCCCCGGCAGCATGGGCTGGTGAGCCGCCGGGCGGGGGGAACCCGCCCCGGTTTGGCGGCGGCGCGCGCCCCCGCTAAACCCCTTGTCGATCCCTTCACGATCGACGGAGCGGGCGCGGATGCACGGCATGACGGACAGGGGCCAGGATCTCGACCCACGCGCGGTGGGGCTCTGCCCCGAGCGGCTCGGGCGCATCGACGGCTGGATGGAGCGGCTCGTGGCCGAGGGCAAGCTCGCGGGGCTCTCGGTCACGGTCTCGCGCCGGGGCCGGACCGCCTATGCGCGGGCAGAGGGCCGCGCCGACCTCGCCCGCGGCACGCCCTTCACCCTCGACACGATCACCCGCATCTACTCGATGACGAAGCCGCTGACCTCGGTGGCCGTGATGATGCTCTTCGAGGAGGGCCGCTTCCAGCTCGACGACCCGGTGGCGCGCTTCCTGCCGGAATTTAGCGAGATGCGGGTGCTCACCGGGGGCAACCGGATCAAGTTCGACAGCGAGCCGGCCCGCCGCCCCATCACCATCCGGGACCTCCTCACCCACACCTCCGGCCTCACCTACGGCTTCATGGAGGCGACCCTCGTCGACGAGCTCTACCGGCGCAACGGCGTCGATTTCCACCTGCCCGATGCCAGCCTCGCCGAGGTGGTCGGGCGCGTGGCCAGGCTCCCGCTCCTGTCCCAGCCCGGGGCGCAGTGGAACTACAGCGTCGCCACGGACGTCCTCGGCCATCTCGTGGCGGTGGTCTCGGGCCAGGATTTCGCCGATTTCCTGCGCACCCGGATCATCGCGCCCCTCGGTATGGTCGATACCGACTTCTTCGTGCCCCCCGAGAAGCTGCCGCGCCTGGCCGCAAACTACACCCTGTTCCGCGACCGCAGCCTGAAGCTCTACGACGATTGCGTCGACACGCCCTATGCCCGGCCCCCCGCCATCGCGTCGGGCGGCGGCGGCCTCGTCTCGACGGCGGCCGATTACCTGCGCTTCTGCTGCTTCATCCTCGGGGGCGGCGCCCTCGACGGCACTCGGCTCCTCGGCCGCAAGACCGTCGCGCTGATGCTCGCCAACCATCTGGGCGGCGACCTCGCCAGCATGGGCACGCCGCGCTTTGCCGAATCCTCCTATACGGGAATCGGCTTCGGCCTCGGCTTCTCGGTGATGCTCGACCCCGCCCGCGCCCAGATCCTCGGCTCCCCCGGCGAGGTCGCCTGGGGCGGGGTGGCCAGCACCGCCTTCTGGATCGATCCGGCCGAGGACATGGCGGTGGTCCTGCTGACCCAGCTCGTCCCCTCCTCGGCCCTGCCGATCCGCCGGGAATTGCGGGTCCTCACCTACGCGGCCCTGGTGGATTGAGGGGGCGGCCCTCCGGCGCCCGGGACCGTCGGCCGCGCCCGTGCCGAAGCGGGCGCGGATCCCCTCTCCCGTGCGGGAGAGGGACAGGGTGAGGGTCGAGACCGTTCAGAACGAGGTGCGCCCGATCGGCGCCCAGTCGGCGATACGACCGCATGCTCCATCCTGAAGGCGCTCATCCCTCACCCCAACCCTCTCCCGCACGGGAGAGGGGGGCCGCCGCGCTGCCCGCGCCGTCATCCCGAGACCGCGAAACGGAGCCCTGGAATGACGCTGTGCCCCACCTCTCCCGTCCGAGAGTGGTCGGATCCGCGATAGCGGAACGGGTGAGGGGTGCGACTTCTCCGGACAACGCGCACCCCTCACCCCAACCCTCTCCCGCACGGGAGAGGGGGTCCGTCGCGCCGAACCGGACCGGGGCTGCCTGTTTTCCAGCCCGTTGCAACGCGATCGGGCGCGGCTCTAGGTCGCTGCGATCCGGTAGGGCAGCGGCGAGCCCTGCGGGTAGCGGGGCAGGTCGTCGGGGCCGAGGCCCCAGGGCAAGGCCTCGCTGATCCAGACATGCATCTCGGGCTGGATCGCGTTCGGATCGTCGAGGGTGGCGAGCGGGATGCCGAGGCGCGGGGCGTCGCGCGGCTCGAGGAACAGGCGGGTGCCGCAGCGCGGGCAGAAATGCCGGAACAAGCGCTCCGAGGAGCGCCAGCGCGCCGTCGTGCCCTCCCAGCGCACGGCGCGGCGCGGGAACTGCGCCTGGGCGAGGTACGGCGCCGCCATGGCGCCGCGGCAGGTGGCGCAATGGCAGATGCGGGCGCCGAGCGTCGGGACGGTGGCGACGTAGCGGACCGCCCCGCAGAGGCAGCCGCCCCGGTAGGGCGGCGGCGCGTTCCTGGGCATCTCAGGCAAATGTCATCATCCCGCACATCCTGATCGGACCCGGGCCCGTCGCGTCCCCTGACCGCCCCGCAGGCCGGGCATCGGGAGGCCGCGCGGGGCCGCAGGGCCAAGGCATATCAGGCCGCCAGGATGGCGTCTCGCCGGATTGCGCGCGCGCCGCGCCAGTGGCGCGGGCCGCGCGCCCGGGCGCCGCAGCCTACTCGGCGGGGGCCGCCGGGGCGGCCGCCTTCGGGGCCGGCTTCGGGGCGGGCTTGGCGGCCTGGGCCGCGGTGCCGGTGGTGCCCGGATTGGCGCCGGCCGAGGCGGCGGGCTTGGGAGCCCACTCGGCATCGGCGCGGGGGCCGCCCGGTCCGTTCGTCGGGCCGGTGAGCTGGCCGAGCGCCTGGTCGGTGACGCGGGACCAGGTCTGCGAGCCGCACAGGATCGCCAGCATGCAGCCGCGGATCGAGAGCTCCGTCGGCTGCTCGGTCCAGATCGTCACGTCGTAGAACTTGCCCTCGTCGGCGTTGTAGATCTTGCCCTCGTAACGGGCATCGGCGTTCGGCTTCAGGCCCATGATGAGCTGGTGGCCGAGCGACGGCCGGGTCTGCTTCTTCGGGTCGGGATTCTTGAAGTCGATGCGGGGCTGGCCCTTGTCGTTCAGCGGAACCTTGAGCCAGACCACGTAGCCGCAGACGTTCTTCTCCTGCGGGCCGCACTTCTCGACGCGGATGCGGGCGCGCCCGTCCTCCGTCAGCCAGGTGCCGCTCGGGTCTGCCGGCGCGGCCGCCTGGGCGAGCCCGGTCAGGGCCGCGAGGGCGAAGAGCGGCGCGGCCACGCGTCCGCCAGCGGCGCCGATCCGTCGAAACGTCATACGAGAACTCCCATCGCACCGAGCCCGCCGCGCGGTTGCCGAGACGGCACCCGAGAGCGCGTGCCCCTTGTCGAAGCCCCGCCATCGTCCGCGAAGGTGACCGGATCATGACCGAGGCGTGTCGACGCCGGGCCAATCCGACCGTCAGACCGCGCCTGTACGCTCCCGGCGCCGGCGCCGCGCCCGATCCCGGAACGCGAAGGGGCCGGCGCTCGCGCGCCGGCCCCCTCCCCGCATCGCCGCCTTAAGGCCGGCGGCCTGAGCCTTACTCGGCGGCGGTCATCTCGGCGGTGAAGTGACCGCACCAATCCTGCGCGGCGACCACCGGCCACAGGCCCTTGGACTCGGGCGCCGGCTGGCTCACCGGCGGGTTGAAGCGGCAGAGGCCCTCATCGCCCGCCGAGGCGGCGCCGTTCAGCTTGTGATCGTCGAAGAAGCGGCAGCTCTGGCAGGCGGCGTTGTGGGAGGTGGCCATGGGTCTAATCTCCGTCTGGATGGCTGCGGGCCCCCGGGGACCCGTTGATTCCGTACAGTTCTTAATTAGAACAACTCCAATGAAGCGTCAATGCGCGTCCGCGCCGGCCGGTTCCCGTCATCCCCGCATTTGCGCGCGTGGCCGGCCCGCCGAACGTTGACGCGGCGGGCCCGTACGGCTTAGCTTGCGCCGGACGGTTCCTCATCGAGGATCAAAAGGGAACGCGGTGGGGCGCTTGCGCCGATGCCGCGGCTGCCCCCGCAACTGTGAGCGGCGAGCCTCCATCAACACGTCACTGGGCGGATCGGCCTGGGAAGACGATGAGGGGCAGCGACCCGTGAGCCAGGAGACCTGCCGTCAGCCGTGGTCACACGCGAAGCGCGTCGGGCGGGGTGTCCTGACGGGTGTCGATCCGCATGCCGGGACCGGCATGCCGGGCGGCCTCGTTCGCGGTGACGTGCCACAGCCGAGCGCGTTCCGCCCGTTCCATGACCTCCCCCGCCGCCAGGCCCCTGCCCGCTTCCGCGCACCCCCGCGCCGTGCCGCCTCGCGCGGCCGGCCGCGGCGCGCCCGGACCGGGCCGGACCGATCGGCGCGATCGCGATTGTAACATTGTTACATTCGCGCTAGGTCAGGGAGCGGCGGCCGCGCCCCGAAAGTCGATCCCGAACCCGCCATGTCGCTCCCAATCCCCTCCCGCCGGCCCCTCGGCCGGCGCGCGCGCGCGCGCGCCCTCACCCTCCTGCTCGCCACAGGCTGCCTCGCCGAGGCCCGCTCGGAGACCCGCGCACAGGATGGCCCGGCCTCCGGCGTCACCCTCGACACCCTCTCGGTCGCGGGCTCCGGCCTCGCGCCGGCCGGCCTCAACCTGCGCACCCCCGACCGGGGCGCCAGCCGCCTCGGCCTGACGCCCCTCGAGACGCCGGCCAGCGTCGACGTGATCGCGGGCGAGACCGCGCGCCTGCGCGGCCAGAACACCATGGTGGAGGCGGTGACCCAGAATGCCACCGGCATCACCACCATCGCGTCGCCCGGCAACGGCAACGGCGCCTTCACGGCCCGGGGCTTCGCCGGCCCGAACTCGATCCAGCAGCTCTATGACGGCACCCGGCTCTATGTCGGCGCCGGCACCGTCACCTTTCCGTTCGACACCTGGAACATCGAGCGGATCGAGGTGCTGCGCGGGCCGGCCTCCGTGCTCTACGGGGACGGGGCCATCGGGGGCGTGATCAATGTCGTGACGAAGAAGCCGGTCTTCGTGCCCCTCAACGAGGCGCGCGCCGTGCTCGGCTCGGACGGGGTGGCGCGGCTCGCGGTCGATTCCGGCGGGCCGATCGGCGAGTCGCTGGCCTATCGGCTGAACGTCAGCGGCAACCGGGCCGGCGGCTGGATGACGCCCGAGGGCGATTTTCGCAATCTCGCGGTCTCGGGCGCCGTGATGCTCCGGGCGACGCCGGACCTCGACATCACCCTGAGCCACGACCTCGGCTACCAGGAGCCCGCCCGCTACTGGGGCACGCCCCTGGTCGAGGGCCGCATTCTCGATCGTCTGCGCTTCAACAACTACAACGTGCGCGACGCGAAGATCACCTGGACCGACAACTGGACCCAGCTCAAGGCCGAGTGGACGCCCACCGCCGACATCACGATCCGCAACACGGCCTACCGGCTGCAGAGCCGGCGCCACTGGCGCGACGTCGAGCAATACGCCTTCAACCGCCAGACCGGCCTCGTCGACCGCTCCGACTACATCGAGATCTACCACCAGCAGGAGCAGATCGGGAATCGCTTCGACGCGGCCTTCAAGGGCGAGGTCCTGGGTTTCCGCAACGCGTTCCTGGCGGGCTTCGACGTCAACGCCATCGCGTTCCGCCACACCAACAATTCGCCCTATGGCGGGGAGACCAGCGTCAATCCCCTCGCGTATGATCCGGGCTCCTTCCTCAACCTCGCCGGGACCCTGCCGAAATACGCGACCCAGACCCGCCAGGCCTCGGTCTTCGCCGAGGACCGGCTGATCCTGTCCGACCGGCTCTCGCTGCTCGCGGGCGTGCGCTACGACGTGCCGAGCCTGCAGCGCACCGACCTGATCAGCGGCAGCGCCTTCGAGCGGACCTTCACGGCGGTGAGCTACCGCTTCGGCGCGGTCTACAACCCGACGCCCGAGACCGCCCTCTACGCCCAATATGCCACCGCGGTGGACCCGGTCGGCAGCCTCATCACGCTGTCGCAGAGCCTGGCCGGCTTTCAGCTCTCCACCGGCCGGCAGGTCGAAATCGGCGCCAAGGGCCTGTTCTGGGACGGCCTCGCCGAGTGGACGCTCGCGGGCTACCGCATCGTCAAGGACAACCTGGTCTCGAACGTGCCGGGCCAGCCCGGCGTCGCCACGCAGGTCGGCCGGCAATCCTCGCAAGGGTTCGAGGCCGCGCTCTCGTTCCAGGTCACGCCGGCCTGGCGCATCGACGCGAACCTCGCGCTGCTCCATGCCCAGTACGACGACTTCAACCAGAGCGTGAACGGAGCGGTCATCTCCTACGCCGGGCGCCAGCCCATCGACGTGCCCGAGCGCGTCGCCAATCTCTGGCTCAACTACGCCTTCCTGCCCGCCTGGGAGGCGCGGGTCGGGGTGCAGTATGTCGGCGAGACCTTCAGCGATTTCGGCAACACCGCCCGGCGGCCGGATTACGCCCTCGTGCATCTCGGCCTCGACCATCAGGTCGGCCCGGGCTCGCGCCTGTCGCTGCGCGTCTACAACCTCCTCGACACGGTCTACGCCGTCAGCGGCAACGCCGTGGACGGGGTCGGCACCAACTGGCTCCTCGGACGCCCGCGCTCCTTCGAGGTCGCCTTCACGACGGCGTTCTGAGCCGGGCCGGTGCGCGCGCTCCTGAAGGCCGGCAAACGCTGGCTCGTCCTCGGCCATCGCTGGCTCGGCATCGGCACGGCCCTGTTCTTCCTCGCCTGGCTCCTGTCGGGGCTCGTGATGATGTACGTGCCGTTTCCGGGCCTGACCGAGGCGGAGCGCCTCGCGGCCCTGCCGCCCCTCGCGCTCGCGCAGGTGGCCGCGCCGCCCGGCGCGGATCTCGTCGCGGGCGCGCGGATCGAGCTCGAGATGCAGGGGGACGAGCCGGTCTACCGGCTGGTCTCGCCGGAGGGCCGGCACCGCGCCCTCTCGGCCCGGACCGGCGCCCCGATGCCGGCGCTCGACCAGGCGGCGGCCCTGGCGCTCGCCCGCGCCCGGTTCGGGGCGGGCGCCTGGGTCGACACCGTGGCGCGCGACCAGTGGAGTGTGGCCGGGCGCTACGATCCGCACCGGCCCCTGCGCCGCGTCGGCCTCGGCGACGCGGCCGGGACGGAGCTCTACTTCTCCGGGCCGACCGGCGCCTTGGTGCTGGAGACCACGCGGCGCGCGCGGGCCTGGAACTGGCTCGGCGCCGTGCCGCACTGGCTCTACCCGACGCCCCTGCGGGCGCGGCCCGGGCTCTGGCGCGACGTCGTGCTCTGGGTCTCCGGAATCGGCATCGCGGGCGCCGTCAGCGGGCTCAGCTTGGGGATCTGGCGCCTGCGCCTGCGCCGGCCCTACCGCTCCGGCAGCGTCACGCCCTATCGCGGCCTGGCGCGCTGGCACCACCTGTTCGGCCTCGTCGGCGGGGTCGCGATCCTGACCTTCGTGACGAGCGGCTGGCTCTCGGTGAACCCGAACCAATGGTTCTCCGGCCCGAGCCCGACCACGGCGATGCGGGCGGGCTTTGCCGGCGCTTCGTCGCCGGCGCCGGACCTTCCGGCGATCCGGGCGGCGATCCCGCCCGGCACGGTGTCCCTGCGCTGGCTCGCCCTCGGCGGGCGGACCCGCCTCGTCGCCACGGACGCGGCCGGGCGCCGCAGCGTGACGCCTGCCCTCGGCCCGGACGAGATCCGGGCGGCGGCTCCCGGCCTGATCCCGGGGGCGCGGCTCGCGCGGATCGAGCGGCTCACGCGGGACGACGTCTACTGGTATTCCCACCATGACAGCCGCGTCCTGCCGGTGCTGCGGCTCGTCTTCGACGACCCGGCCGCGACCTGGTTCCACGTCGACGCGATGACCGGCGAGCTTCTCGACCGCCTCGACCGCAGCGGCCGCGTTCAGCGCTGGCTCTTCGCCGCCCTGCACCGGCTCGACCTGCCGCTCCTGATCGGCCACCGCCCGGCCTGGGACCTCGCCCTCTGGTCACTCACGAGCCTCGCCCTCGTGGTGGCGCTCACGGGGGCGGTGCTCGGCTGGCGCCGGCTCCGGCGCAGGCCGGCGGGGACGCGCCGGGGCTCAGGCCGAGCGCGGCAGGCCGACCTTGTCGCGGGCCGCCGTGAAGCGGACGACGCGCTGCGCGGTGGCCACCGAGAGGTCCTGGAACGCCTGGAAGGCGCTTCGCAGATCCTCGGTCGCCGGCGGCTCGCCCGCGCGCGCGGCGAGAAACAGCTTTAGGGTCTTCCAGCCGAATCTCGCCGCGCGCACGAGGAACAGGAGCGCCTCCATCGTGGGGGCCCGGTGGGCCGCGACCGCCATCCCGGAGGGCACGCCGGCCAGGCGCGCCAGCGCCACCAGCGCCTGCGTGGTCTCTCCGGTGGTCAGCCAGGTCTGCACCAGGGCCTCGTCGAGCCCGTCCCGGGCCCGGGCCGCCACCGCGACCTCCGCGGGCGTCAGGTCGAGGGGCGGCGGCGCGAGCCCGGTGGCCGCCGCGAGCGCCGCCTCGGCGGCGGCGCTCTCGCCGAAATCGCGCGTCAGGGCGTGGCGGGCCCGCTCCTGCGCGAGGCCGACGAGCTGGGCCATCTGGGCCGGCGGCAGGTCGGTGCGCGCCGCCAGCGCATCCGTCAGGGCCACGTCGTCGCGCGCCCGGGTGGTGAGGATCCGGAAGCCGCCCTCCGAGAACCGCGCGCCGCGATTGCTCGCGACGCCCCGCACCACCTGCGCGTCGCCGCGCGTCACGATCACGTCCGTCACCGCCTCGCCGATCGTCTGCCGGCGCGTGATCGCCAGGAGGTGCTCCTGGCCGCCCGTGTTCGCGATCCGCACGAGGTCGCCCTCGTCGATGCGCTCGGAATGCTCCAGAACCGGGCCCGCCACCGCGGCGGAGCGATCGTAGGCGAGGTCCCGGATCACCTGGATCGGGGCGTTCGGTAGGGCCGCGAGCCGCGCCGCCAGCGCCGCCCGGGCCTTCGTCTCGATGTCGCGCGAGAGCCGCAGGATGACCGCGTCGAAGGCGTCGATCTGGGCCTCGTTCAGCCGCGGCGCCTCGACGGCGAACAGGTCCGTCATCTGGCGGAGCATGCCCATGCGCTTGTGGGGATCGCCGCTGGCGATGGCGCCCTCGACGTCAGCGACAACAGAGCTGATCGCATGCATGAACAGGATCCGGATTTCGTCTTCCGGATCTTGCGGCGAAGTACTTGAAAACACGTTAAAAGGCTGATCTGCCACGAGAAAATAGCGATCTATTGAACAGTTTTTGATCAAATCCCGATCGCGCCGGCGTGGACATCCGAGCGGAGCTGCGCGCGGGTGGACAGGAACTGGACGGGAAATCCGGACAGGGATCTGGAAAGGAATGGGCGGGCAAGAGGCACCGGAGCGTTCCCGCGCCGGGTGGATCCGTCTAACCTGACGCGTGGGCGGCGCCCGGCCGCGTCAGCGTCCCCCGTCACACGCCTCCGTCACCGTCCCCCCCATGTCCCAACAGGTCACCTGCCCATGCGAACCGTCGTTTACGCCGATGGCGGCTGCGATCCCAATCCCGGCCCGGGCGGCTGGGGCGTCGTGATCGCGGGGCCCGACGGCCCGATCGACCTCTGCGGCGGCGAGCCCGGCACCACCAACAACCGGATGGAGCTGACCGCCGCGATCCGGGCGCTCGAATCCTTCCCCGAGGGCGCCCAGATCGAGATGCGCTGCGACAGCCAGTACGTGGTGAAATCCGTCACCGAATGGATGCGGGGCTGGAAGGCCAAGGGCTGGCGCACCACCACGGGCGAGGTGAAGAATGTCGACCTGATGAAGCGCCTCGACGCGCTCGCGGCCGCCCGCGACGTGCGTTGGACCTGGGTGCGCGGCCATGCCGGCGACCCGATGAACGAGCGGGCCGACCGCCTCGCCACGCGCGGCCGGCGCGAGGCCCGGGGCCTGCCGGCGCCCGCCCCCCAGGCTGCGCCGCAGCCCCTGCCCGCCCTCTCCGCCTTGCCGCAGGCCGCGGCGGCGTCCGCGCCGGGCCTCGCGGCCCCCGCACCAAATCTTGCGCCCGCACCGAGTCTCGCGCCGGCACCTGGACCGCGCACCGCCCCGGTGCCGATCGATGCGGCCCTCGGCCTCGAGGTCTCGCGGGCGGCCAAGCGCGCCGGCCAGACCACCTCGGCCTTCGTGGAGGAGGCGCTTCGCCTCGTCCTCGCCCTCGGGCCGGAGGCGACGGCGCGCCTGCGCGCGGAGCTTCCCGGCCAACCCGCCGCCCCGAAGGCCAGCCCCCGGAGCAAGCCCGCCTCCGCGGCCTGAGGGGCGCGCCCCGCCCCGCTCCCGACCGCCCCGCCCCGCTCCCGACCGCGCCGCCCTCAGGCGACGCGGTCGATGGCGTCGGCCAGGATCCGGGTCATCTCGGCGATGTGCTCCGGCTCGGCGATGAGGGGCGGCGACAGGGCGATGATGTCCCCGGTGACGCGGATCAGGAGCCCGCGCTCGAAGCAATCGACGAAGACTTCGTAGGCGCGCGCGCCGGGCGCGTCCGGGCGGGGCTGCAGCTCGATCCCCGCCACGAGCCCGATGGTCCGGATGTCGATGACGTGCCGGCGCCCGCGCAGGTCGTGGACCGCGCCGGCCCAATCCGCCGCGAGCGCCGCCCCGCGGGTGAGCAGCCCCTCCTCGGCGTAGATCCCGAGGGTCGCGAGCCCCGCCGCGCAGGCGAGCGGGTGGCCCGAATAGGTGTAGCCGTGGAACAGCTCGATGGCGTTCTCGGGCCCGTGCATCAGGGCGTCGTGGATCGTCCGGCTCGCGAAGACGGCGCCCATCGGCACCGTGCCGTTGGTCAGCCCCTTGGCGGTGGTGACGAGGTCCGGAACCACCCCGAAATAATCGGTGGCGAAGGGGGTGCCGAGGCGCCCGAACCCGGTGATGACCTCGTCGAAGATCAGCAGGATGCCGTGGCGGGTGCAGATCTCGCGCAGGCGCTCGAGGTAGCCCTTGGGGGGGATCAGCACGCCCGTGGAGCCGGCCACCGGCTCGACGATGCAGGCCGCGATGGTCTCGGCCCCGTGCAGGGCCACGAGGCGCTCCAGATCCTCGGCCAACTCCGCGCCGTGCTCGGGCTGTCCCTTCACGAAGCTGTTGCGGGCGGGGTCGTGGGTGTGGCGCAGGTGATCGGTGCCGGGCAGCTGCGTGAAGACGCGCCGGTTGTTGACGAGCCCCCCGACCGAGATGCCGCCGAAGCCGACCCCGTGATAGCCGCGCTCGCGCCCGATCAGCCGAGTGCGGGTGCCCTGGCCGATCGCCCGCTGGTAGGCGAGCGCGATCTTGAGGGCGGTGTCGACCGATTCCGAGCCGGAGCCCGTGAAGAACACCCGGTCGAGCCCCGCCTCCGGCCCGCCCGGCGCGATCGCCGCCAGCGCCTCCGCGAAGGCGAAGGCCGCCGGGTGGCCCATCTGGAACGAGGGCGCGAAATCCAGGGTGAGGAGCTGCTGCTCGACGGCCTGCGCGATGGCGCGGCGCCCGTGCCCGGCATTGACGCACCAGAGGCCCGCCGTGCCGTCGAGGACCTGGTGCCCGTCGGTCGCCGTGTAATGCATGCCCTCGGCCGCGGCGAGCAGGCGCGGGGCCGCCTTGAACTGGCGGTTGGCCGTGAACGGCATCCAGTAGGCGTCGAGGCTCGGGGCGTTCTTCAGGGTCGGCTGGGACATCGTCGGGCTCTGGGACATCACGGGGCTCCTGGGCAGGCCCTCAGAGGCGCCGGTTTCGGGGCCCACAACAAGCCCTTTTCTGCGCCGCCGCAAGTGCTTGCGAATTCGGCGCCCGGCGGCCTAGTGTTGCCGGATCCTCAACACCCTCAACGCGGACCAGCGCCATGAGCGTCGATGTCGGAGAGCGCCTGCGCCACGTCCGGACCCTGCACGGGCTGTCCCAGCGCAATCTGGCCAAGCGCGCCGGCGTGACGAACTCGACGATCTCGCTGATCGAATCAAACCAGATGAACCCCTCGGTCGGGGCCCTCAAGCGCATCCTCGACGGGGTGCCGATCGGCCTGTCGGAGTTCTTCGCCCTCGCGCCCGAGCGGCCCCGCCGGGTCTTCTATGCCGCCGGCGAGCTCACCGAGATCGGCAAGGGCGCGATCTCCTACCGGCAGGTCGGCGACAGCCTGTTCGGGCGGGCGCTCCAGATCCTGAAGGAGCGCTACGAGCCCGGCGCCGATACGGGCCGGGTGCCCCTCGCCCATGACGGCGAGGAGGGCGGCATCGTGCTGAGCGGGCGCCTCGAAGTTACGGTCGACGACGAGCGCCGCATCCTCGGGCCCGGCGACGCTTATTATTTCGAGAGCCGGCGCCCGCACCGCTTCCGCTGCGTCGGGGGGGCGCCCTGCGAGATCATCAGCGCCTGCACGCCGCCGACCTTCTGAGGGCGCCCGCCCGCGCGGCGCGTCGGCCCGCGCCCGGCTCCGGGCCAGGGCTGACCGCGCGCCCTACCGGTTGACGTCCACCGTGATGCGGCCCCGGACCTGGCCCGCCATCAGGCGCTCGGCGGTCGCCACCACCTCGGACAGGCCGATCTCGCCCGCCATGGCGTCGAGCTTGCCCGGATCGAGGTCGCGGGCGAGGCGCTGCCACGCCTCCAGGCGCTCGGGGCGCGGGCACATCACGCTGTCGATGCCGACGAGCGTCACGCCGCGCAGGATGAAGGGCGCCACCGAGGCCGGCAGATCCATGCCCTGCGCGAGGCCGCAGGCCGCCACCACGCCGCGATAGCGCGTCGCCGCGAGCACGTTGGCGAGGGTGTGGCTGCCCACGGCATCGACCGCGCCCGCGAAGCGCTCCTTGGCGAGCGGCTTGCCCGGGCTCGCGAAGGCCGCCCGCTCGAGGATCTCGCTGGCGCCGAGGCCGCGCAGGTATTCCGCCTCCTCCGGCCGCCCGCTCACGGCCGCGACCGTGTATCCGAGCCCCGAGAGCAGCGCGATGGCGGTGCTGCCGACGCCGCCGGCCGCCCCCGTGACCACGACCTCGCCCTTGTCGGGGGTCACGCCGTGGCGCTCCAGCGCCATGACGCAGAGCATGGCGGTGTAGCCCGCCGTGCCGATCGCCATGGCCTGGCGCGGCGTGAAGGCCTCGGGCAGCGGCACCAGCCAGTCGCCCTTGAGGCGCGCCAGCTGGGCGAGCCCGCCCCAATGGGTCTCGCCGACGCCCCAGCCGTTGAGCACCACCCGGTCACCCGGCCTGTAATCGGCATGGGCCGAATCCCGCACCGTGCCCGCGAGGTCGATGCCGGGCACCATCGGGAACTTGCGCACCACCGGGGCCTTGCCGGTGATGGCGAGCCCGTCCTTGTAGTTCAGGGTCGAGTGCGCGACCTCGACCGTGACGTCGCCTTCGGGCAATTGCTCCTCGTCGATCTCTGTGAGGGCGGCGCGGCTGCCGGCCTCGTCCTTCTCGATCAGGATCGCTCTGAACATCGACATCTCCTCCAGTGTCGTCGTGGGAACCGGGTGTCGCCTCGGGAGCGCCTCAGCGCTGCAGGCCGGCCAGGAAGGTCTCGGTGAAGAGATCGAGCGGCGCCGGGCTCCGCTCGAGCTTGGCGCGCAGCACCGCCCCCTCCCAGCCGATCCAGAAATAGGCCGCGAGCGCCGCGCAATCGGTCTCCGGCGCGATCTCGCCCGCCTCCCGCGCGGCCTCGAAGCAGCGCGCCGTGCGGGCCTGCCAATCGAGCAGGACCCCGTGCAGCCTGTCCCGGAAGGGCTCGGGCAGCGCCCCCATCTCCTGGCCGAGATTGCCCACGAGGCAGCCGCGCCGGAAATCGTGCCGGGCCATGCCGGCGCGGGCGTCGGCGAGAAAATCGCGCAGGCGGTCGAGCGGGGCGCGGCTCTCGTTGCGCAGCCAGCGATCGAGCTTGCCGGCGAAATAGGCGGCGTAGCGCTCGATCAGGGCGGCCGCGAAGGCCTCCTTGCTGGGGAAGTAATGGTAGAACGAGCCCTTGGGCACGCCGACGCCGCGCAGGATCGCGTCGAGGCCGGTCGCCGAGAACCCCCTCTCGGACAGGGCCGCGACGCCCGCGCGCAGCAGCGCCTCGCGGGTCTCGCCGTAGCCGGCGACCTGTCTGGCGGGGCGCCCGCGCCGCCGCGCCGGCGCGAGGATGTCGAGGGCGGGCTCGCTGGCCATTCGCCGATTAATAGACCGATCGTCTAGAAGCGCAAGACGGCCCCGAGCCGGACGGCGCCCCGGGGCATCGGGGCGGGCTTCGCTGTTTCCCGGCCTCAGAAGTATCCGCCGGTGCTCTTCTCGGCGTCCCGAAGTTCCAGGGTGCGGGCGCGGGCCAGCGCGCCGAGGCTCAGGAATGGCGTGAGCAAGACAGCAATGAGAATGCCGGTCAGCGTCATGCCGGAGATCTTGCGGCATGAGCCTTAAGGAAGCGTCTCGCCGAGGAAAGACTGATGAACCGGACGGACGGCGCGCACGAAAACCGTGTTCGGCGGCTCAAGCCCGATCATCGGGTCCCGCCCCCGCATTCGACCCGGCCATCGGCGAAGCCGGCGCCTCAAGGATTGCGGATCCGGGAGGACTGCCCGGCGACGAACAGCGACAGGCCGACATTGAGGGCCGCGATCCCGAGCAGGACGCTGAGCAGGCGGTCGGGCCCGAACCATTCCGAGACGTAGCCGCAGGCGAGCGGCGTCACGGCCTGGCCGAAGAGCGGCAGCCGCGCCAGCCGGCCCATCACGGCGGCGTAGGCGTGCTGGCCGTAGAGCGCGAGGGGCAGCGTGCCCCGCACCACCGTCCGCATCCCGTTGCCGGCCCCGTACAGGATGATGGCCAGCCACGCGAGCGAGGGGGCGACGGCGAGGAGCAGCAGGCCGAGCGCGACGCTCCCGCTCGCGACGAGGAGCGCCCAGCGCGGATGCGCGCTCCGCCCGAAGGCGAGCTCCACGATGCGGGCGCCCACCTGGGCGGGGCCAATCAGCGCGCTGAGGGCGACCGCGGTGGTCGCCGGGACGCCCTTGGCCTGGAGCAGGAGCAGGAGCTGAACCGACATTGCCGCCATGATGACCGCCGCCGACGCGAAGGTGAGCGACAGGATGCGCTCCCCGGGCAGGCGCGCCGGCGCGGAGGCCCAGGCGAGCGGCTCGGCAGGATCCGGAACGGCGGAACCCGTGGCGCCCGAGCCGGGGGGCGCCGGGGCGGGCTTGTCCTGGCGGGGCAAGGCCCAGGCGAAGAGCGGGGCCACGACGCAGACGGCCAGGGCCGCGTAGGCGAGGCAGGCGCCCCGCCATCCGACCCATTCCACCAGGGCGCTGGTCGCCGGCCAGCACAGCGTGATCGCGAAGCCCGAGGCGATCGCCACCTGGGTCATCGCGCCCCGCGCGGAGGCCCCATAGGCCTGGCCGATCGCCGCGAAGAGCGGATCGTAGAGCGCCGCGGCCATCCCCAGCCCCATCACGGCCCAAGCCAGCAGGAAGAAAGGCAGGCTGGTCGAGAGCGCGAGCAGGACCTGCCCGGCGGCGATGATCAGGGTCCCGGCGATCAGCACCGGCCGCCCGCCATGGCGCCGGATCAGCCGTCCGACCCAGGGCGACGGCAGGGCCGAGACCAGGATGGCGAGGGAGAGCGCCCCCACCACCACGCCCTGCGGCCAGTCGGTGGACCGCACGATGGGCTCGGCGATGACGGCGATCAGGAAGAAGGAGCCGCCCCAGAGGATGATCTGCGTCAGCCCGAGGGCCGCATTGCCGGCGAGCGTCGGAGCCTCGCGACCGCGGGACCGGGGCGGGCTCGGGCGGGGGGACGTCGCGTCGGGCATCCGCGTGGGTCCTCGGTGCGGTCTGTCTCGGGTGATGCCAGGCGCGGCGCGCACGGGATCCGGGCCGGCCGGGGGATCGGGTCCCGGGCCCCGCGAACGGCTTGGCCCTGCCGCCTCTTCTCACCCCGGCTTCGATAGGTAAAATACGAAAACAGGAAGCCTGTGATACGCCGAGGCTATCGAACGATGATCAATTTCCGCCTGATCCGGCACCTGTGGCTGTTCCTGGCCGTGGCGGAGGAGAAGCATTTCGGGCGCGCGGCAAGGCGGCTCGGCATGTCGCAGCCGCCCCTGACCGAGCAGATCCAGGCGCTGGAACAGGCGCTGCGCGTGAGCCTGTTCGTGCGCAACCGGCGCGGGGCCCAGCTCACGCCGGCCGGGGCCGCCATCCTGCCGGCGGTCCGGAAATTCGCCGAGCAGCTCGCGCGCCTGGAACTCGCCGTCCGGGAGGCCATCGACGGCCAGACCGGCACCCTGACGATCGGGTCGATCAGCTCGGCGATGCTGGAGGACCTGCCGCCCCTGGTCGAGCGGCTGCGCCAGGCCTATCCGCAGCTGACGGTGGCCGTGAAGGAGATCGACAGCGTCGACGCGGTGCCGGCCCTGGAAGCGGGCGACATCGACCTCGCCCTCGCCCGGCTCGAAGGCGAGCTCGGCCCGGCGATCCGGTCCTGGCCGGTGGCGCAGGACCGCCTGGCCGTCGCCCTGCCGCAGGGACACCGGCTCGCCGGGCTCAGCGAGATCCCGCTCGGCGCGCTGGCGCACGAGGATTTCGCGATGTTCTCGCGTCGGCTGAGCCCGGTCTATTTCGACCACGTGCTGGCGGCCTGCAACGCCCAGGGCTTCTCGCCCCGGATCCTGCACGAGGTGCGCTCGGTGACCTCGCAGATCGCCTTCGTGGGCTGCGGCCAGGGCACCGCGCTCGTGCCGCTGCGATCGGAGCGGCTTGCCCCGCCCAACGTCGTCGTCCGCCCGCTGAAGGAGCGGGTCGAGATCGTCGCGGCCGCGCTGGTATGGTCGAGCGCGCGTCACAACCCGATGGTGGACGCCGTCCTGGCCCTCATCGGGCCGAAGGGACCGGCCGCCGCACCCGAAGGCGCGACGGTGGCGGTTGGCGCGTGAGGCCGCGGCGGTCCGCCGGGCTCACGCCTTCCGGGTCGCGGCGTGGCCGGCGTCACTGTCCGTCCCGGGCGCGGCGCCGATCCGGGACCCGATCGGCGCCATCGCCTCGAAGACGCCGTCGCGGCGAACCAGCGCGTGGAAGAGGGCCGCCGCGACATGCGTCAGGACCAGGGCGAAGAACGCGAAGGCCAGGTAGTAATGCGCGTTCCAGAGGAGCGTGTGCAGAACCTCGCTCTGCGGGACGATCGCGGGCAGCCGGATGCCGCCGTAGAGCACGACCGGATAGGCGCCCGCCGACAGCATCGCCCAGCCGAGGAGCGGCAGGGCGAACATCAGCGCGTAGAGGCCGTAATGCGACAGCTCCGCGGCGAGCCGCATCGGGGCCGGCAGATCGGCCGGGAGGGGCGGCGCCCCCGAGCGGGCGCGGACGGCGAGCCGGACCAGCGCGAGGGCGAGGATCGCGAGGCCGAGCGTCTTGTGGGTCGCGAGCAGCGGCACGTATTTCGGCATGACAGAAGAGACCATGCCGACGCCGATGAAGAACATCGCGATGATGCAGAGCGCCATCGACCAGTGCAGCAGCCGCTGCGCGGCCGTGAATCGGGTGTTGCCCGCGATCATGGCGCTGCCTTCGGGTGATGGGGATAATCCGCGCTCTCCGCAGTCCGGAGATCGTAGGATTTCGCGTAGGCCGCGGATCGCGCGGCCGGGAACGGGTCGTCGGAGACCCGGATCCCGTCCGGCAGGATGGTCGGATCGAAGTTGATGGCGCGGCAGGGGCCGTCGGCTTCCGCCTCGATGCGCTGAACCAGGAGGGTGCCGGCTTCGATGCTGCGCCGTCCCTCCGGCCAGGCGCGGCTCGGATCCGCGGTCTGGTCGCCCGGATCGGCCAGCGTCAGGACGAGGGTCCAGCGCGCCGGGGCGGCCGCGACCCGCTGCGTGATCTCCCGTTCGAGGACGTCGTCGCCGCGCCGGCCAAGCTCTTCGGGCGTGATCCGCTCGGGCGGCGCCTCCGGACGCAGCGACCAGCGCGCGGCGTGCTCCGTGCCGGCGCCGTCGACGAACAGGAAGGCGTTGAGGCTGTTATAGGGCTCCTCGGCGTAGCTCGCGGTCCAGTCCGGGCTCTTCGCCCAGGCGCCGAAGGTCGCGATTTCCGGATGCGCCGCGGCAAAGCCCGCCATCGCGTTCGGCTCCTTGCTCGCGGAGGTCTGGAGGAGCGCGTAGAAGGCCTCCGGCGTGGAGACGGGGAAGACCGGGGCGTTGATCAGGGCGGCGCGCCAGACCGCGCCCCGCTGCGTCGCGATCTCCAGGCCCATGCCCCGCACCCGCACGCTCGCATCCGCCACCAGGGGCTCCGGGGTGCCGAGGTTGAACCGGCCGAGGACGGGATGCTGCCCGGCTTCGAAGGCCTGCGCCCGCGAGATCGCGGCCCCGGCCCCGTTCGACTGGAACTCGCCCGTGAAGCAGATTCCCTTGGCGTGGTTCCGGCGATGTCCGCGCACCGGGCCGGTGGGCGGCGCGAGCGCGTCGACGAGCTTCGTCGGGGTCAGGCGATCGGGCGAGAGCCACCCCGCCGTGTAGGCGAGCGCGCCGGTGGCGGCGACGCAGACGGCGCCGATCAGGGCGAGCGAGGCCAGGGTGGAACGCGGCCGTGATGCCGGCTGCGGCATGCCGGATTCTCCGTCGGGTGGGCTTGGCCCCCGCCCGGAACGGGTGCGTGGGCCAGCAACGGATGAAGCAGAGACTCGCCGAGCGCTAGGCCGGAAGCGGTTCTGTTTACGCTGCCGACTGGTTTACGCAAGAGGTGGACCAGGTCCCGTACCGATCTGACCTTCGGCGGGCCCCGCATGTCTGTCCGAGCCTTGCTGGCCGCCGGCTCGAACCCGGCCGCCCGGGCATCCGCGCATCGGACATCTTGCGCGCGCCGGGCGAAACCATGCTCCCGGCCCGCAGCGGGCCCCGTCGGGCTGGATCACCCGGCGCGGGCCGGTGAGCGCCGGCTGGCGCTCAGACGTCGAGATTGGCCACGGTGAGCGCGTTCTCCTGGATGAACTCGCGGCGGGGCTCCACCACGTCGCCCATCAGCTTGACGAAGAGGTCGTCCGCGTCGGTCGTGTCCTTGACCTTCACCTGCAGGAGCGAGCGCACCTCGCGGTCGAGGGTCGTCTCCCAGAGCTGCTGGGCGGTCATCTCGCCGAGACCCTTGTAGCGCTGGAGCTGCAGGCCCTTGCGGCCGAACGCCATCACGGCCTCGAACAGCCCGACGGGGCCGTGCAGCACCGTCTCCTCGCCCTTGCGGGCGAGGGTCACGGGCTCGCCGTAGATCTCGCGCAGGGCCGGCCCGCGCTCGGTGAGGCGCCGCGCCTCCTGGGAGGCGATCAGCGAGGCGTCGAGGCTCGAGACCTGGCGCACGCCGCGCAGGGTCCGGCTCAGGACATAGCCGCCCTCCTGGGCCTCGCCCGCCCAGCCCTGCTCGATCTCGTCGGCGATCCGGTCGAGGCGCTTGGCCGTCATGGCGGCCAGGACCTCGGCCTCGCCCGGGTTGTCGGCGACCTCGGGCCGCAGGGCGCCCGCGATCACCGCCTGCTCCACCACGGAGCGGTCGTAGCGGGTGTGCAGCCCCGACAGGATGCCCCGGAAGATCCGGGCCTCGTCGACGAGCACCTTGAGCTGGTCGCCGGCGAATTCGGTGCCGGAGGCGAGCCGCAGGGTCGCACCCTCGATGCCCTGGTCGATCAGGTAATCCTCCAGGGCGCGCTCGTCCTTGAGGTAGAGCTGGCGGCGGCCGCGCTCGGCTTTGTAGAGCGGCGGCTGGGCGATGTAGAGGTGCCCGCGCTCGATCAGCTCCGGCATCTGCCGGAAGAAGAAGGTCAGCAGCAGGGTGCGGATATGCGAGCCGTCCACGTCCGCATCCGTCATGATGATGATGCGGTGGTAGCGCAGCTTCTCCGGGTTGAAGCCCTCGCGGTCCGTCGCGGAGCGACCGATGCCGGCGCCGAGCGCCGTGATCAGCGTCCCGATCTCCGCCGAGGACAGCATCCGGTCGGGCCGGACGCGCTCGACGTTGAGGATCTTACCGCGCAAGGGCAGGACGGCCTGGAAGGTGCGGTCGCGGCCCTGCTTGGCCGAGCCGCCGGCGGAATCGCCCTCCACCAGCAGAAGCTCGCACTTCGTGGGGTCGCGCTCCTGGCAATCGGCGAGCTTGCCCGGCAGCGAGGCGATGTCGAGCGCCCCCTTCCGGGTCACGGTCTCGCGGGCCTTGCGGGCCGCCTCGCGGGCGGACGCCGCGAGCACCACCTTGGCGATCACCGCGCGGGCCTGGGCCGGATTCTCCTCGAGCCAGTTCGACAGGCCCTCGCTGAGGACGTTCTCGACGGCCGGGCGCACCTCGGAGGAGACGAGCTTGTCCTTCGTCTGCGAGGAGAATTTCGGGTCCGGCACCTGCACGGAGATGACCGCCGTCAGGCCCTCGCGGCAATCCTCGCCCGTGAGCGAGACCTTCTCGCGCTTGGCGATGCCGGAGGATTCTGAGTAGCCGGTGATCTGGCGCGTCAGGGCGGCGCGAAAGCCCGCCATGTGGGTGCCGCCGTCGCGCTGCGGGATGTTGTTGGTGAAGGGCAGCACGGTCTCGTTGAACGAGTCGTTCCACCAGAACGCCACCTCGACCCGGATGTCGTCGCGCACGGCGCGCACCAGCAGGGGCTTGGTCATGCCCTCGATGGGTTTGCGCGAGCGGTCGAGATAGCGCACGAAGGCCTCGATGCCGCCCTCGTAATAGAGCTCCTCGCGCTTGTGCTCGGCGTGGCGCGCGTCGGTCAGCACGATGCGCACCCCGGAATTCAGGAAGGCGAGCTCGCGCAGGCGCTTCTCCAGCGTCGCGAAATCGAACTCGATCATCGTGAAGGTGTCGGTCGAGGGCAGGAAGCTAACCTCGGTGCCGCGCCGGCCATTGCCGGGGCCGAGCACCTTCAGGGGCGCCACGGCATCGCCGTGGCGGAACTCCATCGTGTGCTCCTTGTCGTTGCGCCAGATGCGCAGGCGCAGCCACTGCGACAGGGCGTTGACGACCGAGACGCCGACGCCGTGCAGGCCGCCCGAGACCTTGTAGGAATTCTGGTCGAACTTACCGCCCGCGTGCAGCTGGGTCATGATGACCTCGGCCGCCGAGACGCCCTCCTCCTTGTGGATGTCCACCGGGATGCCGCGGCCGTTGTCGGACACGGTGCAGGAGCCGTCGGCGTTGAGCGTCACGGTGACGAGGTCCGCGTGGCCCGCGAGCGCCTCGTCGATGGCGTTGTCCACCACCTCGTAGACCATGTGGTGGAGGCCCGACCCGTCGTCGGTGTCGCCGATATACATGCCCGGCCGCTTGCGCACGGCATCGAGCCCCTTGAGCACCCGGATCGATTCCGCGCCGTAAGCATCGGCGTGTTCAGTCTGCGGATTGTCGGCCATGAAGTTCCTCGGGCAGGCGGGTGTTCGCTTGAGCTATTCGGGCCCGGCTCACGGACCCCTGCGCCTGCGATTCGTTTGACCCGCCTGATATAGGGATTCCGCCTTGAAATTACATCGTTTCCGGCGCCGTGGCGGCCGGGCCCGATCCCCTGTTCTGGCGGTTTCGCCTTAACGTCGCGTTAGGGGCGTTGGCCGCGCGACCGGCGTTCCGGGCGCGCCGCAGAGGCCCGATCCTCATTCCTGCAGGAACGGGTTCGTCAGGCGCTCCTCGCCGAGCGTGCTGGTGGGGCCGTGGCCGGGGATGAAGGCGATGTCGTCGCCGAGCGGCAGCACCTTCTCCTTGATCGCCCGGATCAGCGCCTCGTGGTTGCCGCCCGGCAGGTCGGTGCGCCCCACCGAGCCCTTGAACACCACGTCCCCCACCAGGGCGAAGCGCGCGTCCCGGCTGACGAACACGACGCTGCCCGGCGAGTGGCCGGGGGCGTGCAGGATGTCGAAGGCGAGGGGCCCGACGCTGACGGCGTCGCCCTCGTCGAGCCAGCGGTCCGGCGTCACCGCGCGGGCCTCGGGCAGCCCGTAGCCGGCGCCGGTCTCGGGCAGGGAATCGAGGAGGAAGCGGTCGGCCGCGTGCGGGCCCTCGATCGGGACCTGGAGGCGCTCACGCAGCTCGGCCGCGCCGCCCGCATGGTCGATATGGCCGTGGGTCAGCAGGATCTTCTCGATGGCGATGCCCTGCTCGCGGATCGCCGCCTCGATCCGGTCGAGATCCCCGCCGGGATCGACCACGGCGCCGACCTTGCTGGCCTCGTCCCAGATCAGGGTGCAGTTCTGCTGGAAGGGGGTGACCGGAATGATTCCGGCGCGGGGCGTGCCTGGCATCGGGGCTCTTCTCGGATTGGTGTTGCGGCTCTCGATTGCGCCCGGCCGGACGCAGGATCCGGCCTTCTAGCGCGGGTTGCAGGCGGGGGCGAATCCGGCCCTCCAAGCCCGAACCGGCCTCAGCCGGGCCGGACTCAGCCGGGGCTGCGCCGCAGCAGCGCGTCGAGGCCGCCGACCCGGTACCAGTGATAGCCGTAGCCCTCGAGGCAGATCGTGTGGCGGCCATCCTCCGCCGCCTCGCTGCGGCTGCCCGTGAGGAGGTCGATCAGGAGGTCGCCCTCCGGCGCGGCGATGCCGGTCCGGAGCGCCACCTCGAGGGGCCGCGCCGCGAGGTTGTGCACGCACAGGACGGCGTTGTTGCGCCAATCGTAGCGCAGCGCCAGGACCGCGTTCTCGCCGGTCTCGACGGCGCTGATCTCGCCCCAGCCGATCTCGGGCGCCTCCTTGCGCAGGCGGATGATGCTCTGCATCCAGGCGAGGAGCGAGTCCCGGTCGTGGCGCTGCTCGGCGACGTTGACGTGGGGGAAGCCGAACGGCCCCTTGGCGATCACCGGCATCACCGGGCGCTCGGCCTTCGAGAAGCCCCCATTCGCCTCCCCGGTCCATTGCATCGGCGTGCGGGCGCAGTCGCGCTCCTTCAGGCTCAAGTCGTCGCCCATGCCGATCTCGTCGCCGTAGCGCAGGACCGGCGTGCCGGGCAGGGTGAACATCAGCGAGTAGGCGAGCCGGATCCGGCGCGGGTCCCCCTGCAGCATCGGGGCGAGGCGGCGGCGGATGCCCCGGTCGTAGAGCTGCATCTCCGCCTCGGGCCCGAATGCCCGGAACACCGCCTGCCGCTGCGCCTCGGTGAGGCGCCCGAGATCGAGCTCGTCGTGGTTGCGCAGGAAGGTCGCCCACTGGGCGGTGGCGGGGCGGGCCCAGGTCTTCTCGATCGCCTTGACCAGGGGGCGCCCGTCGCTCGCCGCGAGCGCGTAGAAGGTCGCCTGATTGACCTGGAAGTTGAACATCATGTGCATGCGGTCGCCGTCATCCCCGAAATAATCGAGGTCCTGGCGCGGCAGGATATTGGCCTCG
Organism: Methylobacterium soli; assembly: GCF_008806385.1. Lineage (GTDB taxonomy): Bacteria > Pseudomonadota > Alphaproteobacteria > Rhizobiales > Beijerinckiaceae > Methylobacterium > Methylobacterium soli. Next base: position 95,907 of record NZ_VZZK01000005.1, read on the forward strand.
GCCAGGATGATGGCGTCGCCCTGGCGCCATTGCAGGAACTCGCGGAAGTTGCGCAGCAGGTCGAATTGCTCGACGGGCTCGCCTTTCACGTCGGCGCCCTTGCGGGCGATCACGAACGGCACCGCATCCATGCGGAAGCCCGAGACCCCGAGCTCGATCCAGAAGCCCATGATCTTCAGGATCTCGGCGATCACCGCCGGGTTGGCGGTGTTCAGGTCCGGCTGGAAATCGAAGAAGCGGTGGAAATAATAGGCCTTCGCCTTGGTGTCGTAGGTCCAGGTCGTCCGCTGCACGCCCGGGAACACCATGCCCTCGTCCGCATTGGCGGGCCGCTCCTCCGACCAGACATACCAGTCGCGATAGAGGGAATGCGGGTCGGAGCGCGCCGACTGGAACCAGCGGTGCCGGTCCGAGGTGTGGTTGACCACGAGGTCGATGATCACCCGCAGGCCCCGTTGCCGCGCCGCGTGCGTGAAGGCGACGAAGTCGCCGAGGCTGCCGTAATCGGGATCGACCCCGTAATAATCCGAGATGTCGTAGCCGCCATCCTTCTTCGGCGAGGGCTGGAACGGCATCAGCCAGATCGCCGTGACGCCGAGGCCCTGGAGGTAATCGAGCCGCCGCTCCAGCCCGGCGAAATCCCCGATCCCGTCGCCGTCGGCATCCATGAAGGTCCGCACCGAGAGGCAGTAGATGACGGCGTTCTTGTACCAGAGATCGTTGATCATGCGGGCTCTCGGCGAAATGGCAGCGCTTCTTAACGCACAGGTTGCAAAACCGTCGCTTTTTCAGTGTCGGCCGAGGCTGTGCCCGATTTTTTCAGGTTCCAAGCTTGACTGTACTCGGTTTCGGCCGGACACAGGCCGGGTTCAGCCCCGCGGGAGACGGGCGACATCTGGGGGGAAGTGTTGATGCGTAAGTTCCTGCTCGGCCTCGCGTTCCTGGCGCTCGCCCTCCCGGCCGAGGCGCGCAACTTCGCGGTGCCGGAGAAGAACCCGGCCGTCACGCTCCGCCTGCCCGACACGTGGAAGTCCGAGGAGATCGAGTACGGCTTCTCGGCGAAATCGCCGGACGGCGACATGTTCTTCTCGGTGGAATCGGCCAGCAAGAAGAAGCTCGACGCGATGCTTCTGGCCAACAAGAAGTGGATGAAGGAAAACGAGATCGACGACAAGGTGAAGCCGGAAGAGCGGGAGATGGACTTCAACGGCACCGCCGGCCAGGTGATCCGCTACAACACCACCGATCTCAACGGCAAGACCATCGTCGACTTCGTCATCCTGAGCGGCGGCGAGAACCAGGTGATCATGATCACCCTCTGGGGCTCCGAGGAGGAGCGCGCGGCCAACAAGGCCGACATCGCCGGCATCATGAACAGCGTGCGGCCGATCCAGTAGGCGCGGCGGACGAGGGCGGCGGACAAGGGTGGCGAGGGGGAGCGGGCGATGCGCATCGGGATCGGGCTGGCGGCGGCGATGCTGCTGTGGTGCGGGACGGGCCCGAGGGCCGCGCCGGCCGCCGACGATTTCTGGTCGGGCGCCGCGAAGCCCGCCCCCGCGAAGCTGGAGCCGCCAGCGGTCCCGGCGCGCCCGACCCTGGCGGATCTCGATGCCTTCGAGAGGGCCACCGCCGAGCTCTGGCTGCGCCTGCCCTTCGGCGCGCGGCGCAACCTCCTCGTCAGCCGCAAGGCCGAGGCCTTCGGGGATTACGAGGCGCGTCCCTCGTCCGTCTTCAAGCCCGGGGAGGCGCTCATCACCTATGTCGAGCCGGTGGGCTATGGCTGGGTTCCGGTCGGGACGGACCTCCACCGGCTCGGCGTGACGGTCGATTTCGAGATCACGACCCCGGCCGGCAAGGTCCTCGGGGGCCAGAACGGCTTCCTCGATTACGGCCTGACGAGCCATGCCCGCGTCCGCGAGCTCTTCATCAACCTGACCCTGACGCTCGACGGGATCGCGGAGGGCGATTACGTCCTGGTCTTCACCCTGCACGACAAGGCGAGCGGGCGCAGCGCCCGCGTCCCGCAGCCCTTCACGATCAAGGGCTGAGGGCCCGGGCCAGCATCTTAAAACAGCCGCGTTGTGCACCCCATCTTAGGGCGCGGCCGCGATCCTCCCGGCCGCTTCGCGTCTCCGCGTCCCGCCCGGTGCCTCAACCCGCCCGATGAACACCATCCTGATCAAGCTGTTCGCGACCGCCCTCACCCTGAGCCAGGTCACGACGCGGCCGGACGCGGTGAAGACGCAGTTCGATCCCGTGGCAGACGCCGCCCAGGTCGTCCAGATCCTGCGCGACGGCTGCGCCCACATGCGCAAGGCCTTCGACATCGAGGACATCAACCTCGACGAATTGATCTCCACCGCGATGGAGGATCCCAGCACGGTGGCGGGGCCCTCCGCCCCCAAGCTCCTGCACGGGCTCGATATCGGTGAGCTGAGCACGAGCTACCGCCAGTTCTGCAAGGGCGAGGACCCCAAGGAGTCCCCCTTCGTCGCCGCCGAGGTGATCGCCTTCTACAACAAGGCCGCCGCCGACCTGCCCGCCGCCGAGGCCCTGAAGGACCCTAAGCTCCCGGGGGCGAGCCTGATCCTCGACGGGGCCGGCAAGCCCTATTCGGAGACCTTCGAGGCCAATGGCCGCCGCCTCGTGGTGCCGGTCGCCGAGGTGCCGCCCCTCGTCCAGAAGGCCTTCATCGCCGCCGAGGACAAGCGCTTCGAGAGCCACCACGGCATCGACGAGCGCGGCGTCATCCGGGCCTTCATCGGCAACCTCGCCTCGCCCGGGCGCCCGCAGGGCGGCTCCACCATCACCCAGCAGGTGGTTAAGAACCTCTCGGTGGGCGACGACGTCACCTACGAGCGCAAGATCCGCGAGATGATCGTGGCGGCGCGCCTCGAGCGCATCCTGACGAAGCCCCAGATCCTCGGCCTCTACCTCAACGGGATCTATCTCGGCCGTGGCGCCTACGGCATCGAGATGGCGGCGCGCAGCTATTTCGGGAAATCGGTGGGGCAGCTCGGCTTGTCCGAGGCGGCGCTGCTGGCCGGAATGCCCAAGGGCCCGAACTACTACAGCCCCGACAAATACCCCGACCGGGCCCGCGAGCGGCGCGCCTACGTGCTGGCGCGCCTGAAGGAAGAGGGCGCGATCACCGACGCCCAGATGGCCGAGGCGGTCAAGGCCGATCTCGGCCTCAAGCCGATCGAGACCGCGCGGCGCGACTCGGGCTTCTACGTGGTCGATTACCTCGCCCGCGAGGCCCGCACCTTCGGCGGCATCGAGTCCCTGACGAGCGCCTCCTACACGGTGCGCGCCACCGTCAATGCCGGGCTGCAGCGGGCGGTCGAGACCGCCCTGCAGGACGGGCTCGCCACCTACGAGCGGGGCACCGGCCGCCAGAGCTTTTCCGGCCCCGAGTTCAACCTCGCCGACAGCGTGCGCCGGCTCGAGGCCGCGACCCCCGCCCCCGAGGCCGCCCCCCAATCCGCCCCGAATGTGACGGGCGCGCAGGCGCCGGCCGAGCCGAAGCCGGAGGGCGCCCAGGGGAAGGCCGCCCGGACTCCCGCCGGCGCCAAGCTCGCCGGCGCCAAGCCCCCCGGCTCGCGGGCGACCGGCCCCAAACCCGCCTGGCTGCGGGCGCTCGAGAGCGCGCGGCCCGTCCTCTACGACGTGCACTGGCCGCTCGCGGTGGTGCTGGAGCCCGGGCGCGGGTCGGTGAAGGTCGGGCTCGCCGACGGCCGCATCGCCAGCCTCGATCCCGGCATCGCCCGAGGCAAGCTGCAGGCCTACGACGTGGTGCGGGTGAGGCTGCGCGAGGGCAAGGGCGCGCCCCGCGCCGAGATCCGGGTGCGGCCAAACGTGCAGGGCGCGGCCCTGGTGCTGGAGAACCGCACCGGGCGCATCCTCGCCATGGCGGGCGGCTTCTCCTACCCGCTGAGCCAGCTGAACCGCGTCACCCAGGCGGTGCGCCAGCCGGGCTCGACCCTGAAGCCCCTCACCTATCTGGCGGCCCTCAATGCCGGGCTCCAGCCGAACACCCTCGTGATGGATTCCGCCATCACCCTGCCGCCCATCGGGGGCGTCGGGGACAGCTGGTCGCCGAAGAACTACGAGGGCGGCGGCTCCGGCGCCACGACCCTGCGCCGCGGCCTCGAATTCTCGAAGAACCTCGTCACCGCGCGCCTGCTCCAGGGGGGCATCGCCGACAAGGCGCCCGCGAGCCTGGGCCGCGTCTGCGACATCGCCCTCGAGGCCCAGATCTACGCAGAATGCGAGCGCTACTACCCGTTCGTGCTCGGCGCGCAGCCCGTGCGCATGCTCGACCTCGCCGCCTTTTACGCGGCGGTGGCCAATGAGGGTGGGCGCCCGACCCCCTACGCCCTCGAGGGCATCGAGCGCGACGGCAAGCCCGTCTACGCGCACGCGGCCCGGGAGCCGGTGCGGATCGGCTCGGCCGACCGGGTTGCCTTCTACCAGCTCAAGACCATGCTGCAGGGGGTGACGAGCCACGGCACCGCCGCCGCGCTCGCGCGCTTCGCCCCCTACATCGCGGGCAAGACCGGCACCTCGGAGAACGAGAACGACGCCTGGTTCGCGGGCTTCACCAACGAGATCACCATCGTGGTCTGGGTCGGCTACGACAATGCCGACGGCAACCGCCGCACGCTCGGGCGCGGCCAGACCGGCGGCCACGTCTCGGTCCCGATCGCGGGCCAGATCCTGCAGGCGGCCTGGGCGAACGGCATCGGCAAGACGCCCCTCGCCCCGCCCTCGCAGGAGGCCCGGCGCTTCCTGATCGACCTGCCGATCGATGCCCGCAGCGGCGAGCGCGTCGCGGGCGGCGGCTTCCTGGAGCATTTCCGCACGCAAGGGGATGGCCGCATGGCCGACACCCAGTTCCGCCTCGTGCCCCGCGAGACCCTCTACGCCATGCGGCCGGACGCGGAGGACGGCGATGCCGGCCTCGGCGGGGCCGGCCTCGGTGGGGCCGAGCAGGGGGCGGATGCCGCGGGCGACGTCTACGGCAACCGGGTGCCGGAGGCCGACCTCCTCGACCCCTTCGGCGAGCGCCGCCCGCAGGCGCCGCGCAGCCGGCGGGCGCAGGGCGATCTCGACGGCTACCAGCCCTGGCCGGGCCAGACCAACCGCTCGCCCTTCGGCGAGGACGACTGGCCGCGGCCCCGCCGGCGCGACCCGGACTACCTGTTCGGCGACGATCCGCGCTACTGATGCCGGATCCCGCCCCAGGCGGGGCCGCGATCCTGTGCCGAATTCTGCCGGCCTCGCGGGCCGAATTCCGCGAGGCTCGCGGATGAGCGCCCGCTCCCACCCATCCCGTATTCCTGAGGCTTGACGACGTGCAGACGCAGCTTTCGGCGACCCTGGCCCTTGCGCTCGCGGCGGGCACCGTGTCGGTGGCCCAGACGCAAGCCCAGGCACAGACGCAAGCCCAGGCGCAAGCGCCCGCCCCCGGCATGGCGCAGCAGGCCGCGGCCGCCCCCGAGCGGATCCGCGAGGTGGCCTCCGTGGAGGCCGTCGACCCCGCCACGATCAAGCCCGGCACGGTGCTGTTCACCGATCACCGCGACAAGCCGGCCGTCCCTGAGAACGGCCTCGTGCCCTATCTCGACTGGGCCCGGACGCGGCCCGCGGAGGCCGCCGCCCTCGCGCCCTTCCCGGCCTACCGGGAGCCCGATTACACGGTGACGGTGAACGGCGTCGCCAAGCCCCGGCACGAGACCCTGAAGGTCTACGTGGCCGAGGGGCGCTTCGTGGTGGCGCGGCCCCCGGAGGCGATCGACCTCCAGGCCTTCGCCAATCTCGGCTTCGTCCAGAGGATGGACCCGGCCATCAAGCACAGGACGTTGGCGCCTGCCGACGTCACCCCAACCAAGGACCCGCAGGCGGCCTTCGCCAAGCGCCCGGACCGGCCCTGGTGCGGGCCGGAGGGCACCGTCTGCATCGAGTCGCGCTACGATCTCGAAGGCAAGCTGCCCCTCGGCGTGAAGCTCGCCAACAAGCTGGAAGAGGGCGGCGCCAAGAAGATCGCCGAGTTCGTCGCGTTCCAGAGCGAGCTGCGCACCCTGCCGCCCGCCGAGGCGGCGGCGCTCTCCGGCCTCACCAAGGTCGACACCCCGGTGACGGGCGGGCTCGAACAGACCATCTTCTGGGTCAACCAGATCCTGCGCTTCGGCAAGTTCCTGGCGGTGTTCCAGCCGATGCCGGGCGACCCGACCAGGACCGTGGTCACCACCTACATGGCGCTCGCCATCAAGGCCGACGTCCTCGACCGCAAGGCCGAGTATGCGCGCGTGCCGGTGCTCAAGAACCTCCTGCCGGCGCAGGTCCTGATGGGCAATTCGAGCTTCAACACCGGCACCTCGATCAGCGCCGGCCTGCCCACCTACGCCCGCAACCGGATCACCGCCTTCGCGGACGCGCTGGGAAAGCGCTGAGGCGCCGAGAACGCTGCGGCGCCGAAAACGCTGCAGCGCCTGGATCAGGTTGCCTCGCGCAACGCCGTCAGCCGGCGCGGGGGGCGGTCCCCGCCCCGCTCAGTAGCCGCGGTTGACGATCGAGGGCAGCGAGGGCTGCGTGTAGAGGCGGTTCACGTCCCGCCGGGTCTGGGTGCCGTTGGTGTCGTTCGAGCGGCGGTAATTGTCGGTGTTGAAGGTCTCGGACAGGCCGCTGCGGCTGTCGCTCCCCTCGACGCTGTTGCAGGCGGCGAGCCCGCCGGACAGGGCTGAGGCGAGGGCGGCGAGGACGAGGGGTTTGAGGCGCATCGCGGGACTCCACGGGGTTTTGATCGTCGGCACGGTGGTGGTGCCCTGCCCCGCACGCCGTCAAGCGCATGGTTCACGTTCCGTGGACCTTTCCGGTCAGGGTGATGTCCGGTGGCCACGAAAAACACACCAATCCGCGTCGAAAGGGCCACGCAACTCCGGCAATCGTGTGGAGGAGCCGGCCCGAACCCTGGCGAATCCCCAAGCTTTTGGCGAAGACTGGCCCCGATGAGCAACGTCCTGCCCTTCCGCCAGCGCCAACCCGCCGCGCAACTCGCGCGCTGCGAGGTGGTCGCCGTCGCCGGTGACCTCCTCGACCTGCTGGAGCAGCTGGAGGATCTCAGTTCGCGCGCCGCCGCCATGGGGCGCCCGGCCCTCGAGGTCGAGCGCACGGTCCAGAACCTTCTCGACGCGGTCAGCGCCGTCGAGCGCGCCCTCGACTGCATCGGCGAGGGCGGCGAGGCGCCGCCGGGCGGCAGCTCCAACGGTTCGATTTAATCTCCTGATTGCATCGGAACTGTCTCGGTTAACCCTCCGTTGAAGGTGAGACGTCGCGCCGCAGGCGCCAGGATCCTTCCGGAGAGGCCGATGCCACCGACTTTGAGCCGCCACGCGACCCGCCGGAGCCTCGTGGCGCTGACCGCGACTGGCCTGATCCTCGGCACCGCCGCGAGTGTCCACGCCCAGGATGCGGGGGGGCTGGGCGGCCTGTTCCAGCAGCTCTTCGGGGGCGCCAGGCCCGCCCAGCAGGCCGCGCCTCAGCCGGCCGAGGTGCAGATGCCCTCCCCCGAGCGCTATTACGGGCGCCGCCACGACCGGCGCGCCGAGGGGGCGCGGCTTCGCCCGAAGATCCGCTACGCCGCCCTGCCGAAGCCCGAGCCCCTGAAGGTGACGATCACCGACCGGCAGACGCCCCTCGACATGAAGGCAGGCCCGGCCGCCGCGCTCCTGCGCGACGAGACCCTGCGGCCCGGCGACATCGTGGTGCTCAAGGACGGGGCGCGGGTCTTCACCGGCAATCCCGACAAGCGCCACGCGATGCACGAATTCCAGGCGGTCGAGCAATCCTCCCGGGTCGACCGCAAGACGCGCCGCCTGCTCGCCGCGATGATCGCCCCGGTCGGCGCCATGCCGGCCGACCAGGCCCGCAAGGCCCTCGCCCGCCTGCACAAGGCCACGCCGGAGGCCGCCCCGCCGGCCCAGCAGCAGGCCGAGGCGACAGCCATGCGGGTGATCTATCCTTGGAACACGAATCCCTGACCCTCGCATCGCGGCCGGACGTGAAGACGGGCGGACCGCGCGGCGGCCCGCCCGTCTTCACGTCCGGCCGGCGGAAGGCCGCCGGTCAGGCGGCCGCGGCCCCGGTGAGGCTCGCCCAGACCGTGCCGAAATGGCAGGCCGTCGCCACCAGCACGAAGGCGTGCCAGATCGCGTTCTGGAACGGCAGGTTGCGCCAGACGTGGAAAATCACCCCGATCGAGTAGAGCAGGCCGCCGATGGCGAGCAGCCACAGGGCCGTTGGCTGCAGCACCGCGATGACGGATTCATAGGCGAAGAGACCGCTCCATCCGAGCATCAGGTAGAGGGCGATCGAGAGGCGGTCGAAGCGGCCGGGCAGCAGCAGCTTCACGGCGATGCCGATGCCGGCCACGATCCAGATGAAGGCCAGGAGCGCGTAGGCCGTCGCGCCGGTGCCCACGAGGGCGACGAGGGGTGTGTAGGTGCCGGCGATCATCAGGTAGATCAGCGCGTGGTCGGCGCGGCGAAGCAGCCATTTGCGCGGACTGACCGGGTAGAGGTTGTAGGTGGCGGAGACCGCCAGCATCGAGACCAGGGCAGCCGCGTAGACGACCACCGAGGCTCGAACGCCCCATCCGATCTGTGTCGCCGCAGCTGTCGCGATCAGAGCGACAGACGCCGCAAGACCGAATGCCACGCCGATACAATGGATGACCCCATCGGCGACCATCTCGCGCCGCGAGTAATTCCAATTCAGTCCCGTCGGTCGTCCATCCTCCGCAAGGAACATCTCTGCCTCCTGCATTCTGCGGAAGCTAAGCGTAAACGCCTGAAGTCGTTCCCACGGCGAACTACGGTATCATCCTTCATTCCACAGAAATCAGCCGAAATGGTGAAGATTTGTGCGTTGCGGGACATTGGCCGCGAAGCAAAGCCGGCTTCATGCCCGCCGGACCGACATCGCCTCGTAGCCGAACGGCGTCTCCGGGACGCCGGTTCCGGCTCTCGCAACGACCGTGCCGCGGCTCAGGCGCGCATGCACCACCGCCATGGTCAGGACCGCCATGGCGAAGACCTGGTGAGCGAGCGCGGCCCAGAGCGGCACCGCGAGCAGCAGCGCCGTGATGCCGAGCATGGCCTGCGCCAGGGTGAGGCCGGCGATCCCGATGGCGCGCCGGGCGGCTCCGCTGCCGGGGCGGCTCACGATGGCGTCGAGGGCGTGCAGGATCGCCACCGTGACGAGGAGATAGGCCGTCATCCGGTGGTTGAACTGGACCAGGGTGGCGTTGTCGACGAAGTTCTCGATCCAGGGCCTGACCACGAACAGCCCCTCCACGGGCGGGATCAGGTCGCCGTTCATGCTCGGCCAGGTGTTGTAGACGAGGCCCGCATGCGAGCCGGCGACCAGCCCGCCGAGGAAGATCTGCAGCAGGACCAGCGCCGGCAGGAGGAGGGCCGTCGCCCGCAGGCGGCGCGGGGCCGGGGCGATCGCCTCGCCGCGCTCGCCCGCCGCGAGCCAGACGAGGCCCGCCAGGATCAGGCTCGCGGTGGTGAGGTGGAGGGCGAGCTTGATCGGCGCCACCGCCGTCATGCCCGGCTGCAGGCCCGACGCGACCATGATCCAGCCGATGGCGCCCTGCAATCCGCCGAGGATGCCGAGGCATAGCAGCCCGAGCCCGAGACGGCGGCTGAGGCGGCCCCGCCACCAGAACCAGAGGAGCGGCAGGAAGAAGACGAGCCCGACGATGCGCCCGAGCAGGCGGTGGCCCCATTCCCAGCCGTACAGGACCTTGAAGTCGGCAAGCCCCATCCCCTGGTTGAGGATGCGGTATTGCGGCGTGTCCTTGTACTTCTCGAATTCCGCCGTCCAGGCCTCGGCCGAGAGAGGCGGCACCGCGCCGGTGACGGGGCGCCACTCGGTGATCGACAGGCCGGATCCGGTCAGCCGGGTCGCGCCGCCGACCGCCACCATCGCCACCACCAGGGCGGCCAGGAGATAGAGCCAGCCGCGCACGGCCCGCCTGGGATTTCGTCCGGATCGGGCGGTGGCGGCAGGCATCATCGCGGGGTCTCGTCTGTCGGTCGGCGGACGGCGCGGCGGCGGACGTCGTCGGCGGGGCGCTGGGCGGAAGGGTGTTGCGCGTGCGTGAGTTAGGCAAAGGCCGCCCGGGGGGCAACGCCCGGCGGTGCCGCACCCGCCCCGAAGCCAGGTTGAGCAGAGACGCGACCGCGGGCGCGCCGTGCGACCCCGTGGGGCCGTTGCCTTCGCGCGCCCGGGCGATTAGCGCTGGCGCGGATTGTCACGACGAGGAGCCCGATGCGCCGCCGCACCCGCAGCCTGATCGGCACGATCGGCATCCTGGCCTTCGTGATCCTCTACGCGCCCCTCGCGATGGCGATCGCCGACAGCCGAATCTCGCAGGCGCCGGCCCTGATCCAGACCGTGCTCTACTGCCTGCTCGGGATCGCCTGGATCTTTCCCCTGATGCCGGTGATCCGCTGGATGGAGCGGCCGGATACGTGAGATTTCGCGGAAGTGCCCGCGTTTTCGCCGCACTCGGGACCGAGAAGCGGCCTCGCCTTCCCGAGCAATCCGAACTCCTCCCGCAAAGCCGCTCCATGCCACGCCCGTTCCAGAGCCGCCTCGGCTTCGCCGGCCTCCTCTGCCTGATCCTAAGCCCCTCCGCTCTGGCGCAGGACACGCCCCGCTCCGTCAACGATTGCGAGCGCCTCAAGAACGACCTCGCCTACAACCAGTGTCTCTCGATATTCGGCCCTGCGGCCAAGAACATCGCGGGCGGCGACGGCAGCGCCGCCTCCGCCCCGGCCACCGCGACCACGGCGGCGCTTCCCGTGGCCGACGATCCGGCGCCCGAGGCCAGGAGCGGCCGGCGCGGGCGCTACCGCGTGCGCCGCGGCCGCCAGAGCGCGGTCTTCACGGCGGGCTCCGACGAGAGCCGCAGCTACCGCCGGCGCCGCCGGCGCTGAGGCCGCCCGCGCCTCACGCGACGTTGAGGCGCCGGCCGCGATTCCAGGCCAGGAACGGCACCCCCGAGAGGAGCCCCGCCAGGGCCGCGCGCGACTGGTAGGCGCCGTTGATCGAGACCCGGGGCAGCGCCTGGAGATGGGCGCAATGCGCGGCGAAGAGATGGCCCGGCCGGGTCGTCACCGCCGTGGCGAAGCCGAGCTCCCGCGCCATCGCGAATTCCCGCGCCGCCGCCGAGGTCGGGTCCCCCACCGGGAAGGACAGGTGGCGCACCGGCCGCCCGAGCTCCGCGACGATGCGGTCGCGCGCCTCCGCGATCTCGCGGCGCGCCACCGCCGCCGGGTGCTTGGCGAGCATCGGATGCGTGCGGGTATGGGCCCCGATCGTCACCGCCGGGTCCCGGCCGAGCGCCCGCAGTGCGTCCCAATCGAGGCAGAGCTCGCCCGCCACCCCCCCGTCCGCGAAGCCCGCCTGCCGGCAGAGATCGGCGATGATTGCGAGGAGCCGCGCCTCGGGGCCGCCGCGCAGGGCGCGGTAGACGGCGTCGAAGGCCGCATTCTTCTCGTCCGCGTCGCGCGCGGGCAAATCGAGGGGGTCGGGGCCGCCGATCCGGACCCGGTCGAGGCGGGCGATCGCCCGCTCCAGCTCGTTCCACCAGAGGCGTCCGCGCTGGTCGGCGAAATCGGTGGTGACGAACAGGGTCCAGGGCGCCCCGTGGCGGCGCAGGATCGGCACCGCATGCTCGACATTGTCGCGGTAGCCGTCATCGAAGGTCAGGACCGCGAAGGGCGCCTCCGGATCGGGATGCGCCAGCCGGTCGGGCACCGCATCGAGGGGAACGAGGCTGTAGCCGCGGGCGCGCAGGCTCGTCAGGGTGAGATCGAGGAAGTCCGGCGTGATCGTGAGGATGCGGTTCGGCGCGAAGGGCGCGGGAGGCTCCGGGCTCACGTGATGGAAGGTCAGGATCACCCCGAGCCCCCGCGCCGCCGGGGCGAGCCAGCGGTCGGCGCGCGTCGCCGAGACGACCTCGAACCCGGCCTGGAGCAGGCGATGGCGGTTTCGCGTGGAAAGCATGGCGCGGCCCGTGAACGGCCCGAAAGGGCTTGGTCCCGCAAGGCTTAAGCCTTCGACCGACAAGGTTTCGTTACCTACGCCCTGAGATCGGCCCGGGATGTACACGCCCGTTAAGGCACGACGCCTTTATGTCCTGGAGCGAGTGCTGAGGGGACGACGCAAATGACAGTTCTCGTCCATGCTATGGGTGGAGCCCGCATGGCCACGGCAGAGACGCGCGGTGGGCTGAGGGCGGAGGTCTGGACGGAGCTCGGCGCCGTCGAGGCCCTGTGGCGCAGCATCGAGGCCGGGCCCGCCTGCCTCGGCACGCCCTACCAACGCTTCGACTGGGTCGCGTCCTACCGGGTGGCCGAGGTCGATCCGGGCGCGCTCCGGGTGATCGTCCTGCGCGAGGCCGACGGACGGCCGCGGCTTCTCCTGCCCCTCACGGTGACGCGCGAGCGCGGCGTTCGGGTCGCCCGCGTCGTCGGCGGATACCACGCGAATTATCACCTGCCCCTGTTCGCCTCGCGGGAGGCCGCGGCGATCCCGGGCGACGACCTGCGGGCCCTCCTGGCGGAGGTCGGCCGCGAGGCCGGCATCGACGTCTACGTTCTCGCGCATCAGCCCCGGACCTGGGAAGGCGCGGCCAATCCCCTGAGCCTCGGCGGGATGGCCTCCCCGAGCGACGCCTACGGGATGAGGCTCGGACTTGACCCCGAGGAGACGGTGCGCCGCGCCTTCAGCGCCGATGCGCGCAAGAAGCTGCGCCAGAAGGAGAAGCGCCTCGTCGAGACGGTCGGCCCGGTGGCGTATCGCTGCGCGGCGACGCAGGAGGAGAGTGCGACCTTTCTCGCGGCCTTCTACCTCCAGAAATCCGCCCGCTTCGCGAGCCTCGGCATTCGCAATCCCTACGCGGAGGCGCCGATCCGCCGCTTCCTCGCGCGCGCCGCCGGACCCGGCGACGGCTCCGGCCGTCCGGCCATGGAGCTTCACGCCCTCGTGGCGCGCGACAGCGGGCGCGTGCTCGCGACCTTCGGGGCGGCGGTGAGCGAGGATCGCTTCAGCGGCATGATGACGGCCTTCGAGGCCGACCCGGAGATCGCCCGCTGCAGCCCCGGCGACCTGCTGCTGCATCACCTCGTCCGCGAGCAGGCGGCGCGCGGGCGCCGGGGCTTCGATCTCGGGGTCGGCGAGGCGCGCTACAAGGCGAGCATCTGCGACGAGACCATCGAACTCGTGACGGTGACGATCCCCGTGACCCTGCGCGGGCGCCTCCAGGGCCTCGCCCTGGAGGGGCTCGGCCGCCTGAAGGCCCGCATCAAGCGCAGCCCGCGCCTCTGGGCACTCGCCCAGAAGGCCCGCCGTCTGCGGGCCGGCTGACGTCCGGGGGGCGAGCCGCGCCGGACCCGTCCGGTCGGCGCGGCCGCGCCTCAGGCGGCCGAGAGGCGCAGGGGCATGTCCGCAACCTCAGGATAGGATGAGGCCGGGCGTCCGCTCGCCTGTTCCTGCACCACGTCGTCCTGCGCCACCAGAACCTGGCCGGCGCCGGCATCCTCGGCGAGCCCGTAGAGGGCGACGAGATCCGGATCGTCCGCCTCGGCATTCGAGGCGATGACGACGCCGTCCATGCGGGCGGCGACCGCGCTCAGCAGCGCGCGCGAGGCCTGGCCCGGGCGGAAGCGCAGGCGGCAGATGACCCAATCATAGGCCTCCGCCATGGCGTCCAGGGTGATGGCGAGGGCCTGCGGCTCCTCGAACAGAACCTCCGTGTCGACGAAGCCGCAGGCGACCCGGTGCAGCCGGGAGGCCGGCAACGCCTGGATCACGTCCAGGAAGGCGGCATCGCCCGCCACGAGGTCGGTGAGCCCCGGCGCGTCCGAATGCGAGGCCGGGCCGTTGAGATCGACGATGAGCGTCTGCGAGCCGGGCGACAGGGCCTCGGCGAGGCTCTCGGCGAGGCTCTTCTCAGGGTTCCGGCCGGGTCCGTTCGGGCGGCGCGCGTCGGTCTCGACCACGAGGACGCCCCGTCCGCCCGCCATCGGCGCCGTGTCGCGCAGGCGCGCGATGAGCGGATCGAGATCGAACGCCGCCGCCTCCTGGATCGGCGCCTCTTGGACCGCCGCCTGGACCGCCGCCGCCGGAGCGGCGGGCCGAACCATCGCGGGCACGGCCGGCTTGAGGACGGCCCCGGCCCGGAAGCCGGTCTCGAAGGCGGCGAGGCCCGGCACCATTGGCCAGGATGCCGGGGGCGCGGCCTCCGGGAAGGCGAAGGGCACGGGCTCCATCCGGGGCGCGGCCTCGCTCCTCCGAACCTGCGAGGCCGCGCCCGCGTTGCCGGCGGGGGCCGCCAGGAGGTGGCGCGCGATCACGGAACCGGCCGCGAACAGGAAGGCCAGGAGCGCGGCGAAGCCGATGATCGGCAGCTTCTTGGGGAAGGAGGGAGTCTCCGGCGTCACCGCCCGCGAGACGATGCGCGCATCGGCCGGCGTCGCGCTCTCGGCGTCGCGCGCGGCGGCCTCGCGGTAGCGCGAGAGGTAGGATTCGAGCTGCTCGCGCTGGGCCTTGGCCTCGCGCTCGAGGGCGCGCAGCTGCACCTCGCTGGTGTTGCCCTTGGCGACGACGTCGCGCTGGCCGTCGACGGTGGCCTGCAGGCTGTCGACCCGGGCCCCGGCGATCTTGGCGTCGTTCTCCAGGGTGCGCACCACCCGCTCCGCGGCGGACTTGATCTGCTGGTCGAGGTCGGTGACCTGCGCGGTCAGCTCCTTGATGCGCGGATGGGCCGGCAGCAGCGTGCGCGATTCCAGCGCGAGCTGCGCCCGGAGGGTGATGCGGCTCTCGACGACGCGCCGGATCAGCTCGTTGTTGGCGACGTCCGGGATCTCGAAGGCACGCCCGTCCTTGATCATCTCCTTGATCAGCTTGACGCGCCCGGCGAGGTCCGCCTTGACGGTGCGGGCCTGGGAGAGCTGGCTCGACAGCTCGCTGAGCTGCTGGCCGTTCAGGGGCTGGCCGGCGCCGCCGCCGGAGGCGATCAGGCCGTTCTTGGCCCGGAAGGTCTCGACCTTGGCCTCGGCCTCGGAGACCCGGCTGCGAAGGGCCTCGATATTGCCGCCGAGCCAGGTCGAGGCGTAGCGGGCAGTGTCGACCTTCGCGGCCTCGAGCGAGGCGATGTAGAGCTCCGCGATGGTGTTGGCGGCCTGGGCCGCGAGGCCCGCATCCTTCGAGCGGAACTCGACCGAGAGGATGCGCGACTTGCCGGCCGGAAAGACCAGGAGCCGGTCGAAATAGGCGTCGAGAACGCGGTCCTCGGGGGGGCGCTCCAGCGGATTCTTGGCGAGGCCGATCAGCATCAGGGTGCGCTGGATCGGGCCGAGCCCGTCGACATTCGGGTCGAATTCCGGGTTGCCGACGAGCTTGAGCCGCCGGATCGCCTCGCGGGCAAGGTCGCGGGACATCACGACCTGCACCTGGCTCGCCACCGCCTGCTCGTCGATCAGGGCGGGCTGCTCGCCGCGTTCCTGGGCGGTGCGGGCGAAGGCCGTGTCGCGGCTCTCCAGGAGGATCTTCGCCTCGCCGGTGAAGCGGGGCGGCACCACCTGCACGAAGGCCACGGCCGCGATGCCGACCGCGAGGGTCGGGAGCGCGATCCAGGCCCAGGATCGCCGGAGAAGCCCGCCGACCTGCGCGAGGGCCAATCCCTCGCCCGGTGGCGTCGTGGAATGAAGACGGGCGGAGGTGGCGCGGGGCATGGCACGATCTTCACGCAAGGCAAGTCGATCCGACGTCAGGAGCGGGATCGTCCCCGATAAAAGCCTGTTAAGATTGCCTGACCGTTAAGATCCGTACCCTGCGCGGCGCGCGCTTTCGGGACGTCAGCTTTCCTTAACCATATTCGCCCAGAACGGAGCCAACTCAGGCCCTTCAACGCGGCAGTGGTGATGAACCGGCGCGGATTGCTTCTCGCTCTCACATCGAGCCTCGCGCTCGGCGGCTGCCTGCGTCCGGATTACCGGACCGAGCAGCTCGATGCCACCGGGACCGGCTCGATCGGCGCGCGATACACCCTCTCGGCCGGCGACCGGCTCCGGGTCATCGTGTTCGGCCAGGACAACCTCTCGAACATCTACGCGGTGGACGGGGCCGGGCGCATCGCCATGCCGCTGATCGGCACGGTGGCGATCGGCGGCCAGACGACGGCGGCGGCGGCCCGCACCATCGAGGCCAAGCTCGCCGCGGGCTTCGTGCGCGAACCCCACGTCACCGTCGAGGTCGACGCCTATCGGCCCTTCTACATCCTCGGCGAGGTCACGACCTCGGGCCAGTACCCCTTCGTCAACGGCATGACGGTGGAGACCGCGGTGGCGATCGCGGCGGGCTTCGGGCCGCGCGCGGCGCGCGACTACGCCGTGCTGACCCGCGAGGGCGCGGGCGGCCTCGTCTCCGGCATCGTCCCGATGACCTACCCGGTGCGGCCGGGCGACACCATCGTGGTCAAGGAGCGCTTCTTCTAGAGCGCGCTCCGCCGACGTGGATCCCGGTTCGGCGTGAGAGCGCGCGTCTGATCGGAGACTGGGAGCCGTCGCGACTTGTCCGCGACCCGTTAGGCCCGCCCTAACCCTCCGGGCTGATTAAGGGCGCCGGCGCGCCCGCCGCCGCGGCGCCTTAACGCCTCGACCACGGATGCGGATCTAGCCTCCAGACCGGCCGAACGCCGGCTGGAGTCGCTCCCGTGGTCGCCCCAATCCCCAATCCGCCCGAGACCCCCCCGCCCTACCGCATCCTGCACGTCTTCCGCGCGCCGGTCGGGGGGCTGTTCCGGCACGTCGTCGACCTCGCGCGGCTCCAGGCCGCGGCCGGGCATCAGGTCGGGATCGTTTGCGATGCGACGACCGGGGGCGAGCGCGCCGAGCGGGCCCTCTCCGAGCTCGCGCCGAGCCTCGGCCTCGGCGTGACGCGCCTGCCGATGCGGCGCAACCCGCACTTCTCCGACCTCGCGGTCCTGCGGGCCGTCGCCCGCCGGGCCGAGGCCGTCGGCGCCAACATCCTGCACGGGCACGGAGCCAAGGGCGGCGTCTATGCCCGCCTCGCCCCCGTCCGCAGCCGCCCGGTGATCCGCGCCTACACGCCCCATGGCGGCAGCTACAATTACCGGCCGGGCACGATGCTGCACCGGCTCTACATGGGCATCGAGGGGCTGCTCGCCCGCCGCACCGACGTGTTCTTGTTCGAGAGCGAGTACGTGGCGGGCCGCCACCAGGCCGATGTCGCCGCCACCGGTGGCCTGCGGCGCATCGTGCATAACGGCATCGGCGAGTCCGAGTTCGCGCCGCTGACGCGTGGGCCGGACCCGTTCGACCTCCTCTATGTCGGCGAATTGCGGGAGGCCAAGGGCCTGCCCGTCCTCCTCGACGCCCTCGCGCGCCTGCGCCGGGAGGGCCGCCCGCTCCGCCTCCTGATGGTGGGGTCCGGCCCCGATGCGGAGATCCTCAAGGCCAAGGCCGAGGCCCTGGGGCTGTCCGAGGCGGTGGCCTTCGAGCCCGCCCAGGCGATCCGCCCGGTGCTCGCCCGCGGCCGGATCATGGTCGTGCCCTCCCTGGCCGAATCCCTGCCCTACGTGGTCCTGGAGGCCGCCGCCGCGGCGCAGCCCCTGGTCGCGACCAACGTGGGCGGCATCCCGGAGATCTTCGGGACGGCCGCCACCGAACTCGTGCCCCCCCGCGATGCGCAGGCCCTGACGCGCGCGATCGCGCGCGTGCTCGACGAGGAGCCGGAGGCGTGCCGCGCGCGCTTTGCCGCGCTCAGCGCCTCGGTGCGGCAGCGCTTCTCGATGCAGCGCATGGGAACCGACGTCCTCTCGGGCTACGCCGCCGCCCTGCGGGCCCGGCCGCAAGGCGCGCCGGCGCGGGGGCAGCCCGCGCAGACCGGCATGGCGGAGCCCGTCTGAGGGGCCCGCCTCTCTTCCGGCCTCGCAGCCCCTCCCCACTGCGGGTCCGAAAACGCGTCATCGCGGCGCGGCGCGGCCTTAAAGATTCCGAGAGGTCGGCCTGCCAGTGTGGGCCCGATCGTCGCGGGGGCGCGACGGCCGGCAGCGGGACCGTTTTCCATGAGTGCGTTCGACGTCCGCGATCTTCTGAAAGTGGCCGGGCAGCCCGGACTCGCGACGAGCGACGGAGCGGAGCCGGGCGCGCCCGCGATGCCGCCGGCCGAGGCCCTCGCCCCGCCCCTACCCGGTCCGCTGATCTCCCCCGTCGTGCTCGCCGGCTGCATCCGCGCCGCCGAGTTCGCCCTCGTGGTCGGGCTCGGGCTCGTCCTGCATCAGGTCATGCTGCGCGGCGTCGTGCCGCTCGAACTGTCCTATCTCACGGCGATCCTCGGCATCGGGGTGATCGCGATCCTGCTGTATCAGGTGAGCGGCACCTACCGGATCGGAGCGTTCCGCAGCGCGACCGGATCGGCCACCAGGATCGCGGCGGGCTGGAGCCTCGCCTTCCTGCTCGTGACGACCGCGATGGTGCTCGCCAAGGTCGCCGACCATTATTCCCGCCTCTGGCTCGCCGCCTATTTCGCGAGCGGGCTCGGGCTCCTGCTGATGGGCCGCGCCGTCCTGGCGCAGGTGATCGGCGCCGAGATGCGCAAGGGCCGCTTCGACCGCCGCACCGCGGTGGTGGGCGGCGGTCCGGCGGCGGAGGAGCTGATCCGCATGCTGGAGATGCAGGGCGAGACCGGCATCCGCATCGTCGGGGTGTTCGACGATCGCAACGACGACCGCTCGACCGACGTGGTGGCGGGCTACCCGAAGCTCGGCAATGTCAGCGACCTCGTCGCCTATGCCCGGCACACCCGCCTCGACCTGATCATCTTCACGATCCCGATCTCGGCGGAGGGGCGCATCCTGCAGATGCTGGCCAAGCTCTGGGTGCTGCCGATCGACATCCGCCTCTCGGCGCACGCCACGAAGCTCCGCCTGCGCCCGCGCGCCTATTCCTATCTCGGCGCCGTCCCGGTCCTCGACGTCTTCGACAAGCCGATCGCCGATTGGGACGTGGTGGTGAAGGCCATCTTCGACCGGGTCGTCGGGCTCGGCCTGCTCCTCGCCCTCTCTCCCGTGATGCTCGCGGTGGCGCTCGCGGTGCGTTGCACCTCGCCCGGCCCGGTGCTGTTCCGGCAGAAGCGGCACGGCTTCAACAACGAGTTCATCGACGTCTACAAGTTCCGCTCGATGTATACCGACCAGTGCGACCTCACGGCCGCCCGACAGGTGACGCGGGGCGATCCCCGGGTGACGCCGGTCGGGCGCTTCATCCGCAAGACCTCGCTCGACGAGCTGCCCCAGCTCTTCAACGTCATTAAGGGCAACCTCTCCCTGGTGGGTCCCCGCCCCCACGCGGTCCATGCCAAGGCCGCCAACACCCTCTACGACCAGGTCGTCGACGGCTATTTCGCCCGCCACAAGGTGAAGCCCGGCATCACCGGCTGGGCCCAGGTGAATGGCTGGCGCGGCGAGACGGACACCAGCGAGAAGCTGCAGCGCCGCGTCGAGCACGACCTCTACTACATTGAGAACTGGTCGGTGCTCCTCGACCTGAAGATCCTGCTCACCACGCCGGTGGCCCTGTTCAAGACCGAGAACGCCTACTAGAGCCGCGCCCGATCGCGTTGCAACGGGCTGGAAAATCGGCAGCCCCGGTCCGGTTCGGCGCGACGGACCCCCTCTCCCGTGCGGGAGAGGGTTGGGGTGAGGGATGAGCGCCTTCAGGATGGAGCATGCGGTCGTATCGCCGATCTCGGCGCCGATCGGGCGCACCTCGTTCTGAACGGTCTCGACCCTCACCCTGTCCCTCTCCCGCACGGGAGAGGGGATCCGCGCCCGCTTCGGCACGGGCGCGGCCGACGGTCCCGTCGCAACGCGATCGGGAACAGCTCTAGTCGCGACCGACCCTCGGGCAGGCGCCCCTCGGCACGGCCCGGCGGGGCCGCCTCCGGAGCGGGGGCGGTCCTTCGCGCGTGATGGGCGAGGTCGCCCGGCGGGGCCCGCTACGGCAGGGCGCCGGCCTTCTCCTTCGCCTTCAGGATCGTGTCGCGGCAGGCCTCGGCCTTGCCGGCCTTGTCCTCGGCCTTGGCCTGCTGGACGAGGGCCTTGGCCTCCTTCACGCCCCCCGCGGTCGAGGTCACGCCCGGATCGCTCGGCTTCCCGCCGGGTGGCTGCGCCAGGGCCTTGTCGGAATGCGAGGAGGTGGCTCCGCCCGGCGGCTCCTTGCCGGTGACCTTCTCGGCCCCGGCGCTGTCGAGGCGCCGCTCGAGGGTCGAGATCTCGTCGGCACAGGGCGTCGCCCTGGCGGGGCCTGCCGCGGCGAGGACGATGAGGGCGGCCGGTAGTGCGTAGGTCATTCGCATCAAGCGCTTCTCCCGAGTGCTGCGCGGGCCGCCGAGGGTCGGCAGCCCGCGTCAGAGGTGCGGGTCAAAGCGATGCGCGCGGCGAGAGTTCCGCAACGCCAGGTCGCCGCCGCTGCCCCCGTCTGCGACCTTGGCGCGCAGGTTCGGGGCGGCGCGGAGGGTCACCGGACCGGGGCGGCTCGCTCAGAGCCTCGCCTGGATCTTCCGGGCGATCTCGCCGAGGCGCTGCTCGAGGAGCTGGGGGACCTCGCAGACATAGGTGAGCGACTGGCTGCGCTCCTGGAAGATGCGGCGGTCCCAGGCGAACTTGGTCTCGAGCTCCGACTGGTCCTTGGGGATCTCGCGGGCATCCTCGGCGCTCGGCGCGTCCTTGGACTGGCTGATCTTGTCGGCCTCGTCGCGGATGCGCTCGGCCATGATGCGCTGGCCGCGAGCGTAGCGGCCGATGCCGCTCATCACCCGGTCGCGCTCGGCGTTGAGCAGCTCGAACACCCCCGCGAAGACGCGGGTGAGATGCTTGTCCTTCTCCGGGTCCTTGGTCTCCTGGAGCTTGGCCAGGTACGCGTCGAGGAGGCCATCGACCTCCGTCAGCTCCGTCCGCCGCGAGGCGAGCTTCTGGGCCAGGGCGGCCGCCTCGAAATCGTCGCCCCAGGGCCCCGCCGCCGCGAGGTCCGGCCCGGTCCAGACCGTGCCGGCACTGAGGCTCGACACCTTGCGCTGGACGCAGGGCCAGTCCGGATCGGATTTGGGCTGGGCGAGCGCGGGGCCCGCGAGCAGGGCGAAGCAGAGGAGGCTCACGAGAGGGCGTGCGGTCATGCGTTGTCTCCGGCCGGGCCGCCGCGCCGGGCCATGATGCCGCGGCCGGGGTCGTAGGCGATCACGGCGAGGGTGAAGAAGGCCAGGGTGGTGCCGACGACCACCGCGCAGGCGACGGGCTCGAACTGCCCGTAGAGGGCGAAGCGAACGAGCTGGACCGCGTGCGTGAAGGGGTTGAGCTCGCAGATCCAGTAGAGCGTCTCCGAGGATTCCCGGATGCGCCACAGGGGGTAGAGCGCCGAGGAGGCGAAGAACATCGGGAAGATCACGAAGTTCATCACGCTGGCGAAATTCTCGAGCTGGCGCACCATCGAGGACAGGAGCAGCCCGATCGCCCCGAGCATCAGCCCGGAGGCGACGAAGGCCGGCAGGGCCGCGAGATACCCGATGGTCGGGATATCGGTCTCCCAGAACCACGCGACGGCGAGAAACGCGTAGGCCTGCACCACCGAGACGGTGACGCCCGCGATCAGCTTGGCGAGGAGCAGGAGCCAGCGCGGATAGGGGCTCGTCAGCAGCACCTTCATGGAGCCGACCTCGCGGTCATAGACCATCGAGAGCGAGGATTGCATGCCGTTGAAGAGCTGGATCATCACGGCGAGACCCGGCACCACATAGACCTCGTAGAGCACGTAGGTCTGGTAGGGCGGCTCGATCGAGACGCCCAGCGTGTTGCGAAAGCCCGCCGCGAAGATGAACAGCCAGACGAGCGGACGCACCAGGGCCGAGAAGAACCGCTCCTTCTGGTTGAAGAAGCGCAGCAATTCCCGGCGCACGATGCCGCCGAGGCAGATCAGATAGCCGACCGCGTCGAGGCGGCCGTGATGGGCGAGCGTCGCCGAGCCCCGCGCGGGGGCGCTCTCGATGGCGGGATTCGTCATCTGCCTGCCCGTTCCTGCCTGCTCATGCGGCCTGCCGCGCCCCGTCCCTCGGCTCGGCGACGAGGCGTCGGAAGGCGGCCTCGAGGGATTCCTCGCCGCCCCCGATGGTGCCGGCCCGGCCCCGGGCCACGATGGAGCCGCGGTGCAGCACCACGGCGTCGTCCTGCGCCTCGATCTCCTCGAAGATATGGGTGGCCCAGAGCACCGACAGCCCCTCCTCGCGCACCAGCGCCCGCACGATCCCGACGATGTCGGCGCGCGATTCGAGATCGAGGCCGACCGTGGGCTCGTCGAGAAGGAGGAGGCTCGGCCCGTGCACCAGGGAGCGGGCGATCTCGATGCGGCGGGACTGGCCGCCGGACAGGGTCCGCACCTTGTCGTCGCGCCGCTCGGCGAGGCCGACCCGGTCGAGGAGCGCGTCGATGCGGCGCTTCGCGGCCTTGCGGGCGATGCCGTGCAGGCTCGCATGGTACAGGAGATTCTGCGCCACCGTGAGGTCGGTATCGAGGGTGCGGGCCTGGAACACCACGCCGAGATGCGCGAGCGCCCGCGAGGGCTCCCGGTCGAGCCCGTGCCCGAAGATCGAGACCCGGCCGTCCTGGTTGGTGTAGAGCCGCGTGATCACCGAGAACAGCGTGGTCTTGCCGGCCCCGTTGGGGCCGAGCAGCGCCATGAACCGGCCGCGCTCCACCGTGATCGAGACGTCCGACAGGGCCGCGCGCGCGCCGAAGCGGTGGCTGACATGGGCCACGTCGAGGGCCGGTGCGGCGTGCAGGGCCGCGCTCGCGGGGCCGCCCGCCATCTCGCTCACTGGCCCATCGCCCGCTTGGCGTCGCCGACGGCGTCGACACACTCGTCGTACTCGCCCTCGCCCTGCTCGCGCTCGGCCACGCGCAGGGCCTTCTTGAGCTTCGGCAGGGCGGCCTCCGACGGGGACTTGGCCAGCGCGTCCTTGATCATCGCGATGCCGTCCTGGCAGGCCGCCTTGTCGTCCGCGAGGGCGGGCGCCGCCAGGAGCAGGCCCGCGAGGGTGAGAAGGCTGAGGCGCATCGGGGGCTCTCCTACTTCACCGTGATGGTGCCGGTCATGCCCTTGGCCTCGAGGCCACGGGATTCCCACTTGTACGCCCCCGGCTTGATGGCGACGAACTCGATCGCGATCTCGCCCGGATCGTCGAATTCGAGGTGATCCGGCGGGCCGCCGCCATGGATTTCGAGATGGTTGATCACGATCTGGTTGAGCCAGATGTAGCGGAAGAATTCCGGCGCGTAGAACTTGTACTCCTGCCGGCCCTTGGCGACGATGCGCAGGCGGTAGGCCTTGCCGGATTCGAGCTCGATATCCTTGTTCTCGACGACGAAGTCGTTGCCCTCCTCGTTGCCGAGGACGAGGTCGGGCAGGTTCTGCCGCTTCTTCGTGAGATCGAGGGCGGAAGCCGGCCAGGTCGCCAGTGCGCCCGCCATCGCGGCGCCCGCGAGGCTCAGGGCCGCCAGCCGAAACATGCGCGTCATTCTAGGTTGTCTCCCCCCGAGCCGCCGCGCGGCGGCCGCGTTGCGTCCTGATCCGTCCCGGTTCCGGCCGATCGCGATCGGCGCCCTCATTGCGGCGAGACCGCAACCCCCCAGGGCAGCAGCCCGACCGGGATGCTCTTGACCACCTTGCCGGCCTGGACGTCGACCA
Organism: Methylobacterium soli; assembly: GCF_008806385.1. Taxonomy (GTDB): domain Bacteria; phylum Pseudomonadota; class Alphaproteobacteria; order Rhizobiales; family Beijerinckiaceae; genus Methylobacterium; species Methylobacterium soli. Next base: position 119,741 of record NZ_VZZK01000005.1, read on the forward strand.
CCGAGACGTCGTTCGAGGTGCCGTTCGTGGAGAAGAGGAACTTCTGGTCCGGCGTGAAGGCGAGCTGCCAGACGCGCTGGCCGACGGGCAGGTACTTCTCGACCTCATGGGTCTTTGCGTCGATCACCGCGATGCGGTTGGCCGGGCCGAGCGCCACGAAGGCCTTGGTGCCGTCCTTGGTGATGCGGATGCCAACGGGCTGGATCGCCTCGTCGTTCACGCTCGGGATCTTGAAGGTGATCTTCTTGACGACCCGGCGGGCCGCGACGTCGATGATGCTGACGGTGCCGCCGACCTCGGCCGAGACCCAGAGGAACTTCCCGTCCGCCGTGAACTCGGCGAAGCGCGGGCGGGCATCGACCAGCACGTTGTCGATCACCTGGAAGGTCTTGGTGTCAATGAAATGGGCCATGTTGGTGGTCTCGGAGGTGTTCACCAGGACCTTGCCGTCGGGGCTGAGGCCCATCCCCTCCGGCTCGACCCCGACCGGCACCTCGGCCAGCACCTTGTTCTTCTCGATGTCGATGACCGTGACCTGGCTGTCATCCTCGTTCGCCACGTAGAGCGGGTTGCCCTCGGGGCCGAGGATGAACTGCTCCGGATCGGGGCCGGAGCGGAGCGAGCGCAGAATCTTGCCGCTCGTCGTGTCGAGGACGTCGATGCGGTCGTCGTCGCTGGCGCAGACGTAGAGCTCCTTGCCGTCCCGGCTGACCGTGATCCCGCGCGGGCGCCGCCCGACCTTCCAGGTCGCCGTGACGGCGAGGGTGTTCGCATCGATGACGCTGACCGAATTGCCCTTCTCGTTCGAGACGTAGACCGTGTAGGCCCGCGCCGAACCGGAGGCGGCGAGTAGGGCGGCGGCCATGGCCGCGACGCTCAGGCCCGCCTTGATGCAGCGGCTCATAGGGTTCCCTCCCTGGACGCTCGCCCTGCTGGCGATGCGATTGGCGCAGATTTTAGTGCGTTTTCCGCCGGTTGCGAGCGGCCAAGCCCTCCCGGGCCCGTTCGCGATTGCCGCAGGGCGCCCGTGCCGCCGGCAATCCGCACTCATTTGAACTTGCAGGTGGTCTCCGGCAAATCGACCCCGAGCGTGTCGAGCGGCGTGCGCTGGTGCAGGTAGCCGGCTTCCGGCGAGACCGATACCACCGCCTTGGGCTGCACGATGATGAGCGGCTGGCGCAGCTGATGGTCCCAGGGGCGGAAGCTCAGGGAGACGCCTTTGTAGGCCGGCAGGCTGAAGCTCGGATCGGCGAAGTAGGGGGCGATCACGGCCGGGTCCGCGCTCTTCTTCACGGTCACGGCGTCGCCGACCGCGCGCACCGAGGCCCAGACCTGATAATCGAGGGGACGCATCAGGCGCCCCGAGAGGCGCCGGAAGCGGTTCTGCGCCTGGGCGGCGCCCCAGGTCTCCAGGGTCGGGTGCCAAGTCGTGGCGATCAGCCCCTGCGTGCCGGCGACCGGGCGCGGGTCGACGGTCCGGAAGGGCACGTAATCGCCCCAATCCCCCGCCTCGTCCGCCACCACCGCCATGTCGTAGTCGACGCCCCGGGTGAACACCATCGCCTCGGAGCGGGTCGGGGTGTCGCCGCGCGCCTTGGCGAGCGGCCCGAAGGTCCAGGGCTTCTCGGCCTGGATCTTCAGGGCGAATTTGCGGGCCGAGTTCTTCCAGGCCTCGGCGTAGAGCCTGTCGGCTTCGTTGGGCCCGACGATCAGGAACAGCTTGCGCCAGCGCATGAAGGTCAGGAACTGGGCGAGCGCGTCGGTCTGCATCGCCCGGCTCGGAACGACGTGGAACACGTTCGCACGACATTCCGCGCCGCGCAGGGCGTCGTCGGGCGCGGCGGCGTTGAACACCACCGCCCCCTGCCCCTTCACGGCGTCGGCGACACTCAAGATCTCGGCGGCGGGAAGCGCCAGGATGAGGTACTTCACGCCCTTGTCCACCAGCGCCTTGGCGGCCTCTGCGGCGCCGGGCGTCCCCTCGCCGAGCGCGACCTCGTCGAGGGCGTAGGTCTGCTTGGTGAAGCGGCCCGTGGTGTTGTTGTCCTGGATGGCCATGCGGGCGCCGGCCACGCCCTCGTCCTCCGGCACGGCCTCGGCGTCGTAGGAGGCCGGCGCCTGCTGGGGCCGATAGATCACGCCGATCCGGGTCTCGCTCGCCTGTGCCGGCGCCGGCGGGGGTGCGGCCGGTTCCTGCGCGGAGGCCGGCAGCCCTTGCGAGAGCAGGCCGGCGAGGGCCAGCGCCGGGGCGGAGAGTCGGGAGCGGGGGGGAAGGGGCATGCGGCCAGCACGCTAACAACATCTCGCGCGCGCACTCAACGGCGGATGCATAAGCAATAAATAAGTGAACGGCGCACCGCTCCGGGCCGCGCGCGTTGCGCGCGAGCGCCAGCGCTGCCAGATCGGGGCCGGCGGCACCCGGCGCGCCGATCCCCGCGCGCAGGCGCCGGCTGCCAGGCCAAGCCCGCACGTTGCCAAAACCGGCTCGCGCCCGAGATCAGGGGCCGGGCGCGTCCGGTTGCGGCGCCTGCGCGTCCCGCTCCCGCCTTCGCGCCGCTCCCGACGTGAGATCCGCACCATGGCCAGACGCATCCCGGAACGATCTCTCCGTCCTGCCCTCCGGCCCGTCCTCCTCGGCCTCGCCCTCGCGGCGGTAGCGGCCGGCGCGGCCTCGGCCGCCCCCGAGAAGGCCGCGATCTTCGCCGTGGAACTCTCGGATCCCGGCGTCGTCGGCGGCCGCAAAGCCCGCCCCGACGAGACCCGCAAGCTCGCTCTGGTCACCGAGGAACTGCGCAAGGCGCTCCAGGCGAACGGCGCGATCGAGCCCGTCGACGTCGCCCCCCAGGCGGCCGAGATCGCCAAGCAGGGGCCCCTCTTCAAATGCGACGGCTGCGCGGCTGGCATCGCCAAGACGCTGGGTGCGGACCTCGCCGTGACCGGCTATGTGGAGAAGGGTTCGAACCAGATCTTCAACCTCAACGTCACGATCGCGGACGCGGCCACCGGCAAGATCGTGCGCGGCGGGCAGGTGGTGATCCGGGCCGATACCGACGACACCTGGGCCCACGCCATGCGTTGGGTCGTCAAGAACCGGCTCCTGGCCGAGCCCCTGCCGAACCGGTCCTGAACCGTCCGATCCCCGTTCGTTTGAAGCGTCCCGTGTCAAAACTCCTCCCGTCCGCGCCCGCCCTGCCCCGCCTCCTCGTCAGCGTCCGCGACGCGGCCGAGGCGGGGCTCGCCGCCGCCGCCGGCGCCGACCTCGTCGACGCCAAGGACCCCGCCCGCGGCGCCCTCGGGGCGCTCGCTCCCGAGATGGTGCGGGCGATCGTCGCCGAGATCCGGGGGCGGGCCCTGACGAGCGCGGTGGCGGGCGAGCCGGGCGAGGGGGAGGCCCTCGCCCGCTGCGTGGCCGCCATGGCCGGGACCGGCGTGGACTACGTGAAGGTCGCGCTCACGCCCGCGCTCCGTGCCGAGCCGGAGGCCCTCGCGGCGGCCGCGCGGGCCGCGCCTCAGCGTCTGATCGCCGTCCTCTTCGCCGAGGACGCGCTTCGGCCCGAGGATCCCGCGCGTCTGGCGGCCGCAGGTTTCGTCGGGGCCATGATCGACACCGCCGGCAAGGACGGCCGCCGGCTGCCCGATCTCCTCGATGTCGCGCGGCGCGACGCCTTCACGCAGGCCTGCCGGGCCTGCGGCCTCGTCTCCGGCCTCGCCGGCTCGCTCCGCGTCGAGGATATCCCGCTGCTGGCCGACCACCGACCGGGCTATCTCGGCTTCCGCGGCGGCCTCTGCGCCGGCAACCGCCGCACCGACGCTCTCGATCCCGCCCGGATCGCCGCAGCGGCCGCAGCCATCCGGGCGCTCGCCCGCCGGGACGCCGCGTGAGCGGGCCGAGCCTCAGCGTGGCCAAGGTCGGCGGCAGCCTGCTCGCCGACGGTGGGCGGCTGCGCGCCGTGCTGGCCGATCTCGCGGCGGGCGCGGACGGGGCCTGCATCGTGGTGCCGGGGGGCGGCCCCTTCGCCGACGCGGCCCGGACCGCGCAGGCGTCGCTCGGCCTCGACGACGCCTTCGCGCACCGTCTCGCCCTCGACGCCATGGGCCGCATGGCCGAATTGTTCTGCGCGCTGGAGCCCCGGCTGACCCGATGCGCCGATCCCGCCGCGCTCGCGGATCTGGCGCGGGCCGGCCGGGCGCCGGTCTGGGACCCGGTCGCGCTGAAGGCGGGCCATGCCGCGATTCCCGAGACCTGGGACGTGACCTCCGACAGCCTCGCGCTCTGGCTCGCCACCGAGATCGGCGCAGACCGCTGCATCCTCGTTAAATCCGCGCCGGTTCCGCGTGCCGCGGATCTGGCGGCGGTGGATTGGGGCGCGCTCGCCGCCCGCGGCCTCGTCGACGCGGCCTTCCCGGCCTTCGCGGCGGCCTATCCGGGCGCGATCATCCTGCGGGGGCCGCCGGAGACCGCGACGCGCCGCGCGAGGGCGACCGCGTGAGCGCCCCCGAGCATCTCGTCTTCATCACCGGCCGCCTGGCGCGGGCGCGCCTCGAGAAGGTCGCCGCGACGCTGCCGCCGGAGCGTTTCGCCTGGAGCATCGCGGATGCGGGCGTGAAGGTCGCGGCGCTGATGACCGAGGAGATCATCCGCCGCCGCGTGCAAATTCCCGAGGGCGTCACCCGCATCGTCCTGCCGGGCCGCTGCCGGGCCAATCCGGAGGCCCTGTCGCGGCATTTCGGCGTGCCGGTCGAGCGGGGACCGGACGAGATCGTCGACCTGCCGGCCTATCTCGGCCTCGCGGGGCGCAGAATCGACCTCTCCGGCCACGACCTGCGCATCTTCTCCGAGATCGTCGATGCCTCGAAGATGACCCCCGAGGCGATCCTGGCGAAGGGGCTCGATCTGGCGCGCCGGGGCGCCGACGTGATCGATCTCGGCGGCCTGCCCGACACCGCCTTCCCGCATCTCGAGGACAGCGTGCGCCTCCTGAAGGGCGCGGGCCTCAAGGTCAGCGTGGATTCCTTCTCGATCGACGAGCTGACCCGGGGCGCCAGGGCCGGCGCCGATTACCTGCTCAGCCTCAACGAGGAGACCCTCGACCTCGCCTTCGAGACCGATGCGGTCCCGATCCTGGTGCCGATGCGGCCGGACGATCTGCCGTCCCTCGACCGGGCCATCGAGCGGATGGAGCGTGCCGGCCGGCCCTTCCTGGCCGACCCGATCCTCGAACCGATCCATTTCGGGTTCGTCGACTCGATTGCCCGCTATCACGCGGTGCGCCGCCGCCATCCCGGCATCGAGATGATGATGGGCACCGGCAACCTGACCGAGCTGACCGAGGCCGACAGCCTCGGCGTCACCGCCCTCCTCCTCGGGATGTGCTCGGAACTCAGCATCCGCAATGTCCTGATCGTGCAGGTCTCCAACCACACCCGGCGCACCGTGGAGGAGCACGACGCGGCCCGGCGCGTGATGTACGCGGCCAAGGCCGACGCGGCGCTGCCCAAGGGCTATGGGCGGGCACTTCTGGCACTTCACGACAAGCGCCCCTTCGTGCAGACACCCGACGAGATCGCGAGCCTCGCCGCCGAGGTGCGCGACCCGAATTACCGGATCGCGGTCGCGGAGGACGGCATCCACGTCTACAACCGCGACATCCACAAGGTCGGCACCGACGCGATGGCCTTCTTCCCCGATCTCGCGGTCGCGAGCGACGGTGCCCACGCCTTCTATCTCGGCGCCGAGCTCGCCAAGGCCGAGACGGCGTGGCGCCTCGGCAAGCGCTACGTCCAGGACGAGCCCCTGCGCTGGGGGGCCGCGGCCGATGACGAGGCCGAGGACACCACCGCCTTCAAGAAGGCCGGCCATACCCGGCATTCGGGCCCCGACACGCCGCCCCCGGGCACCCGCGACGCGACGCCCCCGGAGGCGGGTGCGGACGCCCCCGAGACGATCGGGCCCGATCAGGCCCGCGCGGAATCTGCCCCCCTCGCGCCGACCGAGGCCGGCCAGCCGATGCGGATCGTCTGCGGCAAGCTCGTGCCGGCCGAAGGGAACTGATCCGGTGCCGCTGATCCTCGAGACCATCGTGACGACGCTCTCCCCCACGGGCGAGATCCACCTCGTGCCCTTCGGGCTGATCCAGGACGGCTTGGACTTGATCCTCGCGCCGTTCCGGCCCTCGCCCACGATCCTCAACCTCGATGCGAGCCCGGTCTTCGCGGCCTCGAGCCCCCGCGACGTGCGGGTGATCGCGGGCTGCGTCACCGGGCGCCGCGACTGGCCCGTCCTCCCCTGCGACCGGATCCGCGGCCAGCGCCTCGCCGACAGCTACGCCCATGCCGAGTTCGAGGTCGTGGCGGTCGAGGACGACCCGACCCGTCCGCGCTATCGCGGGCGCATGGTCCATCAGGCGAGCCACGCCCCGTTCCTGGGCTACAACCGGGCCCAGGCCGCGGTGCTGGAGGCCGCGATCCTGTCGACGCGCCTCCACATGCTGGAGCCCGAGAAGATCCTCGCCGAGATGCGCTATCTCGCCATCGCGATATCCAAGACAGCCGGGCCGCGCGAGCGCGAGGCCTGGGACTGGATCGAGGACAAGGTCGCCGCCGCCCTCGGGCGCGACGAAAGGATCCTCGCAAACCCCGGCGCCGCGTAGCAGAAGCGGCGGCCAAGGAGACGAACGCTCATGAGAATTCTGGCTCTGACGACGGCCGCGGCGGTCGCCGCCATGGTGGCATCCACCGCGCAGGCGCATGGACCGACCCGCAAGAAGGTCGAGGAGACCGTCGAGATCAACGCCGCGCCCGAGAAGGTCTGGTCGGTGATCGGCAACTTCCAGGACATGAGCTGGCTGCCGCCCGTCGAGAAGACCGAGGGCAAGGGCGGCAACGAGATCAAGGCGACCCGGACGCTGACCCTCAAGGGTGGTGCGACGGTCGACGAGGAGCTGTACAAGTACTCGGCCGAGAAAATGAGCTATTCGTACCGGATCACCAAGGTCGATGTGAAGACCCTGCCGGTGAACGACTACTCCTCGACCATAAAGGTCGAACCGAACGGCGACGGCAAGTCCAAGGTCTCCTGGGACGGCGCCTTCTATCGCGGCTACATGAACAACGATCCGCCGCCCGAGCTGAACGACGAGGCCTCCCAGAAGGCCGTGCGCGGCCTCTACCGCACCGGCCTCGACGCCCTGAAGGCGAAGGCCGAGAAGGGGTCGTAGGCCGCGTGGCGCGTCCCAACCCGACGGGGGGCCGGCGCCGCGCCGGCCTCCTCCTGGCGCTCCTGATCGGGCTCGGCCCGGTCGGGCCTGGCCTGGCCGCCGAGGCCATCGTCACCGCGCAGGGCGACAACCGGGTCGACGTGGTCGATCTCGACACCGACACGGTCCTGGCCGGGATCCCGGTCCCCGGCTCTCCCGCCGGCATCGCGCTGTCGCCCGACCGCCGAACCGCCTACGTCACCCGCCCGGACGGGCCGGGGCTTGCCGTGATCGACCTCGCGCGCCGCGCCGTGACGTCCATGGTCGATCTGCCCGGCGGCCCCCTCGGCATCGGCGTGAACCCGAAGACCGGCGCCGTCTACGCGGCGGATTGGTACGCCAAGCGGGTCTTCGTGCTCGTGCCCGAGGCGGGCGGCCTCGCGCGCGACGGCGAGATCGCGACCGGCGCCTCGCCGTCCGGGATCGCCGTGACGCCGGATGGCCGGACGCTGCTGGTGGCCAACCGGGAGGGCAATTCGGTCTCGGTGATCGATGCCGACACGCGCCGGCAGAGGCAGATCATCCCGGTCGGGGAGCATCCCTTCGGCCTCACCCTCGATCCCGATGGCCGCCGCGCCTACACCGCCAACGTGATCTCGAACGACGTCTCGGTGATCGATCTGGCGGAGGGGCGCGAGATCGCCCGCGTGCCCGCGGGCGAGCGCCCCTACGTGGTGGCGCTGGCGGGCGGGCGCGGCTTCGTCACCAACCAATATGCCGGCACCGTCTCGGTCTTCGACCGCGCGACCCTCAAGCCCGTGGCGACGATCGAGGTCGGCGACCACCCGGAAGGCATCGCCGCCTCCCCGGACGGGACCCGGCTCTACGTCGCCAATTGGGGCTCGAACACGCTGAGCGTGATCGATGCCGCGACGCTTGGAATCCTGCGCGAGATCAAGGTCGCGGACGGCCCCCGCGCCTTCGGCGACTTTCTGCGCTGAGGCCTCCCGCCCCTCATGCGGCCTCGGGCGGTCCGCTTGTGCCGGGCTCGGACGGCGAATTGAGGACATCTTCCAGCTCATCCACCAGCATGTCGATCTGGTCGGAGCTCGCCAGGACCTTCAGGGTCTCGCCGCGCTCGGTGGCGATGGCGAGTTCGATCTCCTCTCCGACCCGCACCGCCAGGATGCGGGCGAGTTTCTGGGTTGGCCTCATGGGCTGCCTCCTCGGTTGCGAACAGGGGAACGCGCGACGCCCGGAAAGGTCCGCGCCGGTTCTCAGAGCGCCGCGAGCAGGCCGACCGCGACGGCCGGCCCGCAGGTCGAGGCCCATTCGGGCTCGCCGGTCATGTGGGCGGCGATCAGGTCCGTGAAGGCGCGGTGGGGGCGTCCGAGCCGGTGCGCCAGGCGCTCCGCCAGGAAGCGCCCGGCCCCGCAGACGATCAGCGGCGCCCCGGCGCCGAGGTCGGGCCGTGACAGGAGCGTCGCGGCGGCATCCTGCAGCGGGCGCAACTGGGCCTCTGCGAAATGCTCCGCGAGCGCCCGCCAGGCGGAGGTGCTGCCCTCGCGATGGTCGCGGCCGATCATGCGGGCGAGGCGGATCTCGGATTCCGGGTTCGACTTGCCCTTGAGGTCGGCGCTGTGCTGCTGGTCTGCGCCCTCGGGCAGGTCGCCGGTGAGGCGGTAGATGTCGGCGGTGGTCGCGAAGGTCTCGGCCATCAGGCGGGTCCGCCGCCCCCCGAAGGGGGCGTGATCCGTGAGCGCGAGGAGCGGGGTGCGCACCACGCCCGAATAGACGAGTTCGCCGGTCTCCAGGCGCTCGGCGTCGCTGTAGCCCGACGCGGCCGGGCGCCCGGCCACGATCGGGATCAGGTCGGCGGTGGTCGAGCCGATATCGACGAGGAGCGCCTCGGACGCGGAGCGCCCGGCGAGGGCGGCGGTGGCGTGCCAATTGGCCGAGGCGATGTCGAGGGCCGCCGCCTCGGCCGCCGCGGGCGCCACGAATCCGGCGCGGCCCGCATAGATCGAGACCGTGCCGGGCAGGTGCGCCTGCGCCCAGCCCGCGATCTGCCCGACGCCGTCGGTGCGGTCCTTGAAGCAATCGGTCAACTCGCCCGTCATGGTGACGGCGTGCCGGGCTTGCCCGCGCGCCCAATCGGGCAGGCCCGCGAGCGTCCCGTCGAGGGCCGGGAGCCCGCGCCAGAGGGGACAGGCGGTCTGCACCACGGCGCGGACCCGGCCGCCGACGATCAGGGCCGCCTTGACGTGGACACCGCCGAGATCCCAGCCGATGACGGTGTCGGACGGGGCGGATTGCGACAAGTCGCGCGGCAAGTCGCGTGGCAAGGTTCGAGTCAAGCGGCGATCCCAGGATCGAGGAGGAAGAACCGGATGGGCAGAGCGTTCGAGGTCATCCCGGTGCTCGACCTGCGGCATGGGCGCGTGGTCCGGGCGCGCATGGGCGAGCGGCACTCCTATGCCCCGATCGAGACGCCCTTGGCAAAGGGCTCGGAGCCCGGCGCCGTGGCGCGGGGGCTCCTCGACGCGGTTCCGGCCCGCATCCTCTACGTTGCCGATCTCGACGCCATCATGGAGGGGGCGCCGCCCGACCGCGCCGCCCTGGAGCGGATCGCCGCGGCCTGCCCGGAGACGCGCCTCTGGGTCGATGCGGGGTTCTCCGACGCGAGGCGCGTGGAGAGCTTCCTCTCCGCCGGCCTTGGGCTCCCGGTGATCGGCAGCGAGAGCCAGGGCGATCCGGACCTCGTGCGGCGCCTCGGCGACCGGGCGGTGCTCTCCCTCGACAGCCGGGGCAGGGAGCGGCTCGGGCCGGCGGCGCTCCACGATGAGCCCGGGCTCTGGCCGCGGGACGTGATCGTGATGGCGCTCGCCCGCGTCGGCGCGGGGGCGGGGCCGGACCTCGCCGGGATCGCGGCGGCGCGCGCCCTCGGGGGGGACCGGCGCGTCTACGCGGCGGGCGGCGTGCGCGGGCCGGAGGACCTGCGGGCGCTCCGCGGGGCGGGGGCGGCGGGCGTCCTCGTCGCCTCGGCGATCCATGACGGCCGGCTGCGCGCCGGGGACCTGCTGGATTGCGGCGCGCCGGAGAATGGCGGCCCTGCGCCCCCAGCATGAGAGCGGGAGGGGCGGCATGAAAAAAGGTGGGACGGCATCTGCCGTCCCACCTTCGGACCTATCGGCCTAGGAAGATCGAAGCCAGTCGCTGGAGCAGGCCCCGCGGTACGGGCGGAGGCTCGCTCTGCCCAGGACTGCCCCCGATCTACGCGTTGGCGGCGAAGGGGTGCTGGGCGGAGTTGCGCTGCTCGGTGACCGTGGCGGCCTTCGGCTCGCCGTTCACGGCGCGCTGAATCGAGAGCTTGGTGGCCTCGTAGTTATACTTCTGGATCTTCGCGTCGTCCGCGGCTTCCCAGTGGATGAACACGCCGACCAGGATGAACAGGTCGTCGGCCTCGTCGGCCGGGATGATGCCTTCGGCAACCGCATCCTGCACCGCCTTGGCGACGCCGTGCTGGGCAGGGCCGAACATCTGGACGGCCTGACGGGCGTCGTTGATGGTGACCTTGTTGAACATCAGCGTGTTGGGCTTGCACGGCAGGTTCGGCGCGATGACCGCGAGCAGGCTGGTGAAGCCGTGCTTGTTGTTCACGAGGCCGTTGCAGAAGGCCGTCTCGGCCGGCGAACCGCGCGGTCCGATGATGAGATCGATGTGGGCGACCTCGTTGCCATCACCGACGAGAGCCTCGCCGACCTGCACCTTGTTGATCTTTGCCATTCGGGGTCTCTCCCTGCAAATCGAAAAGTACGGCCGCCCCCGGAGCAGGCGCGGCCAAGGGCCATCCTTGTTTGCGGACGTTCGGCAAGGAGCCGAACCGGTTAGCCCGGATAGCGGCGCGGACCCTACAGCGGGCCCTCTCCCGTAACAACCCTGCTCAAAGCGCTGAAATCGGTAAATTATCGGGTCAGGGTTGCTGTCCAATCGGGAACCCGTCAGGGTTTCGTGCGTGCCCCCGGCGACGGGCTTCCGAGCGCCGCGCCGGCGCCCGCGAGGGCGTCGTGGAACAGGGTCGCGACGGTGAAATCCGCGCTGGTGCCGGGGTTCAGGCCGCAGCTCTTCAGGCGTGAGTCGTGCGCCAGCAGCGCGGCGACCGGCTCCGTCCGCAGGTCGAGGCCCCCGAGCGCCCGTTCGGCCTCGGCGCGGGCGGCCTCGGCCCGCGCGGAACCGTACTTTCGCGCGATGTGGCTGTCGGGGACCTGCGTCAGGTAGGCGAGATGCACGGCCGTGGTGGTCCAGGGGGCTGAGAGCCCTGCGCTGCGGGCGGCCGCGAGGGCGGGCAGGCCGATCCGGCAAAGCTCGGCGTAACCGGTCACGTAGGCCCGCGCGATCGCGTCGCGCGGGGCGGCCTCCGCCATGGCGGCGGCGAGCGGCGGGACCGGCCCCGGGGCGGCGACGTCGTGGCGGGCCGCGCGGCCGAGGCCGCCGGGATTGGCCCGCCGGATCGCCGCGTAGACGCCCTGCGCGTCGGCCTCGTCGAGGTGATCGAGGATTCCCGGAAGATCGCGGCCGCGCTCGGCCGCCAGCGCCAGGGGCGCGCAGAGGAGAAGGATGCCCAGATTGGTGTTCTGTCCGACGGCGTCCATCGTGGCGCGCATGGCCGCCTCGACCCGGGCGCCGACCCCCGCGCCGGCCCGGGCGAGGTGGGGGGCCGAGACCTCGGCGCTGGTCACGAAATCGGCCACCGCCATGCGGTGGCCGGCCGCGAAGGCGTGGACATTGCCGGGCTTGAGGGCGTCGAGCTCGGCGAGGCAGGCGGCGCGGTAGAGCGAGGCGATCAGGCTCGGCGCGAGGCCCGGCATGGCGTCAGCCCTGCGCGGCGATGCGCGGGAGGAGCGGCGCGGCGGCCGGCACCAGGCGCGGAGGCCGCGCCGCCCGCACCGCGTTGAGGAAGCCTCGGGCGACCGCGCCGGCGATGTCGACCTCCGTCACCTTCTGCAGGCCCGACCAGGCCGGCATGCTGTTGACCTCCAGCACGAGGTATCCCCCCTGCCCGTCCTCGACGAGGTCGATCCCGGTATAATCGACCCCGATCGCCGCCGCGGCAGCCTCCGCCAGCGCGGCGGCCGCCTCCGGCATGGCCCAGGGCAGCGGACGCCCGCCCGCATGGACGTTGGTGATCCAGCCGTCGCCCTCTCGGATCATCCCGGCGATGGCCCGCCCCTCGCAGACGAAGACCCGGTAGTCGCGCCAGAGCCCGTCGGCGCGGGGAATGTAGCGCTGCAGGTAATAGACCCGGGCCACCGCGTCCTCCGAGGGCAGGTCCTCCGGCCGCTCGATCAGCTGCAAGCCCTCCCCCTGCGATCCGAACAGTGGCTTCAGGACGATCGGCCTGCCCGGCCGCGCCTCGCGGGCGACGAGCTCGGCCGCGGCCTCGCGGCTGGAGAACACGAAGGTATCGGGCGTCGGCAGGCCGGCGCGGGCGACGAGGAGGCTCGTGGCCGCCTTGTCGACGGAGCGCTCGATGGCGACGGGGCTGTTCCAGACCGTGACGCCCGAGGCGACGAGGGCGTGCAGCACGCCGAGGCGCAGGGTCGTCGCCTCGAAGGTGCCGCCCGCGATGGTTCGCAGCAGCACCCCGTCGGGAAGCGCCTCGGCAAAGCCCGGCACCCGCAGCGGCTCGCCCTGCCCCGTCACGATGGCGACGTCGGCCAGCGAGAACAGCACCGGTTCGGCCCCGAGCGCCCGCAGAGCGGCGAGGAGCCGCCCCTTGTGCCAATTGCCGTTATCGGCAGCGAGCCCGATGCGCATCGTGATCTGTCCTGTGGGGCCCGGGATGAGGGGAATCCTGCCGCCCGGCCATGTCTGCCCGGCCATGTCCGCTTGGCCATGTCCGCCCGAGGCGGCGCGACGCGGCCCGGATGACGGCCTCCCGATCGCGCGGGCGCGGGAGGCCGTCAACGGCCGCGTCTCACCCGCCACCGCGGGACGGAGCGGTCTCGCGGGGGTGGCGCGCTACGCGAAGGAGGCTTCCACCAGTTCCGGCATCAGGTGGCCGCCGCGGAAGCTCTTGCCGGTGGTGACCGAGGTGACGATGACCTCGGCGGGGCTGAACAGGGCGCCGTCGATCTTGTAGAAGTCGCCGTTCACCCGGCCGAAGACCTCCGCGAAGGGCGAGCCGTGGTCGCTGGAATTCGTCGAGGGCAGCTGCTCGGCGAGCTGGCGCGCATCGGCCTCGTCGGCCTCCACGAAGAGCTGCACCCGGCCGCCATAGATGATGGCGTCGTTGGTGCGGCCCATGGCCTGGATGAAGTCCGGGTGCTGGGGCGAGAGCGGGGCCGAGCCGATGCCGTCCACGATCTTGTGCAGGTCGAACCCGACCGTGTGGGCCTTGTGCAGGGCCACTTCGAGGACGCGGGCGACGACCTGGGTGGAGCCGGCGAGCGATTGCGTCGGCGCGAAGATGAAGGTCACGTCCTCGGGGCGCAGGCCCGCGGCCTCCGCCACCTTGGCGACCACCGAGGCCGGCGGGCCGCTGGCGGCCTCGAGCACCAGGGCGGTCCGCGTCGCGGAATCGCGGTAGCCGAGCTCCTGGTAGAGGTCCTCCACGACCGCGACGGCGCGGCCGGGGCCGGAGCCGAGGGCGAAGAAGCCGGAATCCCCGCTCTCGTCGGCGAGGCTCCAGCCCGCATACTGGCTGCCGAGGCAGGCGATCACCGGATCGGTGGCGTGGACCACCACGGAATAGGGCCAGGACGCGACCGGGCCCGAGGGGCTGATCGTGACCGTGCCTAGGCCTCCGAGGCAGATCTCGGCCATCCGCCGGCCCGCCTCGATCGAGCCGCGCACGCTCGCGCCGGCATCGACCATGCGGGCGCCGCCGGGTTCCTGGGTGACGGCGAGCCGCAGGACCTCCGCGTCAGCGACGAGGCGCTCCACCAGGGGAGCCGTCAGCGCGTTGACGCTCGGATACTTCACGGTCGTGCTCATTCGTTTCCTCCTGGTCGAGGAGGGCCTGCAGATGCGCCGCCCTCTCCCGCAACATTCGCTTCACCGCGTCCGCATCCGCCCCCGTCGCCAGGAGGGTGCAGAGCGGCGCATCCCGGGCCACGTCCGTGCCGGCGCGGGGCCGGTCCCGCGCGTGATCGGGCCAGTCGATCCGCGGCACCGGGTGGTAGTCCCGGGCCCCGTAACAGATCTCGGCGCCGGCTGCATCCACCGGTGGTGGGCCGAGATGCACGAGTCGGCCCGCGCTCGCCGCGACATGCGCGGAGATGAGGCTCGATCCCCGCCGGTCGAGGATGTCCAGGGTGGCGCCGGGGCGCGGGTTGATCTCGGTCAGCCACCATCGCGCCCCGTCCGAGAGGAGGTCGGCGCTCGCGAGACCGCGCAGGCCGGTCTCGGCGACCAGCCGGGCGATGGCCGCCGTGATCGCCGCCACGAGGCCCGGCTGCAGGGCCGGCGCGGCGTCGCGGCCCCGCGCGATCGCGCCGGCATACCGGAAGGGCCGCAGCCGCGACGGCAGGCTCCATTGCTCGGTCAGCGCCAGGACGGCGAGGTCGCGCCCATCCGCCAGGATGTTGAGCGCGAAGGCCCGGCCGGGCATGCGGGCCTGGAAGTAGTGGCCGGTGGGCGCGCGCCCCCGCGTCGCCGCCCGGATATGGCTGCCGCCCGAACCGCCGACGCGCTTGAGCAGGTAGCGCCCCGGTTCCTCCACGGGCCCCGTCGTCACGGCCGGGTGGGGAATGGCGAGGCGCGCGCAGAGGGCCGCCATCCCGAACGGGTCCTTGAGGATCGCCACCGTCTCGGGGGCGGCGCCGAGCAGGCGGTGGCGCGCGGCGATCCGGGCCATCAAATCCGGCGCGCCCTCGAAGCCGCTGCCGAGGACGAGGCCGAGCGAGCGGCCGCCGGCCAGCGCCGCCAGCGCCTCGATCTGCGCCAGCGCGCCGGCCCCGCCGAGCCGCGTCGCCCCGAAGCGGCCCCGCAGGGGCCGGTAGGCCTCGGCCAGCGCCAGGGTGTCGGCGTCGCCGAAGAGGTCGGCGACGTAGGGCCGAAGCCCGGCGCGCCGCGCGGCCTCCGCGAGCGCCCGGCCGGACTGGGCGGCGATCAGGATCGCGTCGCCGCCCATCGGGGCGCGGCCCCGCGCCCTGCCCCGCGCCCTCGCCTCAGCCCGCGATCTCGACGGCGAGCGCGAAGGCGTCGCGGAAATCGAGGCAGAGGGGCTGGTCGGAATCCAGCATCCGGCGGAACAGCCGGCACTGGGTCTGGTACTTCACGTTGCCGACCGCGAGCGCGCCGATGCCGAGGCCCTTGCCGGTGGGCAAGGCCACGTCGACGGCGTTGACGTCGATGCCCGCGATGCCGGCCGGCGGCACGGCGTTGACGTCCGAGGCGACCAGGAGCTTCGGGGCCGATTCAAGGTCCTCCGCCGACAGGATCGGGATGCCGGCGGGGCCGGCCGAGAGGATCACCTCGGCATCGCGGATCGCCTCGCGCCGTGCCTCCGGGGTCGAGCCGTCGACCGCCCCGACCTCGATGCCGAAGCGCCACTTCATCGTGAAGGCGATCTTCGAGACCCGCTCCTCGCCGTCATGGCCGACGAGCACCGACTTGGCGCCCTCGAGCGCCCCGATCACCGCCGCCACGTAGGCGACGACGCCCGCGCCCCCGAAGATGACGATGCGCTTGCCCTTGAGGTCGGTGTTGAACTTCGTCCGCAGGGCGCGCGCCACCTCCGCCACCATGGCGGCGCCGGTGGTGAAGGAGCCGGCGGGGTCGGCGAAGATGTGGTTGGCGAAGGGCGGCACGAAGGCCTTCTTCGCCCGGTCCACCATGTCGAGGGCGTCCTCGGCATTCTTGCCGCCGATGAACAGGCCGGTGCGCGGCCCGTCCTGGGGCGCGCGGGAGAAGATCGAGTCCTGGGTCAGCGAGACCACGTCGGCGAGATCGACCCCCGTATAGGTCACGATGGTCTCGAACCCGGCATCGATGGCCATGTTCACGTCGAACGGGCTCATGTGCTTGAGGGGCGTGAGCATGTGCAGGATCGAGCGGGCCATGGTCGGTCTCCTTCCCCCAAAAATCGTCGCGCGCGCGCCAAGTCCCGGGCGCCGTACGCGTCTCCGTTCCAAAGCCGGTTGCAACCCCTGCGGTCAAGCGCCGGATTGCGGGAGGGGGCCTGCGCCGACGGAGGAGGTGGAGGGTCGCATCCGGCATCGCAGGCCCCGGCGTACACCCCCGTAGGCCGGCAACACCTCACTCCGCCGTGATCGCCGCTCCCGTATTGCGCCCGCGCGCGATCAGGAAGCGCAAGGGACCCGGGCGCTCGATCTCGGCGACGAGGGCCCGGGCCTCCGCCTCCGAGGGCAGGAGGGCGAAGCCGGTCGGTCCCCAGGAGCTCTGGCCGTAGCCGGCGATGCCGCGGGCCGCGATCATTGCCAGAGCCTCGGCGACGGCGGGGCTGGCGTAGCGGCCGCCCTGATGGGGGGCGAAATGGTCGCCGATGCGGCGCTGGATCGTCGTGATGCCGGTCCCGAAGGCCTGCGCGTCGGCCACGATTGCGGCCGGCATCACCTGCATCAGCACGGTCCGGCAGATCTCGGCGGCCTGGTCGGCGGGGAAGCGCGGAAGGTCGCGGAAGGCCTCGACCTCGCGGCTCCCATGCACGCCCGTCATGCCTTCGTCGAGGATCAGGACGACGCGCCAGGCCTCCGGATAGGGCAGCCGGGCGATGACGGGGGGCGGGCTGCCCCCCGCGTCGCGCCCGCCATCCACGATGAGGCCGCCCTGCGTGAAGGCCGCGAGCCCGACGCCGGAGCGGTTGCCGCGATCGAGGGCGTCGGCGAAATCCGCCGGAGCGAAGGGGCGGCCCGCGAGGCGCGCGAGGGCGGCCGCCACCGCGAGGGCGAGTTGCGTGCCCGAGCCGAAGCCCGCATGGGGCGGGATCGCCGCCGCGACCCGGAGGGAGGCGGCCTCGGGAATGCCGAGATGGGCGGCGGCGGCGCGCGCGTAGCCCCGCACGCGCTCGGCCTCGGGGCCCGCCACGTCGAGACGCTCGTTCCGGGTCGCGGTGATCTCGACCGCGGGCGCGTCGACCGCGAGCCCGATGCTGCCGAAGCGCCGGCCGAGGCCGCCATGGAGGTCGAGGAAGCCGAAATGCAGCCGGGCCGGCGCCCTGACGCGGATTGATGCCGCGCGCCTGCCGGCCCCCTCGCCCGCGCCGACCTCCATTACCCCCTCGCTCCGATCCGGGACCTCAGCCACGATGATCCCTCTTGCTCCGTTCCGGTCATGCGGAGGGCCGCTGGCGCCGGTTCCATGGGCGGAACCTGGCGGCCGGACGGGGCTTCGCCGCGAAGCGGGCTTGTCCCACGGAGGGCCCGTTCGGAGCAACCGTCGATCCCGCCCGGACGATCCTGAGAAAGGCGGAAATCTGTCACCGGGCCTTGCTTGGCGCGCTTGACCGATGCAAATGTTCGCCCCCCGTGCATCGGCCGACGGGGGCCCCGAGGGGTCCCGACCGGTCGCGCAGGCCCTGCCTGGGCTGCGCCGACCCCGCGATGCTCCAACAACGCATGCAAGGTGAGGGTGGATGGCAGCCTGGGTGAAGGGTGGGGCGACGGATGCGGAGACCGCCATCGCGGCGGCCGCGACCCTGCTCGCCGCCGCGCGCGCGCCGGTCGTGGCCGGTCTCTGCGCCGAGCTCGCCGCGGTGCGCGCGGCCATCCACCTGGCGGGCACGCTGGGCGCCTCCCTCGACACCGCCGGCGCCGCCGGAACCTACGCGGAGCTCGGCGCGCTGAGCCGCACCGGCGCCATGCTGACGACCCCCGCCGAGGCGCTCGGCCGGGCCGATACGGTGCTGGTCCTCGGGGCCGCGCCCTGGGACGCGCCGATCCTGCCGGCCCTCGCGGCCGGGGCGCCGACCCGCGGGCGCGCGGCCGGGACCGAGCGCGCCCTCCTGTCCATCGGCGGCCCGGGCAACGGGGCGACGCGCCACGTCGCCTATCCGCAGGAATCGGGCGCGCTCGCGCTCTCGGTCGCGCATCTGCGCGCCTTCGCCAAGGGGCATCTTGCCGGCGAGTCGGCCTATGCCGACCTCGCCCGGCGGCTGTTCGCGGCCCAGTACGGCGTCGCGGTCTACGACCCGGCGGAACTCGGCGAGCTCGGCATCGAGATGCTGCAGGGCCTCGTCAAGGATCTCAACGAGACCACCCGCTTCTTCACGCTCCCGCTCTCGGGCCCGAACCAGGACCGGGCCGTGGTCCAGCTCTCGGCCTGGACCACCGGCCAGGCGCCCCGCCTCGGCTTCGGCCGCGGCCTGCCCGAGCATGATCCCTGGCGCTTCGACAGCGCCCGGCAGGTGCGGGCTGGCGAGGCCGACGCCGCCCTCTGGCTCGCCTCCCTGCCCAGCCCCCGCCCCGACTGGCTCGGGCGCCTGCCCTCCGTCGCCATCGTGGGCGAGGGCAGCCCCGACGCGGTGGCGGATGCCGCCGAGATCGTGATCGCGGTGGGCGTGCCCGGTGAGAGCACCGGCGGCGCCCTCTGGAACGAGGGCCGCGCCACGGTGACGTACCAGCCCGCCACCGGCGCGCCCGCCGAACTCACCGCCGCCGACGTGCTCGGCCGAATCCGCGACCGCCTCACCGATCAGAAAGGCGCCTGATGCTGACCCGGATCAGTGGTGGACGGGTCGTCGACCCGACCGCGGGACGTGACGCCGTCGGCGACGTCTGGATCGAGGACGGGCGCGTCGTCGCTCCCTCCGAGCGCCAGCCCGACCGCACCATCGACGCCACCGGCTGCGTCGTGATGGCGGGCGGCGTCGAGGTTCATTCCCATATCGCGGGCGGCAACGTGGTGCTGTCGCGCCTGCTCCTGCCCGACCTCTACGTGAGCGAGGCCGCGCCCGAGGGCCACCCCTTCGCGCATGCGGGCGGCTCGGCCGCCTGGATCGGCGCGAACTATGCCCGGATGGGCTACACCACCGCGGTCGAACCCGCGATGCCCCCGGTCAGCGCCCTCTCGACCCAGCTCGAACTCGCCGACATCCCGCTCCTCGACCGGGCCGCGCTCTGCGTGATGGGCAATGACGACCACCTGCTCCAGCTCCTGCGCGACCGCGAGGGCAAGGCGGCGGTGCGCGACCTCGTGGCGCTCAACGTCGCGACCTCGCGGGCGCTCGGCGTCAAGTGCATCAATGCGGGCGGCGCCTCCGCCTTCAAGGACGGCGCCCTGACGCTGAGCCTCGACGACGAGATCCCGACCTACGGCCTCTCGACGCGCAAGATCATGACCGCGCTCCTCGACGCGGTGGAGGAGATCGGCGTGCCGCACCCGCTGCACGTCCATTGCAACAATCTCGGGCTTCCGGGCGCGGACAATTCCTTCGTGGCGACCCTGGAGGCGGCGGAGGGCCGGCGCATCCACTTCGCGCATGCCCAGTTCTACGCCTACGGCGTCGTCGATCCCGAGAACCCGATGACGGGGGGCTTCCGCTCGGCGGCCGCCCGCATCACCGAGGCCATTGAGGCGCACCCGAACGCGACCTTCGACGTCGGCCAGGTGGTGTTCGGCCAGACCGTGACGATCTCGCTCGACATCCTGCGCCAGTTCGCTGGCCGCAAGGGCGCCAACCCGAAGAAGTGGATCCTCACGGCGGGCGATGCCGAGGGCGGCGGCGTGGTGCCGTTCCTCTACCGGCCGCGGGGCCCGACGAGCTCGTTGCAATGGGCGATCGGCCTCGAGCTGATGCTGCTGTCGCGCGATCCCGAGCGCACCATCCTGACGACCGACCACCCGAATGGCGGCCCGTTCACGGAATATCCGCGCATCATCCACCTGTTGATGGACAAGGAGGCGCGCGACCGCGAGATCGCGACCCTGCCGAAGGTGGTGGGCGAGCGCTCCTCCCTGCCCGGGATCGAGCGCGAGTACACCCTCTCGGAGATCGCGCAGCTGACCCGCTCCGGTCCGGCCAAGCTCCTCGGCCTCGACGATCGCGGCCATCTGCGGGCCGGCGCGCGGGCCGACGTCGCGATCTACCGCGACGACCGGGACCGGACCGCGATGTTCTCCCGGGCGCGGCTCGTCCTGAAGGACGGCGTCACCATCGTGGAGGACGGCGAGGTGGTGGATTGGCGCGCCGGCCACACCCTCGAATTGTCGGTCGAATCCGACAAGGCGATGGCGCGGCGCACCGACACCTACCTGCAGGACCGCTTCGGCCAGGGGCTTGCCAGCTTCGCGGTGCCGGACGAGGCCTTCCCGGTCGCGGATGTGTTCGAGGACGTGGCATGCCGGGCGTGATTGTGAGGCGGTGCGTGAGGACCGGTGGCTGAGATGGCGGAACTCACCCTGAACGGCATCAAGGTGGAGGACACCTTCGCCGAGGCCTTCGACGTCGCGGGCACCGCGATCATCGTCACCAACGACACCGCCAAATGGGCGATGATCGCGGCCGTGACGATGACCGGGTTCGCGACCTCCGTGATCGGCTGCGGCGCCGAGGCCGGCATTGATGCCGAGCTCTCGCCCGAGGAGACCCCGGACGGGCGGCCCGGCGTGCGCATCCTGCTCTTCGGCTTCGAGCCGAACGGGCTGAAGGAGCAGCTCCTCAAGCGCGTCGGACAATGCATCCTCACCTGCCCGGGGACGGCCTGCTACGCGGGCGTCGACGGGCCGACGAAGATCAAGCTCGGCGGCGCCATCCGGTATTTCGGCGACGGTTTCGCGGTGGCCAAGCGCCTGACGGACGAGACCGGAAAGAGCCGTCGCTACTGGCGCATCCCCGTCATGGACGGCGAGTTCCTGTGCGAGGATTTCGTGCGGGCGGTGGACGGCGCGGTGGGCGGCGGCAACCTGCTCTT
Source organism: Methylobacterium soli (assembly GCF_008806385.1). Lineage (GTDB taxonomy): Bacteria > Pseudomonadota > Alphaproteobacteria > Rhizobiales > Beijerinckiaceae > Methylobacterium > Methylobacterium soli. Next base: position 140,811 of record NZ_VZZK01000005.1, read on the forward strand.
TCTCGGCCGCAAGCACGCCGACACGCTGAAGGTCGCCGAGATCGCCGTCGAGGCGGCCCGCGCGGTGCCGGGCGCGATCCTGCCCTTCCCGGGCGGCATCGTGCGCTCCGGCTCCAAGGTCGGCGGGCGGACCAAGGGCATGATGGCCTCCACGAACGACGCCTATTGCCCGACGCTGAAGGGCCGGGCCGGCTCCGCCCTGCCGCCCGAATGCGGCGTGGTGCTGGAGATCGTCATCGACGCCCTCACCTCCGGGGCGGTCGCCGAGTCGATGCGCGCGGCGCTCCACGCCTCTACGGAGGTCGGCGCGCGCCACGGGCTCGTGGCGGTCACGGCCGGCAATTACGGCGGCAATCTCGGCCGCCACCACTACCATCTCCGGGACCTCCTCACGAAACCAGGTGCAGCATGAGCGTCCTCACCTTGCGCGAGGCGCCCCCCGAGCGCCTCGATCTCCTCAACATCACGCCGCTCGCGCTCTCGGGTCTCTCGGAGGCCGAGGTTGCCCGGCTCCCGATCGGCACCACGCGCCGGGGCCTGAGCCTCGGGGATTGCTTCACGGTAAAGCTCGACCGCTCCGACAGCCTCGTGATCGAGGGCGGCTCCGAGCGCCTCGACCAGGTCGGGGCGGCGCTCTCGGAAGGCACGATCCGGGTCGCGGGCGATGTCGGCCAGCGCCTCGGCGAGGGCATGGCGGGCGGATCCCTCACGGTCGAGGGCGCGGCCGGTCCCTTCGCGGGCGCCGGCGCGACCGGCGGCCTCATCACGATCGAGGGCGATGCGGGCGACCATGCCGGCGGCGCGGTCTACGCCGCCAAGGCCGGCCTTGACGGCGCGACGCTGATCATCCGGGGCCGGGCGGGCGACCATCTCGGCGACCGGATGCGGCGCGGCGTCATCGTGGCGGGCGAGGCCGGGGCGTTCGCGGGCTCGCGCATGATCGCCGGGACCCTCGCGGCCCTGAAGACCGGCGATCATCCGGGGTTCGGGATGCGCCGCGGCACGCTGCTCGTCGGCGCCCACGGCGCCCTCGGCCCCACCTTCGTCGAGACCGGCACGCATGATCTGGTGTTCCTGCGCCTCCTCGTCCGCTCCCTGCGGGCCCTGAGCCCGGCCCACGCGGATCTGGCGGCCGGCGCCCTCCGGCGCTACTCGGGCGACTTGGCGACCCTCGGCAAGGGCGAGATCTGGACCGCGGCCGCCTGAAGCCCTGGCCGCGGCCCGCCGCTGCCGCATATGACGCGTGATTGACCGGGCCGCCCTCCCCGCGGCGGACCCGGATCCGTCCGTCATGCAACGAGGCGTGGCCCCATGATGATCCTGCTCTCGATCTGCCTCCTGTCGCAGCCGACCACCTGCCGCGAAGACCGGATCAACCTGTCCTACGAGGCCTCGAGCCCCTTCATCTGCCTGCGCAACGGGCAGAGCGCCATCGCGACCTGGCAGGCCGCCCATCCCGAATGGCACGTCGCCCGCTGGCGCTGCGCGGCGCGCGGCAGCGAGCCGAAGAACCTCTAGGCCGGGCTCCCCGGGGCGCCCGACGGCTCCGCGCCTCACCTCTCCCGTCCGTGGGAGGTCGAATCCGCGATAGCGGAACGGGTGAGAGGACAGGTTTTTCCGAAAAGGTCACTTCCCTCAACCCCACCCTCTCCCGCACGGGAGAGGGGGCGCGTCGCGCTATCCGGGCTGGTCCGGATACGCCGCCGCCCATCCGGGCTTGCCTCTGGCGCTCTAAAACGAAGATGGCGCTGAGCGACGTGCGCCCCACCTCTCCCGTTCGGGAGAGGTCGAGTCGGCGCGAGCCGACCGGGTGAGGGGTGCGACCTTTCCGGACAGCGCGCACCCCTCACCCCAACCCTCTCCCGGACGGGAGAGGGGGCGCGTCGCGCCATCAGGGCTGGTTCTGGCACCCATTCCCGCGTCGCTGCCGGTCGCGCGCCAAGCACCACCTCTCCCGTCCGGGAGAGGTCGAGTCGGCGCGAGCCGACCGGGTGAGGGGTGCGGCCTCTCCGGACAACGCGCACCCCTCACCCCGGCCCGCTTCTCGGGCAAGCTCTCCCGCACGGGAGAGGGGGCGCGTCGCGCCACCCGCGCCTGTTCCGACACGCGGCGCGTCATCCAGGCGCCGCGCTGACGGCAGAGCGCATTACCACTCGCGTTCGGGAATGGTCGGATCCGCCGCGCGCCTCTTGGCCTTGCCGCCCCGCGGTGACACTGTCGCGCCCGTGGCCGCCTCGCCGGGAGCGGGTCCGGCCCGGATATGGGGACGATGCGCTCACTCAAGGTCCGTTTCGCGCTGCTGCTCGGCAGCACGACGCTGCTCGTTATCCTGGCGGCGGCCGGCGTGCTCTGGTCGATCGCGGCCGCCGAGACCACCATCGACCGGACGCTCGCGGCCCAGCGCCGGCTGGAATTGCTGGCCGAGTTGTCCGGCCGGCTGACCCAGTTCGGCTTCGCCGCCGTGGAGACCGTCGGCAACCCGGACGGTCAGCCCGAGGCCCTGTCCATCGCCCGCACCAACGTTGACCGGGCGCTCACCACGGTGGACGAGGCCCTGGCGGCCACGATCCTGGCCACCGACGATCCCCTCGACCGGACCCAGTACGCCGCCCGCATCCGGCCGATGCAGCAGATCCGGGCCGCCCGCGTGATCCTCGACCGGCAGGTCTCGCAGATCGAGCGTCGGACCGATCCCGAGAGCCGCAAGAACGCCATCCAGGGGGCGCTGAACGGCTTCGGCGCCATGACGGGCCAGCCCCTCTCCTTCCTGATCGAGGCGGAGCGCCGCACCATGGTGCTCGGCTCCGAGCAGGCGCGGGAGCTGTCCGGGCGCCTGCGTGTCGCGGCCGGCCTCGCGGTGCTCCTCGCGCTTGCCATCGTGATCGTGCTCTACCGCAGCATCACCCGCCCGACGCTGGCGCGGATCGAGGCGGTCCGGAAGGCGGCCGGCGCGATCGGCGGCGGCGCGCTTGGCACCCGCCTGTCGGTCGCGACCCGCGACGAGCTCGGCCTCCTGGTCGCGAATTTCAACCGCATGGCGGCCCGCCTCTCCCGGCGCGAGGGCCGGCTCGCCGCCGACCGCGCTGCGCTGGAGGACACCGTGGCGGCCCGCACCGCGGATCTGCGCGCGGCCAACGAGCGCCTGGAAGCCGTCGACCGCTCGCGGCGCCGCTTCTTCGCCGATGTCAGCCACGAACTGCGCACCCCGCTCACCGTCATCCTCGGCGAGTGCGACCTCGCCACGCGCCCGAGCGCCCGCGAGGTCGATCCCGGGCCGGTCTTCGCCACCATCCGCAAGCGGGCCCAGCGCCTGAAGCTGCGGGTGGAGGACCTCCTGCGCGTCGCCCGCTCGGAATCCGGCCAGATCGAGCTGGAGCGCCGCGCCGTCAGCGCCGTCTCGGTCCTGGCCGAGGCGGTGGAGAATGCGGGCTCCGAGGCCGCGCGCCGCCGGGTTGCCCTGGCGCTGGAGCCGGGCGACCGCGACATCGAGATCCTGGCCGATCCCGAATGGCTGCGTCAGGTCGTCGAGAGCCTGATCGACAACGCCCTGCGCCACGCCGCCGGCCTGACCCGCGTGACGGTGGCGCTGACGCAGTCCGAGGGGCCGGATGGCGGCCTTGCCAGCGTGACGATCACCGATGACGGGCCGGGCTTCGGCGAGGCGGAGGAGCGCCTGTTCGAGCGCTTCCGGCGCGGAGAGCGCGCCGGAGAACCCGGCTTCGGCATCGGCTTGGCACTGGCGCGCTGGGTGATTGAGCATCATGATGGCGCCATCCGTCTCGGGCGGGGCGAGAACGGCCGGGGCGCGCGGGTGACCCTCGACCTGCCGGTGCTCGACCTCGCGGGTCGGCAGAACAAGACGCGCGACACACGGGAGAGCGCCGCATGACGCGGGTATTGATCGTCGAGGATGACAGCGACATCCGCGCCATGCTGGCCCGGGGCCTGGAGGCCGAGGGCTTCTCCGTCGGGATGGCGGGCTGCGTCGGCGACGCGCTGACGGCCGCCCGCGACGAGGCGCCGGAGGCCGTCGTCCTCGACATCACGCTGCCCGACGGGTCCGGCCACGACGTCTGCCGCTCCCTGCGCGAGGGCGGCTATCCGGGCCCGATCCTGTTCCTCAGCGCGCGCGACGAGGTGCGCGACCGGGCCGAGGGCCTGGCGCTCGGCGCCGACGACTACATCGTCAAGCCCTTCGTGTTCGACGAGCTCGTGGCGCGCCTGCGCACCCATCTCCTGCGCCGCAAGGAATCGGACGAGCCGCGCACCATCGTGACGGCGGGGCGCCTCACCCTCGATCTCAATGTCCGGCAGGTCAGCTTCGGGGATGCGACAGCACGCCTCACGCCGCGCGAGGCCGAGCTCCTCGCCATGCTGATGGACCAGGCGAACAAGCCGGTCTCGCGGGGCGACATCTTCGACAAGCTCTGGGCGAGCCAGGGCGGCCTCTCCCTGAATGTCGTCGATGTTTACGTAGGTTATCTCCGAACCAAGATGTCCGACTTCGTCCGCTTCGGCGGTCCGATCCTCACCACCGTGCGCGGGCGCGGCTTCATGCTGGACCTGCGCGGGCAGGATTTCCGGCACTGATCCCCCGCATTTCTCCGGAGGGTTCCGGGAGCATCTGGCAATTTAGCGCTTGAAGAGTCCGGCGGAATTGACGATATAGCTCCCGCGACAGAAACCACTGCGCCGTCAGCATCTTAGGATCTTCTTAGGGAGGTTTCCAGGATGTTTCTGACGATCGAAGAATGAGGAGAAACACCATGAAGTGGGCAGCCCCCGTCGTTTCCGAGATCTGCGTCGGCATGGAAGTCACGAGCTACGAGTCGGCCGAGATCGACACCTTCCACTAAGGTGTGAAGCCGGGCCGGGGATTGCAGGCGGCGTGAGTTGAATCCATGCGTGTCGTGATCCTCGGTTCGGCGGCCGGCGGCGGACTTCCCCAGTGGAATTGCCGCTGCCCGAATTGCAACCTCGCCCGGACCGAGCCGTCCCGGGTCAGGCCCCGCACTCAGTCGAGCATCGCGGTCTCCCCCGACGGGGAACGCTGGCTTCTGGTGAACGCCTCGCCGGACATTCGGCAGCAGCTCTTCGACAATCCCGTCCTGCACCCGCGGGAGGGCCTGCGCCACTCGCCGATCCACGCGGTGCTGCTCACGAACGGCGACGTCGACCACGTCGCGGGTCTCCTGACCCTGCGCGAGGGCCAGCCCTACACCCTCTACGCGACGCGAGGCATCCTCGGCTCGGTCAACGACAACAGGGTCTTCGACGTGATGGCGGCGGACGTGGTCAGGCGCGAGGCGATCAGCCTCGACCAGGCCTTCGAGCCGGTCCCGGGCCTGCGCCTCACCCTGTTCGCGGTGCCCGGCAAGGTGCCGCTCTGGCTCGAGGATGCCGCGATGGAGATCGGCGCCGAGACCGAGACCACGGTCGGCGCCATGATCGAGGCCGGCGGCCGGCGCCTGGCCTATATCCCGGGCTGCGCCCGCGTCACCGACGGCCTGCGCGAGCGCATCGCCGGGGTCGACGCGCTGCTGTTCGACGGCACCGTGCTCTACGACGACGACATGATCCGGGCCGGCGTCGGCACCAAGACGGGCTGGCGCATGGGCCACGTGCCGATGCGGGGCGATGGCGGCTCCGTCGCGGCCCTCCGGGACGTGGCGATCGGGCGGCGCGTCTTCGTGCACATCAACAACACCAACCCGGTGCTGGTGGAGGGCTCCGAGGCCCGTGCCGAGGTCGAGGCCGCCGGCTGGACCGTGGCGCATGACGGGCTCGCCTTGAGCCTCTGACGGGCTCCGGACCGGGCCGGCTGGCAATCGCCGACGCCAGCTTTATCTTTTGCACGATTGAGTCGTGTGGACGCGGCGTTGGTTCGACGGCCCCGCCGCCCCATCTAAAAACGGTTCCAGGAAACGCGAAGCAAGACGGACGCTTGGACACGCCATGACCGCAGCCTTCCCCACGCCCGCCGCCGACGAGAGCCAGCGGCTTCTCAGCCCCGAGGAGCTCGAGGCGGCCCTGCGCGATATCGGCGCCCGGCGCTACCACAACCTGCACCCGTTCCATCGGCTGCTGCACGACGGCAAGCTGAACAAGGATCAGGTCCGGGCCTGGGCGCTCAACCGCTACTATTATCAGGCGATGATCCCCGTGAAGGACGCGGCGGTGCTCGCCCGCATGACGGAGGCGTCCCTGCGCCGGGTCTGGCGCCAGCGCATCGTCGACCACGACGGCGACCATCCGGGCGACGGCGGCATCGAGCGCTGGCTCAAGCTCGCCGAGGGCGTCGGCTTCGCGCGCGACTACGTGCTCTCGACGCAGGGCATCCTCTCGGCGACCCGCTTCTCGGTCGATGCCTACGTGCATTTCGTCTCGGAGCGCTCGCTCCTCGAGGCGATCGCCTCCTCGCTCACCGAGATGTTCTCGCCGACGATCATCTCCGAGCGCGTCGCCGGGATGCTCAAGAACTACGATTTCATCACCAAGGACACCCTGGCGTATTTCGACAAGCGCCTGACGCAGGCCCCGCGCGACGCCGATTTCGCCCTCGACTACGTCAAGCGGCACGCCACCACCCCGGCCCTGCAGCGCCAGGCGATGGCCGCCCTGACCTTCAAGTGCAACGTCCTCTGGACCCAGCTCGACGCCCTCTACTTCGCCTACGTCGCCCCCGGCATGATCCCGCCGGATGCCTGGACGCCCGGCACCGGCCTCGTGGCCGAGGCGCCCGCGGTGGTGCAGGCCGCCGGGACCGGGCGGATCGAGGCGGGCCATGTCCCGCGCCTGCCCCGCGGGGTGCGCATGCGCTTCGACGAGACGCGCCAGAAGCACGTGCTGCTCGCCCCGGAGCGCACCTTCGACCTCGACGACAACGCGGTGGCGGTGCTGTCGCTCGTCGACGGGCAGCGCTCGGTCGCCGACATCGCGGTGCTGCTCGGGCAGACCTACGCGGCCGATCCGAAGGTCATCGAGGCCGACATCCTGGTGATGCTGAACGACCTCGCAACCAAGAGGGTGCTGGAGCGATGAACGCGATCACGCCGAATCCCCAGGCCGTCCCGGCTCCGGTCGGGCTCCTGGCGGAACTGACCCACCGCTGCCCCTTACGCTGCCCCTATTGCTCGAACCCGCTCGAACTCGACCGCCGCTCGCGCGAGCTCGACACGGCGACCTGGCAGCGGGTGCTGACGGAGGCGGCCGGGCTCGGCGTGCTCCATGTCCACCTCTCGGGCGGCGAGCCGACGGCCCGCAACGACATCGTCGAGATTACCGAGACTTGCGCCAAGCTCGGGCTCTACTCGAACCTGATCACCTCCGGCGTCGGCGGGGCCCTGGACAAGCTCCAGGCCCTCTACGATGTCGGCCTCGATCACGTTCAGCTCTCGGTGCAGGGCGTCGATGCGCAGAATGCCGAGAAGATCGGCGGCCTGAAGAACGCGCAGCCGCAGAAGATGGCCTTCGCCGAGAAGGTCACGTCCCTCGGCCTGCCGCTCACGCTCAATTCCGTGATCCATCGCGGCAACATCCACGAGGTCGAGGGCTTCATCGATCTCGCGGTCAGGCTCGGGGCCAAGCGCCTGGAAGTCGCCCACACCCAGTATTACGGCTGGGCCTACGTCAACCGCGCCGCCCTGATGCCCAACAAGGCCGATGTCGACGCCTCGATCCGCATCGTCGAGGCGGCGCGCGAGCGCCTGAAGGGCCAGCTCGTCATCGACCTCGTGGTGCCCGATTACTACGCGAAATACCCCAAGGCCTGCGCCGGCGGCTGGGGCCGCAAGCTCATCAACGTCACGCCCCAGGGCAAGGTCCTGCCCTGCCACGCGGCCGAGACAATTTCGCAGCTTGAGTTCTGGTACGTCACGGAGCATTCGCTGGGGGAGATCTGGACGCATTCCCCGGCCTTCACCGCCTATCGGGGAACCGACTGGATGCAGGAGCCCTGCCGCTCCTGCGACCGCCGGGAGAAGGATTGGGGCGGCTGCCGCTGCCAGGCGCTCGCGCTCGCGGGCGATGCGGCGGCGACCGACCCGGCCTGCTCGCTCTCGCCGCTCCACGCCAAGGTGCGGGCGCTGGCGGCCGAGGAGGCGGCCGACAACCCGCCCGATTACGTGTACCGGACGATCGGCAGCAACGTCCGGTCGCCGCTCAAGGAGGACGCCCCGCTGTGAAGGATCTTGTGACCGCGGCTATCCTGGCGCTCGCCGCCGCGACGGCGCTCACCGGCGCGCCGGCATTCGCGCAGCAGGACGCGCCCCCGGCCGTGACGGCGGCCAAGGCGGATGCGGCGCCCTCCGCCGCCGACCTGCTGTTCGAGCGGCCGCAACTGCGCAACACCGCCCCCGGCGCGACGCTCACCTACGATTACCTGCGCCGCTCCGGCATCAGCAAGGGGCCGTTCGGGCCGCCCCTCAACGACGCGATCACGCTGAAGCTCGAGCCCGGCAAGAACCCGGACGAGCGCAACATCGACGTCCAGATGTTCTCCGGCCAGAACCGCTTCCCGGCCGGCCCCTTCGAGGACATGCCCGGAAACCCCGTGATGACGCTCTTCCTGGAGCATCACCTCGTCAACCTGGCGCGCGTGCTCGAGGCCAATCCGCGCTATCTCAAGAACGCCATCCGCAAGGGCCTGCGCGACCGCGCCACTGTCACCCCCACCAAGGTCACGTATAACGGCCGCGAGGTCGATGGCTGGCGGGTCGAGGCCAAGCCCTTCGAGGGCGACAAGCTGGCCGATCGCATGCGCGGCATGTCGAACATGACCTACACCTTCATCACCTCGTCGTCGGTGCCGGGCGAGCTCGTCTCGATCGAGGCGCAATCCAAGAATGCCGAAGGCGGCGAACTCCTCGAGGAGCGGTTGAGCTATGATCAGAAAGCTGGTTGAGCGCGGCGCGCTGGCGGCCCTCGCCCTCGCGGCCCTGGCGGTGCCCGGGATGGCGGCGGCCGATCTCGAGAACGACTACCCGACCGAGGCGCGGGTCGATTACGTCTTCGGCTGCATGGCGGCGAACGGCCAGACCCGCGAGTCGCTGCAGCGCTGCTCCTGCTCCCTCGACGCCCTCGCGTCGATCCTCACCTACGACATATACGTCCAGGCGAGCACGATCCTGTCGATGCGCCAGGGCGTCGGCCAGCGCGCCAACGAGTTCAAGTCGACGAAGATCTTCGACGACAAGGTCGCGGATCTGCGCCGGGCCCAGGCCGAGGCCGAGATCCGCTGCTTCCGCGGCTGATCGCGGACCAGGATCGCGCGGCCCACGATCGCGGCCGTCCCGCCAAGGCGGGGCGGCTTTTTCATGCATGGCCCGCGGCCTGCCCCCGCCGTTGCGCGGGCGCGGGGTTTCGTCCACATCGACGGTTCCCGACAAACATCCCGGGCCGAGGCCCGCGTGAAAGGGACCGCCTCACGTGAGCCACCCGCCCTCCTGCCTCACCCGATTGCTCCCGGATCTCGGCCGGCGCATACTCGTGATGGGCATCCTCAACGTCACGCCGGATTCCTTCTCGGATGGCGGCCGCTTCGTGGGCGAGGCCGCCGCCCGCGCGCAGGCCGAGACCCTGGCTGCCGAGGGCGCGGCGCTCGTCGATATCGGGGGCGAATCGACCCGGCCCGGCCACACCCCGGTATCGGCCGAGGCCGAGCAGGCCCGGGTGCTCCCGGTGATCCGCAGCCTCGCGCCGCGCCTGCCCGTGCCGATCTCGATCGACACCTGCAAGGCCTCGACCGCCGAGGCCGCGCTGGCGGCCGGAGCCCGCATCGTCAACGATGTCTGGGGCCTGCAGCGCGAGCCCGACATCGCCCGCGTGGCCGCCGCCCACGGCGCGCCCGTGATGGTGATGCACAACCGCGAGACGATCGACCCGGATCTCGACATCGTCGCCGACATGCTGCGCTTCTTCGAGCGCTCCCTCGACATCGCCCGCCGGGCCGGCATCCCGGACGCTGATATCGTGCTCGATCCCGGAATCGGCTTCGGCAAGAGCTGGGCGCAGCATCTCGAGGCCCTGCGCCGGCTGCCCGAGATCCGGGCGCTCGGCTTCCCGCTCCTCGTCGGCGTCTCCCGCAAGTCCCTGCTCGGGCGCCTGCACGACAAGGAGACGAAGCCCGCCGACCGGCTCTACGGCTCCATCGCCAGCCACGTCCTCGCCGGCACGCTCGGGGCCGATATCGTGCGCGTCCACGACGTGGCCGCCCATGTCGACGCCCTGCGGGTCGTCGATGCGGTGATGCGCCCGGAGTCGCGCGCATGAGCGACCGCATCCTCGTTCAGCGCATCGCGGTCTTCGCCTATCACGGGCTCCTCGCCGAGGAGGCCCGCATCGGGCAGCGCTTCTACATCTCGCTGGATTGCAGCCTCGATCTCGCCGCCGCGGGCGTGTCGGACGACGTCGCCCGGACGGTCAGCTACGCCGACCTCACCGAGATCGTCGTCGAGATCGCGACGCAGCGCCGCTTCGCCCTGATCGAGGCGCTCGCGGAGGCGATCGCCGAATCCTGCCTCGCGCGGTTCTCGCGCCTCCACGCCGTCACGGTCCGGGTGGACAAGCCGAGCGCACCGGTGCCGGCGGTGATCGACGGCGTCAGCATCGAGATCACCCGGCGGCAGGCATCCCGGACGGGACCTTCCCTCGCGACGGGGCAGGCCGGCGCATGACACAGGCCTATCTCGGGCTCGGCAGCAATATCGGCGACAAGGCCGCGATGCTCGCCGCCGCCATCGACGGCCTCGCGGCCACGCCCGGCCTCGTCGTCACGGCGCGCTCGCGCGATTACCGGACGCCCCCCTGGGGCGACACCGACCAGGATTGGTTCCTGAACGCGGCGATCGGGGTCGAGACCACGTTGAGCCCGCACGCGCTCCTCGAAGCCTGCCTGGCCGTCGAGGCGGCGCTCGGCCGCGTGCGGGAGCGGCGCTGGGGACCGCGGGTCATCGACATCGACGTGCTGCATTACGCCGGCGCCGAGGTCTCGGACGAGCGCCTCGTCCTGCCGCACCGATTCGTGCGCGAGCGGGCCTTCGTGCTCGTGCCTTTGGCGGAGATCGCCCCTGACCTCGTCATCGGCGGCGAGACCGTCCGGCAGGCCCTGGCCAAGCATGACGCGACCGGGATCGAGCCGGTCTGACGCGGCCGGAATCCAGGGCGCAACCGTCTAAGGCCACGCGAAAGGGCCAGGATCGTGGATCCCGGCCCTTTCGCGTCGTCAGTGCGTGGCGGGTTCTCAGTGCTTGACGGGTTCGAGGAGCCTGTTCTCATCGTCCTCCAGCAGCGGCACCTCGTAATCGCGCAGCACCTGGTCGATGTCGGCGCGGCGCTTGCGCAGGATCGTGTTGAGGGTCCGCTTCCAGTCATTCTCGTTCTGGCGAACCCCCATGGCGATCCGGAAGGTGAGCGGCGGCCGGTCGGGCTCCTGCAGGAGGGGCACCACGTCCATCGCGGCGCCGCTGTTCTTGGCGAGCCAGCCGGCGGCCGGCCCCCACAGCACGGCGGCATCGATCTTCTTCTCGGCCAGATCCGCGATGATCTCGGCCGAGACCGTCTGATGCTTGCGGGCCGGATCGAGCTGGTAGGGCGCGTAGGTCTTCATCGACCCGACGAGGCCGAGCTCGCCCATACGGTTCACGGGCGGCGTGCCGGCGATGACGCCGATCGCCTTGCCCTTCAGCTTCGGGTCGTCGAGCTTCGTCACCCCCGCGAGGTCGCCGTGCCGCGACACCAGGGTGTAGCCCGAGCGGTAATAGGGGTTGGTGTGCTGGACCAGCTCGCTCCCCGCGGCCGATCCGACGATCAGGTCGCACAGGCCGGTCCCGAGGGTGTTCCGGACGAAGCCCGGACCCTGCGTCAACCAGTAATAGCGAACCTTGACCTTGAGTTCATCGGCGATGATCGCCGCGATCTTGTTCTCGAAACCGTCTTCCTTGCGCTCGGAGAACGGCATGTTCCCGGGATCGCCGCAGACGCGCAGGACGTCTGTCGTCACGAGGTCGGGAAGCTGCTGGGCGGATACGGGCCGCGCCCCTGCCGTGATCAGCAGGAGCGCGAGCGCGTTGGCAATCCGACGGGTGCTGCGCGACATTAGCCGCCCATGCACTCCTTCTCGGCCTTCTTGGCAGCCTCAGGCTTCTCCTCCTTGTCGCCCGGGCGGATACGGCCCATGGCGCCGGCGGCGCGTGCCTTGAGGTAGACGTAGAGGTCGTCGGCGTAGCACATGACATTCTTGTTGTCGCCGAAGGCCGGCATGACCTTCTGCTCCGACGAGCTGACGTCCTGCTTGCCGCCGGCCAGGATGCCGATGAATTCCTCGTAGGAGAGGTGCTTCAGCGAGTCCTTGAGAGCGGGCGCGTAGGTCGAGCCCATGCCGTCGGGGCCGTGGCAGACGTGGCACTCGGCGTGATAGCGGCGGTACCCCGAATAGGCGTACCAGTCGAACTTCTTGCCGTTCTCGGTCACGTGGAAGGTCGGGTGACCCTCGGCGTCGAAATACTTGCCATCCTCGACCTTGACGGCCGCATCCTTGGCGAGAAGCTTGTCGTCCTTCTCGGCGGTCTTGTCGTCGGGGTTGAGGGAATTGGCGAGGGACTTATCGGCAGGCTTTGCATCCTCAGCATTTACGGCGACCACGGACACGGTCGCTAGGGCGAGGGCAGCCACGAATGGCCGCAAGGCGACTTGGCTGAGGTGAAGCAACGGACGTTTCTCCCTGAGACTCTGGGGCTTGCATCATGTTGAGGGGAAATGCAGCCTTCTTAGACCACATCTAATCATAAGGATGCCGGCGCGGAAACCCGCGCCGGCACCCAAAGTGGACCGTGTCCTGCGACCGATTAGTTCGGCAGCGTGAAGACGGTCAGCTGACCACCGAGGTTGGTGTAGTTCGACAGGGCCGCGTAGCCGCCGACCGCGCCGAGACCGGCGTTCGGATCGGTGAGGCCAGCCGCGAGGCCGATGCCGGCCCAGCCGCCAACACCCGACAGGATGCCGACATACTGCTTGCCCTTGTGGCTGTAGGTCATCACGTTGCCGATGATGCCCGACGGGGTCTTGAACTTGTAGAGCTCCTTGCCCGTCTTGGAATCGACGGCCTTCAGGTAACCCTCAAGCGTGCCGTAGAAGACCACGTCGCCGGCGGTGGCAAGAGCGCCCGACCACACCGAGAACTGCTCGGCGTTCGACCACTTGATCTTACCGTTGACGCCGTCCCAAGCGATGAAGTTACCCATGCCGCCATGGCTGTTCGGCGCGGGGTACATCGACAGGGTCGCACCGACATAGGGCTGGCCCGGGGTGTAGGTCACCCGGAACGGCTCGTAGTCCATGCAGACGTGGTTGGTGGGCACGTAGAACAGGTTGGTCTTGGGCGAGAAGGCAGCAGGCTGCTGGTCCTTGGTGCCCAACGCCGCCGGGCAGATGCCCTTGGAGTTGGTGTCCTCGCCGTTCTGCTCGGTCGAGTACTTCGACACGACCAGCGGACGACCGAAGGTCTTCGAGCCCTTGTCCATGTCGACCTTGGTGGCCCAGTTCACCACCGGATCGAACTTCTCGGCGACGAGAAGCTCGCCGGTCGCGCGATCGAGGGTGTAGCCGAAGCCGTTGCGGTCGAAGTGGGTGAGGAGCGGACGATCCTTGCCGTCAACCTTCTGATCCGTGAGGATCATCTCGTTGATGCCGTCATAGTCCCACTCGTCGTGGGGGGTCATCTGGTAGACCCACTTGGCCATGCCGGTATCCGGGTTACGTGCCCAGATCGTCATGGACCACTTGTTGTCGCCCGGACGCTGCTTCGGGTTCCAGGTCGAGGGGTTGCCCGAGCCGTAATACATCAGGTCGAGCTTCGGATCGTAGGAGAACCAGCCCCAGGTGCAGCCGCCGCCGGTCTTCCACTGATCGCCTTCCCAGGTCTTCAGCGAGGAATCCTTTCCGACCGGCTTGCCGAGCGCCGTGGTCTTCTCCGGGTCGACGAGCATCTGATCGTCCGGACCCATGGAGTAGCCGCGCCACACCTTCTTGCCCGACTTCAGGTCGTAGGCGGTGACGTGGCACTGCACGCCGAACTCGCCGCCCGAGATGCCGACGATGACCTTGTCCTTCACGGGCAGAACCGTGGCGGTGTTGGTCTCGCCCTTCTTCGGGTCGCCGTTCACGACCGACCAGTTGACCTTGCCGCTCTTGGCGTCGAGCGACACGACCGTGGTGTCGGCCTGGTGCAGGATGATGGCGCCCTCGGCATAGGCGAGGCCGCGGTTGACCGTGTCACAGCACATCACCGGAATCACGGACGGATCCTGCTTCGGCTCGTACTTCCAGACGATCTTGGCGTCGTGGTCGAGGTCGAGCGCGTAGACGATGTTCGGGAAGGGGGTGTGCACGTACATCATGTTGCCGATGACGAGGGGCGAGCCCTCGTGACCGCGCAGGACGCCGGTCGAGAAGGTCCAGGCAACCTGGAGGTTCTTGACGTTCGAGGCGTTGATCTGATCGAGCTTCGAGTAACGGGTGTTGGCGTAGTCAACCGTCTGAAGCGCCTGCTCGGCAGGGTTGTTGAGGTGCTTCATCAGTTCTTCGTTGGCCAGCGCCGGCGTGGCGACGGCCAGACCTGCGCCGAGTGCGAGAAGATGGACCGCTCTCATGGATTCCTCCGACAGGTCTTTGAGCCGCCTCGCGCAATCAGGAGATTACGTAAGAAGACCTGACCTGTTGTTTGCGACAGGGATCGATACGCTTCGGTAGCGGGCGGGGTTTTCGTGTGCCGGAGAGGCACCGAGCCAGAAGCCACCATCCCTTTGGTGGCCCCCTCGAAACCGAAGCTTGAATGAACTCTAAGAAAAATTTGGCCGCCGTCAACTCGCTTGCGGAGGCTCAAAAGCGCTCGCGATCAAGTCCTGGTGAACCGTTTGAATGGGTTAACCGGTCTCCCGCTCTGCAAACGTATATGTTGCAACGCAAAACGAAAGGTGAGGCATTCGAAATTACTTTTCGTCCTAACCGCGTCGATTCATGCAACCTCCGCATACCCCCTCCACCGAATGGGGCGGCCCATGTGCTGCAAGCGTGAGTTTCGGGTTCTTTCGAGCAAAACTGGTACGTGCGCTGGCCTCGGCCGTATGCGCACTGCGAAATGGCCACGCTTGCGCGGCTCGGCTGCGGGCGATCGGGAAACGCCGAGGGGGCTCGGCGCGCGCAATCGGATTGCGTGTGCGCTTTCTCGCCGCAGAGGGGGTCTACGCATTCTGGTTGTGGAAGCTACGCATTGATCGCATGCGCTGCGCACCGGAAACCTCAGAATCAGGGCCCTCACACCCGATGGAGACCGGCCTTGACCGTGTCGGGGGTAAAGGGGACGGAGCGCAGGCGTCTGCCGGTGGCGTCGAAGACCGCGTTCGAGATCACCGACGGGACGATGGCTCGCCCGCCCCGGGGCTTGTCGCGGGGCCGGTCAATCTGAGAGCCGATCCTGGTCGGGGAGCGTCTCCGGCTGCGACCATTGCGCGGCGAGCTGGCGGGAGGCGCGGATGGGAGGCGTGGCCCCCGGGGCCGCGCGTCACCCGGCGGCCGATCCGTGCGTCATCTCAGAAGCCCGCGAGCACGCCCGTGCTCTCGAACTCGGCGGTGTCGCCCACGAGATCGGTCAGGGCGATGTCGACGCGCCGCCCGGTCTTGAGGCGCAGCACCGAATCCGGCTCGAGCCAGATCGGGCGCAGTCCCGCATGGCTGCCGATGAGCGTGCCGTGGGCCACGAGGATCCCCTGTCGCCGCTCGATCACGACGCGGTAGCGCACGCGCACGGTCTCGCAGCCCTCGGCGGAGACGTGGCCGCGCCCGGTCAGCGTCTGCAGGACTTCATTGGGTTCGTACATCGACGGACGATACGCAGACGGGATCCGGGAGGTTCCGGCAATCAGGTTGCCGTTTGATCCCAACTCGTAATGCCGGCACGGCGATCTGTCACCGTCCCGAAGGGCCGCGACCGAACAGGCCGTGCCGTCCGTCGTCTCAGGAAGGGATGGAAGCCGGGCGTGGCGCGACCGGCCGCTCGGCAGCCGCGGGCGCCGCCTGCCCTCAGCGCGCCGGGACGGCGCCGGTGGACGGGCTCAGCCCTGACCGCCCGCCGCGAGGCCGGGCTCGGGCAGGTCGCGCACCACGATGCGCCCGCGCTCCGCCGAGAGGGCGAGGCGGCCGCTCTTCAGGGCGAGGGCCTTCTCGCCGAAGAGGCTGCGGCGCCAGCCGTGCAGGACGGGCACGTCCGCGTCATCATCCTCCGCCACGGCTTCGAGGTCGTCGACGGTGGCGATGATCTTGGGCGCGACGCCCTCGGCCTCGCAGACGGCCTTGAGCAGGACCTTGAGGAGCTCGACGAGGGCCCCGTTGCCGCCGCCGCCGCGGCCGCGGCTGCGCTCGGGAACCGCGATGTCGGCGGTGTCGCGGGCAAAGCCCCGCTCGACGGCGGCCAGGATATCGGCGCCCGTGCGCGAGCGCTCGAAGCCTGCCGGGATCGTGCGCAGCCGCCCCAGCGCCTCGACGCTGCGGGGCGCGGCGGTGGCGACATCGATGACGGCCTCGTCCTTGAGGATGCGCCCGCGCGGCACGTTGCGGCTCTGCGCCTCGCGCTCGCGCCAGGCCGCCACCTCCGTCAGCACCGCGATCTCGCGGGGCTTGCGCATGCGGCCCGCGAGCCGGCGCCAGGCCTGGGCCGGATCGGCCCGGTAGGTCTCGGGCGAGGTCAGGACGCCCATCTCCTCGTCGAGCCAGGCGCCGCGGTCGGTCCTCAGGAGATGGCCGGCCAGCACCTCGTAGACCTTGACGAGGTGGGTGACGTCCGAGAGCGCGTAGGCGAGCTGCGCGTCCGAGAGGGGGCGCCGCGACCAGTCGGTGAAGCGGGACGACTTGTCGATCTTGGCCTTGGCCACGTCGTTGACGAGCTGCTCGTAGGAGACCGAATCACCGTAGCCGCACACCATGGCGGCGACCTGCGTGTCGAAGAACGGGTGCGGCAGCAATTCGCCGAGGAGCCAGATGATCTCCAGGTCCTGGCGGGCGGAGTGGAACACCTTCACCACCCCCTCGTCGGCCATCAGGTCGAGGAAGGGCTTCAGGTCGATCTCCGGCGAGAGGGGATCGACGAGCACGGCCATGCCGTCGGGCCCCGCCATCTGGATCAGGCAGAGCTTGGGGTAATAGGTGGTCTCGCGCATGAACTCCGTGTCGACGGTCACGAAAGCTTGTGCGGCGAGGCGGGCGCAGGCGTCGGCCAGCGCCGGTGTTGTGGCGATCAGGTCCATGAAGCCGGCTATACCGAAGGTTTCGACGGAAAGGGAGCCGATCGCCGCAGAAGTCCCCGACGATCGGTCCGCTATCCGCGATGTACCCAGGCGTACCCCGGACCGACGGGGTGCGGCCCGGCCGCTCAGGCCGCGTGCCGGGGGGCGGCGCGGCGCCGGTTGCGGGCCAGAGCGGCACGCTCGCGCCGCTGCGCCTCGGCCCGGGCGAGCAGGAGATCGAGGATGCCGGCCTCCACCCGCTGGCCGCTGGCGCCATCGGTCAGGCGGCGGATGCGATCGACGCGAAAGCCCCGGTAGCCGCCCCGCCCCCGGTCGATGCCGCCCAGAAGCGTGCGGCCCGGACCGAGCTTCAGCTCGCGCGCCTGCAGCGTCCGGGCGCTCCAGGCGCCCTGGCCGTCCTCGTAGACGAGCTCGAAGCTGCCTTCGAGGGGCAGCACTCGCCAGGCCCCCTCCTGGCGCTCGCCGACCGGAGGCGCGGCGACGTCCCGGTCCCGGGTCGCGTCCCGGGCCGTGGCGGCCGGCTCCTGCGGCCTGTCGGGGCTGAAAAAAACGTGAAAGTTCATAGGACTTATATGGGGAATCGGACCCTGATCCGGAAGGCCCTGGCCCCGCCTCGCGGCCGATTTCGGCGGCCTCGGCGCGAATCCTGCCGCGCGTCCCGCTCCGGGGTTGCTCGGGGCCTCACGCTTGACTTCACGCCCCTCGCGTGAATGGTGCCGGCCTCCGTTTCCAAGAAGTCCGCCATGCACCGTTATCGTACCCATACCTGCGGGGCGCTGCGCCCGTCCGACGTCGGCGAGACCATTCGCCTCTCCGGCTGGTGCCACCGCATCCGCGATCACGGCGGCGTTCTCTTCATCGACCTGCGCGACCATTACGGCCTGACGCAATGCGTCGTGGATTCCGATTCCCAGGCGTTCCCGGCCGCCAACCTGGCGCGCTCGGAATGGGTCATCCGCATCGATGGCCGGGTCCGAACCCGGCCCGCCGGCACCGAGAACCCGGAGCTGCCGACGGGGGCCGTCGAGGTCTATATCGACGCGCTCGAGGTGCTGGGCGCGGCCGCCGAACTGCCGCTGCCCGTCTTCGGCGACCAGGAATACCCCGAGGAGACGCGCCTCAAGTACCGCTTCCTCGATCTGCGCCGCGAGAAGCTGCACGCCAACATCATGAAGCGCGGCGCGATCATCGACTCGCTGCGGCGGCGGATGCGCGACGGCGGCTTCTTCGAGTTCCAGACCCCGATCCTGACGGCGTCCTCGCCCGAGGGCGCCCGCGACTACCTCGTGCCCTCGCGCGTGCATCCGGGCAAGTTCTACGCGCTGCC
Organism: Methylobacterium soli; assembly: GCF_008806385.1. Lineage (GTDB taxonomy): Bacteria > Pseudomonadota > Alphaproteobacteria > Rhizobiales > Beijerinckiaceae > Methylobacterium > Methylobacterium soli. The sequence goes on from NZ_VZZK01000005.1 coordinate 159,432, forward strand.
GCAGGCGCCGCAGCAATTCAAGCAGCTCACGATGATCGCGGGCTTCGACCGCTACTTCCAGATCGCCCCCTGCTTCCGCGACGAGGATGCGAGGGCGGACCGCTCGCCGGGCGAGTTCTACCAGCTCGACATCGAGATGAGCTTCGTCACCCAGGAGGACGTGTTCCAGGCGGTGGAGCCGGTTCTGCGCGGCGTGTTCGAGGAATTCGCCGAGGGCAAGCGCGTCACCGGGGAATTCCCGCGCATCACCTACGCGGACGCCATGATGAGGTACGGCGTCGACAAGCCGGACCTGCGCAACCCCCTGATCATCGCCGACGTCACCGACGAGTTCGGCGAGGAGGCGGTGGAGTTCAAGGCCTTCAAGGGCGTGATCAAGTCCGGCGGCGTGGTGCGGGCGATCCCGGCGACGGGCGCGGCCGGCCAGCCCCGCTCGTTCTTCGACAAGCTCAACGACTGGGCCCGCTCCGAGGGCGCGCCCGGCCTCGGCTACATCGTGTTCGAGGACGAGGGCGGCGCGCTTACCGGCAAGGGCCCGATCGCCAAGTTCATCCCGGCCGAGATCCAGGCCCGGATCGCCAGCAAGGCGGGGGTGAAGGCCGGCGATGCCGTGTTCTTCGCCGCCGGCACCGAGGCGAAGGCCGCGGGCCTCGCCGGCAAGGCCCGCATCCGGATCGGCGACGAGCTGAACCTGTCCGACAAGGACCAGTTCGCCTTCTGCTGGATCACCGACTTCCCGATGTACGAGTGGAACGAGGACGAGAAGCGGGTCGATTTCTCCCACAACCCGTTCTCGATGCCGAATTTCGACCACGACGCCTTCCTGGAACTCGGGGCCGAGGACGAGGCCACGATCCTGGGCATCAAGGCGTTCCAGTACGACATCGTCTGCAACGGCACCGAGCTCTCGTCCGGCGCGATCCGGAACCACAAGCCGGAGATCATGGAGAAGGCCTTCGGCCTCGCGGGCTACGGCAAGGACGTGCTCGAGGCGAAGTTCGGCGGCATGCTCAACGCGCTGCGCCTCGGGGCCCCGCCGCACGGCGGCATCGCGCCCGGCGTCGACCGGATCGTGATGCTCCTCTGCAACGAGCCGAATATCCGCGAGGTGGTGCTCTACCCGATGAACCAGCGGGCCGAGGACCTGATGATGAACGCGCCCTCGGAGGCGACGCCGAAGCAGCTGCGCGAGCTGCATATCCGCCTGAACCTGCCCGAGAAGAAGGCCTGAGGCCCCGGGCCGATCGCGGCGGCGGGACCGGGCGTGGCGTGCACGGCCCCGTCCCGCAGGAACCCCAGACAGGTTTCCCCGATGCCGAGCCTCGTCGCCGTCGTCGTCGCGCATGACAGCGCCGGGGCGCTGCCGGCCTGCCTCGCGGCGCTCGCCGCGGAGCATGTCCCGGCCCTCGTCGTCGACAATGCGAGCCGGGACGGCTCGGCGGTGCTGGCCGAGGCCGCCGGTGCTGCGGTTGTGCGCAATGCCCGCAACGAGGGCTATGGCCGCGCCAACAATATCGGCGTGCGGGCGGCCGAGCGCGCCGTCCACGTGCTGATCCTCAACCCCGACGTGGTGCTGCAACCGGGCGCCGTCGACGCCCTGCTGGCGGCGGCCGAGGCCTATCCGGATGCGGGGCTCTACGCGCCGCGCATCGTGGAGCCCGACGGGCGCTACTTTTACCAGGCCCGCTCCTACCTCGCCCCTTACCTGCCGAACCCAAAGGGCCGCCTCGCCCCGCCCTCGGGGGATGCCTGCGCGCCCTTCCTCTCGGGGGCCTGCCTGATGGTACGGCGCGACCGCTTCCTCGAACGCGGCGGCTTCGACGAGGAGATCTTCCTGTTCTACGAGGACGACGACCTCTGCCGCCGCTTCGCCGATGCGGGCCACGCCCTCGTCCACGTGCACGGGGCGGTGGCCCTGCACGGGCGCGGGCGCTCCTCGGCCCCGGAGCGCGGCCGCGTCTTCCGCACCCGCTGGCACCAGGCGTGGTCGCGCGCCTACGTGGCCCGCAAATACGGCCTGCCCGACCCGAGCCTCGGGATGCTCGCCGTCAACGCCCCCAAGGCCGCCCTCTCGGCCCTGGCGCTGCGGCGCGTCGGCTGGGAGCGCTACGGCGGATCGGCCGCGGGGGCGCTCGCGGCCCTTCGCGGGCGGAGCGCGCTCGCCCGCGAAGGGCTCGACCCGTGAGGACGCCCACCATCGCGACGGCCCTCGGGCGGCCGCATAACGGCTTCTCGATCGTGCGCCTCGCCCTGGCGGTGGCGGTGGTGGTCTCGCACGCCTACAGCGTGACGACGGGCGATGCCGCGGCCGAGCCCCTGGCGCGGATCACCGGCTTCACCCTCGGCGAGCACGCGGTGAACGCCTTCTTCGCGATCTCGGGCTTCCTCGTGACCATGAGCCTGGAGCGGCGCGGGGCCCGCGACTACGCCCTCGCCCGCACCCTGCGCATCCTGCCCGGCCTCGTCGCCGCGACCCTGCTGGTCGCCCTGGTGCTCGGGCCGGCGCTGAGCGTGCTGCCCCTCGCCGAGTACCTGCGGGAGGCGGAGCTGTGGCGCTTCATCCGCGGCACGCTGACGACCTTCAAGAGCAATGCCGCCCTGCCCGGCCTCTTCCCCCACAATCCCTACCGCGCGCCGCTCGGCACGGTCTGGACCCTCAAATACGAGGTGCTCTGCTATCTCGGCGTGCTGGCGGCGGGCGCGGCCGGCCTGTTGCGGCGGCGCTGGTCCGCCCTCCTCCTCACGGGCGGCCTCGCGGTGGCGCTGGTCGCTGCAGAGACCGTCAACCCCGACCTGCCCAAGGGCCTGGAGACGAGCCTGCGGCTGCCGATGATCTTCTCGGGCGGGGCGGCGCTCTATCTCTGGCGCGAGCGTGTGCGCCTGTGGCTCTGGCCGCTGCTTGGCCTCGCGCTTCTCTGCGCCCTGGCCCAGGGCAGCGTCCTCTACCGGACCCTGCTGTTCCTCGGCGAGACCTACGGGGCGCTCTGGCTCTGCCTCGCGCCGTTCCTGGCGCGGCCCTTCCTCGACCCGCCGGCGGACCTGTCCTACGGCACCTACCTGTATGGCTGGCCGATCCAGCAGAGCCTGCACGCCCTCTGGCCCGGGGCTTCGGCGAGCCTGCTCCTCGGGCCGGCCCTAGCGCTGACCGCGATCGCGGCGGCGGCCTCCTGGTACGCGATCGAAGCGCCGGCCCTGCGCCTCAAGGCGCGGGCGCTCGGGCGGCGGACGCTGAACACCATCGAGCCGGCGGGCCCATGATTGCCCCGGTGACTGCCCTCGCGCCGGCGGCGGCCCTGGCGCATGCCGTCGATCTCCTGATGCGGCAGGGCTTCGTGGTGAGCGCCCGCAACAGCCGCGGCGACAGCGCCTACCTGCGCCCGGATGGCTGCGCCTACGCGCTCCGGGTCTCGAACCATGCCCGCACCCCGAAGCAGCGGCGCAACCACCCGGATGCGATCGTCAGCCTGGTGATCCGGGCGCCGCGGCGGCCCGAGCAGGTGGCGGAACTCGTCGCGGCGGCGATCCGGGATTTCGCGGCGGCCCGCGCCCGGAAGGAGGCCGCGGGGCCGGGCGAGGCTCACGCCTCCGGCGGGGCTCACGCCTCCGGCGGGGCTCACGCCTCGGGCGAAGCCTCGGGCGCCGGATCGCGGAAGTAAGGCTCCACGGGCCCCTTCAGCTTCACCGTCATGGGGTTGCCGGCACGGTCGAGGGTCTTGCCGGCGCTGAGGCGAACCCAGCCCTCGCTGACGCAATACTCCTCGACATTGGTCTTCTCGGTGCCCTTGAAGCGCACGCCGACGCCGCGCTCCAGCGCCTTCTCGTCGTAGAACGGGCTGTTCGGGTTCACCGCGAGGCGGTCGGGAGGGGTCTCGGACATCGTCTGGGCCTTGGTCGCATGTGGATCGGGTGCGGTACGGGATTCAGCCGGCCTTCGCAACGCCGCACAGGGCGGCGACCAGCGCGTCGACGCGCCCGCTCTGGAGGAGCGGCACCAGGCGCGTCACCTCCGCGTGCGGCCGGTCCCACCAGGCGCTCGCCAGGAGGGCCGCCACGATGTCCGGGTCGAAGCGCTGCCGCACCGGGCGCGCCGGATTGCCGGCCACGATCGTGTAGGGCGCGACGTCCTGGGTCACGACTGCGCGAGCGGCGACGACCGCGCCGTGCCCCACCGTGACCCCCGACAGGATCATGCAGCCCGAGCCCAGCCAGACGTCGCTGCCGATCGTCACGTCGCCCCGGGAGGCGTGATAGTCGGCCGGGGCCTCGGCGTCCGGCCAGAGGCCCTGCATCGCCGCGAACGGGTACGTGGAGACCCAGTCGAGGCGGTGATCGCCGCCCAGCAGAATCTCCACCTTGTCGGCGATGGAACAATAACTGCCGATCGTCAGCGTACGGCCGGATTCCGGGAATCGCACCTTGGGGCGGCCGTAAGAATAGGCTCCGATGAGGAAACCGTGGCGGCGGGCGAGCTTGGCCAGGTGAAGGCGGGTCTCGTTGTGCGGGTTGCGCCCGTTCCGCAAGCGGTGCAACAGAGCCTTCAAGGGAACCGTCCTGGCATGGGACGGGACCGCGCCGCCGCGAGAACGCGTTCGTTGGAGGGAGAGAGGGCCATGGCCGACAACATGTCCGAGGATCTCAAGTCCGGGGCGCTCGTCTACCACCGCCTCCCCCGACCCGGAAAGCTGGAGATCCAGGCGACGAAGCCGCTCGGCAACCAGCGCGACCTGGCGCTGGCCTACTCGCCGGGCGTGGCCGCCGCCTGCATGGCGATCCACGAGGATCCCCAGGAAGCCGCCACCCTCACGATCCGCCAGAACCTCGTCGCCGTGCTCACCAACGGCACCGCCGTGCTCGGTCTCGGCGATATCGGCCCCCTCGCCTCCAAGCCCGTGATGGAGGGCAAGGCGGTCCTGTTCAAGAAATTCGCCGGCATCGACGTGTTCGACATCGAGGTCGCCGAGACCGACGTCGACAGGCTCGTGGACGTGGTCTGCTCGCTGGAGCCGACCTTCGGGGGCATCAACCTCGAGGACATCAAGGCGCCCGAGTGCTTCGAGGTCGAGGAGCGCTGCCGGGCCAAGATGAACATCCCGGTCTTCCACGACGACCAGCACGGCACCGCCATCATCGTCGCCGCCGCCGTCCTCAACGGCCTGGAACTCGCCGGGAAGGCGCTCGCGGATGTCCGCATCGTCACCTCGGGGGCGGGCGCGGCGGCGCTCGCCTGCCTCAACCTCCTGGTCTCGCTCGGCGCCGACCGGGCGAAGATCGTCGTCACGGACATCAAGGGCGTGGTCTACAAGGGCCGCACCGAGCTGATGGACCGCTGGAAGGACATCTACGCCCAGGAGACCGAGGCCCGCACCCTCGCGGACGTGATCCCGGGGGCCGATGTCTTCATCGGCCTCTCGGCGGGCGGCGTGCTCAAGCCCGAATACCTCGAGAAGATGGCGGACAAGCCGCTCATCATGGCGCTCGCCAACCCCTATCCGGAGATCATGCCGGATCTGGCGCAGGAGAAGCGCCCCGACGCCATGATCTGCACCGGGCGCTCGGATTTCCCGAACCAGGTCAACAACGTCCTGTGCTTCCCCTACATCTTTCGGGGCGCCCTCGATGTCGGGGCGACCGGCATCAACGAGGAGATGAAGAAGGCCGCCGTCAAGGCGATCGCGGCGCTCGCCCGCGAGACGCCCTCCGACGTTGTGGCCCGCGCCTATGGGGGCGAGGCGCGGCCCTTCGGCCCGCGCTCGCTGATCCCGAGCCCCTTCGATCCGCGCCTGATCCTGCGCATCGCCCCGGCGGTCGCGAAGGCCGCGATGGATTCCGGCGTCGCCGGCCGGCCCCTCGAGAACATCCAGGCCTACGCCGAATCCCTCGACCGGTTCGTGCACCGCTCCGGCTTCATCATGAAGCCGCTCTTCTCCAAGGCGAAGGAGAACCCGAAGCGGGTCATCTACGCCGAGGGCGAGGACGAGCGGGTGCTGCGCGCAGTCCAGGCCATCGTGGAGGACGGGGTCGCCAAGCCGATCCTCGTCGGCCGCCCGCGGGTGATCGAGACCCGGATCAAGCGCTTCGGCCTCTCGATCCGCCAGGGCGATGATTTCGAGCTGATCGATCCCGAGGACGATCCGCGCTACCGCAAATACGTCCAGACCTATCTCGACATCGCCGGGCGCCGCGGCATCACGCCGGACGCCGCCCGGACGGTGGTGCGCACCAACACCACGGTGATCGGCGCCATCGCGGTCCATCGCGGCGAGGCGGATGCGCTGATCTGCGGCCTGGAGGGACGTTTCGAGACGCGGCTGCGGGCGATCCGGGACATCATCGGCCTCAATCCCGGCATCACCGAATGTGCCGCCATGAGCCTGATCGTGACGAAGAAGGGCGCCTTCTTCCTCGCCGACACCCATGTTCGCCACGACCCGACCGCGGAGGAGATCGCCGAGGTCGCGGTCGCCTGCGCCGGCCACGTCACCCGCTTCGGCCTGACCCCGAAGATCGCCCTCCTCAGCCACTCGGATTTCGGGCAATCGGATTCCGCCTCGGCGCGCAAGATGCGCCACGCGCTCAGCCTCATCGAGAAGCGCGCGCCGAACCTTCAGGTGGACGGCGAGATGCAGGCCGATTCCGCCCTCTCCGAACTCGTCCGCGACCGGGTGCTGCCCGGCTCGCGCCTCAAGGGCGCGGCCAACGTCATGATCTTCCCCAATCTCGACGCGGCCAACATCGCCTTCCAGTTCGCCAAGGTGCTGGCGGACGCCCTCCCGGTCGGACCGCTCCTGATCGGCCCGGCCAAGCCCGCCCATATCCTGACGCCCTCGGTGACCGCCCGCGGCATCGTGAACATCACGACGGCGGCCGTGGTCGAGGCCCAGTCGAGCGGTTTGGCCGTGGTGGCGGACGGGGCCGAGCCGGGTCTCGGCATGATCTCCGAATAGGTCGCGGCCGCGCAGGACCGCGCGAGCAAGGCCCCCGGATCACCCGATCCGGGGGCCTTGCTGTTCCGGTCAAGGAGCGCGCGAGGTGTTCTGCGGCCTCAGCCGATCTCGACGCGCCCGTCGAGCCCGATGATCCGGCCGAGGCCGCGGACGCGGTTGAGCAGGCGGTCGCCCGCGAGCGCGGCCCATTCGGGGGCGAGGCGCAGCACGATCTTGCCGTCCTCGACGGTGAGCGGCATGCGCTCCAGCGCCCCGCTCATCCCGGCGGTGGTCGGGAAGGCGACGCGCAGGAGCCCGCCGATCAGCCGCGCCCGCTCGAACAGGCGCGGCCCGGCCAGCGCCCGCAGCATCGGGCTCGCCTTCTCGGGCGCCACGCCCTCGTGCCGGAAATACACCGCCAGCGCGAGATAGGCGCGGCCCGGATGGTCGACGCCCACGAAGGCGGCGTTCGTGATGATGTTGATGCTCTGCTCGCCCCGATAATCGGGATGCGCCCGCCAGCCGATATCCGACAGGAAGCAGGCCGCGTGGCGCAGGCGGCGTTCATCGGCGGTCTCGGGCCCGTCGAGGGTCGCGACGAAGCGGTCCGTCCAGACGAGCAGCTCGTCGGCGTGGCGGGGCGCGCGGGCCCGCAGCACGTTCAGCTCGGACGCCGCGGCGAGGAGCGGGTCGAGGGCACGGGTCTCGCGGTCGAGCTGCTCGTAGAGGAGGCCCTCGCGCACGCCGCTCGCCGAGATCGCGACCTCGCGCGGCCGCCCGACCCGGATGATCTCCTCCAGCACGGCCGCCCCGTAGGCCAGGAGCGGGCGACGCGCCTCCGAGATGGTCTCGACATCCTGCAGGAGCGCGGTGTCGACCTGCTCGACCACTTCGAGGAAGTTCAGCTCGTCCGAGGGCTCGACGCTGTAGCCGTGCATGACGTGGACGGGATAGCCGCGGGCGGCCTGATGCAGGCGCGCGAGCGCCCGCCAGGTGCCGCCGACGGCGTAGAAGCTGCGCCCCCGCAGGGTCTCGAGCTGGGGTGCCGCCTTCTTCAGGTGCTCGCGCACGAGCTTGGTGGCCTTCTTCAGGGAGCCGCCCGAGAGGTCCTGCAGGGCAAGGCCGCCGAGCGGCATCGTCACCCCCTGCCCCACCACGGCCCCGCGCACGTCGACGAGTTCGAGGGAGCCGCCGCCGAGGTCGCCCACCACCCCGTCCGGCGCGTGGAAGCCCGAGACGACGCCGAGCGCGGAGAGCTCGGCCTCGCGCCGGCCCGAGAGCAACTCGATCGGCTGGCCGCAGGCCGCCTCGGCGGCGGCCAGGAAGGCGGGGCCGTTCTCGGCGTCGCGCGCCGCCGCGGTGGCGAGGACGAAGAGCCGCGAGACGCGCATGGTCTGGCAGAGCACCCGGAAACGCGCCAGCGCGGCGAGCGCCCGCCGCACCGCCTCCTCGTTGAGACGGCCGGTGGTGAGCACATTGCGACCGAGGCCGCACAGCACTTTCTCGTTGTAGAGGGGCGTCGGCGCGCGGGACAGCCCGTCATAGGCGACGAGGCGCACCGAGTTCGAGCCGATATCGATGATGGCGACGGGCATCGACGCCTCGCGGGGATCGGGGTCGGCGGAATGGGCGAGCGTCAGGTTGGCGCGTTGCGGCCCCAAGGCACGGTTTCCCTCGTTACGCAGCCCGGCGCGGTCCCTCAGGATCGCCCGGGCTCGGCTTCGCTCGGGTGCCCCGGATGGCCCGCCCGCCCCGTCGCCCGCCCGGATCGTCGGCGGGCCTTCGGCGGCGGGATCAGGCGCGCTGCGCTCGGCGACTGAGCGCGCGGGGGCTCGATTTCTTCGACGACTTGCCGCGCCCGGAGAGGCTCGGGTTCGTCATGAAGTACTTGTGCGCGTTGAACGGCTCCTCGCCATCTGCCGGCTGGATGCGCTCGCTCGCGCCCGATGCCAGTACACGCCAGCTTTGGCGGTTGTCGAGGAGGTTCGCCAGCATGATCTGGTCGAGAACCTGCTGATGCACAGTCGGGTTCGTGATCGGCAGGAGCGCCTCCACCCGGCGGTCGAGGTTGCGCTGCATCAGGTCGGCCGACGAGATGTAGACGGTGGCCTTCGGGTGTGGCAGCCCGACGCCGTTGCCGAAGGCGTAGATGCGCCCGTGCTCCAGGAAGCGGCCGACGATCGACTTGACCCGGATGGTCTCGGACAGGCCCGGGATGCCGGGGCGCAGGCAGCAGATGCCGCGCACCACACAATCGATCTGCACCCCGGCGCAGGAGGCGTCGTAGAGCGCATCGATGATCTGCTGGTCGACGAGGGAGTTGCACTTGATCCAGATCGCCGCCGGGCGCCCCGCCTTGGCATGCGCGATCTCCGCCTCGATGTGTTCGAGGAGGCGGGGCTTCAGGGTCAGGGGGGACACCGCCATCCGCTCGAGCTCGGCGGGTTCGGCGTAGCCGGTGATGAAGTTGAAGATCCGGCTGACGTCCCGGGCGATGGCGGGGTCGGCGGTGAAGAAGGACTGGTCGGTGTAGATGCGCGCCGTGATCGGGTGGTAGTTGCCGGTGCCGACATGGCAGTAGGTGACGAGCCGGTCACCCTCGCGGCGCACCACCATCGAGAGCTTGGCGTGGGTCTTCAGCTCGACGAAGCCGAACACCACCTGCGCGCCCGCCTTCTCGAGGTTGCGCGCCCAGCGGATATTGGCCTCCTCGTCGAAGCGGGCCTTCAGCTCGACGAGGGCCGTGACGGACTTGCCGGCCTCCGCGGCCTCCGCCAGCGCCGCCACGATCGGGGAGTTCGAGGAGGTGCGGTAGAGCGTCTGCTTGATCGCCACGACGTTGGGGTCGCGGGCGGCCTGGGCCAGGAACTGCACCACCGAATCGAAGGATTCGTAGGGGTGGTGGACGATGAAGTCCTTCTGGCGGATCGCCGCGAAGACGTCGCCGCCGCTCTCGCGGATACGCTCGGGGAAGCGCGGATTGTAGGGCTTGAACTTGAGGTCCGGCCTGTCGATCCCGACGATCTGGGAGAGCTCGTTGAGGGCCAGCACGCCCTCGACCAGGAACACGGCGTCGTTGGAAATCTCAAGCTCGTCGGTGACGAAGGCGCGCAGATCCTCCGGCATCCCGGCCTCGACCTCGAGACGGATGACGATGCCGCGGCGGCGCTGCTTCAGGGCGGTCTCGAAATGCAGGACGAGGTCCTCCGCCTCCTCCTCGATCTCGAGGTCCGAATCGCGGACGACCCGGAAGGCGCCCTGCCCCCGCACGAGGTAGCCGGGGAAGAGCCGGCCGGTGAACATCACGATCACCTGCTCGATCGCGATGAAGCGGGCGACCGGGTCGTTCGGAAGATCGGGCAGGCGCACGAAGCGGTCGAGAACGGCGGGCAGGCGGATCAGCGCGCGCAGCACCCGCCCGTCCCGGGGCCGCACCAGCATCAGCGCGATGGTGGTGCCGAGATTCGGGATGAACGGGAACGGGTGGGCCGGATCGATGGCGAGCGGGGTCAGGACCGGGAAAACGTGGCTGAGGAAGTAATCCTCCAGCCAGGCGCCGTGCTCGGGCAGGATCTCGCCCGGATCGACGAAGTCGATGTCGACGCCGTGCAGGAGGGTCTTCAACTCGCGCCAGCGCAGCTGCTGGTCCTGGGCGAGGCGCGAGACCTCGTGGCCGATGCGGGCGAGCTGCTCGGAGGGCGTCAGGCCGTCCTGCGAGGGCAGCGTCAGGCCGGCCCGGACCTGGTCGTGCAGGCCGGCGACGCGCACCATGAAGAACTCGTCGAGGTTGTTGGCCGAGATCGAGAGGAAGCGCAGCTGCTCCAGCAGGGGATGCCCGGCATTCGAGGCCTCCTCCAGCACCCGGCGGTTGAATTGCAGCCAGGACAGCTCTCGGTTGACGAAGCGCTCGGGCGAGTGGCGCAGGCTGCGGCCCGCCTCCAGGACCGGCTCGCGGGCGGCGTTGTCGGCTCCCGCCTCGGCCGCAGGCTCAAGCCGCCCCTCGGCGAGGTCCGAGCTCGCGGGCCAATCATCCCCGCCGGCCTCATCGCGGTTCGGGGCGGAGGGCGCGGGCTTCGGCGCCGGCCGCGCGCTGCGGGCGCTCGCGGGCACCCGGCGGGCGCTGGATGTCGGGGCCCCGGAAGCCTGGGCGGCGGAGGTCGGGGCGGCGGAGGTCGGGGCGGGGACGCGCTTGGCGGCCGGGCGCGCCGGGGAGTCCGGCATTCCGGCAGGCGCGTCGGAGACCGCCTCGGCCTCGCGCGCCTCCTGCTCCCGTGCGTACGCGTTCGGCTCCATCTCCGGCAACGCCATTCCTCCTCGCGATCCTCAGGGTGGGCTCCCCTAGCATGGGGAGCCTCGGTTAATTTGACAGTTCGGTGACGACGCCGCCCTCAATTGCGGGCGGCGTCGTCCGGGGCCTCCTCGTCATCCGGCTCCGTCAGGCCGAGCCGCTGCAGCACCGCCAGGGCGAGCGGGCGGGTGATGCGCCGGCCGCGCCCGAGGGCGTCCCGGTCGAGCTCGGCCACCACCTCGCGGGCGCGGGCGAGCGAGCGGTCGATGCGAAGCGCCAGCGCCTCGACCACGCTGAGATCCACCACCAGCTGGCGATCCACGAAGAGCTTGACGATCACCGCCCGCAACAGGGCGTCGTCGGGCGGCAGGATCGCGGCGCCCGGCGCGAGGCGCAGGCGCGAGCGCAGGTCCGGCGTGGCGAGGCCGAGAGCGTCGACACCCTGGGCGCTGGTCAGCAGCACGGGGCAGCGGCGCTCGCGGGCGAGGTTGAGCAGGTGGAACAGCGCCGCTTCGTCCCGGTTCCCGGCCCTGTCGATATCCTCGATCACGAGGGCGCCGTTCGAGATCAGGTGCGTGACGTCGCTCCCGGCGATCTCGGCGGCGGAGACCGTCCAGGCATGGGCGCGCGTCGCCCAGATCGAGGCGAGATGGCTCTTGCCGCTGCCCGGCGGCCCGGTGAGCACCAGCACCGTGTCGGGCCAGTCGGGCCAGGACTCGATCAGGCCGTAGGCCGCCTCGTTTGCCGGGCCGACCAGAAAGTCCTCGCGGCCGAAGCGCGGATCGAGAGGCAGGTCGAAGGCGAGCTGTTTGGGGGGAGCGTTCTCGCGCATGCGGCTCTCAGTCTGGGCCTCGCGGCGGGCGGGTTCAAGGGCGCCGTTCCGCGCCGGCGTTCCGGAATGCCGCAATCCCCTGCCGCGCTCACGGCTCGCGGCGCGGGAGCAGCACCGGCTCGTCGGCATGGTAGAGCTCGCTCTGCAGGTAGCGCCGCAGGACGAAGCGCACGATCACGCCGATCGAGGCCGCCACCGGCACCGCCAGGAGCAGGCCGAGGAACCCGAACAGGGAGCCGAAGGCGAGGAGCGCGAACATCAGCCAGACCGGATGCAGGCCGACGGAATCGCCGACGAGCTTGGGCGAGATGATGTTGCCCTCGAGGAACTGCCCGACGAGGAAGACCCCGATGGTGAGGCCGAGATGCAGCCAGTCGGAGCCTGGCCAGAACTGCACCAGGGCCACCCCCACCGAGAGCAGGAAACCCGTGAGCGTGCCGACATACGGAATGAAGGTGAGGAAGCCCGCGATCAGGCCGATCAGGACGCCGAAATTCAGCCCGACCAGCCAGAGGCCGACGGCGTAGAAGGTGCCGAGGATCACGCAGACCAGGGTCTGCCCGCGCACGAAGCCCGTGATGGCGGCGTCGATCTCGCGGCCGAGGCGCCGCACCGTCGCCCGCTGCCGCGGCGGGACCCAGCCGTCGATCTTGCCCATCATCCGGTCCCAGTCGAGGAGGATGTAGAAGGCGACGACCGGGGTTACCACGAGGAGCGAGGCGATGGAGATCAGCGCCTGGCTCCCCGACCAGATCGACTTGAGGAAGGCCAGGAGCCAGGCGCCCCCCTGCGCCGCGAGGGTGCCGACGGAGGATTGCAGCTCGCTGAGCACGTCGGCACCGCCGACCTTCTGGAGCAGCGGCCCCGCCCGCTCGGCCAGGATGCCCTGGAGCCGCGACACCATGGCGGGCAGGCTCGTGATCAGGGCCGCGACCTGGTTGGCCGCGAGCGGCACCACGATCAGCAGCGTCACCACGAGGGCGACGACGAACAGGGCGAGGATCAGGAGGCTCGCGGCGAGCCGCCCGAGGCCGAGGCGCTCGAGCCGGTCGGCCAGGGGATCGAGCAGGTAGGCGAGCGCGATGCCGGCCACGAAGGGGAGCAGCACGTCGCGCAGCATGTAGAGGAGGAGGATCAGCACCGCGAGCGCCGTCAACCCGATCACCGCCCTGGCCCGCATCCCAAGATCCTCTCCGGGCCGTCCGGCCCTCGTCCCGGCCGGCGCGCAGGCCGGGAGCGATCCAGCCCCCGATCAAGGCCGCGCCGGCCCCGACCCCATGTGCTGCAGCCAGACCCTCAGGTAAAGCGCCGCCGTCAGGACCGTGAGCGCGGCGACCCCCACCGCGGCGGCCGCCTCGAAGCCGCCGAGGCTCAGCCCCGCCGCCCGGCCTCCGAGCGCGAGCGCCGCGAAGGCGATCTGCACGCCGGTATTGAGCTTGCCGAGGGCGAGCGGCCGAATCGCCAGGGGGCGGCCCATCAGCCACGCCACCAGGATGGCGGCGATCACCATGGCGTCCCGCGCCACCACCGCGATGGCGAGCCAGCCCGGGATCGCGCCCTGCAGCGCGAGGGCGACGTAGACCGAGACGAGGAGCGCCTTGTCGGCGAGGGGATCCAGGATGGCGCCGAGTTCGCTGCGCATGGCGAACCGTTTGGCGATGAACCCATCGAGCGCGTCCGACAGGCCCGCCACCACGAATCCCGCGAAGGCGAGCCCCCACGCGCCCTGCCCGATCAGCGCGATGATGACGGGCACCAGGATGATCCGCCCGATGGTGATGAGGTTCGGGATGGTCATGGACGCCTATGCGGTCGGCCTCGTCTCCGGGATCCGGACATCGTCGGTGCCCCCGGGCCGCCGCGAACCAGCATGATGGCATCGGCCCGGGAAATCAGCACCGCCTCGCGGGGAAAATGGCATGTGCTGCCGCCCGCGCCCGGATCGCACGGGCGGCGGAAGACCGCAGCGCGTCGTCGAGCACCCTTGTGCGGGGCGACCCAGGGGATCGGATCTCGTCGGGCCGGCGAAGCGATGTGAGGGCGCGACTCGCCCTCGCGGGCGCGAGCCTATAGAGGAACCGCGAGGTCGCGGCAGCGAGCGACGAGGACAGCGGGCATGACGGCCGAGCGCAACGAGGGCATGACCTACGCGGGAGCAGGCGTCGACATCGACGCCGGCAACGCCATGGTGGAGACGATCAAGCCGCTGGTGCGGGCGACGCGCCGGCCGGGGGCGGATGCCGAGATCGGCGGCTTCGGCGGCCTGTTCGACCTGAAGGCCGCGGGTTTCCGGGATCCGATTCTGGTGGCGGCCAATGACGGCGTCGGCACCAAGGTGAAGATCGCCATAGAGACCGGGCGCCACGACACGATCGGCATCGACCTCGTGGCGATGTGCGTGAACGACATCATCGTGCAGGGCGCCGAGCCCCTGTTCTTCCTCGATTATTTCGCGACCGCCAAGCTCGTGCCCGGCGTCGGCGCCGACATCGTGCGGGGCATCGCGGCGGGCTGCCGCCAGGCCGGCTGCGCCCTGATCGGCGGCGAGACCGCCGAGATGCCGGGCCTCTATGACGGGCAGGATTACGATCTCGCCGGATTCTCGGTCGGCGCGGCCGAGCGGGGCACGCTGCTGCCGCGCGACGGCATCGCCCCGGGCGACGTCGTGCTCGGCCTCGCCTCCTCGGGGGTCCACTCGAACGGCTTCTCGCTGGTGCGCCGGATCGTCGAGAGGACCGGGCTCGGCTGGGACGCGCCCGCGCCCTTCTGGCCGGGGCGCTCCCTCGGCGAGGCGCTGCTCGAGCCGACCCGGATCTACGTGAAGCCGCTCCTGGCGGCCCTGAAGGTCAATGACGGGATCAAGGCGCTCGCCCACATCACGGGCGGGGGCTTTCCCGACAACCTTCCGCGCGTGCTGCCGGACGGCGTCGGCATCTCGATCGATCTCGACGCGGTGCGGCCCCCGCCGGTCTTCGGCTGGCTCGCGCGCGAGGGCGGCGTCGCCGAGGCCGAGATGCTGCGCACCTTCAATTGCGGCATCGGCATGGTCGTGGTCAGTGCCCCCGACAAGGCCGAGGCGGTGGAGGCGGCGCTGGCGCAGGCCGGCGAGGCGCCCGTCCGGCTCGGGCGCATCACCGAGCGCGGGCCCGAGCCCGTCACCTTCACGGGCAGCCTCGCGCTCTGATGGCGGGTTCGCGCAAGACCCGCGTGGCGATCCTGATCTCGGGTCGCGGCTCAAACATGGTGTCGCTGATCGAGGCCGCGAAGGCGCCCGATTTCCCGGCCGAGATCGTTCTCGTGCTGGCCAACCGGCCGGCGGCCGGCGGCCTGGCGCATGCGCGCGCCGAGGGCATTCCGGCCCGCGCCATCGACCACACCTCCTTCGCCGACCGGGCGCAGTTCGACGCCGCGCTCCACGCCGCGCTCACGGCCGAGGATATCGACCTCGTCTGCCTTGCGGGCTTCATGCGGATCTTCACGCCGGGCTTCGTCGAGGCCTGGGCCGGGCGGATGCTGAACATCCACCCCTCGCTGCTGCCGCTGTTCCGGGGCACGCACACCCACAGGCAGGCCCTCGATGCGGGCGTGCGGCTGCATGGCTGCACGGTGCATTACGTGGTGCCGGAACTCGATGCCGGCCCGATCGTGGCGCAGGCGGCGGTGCCGGTGCGGTCCGGCGACGACCCGGACAGCCTCGCGGCCCGGGTCATCGTGCAGGAGCACAGGCTCTACCCGGCGGCCCTGGCGCTGGTGGCGGGCGGACGGGCCCGTCTCGAAGGCGATCGGGTGCTGTTCGCGGGCGATGCCGCACCGGCCGACGGGGCGCTGCTCAGCCTGTAGGATGCAACCGGAGGGCCGGGGCCCTCCGGCGCGCGGGGATCAGACCGGGCGCTGCAGCTTGCAGCTGTCGAGGGCCGAGAGCGCCTTGGCGCGGGCCGAATCGTTGAAGTAGCCCGTGGTGCGGTAGGCCTCGATCTCGGATTCGTCGAGGTTGCGCAGGGTCTGCCGCGCGTAGCAGCCGCAGGGACGCTCCAGGGAGGCTTCCGGGGCGTTGGTCAGGCGGGCCTGGACGACCGCGCAGGCGTGGCGCACGCGGCCCTCGAGATTGGCCTTCGGGGCGGTGCGGAGTGCCGGGTCGGGCTGGTACTGCTCGAAGGGCGCCGAGGAGCCGCCCGCGAGGGCGGCGGTGGCGCCGAGGGCGATGAGGCCGGCGGCGATCAGCGTGGAGAGGCGGCGGGTCGTCATGAAGCGATGGGTCCGTTGGCAGGCTCAAGAAACCTTCGCCGTTGGACTCCCCGGGCGCCCCCGCCGTCAAGGGCGGCCCTGCCACACCGGGCCCCAATCGTGGCCGCGCCATCGCGGAACACCGGAGTTGGGGTGGGGTGTGGTCCGGCGGTCACCGGAAACGGGCGACCGCCGGTCCGGATCGGGGTTCGTCAGCCGACGATGTCGCCGTCCTGGAAGAACTGGGCGATCTCGATCTTGGCGTTCTCGACGCTGTCCGAGCCGTGGACCGTGTTCTCGCCGACCGATTCCGAGAAGGTCTTGCGGATGGTGCCCTCGGCGGCCTGGGCCGGGTTCGTGGCGCCCATCACCTCGCGGTACTTGGCCACCGCGTTCTCGCCCTCGAGCACCTGCACTACCACGGGGCCGGAGGTCATGAAGGTGACGAGCTCGCCGAAGAAGGGGCGCTCCTTGTGGATCGCGTAGAAGGTCTCGGCCTGAGCCTGGCTCATCTGGATGCGGCGCTGACCGACGATGCGCAGGCCCGCCTTCTCGATCACGGCGTTCACCGCGCCGGTGAGGTTCCGCTTCGTCGCGTCGGGCTTCAGGATGGAGAAGGTGCGCTCGGTGGCCATGATGCGTCCGGGTTGTCTTTTGAAAACGTTCGCCGAAGCGCGCGAGCGCGCTTCGGCGCCGGGCTTATAGCGGGCGCGGTCCCGCCCCTCAACCCGAGGCCGAAGCCCCGCAATCATGGCGCCGGCGCAACACTGCCGAAAAATCGCCTGAAAGCGACCGTTAGTTGCAGGGAACGACCCCTACCCGCTCGGCGCCGGCCCGCGACGGACACCGCCCGGCGGCAGCTCGAACCGGGTTCGCCCGCTCCCCGCAACGCCTGCTTGGCAGGCGACACGCCTGCCAAGCAGGCGACAGCCCTGGAGACCAGGATATGCGTATCGCCCTGACATCCGCCCTCCTCCTCGCCGGCCTCTCCGCCGCCGCGGCCGACACCGCGAAGGATCCGTCCGGGACCTGGCTCACCGAGGATGGCCGGGCCAAGATCCGGATCGACCGCTGCGGCGCCGGCCAGGCGCAGGTCTGCGGCAAGGTGGTGTGGCTCAAGATTCCGACGACGGAGAGCGGCGCGCCGCGCACCGACGTGAAGAATCCCGATCCGAAGAAGCGCTCCCGCCCGGTCCTCGGCCTGCAGCTCATCGACAGCCTCAAGCCGGACGAGAGCAAGTTCTCGGGCGAGATCTACAACATCGAGGAAGGCAAGATCTATCAGGTCAGCATCGAGCGCGAGAGCAGCTCGGAGCTCAACGTCTCGGGCTGTGTCCTGAAGGTGCTGTGCGGCTCGCAGACCTGGACCAAGGTGCCGGACGTGAACCAGCAGGCCGCGATCAGCGCCCCCGAGGCACCCGCCGCCAAGCCGGTCCCCGCTCACTAGGGCGCGGCCCGCCTGCCCCCCAAGCAACGGGTGCGGGCGGGCGCTCTCAGACGGCGCCGAGCCCGCGCTGCACGCCGGGGCGGGCCAGCACCGCGTCGAGCCAGCGCTTGACGTTGGGCAGGGTGCCGACATCGACGCCCTGCTTCTGGTGGAACTTGGCCCAGGTCACCGTCGCCATGTCGGCGATGGAGTACTCGCCCGCGAGATAGTCCCGGTCGGCGAGGCGCTTGTCGAGGACGCCGTAGAGGCGGTGGGATTCGGTCGAGAAGCGCTCGATGGCGTAGGGGATCTTCTCCTGCGCGTAGATCCTGAAATGATGGGCCTGGCCGAGCATCGGCCCGAACCCGGCCACCTGCCAGAACAGCCACTGGTCCACCGCGACCCGGGCCCGCTCGTCGGCCGGGTAGAAGCGGCCCGTCTTGCGCCCGAGATATTGCAGGATCGCGCCGGATTCGAAGATCGCGATCGGCTCGCCGCCGGGCCCGTCGTGATCCACGATCGCCGGGATCTTGTTGTTGGGCGAGATCGCCAGGAAATCCGGCGCCATCTGGTCGCCGCGGCCGATATTCACCGGCACCACCCGGTAGGGCAGGCCGCATTCCTCCATCATGATCGGGATCTTCCAGCCGTTCGGCGTGCTCCAGGTGTGGACGTCGATCGGTTTGCCCGTGGCGGCGGCCATCTCGCGCTCCTGCCGGATGTGTCCCAAAGACCTGTCTCGACTGTCTCGCATGCCGCGGGCGGCGCGCAAGCGTGTGTCGCGCAGCTAGCCCGGATTGCCCCCGCGGCTCAAGCGACCCCGGCGCGCGCGTCACGATCGCGAGATCGCCGCCCTGGAAGCGGTGGAGAGCGGGCGCGGGTCCTTGCCCCGCCCTCGGCTTGCCGCTGTGATGCGGACCGGATACCGCCATGCTCGCGGGTTCGTGCCGATCCTCGGGGTCCCAATGCTTCACCGCCTCCTCCTCGCCGCCCTCGCGGCGCCCCTCCTCCTCGCCCAGCCGGCTTCCGCGAAGGAGCCTGCCGCCAAACCGGCGGCACCGGCCGCAGCCGCGACGGCCCCGGCCGCCAAGGAGCCCACGATCGGCCAGTCCGCCGCCCGCGAGCGGCAGAAGAAGTGCGGCGCCCAGTGGCGCGGCCTCTCGGCCACCGAGAAGGCCTCCCAGGGACCGAAATGGCCGCAATATTTCAGCAAATGCGTGAAGCGCCTGAAGGAGCAGAAGGCCTGACCGGGCCGCCTGCGCGAACCGATCGGCGCTTCCGCGAGTTCTCCCGGCCGGGATACGCAGGAGCCTGCGGCGGATGATCGACGAGCGGCGGTTGCTTCAGCGCGTGGTGGCGGCCGCCGCCTGCATTCCGGTGGCGGCCGGATTGTACGGGGTTCTGTTCGGGGTCAACGGCATCGCCGGGGGCGTCGAGAACGTCTCGACCGACAGCCATTTCCGCTACCTCTCGGGGCTTCTCACCGGCATCGGCATCCTGTTCTGGTTCTGCGTGCCGGGCATCGAGGGCAAGACGCGGCTGTTCCGCTTCCTCACCCTGGTGGTGGCGCTCGGCGGGCTGGCGCGGCTCCTCGGGCTCTACCTCACGGGCCTGCCCTCCCTGACCATGCTGGGGGCGCTGGGCGTCGAGCTCGGCCTGACGCCGCTGCTCTGCCTGTGGCAGGCGCGCGTCGCCGCCCGCGCGCGTTCGGGGACCGGACCCGCGCTCTCCGCGCGGGACGCGTGAGGCTCCGATGAGCGAGGCCGCCGCAGCGCCCGTCCCGAATCCGGTCCCGGGGCCCGGCTCCCCTGCCCGCCTCGATCGCTGGCTCGACCGGATCGAGGCCGTCGTGCCGAGGCCCGCCGCCTGGGCCTTCGCCCTCCGCATCTGGCTCGCCATGATGCTGGCGCTCTACGCGGCGTTCTGGCTCCAGCTCGAGAGCGCCTCCTCCGCGGCCGTCTGCGTGGCGATCCTGGCGCAGCCGAAGCGCGGTCAGGCCCTCTCCAAGGCGCTCTATCGCTTCCTCGGCACGCTGCTCGGCGGTGCGGTGGCGATCCTGCTGATCGCGGCCTTCGGGCAGGACCGGGTGCTGCTCCTCGTGAGCTTCACGACCTGGCTGAGCCTCTGCGTCTTCGTGGCGAACTTCCTTCAGGACACGCGGGCCTACGGGGCCATGCTGTCCGGCTACACGGTGGCGATCATCGCCATCGCCAATATCGACACGCCGCAGGCCGCCTTCGAATCGACGGTCTCGCGGGTCGCCGCCATCGCGCTCGGCATCGTGGCGATCACCTTCATCAACGACGCGCTGGCCTCCCCGAGCACGTGGCGCTCGCTCCGCGCCACGCTGATCGAGGTTCTGACCTCCACCAAGGCGTTCGCGCGCGACTGCATCACCCGGGGCGATCCCGGACCGGAGCGGGCGCTCGCCCAGATCCGCCGGATCGCGCCGATGCGGGCGGATGCCAGCGCGATCGCCGGGGAGCTCGATGACGGGCCCCAGCGGGCGGCGGGCGCCCGCAGCGCCGTGGCGGCCCTCTACGCGCTCGCGGCGGCCGGCCGCACCTTCGCGCTGGCCGTGGAGCGCCTGGAGCGGCCGAGCCCGGCGGTGGCGGAGGCCCGCGCGCTCTGCGAGCGCCTCACCGCGGAGGATGGCCCCGGCCCCGGCAGCGCCGACCTGTCCGCAGCCCATGCCCGCCTGCGCGACCTGCTGCTCGGCGCCGTGCGGCGGGACGCGCCCGATCTCGGCGAGGTGGTGGCGCTGCAGCGCGCCCTCGACCTCGTCATCGCCCTCACCTACGCGCAGGATGGGCTCGCGGCCGTCTCGGAGGGGCACCGGCCGCTGCGCGACGTCGCGCTGCCGACGCATCGCGACTTCCCGGTGGCCCTGCGGGCGGCCCTGCGGATCGCCCTCGCCTTCGGGCTCAGCTGCGGGTTCTTCATCGCCGCCGGCTGGCCCGCCACGTCCTTCGCTCTCGTGCAGGTGGCCGCCACCGGCGCGCTCTCCGCGCTCAATCCGGACCCGCGGAAATTCGCCAACGGCGTGCTGATCGGCATGAGCCTCGCCACGCTGAGCGCCGGATTCGTCCTGTTCATCGTGCTGGCGGGCGGGCAGGGCTTCCCGCTGCTCGCCATCGCGATGGCGCCGACCATCATGCTGGCCTGTTTCCTTAGCCTGAACCCGCCGACCTTCGGGCTCGGCTTCATCCTGCTGGTGTTCTTCCCCGTCCTGCTCGCGCCCTCGAACCCGCAGATCTACAATTTGCAGACCTTCCTGCAGAATGGGCTCCTGGTCGTGGTCGCGGCCGTGATCCTGTCGCTCACCGTCCGCTTCGTGCTGCCGGTCTCGCCGGAGCAGGCTCGCGCCTTCGCGTTCGATTCGGCCCACTGGGACGTGCGGGAGGCCCTCCTGGGCGAGGGCGGCGACGCCACCACCCGCACCAGCCTCAACAGCGACCGGGTGGCCCAGTACGCGCAGTGGAATACCGGGCCCGAGCCGGTGCGGCGGCGCCGCCTCGGCCTCGCCTTCGCGATCGCGCATCTCGAGGCCGCCGCGGCCCGGGCCCACGCGCAGTTGCGGGACCTGTGGTCGGTCCCGGACCTGCGCGAATCCTCCGTGCGCGCCCGCGCGG
Source organism: Methylobacterium soli (assembly GCF_008806385.1). GTDB lineage: Bacteria > Pseudomonadota > Alphaproteobacteria > Rhizobiales > Beijerinckiaceae > Methylobacterium > Methylobacterium soli. Next base: position 180,757 of record NZ_VZZK01000005.1, read on the forward strand.
TCCTGGCCGCGGGCCCGGCCTCGGCGATCCCCGACGCGACCCGCGCCCTTCTGGCGGCGGCACGCGGTGCGGACTCGGACACGACCTTGCGCTGCGCGCGCGCGGCGAGCGATCTGGTCGCGGCCTGGCGCGTGATGGACAGACACCGGCGCTTCCTGCACCGCCTCCAGATCCCGAGCCTGTGAGTCGATGCGCCACGAACTCGATATCGGCGGTGTCCTGTTCTCGCCCTTCGTCGCCTACGCGGGGATTGCGTTCCTGATCATGATCGTCCTGCGCTTCGGCTTCGCCCGGATCCGGTTCAGCCGCTACGTCGCGAACCCGCCGCTCGCCGAGGCGGGGATCTATGTCTGCATCCTCGCCCTCCTGGTGGCCTTCCTCTGATGTCCGACGCCAAGATCGACAGCCGCCAGACGGCTCCGAACGCCGCGCGCGAGAGCGGCCGGACGCCGCCGACGGGGCCCGACGCCGACACGGCCCCGCCCGCCAAGCCGGTCCCGCCCGCCAAACCGGCGGCCCTGGCGAAGGCGGATCTCGCTGATCCGCCGATGCTGCCCGGGCGTCGGCGCCTGCGGGCGGCCCGCATCCTCCGGCTCCTCGCCACCTTCGTGATCCTGGCCTGCGCGGTCGTCGCCGCGACCTTCGTCTGGAGCTACTACGTGACCGCGCCCTGGACCCGTGACGGGCGGGTTCGGGTGCAGGTGGCGAGCGTCGCGCCCCAGGTCTCGGGCCAGATCGTCGCGCTGCGCGTCACCGACAATCAGACGGTGCGCAGGGGCGACGTCCTCTACAAGATCGATCCGTTCGACTTCGAGGTCTCGATCGCCTCGGCGGAGGCGGAGCTGAAGAACCGCGAGGCCGATCTCGACGTGAAGCGCACGCAGGCCGCCCGGCGCGAGGCGCTGACGACCCTCTCCACCTCCGTCGAGGAGAAGCAGCAATTCCTCGGCACCGCCAAGATCGCCGAGGCGGCGCTGGAGAGTGCCAAGGCGCAGCTCGCCCAGGCCAAGATCAACCTCGAGCGCACGGAGGTCCGTTCCCCGGTCAACGGCCGCGTCACCAACCTGCTCCTGCGCAACGGCGACTACGCCACCAGGGGCAGCGTCAACATCGCGGTGATCGACACGGATTCCTTCTGGATCGACGGCTATTTCGAGGAGACCAAAATGTCCCACATCCGGGTGGGCGACACGGCCGAGGTGGCGCTGATCGGGTTCGATCCGCTGATCCGCGGCACGGTCGAGAGCATCACCCTCGGCATCAGCACCCCGAATGCCGCCCCGAGCACGCAGGGGCTGCCCGCCGTCGACCCGATCTATACCTGGGTGCGCCTCGCCCAGCGCGTGCCCGTGCGCATCCGCATCGATGAGGTGCCGGCGGGCATCACGCTGGTGGCCGGCATGACCTGCACGGTGTCGGTGGGCGAGCGGGGCGCGCATTTCCAGGATTGGCTCATGGCGATGCGCCGGCGCTTCACCGGCGCCTCCGCGCCGCCGCCGACCCAGTGAGCCGGGCCGAACCTCGGAGAAAATTTGGCATCGCAATAAAATTCGCGCAAATGCCTGGAAACACAGAGGTGCGCCGCGAAAAGCAACCGGCCGGCGCAATCGATGCAAGCTTCACTGCATTTTCAGTCTTGACGTCGTACGAATACGCTCGCAGGCTACGCATGTGCTTCGTAGGAACTGGATTTCACGAAGCGCATGGGGCTCCGAGACGATACATGCGCGCGTCTGCGGACCTGTGCAAAGCTGCAGGAGACAGGCATGACTCCACCTCAGCAGGATGCCGCGACCAGGGTCTAGGGACCGGTTCGGCCCAAGACCCAGCGGGTAGCACGCGAACAACCGGACGGAGGCGGCTCCAGGGGCGCAGAAGCGGCCAGCACGGCACGACTTCGAACACGCGACAGGCCCCATTTCAGCCGCTTCCGCCGCGGATCGCGGCGGAGCCCTGAGGCTTCCGTCGAATCTCAGGCCGGGAACCTGTCCGCCCCCTCGCATGCGCGAGCCGGGGCTTTTAGCTTGCGCGGCCGCGGCTTACGCGATCCCGAGTTTCGCCTTGAGCAGGGCATTGACGGCGGCCGGATTGGCCTTGCCCCCCGTGGCCTTCATGGTCTGGCCGACGAACCAGCCGAGCAGCGTCGGCTTCTCCTTCGCCTGCGCCACCTTGTCGGGGTTCTTGGCGATGATCTCGTCCACCGCAGCCTCGATGGCTCCCGTATCCGTGACCTGCTTCATCCCGCGCGTCTCGACGATCTCGCGCGGGCTGCCGCCCTCGGTCCAGACGATCTCGAACAGGTCCTTGGCGATCTTGCCCGAGATCACGCCCTCGCCGATGAGGTCGACGACCTCCCCGAGCTGATCGGCGGAGACGGGCGTCTCCTCGATTCCCTTGCCCTCCTTGTTGAGGCGGCCGAAGAGCTCGTTGATCACCCAGTTCGCCGCGGCCTTGCCGTCGCGCCCGCGGGCCACCGCCTCGTAGTAATCGGCGGAGGCGCGCTCGGCCACGAGCACGCCCGCATCGTAGGCCGAGAGCCCGAAGGCGGAGACGAAGCGCGCCTTCTTGGCATCGGGCAATTCCGGCAGGCCCTCGGCGAGGCGGTCCACATAGGCCTGGTCGAATTCGAGGGGCAGCAGGTCCGGGTCGGGGAAGTAGCGGTAATCATGCGCCTCTTCCTTCGAGCGCATCGAGCGGGTCTCGCCCTTGCCCGGGTCGAACAGGCGCGTCTCCTGGTCGATGGTGCCGCCATCCTCGATGATCGCGATCTGCCGGCGCGCCTCGGTCTCGATCGCCTGCCCGATGAAGCGGATCGAGTTGACGTTCTTGATCTCGCAGCGGGTGCCGAGCGGATCGCCGGGCTTGCGCACCGAGACGTTCACGTCGGCGCGCAGCGAGCCCTTCTCCATGTCGCCGTCGCAGGTGCCGAGATAGCGTAGGATCGTGCGCAGCTTGGTCACGTAGGCGCGCGCCTCCTCCGACGAGCGCAGGTCGGGCCGCGAGACGATCTCCATCAGGGCGACGCCCGAGCGATTGAGGTCGACGAAGCTCTGGGTGGGATTCTGGTCGTGCAGCGACTTGCCGGCATCCTGCTCGAGGTGCAGGCGCTCGATCCCCACTGTGATCGACTCGCCATCGGGCAGGTCCACCAGCACCTCGCCCTCGCCGACGATCGGGTCCTTGTACTGGCTGATCTGGTAGCCCTGCGGCAGATCCGGGTAGAAGTAGTTCTTGCGGTCGAACACCGAGCGCAGGTTGATCTTGGCCTTGAGGCCGAGGCCGGTGCGGACGGCCTGGGCGACGCATTCCTCGTTGATGACGGGCAGCATGCCGGGCATCGCCGCGTCGACCAGGGAGACGTTGTCGTTCGGCTCCGCCCCGAAGGCCGTGGAGGCGCCCGAGAACAGCTTGGAGCGGCTGGTGACCTGGGCGTGGATCTCCATGCCGATCACGACCTCCCAATCGTGAAGGCCGCCCTTGATCAGCTTCTTCGGGTTCACGGGTGCGTTCATGGTCGTCCGGGCTTGAATCTGGCGGGTCTGGATCTGGCGGGTCTGGATCTGAAATGGCGTCGCGGACCGGTCCGGCCGCTTCGCCTCGCCCCGCAACGCATCCGGGACCCCGGATGGGAGCGGCCGAGCCTCTGATCCGCCAGTTACGGGGCGGCCGCCCCGCCGGTCAAGCGTGCGGCCTGATCAGCCGCCGGGCCGTGAAGCCCGCGATGGCCCACAGGAGCGCCCCCACCGCGCGGACGGGAAAGAAGGTCGGCAGGTCGTGCCCGATCGGGGCCGGCCAGGGCAGCCCGAGGCTGCTCAGGGCCCAGGAGGCCAGGACCGCGACGGCGAAGCCGATGATGGCCGCGATCACCACCTTGCCGAACTGGCTCGCGGTCCATCCCAGATAGACCGAGACCAGGATCAGGATCGGGTCGAAGGCGGCCCAGATCCAGACCGTCCAGGGATAATAGGGGACGCTCACGCCCACCAGGCCCCGGGCAGCTTCGTGCGCCCGGCGGCCTCCTCGATCACCTGCGCGGTGGCGAACAGGGTCTCCTCGTCGAAGGGCCGGCCGATGAGCTGCAGGCCGAGCGGCAGACCCTGCGCGTCGAGGCCGGCCGGCACGGCGATGCCGGGCAGGCCCGCCATGTTCACCGTCACGGTGAAGACGTCGTTGAGGTACATCTCCACCGGGTCCGCGCTCGCCTTCTCGCCGATGCCGAAAGCGGAGGACGGGGTCGCGGGCGTCAGGATCGCGTCGACGCCCGCCGCGTAGGCCTGCTCGAAGTCGCGCTTGATCAGGGTTCGGATCTTCTGGGCCCGCACGTAATAGGCGTCGTAATAGCCCGCCGAGAGCACGTAGGTGCCGATCATGATGCGACGCTTCACCTCGCGGCCGAAGCCTGCCGCGCGGGTGTTCTCGTACATGCCGGCGATGTCCTTGCCGGGCACCCGCAGGCCGTAGCGCACGCCGTCGTAGCGGGCGAGGTTCGAGGAGGCCTCGGCCGGCGCCACGATGTAGTAGGCCGGCAGCGCGTAGCGCGTGTGCGGCAGCGAGATCTCGACAATCCGGGCGCCCGCGGCCTCCAGCCACCTGGCGCCCTCGTCCCAGAGCTTCTGGATCTCGGCCGGCATGCCCTCGACCCGGTACTCCTTCGGGATCCCGATGGTCAGGCCCTTCACGCCCCGCGAGACGGCCGCCTCGAAATCCGGGACGGGCAGGTCGGCGCAGGTGGTGTCGCGCGCATCTGGCCCCGCCATGGAGCCGAGCAGGATGGCGCAGTCGCGCACCGTGCGGGCGATCGGGCCGGCCTGGTCGAGGGAGGAGGCGAAGGCCACCGTGCCCCAGCGCGAGCAGCGCCCGTAGGTCGGCTTGATGCCGACCGTGCCCGTGAAGGCGGCGGGCTGGCGGATCGAGCCGCCGGTGTCGGTGGCGGTGGCGCCGAGGCAGAGGCGGGCGGCGACCGCCGCCGCCGAGCCGCCGGACGAGCCGCCCGGGACGATCGGGGTTTCCGACAACGCCCCGTTCTCCCGGCGGCGCCAGGGCGAGATCACGTTGCCGTAGGCGCTGGTCTCGTTCGAGGAGCCCATGGCGAACTCGTCGAGGTTGAGCTTGCCCAGCATCACGGCGCCGTCGCGCCAGAGATTGTGGGTGACGGCCGATTCGTAATGCGGCTCGAAGCCCTCGAGGATCTTGGAGCCCGCGGTGGTGACGACGCCGTGGGTGCAGAACAGGTCCTTGATGCCGAGCGGCAGGCCCTCGAGGGGGCGCCCCTCGCCGCGCGCGATCTTGGCGTCGGAGACCTCTGCCATCGCCAGGGCGCGCTCGGGCGTCTCCAGGAGGTAGGCGTTGAGCGCCCGCGCCTTCTCGACGGCGGTGATGTGCGCCTGCGTCAGCTCGCGGGCCGAGAAGGTCTTGGCCTTCAGGCCGTCGCGCGCCTCGGCGAGGGTGAGTTCGTTGAGTTCGGTCACGCTGTTCGTCCTCAGCCGCCCTGCCGCCACGCGGCGGGCCTGCCCGTCCCTGGGGAACGGGCGCGTCGCAAGATGCCGGCCCGAAGGATCCGGCCGCAGAGGGGGGCTACTCGACCACCTTGGGGACGAGGAAGAAATGGTCCTCGGTCTCGGGCGCGTTGGCCACCACCTCCTCGGCGCGGCCCCCATCGGTCACGACGTCGTGGCGCTTCTTCATCGCCATCGGGGTCACGGAGGTCATCGGCTCGACATCGGCCACGTCGACCGTGCCGAGCTGCTCGACGAAGGCCAGGATCGCGTTGAGCTCGCCCTGGAGGGGGGCCACGTCCGCCTCGCTCACCGCGATGCGGGCGAGATGCGCGATGCGCCGGACTGTCTGTGCGTCGACCGACATGCTGTCCTGTTCGTCCCGCGCGCTGAATGAGGTCAACCGCCGGCCCGGAGGCTCGGCGGCGGTTCGGCGCGCTATAGCATCGGCGTTCCCGCCGCCGCAACGCGTCAGGTGACGACGTGGTTCGGGGTCACCGACATCTCGATGGTGATCCCGGGCCGGCTGAAGCGATGCTCGGCCTGCGCGAAGCCGAAGATCAGGATCTCGAAGGCGAGGAGCAGCATCAGCTTGTGACGCCGCGGCATCGGCGGGCGCGGTGCCTTGGCGGCCGCGATACCGACGAGGGCGGACGCCGGCACCGCGCGGCGCGGCGCGTCGCCCGGCAATGCGCCTGGAACGACGAGACGGAGATGCGGGGCTTCCCGCATGGGCGTGCTGGACATGGTGAGGGCGCCCGGGACAGGGTTAACGAAACGTTAAATGCGACTATGGCTGAAACGCACCGGCCCGGACCAGATTAACCTCCCGTTAGGGTTAACGGCGGGCCGGAGCGCGGCCGAGGCCCAGGAGTGACGGGATGTGGGATGGGGTTTTCGCCGAGTTCCGCCGCGGCTTCGCCTCGAGCGAGGCCGAGATCGCGCGGGCCGAGGCCGAGCTCGGCTTCCGGCTGCCGGATTCCTACCGCAGCTTCTGCGAGGCCTGCGGCGCAGGGCGCACCAACGATCATTTCCGGATCGCCACCCCCCTGCCCTTCGAGCCCGCTGACCTCGTAACCCGCGCCAACCTCATCGCGCTGAGCGTGAGCGAGGCGCTCCGGGCGCTCCGGGCGAACCCGGACTTCGCCGATCAGCCGATCCGCTTCGAGATCGAGGGCGGCGACGAGGCCATCCTCGATCGGGCCTGCTTCTTCGGCGAGGGCGAGGACGGCGCCTTCCTGTTCTGGGACGTGCAGGGCACCGGCGAGTACGACATCTGGGTGATGGGCGCCGATCTCGAGAGCATCCGCTTCGGGGGCGAGACCCTGGTGGATTTCGTGCGGGCGACGCAGGGCGCTAAGATCCACACCATCCTGGGGCTCGCCGCCACGCCCCTGCCCTCCCGCTTCGACGGGATCGACGAGGCGACCCTGGCGCGGGCGGTCCGACCGGACTAAAGACCGGGCCCGGCGGCGTGAGGATCGGCAGATGGGTTCGAGGACAGCGCGCGACGGGCGGTCCCGCCCGTGAATGCCGAGGAGATGCGCGCCTTCGCGCAGGCCTCGCAGGGCGGCCCGCGCCTGATCGGGGTCGACCTCGGCACCAAGACCATCGGCCTCGCGCTCTCGGATGTCGGCCGGCAGATCGCCTCGCCGCTGGAGACCATCCGCCGGGTGAAGTTCACCCCCGACGTCGCGCGCCTGCGCGCCCTGTGCGAGCGGCACCAGGTCGGCGGCCTCGTCTTCGGCCTGCCCCTGAACATGGACGGCAGCGCCGGCACGCGGGTGCAGTCGACCCATTCCTTCGTGCGCAACATGAAGCCCCTGCTCGGCTTGCCGGTGCTCTACTGGGATGAGCGCCTGTCCACCGCGGTGGTGACCCGGGCGTTGATCGAGGCGGATACCTCGCGGGCGCGCCGCAGCGCCCTCGTGGACAAGCTCGCGGCCGCCTACATCCTGCAGGGCTGCCTCGACGTGCTGCGCGGATTGACCGAGCCGGAGACGGACGACGCGGAATATTAGCGCCGCGGGCCTAGGTCATCAGCGAGACCGCGCCGTTGCCGTGGCGCTCGATCCGGCCATCGAGTTCGAGTTCGAGGAGCGTCGTCTGCACCGCGCGGATGCTGAGACCGGTGCTGCGCGCGAGCTCGTCCGTGCCGATGGGCGTCGGGCTCAGGGCGGCGATGAGGCGGCTGCGCCCGCTCTCCGGCTCGGCAGACCCGGACCTTTCCGCCTCCGCCGCCTCGGAATCCGGGTCGTCGAGGCTCGGAGCCGGCACCGGGAGCGGGCTGCCGTCGAAATCGGTCTCGTCCCAGAAGATCGGCTGGTCGGCGAGGTCCGGGCGGTCGAGGGCGAGGCCGGGGCCGGCGATATCCGCCTCGGCCACCAGGGGCGCCAGCACCGCGAGGACGTGATCGACCTCCGCCACCAGGGTCGCGCCCTGGCGGATCAGGTCGTTCGTGCCCTCCGCCCGCGGGTCGAGGGGGGAGCCCGGCACGGCGAAGACCTCGCGGCCCTGCTCCAGGGCGAAGCGCGCCGTGATGAGCGAGCCGGAGCGGCGGGCTGCCTCGACCACGACGCTGCCGAGGGACAGGCCGGAAATGATCCGGTTGCGCCTGGGGAAGTCCCTGCCCCGCGGCTCCCAGCCCATCGGCATCTCGGCCACGACGGCGCCCCCCCGGTCGAGGATCTCGGCGACGAGCGCGGCGTGGTTGGCCGGGTAGATCCGGTCCTGGCCCCCCGCCAGGACCGCGACGGTGCCGGTCCCGAGCGCCGCCTTGTGCGCGCGCGCATCGATGCCGCGGGCGAGGCCCGAGACCACCACGAGACCGGCCTCGCCGAGGCCGCGCGCGAGACGCTCCGTGAAGGCGAGGCCCGCGGCGGAGGCGTTGCGCGAGCCCACGATCGCGACGGCCGGCCGGTGCAGGACCATTGCCTCGCCCCGGATGACGATGAGGGGCGGCGCCGTCTCGGTGGCCTGAAGCGCCTTCGGATAATCGACCTCGCTCAGGGCGACGAAGCGGGCCTTCAGCTTGGCGGCCGCCGCGATCTCGGCCTCGGCGGCGGCGCGGCTCGGGGGCTGGACGCGCTTTCCGCGCGCCCGGGTGAGGTCCGGCAGGGCCGCGAGCGCCGGGCCCGCCCCGCCGAAGCGGTTGACCAGGCCCCGGAAGGTGCGCGGACCGATGCCCTCGCAGCGGATCAGCCGGAGCCAGTCGATGCGCTGATTGTCGGTGAGCTGCATGGCCCCTCCCCCGAAAGGCCGTCGAGCCGATCCGTCCTGCGGAATCGATTCTTAGCATCGGGGTGGGATAGGACCCGATCACGTTCGCCGGAGCGGGCGCGGTTCAGCCCTTCTGCCCGATCCGCCCCTCGGTCCCGTCCAGCAGCCGGCGGATATTGGGCGCATGCTTCCACCAGAGCAGGGCGGCCAGGACGAGGAACAGCAGCGCGGTGCGCGGCTGGCCGAGGGCCCAGAGCAGGGCCGGCGTCGCCGCCGAGGCCACGAGGGCCGCCAGCGACGAGTAGCGCAGCGCGAAGGCGAGCCCGAGCCAGAGGGCCGCGAAGGCCAGGACCGCCAGCGGGCTCAGCGCCAGCAGAACGCCGATGAACGTGGCCACGCCCTTGCCGCCCTTGAAGCCGAGCCAGGCCGGGAAGAGGTGCCCCAGGAAGGCGCCGAGCCCGGCCACGAGGGCCGTGTCGTCGCCGAAGCGGCTCGCCAGCAGCACCGCGGCCGTGCCCTTCAGGGCATCGCCCAGGAGCGTCGCGGCGGCGAGCCCCTTGCGGCCGGTGCGCAGGACATTCGTCGCGCCGATATTGCCCGAGCCGATCGCCCGCACGTCGCCGAGACCGGCAAAGCGCGTGAAGATCAGCCCGAACGGGATCGAGCCGAGGAGATAGCCGCCGACCAGGCAGGTGGCGAGGATCGGCCACGCGACCGTGGCAGGATCCATCACGCCACCTCCGCGAAATCGTGGGCCCGGTGGACGATGCGGCCGGCGACGATCGTCAGCACCGCCGCGCCCTGGAGCCGCGCCTCGTCGAAGGGCGAGTTCTTGGAGCGCGACCGCAAGGTCCGCTTGTCGAGCAGATAGGGCACGTCCGGATCGATCAGAACGAGGTCCGCCGGCGCGCCCGCGGCCAGGCGGCCGGCCTCGCGCCCCAGGATCTCGGCGGGGCGGGCGGAGAGCGCCCGCAGGAGCTTCGGCAGCGCGATGTCGCCGGTATGGACGAGGCGCAGGGCCGCGCCGAGCAGCGTCTCGATGCCGAGCGCCCCGTCGGCGGCCTCGGCGAAGGGCAGGCGCTTGGTCTCGACGTCCTGCGGGTTGTGGTCGGAGACCACGACGTCGATCAGCCCCTCGTCGAGGGCCGCGACCACCGCGAGCCGGTCGGTCTCGTGCCGCAGGGGCGGCGAGAGGCGGCAGAAGGTGCGGTAATGCCCGATATCGCCCTCGTTGAGGACGAGGTTGTTCACCGAGACGCCGCAGGTGACAGGCAGGCCGTCCTGCTTGGCGCGCCGCACGATCTCGACCGAATCGGCGCAGGAGATCATCGCGGCATGGTAGCGGGCGCCGGTGAGCCGCGCGAGGCGGATGTCGCGCTCGAGCATCACGGTCTCGGCCTCGCGCGGGATGCCGAGGAGCCCGAGGCGCGAGGCCATCTCGCCCTCGTTCATCACCCCGTCGCCGACGAGGTCCGGCTCCTCGACATGCTGGATCAGCAGCGCGCCGAAATCCCGCGCGTAGGTCAGGGCCCGGCGCATCACCTGCGCGTTCGTCACGGCCTTGAGCCCGTCCGTGAAGGCGACCGCCCCGGCCTCGGCCAGCAGGCCGAACTCGGTCATCTCGTGGCCGGCCAGCCCCTTGGTGATGGCGGCGGAGGGCAGGACGTGGATGCAGGCGGTGTCGCGGGCGCGGCGGAGCACGAAATCGACGATGGCCGGCCCGTCGATCACCGGGTTGGTGTCGGGCATGCAGACCAGCGTCGTCACCCCGCCCGCCGCGGCCGCAGCGCTCGCGCTCGCGAGGGTCTCGCGGTGCTCGGCGCCGGGCTCGCCCACGAAGGCCCGCATGTCGACGAGGCCGGCGGTCAGCACGTGGCCGGCGCAATCCAGGATCTCGGCCCCCTCGGGGGCGCCGGGTGCGGCGTCCCAGGCGATGTCGGCGATGCGGCCCTCGCGCAGGAGCAGGTGGCCGCGCCCCTCGCGGCCGGCGGCCGGATCGATCAGGCGGGCATTGGTGAGGAGGAGCGGGCGCAGGGACATGGGTCTCACAGGGACATGGGTCTCACAGGGACACGGGTCTCACGCGTTGGGCAGGTGCGTCGCCAGGGCCTCCAGCACCGCCATGCGCACGGCGACCCCCATCTCGACCTGCTCGCGGATCAGCGACTGCGTCCCGTCGGCGATGTCGGAGGCGATCTCGACGCCCCGGTTCATCGGGCCGGGATGCATCACGAGCGCGTCGGGCCTGGCCAGCGCCAGCTTGTCCCGGTCGAGGCCGAAATAGCGGAAATACTCCTTTACGGAGGGCACGAAGGAGCCGTTCATGCGCTCGCGCTGAAGGCGCAGCATCATCACGATGTCGCAGCCGGCGAGCCCCGCGCGCATGTCGGTGAAGACCTCGACGCCGAAGCGCTCGATTCCCGTCGGCAGCAGCGTCGAGGGGCCGATCACCCGGACCCGGGCGCCCAGCGCCTGCAGCAGGATGATGTTCGAGCGGGCGACGCGCGAGTGGAGGACGTCGCCGCAGATCGCCACCTGCAACCCCTCGATCCGGCCCTTGTTGCGGCGGATCGTCAGCGCGTCGAGGAGCGCCTGCGTCGGGTGCTCATGGGCGCCGTCGCCGGCATTCACCAGCGCGCAATCGACCTTGCGGGCGAGGAGATGCACTGCCCCCGCCGCATGGTGGCGCACCACGATGATGTCGGGCCGCATGGCGTTCAGGGTCGCGGCGGTGTCGATCAGGGTCTCGCCCTTCTTCACCGAGGACGAGGCCACCGACATGTTCATCACGTCGGCGCCGAGGCGCTTGCCGGCGAGCTCGAAGGAGGATTGCGTCCGGGTCGAGGGCTCGAAGAACAGGTTGATCTGGGTGCGCCCGCGCAGCGTCGTGCGCTTCTTCTCGACCTGCCGGGAGATGTCGACGGCGGCGTCCGCGCGCGCGAGCAGGGCCTCGATATCGGGGCGCGACAGGCCCTCGATGCCGAGCAGATGGCGATGCGGGAAGCTCGGAGACTCGGGCGCGGTCATGCTGAGGCCGGGCTATAGGTCGCGGGCTCCGCGACCGCAAGGCTCGCACCGGTTGCAGCCCCACAAACTCGTGAGCGGGCGACGGCTGGCCGGAGGGCTGGCGCGCGACAGGTTAAGGCGTAACCTCGGTCCGGGCACACGCCCTGGTGCGGGCGACGCGGCCCAGACCCGTGGTACGCGAATCCGCGACCCTTGACCGCGAAGGACGACGATTCCCTTGGCTCACGCATCCGCCCCCGCAACTTGTCCGGGCGACACCATCGACCGGGCGGGACGGCGCTGGACCTTCCGGCATCCGCTGGTGATCCGCCTCGCGCACTGGATCAACGTGGCCTGCCTCGCCATCCTGCTGATGAGCGGGCTACAGATCTTCAACGCCCATCCGGCCCTCTACTGGGGCGCCGCCTCGACCTTCGATTCGCCGGCTCTGGCGATCACAAGCGACCAGGATGCCAAGGGCGACCCCCGCGGCATCGTGATGATCGGCGATCGCACCTTCGACACGACAGGCTGGCTCGGCCTCTCGAAGAACGCGGGCGTGCTGTCCGAGCGCGCCTTCCCGTCCTGGACCACGCTGCCCGCCGGGCAGGATCTCGCCACGGGGCGGCGCTGGCACTTCCTGTTCGCCTGGGCCTTCGTGATCAACGGGATGATCTACCTGCTCTACGGGCTCGGGAGCGGGCAGCTGCGCCGCCGCGTGATCCCGGACGGCGACCAGATCCGCGACATCGGCGGCTCGATCCGCGAGCATCTGACCCTGCATTTCCCCGAGGGCGAGGAGGCGCGGCGCTACAATGTCCTGCAGAAGCTGACCTATCTCGTGGTCGTGGCCCTGCTCCTGCCCGTGATGGTCCTGGCCGGGCTCGCCATGTCGCCCGCGATGGACGCGGCCTTCCCGCTCCTGACGCAGGTCTTCGGCGGGCGCCAATCGGCCCGCAGCGTGCACTTCATCGTGGCCAACCTCCTGGTCCTGTTCGTGATCGTGCACGTCGTGCTCGTGCTCGTCTCGGGCTTCTGGAACAACATGCGCGGCATGATCACCGGCTGGTTCACCATCAAGGCCGGGCCGGCCCGCGCGAACGACATCTCGGGAGCCGTCCGGTGAAGCCGATCATCCCCCATCGCCGGCGCTTCCTGACGGCCGCCGCCGGCCTCGTCGGGGCGGCCGTCCTCGGCGGCTGCGACCGGCTCGCCGGGACCGCCTTCGGGCAGCGCGCCCTCAAGCTCGGCGAGGACGCCAATCTCTACGTGCAGCGCCTGCTGCTGACCCCGGCCTCGCTGGCCCGCGAATTCCCCGAATCCGCGATCTCGGCCTATTTCAAGCCGAACGGCACCATCGACCCGCCGGACAAGGGCTACAAGGCCCTCGCGGCCGAGGGGTTCATGAGCTTCCGGCTGGAGGTCGGCGGCCTCGTCGAGCGCCCGCAATCGCTCAGCCTGGACGAGATCCGGGCGCTTCCCGCCCGCACCCAGATCACCCGTCACGATTGCGTCGAGGGTTGGAGCTCGATCGGCAAGTGGACGGGCGTCCCCCTCGCCGACCTGCTCCAGCGCGCCGGGCTCAAGCCGGAGGCGCGCTACATCGTGTTCCACTGCGCCGACACAATGGAACTCGCCGGCGGCGGCCTCGAAGGCCAGGACGGCGAGGCCAAAGGTGGCGAGGCCAAGGAGGGCGAGACGAAGGAGGGCGAGGAGGCCGGCACGCCGATTCGCTACTACGAGAGCATCGACCTCACCGACGCCTATCATCCGCAGACGATCCTGGCCTACGCGATGAACGGCAGGACGCTGCCGGTGGAGCACGGCGCCCCCTTGCGCCTGCGGCTGGAGCGCCAGCTCGGCTACAAGCAGGCCAAGTACGTGATGCGCATCGAGGTGGTGGACGCGCTGGCCCGCTTCGGCGACGGCCAGGGCGGCTACTGGGAGGACCGCGGCTACGAGTGGTACGCCGGAATCTGAGCGCCGCCGCCTCCCCGATCCATTCCGGCCTTGCAGCCCCCGGCGGCGTTCCCGGCGGCGCCGATTTGACAACCCGCCGGCCTTCCACCACTTCTCCCGGCGCAAGGCCCCTCTTCCCGGGGGGTGGCCCGCATCCGCGAAAACTGTATCTGACCGTAAATACGGTGGACTCCGGCGAGAGGCTATACCGTTCATGAAAGTCGTCGTCGTCGAGTCGCCGGCCAAAGCCAAGACGATCAACAAATATCTCGGCAGCGATTACGAGGTCATCGCCTCCTTCGGGCATATCCGCGACCTGCCGGCCAAGGACGGCTCCGTCGATCCGGAGGCCGATTTCCACATGGTGTGGGAGCTCGAGGATCGCGGCTCGAAGCGCGTCTCCGAGATCGCCAGGGCGGTCAAGGGCGCCGAGAAGCTGATCCTCGCCACCGATCCGGATCGCGAGGGCGAGGCCATCTCCTGGCACGTCGTCGAGGCGCTCTCGGCCCGCAAGGCGCTGAAGGGCATCCCGATCGAGCGCGTGACCTTCAACGCCATCACCAAGGCGTCGGTCGAGACCGCCATGCGCCAGCCGCGGCAGATCGACCAGGCGCTGGTCGACGCCTACCTGGCGCGGCGGGCGCTGGATTACCTCGTCGGGTTCAACCTCTCGCCGGTCCTGTGGCGCAAGCTCCCGGGCGCCCGCTCGGCCGGGCGCGTGCAGTCGGTGGCCCTGCGCCTCGTCTGCGAGCGCGAGTACGAGATCGAGACCTTCAAGCCGCGCGAGTACTGGTCGATCGTCGCGACCCTGACGACCCAGGATGGCGGCGTGTTCGAGGCCCGGCTCGTCGGCGCCGACGGCAAGCGCATCCAGCGCCTCGATGTCGGCGACGGCGAGGCGGCGGCGGCCTTCAAGCGCGACCTCGAACTCGCGACCTTCGCGGTGGCGTCGATCGAGGCGAAGCCCGCCAGGCGCCACCCCCAGCCCCCCTTCACCACCTCGACGCTGCAGCAGGAAGCCTCCCGCAAGCTCGGGATGGCGCCGGCCCAGACCATGCGGGTGGCGCAGAAGCTCTACGAGGGTGTCGAGATCGGCGGCGAGACCGTCGGCATCATCACCTATATGCGGACCGACGGCGTGGACATGGCGCCCGAGGCCATCGTGGATGCGCGCCAGGTCGTCGCCAAGGAATTCGGCGACCGCTACGTGCCGGAGGTGCCGCGCAAGTACAGCGTCAAGGCCAAGAACGCCCAGGAGGCCCACGAGGCCGTCCGCCCGACCGAGATGAGCCGGCTGCCCAAGCAGACCGCCCGTTACCTCGATCCCGAGCAGGCCAAGCTCTACGAGCTGATCTGGACCCGCACCGTCGCGAGCCAGATGGAATCGGCCGAGCTCGAGCGCACCACGGTCGATGTCGCGGCCCAGGTCGGCCCGCGCCGGATCGACCTGCGGGCGACCGGCCAGGTCGTGAAGTTCGACGGCTTCCTCACCCTCTACCAGGAGGGCAAGGACGACGAGGAGGACGACGAGAGCCGCCGCCTGCCCCCCATGAAGGCGGGCGATGCCCTGCGCCGCGAGCGCATCGCCGCGACCCAGCACTTCACCGAGCCGCCGCCGCGCTATTCCGAGGCGAGCCTCGTGAAGCGCATGGAGGAGCTCGGCATCGGCCGCCCCTCGACCTACGCGGCGATCCTCCAGACCCTGCGCGACCGCGAATATGTGCGCATCGACAAGAAGCGCCTCGTGCCCGAGGACAAGGGCCGCCTCGTCACGGGCTTCCTGGAGAGCTTCTTCAAGCGCTACGTCGAGTACGATTTCACCGCCGGGCTCGAGGGCCAGCTCGACCGGGTCTCGAATGCCGAGATCGATTGGCGCGAGGTCCTGCGCGATTTCTGGCGCGACTTCTCGGCCGCGGTCGGGGGCACCAAGGAATTGCGGGTCGCCGAGGTGCTCGATGCCCTCAACGACCTTCTGGGGGCGCATATCTTCCCCGAGAAGGCGGACGGCTCGAACCCGCGCGCCTGCCCGACCTGCGGCTCGGGCTCGCTCTCGCTGAAGCTCGGCAAGTTCGGCGCCTTCGTGGGCTGCTCCAACTATCCCGAGTGCAAGTACACGCGCCAGCTCGCGGCCACGGGGGTCGAGGGCGACGGCGAGGGCACCTCGGCCGAGGGCGGCCAGCCCGGCACGCGGGTCCTCGGCAACGACCCGGTGACGGGCCTGCCCGTGACCCTGCGCGACGGGCGCTTCGGCCCCTTCGTGCAGCTCGGCGAGGCCCCGACCGAGAAGGGGGCGGAGAAGCCGAAGCGCTCCTCCCTGCCCAAGGGGCTCAGTCCCTCGGGCGTCGACCTCGAGAAGGCTCTTCGGCTGCTCGCCCTGCCCCGCGAGGTGGCGCGCCATCCCGAGACCGGCGAGCCGATCCTGGCCAGTCTCGGCCGCTTCGGGCCCTACGTGCAGCACGGCAAGACCTACGCCAATCTCGGCAAGGACGACGACGTCCTGGAGATCGGCGGCAACCGGGCGATCGACCTCATCGTCGCCAAGGAGCAGGGCGGCGGGCGCGGGCGCCCGGCGGGCGATCCCGGCCGCGTCGTGGGCAAGGACGAGGCCTCGGGGCGCGACCTCGTGGTCAAGGCCGGCAAGTACGGCCCCTACGTCACGGATGGGGACGTCAACGCCACCCTGCCGAAGACCCTGAGCGCCGAGGCCCTGACGCTCGAGGAGGCGATCGGCCTCGTCAATGCCAAGCGGGCGGCGGGCGGCGGCAAGTCGTCGGCCAACGGCTCGGCCCGCGGCCGCAAGGCGCCGGCCCGCGGCGCCAAATCCGCCACGCAGGCCGCCTCGGGCGAGGGCGGGGACGCGGCCGCCCCGAAGAAGCGGGCGGCAGCCAAGCCCGCGGCCAAGACCGCGCCGAAGCGCGCCGCCGCCAAGAAGGCGGCCGGCTGAGGCGCCGACAATCGGTGGCCGGCAGGATAGTTCCTGTGGGAGCCGGCCCGTGAGTTGCGGGCTGGCGGCGGCTCAGACCAGGTAGGTGATCGTCGCCGCGAGGGCGGCCGCGAAGGTCGCTAGGGCGAATGTGGTCGGGAGCACGAAGCGGGCGCGGCCGGCGGAGAGCGGAGCCTCGTCCGGGCAGCCGAAGGCCTCGCCGGCGACGCGCTCCAGACGAATGAGAGTGAGATGGCGCGCTTTCGCTGCGGCAAGGCTCATCGGCGTTCTGCTCCCTCGGCGTCGCGGCGCGCGTTTACGGCTAAGCTTTGTCATCATAATGCATGATGCCGCGCCGGGTTCCAGCGCA
The DNA here is from genome assembly GCF_008806385.1 of Methylobacterium soli. Taxonomy (GTDB): domain Bacteria; phylum Pseudomonadota; class Alphaproteobacteria; order Rhizobiales; family Beijerinckiaceae; genus Methylobacterium; species Methylobacterium soli. Next base: position 197,729 of record NZ_VZZK01000005.1, read on the forward strand.
GGGTCCGCGTCAGGCGATCTTAACCATCTCTCCTGCATCACTTTGATGACCATCGCGGAGGATGGCGCGCCGGCCCGGTCGCGAGCCGGGGGCTCGGCTGGCCCGGTCGTTGCGCGCATGCGATGGTCCACCGCACGCGCGTGGCGGTGCAGCCCTTGAATGTTTCCGGTTTGTTCCGGTACAAGGAGCGGATGAAGGCGAATGCTGCGAGACGAAACCCACCCGCACGGGGCGCGCGCGTGAGCGATCCGGCCCGCGATCTCTTCGGCCCGGGGGGCAAGCCCGCCGCCGTCTCGTCCCTGCCGGTGCGGGAGAGCGAGCGCCGGCGCAAGCTCAGCCCGACGCCGCCCGCCCCCCTGCCCGCGCCCGAGAGCACCGAGGCCGGCTACAACGCCTCGACCATCGAGGTGCTGGAGGGCCTGGAGCCGGTTCGGCGCCGGCCGGGCATGTATATCGGCGGCACCGACGAGCGGGCGCTGCACCACCTCTTCGCCGAGGTGATCGACAATTCCATGGACGAGGCAGTCGCCGGCCATGCGAGCTTCATCGAGGTGGAACTGGAGGAGAGCGGCGCCCTCGTGGTCACGGATAACGGCCGCGGCATCCCGGTCGACCCGCATCCGAAATTCCCCGGCAAATCCGCCCTCGAAGTGATCATGACCACCCTGCACGCGGGCGGAAAGTTCGACTCGAAGGTCTACGAGACCTCCGGCGGCCTCCACGGCGTCGGCATCTCGGTGGTGAACGCCCTCTCGGATCTCCTCGAGGTCGAGGTCGCCCGCAACCAGACGCTCTATCGCCAGACCTTCTCACGCGGCCACGCGCAGGGCGGGCTGGAGACGATCGGGCGCGTGCAGAATCGGCGCGGCACCCGGGTGCGCTTCCATCCCGATGCCGAGATCTTCGGATCGTTGAAGTTCGATCCCCGGCGCCTGTTCAAGATGGCCCGCTCGAAGGCCTACCTGTTCGGCGGCGTCGAGATCCGCTGGCGCTGCGCCCCCGCCCTGCTGGAGGGCCTGCCCGACGTGCCGCCCGAGGCGGTGCACCGCTTTCCGGGGGGCCTGCGCGACTATCTCGCCCGCGACATCGAGGGGAAGGAGCTCGTCACCGACGCGATCTTCTCCGGTAAGGTCACGAAGCCCGGCAGCCACGGCTCGCTCGAATGGGCGGTCGCCTGGATGGTGCAGGATGACGGCGTCTCCGCCTCCTACTGCAACACCATCCCGACGCCCGAGGGCGGCACCCACGAATCGGGCCTGCGCGTCGCGCTCCTGCGGGCCCTGCGCGAGCATGCCGAGCGGGTGAACCAGGCCAAGCGCATGACGGCCGTTACCACGGACGACGTGATGGCGACCTGCGCCTCGATGCTCTCGGTCTTCATCCGCGAGCCCGAGTTCCAGGGCCAGACCAAGGACAAGCTCGCCACCGTGGAGGCGTCGCGCATCGTCGAGACGGCGATCCGCGACGCCTTCGACCATTGGCTCGCCGCCTCCCCGGCCCAGGCGAACAAGCTCCTCGATTGGGTGATCGACCGGGCCGAGGAGCGCCTGCGCCGGCGACAGGAGAAGGAGGTCGCGCGCAAGACCGCGACCCGCAAGCTGCGGCTGCCCGGCAAGCTCGCGGATTGCTCCACCGCCGGCATGGCGGGCTCGGAGATCTTCATCGTCGAGGGCGATTCGGCCGGCGGCTCCGCCAAGCAGGCGCGCGACCGGGCGACCCAGGCGATCCTGCCGCTGCGCGGCAAGATCCTCAACGTGGCCTCGGCGAGCCGCGACAAGCTCGGCGCCAACCAGCTCATCGGCGACCTGACCCAGGCGCTCGGCTGCGGCACCGGCGGACAATACCGCGGCGAGGACCTGCGCTACGACAAGGTCATCATCATGACCGATGCCGACGTCGACGGCGCCCACATCGCCTCGCTCCTGATCACCTTCTTCTACCGGCAGATGCCCAAGCTCATCGACAAGGGGCACCTCTATCTCGCGATCCCGCCGCTCTACCGGCTGCAGCAGGGCACCAAGACGGCCTATGCCCGCGACGATGCCCACAAGGAGCAGCTCATCAAGAGCCTCTTCAAGAGCGGCAAGGTCGAGATCGGCCGCTTCAAGGGCCTCGGCGAGATGATGCCGGCGCAGCTGAAGGAAACCACGATGGACCCGAAGAAGCGCACCCTCCTGCGCGTCGCGGTCCTCGATGAGGCGCGGGAATCCACCGGCGACACGGTGGATCGCCTGATGGGCAACAAGCCGGAGGCGCGCTTCGCCTTCATCTCCGAGCGCGCGGTCTTCGCCGAGGGCAGCGACCTCGATATCTGATCGCGGCCGAGAAGGCCCCAGAGATCCGAAGCCCGGCCGAGAGGCCGGGCTGTTTTCGTCTGGGAGCCCGAGGAGACGTCGTCAGGGGCATGGCGGGCAGCGAGACGGATACGAAAAAGCCCGGCCTCTCGGCCGGGCTTCTTCACGCGATCACGCGGGATCGGGCAGGATCACGCTGGGACCGGGCGTCCCGCGGGCGATCGGCCCGCGGGACGTTCGGTTCGGCTTAGTAGCTGCCGAACTTGTAGTTCAGGCCGGCGCGCACGACGGCGAACTCGGTGTCCTGGCGGCGGCCGCCAAGAGCGGTCGACAGAACGGTGCCGTTCGGGGTGACCGCGAAGGCGCCGTTGTTGCGGTTGCCGCGGTCGAGGTTCACGTACAGGCCTTCGACCTTCAGCGTCACGGCCGACGAGCGGAAGAAGTTCAGGAACGAGTCGGTGGGGAGCGCGTACTCGATACCGCCGCCGGCAGCCCAGCCGGTCTGGAAGTTGTCGGTCGAGCTGTTGGGCAGGCCGAACTGGCGACCGCCGCCCGAGCCGTAGGCGAAGCCGCCGGTGCCGTACACGAGGGTGCGGTCGAAGGCGTAGCCGAGGCGACCGCGGACGGTGCCGAAGTAGTCGAGGCTCGACAGGCCGTTCGGGTTGAACACCAGCGAGCCGGCGTTCAGGCCGGGGGTCGCCGCGAAGCGGTTCCGGTTACGGCCGAAATCGGCGTACTGGGCATCGGCCTCGATACCGATCACGACACCCGAGCCCGGGGTTAACTGGTAGTTGTAGCCGATCTGACCACCGCCGACGAAGCCGTCGTTGTTGTTGCGGTTCGAGAAGGCGACGACGCCGGCAGCCGGAGCGCCCGCGCCGGTGACGAACAGGCTGGAGGCGGCGGTCGGGCCGGCGGGGACGCCGATCACGGTCGGGGCGCGGTCATCCTGAGTGCCGAAGCCGTAGCCGGCGTTGAAACCGGCGTAGAAACCCGTCCAGGTGAAGACCGGAACCGGAGCGAAGACCGGCGGGGGGGCGGCGCGGCGGGGAAGGTCGGCCGCCGACGCGACGGCGGTCATGCCGGCGAGAACGGTCGAAGCGAGGAGGAGCTTTTTCATTTTTTCACTGGTCCTGGTTGGCGAAAGCCGGCGTGCTTTTAGGCCGTGATGGTCGTCGGGTCTGTCGCTTTCCTGCAACAAGCAGCCTCAGATAAGGGACGATGTGTCAACGAATGGTGAAGGTTATGAGCAGGTAAGAATGTGTCCCGGAGAGACGTGTTCTGGCGCACATGCGGCACAGGGCAAACATTGGTCGAGCTGCAATCTGGCGTTGTTCGACGAATGTTGCCGCCTCTCCAGAATCCGCCCGGCTATCCTGCATGATGATGCTGGCGATCCGCTGATCCGAACTTTTAGTTCCGTTTTCGCCCGCGTCCGATCGCCCGACGCGTAAGGCCGGCATTAACCCTGTTCGGCGATCTTCCTTCCGCGACCGGCGCCCGTCCGCTCGCGCAAAGGGGGGAGCGCGATGCCCCAGGATGAGACCGAGAGCCCGAGCCGGACCGGCGCCGTCGCCTGGGCCATGCGGATCGTCGCGGTGTCGGTCCTCGTCGGGTGCGGCGCGACGCAATATCACGCGCGGGCCGTGTCGACCTCCGCAGATCCGGCGCAGGTCGCCTCCAGGGCGGATTACCGCGACCCCAACCTCCGTGACCCGGAGACGACCGGCTCGATCGCCGGCGCCGCCCGGTCCGTCGCCCTCGATCCCTGTGCCCTGCGCCTCACGGGCCGCTGAATTCGCGCCGTGGCTTTCCGTTGGCCCTCGAACCGCCGGGATAAGACGCGGCCGGCCGCCCTCGGCTGATTGACAGGGCGCGCCAAGGCTCTAAGTGTCCCCGCACTCGCATGCGCGGCGGGTTCGTAGACGAGACAACCGTTGATGCCGTTGCCGCGATGATCTCCTCCGCGCCGGCCGGCCACTTCGCGCGCGCAACGGTTCTCTGATAACAATGTCATTTGCCGATCTCGGATTGAGCGACAAGGTCCTCCAGGCCGTCACGGCTGCGGGCTATACCGAGCCGACCCCGATCCAGGCCCAGGCGATCCCGCACGTGCTGGAGCGCCGCGACGTTCTCGGCATCGCCCAGACCGGCACCGGCAAGACGGCGGCCTTCACGCTGCCGATGCTGACCATGCTGGAGAACGGGCGCGCCCGGGCCCGCATGCCGCGCACGCTGATCCTCGAGCCCACCCGCGAGCTCGCCGCTCAGGTCGTGGAGAATTTCGAGCGCTACGGCACGAACCACAAGCTCAACGTCGCGCTGATCATCGGCGGCGTCTCCTTCGCAGACCAGGACGCCAAGCTGATGCGCGGCACCGACGTGCTGATCGCGACGCCCGGGCGCCTGCTCGACCATTTCGAACGCGGCAAGCTGCTGCTCACCGGCGTCGAGCTCCTGGTGATCGACGAGGCCGACCGCATGCTCGACATGGGGTTCATCCCCGATATCGAGCGCATCGTGAAGATGGTGCCCTTCACGCGTCAGACGCTGTTCTTCTCCGCAACGATGCCGCCGGAGATCGAGCGCCTCGCGGACATGTTCCTGCACAATCCGCAGCGCGTCGAGGTCGCCCGCCCGGCCTCCACCGCCACCACGATCGTGCAGCGCCTCGTGGCGACCGGGTCGGAGGGCCACGAGAAGCGCGACCGCCTGCGCCGCCTGATCCGGGGCGAGGCCGAGCTGAACAACGGCCTCATCTTCTGCAACCGCAAGCGCGACGTTGCGCTGCTGCAGAAATCGCTGGCGAGCCACGGCTTCAACGTCGCGGCGCTTCACGGCGATATGGATCAGCGGGCCCGCACGATCGCCCTCGACGGCTTCCGCTCCGGCGAGGTTCCGCTCCTCGTGGCGAGCGACGTGGCGGCGCGCGGCCTCGACATCCCGGCCGTGAGCCACGTCTTCAATTTCGACGTGCCCCATCATCCGGAGGATTACGTCCACCGCATCGGCCGCACCGGCCGGGCGGGCCGGGCCGGCAACGCCTTCACCCTGGTGGGCCGCGGCGACGACCGCTCGCTCCAGGCCATCGAGACCCTGATCGGCCAGCCGATCCCCTGGCTCGACGGCGACCTCTCGGCCCTCGCCGAATCCGGCGAGGCGGAGGGCGAGACCCGCACCCGCCATCGCGGCCGCTCCACCCGCGGCACCGCGGAGCCCGCACGGCGCTCGCGCGGCCGTTCCGCCAGCGGCGAAGGTCGCGGCGGCGAAGGTCGTGGTGGCGAGGCCCGCGGCGGAGAAAGCCGCGGCGGCGCCTCGGCGCGCCGGGCCGCGCCCGAGCGCAGCCGCTCCGAGGAGGTCGAGGCCGCCCCGCCGCGCGCCGAGGCCCCGGTCTCCGTGGCTCCGGTCGCCGCCGCGCCGTCGCGGTCCCGGCCCGAGCGCGGCGAGGATCGACGGCAGGATCGCGGGCCCCGCGGGCGCCACCGCGAGGAGGATGACGGCGCCACGCCGGTGGGGCTCGGTGCGCATGTGCCGGCGTTTCTGCTGCGCCCGGCCGTCGTCAAGAAGCGCAAATAAACGCCAGATTCAACGCCGTCCTGAGCCTCCGCTTTTAACCCTCCATGCACGGTCGCCGGGCCATGATGGCCAGTGCGGCAGGCGCCTGCCGGCGAAGGTCGGCAACGGCCCTGATCGGATGATGGTGATCGGATGAGCGACGGGAGTCACGGCGACCGGGATCGAACCTTCGCGCTGGCAGACCGTGCCAACCAGCTGATGCGCGATTACGGTCCCTCGGCGAGCCCGCGCGCCTATACCGTCTGGTACACCTATGTCTCGGGGGCCCAGCCCCTGATGAACGATGCGATCAAGCGGCTGACCACCCAGAGCGGCTGCCTCACCAACGACGACATCGATTCCCTGCACGACACCTATATCGACGGGCGCCGCCTCTCGGTCGCGGCCGAGAAGATGAGCGCGAGCGTGCTGTCCGAGATCGAGGGCATCACCGAGATGCTCGACCTTTCCCTCGGATCGACGGCGCAATACGGCGAATCCCTGCGGGCCTTCTCGCACGACCTCGCGGGCGCGACCCTGAACCGGGTTCGCATCCGCGAGATCGTGGCCGCCCTCGTCACCACCACCCGCGAGGTCGCGGCCAACAACCGCACGCTCGAAGCCCGCATGCGCGAGAGCCGCTCCGAGATCGAGTCCCTGCGCGAGACCCTCGAGGCCACCCGCATCGAGAGCCTGACCGACCCGCTCACCGGCCTGTCGAACCGCAAGCACTTCGAGGCGATGCTGGCTGAAACCGTCGAGACGGCGGCGAGCCGCGCCACGCCCTCGAGCCTGATCGTGCTCGACATCGATTTCTTCAAGCGCTTCAACGATCTCTACGGCCACCTGACGGGCGATCAGGTCCTGCGCCTCGTCGGCATCGTGATGCGGGAGCATATGCGCCCCGGCGCGACGCTGTCGCGCTTCGGCGGCGAGGAATTCGGGATCCTGCTGCCCGACACCGACCGGGCGACCGCCCTCGGCATCGCCGAGCACGTCCGGACCAGCGTGATGGGGCGCGAACTGGTCAAGCGCTCGACCGGCGAATCGCTCGGCAAGGTGACGGTCTCGCTCGGCATCGCCGCCTATCAGCGCGGGGACACGCCGGTCTCGCTCCTGGAGCGCGCGGACCTGTGCATGTTCGCAGCCAAGCGCCAGGGGCGCAACCGCTGCGTCGACGACAGCCGCCCCCTCGACACCCTCTCGCACGTCGCCTGAGCGGCGACGCGGCGTTCGGCCGACGGCCTCAGGCGAAGGCAGCCCTCAGGGCGTCCGGGTTCACGGGCGTAATGGCGACGGATTCGCCGCAGCCGCAGGCCGAAGTCTGGTTCGGGTTGTTGAACACGAATTGCGACGCGAGCTTCGTGGTCTGGAAGTCCATCTGCGTGCCGAGCAGGAACAGGACCGCCTTCGGGTCGATGAAGACCGTGACGCCCTTGTCCTCGATCGTGTCCTCGCCGGGCTGCGGGCCGTCGGCGTATTCCATCGTGTAGGACATGCCGGCGCAGCCGCCGTTCTTCACGCCGACCCGCAGCCCCGCGATGGGCCGGTCCGCGTCGGCGATGATCGCCTTGATCCGGTCGGCCGCCGCATCCGTCAGCGACATGACCTTGAAACGTGATGACATCAGGTGCTCTCCGGCGGCCGGGTTCAAGGCCCGGGCGGGTGCGTGAGTGGCGACATCCTCGAAGATAAGCATCCGCCCGGCCGGGGTCCACCGGCAGCCGCAATGTCGGAAGCGATCATAACCGGGGCGATCCCGGGCGGGGCCGCCTCACCACATGTCGAGCGCGACCCGGGCCTCGTCGGACATGCGGCTCTGGTCCCACGGCGGGTCGAACACCATCGTGACCGAGCAGGATTGAACGCCCGGCACCGCCGAGACGGCGTTCTCGACCCAGCCTGGCATCTCGCCGGCGACCGGGCAGCCCGGGGCCGTCAGGGTCATGTCGATGGCGACCTTGCGGTCATCGGCGATGTCGACCTTGTAGATCAGGCCGAGCTCGTAGATGTCGGCCGGGATCTCCGGATCGTAGACGGATTTGAGCGCCGCCACGATGTCGTCGGTGAGGCGGTCGAGCTCCTCGGGCGGGATGGCGGAGGCGCCCTCCATCGCGGGGGCGTGCGGGCCGCCGGTGATCGTTGCGTCGGACATACTCGTTATCCCTCAGGCGAACAGCATCTCGGCCTTGGCGAGCGCCTCGACCAGCGCGTCGACCTCCGCACGGGTATTATACAGCCCGAACGAGGCGCGACAGGTGGAGGTCACCCCGAAGCGGTTGAGGAGCGGCATGGCACAATGCGTGCCCGCCCGCACGGCCACCCCCTGCCGGTCGATCACGGTGGCGATGTCGTGGGCATGCGCGCCCTTCATCTCGAAGGCGATGACCCCACCCTTGTCCTTGGCCGTGCCGATGAGGCGCACGGAATTCATCGCGCGCAGGCGCTCCTCGGCATAGGCCGTGAGGTCCGCCTCGTGCGCGGCGATGCGCTCGCGGTCGAGGCTCATCATGAATTCCAGCGCCGCGCCGAGGCCCACCGCCTCGATGATCGCGGGCGTCCCGGCCTCGAAGCGGTGCGGCGGGTCGTTGTAGGTGATGGCGTCCTGGGTGACGGTACGGATCATCTCGCCGCCGCCCTGGTAGGGGGGCAGGCGCTCGAGCCATTCGCGCTTCCCGTAGAGCACGCCGATCCCGGTCGGTCCGTAGACCTTGTGGCCGGTGAAGACGTAGAAATCGCAATCGAGGGCGCGCACGTCGACGCTGCGGTGGACGGCGCTCTGGGCCCCGTCGAGCAGCACAGGCACGCCGTGGGCATGGGCGATGCGGACGATCTCCTCGGCCGGCGTCACCGTGCCGAGCACGTTCGACATGTGGGTGATCGCCACCATCTTGGTGCGGGGCGTGAACAACTTCTCGTACTCATCAACGAGGAAATTGCCCGCGTCGTCGACGGGCGCCCACTTGATGACGGCCCCCCGGCGCTCGCGCAGGAAGTGCCAGGGCACGATGTTGGAATGGTGCTCCATGATCGAGAGGATGATCTCGTCACCCTCCTGGATCATCCCGGCCCAGCCCATCGAGCTGGCCACGAGGTTGTAGGCCTCGGTGGCGTTGCGGGTGAAGATGATCTCGTCCGTGGAGCTGGCATTGAGGAATTGGCGCGTGGTTTCGCGCGCGCCCTCGAACCCCTCGGTCGCGGCATTCGCCATGAAATGCAGGCCGCGATGGACGTTGGCGTAACCCGTCTCCATGCAGGTCACCATGGCGTCGATCACCGCGCGCGGCTTCTGCGACGAGGCGGCGTTGTCGAGATAAACCAGGGGCTTGCCGTAGACGGTCTCGGACAGGATCGGGAATTGCGCCCGGATCGCGTCGACATCGTAGGGGGTCTGCAGCACGGGTGCGTTCATGGAATCAGCCCTGAACCTCTCGGGATCACCCCGCCCCCGCCTCGGGAACGAGGCGCCGGAGCGAAGCGGATGGCCTCGCGGGCAGCCCCGGGATCCCGGGCGGGGAGCCGGAGGCTGCCGTTGGAGGCGTTCCGGAAGCGGCACCACCCGAGGGTGAGGCCGCGGAGGGGATGCCCGCGACGGGCCGGAATAGTGGCCGGCCCGCCGGATCTCAGCCGCGCCTGGCGAGCCAGGCCTCGACTTCGCTGATGAGCGCCGCGCGGGCGCCCTCGTGGCTCACCGCCTCGACGGCCTCGCCGAGGAAGGCCTGGACCAGCAGGCTCTCGGCCTGCGGCTTCGGCAGCCCGCGGGCCATGAGGTAGAACAGGAGGTCGTCGTCGAGGGCGCCGCAGGTGGCGCCGTGGCCGCAGGCCACGTCGTCGGCGAAGATCTCCAGCTCCGGCTTGTTCATCATCTGCCCGTCATCCGACAGAAGCAGGCAATCCGACTTCATCTTGCCGTCGGTCTTCTGGGCGATCTGCTCGACGATGATCTTGCCCTGGAAGACGCCGGTGGAATCGCCGTCGATCACGGTCTTGAACAGCTCGCGGCTGACGCCGCCCACCGCCGCATGGTCGGCCAGCAGCGTCGAATCGGCGAGCTGGCCATGGCCCAGCATCGTGGCGCCGTTCACCGTCGCGGTGGCGTTCTCGCCCGCGAAATGCAGGTAGATCTGGTGGCGCGACAGCACCGCCCCGACCACGAGGTTGACGGTCTCGATATGCGATTCCGCCCCGAGGCGGGCGGAGATCGTCGAGAGCGCGACGGCCGCCTGGCCCTCGGTGTTCAGGCGCGTGTGGTGGAAGCGCGCCCGGTCGGCCACGACCACGTCGAGGGCGTCGTTGGGCTGATACGCGATCCCGTCCGGCCCCTCGTGGCTCTCCAGGATCGTCACCTCGGCCCCCTCCTCCACCACCGCGAGGACGCGGGTGGCGGTGGAGAACGCCGCCGAGCCCGTGCCGATGAAGCGCAGGTGGATCGGGGTCTCGACCTTGGCGCCCGCCGCGACGCGGATCAGCGCGCCATCCGCCATGAAGGCGGCGTTGAGCTGGTAGATCGGGTTCTCGCGGGTCTGCGCCACCGGCGCGAGCCGGTCGAGCAGCGGATCGCCGTTCGCGAGCGCGTCGTTCAAGGGCGTGATCGTGACCTGCCCCGGGACCCGGTCGAGGTCGGAGGCCCCGAGGTCCAGGTGGCCATTGACGAAGGTCAGGCGCACGGCCTCGATCCCGGCAAAGCCCTTGGCATCCTGGACCGCAGCCCGCACGACCTCCGCGGCCGGGCTCTCGGCCGGGGCGGCCGCCTCCTTCAGGGCGGCGCGCAGGTCCGTATACTTGAAGGCCTCGACCCGCCGGCTCGGCAGGCCCACGGCCTCGAAGTAGCGGAAGGCTTCCTCGCGGGCGATCGAGACGCCCGTGGGGAACTGCATGCGGGCGACCTCGAACAGCTTGCTGAGGCCGGCCTCTGCGGCGGTGCGGAGATTGGTGACGTCGGCCATGGCTTACGCAGCCTCGCTCGCGCGGTACTCGGCATAGCCCGAAGCCTCGAGCTCCAGGGCCAGCTCCTTGCCGCCGGACTTCACGATCCGCCCCTGCGACATGACGTGCACGGTGTCGGGCACGATGTGGTTCAGGAGGCGCTGGTAGTGGGTGATGACGAGGAAGGAGCGCCCTTCGGCGCGCAGCGCGTTCACGCCCTCGGAGACGATGCGCAGGGCATCGATGTCGAGGCCGGAATCGGTCTCGTCGAGGACGCAGAATTGCGGCTGCAGCAGCGCCATCTGGAGGATCTCCATGCGCTTCTTCTCACCGCCGGAGAACCCGACATTGAGGGCGCGCTTGAGCATGTCCCGGTTGATCTCGAGGGTCTCGGCGGCGGCGTTGACCTTCCGGATGAAGTCGGGCGTCGAGAGCTCGCCCTCGCCGCGCGCCTTGCGCTGCGCGTTGAGGCAGGCCTTCAGGAAGGTCATGGTGCCGACGCCCGGGATCTCCAGCGGGTACTGGAAGGCCAGGAACACGCCCGCGGCCGCGCGCTCGTCGGGGCCCATCTCGAGGATGTTCTCGCCGTTGAGCAGGATCTCGCCCTCGAGGACCTCGTAATCCACCTTGCCGGCGATGACGTAGGACAGGGTCGATTTGCCCGAGCCGTTCGGGCCCATGATGGCGGCAACCTCGCCGTCACCCACGGTGAGGTCGAGGCCGTTGAGGATGCGGTTGTCCTCGATCTGCACGACGAGGTTCTTGATCTCAAGCATAGTGCGTTCCGAAAGTCAGAAATAAGAATGATGGCGGGGTGGGCCGCGCCCCGGAGGAGCGCGGCCGCATTCGCGCCGCCCTAGCCGACCGAGCCTTCCAGGCTGATCGAGATCAGCTTCTGGGCCTCGACGGCGAACTCCATCGGCAGTTGCTGCAGCACGTCCCGGACGAAGCCGTTGACGATGAGCGCCGTGGCCTCCTCGTTGGAGAGCCCGCGGCTCTGGCAGTAGAACATCTGGTCCTCGGAGATTTTCGAGGTGGTGGCCTCGTGCTCGAACACCGCGGACGCGTTCTTCGACTCGATGTAGGGCACCGTGTGGGCGCCGCACTGGTCGCCGATCAGGAGCGAGTCGCAATTGGTGAAGTTGCGGGCGTTCGTCGCCTTCTTGTGGGCGGAGACGAGACCCCGGTAGGTGTTCTGCGAGCGCCCGGCCGAGATCCCCTTCGAGATGATCCGGCTGGTGGTGTTCTTGCCGAGATGGATCATCTTGGTGCCGGAATCGACCTGCTGCATGCCGTTCGACACCGCGATCGAGTAGAACTCGCCCCGCGAATTGTCGCCGCGCAGGATGCAGGACGGGTATTTCCAGGTGATCGCCGAGCCGGTCTCGACCTGCGTCCAGGAGATCTTGGCGTTACGCCCGCGGCAATCGCCGCGCTTGGTCACGAAGTTGTAGATGCCGCCCTTGCCCTCGTTGTCGCCCGGGTACCAGTTCTGGACGGTCGAGTACTTGATCTCGGCGTCGTCGAGCGCCACGAGCTCGACCACCGCGGCGTGGAGCTGGTTGTCGTCGCGCTTCGGGGCGGTGCAGCCCTCGAGATACGAGACGTAGGAGCCCTTGTCGGCGATGATCAGCGTGCGCTCGAACTGGCCGGTATCGCGCTCGTTGATGCGGAAATAGGTCGACAGCTCCATCGGGCAGCGAACGCCCGGCGGGATGTAGACGAACGACCCGTCCGAGAACACGGCCGAGTTCAGCGTCGCGAAGAAATTGTCCGTCACCGGCACGACCGAGCCGAGATATTTCCGCACGAGCTCCGGATATTCCCGGATCGCCTCGGAGATCGGCATGAAGATCACGCCGGCCTTCGACAATTCCGCCTTGAAGGTCGTCGCTACCGAGACCGAGTCGAACACGGCGTCGACCGCCACCCGGCGCTCGGGGGCGATGCCCTCCAGCACCTCGACCTCGCGCAGCGGAATGCCGAGCTTCTCGTAGGTCTTCAGGATCTCGGGGTCGATCTCGTCGAGGGACATCGCGGCCGGGCGCTTGGGCGCCGCGTAGTAGTAGATGTCGCTATAATCGACCTTGTCATAGGAGACCCGGGCCCAATCGGGCTCCTTCATGGTCTGCCAGCGCCGATAGGCGTCGAGGCGCCATTCCAGCATCCATTCCGGCTCGTCCTTCTTGGCCGAGATGAAGCGGATCACGTCCTCGGAGATGCCCTTCTCGGACTTCTCCATCTCGATGGTGGTCTCGAATCCGTACTTGTATTGATCGACGTCGATGGCGCGAACGCGATCGACCGTGTCCTGCACTGCAGGCATCAGGCTTCTCCTACCATCACCGGCGTCAAGGGCCGGGGGTTCCTGAAATGGCTCGGGCGTCCGGCGATCATGCCGCTTCCCCTCGCCGCTTATATAGGGACGAACCCACGCGATCGAAGGCGTCGAGGAAGCGGACCCCGTCGCTTTCGAGCGTGTTCCAGCCCAAACTCACGCGCAGCGCCCCCGCGGCCAGCGCAGGGCTCACGCCCATCGCGGCCAGGACCGGGGAGCGCGCGACCTTCCCCGAGGCGCAGGCCGATCCCGAAGACACGGCCACCCCGGCAAGGTCGAGGGCGATCAGCGCGGTCGCGGCATCGAGCCCCGGCAGCGCGAAGCACAGGGTGTTCGGCAGGCGGGGCGCGCCCCGCCCGAACACCACCGCGTCGGGTGCCCGCGCCAGCACGCCCGCCTCCAGCCCATCCCGGAGGCGTTCGAGCCTCGCGGCCTCGGCCGAAAGGCCCGCTCCGGCCATGCGAGCCGCCTCCCCCATGCCGACGAGGCCGGGGAGGTTCTCGGTGCCGCAGCGCAGGCGCCGCTCCTGGCCGCCGCCCCTCAGGAAGGCGGCCTCGAGGGTGATTCCGGGGGCGAGCACCAGGGCGCCGACGCCCTTCGGGGCGGCGAACTTGTGGCCTGAGAGCGTCAGCGCATCGAGTCCGCTCCGGTCGAAATCCACCGCGATCTTGCCGATCGCCTGCACGGCGTCGCTGTGGACGAGGGCGCGGCCATGCGCGCGGGCCAGCGCCACGACCGCGTCGAGGGGCTGCACCACGCCGGTCTCGTTGTTGGCCGCATGGACGGAGATCAGCACGGTCTCGCCGCGCAGCGCGTCGAGCCGGGCGCCCAGCGCGCCGAGATCGATGCGGCCCGTCCCCTCGACGGGAATGGTCTCGACCGCGTCCGGACCGAAGCGGTGCCCGGCCGAGACGCAGGGATGCTCGGTGGCACCGATCAAGAGACGGGTCGGGGCCGGCAGGCCCTGGCGCCGGAGCGCGCCGGACAGGACCGCGTTCGCGGCCTCGGTGCCGCCGCTCGTGAACACGATCCGGGCCGGGCTGCTGCCCACGAGGCCGGCCAGAGCCTCGCGCGCCGCCTCGAGGGCGGCGCGGGCCTGCCGGCCCTCCTGGTGGATCGAGGAGGGGTTTCCGGGAAGCTCCAGCGCGCGCGCGACCGCCGCCGACACCTCCGGCCGGACCGGCGAGGTGGCGTTGTGGTCGAGATAGGCGCGAGCCTGGTTCATGAACAACCCATCGCGAGCGTCCGGCCGATTGCCGACATTTCCTTGCTTTTGCCCCCCCGCATCATGCTAAGGCCCGCGCAGCACATGCAGTCCATGCAGCCGACGACGGGGTGGCGACCGACGGCGTACGGACCAAGCCGTGTTCTTTAGAATAGTTCCAATCGTCTAGAACGATTCTAAGAGCGCTTGTAAGTTCGCCGTTCCGTGAGTCAAGGCTCAGGCCAGCATTCGTCGTCGCGCATGGCCGCCCCCAAACGAGCGCGTCGGCGACGGCAAGAAGGAGTTTTGAACACGATGCCCGAGGTTATTTTCACGGGTCCCGCCGGTCGTCTCGAGGGGCGCTACCAGGCACCCAAGAAGAAGGGCGCCCCGATCGCCATCGTGCTGCACCCGCACCCCCAGTTCGGGGGCACGATGAACAATCAAATCGTGTACAACCTTTTCTACACGTTCGCCAACCGGGGCTTCGCGGCCCTGCGCTTCAACTTCCGCGGCGTCGGGCGCAGTCAGGGCGCGTTCGACCACGGCTCGGGCGAGCTCTCGGACGCGGCCGCCGCCCTCGACTGGGTGCAGTCGGTCAACCCCGAGGCGCGGGCCTGCTGGATCGCGGGCGTGTCCTTCGGCTCGTGGATCGGCATGCAGCTGCTGATGCGGCGTCCCGAAATCGAGGGCTTCATCTCGATCGCCGCCATGGCCAATCGCTACGACTTCACCTTCCTGGCGCCCTGCCCCTCCTCCGGCCTGTTCGTGCACGGCTCCGAGGATCGCGTGGCGCCGGCCCGCGAGGTGATGCCGGTGATCGAGAAGGTGAAGACCCAGAAGGGCGTCATCATCGAGCACCAGATGGTGGAGGGCGCCAATCACTTCTTCGACGGCAAGGTCGACGAGCTGACCCAGACCGTCGACACCTATCTCGACAAGCGCCTCGGCAAGCGGGAAGAGGCCGCCTGAGCGGGCCGCGCGCCGGCCAGCGGACTCGGCGCAATCCACAGGAACGCGGCGGGCGCGGACATCCCTCGATGTCCGCGCCCGCTTTCGCATCCGGGGTCATTCAGGGCGCTTCGTGCACCACCGGCACGGCGGGCGCGCCCTCCCACTCGGAATGGGCCGGGATCGATTCGCCCTTCATCACGATGGTGAGCGGGCGAAGCCGGGCGTAATCGCCGACGCGGGTGTCGTAGAGCACCGTCGAGAAGGCGCCGACCGAGACGCCGCGCCCGACCGCGACCCGGCCGACCTTCATGATCCGGTCCTCGTAGAGGTGAGTCTGGAGGGCCGAGGTCCGGTTGATGGTGGCGTAGTCGCCGATGCTCACGCAGTCGAACTCGGTGATGTCGGTGGTGAGCATGCAGACCCCCTGCCCCACCTTCACGCCGAACAGGCGCAGCGCCCAGGGCAGGAACGGGGTGCCCTGCAGGTGCTCCAGCAGGACCTTGCCGGCCAGGCCCCAATAGGCCACCGCGATCGCCTCGGTGCGCATGGCCCACCAGGACCACATCGGCCGCATGCCGGGCTGGTAGCGGCCCATCAGCAGCCATTTCAGCCCGATCACGGCCGAGGACTGGATCATCGCGATGGCGACGCTCACCACCACGAAGCTGACGGCGAGGCCGAGCCAGTCGCCCGCCAGGATCGCCGGGTAGAAGTACCAGTCGATCGCCGTGATCGCGAGGGTGATGTAGAGCATCGGCGAGAACGAGGTCGCGAAGGCCTCGAAGATTCCGCGCCGGAGCTTCGGGCCGAGGCCCGGCTCGTAGGTCTGGGCGAGCGAGCCGAGATCGACCTTCTGGCGCACCGGCAGCTTGATCGGCGGCGAGCCGAACCAGGTTTCGCCCGGCGCCATCATGGAATTGGCGGGGGGCTTCGACTTGATGCCGATGAGAACGTCGTCGGGAATCACGGCGCCGGGCGGCACCACCGCGTCGTTGCCGACGAAGACCCGGGCGCCGGTGCGGGCCTCGTGCAGGTGCATCCAGCCGCGGCGGATCTCCTCCTCGCCGTAGACCACCTCGTCGGCGATGAAGTTGCGCGCGCCGATCGCCGCGAGGTCGTGGCGGCTGCCGAGATTGGTCGAGATCTCGGCGCCCTGCCCCATCCGGGCGCCCATCAGCCGGTACCAGGCCCGCATGTAGACGGTGGCGAAGAGGGAGGACAGCGTCTCGAGGGTGACCTCGGCCGCGAGCGCCACGGTCCATTTGCGCAGGTAGAAGCCCGAATGGACCGAGTAGGTGCCCGAGCGCCGGCGCGGCAGGATCGCCCAGCGGATCCCGGCGATCAGCATCACGGTCCCGGCCGTCATCAGCATGGCGGTCGGCCAGGTCAGCAGCGGCAGGTACCAGTGGTAGTCGATATCCGTGATGGTGCCGAGGCTGTCGCTGATCTGGTCGAAGATGAAGAAGGCCGGGAAGATCGGCAGCAGGCCGACCGCCGGGATCGCCGCCAGGAGCAGCGTGTAGGCGGCTAGGAAGGCGGCGCGGCGTCGAGGCGAGGCGGTGGCGGGCTCGGGCAGGCCGCTCGGATCGGCCAGGCCCACCTTGCGGCCGGGCGAGCCGTCCCAGCACTCGCGGGCGCCGACCCGGGTGCCGGCCGGGATCGTCGTGAGGTCGGCGATCTCGGCCTGATCGCCGATCTCCGTGTCGTGGCTGATCACGCAGGAGGTGCCGATGGCGACGTCGCGCCCGATCGTGACGCTGCCGATCACGAGCTCGTTGCCGGTCACCTCCGCGTTGGC
The DNA here is from genome assembly GCF_008806385.1 of Methylobacterium soli. GTDB lineage: Bacteria > Pseudomonadota > Alphaproteobacteria > Rhizobiales > Beijerinckiaceae > Methylobacterium > Methylobacterium soli. The sequence goes on from NZ_VZZK01000005.1 coordinate 214,798, forward strand.
GATGACGAGGCGCCCGCCGAGCGACGCGCCGTCGCCGATGCTGAGGAGGTCGGGGGCGCCGATGTCGGTGTCCGAGATCAGCGTGTCGCGCCCGATCCGGGCACCGAGGAGACGGAGGTAGATCACGATGGCGGGCGAGCCCTGCAGCCACTTCACGTGGACCAGCGGGGTCAGGCGCTGCGTCAGCCACCAGCGGTAATAGTAGACGCCCCAGAGCGGGTAGCGCCCGGGCCGGGTGCGGCCGAGGATCAGCCACTTGGCGGCCACCGCGATGCAGGCCGTGACGGCGTTGATGCCGATATAGACGAGGAGCAGCACGGCGAGCTCGCCGAAGAAGCCGAGCGAGCCGCCGGTGAGCAGCAGGTAGGTGACGAAGATGCCGAGCCATTGCGCGGTCGCGAGCGCGATCACGAAGGGCAGCGCGACCGCCTGGGCGAGGCCGCAGAGGGCGCGCCGCAGGAGCGGCGGCGCCGCGAAGGCGAGGTCGCGGGACACGGCCTGCGAGCCGGCCCCGCCGGTGCGCTCGATCAGGGCGTCCGACATCGCCCGCAGGGTGCGGCGGGCATAGACGTCCTGCAGGGTGATGGCGGCGAGCGCCGGCGCCTCGCGCACCGCCGAGACGAAGCGGGCCGCCAGCAGCGAGTGGCCGCCGAGATCGGTGAAGAAATCCCCGTCGAGGAGGATCGGCTGCGGCCCGAAGACCTGGTTCGCCGCGGCGAGCAGGGCCGCCTCGGTCTCGTTGGCGGGGGGCTCCTGCTCGCCCTCGACGACCGCGATCGTCAGGGGCGCGGCCCTCAGGGCCTTGCGGTCGACCTTGCCGGAGGTGAGCCGCGGCAGGACCGGCACGAACTCGAAATGGCCCGGCACCATGTAGGGCGGCATCTGGGCCGCGAGCGCCTGGCGCAGAGCGGCCTTGTCGATCTCCGCCCCGCGCTCGGGCACCAGGAAGGCGACGAGGCGGTCGACGCCGTCGTCCTGGCGCAGAACCACGGCCGCCTGGTTGAGGCCGGCCTGCGCCTGGATCCGCGCCTCGATCTCGCCGAGCTCGACCCGGAAGCCGCGGATCTTCACCTGGTCGTCGATGCGCCCCTGGAACAGGATGTTGCCGGCCGCATCCAGCGTCACCGCGTCGCCCGAGCGGTAGAGGACCGGGTCGGCGCCGTCATCCGCGAAGGGGTTGGCGACGAATTTCTCCGCCGTCAGCTCGGGCCGCTGGAGATAGCCCCCGGCAACGCCGGGGCCGCCGATCAGCAACTCGCCCTGCTGGCCGGGCGCGAGCAGGTTGAGGGCCTCGTCCGCGACATAGATCGTGTAGTTCGGGATCGGGCCCCCGATGGTGACGGGCTCGCCCGGCCGCATCTCGGCCGCGGTCGCCACCACGGTGGCCTCCGTCGGCCCGTAGGTGTTGAAGAGCTGGCGCGAGGGGGTCGCCCAGCGGGCGACGAGGGGCTCCGGCAGGGCCTCGCCACCCAGCAGCACGAGGCGGACGGTCGGCAGGTCCTGGCTGATCATGGCAAGCAGCGTCGGCACGGTGTCGATGACGGTGCAGCCGGCCTCCGTCAGGATGCCGGGCAGCGCTTCGACGTCGCCCATCATGGCGGGCGAGGCCACGAACAGGCTCGCGCCGACGAGATACGGGACCCAGATCTCCTCCATCGAGAGATCGAAGGCGACCGAGGCGCCCTGGAACACGACGTCGTCGCCCCGCATGCCGTAGAGGGCGTTCCCGGAGCGCAGGAAGTGGCAGATATTGGCGTGGCTGATGACGATGCCCTTGGGCACGCCGGTCGAGCCCGAGGTGTAGATCAGGTAGGCCGGGTGCCGCGGCGTCAGGCCGGCGGCCCGCAGGTCGGGGATCGGCGCGTCGGCGGGGGTGCCGGCGGCAAGCTCGTCCGGGGTCAGGGCGGGCGCGGCATCCGGCGCGCCGGGCCGCAGCGCCGAGGAAACCAGGAGCGCCTTGGCGGCCGCATCCGCGAGGCAGACCGCCACCCGGTCCGCCGGCGCCTCGGCGTCGAAGGGCAGCCAGGCCGCCCCCGACAGGGTGATGCCGATCTGCGTGACCAGGAGGTCCGGCCCGCGCGCCATCCAGAGGCCGACCACGTCGCCGGGGCCGATGCCGCGATGCGCCAGCCCCCGGGCGATCCGCCCCGCTTGCGCGACCACCTCCGCGTAGGTCAGGTGCGGATGGCGCCCGTCGGGACCTTTCCGCGCCCCGTCGATCAGGGCCGGGTGGTCGGGCCGTGCAGCGGCGGTGGCGAGGAAGATCTCCGGCAGAACCTCGTCGCGGATCAGCTCGGGCTGGACCGCTCCGCGCAGGAAGGCCTTGCCCGACAGGCTCGCATCCACCGCGCGCGCCGCGACCACGCGCTCCTGCGCGTGCGTCTCCGCGACGGGCCGGGTCATCTCGGCGAGACTGCTCATCCGCTGCTCCGCTGCCGGCCCCGTCACCGTGGGAACCGCCTTGTCTGCCGGTCCATGGTCCCGGATCGTGCCGTTATCGAGGCGGGCCGCCTCTCCGGGCAAGCCAGCCGCGCCGCTCGCCCACGGGCAAGGCGGCGGATACCGCAGGACGATCACGCGATTCCGCTCCCCGGTCCGGCAGCGGATCCTAGGCATATAGGGCGTCTGCTTGAACCTGAGTTGAATACGCTCAGGCCCAGCGCCAGCCCGCCGCATCGAGCACGAGGATGCTGCCCTGCCGCACGCCGATGCGCGGGGCCGCCCAGGGATCGAGATGGCCGAGCGCCACCAGCATGGCGCGGGCGATGCCGCCATGGGCCACCACCACCGTGGTGCCGCGCAGGCCCGCGACGACGGGCGCGACGCGCTCGGTCAGCATCGCGTAGCTCTCGCCCCCGGCGCCGGGCGGCTGGTAGCCCCAGCGGTCGCGGTCGCGCGCCGCCGCGCCGGCCGGGTCCCGCCGGCGGATCTCGGCCCAGGTGGACCCCTCCCAGGCGCCGAAGCCGATCTCCTTGAGGCGCGGATCGGTGCGGTACTCCTCCGGCGGCAGGTTCAGGCAGGCGCGCAAAGCCTCCATGGTCCGCCGGGTCCGGATCAGGGGGCTCGCCACGAAGTCGGTCTCCGCGAGGGCGTCGCCCGTCAGGGCGCGCAGCCGGTCGGCCGCCTCCTCCGCCTGCCGCAGCCCGGTGGCGTTGAGGTTGGTGTCGCGCTGTCCCTGGAGACGGCCCTCCGCGTTCCAGTCGGTCTGGCCGTGGCGGACGAAATAGATCGTCGGCATGCGGGGGCTCAGCCCCCCGCCCGGCATGGGCCAGGGCATCCGCCCTTGCCGGAACGGCTCAGCCTGCCGATTGTTGTCGCACTCACGCGACCCTCCTCAGTGCCCCTGCCGGGGCGCGTCGATTGCGAGCAACAGAATTTCGTCATGTCGAAGAAGCACGGCAAGCATGGTCGGGGCCAGCGCGGGGAGAGGTCAGGCGTAACAAAGTCGCAGGATCCTCGCGAGCCGAATCCGCGCGCACCCGGCCCCGCCGCGGGGCCGCCCGGCCAGGGCTCGTCCAAGGCCTCGTCCCGGCAGGCGGCGCGGCAGGCGGCACGGGAGGCGGCGCCGTCCTCCGCCCTCTGGGCCGCCGCCGCCGCCGAGATCGCCGGCCTCAGCCCCGCCCTTCTGGCCGGCCACATCCCGGCCCTGCCGCCGGCCGCCGCCGGCATCGTGACGATCGAGCCGGGCCGCCCCTGCCTCCTGTCGCGCATCGACCCGGATGCCGATGGCGGCCTCGACAAGGACGAGGCCAAGGCGGCGCTGAGCGTGGAGCGGGCCCGGATCCAGGGCCTGCAGGAGCGCCTCTATGGCGAGGGCAAGCGCAGCCTCCTGGTGGTGTTCCAGGCGATCGACACCGGCGGCAAGGACGGGACGATCCGGTCGGTGCTCGAGGGCGTGAACCCGCAGGGCTGCCGGGTCTGGTCCTTCAAGGTGCCGAGCACGGAGGAACTCGATCACGACTTCCTCTGGCGCTACCACAAGCGCACGCCGGGGCGGGGCATGATCGGGGTGTTCAACCGCAGCCATTACGAGGACGTGCTCGTGGTGCGGGTGAAGGATCTGGTGCCGGAGGAGGTCTGGCGCGCCCGCTACGGGCTGATCAACGATTTCGAGCGCCTGCTCACGGCCTCGGGCACCACCGTGCTGAAGTTCTTCCTGCACATCTCGAAGGACGAGCAGAAGGAGCGGCTCGAATCCCGCATCGCCGACCCCGAGAAGCACTGGAAGTTCGATCCGGCCGATCTCGTCGAGCGCCGCTCCTGGGACGCCTATCAGGCGGCCTTCGACGACGCGCTGACCCGCTGCTCGACGCCCTACGCCCCGTGGCACGTGGTGCCGGCAAACCGGAAGTGGTTCCGCAACCTCATCGTCGCCCGCACCATCGCCGACACCCTGGAGGCGATGAACCCGCAATTCCCCGCGGCCGCCGAGGGGATCGCGGGCCTGACGGTCCCGGATTGACCGCGCGCACCGTCGGGCGCGCCCGGTCTCAATCCCGGTCGAGGGAGAGGTCCGGCGCCTCGGGGTTCTTCATGCCGACGACGTGGTAGCCCGCGTCGACGTGCAGGATCTCGCCGGTCATGCCGCGGGACATGTCGGAGACGAGATAGGCCGCCGTCTCGCCGACCTCGTCGATGGTCACGGTCCGGCGCAGCGGCGCGTTGTACTCGTTCCATTTCAGGATGTAGCGGAAATCGCCGATGCCGGAGGCCGCGAGCGTCTTGATCGGGCCGGCCGAGATCGCGTTGACCCGGATGTTCTGCGGCCCGAGATCGGCCGCGAGGTAGCGCACCGAGGCTTCGAGGGCGGCCTTGGCCACCCCCATGACGTTGTAGTGGGGCATCCACTTCTCGGCGCCGTAATAGGTCAGCGTCAGGAGCGAGCCGCCGTTGCGCATCAGCTTCTCGGCGCGCTGCGCCACGGCCGTGAACGAGTAGCAGGAGATCAGGAGCGACTTGGTGAAGTTGCCCTCGCTCGTCTCGATGTAGCGGCCGGTCAGCTCGTCCTTGTCCGAGAAGGCGATGCAGTGGACGACGAAGTCGATCCCCTCCGGGAAGACGCGCCCGGCTTCCGCGAAGACGGCGTCGATCGAGGCCGGGTCGGTGACGTCGCAATGCCCGACGACCTGCGCGTCGAGCTCACGCGCCAGCGGCTCGACCCGCTTCTTCAGGGCATCGCCCTGGTAGGTGAAGGCGAGCTTGGCGCCGTGCGCATGCGCGCTCTTGGCAATGCCCCAGGCGATTGAGCGGTTGTTGGCGACACCGAGGATCAACCCGCGCTTGCCCGCCAGCAGCCCGCGCCCGGTGGAGCCGGAGCCGTCGCGATCGTGAGCCGGGTCGATATCCGCCATGATTCACCTGAAACGAAGCGCCGCGGCGTGCCGGGAGGGCGGCCCGCCGCGGATGCGGACGGGCCATGCGCGCCGCGGGCATCCTTAGCGGAGGTGCGCGGAGGACGGAAGTGCGGGCGAGGAAGTCGCGGCGGCAACGCCGCGGCGCCGCGATCCCGCCGGTCACTCCGCCCGGGCGCGCCGCGCCTGCGCGTATTCGGTGAGCGCCGCGTCCTCGCCGGCCGGCAGGGTGATGGCGGTGGTCGCCAACAGGTCGCCGCGGCTGCCGTCCTTCTTGGGCAGGCCCTTGCCGCGCAACCGGAAGGTGCGCCCGGAACTCGTCATCGGGGGCATCCGCATCTCGACCGCGCCGGTCAGGGTCGGGACCCGGATCGCCCCGCCCAGAACCGCATCCTCCAGCGGCACCTCGACGGTCGCGCGCAGATCCGCCCCCTCGACCTTGAAGCGGGGATGGGGGAGGACGTGGATGGTCAGGAGCGCGTCGCCGGGCTCGCCGCGCGCGCCGCCGGGCTGGCCGAGGCCGCGCAGCCGGATGGTCTGGCCGTCGACGACGCCCTTGGGGATCATCACGTCGACCTCGCGCCCGCCCGGCAGGCCGAGGCGCAGCTTCTCCTCGCTCGCGACCTGCTCCAGCGTCACCTTCAGCTCCGCCGCGACGTCATCGCCGCGGGCGGGGCCGCGCTGGAAGCCGCCGCCCATGCCCCCCGGCCCGGCGCCCGCAGGGCCCGCGCCGCCGGCGCGAAAGGCCTCGCCGAACAGGTGCGAGAAGATGTCCTCCCCGATGCCGCCGCCGCCGCGGGGGCGGCCCATGCCCTCGAAATCGAAGGAATTGGCTCGGCCACCGCCGCCTCCGCCGAAGCCCGAGAACCCCTCGAAGCCGGTGGCGCGGGGCTTGCCGTCGCCGTCGATCTCGCCGCGGTCGAACTGCGCGCGCTTGGCCGAGTCGCCCAGGATCTCGTAGGCGGTGTTGGCCTCGGCGAAGCGGTCCTTCGCCTTGGCGTCGTCCTTGTTGCGGTCGGGATGGTAGGTCTTGGCAAGCTTGCGGAAGGCCTTCTTGATGTCGGCCTCGCTCGCGCCCTTCGGGACACCCAGAACGTCGTAAGGATTGCGCATCGGACTTTCGGATTTCGGTGCCGCGCATGGCGGATCATGACACGTGTCCGGGTATGTGGACGACGTGTTGCTTCTTTGCAACGCAGTCACTGGCAAAAGTCGGCGCAACATCCCGCCGCGTCAAGCCGCAGGTGGGGATCTGGACCGCCCAGACGAATGCGGCGGAAGATCACTCCTCGGGGCGCATCGCTAAGAGGGCGTACCTCAGCTGTCCTTGGCCGAGCGGACCCGCTTCAGCTCCCAGCTGCCGCCCGAGAGCTTGCAGCCCGTGCCGCGCACGAAGCGGCTGTTCTCCGGCGTGATCACCGAGGCCAGGAAGTCGCGGCAGATCTCGTCATTGGCGACGTAGGGCAGGCCCGTCGGGTTGACCGAGCCGCGCAGGCTCGATTCCGGATTGTCCCATTTCACCGGGCGCCCGTTGCCCTGCGGGTCGAGCGCCACCGTCAGGGCGGCGTGGGCCCGGCGCCAATCCTCCTCGCCGAGATCGGCCCCGAAGCTCATCGGCCGCTTCGCGATGCTGCCCGTCACGGTCGGTTCCGGGCTCAGCTCGGCGGCCGGGGCGGGCTTGGCGGCCTCGCTCTGGAAGATCAGCAGCGGCTGGCTGCAGCCGCAGAGCGGCGCCAGGAGGCAGAGGGCGATGAGCGGCCCGGCCGGCGCCCGGGCGGGTTGGCGGCGGAAAAGCCGCTGTGTCGCTGCGGCGGGGCCTTTACAGTCGCGACGACGCATTACACCTGAACTCACGACGGGACGACGCGCTCGATCATTCTCCACGTCGGTGCCCCCGACCCGGATGTCACAGGCGAGGAATAGACCTTGGACCGGTTAAGGATCGATGATTCCACCGCGCAGGCCGCGCCCGACTTCACCCTGAGCGAGGATCCGTACGCTCTGTTCTCGGCCTGGATGGCGCAGGCCGAGGCGGCCGAGCCCGAGGACCCAAACGCGATGGCGCTCGCCACGAGCGGGGCCGACGGGCTCCCGGACGTGCGCATCGTGCTCCTGAAGGGCGTCGACCGGCGCGGCTTCGTCTTCTACACGAACATGGAATCCGCCAAGGGCCAGGAACTGGCGCAGAACCCGCAAGCCGCACTGGTGCTGCACTGGAAGAGCCTGCGCCGGCAGGTCCGCGCCCGCGGCCGGGTGACGCGGGTCACGCCGGAGGAGGCGGATGCGTATTTCGCGAGCCGCCACCGGGAGAGCCGGATCGGCGCCCATGCCAGCCGGCAATCGCGCCCCCTCGCCGACCGGGCGACCCTGATGGCGGAGGTGGCGGACCTCGCCGCCCGCTACGAGAACGCCCCCGTGCCGCGGCCCGAGCACTGGACCGGGTTCCGCATCGAGCCGGTCAGCATCGAGTTCTGGCAGAACGGCGATTTCCGCCTGCACGACCGGGTGCGCTTCACCCGCGCGGGCGACGCCGCCCCCGACGCCCCCTGGAGCCGGTCGCGCCTCTACCCGTGAGCCGGGGCGGATCCGCCCGAAAAGATATTTTTCTGCTCAAATAACTTCGGTCGGCTACGTGATCTCTCTGATTGATGAGATTGATCTCATCTGGCTGTGGACTTCCGCGGGATGCTGATCATGGCCGATTAAACCGAGGCTGCCATGGTTATCGGCGCGTCAAAATTTTGTCGGCAAGACGCTTCGCCGGTTCCCCACCATGCTCATCCACGCATCGATCGGCCGGGCCCGCCCCGGCCGGGTCACCGCTCCGGGCCGCCCCGTCCCCACCGCGCCGGTCTCGGCCGAGGTCGGCTCCGCAGGCCTCGGGCGCAGGCTCCCGGCGGCGGCGATCCTGACCGCCGCGCTTCTGTCCGCTGCCCTTCCCCTGCTCTGGTCCGGGCTGGCCCGCGCCCAGTACGCGGCCGGCACCGGCGCGAGCGCCACCGGCGCCGGTGCCACGGCGGTCGGCGAGAACAGCACGGCCAACGGCCTTGCGGCCACGGCCGTCGGAAAAGGCGCGCAGGCCATCGGGCCCTACAGCTTTGCCCAAGGGTTCAACGCCGCGGCCGGATCCGCCTACGCGATCTCGGGCTCGGCCGGCGGCATCGCGATCGGCACGGGCGCCACCGCCGGTTCGCTCATCGGCGGATCCAATATCGCGATCGGGAGCCAGGCCATCGCCACGAGTCCCGACGGGACGGGCGACAACATCGCGTTCGGCTCCGACGCGAAGGCGACCGGCCGCGATTCCACGGCGATCGGCGCCCAGACGACGGCGAGCGGGACGAACAGCATCGCCATCGGCAACAACTCCACCACCAGCGCGAGCAGCGACTCGATCGTGGTCGGGGTGGGCTCGCGCGCCCCGAGCAATGCCGCGGGCTCCGTCGTCCTCGGCAACAGCGCCCAGTCCGGCGCGGCGGGCGGCGTCGCCCTCGGCTTCGAATCGGTGGCCCTGCGCGGCGCCCTCAACGGCCCGGAGGCCTTCTCCGGCGCGGCGGTGGCCGGCACCCTCGGGGCCGTCTCGGTCGGCAACGCCACCAATCTCCGCCAGGTCACCAACCTCGCGGGGGGCACGCAGGACACGGACGCGGTCAATCTCCGCCAGCTCCGCGGCGCCGGCAACGCCCTCGCGGGCGCCCTCGGGGGCGGTGCCGCCTTCTCGGCGGATGGCAGCCTCACGGCGCCGAAATATTCCGTGCAGGGCCAGGTCCTCAACACGGTCGGGGGCGCGATCAGCACCCTCGATTCCGCGATCACGACGCTCAACACCGCCGGGAGCCGCTACGTCGCCGTTCGGACCACGGGACCGGCCGCGCAGGCGCTCGGAGCCGACAGCGTGGCGATCGGGGCCGGCGCCACCGCCCTCGCCCTCCGGGGCGTCGCCCTCGGCACCGGATCGGTGGCCGATCGCGCCGGGCTCAACGGCGCCGCGGAGGCATTTTCCGGGACGAGCGTGGCCTCGAATGCGGGGGCGATCGCGGTGGGCGCGGTCGGGGCCGAGCGCCAGATCACGAACGTGGCGGGCGGGACCGCCGAGACCGATGCGGTGAACCTGCGCCAGTTGCGCGCCGTCGGCGGCAATCTCGCGAGCGCCCTCGGCGGCAATGCGGGTTTCGGGGCGGATGGCCGCTTCACGGGCCCGAGCTACGCCGTCAACGGGCGCGCCTACGGCAGTGTCGGCGGCGCTCTCGCGGCCCTCGACACGACGGGCGTGAAGTACGATGTCGACGCGTCCACGGGCGGGCGCGCCAACAGCGTCACCCTGGCGGGGGGCGATCCGAACCAGCCGGTGCTCCTGCGCAACGTCGCGGCCGGGGTGGCGGCGACCGATGCGGCCAATCTCGGGCAGGTGGCCGCGCAGGTGGCAAAGGCCCGCGGCGAGAGCTTCGCCTACACGGACCAGCAGGTCGCCGCCGGCTACGACCAATCCGCCCGCTACACCGACCGGCGCGTCGCCGTTCTCGACCAGCGCGTGAACGCGGTGGACCAGCGCGTGGACGGGGTGGACCAGCGCGTCACCGGCCTCGGGAACGCGGTGTCCGGGCTGGCGCGCGAGGTCGGCAACGCCAAGATCGAGGCCCGGCGCGCCGCGGCTTTGGGGCTCGCCGCCGCATCGCTGCGCTTCGACGACCGGCCGGGCAAGCTCAGCGTCGCGGCGGGCGGCGGGGTCTGGCGCGGGGAGAGCGCGGGCGCCTTCGGGCTCGGCTACACGCTCCCCGACGGGTCGGGGCGCCTCAACGCCACGGGCGCCACCACGGGCCGCGATTTCGGCTTCGGGGCCGGCGCGAGCTTCACCCTGAATTGAGAGCCGGCGCGATGCGGTCCGCAGACCCGGCGCGGCCCCGGCGGCGCGGCGCCAAGGCCGCGATCCTCGCGGCCCTCGGCCTCCCGCTTCTCGCCGGAGCCGTCGAGGCCGCGTCCCTTCCCGAGCAGGAGGAATGGCTTGGGCTCAGGGGCAGGGCCGAGCCGGACCTGGATCGCCCCGAGGCGACCCCGGCGGCGGAGCCGAATTACCGGATCAAGCCGTCCGAGATCGCCCTCCCCGAGGGCGCGGCGCGCGGCAGCGTGCGTCGCCTGATCCAGCCATTCGGGCCCTGGACCCTGATCTGCGACGAGAATCTCCGCCGCCGGGAGAAGATCTGCAACGTCTCGCAATCGATCCTCGACCGGGCGGGGCGCGCCGTCTTCAACTGGTCCCTGGCCGCGACGCGAATGGGCGCCCCCGCCTTCATCCTGCGCGCGCCGCGCGCCGGCCCGGGCCGGCCGGATCTGGCCGTGCGCATCGCCGCCTCCGACCCGCAGCCCGTCGAACTCGCGCGCTGCGACGCGCACCAATGCCTCGGCTTCCTCGCTGTCACGCCGGCCCTGCGCGGCGCCATCAGGGCGGGTGCGGCGATCGAGATCACCTACCGGTCCGGCGCGGATGCGGACCCGGTCCGGTTCGCCACGACCCTCGACGGCCTCGCGAGCGCCCTCGCTGCCATCCGCTGACCGGCCTGAGGCCTCGCCACCCGTCATGCGACGGCTCCGAAGCCTGAACCGATCGCCTCTAGCCGATCAGCGGCGGCAGGGGCGGCGGCGCGTTGTCCGGGAGCGCGGTGCGGGCCATGTTCATCGTCATGGCGAGCAGCGTGTAATAGCCGTTGATGCCGGCCAGATCGATCGCGCCCTGCTCGCCGAAGCGGGCGACCACAGCCGCGTAGGTCGCGTCGCTCACCGCCTTGTTCTGGCGCAGCTCGCTCGAGAAGGCGTAGGCGAGGGTCTCGTCCTCCGGCATCGCGTCGGGACGTCGGCCCGCCCGCACCGCCTCGACGATCGCCGGATCGAGCCCGGCCTTGAGGGCGATCGGCGCGTGGATGTGCCATTCGAGCTGCTGGGTCCATTCCCGCGCGACCAGCAGGATCACGAACTCGCTGATGCGCAGGGGCAGCACGCTGTCGTAGCGCAGGTAGAGCCCCATATTGCTCGCCGTGATCATGAAATCCGGGCTGCGCAGGAGCGGCACGAAGGGACCGAAGACCGGCGTCCTGCGGCTGCGCTCGAATTCCGCGGCCGCCCGATTCTGGGCCTCGTTCAGCCGCTCGGCCGGGATCGCCGGCATACGGTCCTGCGACGGATCGGGTTGCGTCATGAGCCTCGGTCCCGGCGGGGTGGTGGAGGAAGGCGAGCGGTCGGGGCCTCCATCCGGCCGCTTGCCGTCCGCGTCAAGGGCGCGGCCGCGCCGTAGCGTTGCTGCGGCGCGGCACGGCGTCTGGATTTCCGGTGGCGCGCCCCTTACACCGGAGAGGCTGCATTTCCCGCGGGCGGAACCCTCGCCGGGCGGGTCGGCGGATCGAGAGGCAGGGCCTTGGCCATATCCAACGAACGTCGGCGCGTCATGCTGCTCACGGGGGCGAGCCGCGGCATCGGCCATGCCACCGTCAAGCGGTTCTCCGCCGCGGGCTGGCGCGTCATCACCTGCTCGCGCCACCCCTTCCCGGAGAACTGCCCCTGGGAGATGGGCCCGGAGGATCACCTCCAGGTCGATCTCGCCGATGCCGAGGACACGATCCGGGGCGTCACGGAGGTGGCCGAGCGCCTCGCGGCCGAGGGGGGCCTGCTCCACGCCCTCGTGAACAATGCCGGCATCTCGCCGAAGGGCCCGGAGGGCGAGCGCCTCGGCGCGATCTCGACCCCGTGGGCGGATTGGCAGCGGGTGTTCCAGGTGAATGTCTTCGCCCCGATCCTGCTCGCCCGCGGGCTCTGCGACGAGCTCACCCGCGCCAAGGGCTCGGTCGTCAACGTCACCTCGATTGCGGGCTCGCGGGTCCACCCCTTCGCGGGGGCCGCCTACGGCACCTCGAAGGCGGCGCTCGCCGGCCTCACCCGCGAGATGGCGGCCGATTTCGGTCCGCTCGGCGTGCGCGTCAACGCGATCTCGCCGGGCGAGATCGACACCTCGATCCTCTCGCCCGGCACCGAGAAGCTCGTCGAGCAGATCCCGCAGCGGCGCCTCGGCACCCCCGACGAGGTCGCCAAGGCGATCTACTTCCTGTGCACCGAGGCCTCGTCCTACGTGACCGGGGCGGAACTGCACATCAATGGCGGGCAGCATGTCTGAGCGCGGGCGGCTGGCCTGGCTGCTCGCCGGGCTGCTCGCCTCCATTCCCGCGGCAGCGGCCGAGCCCGTCCCCGCGGCGAACGCCGTCACGGCTCAGGCCGTCACGGCGCAGGCCGTCACGATCCTCGACCTGCCCTTTCGGGTGACGTCCCTGCGCGGGCCCGGCAGCGAGGTCGCGATCGCGGTCGCGACGTCGGGCCTGCTGCCGATCGCCCGCCCCGGCGCCGCCGGCCGGACCGCCGACCCGTCGGCGCCGGCGGCCGAGGAGGGTGAGGTGCCCCTCGTGGTGGTCTGGGGCGAGGAGGGCGGCGCCGCGCTGAGCCTCGTCGAGGGCGGCCTCCGCACCACCCTGCTCGGCGCCGAGGCGGTCGAGGGGCTGGCGGCGGCCGAGACCCCGCGCGGGGCGCTGCCGAACACCCGGCGCGCGCTGGCCGGACCGCTCAGCGCCTACCTCACCGGACCGACCCGGGCGATGGGCGGCGACGGTGCCAGCCACGCCGCCGGCCTCACCATCCGCGAGCGCCAGCCCGTGGCGATGAGCGCCGAGCCGAAGCCGGTGCCGGTCGACACCGCGACAATCTCGGCCGGGACGGATGCCGTGTTCGCCCCGCGCCGCCCCCGGGTGGCGCAGCTCGACGGGCGCCCCACCTTCGTGGCCGTGACGGCGACGGGCCAGGACGCCTCGGAACTCGTGATCGTCGGCCGCGAGGCGTCCGCCCCCGGCGCGAAGGCCGGCTGGGGCATCCTCGCCCGCACCCCGCCGCAACCGGGGGGCGCCCTGAAGGTCGCGGCGGTCGCGGATTTCACTGGCGCCGGGAGTCCCCAGGTCGTGGCCGTCCGGGCGCCCGAGGGCGCGAACGTGCTGCAGCTCTGGAGCTATGCCAAGGGCGCCCTGACGCTGGCAGCCGAGGCGCCGGGCTATACCGACGGGCTCGGCAATGCCGATCTCGCGGCGACGCTCGACGCCGACCGCGACGGGGTGAGCGAGCTCGCCCTGCCGACCGGAGACCGCGCCGCCCTCGCCCTCGTCTCCCTGAAGGACGGCATCCGCGAGCGGGCCCGCATCCCCCTGCCCGCGCCCGCTGCGACCGGGGTCGCGGTGATCGGCACCGGGCCGAGCCTGCGCGTCCTCGTCGGCCTCGCCGACGGGCGCGTCGCCCAGATCCAGCTCGGCGCCCGGCCGTGAGCGCGGAGGCCGCCCGCCTGTTCCCGGCGCGCCCCTTCGTGGGCGCCTCGATCGCGGTGATCCGCGAGGGCCGCGTGCTGCTCGCCGCCCGCGCCAACGAGCCCATGCGCGGCGTCTGGACCCTGCCGGGCGGCCTCGTGGAGGCCGGCGAGCCCCTGGCGAGCGCGGCCTTCCGCGAATTGCAGGAGGAGGTCGGCGCCGTCGAGGCCGACGTGATCGGCGTGCTGAGCCCGACCGAGATCATCGTGCGCGACGAGGCCGGCCGCGTGCGCCATCATTACGTGGTCCATCCCCACGCCGCCCTCTGGCGCGGCGGCGAGCCCCTGCCCGGGCCCGAGGCTCTGGCGGTGCGCTGGGCCGAGCCCGGGGAGATCGCCGCGCTCGCCACTACGCCGGGCCTCGACGGGACCCTCGCGGAGGCCTTCGCGGCGGCGGCGCGGCATCGTGCGGAGACGCTGGCGTGAGGCCTCGTCATCGGGTGTTCCAAGGTCTCTGCCTCGTCGTGGTCGCGGCCGTGCTGGCCGCGCCGGCTCCGGGGCTCGCGCAGTCGCGCGGCACGGCCAGGCCCGCCGCCAAGGCGCCCGAGAAGGAGCCGCCGGCGCCGCCCGAGCCGCCCCCCGCGCCCTATGACCGCGAGCTGATGCGCCTGTCCGAGATCATCGGCGCGCTCGCCTTCCTGCGCAGCCTCTGCGCCGCGCCGGATGCCGCCGCGTGGCCGGCCCGGATGAAGGCCCTGATCGAGGCCGAGGGCGTCACCCCCAACCGGCGCGACCGCCTGGCCGGGGCCTATAATCGCGGCTTTCGCGGCTACGCCCTCACGTACCGGGTCTGCACCCCCGCGGCCCACGAGGCGGCCGGGCGTTTCGTCGCGGAGGGCGAGCGCCTCTCCCACGGGCTCGCCGGGCGTTTCGGGGGCTGATGCAGCGGCGCCACAGGCGTCGCCGCATGGAAAATTCGGGTTAAATCGACCTCCCGCGTTAACCTCTTCGCAATTCCCGGCTGGTCGGGCGAACCGGGGCCGCCTATCATCATGGCCTCTCGTCGAGGCTCTTTCTCGACGCAACTGATGCCGTGATCCCATGCAGAATCTCTCCGCACCCGCGCCCTTCGAGGCGGATGTCGACGAAAAGCGCGCTGCGCTGAGCTACGTCTCGGAGGCGTTCGCCGAGGGTTGCCTCGACGGGCTCGATGGGGATTGCATGGCGCAGGCCGCCCTGTTCGCGGCCTTCCAGGAACTCGTGACGACCTATGGCGAGGAGGCGACCGCCCGCTACGCCGAGGGCTTCCCCGAGCGCATCCGCGGCGGCGCCTTCACCACGACCCTCCACCACTAGGTCGCGCTTCGCCGACGGGGAGGCCAGGTCAGCGTCAGAGCGATCGGCGTCAGAGCACGTCGCATCGAAGGCCGAGCGCCGCTCCCGATGGCCCTGTGATCGGGAGCGTCTCCGGGCGGCACGCGCGAGCCTGCTGAGCGTCGCGCGGCGTCCCACGAGCGCGGTCAGGCGTTGAGCGTCTCCTCGAAACGCACCGCCTCGCCGGTTCCGGGCCGGGTCAGCGCGCCCTGCCACATCACGCAGGCGCCCCGCACCAGCGTGCCGACGGGCCAGCCCGTCACGCTCACGCCGTCATAGGGCGTCCAACCGCATTTCGAGGCGATCCAGCCGTTGCGGATCGTCTCGCGGCGCTTGAGATCCACCACCGTCACGTCCGCGTCGTAGCCCAGCGCGAGGCGACCCTTGCGGGCGATGCCGAACAGGCGCTTGGGCCCCGCGCTCGTCAGGTCGACGAAGCGCGCGAGGGAGAGCCGGCCCGCCGCCACGTGATCGAGCATCATCGGCACGAGCGTCTGCACGCCGGTCATGCCCGAGGGCGAATCCGGATAGGGCTTGGCCTTCTCCTCCAGGGTGTGCGGCGCGTGGTCGGAGCCGAGGATGTCGGCGACGCCCTGGCTCAAGCCCCACCAGATCCCGTCGCGATGAGCGGCGTCGCGCACCGGCGGGTTCATCTGCACCAGGGTGCCGAGGCGCGCATACGCCTCCGTGCCGTCGAGGGTGAGGTGATGCGGCGTCACCTCGACGCTCGCCACGTCCTTGTGCTCGGCGAGGAAGCGCATCTCCTCGGCGGTGGAGATGTGCAGGATGTGGATGCGCGCGCCCGTCTCCTCGGCGAGCGCCACGAGGCGCCGCGTCGCCTTCAGGGCGGCCTCCGGCGAGCGCCAGACCGGGTGCGAGGACGGGTCGCCCGGCACCCGCAGGTCTTTGCGCGCGCGCAGCATCGGCTCGTCCTCGGCGTGGAAGGCGGCGCGGCGGCGGATCCGGCTCAGGATCTCGCGCACGCCCGCATCGTCCTCGACGAGGAGCGAGCCCGTCGAGGAGCCGACGAAGACCTTGATGCCGGCAGCCCCCGGCAGGCGCTCCAGGCTCGCGACCTCGTGCGCGTTCTCGTGCGTGCCCCCGACCCAGAAGGCGAAGTCGCAATGCATGCGGTGATGGGCGCGGGCGATCTTGTCGGCCAGAGCCGCCGCGCTCGTGGTCTGCGGGTTGGTGTTGGGCATCTCGAACACCGTCGTGACGCCGCCCATCACGGCCGCGCGCGAGCCCGATTCCAGATCCTCCTTGTGGTCGAGGCCGGGTTCGCGAAAATGCACCTGCGTGTCGATGACGCCGGGGAGAAGGTGCAGGCCCCGGCAATCCCGGCGCTCCGCGGCCTCTGCCCGCGACAGGTCGCCGATGGCGGCGACGCGCCCGTTCCGGATGCCGAGATCGGCCTCGTGCGCGCCGTCCTGGTTCACCACCGTGCCGCCGGTGAGGAGGAGGTCGAGGGGCTGGTCCATCGGGGGCGCTCCGTGAGGTCGGATCGGGGATCGGATCGGCGGCCTGGATTGAGGCCTGGGCAGCGGCGGCTTATGTCAGCGCCCGGGGCCACGCAATGCCCGGCCCCCTCGCTCACCGGAGTCGCCATGCCGATCGCCCTGTTGCCGGACCGCGCCATCGTCACCGTCACGGGCGAGGAGGCGGAAGGCTTCCTCCAGGGCATCCTGACCTGCAACGTCGAGTCCCTGCCCGCGGGCGAGGCCCGGCTCGGCGCGCTGCTGACGCCGCAGGGCAAGATCCAGTTCGACTTCCTGATCTCGCGGATCCCCGAGGGCCTGCGCCTCGACACCGATGCCGGGCGCGCGGCCGATCTCGCCAAGCGGCTCGGCCTCTATCGCCTGCGCGCCAAGGTGACGATCGCGGCCGATCCCACCGTCGCGGTGGCGGCGGCCTGGGGCGGCGCCGGAACCGCCGCCGACATCGACCGGATCCAGGATGACCGCCTGCCCGATCTCGGCGCCCGGCTCTACGCGACGCAGGGGGCCTTCTCGGCGGATGCCACGGAGGCGGATTACCACGCCCACCGGATCGCGCTCGCCGTCCCCGAGGGCGGGCGCGACTTTCCCTTCGGCGATGCCTTCCCGCACGAGGCCCTGATGGACCAGCTCGGCGGCGTCGATTTCCGCAAGGGCTGCTATGTCGGCCAGGAGGTGGTCTCGCGCATGCAGCATCGCGGCACCGCCCGCACCCGCTGCGTGCCGGTCGTCTACCCCGCGGGCGAGGCCGCGCCCGCGGGCAGCGAGGTCAGCGCCGGCCAGAAGAGCCTCGGCCTCACGGGAAGCCACGCGGCCGGCCGCGGCCTCGCGATGCTGCGCCTCGACCGCCTCGCCGACGCCCTCGCGGCGGGGGAGATTCTTCGCGCGGATGGCAGGGCCCTGGGCGTCGAGAAGCCGGCCTTCGCGACCTTCGCCTGGCCCTCGGCCGCGGATGCCAGCGCGGTCTGACCACCCGGCCGATCGCCCTTCCCCGGCATCCCTCCCCCGGCATCCCTCCCCCGGCATCCCTCCCCCGGCCCCGTCCTCGCCACGGATTGGCCTTTTCCAACGCTCCCGCTAAAGCGGTGCGATGTCCGCGGAAACCGGCCTCATCACGCATCCGGATGGCTGCGCCCGCTGCTGGTGGGCGGGGCTCGATCCGATCTACGTCGCCTATCACGACACCGAGTGGGGGGTGCCCGAATATGATGGGCGCGCGCTCTACGAGAAGCTGATCCTCGACGGGTTCCAGGCCGGCTTGTCCTGGATCACGATCCTGAAGCGCCGCGACGGCTTTCGCCGCGCCTTCGCGGGATTCGATCCGGAGGCCGTCGCCCGGTTCACCGAGGCGGATGTGGCGCGGCTGATGCAGGATGCCGGCATCATCCGGAACCGCGCCAAGATCGTCGGCACCATCGCGGGGGCCCGCGCCTTCCTGAAAATCGAGGAGCGGGGCCCCGGCTTCTCCCGCTTCCTCTGGGATTTCGTGGACGGCGCGCCGCTCCAGGGCGGCGCCCGCAGCCGCGCCGAGATCGCGGCCGAGAGCGATCTGTCGAGACGCGTCTCCAAGGCCCTGAAGGCGGAGGGTTTCTCCTTCGTCGGCCCGACCATCGTGCAGGCCTTCATGCAGGCGGTCGGCCTCGTCAACGACCACCTCGTCGGCTGCCATCGCCACGGCCCCTGCGCCGAGATCGGGCGAGCCGGAGCGGAGCGTCGGCCCGCATGACCATGCGCCCGCCGCGGGCGTGGCAACGGATGCTCTCGGGCCGGCGCCTCGACCTCCTCGACCCCTCGCCCCTCGACATCGAGATCGCCGACATCGCGCACGGGCTCGCCCGGGTCGCCCGCTGGAACGGGCAGACGGCGGGGCCGCACGTCTTCTCGGTGGCCCAGCATTCCCTCCTGGTCGAGGCGATCGGCCGCCATCTCCTGCCCGTGCACGGGCCGGCCGAGGGGCTGGAACTGCTCCTCCACGATGGCCCCGAATACGTGATCGGGGACATCATCTCGCCCTTCAAGGCGGCGATCGGCGATTCCTACAAGGCGGTGGAGCGGCGCCTGCTGTCGGCGATGCGGGTCCGCTTCGGCATGCCGACGCCGAGCCCGGGCTTTGCCCGCCTCGTCAAGCGCGCCGACCGGATCGCCGCCCGGCTCGAGGCGACGCGGCTCGCCGGCTTCTCGGCCGCGGAGGCGACGCGCGTCTTCGGCCGGCCCGAGCCGCTGCCGCCGGAGACCGAGGCCCTGGCCGAGCCCTGGCCCACCGCCGAGGCGCAGGGCCGCTACCTCGACCGCTTCCACGCCCTGATGACGCCCTGAACCCTCGATCCCCGATCCTGACGGACCCCTGATCAATCATGCCGCGCGTTCACGTCTGCTCCCTCTCGCGCCTGCACGAGACCGTCGCCGCCACGGGCGCCGATCACGTGCTGACCCTGGTCACGACGGGCTCCCGGGTGGAGCGGCCGGCGGGAATCGACCCCGAATGCCACGGCATCGTCGGCGTCAGCGACATCGTCGCCGCGCAGGACGGCCACGTCCTGCCCGGGGAGGCGCATCTGCGCCAGATCCTCGATTTCGTGGCCGCCTGGCCCCGGGACAAACCCTTGGTGATCCATTGCTACGCCGGCATCAGCCGCTCGACGGCGGCGGCCTACATCGCGGGCTGCGCCCTCAATCCCGGGCGCGACGAGGCGGATCTCGCCCGGGCGCTGCGCCAGGCCTCGCCCTCGGCCACGCCGAACCGCCTGCTCGTCGAGATAGCGGACCGGCTCCTCGGACGCGAGGGCCGCATGGTCGCGGCGATCGCCGGGATCGGGCGCGGCGCCGATGCCTTCGAGGGCGAGCCCTTCCGTTTCGCCTTCGACTGAGGTCGCGCGGGAGCGGTTCGGCGGCCCGTCGGTATCGGCCCGGACACAAAAATCCGGGGTGTGACCGAAACACCGCCCCCCGCCACGAATCAGCCGGGAGGCCCCCGCCACAGGGTTGTGCCGGGCCTCGGCCCGGACTTAGAACCGCAGTAAAGGGACCTGAGGGATGACCGACGCTCGACCTGCCGCCGCCGTTCCGGCGTCACCGGCCGACCCGACCGGAGCCGCCGATCTGCCATTCGAGAAGGCGCTCGAGCAGCTCGAGGAGATCGTGCGTCGCCTCGAGCGGGGCGACGTGCCTCTCGATGAATCCGTCGCGATCTACGAGCGCGGCGAGACGCTGAAGCAGCATTGCGAGACGCTTCTGAAGCGGGCCGAGGCGCGCATCCAGCGCATCACCCTGGGTCCCGACGGCAGCCCCGAGGGGGTCGCGCCCCTCGACGTCGCGTAAGCTCCCCTGATGGACGCGGCCGCCGCGCACCTTCGGCCCGCCCCCGGCAGACCTGAAGGCGCGCGCGTCCCTTCCCGCAAATGAGGTTGGTTCTGTGGCTGGCTCGATGACCTCCCCCCTGGACGGATTGGACCATCCCTCTGATCTTCGGCGTCTGCCTGAGAGCGCGCTCTCG
>NZ_VZZK01000050.1 GCF_008806385.1 Methylobacterium soli
CGCGCCTATCGCGGCGAGCGCGTCGGCGCAGCCACCGCCATCACGGTCGAGGTCGTCGAACCCAAGGAGGGCCAGAAGGGCTTCGCGGTCCAGCCCAGGCGTTGGGTCATCGAGCGGAGCTTCGGCTGGATCGCCCGATGCCGCAGGCTGGCCCGCGACCACGAAGCCACCCCGTCCTCTGCGCTCGCCTTCTTCGTCCTCGCCGCAGCCATGATCCTCGTCAGGCGGATCGCCCGAGCCTTATGAAACGGGGTCTGAGAAGGCCTACAGCGTCGATATCCGCGGCGATAATGACACTTCGTTCGACCGCGGCATCAAGTACCTCGTGAAGAATAATCTGCCAGCACCACAGTAATTAGCAGCTCTGTACGGAGGACTGGGGGTGCCGCTGGCACCCCTTTAGCCAGCGGCCTTACCAGCTAGACTTCACCAAGCCTGGGATCATGCCTCGGTTGCCAAGCTCCCGCAGAGCGATGCGCGAGATGCCCATCTTGCGGTAGTTGGCGCGTGGGCGGCCCGTCATGAAGCAGCGGTTGCGGACCCGGGTCGCGGACGAGTTGCGGGGCAATTCCGCAAGCTTGAGACGCGCATCGAAGCGCTCCTCCATCTCCAGAGCCTCGTTGTTGGCGATGGCCAATAGCGCTTTACGCTTTCCAGCGTACTGCGCGACCAAGGCCTTGCGGTGGTTATTCTTTTCGACCGCGCTCTTCTTCGCCATGATTGTCTCTCGAAAGCTCTGCGGCTGCACGGCTCTGCCATCAGAGCTGCGGTCACAAAGAGCCAACCATCCTGGCGTACCAACTGTTCACCCGCCGCGGTGACGCAACGCAGGGCCTTAGTGCAAGGGGTTCAACGAGCGTCCAACCCAAGCCATTAAGGCGCGTTGATCGCGAGGCACCCCGTACTACCGCCGGCCTGCTACCTCTGAGCCCAGATAATCGTTTGAGGGCTGCACGCGAGCAACACGGGCCATTTCAACCAGCTCGCGTCCGGTGAGACCGCCTCCAAGCCGCGCGAGGTCCTCCACCCTTCTGCCTCGTGCGCCTGCGCGATGGCTCACAAGCTCGCTTCGACGCGCCTGCGTCCGGGAGACAATCTCACGCTGCAGATTGACCTTCGTGGCTAGGGCTGTCGGCATTTCGGCTCCTCCATGTCCACGGCGAGGAGCCTACCAAAGCTTAACCATACGAAACAGACTTGACAGTGATCTATCTGTTCGTGGCTAAGCCGCTGCAGAACACGCGCCGATCTCTGCCTCCCAACGTGCTGCTGTAAATTCAATGATTTGCATGGGAGCAGCCGCCGGCTCCTGAACTGGCTCTAGATGTGACACTGGCTGGATCAACTCCTCGACGCGCGATTGCGCGAACAAGGCAGCTCCGACTTCCGCCCCAGCGGCTTTCACCAGGGCGGCCTCTGCGCAGTTGCTGGCGATCCTCAGGGCCATCGGGTGCAGACGCTCCTTCTCGACGCAGTAGGCCGCGATCCGGGCGCGAGCGTACTCCGAAAGCAGAGCGACCAGCTTGGCGAACTCCCCCTCATCGGCACGGTAGAGCGATGCGATCAGCCCAGCGGGGATCGGGTAACGTGCAAGGGCCCCAGCTGTAGGCCGTAGGGGTGTTGATGCCACTGAGATCTCTGTCGCTTCGGAGGAGACAGGATCAAGCCGGGCCATGGTTAACAGTGCGTTACTGTAGGGCTCCCCCGCCGCCCGATCTGCTCACGGGCCGGCGGGGCGGTCGTGTCCGCACGACGCAAAGGCCGCGACAGGTTCGGCCTTAGACCGGGATAAGGCTGAACGGTTAGCTGCGTCTCAACGCCCTCGCTGCTGCTCAGGCCCAGAATTGAGCGAACTGCGTCAGGGCATGCGCGGCGGCATCCCCTTGCTCGAAGGTGAGGCCATGATGGCCCCTCCTCTGAAAGGACGTATTGGGCGGTCTACTCCTTGGGGCGGAGGGTATCCCCATGACTTGTCCGGATCTCATGACGCGCCTGTTCCAGAAACTCCTCACGCTCCAGATCGGAGAGATAGAAGGGGCGACTCGGGACCCCTGTCCCAACCTCGGCGGTAAGCTCATCCCAGACACGCTCGCCGTGGCACTTGGTGGCGAAGTTCAGCTTTGCCCTGGAAAGCGCCACAGCCTCGCCCGCATCATCCGCGGTTGCATTCTCGCGGTCGGCCCAATCGGCCATCATGTCTGTGATTTCTGCCGGCCCGATCATGTTCGGCCCTCTGCAGGCGTGGACGCTGCATAAGGACAAGCAGCCGGCGTAACGACTGTTCCGGCAGGGATTGCCATGTCGCTACCCTTTTGAGGCACGCGATCCATAACCTTTCAGGGAAGCTGCGCCGCCGCCCAGTCTGATCAGGGGCTGGCGGGGAGGTAGTCCATCTCACGCGTGAGCCGGTACGCAACTTGGCTCAGGGACAGGGTAGCAGTGGCCCGTTACCTGAAGCTCAAGCCTTTCAGGCAGACGCCGATCCAGAATGGGAAGGGCTGAAAGGCAGGGTCATCCTCAAAACCCTCCTATGACCGTTTTACGGTCCACGGACGTTGTTGCCTGGAGATCCATAGGAGGCCGACATGACTGCGCGCATTTACCCGGATGTGAATACGAGCGAAGCCAGCAACAATCCGGCCAACAAGCCCATCCACCGGCAGGGCCAGGACGTTAACAGCGTTGACCAACTCAGCAGCGTCGTTCTCATGGGGCTTGCGATTGTGGGTGGTGCTGCGGCGATCCTGCTTATTAACCTGCTCGTTTGAGTGCGAACATCCGGCAGCGCGCCACGGTGGCGCGCCTATGACCTGACCGGCTGGCTTTGGACCGGGCTGATTGAGAGGATCAGCCAGGACTGAAGGAGTCGGACATGCGGCGAGGTCAGAAGACGAGTGCAGAGCAAGTGGTGCTGAAGCTGCGCCAGATCGAGGTGCAGACAGCCCAGGGCAAGAGCTTGGCGCTCGCGTGCAAGGAGGCGGAGATCTCCGAGCAGAGCTATTACCGCTGGCGCAGGGAGTACGGCGGCCTCCAGGGCGACCAAGCCAGAAAGATGAAGGATCTGGAGCGCGAGAACGCGCGGCTGCGGCGGCTCGTGGCTGACCTGTCCCTGGAAAAGCAGGTGCTGGCGGACGTCGCCTCGGGAAACTTGTAGCCCCCGAGCGACGCCGGCAGGTGGTTGCTGGCATCCGAGAGAGATATGGCCTCTCGGAACGTCACGCCTGCCGCATCGTCGGTCAGCACCGCGGCACACAGCGCTATGTGCCCACCGTGCCGGCCGACGAGGATGTGCTGACCCGCGCCATCATCGCCCTGGCGTCCGAGTACGGGCGCTATGGCTACCGCCGCGTCACTGCGCTGCTGCAGGCAGACGGCTGGCAGGTGGGCAAGGATCGGATTCAGCGGATCTGGCGTCGCGAGGGGCTAAAGGTTCCCCAGAGGCACAAGCCCCGCAGCCGCCTCTGGCTGCACGATGGCTCGTGCGTGCGGCTGCGACCTCTCCACCGCAACCACGTCTGGAGCTTCGACTTCGTGCAGGCACAGACCCATGACGGGCGCTCTCTACGCATCCTGACACTGATCGATGAGCACAGCCGGGCCTGTCTCGCGCTGAAGGTGGCCCGGCGGATCAACAGCCTGGGTGTGATTGAGGCGCTGGCCGATGCCATGTGCACGCACGGCATCCCGGAGCATATCCGTTGCGACAACGGCCCTGAGATGATCGCGAAGGAACTGCGCAAGTGGGTCGCCAAGACAGGCCCGCAGATCCAGTACATCGCGCCGGGCTCGCCGTGGGAGAACGGGTACTGTGAGAGCTTCAACGGCAAGCTGCGCGATGAGTGCCTACGGCAGGAAATCTTCTACTCACTGAGGGAGGCGCAAATCGTCATCGGGCTGTGGCAGAACACCTACAACCGCCTCCGGCCGCACTCATCCCTGGGCTACCGGCCACCCGCGCCCGTCAGCTTCCCGGATCTGGCCTTCCGGCTACCCATGGCCGCTGCCATGCAGTAGCCTCTCACTCGCCTCGGTCCAATATACCGGTCAGGTCAACCCTGCATCGCGTTGGCGAGCTGCGGCCTGCTGATGCCAATCTGACGGGCCACGTCCTCCTGCTTCAACATCCTGGCCTTCTGGAAGGCGCGCATAGCGCGGATCACCTCGACAGGCATGATCCCACCGACGTACGCTTGGACAGCCTTGCGTGCGACGACACCGAGCTGATCCCATTCCCCGAAGAGGTCGCGGTGCTCATCACCTCTCCATTCCGGTAGAGGTGGCGGAAGGGGACGACCGGTCGGAACAACCCTTGGGATGCTCCGGGGCGAATGCCCGCCAGCGCTGACGCTCTGTCTCGGGCTGGCCCCCCTCGCTGGACCCTGAGCGCTTTGTTCTTTGGTGTGGCACTGGTTCGTGCCGGGTTGGAGATCCTTCGGATCTAGTTGCCACGAATTAGTGCCACGGTGCTCGAATGTTCCGGGAAGGGTGCCCGCGGCTTTGCGCCGATAGTAGGCTCGGCGGCTGATACCGAGGGCCTTCCACGGCTCCTTCTGCTCAGCCGACTGCTCCCGCGGGGTGGCGCCTTTCGCGATCCGGGTGGCCTTCTCGCGGGCCGCCTTCTGCTGGCGCTGGTAGGCTCTGAATTCCGCGTCCGTCATGTTGGCGGGCCGGATCGTGGCGATGCCGAGAACCTTCCGCTCGTCCTTCGACAGGTACAGGAGGTTCGCCACCTTGTCGGCAAAGAGGTGCAGCTTGCCCTTGGCATCGCGGTGCCGCGCCGCGGCGATGTTCGTCCTTACTGTCTCGGCCGAGAGGCGTGGCGTGCTTAGGGTGTGAACCGAACCAAGCCGTTGCGTGAAATGTTGTTTTGTGATTCCAGGCGGCTGTATTGCGGCCTGGAGGTAGCGATGGCGGACCTGTTCTGGCTCTCGGATGAGCAGTGGGCGGTGATCGAACCATTCATGCCCAGGGACCAGCCCGGACCCGAGCGGAAGGACGACCGGCGGATCATCTCCGGCATCCTGCACGTCCTGACGTCAGGCTGCCGCTGGCGCGATTGCCCAACCGCCTATGGGCCGCGCACCACGGTCTACAACCGCTTCAATCGATGGTCGCGGCGCGGCTTCTGGAAAGCGATGCTGGCTGCACTGGCCAAGGCGGGATGGGCAGGCGACGCAGCCGCCCTCGACAGCAGCTACGTCCGGGCCCACCGCTCTGCCCATGGCGGTAAAGGGGGGCGAGGGCGCAGGCCATTGGCCCGTCGCGCGGCGGCCAGACGACCAAGCTCCATGCCCTCACCGATGTGCTCGGCCGCCCCGGCGTCCTCCTGCTGACGCCCGGCAACGCCAGCGATGTCACCACAGCCCCAGCCGTGCTGGCCGAGGCGCCAGGCCGGATAAGGCGTCTAGCCGCTGACAAGGGCTACGATGCCGACTGGCTACGCGCTGACCTGCGAGAGAACGGCATCACGCCGGTCATTCCCGGCAAGCGCGGCCGCAGGCGGAAGATCCGCCACGACAAGCGCCGCTACCGCGAACGTTGGCGCATCGAGGCAACCTTCAACCGCCTCAAGGACTTCCGCCGCATCGCCACTCGGTACGACAAGCTGGCACGCAACTACGCCTCTGCCCTCGCACTCGCCGCCGTCATCGCCTTCTGGTGCTGATCGAGTCCACACCCTAGCCTCGCCCATTCATGGATGCGGCTCTCACAGCCTTCCGCCTCGAAGCCTCCGGCTAACTCTACGAGTGCCGGGATAGCGGCCGAGAGATAGGCCTCCCCATCGTCGGTATCGCAGGCGCCGCGGTGGCGCAGTTGGATCAGCTTCCCGATCTCCGCGAGCCGCTGGCGATTGAGGGTCCAGTTACTCCTGGACTTCCGACGCGGGCGCTTTCTCAGGTCAACCGATGGCCGCGCAGGCGGGGCCTCGAACAGATCCCGACAGTCGGGACGGCGGCACATCACCATGCCAGCGCCCCCTCAGGCTCGCTTAGGCTGAGGCAGAGCTGTTCCTGATGTGGGGGATGTGAAGCGCGCCGCCGTGGCGCTCCCGGCCGCCTGTGACGCTCCACGGCCTCCTGGTGGCGCCGGTCGATGATATCCCGGGTGTGTCCGATCAGGGCAACCAGTGTGTCGTGATCCCTGAACCCGCGCTCGCGCCAGAAGTACTGGCCTATCGCTTCGTCAGGTACGGGGATGCCGGCCCATGCTGAGATCCGCCCGAGTGTATCGGCTGCCGTCTCGGCAATGGAGCGCGCCATAGCGTCGTTCACGTAGGGAAAGCCCCGAGGCTCAAAAGAGCCGGCATCACCCAAGCTGGGGCATGTGCCCTCTCAACTCAATAGTCAGTCCGACGCTTCCGGGTTCTTGCGGAACCGAACACCAGGACCGCCACCGTTGGCTGGAATGAACTCAAAGGCCCGCCTTTTCGAAAGCCTGCACCGTCGCCCTGTTATTCATGGTGGTGAGGGACGCGCTCTCGTCCTTCGCTTCGAATGCTCCGATGGTGGATTTCGAAACCCCTGAGGCTTCTGCAAGCTCGCCTTGACCCCAGCTTTCTGCCAAACGCATCTCGACGGCTGTTCCTCTGACCTGATTTGACCGCATCAATTCCGCCTTCGCGTCCGACGCAGCCGCTCGATAACGTCTCTCATGTCGTCCGGCGTGCTGCGCGAGGATGGCGGTGGACAGGGACGATGCAGGAGGCGAGCTAGTGCCTCTAGCCGGCGTATGGGGCCCTGTCCCACATGAACGTCGAGGCCCTGGAGAGCCGGAGAAGGCTGCAAGTGCCGGGTGATGCTGTGTATCGGCCGAGGGTATTCAGGAACGGCGGGTTGCGCGCTTGGTCACGCCGCGGCCCTAACGAGGCGCTCAGCCTGAGCCTGCCACGCGTCGCACTGCTTCTCGACGTGGGCGAGCTGCGCCCGGAGTACCGTGATTTCGACGTTCAACTCGCCGGCATCAACAGCCATCTCCACTAGCAGCTCTTGCGCCTCGGCGAGCTGAAGCCGGAGATCGACATTCTCGACCACTACGCTCAGCAGATCTGGGTCTGCCGCCGACGCGGTGCCTGTCATTGTACTTTCGGCGGGCTGATTGCACCGGCTACCACCGCGGCGAGAGCCGCGGCGAGGATCCCAAGGAAGGCTACGGTGATCATGCGCTTATCTGCAATCCTACAGTCAGTTTGTCGGTAGCTATCGGCTACTGGAAAGCTAGCTGGTAGCTATCGGATAGCGTTTTCCCGTTCGAGCAGTTCAGTAGCCCGCTCGAAAGTCTCTCCGAGCCCCCAGCCATTTGCGTCGGCGATCCGAGTGAAGGCTTCAATCGTCTCCGGTCGGGCCTTAATGTTGAACTGGGCGTTCCGACCAGTGCGGCGGCGGCGCTGCAGAGGAGCGGGAACTAGCGCGGGAGGCGCCTCCCCCCTCCCCGGCTCTCGGCTACGGAAGCCGGCGGCCTCGGCAGCCTGCTTGGTCTCCTCAGCTGCGGGCTTGTGGGTGGGAGCCTTCGGCTTCGCCCAGGCTGCCGGATCGAAGTCATCGAGTTCGTCGCCGAACCCGAGCGATGGGCGGTCCTTCGCGCTCATCACGCTGCAGCCCTCGTGCCGTCCGCCGCCTTCAGCTTGACGATGACCTCGCCTGCGAACTCGCGGGCGTTCTGGATCGCCTTGTCGAGGTTGCTCACCTGAGACCCGGCGAGCCCAGAAAGTGTGCCGCCGTAATCGAACAGATCGCGATAAGCCGCCCTCTCCACGATTGGTGTGGCGAAGATCTCGATGCCACCAGCCTTCAGCTGCTCGGCGACGTTGCGGAGCGCACGCGACGTGACAGCAGCACCAGTCCGAGTCAGCACGACCGCGTGGGCGATCTTGCGCCGAGACATCTTCTCTTGGTTGCGAATGAGGCGGATCGTCTTGGCACCACCCTTCGCATCCATGGATGAGCCCTGGATCGGTATGACCACTAGATCGGCCATGCCGATGGCATTGGATACCATCAAGCTAGCCGTTCCCTCGAGGTCGACAATCACGAACTGCGCCGTGCGCTCCGCGTCCTCGATTGCGTCAACCACCGTGTCCTCGGTGACATCCCCGATGATGGTGACATTGTCCGGTTTCCCCGGCAGACGCGACCACTGGCTGATCCACTTCTCGGGATCCGCATCGATGATCGCAACGGCCGCGCCTTTTGCGGCGAGTTCGGTGGCGAGGAGGAGCGCTGTGGTGGTCTTGCCGGCCCCGCCCTTGGGGTTGGCGAACGCAATGACGGGCATGACGCCTCCTGCTGACGAGCTGCGGAACAGGCATCATGAGCCGGAAATGGTTACCAGATAGCTAACAGTTACCGTCAAGCTATCGGCTAGCTACTGGGGTACTATCGGGCTGCTAGCTGGTAGCTACCAAGTAGCAGCCCGAGCATTTGAGGGCCGATAGCTAGACGCTCAGACGTGAGCGGTTGCGAAGAGGTCGAGCTGCGCTGAGGACTTGCGCGGCCGGCCGCGGCGGCTGGGCTGAGGGTAGGGGACGTCCGTAGTTACCGGGAGAGGAATGCCCGGCTTGCCATGCAGCACAGCGCCGACGATCCGGGCGGGACCCGCGTGATGGTAGACGTAGGCTATGAACGGACCTCCCCGGAGGATCTCCTGTTCAAGCGGCTCGTGGGTTGGCAGCAGTACCAGAGCCTGGAGCAGGCAGGAAAGGCCGGCGAACTGTATCCCAAGCGAGCGGAACTCGTGGGTTCGTCCAGACCAGGTCTGCCGCTGGGCGCCGGCACTGGTGCAGCGGAAGGGATTGGGCCCGAACTCGGTCGCATCGTCCAGGATGAACGCGGCAATCGCGCCTCGATCTTCGATGTGATGGGCATCCCAGATCGAGGCGGCAAGCTGACGTTTCGTGACCGGCACTCTCGGTGATCCCTTTTGCCTCTCTCAACGGTCACGCTCGCACAGGATGCCTGGCCAAGCGAGCACGTGCGTGACAGGGGAGGGCAGCTAGCCATCGCTAGTTGGTGTGGTCTTCTGGGGTTCCAGCAGCCGGTACACACTCGCCCGGCCGATGCCGAGGCGACGCGCGATCTCCGCAGGTCGAATGCCTTCGGCCTTGAGAGCGCGCACCTGCGCTGGATCGATCATGGACGGACGACCTTTGTAGGCGCCCTCAGCCTTCGCCTTGGCAATGCCCTCCATCTGCCGCTCACGGCGCAGGTTCGTCTCGAACTCGGCAAAGACACCCAGCATGTCGAGGAAGGCCTTGCCTGCAGCCGTGCCGGTGTCGATGGGCTGCTCGGTCGCTTTCAGGATCGCACCCTTTGCCTTCAGCGTGCGGACAATATCCTGGAGGTCACCGATGGAGCGGGCGAGGCGGTCGATGCGCGTGACGACGAGGCTGTCGCCTTTGCCGATGAAGTCGAGGATGATCGCCAGCTCTGACCGCCCGGCCGTTGTGGTACCGGATACCTTCTCGGATCGGATGGTATTGCAGCCAGCAGCCTTCAGCGCGGCGAGCTGGATATCGAGGTCCTGATCCGTGGTGCTGACGCGTGCGTAGCCAATTGCAGCCATAGGGTGCCGATCTGTCTCAGATGGATCTAGACCCTCGTTCCAGAATGTCTCAGAACTGTCAAGAAAACCCATATGAGACGCAGAAAGTGTCTCAAGGCCCATTCTCATATGAGTATACCCTTTCAGGTCTTGATTTTAGTCCTAGGCGTAGGGGAGGCGCGGATTTCTGAATGGGCAGCTTCAATGCCCCTAGGCGGAACGATGCGACAAGACCGATAGCAGGAACGCAGTGCTGCTCCCTCGGTTTGCTAGGCATCGAGAACCAAACGGAGGGAACGATGTCGGCACCCAACAGCCTAAAAGAGGTCTACCTCGATGAAATGCAGGATTTGTGGTCGGCCAACGACCAGATGGTAAAAGCCGCACAGCAGCTCACCGGCCAAGCGAGCGATCCGAAACTCAAGCAGATGCTGGAGCACTCAGTTGACGGGATCCAAAAGCATACGGACGTGCTCAAGAGCCTGATCCAAGCCAACGGCGGCGAAACGAAGCCTGAGCACTGCAAGGGCATGGAAGGTTTGGTCGCTGAGGCTCTGAAGCACGGCATCAAGGAGGCGCCCAGAGACGGTAGGTTACGCGACGTGCAAATCATCGCTCAGTACCAGCGCATGTCGCATTATGGCCTCGCCGGCTTCGGTTCGGCGGCCGCCTACGCCAAGGCTCTCGGCCGCACGGACGATGCAGCGAAGCTGAAGCAGGCGGTTGATGAGATCTACAAGGGCGACGAACTGGCTAGCCAGCTCGCCGAGACAGTCGAAAAAGCGGCCGCCTGAACCATACCGAGTCCGCTGACCACAACTTCAGGCGCATCGTTCCGATGCTTGATGCGCCTGCCTACGACGTTCCATTAGGGTGTGTTTATCAATCCGCCTTGAACAGGTCCGCCATTGCCCAGTCAAGTTCTCCTGCCAAAACGGCAAGCCTACCCTGAAGTTCAAGCGCTTTGACCTGATGATACCGGGCGCGTGAACGCAAGGCAGCCGCCGCGTCCGTTGCCCCTTCCGCCTCGAAGTCCGCTGCCGCCTTGGAGAACTCATGAGTCAGGGCCCTGTCGAGGGCGATGCCCGCGATCATGACCAACGTCAGTTCCCTGGTCTCATCGGACATGGCCGTTCCTCGACGCCGAACCCCACCTCCTAACACACGTCGGTCCCGGCTTTTCACCAAAACTTCCGCCGATTATGCACCTAAGTGCGGGATTTGGCTGAGGAAAACACACGCCGCCAGCATCACGATTTGCCTGTGGTACAGACCTCCAGCTAAGCCGCTCCGCGCCGTTCACCGATCTGAGTAGAATAAGCCACCTATGCCGAACTCATTTGGCCTCAACCGCTCACTCGGCGGCGCCATCGGTACCATTGCGGTGGTATCGCTTCTCAGCAGCGGCGCGGTGCTCGTCACCCTCAACCAACTGCACGACGCCACCGAAGCGCGCGGTCGCTCAAGCCAGGTGATCCGCGCCCTCGGCGAATTCCGCTCCGCTATGCTCAACCAAGAGACGGGACTGCGTGGCTACCTGATCACCGGGCGCCCAAGCAGCCTAGAACCTTATCAGGCGGGGCGGCCGGCTCTGGATGGGGCAATCAACCGCCTCAGTGCCCTCATCGGCGACGGCGACGAGACGTCACGCTTGCTCGCCGACGCCGTCGCGGCCGCCCGTGCTTGGCAGAGCGATGTCGGCGAAGCAGCCGTTCGCGGCGCAGCTGATCCAGCCACACGGCCCGAGGCAGTCCGGATCGAGGCTGAGGGAAGGGGCAAGCAATTCTTCGACACCTTCCGTGAGAAGCTGGGCGCTATCGAGGCCTTAGAAGAGAGCAATCGCCTGTGGCAAAACGAACGCCTCGCTGGGGCTGAGCGCAATGCGAACCTCGCTCTCTGGCTTGGGGCCTTGCTCACGCTGATGATCTGCGCGGGGATCGGCATCGCCATTAACCGCCTGATCGTTCAACCGATCCTGGGGGTGATGGCATTCGTCGAAAGGATCGGCGCGGGCGACCTTTCTCAGACCCTCGAAGCGCGGGGCAACGATGAGGTTGGCCGCCTCAGCCGCACCCTGAACAGCATGGTGGCAGGGCTCGCCGATCTCGCCCAAACCAGCCGCTCTGCCACGAACGAACTCAACGCCGCGGCGGCCGAGATCCGAGCTTCGGCCCAAGAGCAGGCGGCGAGCGTCGAGGAGCAGTTCGCTGCCGTGCAGGAGACCGCCGCGACGGTCGATGAGATCGCGCATTCGGGCGCACAGGTCACCACACGCGCCAACGCGGTCATCGCCACGGCACAAGCCGCCGCCCAGACGGCGCGGGCTGGATTGCGCGCGGCAACCGATACCGCCAAGGCCATGGATGCGATCCGCGAGCAGGGCGAGCAGGTTGCGAGCAACATCGTGGCGCTCTCCGAAAAGACGCAGACCATCGGGGAGATCATCACCACGGTGAACGACATTTCGGAGCGCACGCACCTGCTGGCGCTGAACGCCGCCATTGAGGCGGCAGCAGCAGGCGAGGGCGGGCGTAGCTTCGCGGTCGTGGCTTCGGAGATGAAGCTGCTCGCCGACCAAGTGAAAGGCGCCACCGCCCAAATCCGCACCATCCTTGGTGAAATCCAGCGGGGCATCAACTCGTCGGTCATGCTGACCGAGGAGGCCGTGAAGCGCGCCGCCACCGGCAAGGCCCGCACGGATGCGACTGTGCGCACCATTGAGGAGATGGCCGCGCGAGTGGAGGAGGGCGCGCAGACCTTCCAGCAGGTAGTCGCCTCGACGAACCAGCAGCAGCTCGGCATAGAGCAGGTGACGGGCGCGCTCCAGAACATCCGGCAGGCGAGCCAGCAGACGGCAGCAGGCACCCGCCAAGTCGAGACTGCTTCAGCCAATCTCACAGAGCTGTCGCAGGGGCTGTTAGCGCTCGCCGACCGCTATCGGCTCCGAGCGCAGAGCTGAAAGACCCATGCCCATCCGGCGCGAGCACCGCTTCTTCTACCCCATCGACTGGCCTCAACTCTCAGCCGTGATCCGGTTCCGGAGGGCAGGGGGCTGCTGTGAGGGTTGCGGTCGTCCGCATGGTCAGAACGTGCCGCATCTCGGAGACGGCCGCTGGTGGGACGCCGAGACAGGCACTTGGCGCGACGGAGAGGGGCGAGCACTCCGGGTGCTTCCGACCGCCGAGGAGGTGGCCAGCGTCCGGATGACCAGGGTGGTCCTGGCGACCGCGCATCGCGATCACGACACCGCCAACAACGCGAACGCGAACCTCGCAGCCTTCTGCCAGCGGTGCCACATTCTACATGATCAGACGGAGCATCAGCGTCGCCGATGGCGCACGCTGTTTCGCAGGAAGGCCCTCGGAGATCTTTTTCGAGGGCCCTACGCTTAAGGTTCAGTGCTGACGGTTCAACCCAGCGTTGGCCCGTATCCAGCTCGGCGAGAGGATGTCGCCTTCCTCCGTCATGATCCAGGGCCGAGCGTCCTCATTCTCCATTGCTTCGGCAGCCGCTGCGAGAGCAGCGCGGAGTGTTTGAAATTCTCTGCAGCGCGCCGTTCGCGCAGGCCTGTTTCCGGGCCAGACGGTCAGTTCGGCACGCTTGTTGAGGTCGCTAGGTCTCATGCAGCCTCTCCGGTCCAAAGTGGCAGGGAGCCATAGCGCGTATGTGCACCGTCCGTTTGACGGACGTGTTTCGGTCTCGTCTCTGAGCCTCACATGTGCGTGAGCAACAGTTTGCTTGTGCGGCTCGCAGAAGGCCTCGACAGTGCCACTCTGTCGTCGGTCATCGAGGTGCTCCCGGCTCAGGTTGAAGTCCGCAAACTCCACCTTAGCTGCCGACCCCGATGGCCACCCCAACCCCCACCGAGACGGTCCTGGAAATTACACCTCGGCCGCGGACACCACCTGGGCCCCGGGCGGTCAGGCTTCGCCTCCTCGTGCCGCCCGTCCGTTTGTTGAGGTGCTCACGGGTGTCATCTGTGTGAGACAGGCGCCTCATAGAAATCATCGGTCAGGGCGCGCATCATTCAGGTGGTGCTGCCTCTCCAACAGGTCACCTTGTGTCTGATGAGCCTATGACGAACGAACCTCTATCCCTGGCGCCGAGCGAGCCGGGCGTGGGTCTCACCCAGAGGCCGGACGAGGCATCCGTTGGACAGCCCGAGGGCACCTTCAGCGGCCGGGCAGAACAAAAGCACGGACCGGAGGAGTGGGTCGGCCCGAAAACTCAGAAGGCCGTCGAGGCTTTGTGACAGGTCACCCTGGAGGCTGAAGGGGCTAGCTTCGCCACTCGTTCTCTGCGTCTCGCGAGAATGCGCCGCCCAGGCTACATACGCTGTGGTCCCAGGACTCAGACGGAAGCAGACGCATGGCGAAGGCAGACGATCCGAAGAAGCTTGAACGTGACGCGGCTGAGGTGACCGCCAAGATCGTCGCGGCCTACGAGAAGCTCGCGGGCAAGCTCCGGGAAAAGTCGCACCGCGCCGAGGACCGCCTCAAGAGCGCGAAGAGCGAGAACAAGCGCGCCATGTACCGGCGGCGGTTCGAGCTGTACGGCGATGCGGCGCAGGACCTGGACGAGCGGTTGCGAGCCGTCAGGGGGCGGCTGGATCGAGATAACGAGTAGCTGCCTTCCCCAGATCAGAACGCCATCAATGCGCGGTGCGATGATCATCCTTCTGGGCTTTGCGCTTGCCCTTCTTGCTGGGTCGCTTCTGCACGACAGCATCACCTTCATCGAGACCACGCTCTCCAAGCGCGAAGGCCTGTAAGTGCTGTGCCTGATCCGAAGCACCGTCCTTGTGCTCGATCAGCGCGTAGAATGCGGCTCGAACGATGTCCTTTTTCGAGGCGCCGGGATGCTGCTCGCGCACCGCGTCGATGAGTTCCTTCGGCTTCTTGCCAGGAGCTGCCAAGCTGATGATCGTTGCGGCAATGGCCTGGATTGAGGACATGTTTTTTCCTTCAGATTGCATGCAGGAGGGGGGTGGCATCCCCTAGCATCCTCACCTCAGCTAAGCCCAACGCAGCTTCCGCCCTAGCCACCCCGACCGAGACAGGCCGTCACCATCCCTGTGCTAAGGCGGGCGCTAGAGTGCTCGTTGGGGACGATCTCGCATGGCGTTTAGCAAGGCCTTCACCGCGTTTGCATCCTACGTTGCCCGCGCGGCGGCCCGTCCCAGCGCCTTCGCGATCTGTATCTTGCTGATCCTGGCCTGGGCGGTGAGTGGGCCCATCTTCCACTTCTCCGACACGTGGCAGCTCATCATCAACACCGGCACCACCATCGTGACGTTCCTGATGGTGTTCCTGATCCAGAATACGCAGAACCGAGACGGCGCCGCGATCCAAGCCAAGCTTGACGAGCTGATCCGGGCGAGCGCGGCGCAGAACCGCTACATCGGCATCGAGAGCCTGACGGAAGAGGAACTGGCCGACCTACGAGATCGCTGCGCCACCCGAGCTCAGGTCAGCAAGCTTGATGAGGTTCAGGAAGCGGCCGAGCGGGCGGAGATTGAGGCTGATCGGAAAGCCTGTGCCGCAGCTCAGCGGGCTTCCGGGCTTCCGGGCTTCCCTCTTACCCAGCATAGCGACAGAAGCTTGTTGCCGATTTCGGCCGGTCAAACTCCGCTCGCGTCTGGGCACGGCACTCCTCAACCCGCGCCAAGCTTGTAGGCGCAACCCTTATCGTCTCTCAGCTAGCCGCCGCGATAGTGATCCGGACGCATGACCCCGCTGACCATACGGCTCAAGGAACTCTACGAGGGTGACACAGAGCGGGCGCATCGCTTCCGCTACGGCTTGCTCGCGTTCGACCTCGCCACTCTGCTCTTCATCGTCGCGTCCTCGTTCATGCCCAGGGTGCCACTGGTTGAAGGGCTCGACGTGGTGCTGGGCGCTGTTGTGCTGGCCGACTTCACCTCACGGCTCGCTATAAGCCAACAGCGCTGGCGGGAGCTCCTGCGTCCAACGACTTGGGCGGACATAGCCGCAATCATCTCGTTCTTGGCGCCTATTGTGGGCGAAGGTGCCGGCTTCCTACGGATCATGCGGACGCTGCGGCTGCTCCGCACCTATCAGTTGCTCGACCGGTTGCGGAGAGACAGCATCTTCTTCTGCCGCAACGAAGAGGTGATCATAGCCCTGGTGAACCTCGTCGTGTTCATCTTCGTCATGACGAGCATCGTCTACGCGACACAGCACCGCTCGAACCCAAACATCAGTAACTATGTCGACGCGCTGTACTTCACCGTCACATCGTTGACGACGACCGGCTACGGCGACGTCACTCTGCAAGGCACGGGCGGGCGGTTGATCTCGGTTGTGGTCATGATCTGCGGGGTGACGCTATTCCTGCGCCTCGCCCAGGTGCTGTTCCGACCTGCCAAGGTGCGCTTCCCGTGCCCGACCTGCGGCCTGCAGCGGCACGAGCCAGACGCGGTGCACTGCAAGGCCTGCGGCACCACCCTGAACATTCCTGATGAGGGAGCCGACTGATCAGCGCACCACTGATCGATTTCCAATAGGGCTTGCTCCAGCGAAACTTAACAGGCACCCGTCGGCTGCGGCACGGTTCGCCGACTGGACGCTATGGGGCGTCCGTCGCACGAGGGTGACGAGGCCGTTGTGAAATTCGTACGTCTGCGCGGCCCATTGCCTTAAGCCCAGGCGGATGCAGGTAGAGAACGATGCATCGAGAGGAACTGAAGCCTCCCGAGGCCGTCGCTCTGCCGGCGGGTGAAGGATGCACGCGATGGGAGAGAAGACCGCAACACCTGCTATCAGCTTCACGGTGGAGATAGGACAGGCGAGGGAGCCTCAGCTGCACGTGAGGCTCAAAGACAGGGACATTCCCATCGATATCACACCCGCCCAAGCTGCCGCTTTAGGCCAAGCACTTCTCGCAACGAGCGTGCTGTGCGGCCCTCACAATCCAAGGCCGCCGAGCGGATCCAAGATCGAGGCCTGCCAATTACCCCTGATCGGCTGGAGAGTCGGCATGACGGACGATCGGAGCTGGCCGGTTCTCGGGCTGAAGTTAAGTGGCGGGGCCGAGCTGACAATTCGCCTCCCGCCCAAAGACGCCTCAGAATGTGGGCAGCACCTTCAGAGGGTCGCAGGACACTTTGAGCGGCCTCCTGGCACCTCGGTTTCGTAACTCACAGCCTGCCATTCCACAATCAAACCAGCACAATAGGGCTCACCCCAGCGAAACGCGCCAAGGTGCCGCTGCACCGCTTGTCGAGGAAACGACCGGACACTGTTGGCGAATTCGGGATTGTCGCTCCGCCTGCGGCTTGAGGGCGGCCCCGTAGCGCTGAGCCGCGAGGGCAAGCGGCCCGATCTCGGAGCGTGGCGGCAACCTTGGCAGGCGCTGGGGCGAATTCGCCACCAGTATCCGACCGTTCCCCGACAACCCCGGCGAGCTGTTCCTTCGCCTTTGGATCGGCCGGATTTCTGTTGGGAAAACGTGTCGGGAAATGTACCGTCGCGAAAATGGTCCAGTCTTCAGCCCGACATATGGCCGGGTGCGCGGCGCCGGTTGAGTTGGGGGTATCCTCGTCTCTGGCGATGCGACGGCAGGGCGTTGGGATGCGCTGCCCGCCCTGTCCCTCCTGTCTGAGCTATCGGTTCAATCGGTGATGCCGCGCGGCGCGCTGGCTTGCGCGAGCATTGTTCAGACGACGCATTAGTTCCTGATTAGTCTCATCGTCCTGCGGGTAATGTACTGACCTCCCGAGAGATTGTTGAGACTCTGATTTGTCATCGCGATGGGCGTACAGTGCTTTCATTACCGTGCTCCTCGTTGATATTTACGCAGAAGCCTAACCATCCGCTAACGATTTGCAAGCCGGTACGCTTCCTCTGGCCAACCTCTCACCTATGCGCTTCCATCGGACGTTTTGGGTATGCCCTGACAGATGGGGGGCCTCCGAGTTGGCGGTGCCGAACGCGCTCCGCGCCTTGATCGGCAACACCCGCCGGTGTCGCGCGTCGGCCAGCCTCACAGGGTGGACCGGTGCGGCACGCCTATATGTGATAAAGGACATTATCATACATAGGAGCTTACCTTGGCGCGTTCCCCATCTTCTAGCGAGCAGTCGCTCAAGGAGGGTCTGACACCGGACGAAATGCAGGCCGGCATTCTGCGCTTGGGCAAGAGGCTTGAAGAAGTGGAAGCGTTCGATGCGCGCTCCATGAGCGACCGCTGTCCGCCGGAACTCATCGCACTTCAAGCGGCGGTGACACGAGCACTGGAAAGGACCTTCGGGGCAGGTAGCCCTGATTTCAAGCGCTTCTCATCTGCTGGCAGTCTGGCATGGCGCCCGATGAGTTTCACGATAGGTGAGCCCACACCCCTGCGCGAGTTCCAGCAGGGTGTCGGAAGGAATATCGATCGCTCAAAGGCATTACTGAAGGAGGCAATTCGCACCCTGCAGGAAGACCTCACCGAAGCGGACGCACCATCAAGCGCTGTCGAGGTGGCTTCTCAAGTGCCGCTGCCCGCGCATCCTCACCGCGTGTTCATCGTCCATGGCCATGATGAAGGAGCCCGTGAGGCGGTAGCTCGCTTCATTGAGAAGATCGGTTTTGAAGCTGTTATCCTCCACGAGCGCCCGAACAAGGGCCGGACCATCATTACCAAATTCCGTGAAGAAGCCGCGGGCATTGGCTTCGCTATTGTACTCATGACCCCCGATGATCATGGTGGAAGGGCTGGCGCAGAAACACGGCCGCGAGCCCGTCAGAACGTCGTTTTCGAGCTTGGGTTCTTCATCGGCGAGCTGGGCCCGGAGAGGGTGGCGGCCCTTGTGAAGGGGGACATCGAACGCCCATCCGACTTCGATGGCGTGGTTTACATCCCTCTCGATCACGGCCACTGGCAGGCTGGCCTCGCACGCGAGTTGGAGGCTGCGGGGTTCGAGATCGACTGGAATAAGGCGATGCGGGCATGACCCAGCTCGTCAGCGCCGGTAGCCTTCCAGCCCCGACCCTGATCGCGGCGGCCGGGGACCGCGCCGCCTATCGCTTCCTCGAATTCTTCGCGGCCCAGATCCGCAATCCGCACACGCGTCGGGCCTACGCTAAGGCCGTAGGCGCGTTCTGCTCCTGGCTGGAGGCGCGGGGGCTGTCTTCGATCGCGGCCGTCGGCTCGATCCATATTGCGGCCTATGTCGAAGAGCTGGGCCGGCGCCACGCCGCCCCGACGGTCAAGCAGCACCTCGCCGCGATCCGCCGCCTGCTCGACTGGCTCGCCGCGGGCGGCGTGCTACCCTTCAACCCGGCCTCCGCTGTGCGCGGCCCCAAGCACGTGGTCCGGCGCGGCAAGACCGCGGTGCTGGCTCCTGAGGAGGCGCGACAGCTCCTCGACAGCATCGACGTAAGCGTGCCGGTCGGCTTGCGCGACCGGGCGCTGATCGGCCTCATGCTCTTCACCTTCGCCCGGATCGGCGCGGCCACGGCGATGCGGGTCGAGGACGTGTACGTGCAGAGCCGCCGTCTGTGGGTGCGCCTGCACGAAAAGGGCGGCAAGGCTGTCGACCTTCCCTGCCACCACAGCCTTGAAGCATACCTGCACGCCTATCTCGACAGCACCGGCATTCAGGCGGACGACGAGGGGCCGCTGTTTCGCACGATCGGCCGCGGCACCGGCCGGCTGACGCGGACGCCGCTGCCGGCCGCCAACGCCTATGCGATGGTGCGCCGGCGCGCCGAGGCTGCGGGGATTGCGACAAAGATCGGCAACCACACGTTTCGGGCCACTGGCATCACCGCCTACCTGAAGAACGGCGGCACCCTGGAGCGGGCCGCCGCCATCGCCCATCACGCCTCGACCCGAACCACCCAGCTCTACGATCGACGCGACGACGCGGTGAACCTCGACGAGATTGAGCGCATCCGGATCTGAGGCAGGAAAGAAGCTTACTGGGAAGCGGATCGTGGTTTGCGCTTGCGATCCACTGTGATGCCCACGGCCGCGTTGGCTATCGTGGCTCCGCCGGCGTACTTGACGACGGCGTTGGTGAGGCGCTCGGCCTGATGCACCACCTCAGGGCTGAACGTCGCAATCCCTCGGGCGTGATGCGCCCTCACTTGGTTGGGGGTTCGGCCGTGCGCTTCGTAGAACGCCCGCCAGGCGACAAGAACCTTCTCGCGGTCCCACTGGTTCGTGCTGACATGCGCCTGCCCGAGCAGCCTTCGCAGCGCCCGGACACCCCCGAACCACTTTGTGATGTAGATGCTCAGGGTGTTGTAGGCGGGGCCTGGCCGATCGGCCCACTTGCCCCGCTTGCGCAGCCACTCCTCGGTCGGAAATTCACCGTCTGGCATGTCGGCCGCCAGCCTCCGGCTGTATTCCAGGAGTTCGTCGGTGTTTGACCAGTGCGTGGTCGGGATCAACGGATCGGATGCACGCTCGAACCGGAACGGCGCGATGGTGTCCACATATGGCTTCAGGAGGCCACTCAGCGCCTCCTCCGAAAAGCATCGCTCGAAGTGGATGCCGAGGAAGCGGGGATTGTCGGCGTTGAACTGCTCCTTCAACGCTCGCACGGTCCGATAGTTGGCTGCCCCATGGCCGCCGGGATCGTCGCCCCAGATCTCCACGTCGATCCAGCCCTTTGAGCTAGCGAAGTGCATATCGTAGCGCCCGTGAGCCTTCCCAGACAGTGCCTCGTATTCCTTGGGGTAGCGGTCACCGCGTCGATGCTCGATGCCGCGCGCAAAAAGGAAATTAGACAGGCTTGCCTCCGGGTGGCTGCGCCAGCGTAGCCCGTTCCGGGACTGCACGAAGGCGCCGGAGGCCCTGTCGCCGATGGCCTCACGCAGCTCGTCCCAGGTGCGCCCCAGAACGTAGACGTACTGCACCAACGAGCCGCGACCGTTCTGCTGGAACCACTGCGCCGGAGGCAGGGACCCGTGTCTGTCGGCAACCTCGCGGGCTTCCGCGATCAGTTGGGGCCAGGAGCGACGCGTTAAGGTTTGGCCGGCGCGAACCATCGGCCGCGAAGCGATGTGCTCGCGCAGCTCCTCGGCCACACCGAGACGTGCAGCTAGATCCTTCTGGGTGATGCCCCGCCCATACAGCACGGCGTAGAGCCCCTTCTGGGCCTTGAGGAAAGTGTAGGTGAGGGCGATGGGTCCGTGCTCCCGATAGAGCCTACGGCAATGCTCCAGCAGCTCCTCATCAGACAGCAGGTTCAATGCGGATTTCGGTCGGCCCCTCATCTTGGAAGGGCAGCTGACAGCTCAAACTGCATCGCTGATGGCGCGCCTAGCGCCCGGTCGAGAGATGCAATGGGGGCGCTCACGAATGCCTCGGATTGCCCGCGAAGGTCGCCACGCGCATGCGCAGGGCCGTGAGGGCGTCATCGATCTCTCGCAGCTCAGCCTCGGCCGCGGCGGCGTCCCGTCCGCACAGGGCTTGGGTCGCGACGAGCGCAGCCTGCTCGGCCCGGTGCTGCTCGCCCTCCTCGATGAGGTCGTTCAGGGCGTCGAGCCGGTCCTCCGTCGCTCCTGCCATGGTCCGCCTCTCCCCTATCTGGCTCCCGATAACGTTCCTTTAGCGGCTCGGCGAAGCGGACGGACCTGTCGCAAACGCGCACGCGATGACGTTCACCAGCTGTCGGGCATACCGACCGAACTCGCGACACGCCCGGTCGGCCAGCTGTACTTACCGAGAGCCGCGAAGATCAGGCCGAAGATCGCCGTCACCACCACGGTGAGGGCGGTCGCCCCGACCTTGTCCCAAAACCCGCGGCCGCGCTCGGCATGGGCGCTGGTGGCGTTGAAGGCGGGCACGCTCTTGTTGTCGGCCAGATCCACGCCGATGCGCAGGAACGCCGCCTTGACGGTGGCGGTCGCGATCCCCTCGATCTTGTGTGGCCGGGCGGCTCGCCGCCGGTGCGGCGGCCCACCTCCTGCGCCGCCAGGAGGCGTTCGGATCAGGGCGTCGTACTCGGTCTCGATCGCGTCCACAGCCTTGGGGGCGAGGTCGGCGTTGATCTCGGCGAGCTTGGCGGCCGCGCAGGCTTCGAGGTCGGTAACCTCGCGGTTGTCCGCGAAGCGCACCGTGCTGGTGCCGGTGGCGATGGCCTTGTTCATCGCGTCGAGATCGGCTTGCGTCCAATTCATAGCAGGGTCCTCAGAACCAGTCGTTGGTGGATCGATCGAACCATCCGCCCGGCTCGGGCTCGGCGGGCGTCGGCGCGGGAGCGGACATCGGCGCCACATCCAGAACGGGGCCGCCGTCGCCCGACGGCAGCACGCGGGGCTTGGGCGTGAACAGATCGATGGCCGAGAGTTCGTCCGGCAGCCCGCGGGCCCGGGCGAGCGCCGCCCATTCCTCGGGCGTCGTCGACGACAGGCCCAGGTACTCGACCAGCGCCATCGCGTAGACGCGGCAGTCGAGCAGGTGGTTGTCGCCCGACGGTACCCACCGCCGCCCCGTCACTTGGCCGCGGACCATGATGTCCTCCAGCCGCTCGGACGTGAGCTGGCGGAAGTAGCCCTCGTCGACCCAGTCGCCGAAGTGGCAGTAGCCCGGCGGATCGACCCCCTCGCCCGACCGGATGCCGAGCTTGTGCAAGTCGGTGTA
Source organism: Methylobacterium soli (assembly GCF_008806385.1). Classification (GTDB taxonomy): domain Bacteria; phylum Pseudomonadota; class Alphaproteobacteria; order Rhizobiales; family Beijerinckiaceae; genus Methylobacterium; species Methylobacterium soli. The sequence goes on from NZ_VZZK01000050.1 coordinate 22,135, forward strand.
GAGGCTGGATTTGAGCGACCAGGTGCCGACCGGCCAGAGCTTGCAACCCTGCTTGATCCGCTTGCCGTCGAGGTCGATGTCGACCAGCGTCGGCGTGCCGATCGCCGGCAGGCCCCAGCCCTTGCGCCCGTCGACCGCCAGGATCAGGTCCTTGCCGGTGTCGGGGTGCAGGCGCTGGTTGTTGCGCACGAAGCTGTAGACCACGTGGCTGCGGTAGCCCGTATCGATCGCCATCGCGTCGAGCTGGCGCCGGCGCCCGAAGGCGTCGGGGAAGCTCTGGTCGAGCGTGCGGTCGAGCAGCTCCAGGAACACCGGTGCGTTCGCGGCCCCGGTGTCGCCGTCGAGGTAGAACCGATCGACAAGCCAATTCTGCCGGTCGGCGCCGTGGGCCGTGATCTCGACCCAGATCCCGCGCATCTGTACGTCGACACCGGCGACAAGGAGCAGGCCGCCGGCCGGGACGTGGCCCTGCCGCAATCCGGTCTCGCGCCGCTCCATCAGGCGCTGGTAGTCAGGCGCGTCGCCCCGGTGCTTGTAGGGGCGGCCGTAGGTGAGGTTCCAGAGATCCTTGCGGGCCTTCTCCGAGCCCTTTTCGGCCCGGATCACGTCCTCGGCGATAGCCTCGTAGCTCATCATCAGGCTGATGAATTGGTCGATGTGGAAGCCCGGCTGGCGTCCCGTCGGGTCGACGGCCGGGACCCATTGCCCGATCTGCACCGCCGCGACGCGCTCGCTCTCGCTGATCATGTGCCCGCAGGTGCAGGCGTAGCGGCTCCGGTGCGGGTGATCGTAGTCGACCTTGAACCGGGCCGGGTCGTGGGCAAAGAAGGCGCCGCATTCCGGGCAGGGCACGTTCCAGAAGCGCCGGTCGGATTGCAGGAACGACCGATCGATGCGGCAGTGACCGGCCGCCTCGCCGGTCTCGTCGCCGGTGTCGACCTCAGGCGTCGAGATGCGGAGGATCTTGTAATCCTTCGTCCTCCGAAACGCGGTAAAGCGGCCGAAGAACAAAGTGTCGGGGTCGCCGAAGCCCGGAATGTCCGACCACTTCGAGAACTCGTCTTGAATGCCCTTCTTCGTGGTCTTGGACGACAGGTCCATGACCGCGTTCGCGTTGGCGAGCGCGATGTAGCCGCCCGGAAACTTCTTCTCCAGCGCCGTCGAGCCCATGCCGGAGCGCGAGGTCATGGGCTGGATCACGATGCGGCCGGTGTGCTTCTGCCAGGCCTCGATCAGCGGCCCGAGCTTCTGCCCGGTCAGGTCGCGCAGGGTGTCGAGGCCGGGCACGGCGTAGAGGGTGTTCGCCGGCTCGCGCTCGGCGATATAGAGGCACCAACCGAGGCCGAGGATCGAGGCGCCCGATTGCTGGCTTTTCCGGATCGTGACCGTGTTGCAAGGGTGGTCCTCGCCGAGGCAGTCGGCGATCTCGACCAGGTAGGGGGCGCCCGAGGCATTCCAGAGCGAGCCGGCGGCCGGGCCGTCGACCAGCACCAGGTTTTTCGCGAGCCACTGCGACAGGGGCAGCGGCATCGGCGGGCGCACCACGCCGGCCAGCATCTTGGCAACGAGCCGCTGTGCCGAGGGGTGTCCGGTCATTCTCCGCCTGCGGCACCTCCGGCGCCGTCCTCGTCCTGTGCCGGCGAGCCGGCCGCGATGTTGGTCAGAGCGGCGGCCACGTCGGCACGAAGGCGCGAGGCCAGCGCCTTGAGCGCCGTTCGCAGGCCGTGCTCGCCATCCTTGGCGACCGCGATGGATAGGTCGTTGGCTGCCTGAGGCAGCCGATCGAGGACCCGCACGATTTCCTCGCCGCAGGTCAGGATCGCCGCCTGCAGCCGATCCTTGCGGATCAGTGCGCCTTTAAGCTCCGCCAGCTCGAGGCGGCGCTTCTCAGCCTCGTGCCACGTCTTCTGGCGCAGGGCTTCGTCGTAGGAGTTCAGCTCGGTCAGGTGCTTCGGCGCGACCGGGCGTTGCCGGGTCTGCGCCTTCGAGGGATCGCCGACCCTCGATCGGATCAGGTCATAGGCCACGACGTTGATCGTCGCGATCCGGCCGCGCGCATCGCGCTCGACCGTCAGGTCATGGTCCTCGACGTAGTCGCGGGCGAGCTTGAGCACCGCTTCGCGAGTCACGCCATCGCGCTCGGCGATGCGGGCGGGCGCCCACATGACCTCCGGCGTGACAACCTTGGTTGGCACCTCTGACAACGCTGGCAACCCTGATTTTCGAGGAGCGTTACTGGCAAGATCATGGGACCTACCGCCCGTGGGAGTGGATCGACCGGGGAGGGACCCGCGCACCCCAGAAACGGGGGCGACGTCAAGGCGGTGGCGCGATTTTCTTTCGGGCCCGGTCAGCCGAGCACGCGCAGCAGTTCATGGGCAAGGCGATCGGGCAGCTTGGCCGCGGCCGTGCCGTTGAAGGCCGACGCGGTCGCGCTCTTGACCATCTCGTCGGGGATGAACAGCCCCGACTTCACCTTGTTGGAGCGGTCGAGCCTACTGTTCGTGGTCGAGCCGGCCCGCTCGAAGACGTGGCCGTTCCCGTTGCCCTTGGTCATGCGGTGCGGCCACCAGTCCGCCTTTATGAAGGTGCGCGCGTAGACATGGCGCGCACTCCACGGGGCGGCCGACACGCCCTTGGCGGTCTCCCACGCCCCGAAATACTTCAACGCCACGTTCCCGCCCTCGGACTAGATCGTGTAGGTGAGGACGCCGGGAGACGCGCGGGTGACCCGCAGCGCCTTGACGATCACCGTGCGCTTGAGACCCGTCTGCGCGGTGAGCGCGCGGGTCATCTGGGTACGCGCCTTGTCGCCCGTGTGGTTGAGGGCGCGGGTGAGAGCCATGAGCGCCTTGGCGCCGGCCTGCCCTGCCCGATCAGGCTGCCCAGGCGCGCGATCGAGGCAGCGTCGAGGGTGACGAACAGGGCGCTGCTCACGGCCGCCTCCGACCGGTGAGGCGGGCGGCGAGTGCCCGAGCATCGGCAGCGAGGCTGCGTCCGATCACCTGCGCGCTCTGCGCTGCCGTCCGCGCCGGAGAGCGCCCGGGCCGCCGCCGTGAGGGCGGCGCGGTGCTCACCGCAGCGGTAGCGCATGGTCGCCTCCTGGACGGTGCGAGCCCCACGAAAAAACCCCGCCGGGGTGCGGCGGGGTTGTTTGAGGCCCTTTTGGGGTGTTCCGACTATGGTCAAGGTTCTTCACCCTGTCAAAGTTTCCCCTTTTTGGGAGCTTTCAAAGACGCTTTCTTTCGCGTTTTCAACGTTTTGCTAGGAAGTGATGGAGCCACAATCTGGCCCCGCAGCACGCGCCGCTCACCCGCCCACGGCTCGGCCGGAGCGGCCGGCCCAGTGACTTCGTAGCCCGGCAGGCCAGCCAGGGCCGTGACCAGCATGGCGAGGACGGCGTGCCAGACCGCGTAGGTGGCGTGCTCGATCGCGACCACGTCGAGCGGGGTGACGTACTCGGGCACGTGGTCGACGACCTTGCGCGGCCCGGCATAGATCGGGCGCAGGCGCGCCACCTCGAACGGCGAGACGTAGGGGCGCTCGGCGTCCAGCGCCGCGACCACTAGGAGCGGCGACGTGACGATGCGGGTCACGGGGCGGCGCGGGCCCGCCTCGACCCACTCGCTCTCCTCCTCGGTCACCGGAGCGGCCGTAGCGGACCGGAGCTGGCGGCGCTTGCGCAGCTTGATCACCGTCAGCGCGTCGCGGTGCAGGTTGATCCGGTGCCCGAGCTGCGCCGCCGTGACCTCATCCCAGACCACGAAGCCGCCGAGGCTGTCGAGTTCGACGTTGAAGTCGGGCAGGTCGAGGACGACCTCGTGCACGGTCAGGAGCGCGTCGGGCGCGTTGACGAGGCGCAGGAACATGCCGCGCATCTCCGCCGCCATGCGGTCGGCGTAGCTCGACGTGTCAACCTTGTCGTTCGTGGAGAACTTCGAGCCCGGAGGCGCGGGCCGCCGGTGAGGCCGATCGCTCCCATGGCGCCGACCTGGCCGTGGATCTGCTTCTCACGGTAGAGGCGAGAGAGCAGGGCCTCGATATCCACAGTTTCGCGCGATTGCATGGGGTGGCTCGTCCGGAGCTGCAGCGAGGGTTTGCGAGGGTTGAGCGAGGGTTTTTTCAAACCCTCGCGCGCCAGTTCTCTATTTAATTTCAATTATTTACCTACCCCTCTGCGAGGGTAGCGAGGGTTTGAGCCCTAGAGTACATATAGAAAGCTGGGGCGAATGGCGGCCCCTGGAACCCCTTATGCTCACGTGGGCGCGCGAGCGCCAAACCCTCGCAACCCTCGCAGAACTCTCGCAAATGCCTGATATCTCGGCGGTTTTGCGTTTGCGAGGGTTTGAACCAACCCTCGCAAACCCTCGCAAACCCTCGCGTTTTTGGCCCTGAAAGCCCGCGATTTGAGACTATTGCGAAGGTTAGCGCTCATCCGGCCCATCTGCAAAGGGGGCGCGGGGGCCGGCGCTCGGCAATTCAGGCACGCCGGTGAGGTCGAGCCGCACGTTCAGGTAGCGCCGCATCCGGGCATTGTCGCGGACGAAGCGAACGTCGAGCCCGTGACGCGCGGGCCGCCGGTGAGGCCGGTCGCCCCCATGGCGCCGACCTGGCCGCCGGCCGGTGGATCTGCTTCTCACGGTAGAGGCGAGAGAGCAGGGCCTCGATGTCGATCGCCTCGCCCTTAGTGTTCTGTCCCGCCGACATGGTCCGCCGCTCCGTTTATGGGACGGTAGCCGCCGCCCGCCGGCGCTAGCCTCCCAAACTCAGGGCCATTGCCGGCCCATTAAACTCTTGGTTTTTCTACAACTTCACTTTTTCATGGGAGGCTAGGGAGGGTAGAAATCAGGCTACGTATGAGAACACCGCCGAAATTTCGCGATTTTCCTCCGTCCCCCATCCGTCATGTATAAGGGTAGCAAGCGCAGAGAGGGTCCACTTCTAAGCCACCGCCGTGAACGCAACCGGCACACTGCTCGACCGGACAATCATCCGCGCGCCTCGCCTCAGTGGACGGTGAACCCCCCATCTACTCGAAAGGGACCGTCCGCTGCGTGGCCACCATCCATTTTTTGGGGCGATCACCGTTGATGAGAATGACCGCAGCTTTATAGGTGAAACTCTCCTTTTTTAACTCCCAAAGATACCAAATGATCTTGCAGTTTCACCGGGAGAGCATCGAACCAAGTTTGTTCTTGTCCAGGTGCGGGGAGAACGTGGCCGTATTCGACCATATCAGTCGCTTCGAGATTGCAGAGGTACACCCAGATCGTGGTCTCATCGACGCCAGCGATCCGGCTCACGTCCCGCATAATCGCCAGCATAAGCCCGCTGCGTTGCTCTACCGTCCGGCCGGCACGGATGTCCGCTCTGATCCAAATCTGGTCGTTCGCTAGCTGCCCGCCGAGGTAGCGATCGGCGGTCGCTTTCTCATCGATGACAATCTGCACGAAGTAGGTTGGCGCCCCTGTCACCTCGTGGTGACGGCGGGTAATCGCCTCGGCGATTTCGGCCTTCTGTCGCTCATCGAGCAGGCCAGGGCGAACTGAACATACATAGGTTGGCATAGGCTTCTCCCTTCAGCGTACGAGATACCGTCGCAGCTGGCTGCGGTAAGCACCAGAGAGTTCAGGATGGTACACCGGCAAATTCCGAGCGATCTCCACGGCAGTAGATCTACGCAACCAACATCTGCTTTCGAGAATTACGCAAACAGTATTCGACGGCGACGTTGAGTTGCAAGCAGCCGTGAATGGCAGTCTGTTAATGGCGCCCCCATAGTGAGCCGAGAGCGGTGTTCCGTTCTTGCATACCTAAATCGAACCAACGGAGCCGGCCGCTTTGGGTGGCGAACCGTCATTGAGCGGCCGTCTGGAAGCTGACCTTCAGAGGGGTATCAGCGCCTGGATCTCGCACGGACGCCGATTAGGTCGCGTACTGAGCCTCACCGTTGCCGAAGGACCAGTTCTCCTTGGCGACCTCGACGAGGCTGATGAACACGTCCTCGCGGCGTAGGCCCAGGCGCTCATGAAGGCCGTCCGCGACGGCCTTGAAGAAGCCCCGCTTTTGCTCGACCCCTCGCCCAGCGTTGAGGGTGAGCTGGATGACGACGCAGTCCCCTGTCCGGTTGATACCGAGATAGCCCGGGTCGATGAAGAAGTTCTCCGGCTCATGCTCGTTGATGACTTGGAAGCGGTCGTCCTTGGGCACGTTCAGCGCGTCGAGCATGGCGTCGTAGACGACCTCGCCGATCGTGCGGCGGTACTCGGCGGACTTACCCTTGGCGAGATCAATCCGGGCAAATGGCATGCCATGCTCCTCTGAGGACCAAACGTCAGATTTCGACCGTGAGACTTTGGGCAGCGATGTCGGCGCACCCACCGCGCCGTCCCGCAGATTAGCCGGGGACAAAGGCCGGTAGGTCTAGCTGGGTCCTCTCTCGGGCCGAACGCCGCGTAACGGCCACGAGACGCCCATGCTGAAAGCGAACGTCCGCTCTCGCCAAAGATCCTTTGCAATGCGGGTTCATCGCTCGTCCGGCGACCAGTCGGGACTGTAGCCACCGAGCGCGGGATGATACATCTCGTCGCCGGAATGCTGCGTGAACTCCACGTTTAGGCGATCCTCGTGCAAGCCGAGGACCTCGATGCAGTGCGTGCACAATGCCTTGGCGACCGCCATCCGCAGCTCGGCTGGGCGCCCCTTCCGGATGTCCAGCATCATCACGGACACCGGCACGGGCTCGCCGCCGGCATCCGGTATTCGCCACACGCCTCCCTCGCCGAGTTCACGGATGGCGACGCTGATCCGCCTGATATCGACCGACATCATCTCCGCGTAGGTCTGGCTCATCAGCGCAGCAAGGCGCTTCTTGGATGCCACCGAGTGATTACCGGTGACGTCGAGCTGAAGGTAAGGCATGGGCGTCCCTCGGGTTCAGGCCAGGTTCGCCGTTTCAAGCGCGTAGCGCGGTGAAGGCTTGGCATTGTTGAACTTGGCGGAGATCGCGCGGCGGTCCTCTTCCCAGCGCGTCCAGCCGCCGACGTCCTGCAGGCCCGGGATCGTGACCAGTTCGCCCTGGTCCAACCCGCTCAGCGCGGCGTCGACCAGATCGGCCGCCGACATGGTGACCGACGACGTCTTTTGCGCCGCGTAGCCGGCCACGTCCCAGAACTCGGTGGCCGTCGCACCGGGCAGCACGGTCTGGACGCGCACGCCCTTGTCCGCCAGATCCTTCTGCAGCGAGTGGCCGAAGCTGAGGACGTAGGACTTCGAGGCGCTGTAGACGCCGTTGAGCATCTCGACCGCGACGCCGACGACGGACGAGATGTTGACGATGGTCCCGGATCCGCGCGCCGCGAAGGCCGGCGCGACCGCGTAGGTCAGGCGGGTCAGTGCGGTGATGTTGAGCTGGATCATCGCGTCCATCGTCTCCACGTCAACCTGGAGGATCGACGCGACGGAGCCGATGCCGGCATTGTTGACGAGCATGGTGATGCTCGCGTCCTCGCGCAGGCGAGCCTCCAGGCGAGCGAGATCGTCCTTGCGGCCCAGGTCGGCCTTGAACGGCTCGACCTTGCGCCCCGTCTCGCGGGCCAAGCGGTCGGCCAGCGCGTGCAGGCGCTCCCCGTTTCGGGCGACCAGCAGGAGGTCATACCCCCGCTTGGCGAGACGGTCGGCGTAGATCGCGCCGATGCCGGCGGATGCACCGGTCACGACAGCAAGGCCCTTGCTGGACTGGGAAGTCATCGTCGTTCTCCTCTTCCTTCGCGCCACAGGCTGGCGGCGTTCGGTTGGAGGAAGCTACCGTTGCCTGAGAGCGGCGCAAATGTCATAGTTGCGTCAATTTAGGACATCGGAGACGGGCATGCAGCGCGTCGGCTTCATCGTCTATCCCGGCTACTCGATGATGGCGCTGGCGGCCGTGCCGGCCTTCGAGGTCGCCAATCTCGCGGCGGATGAGGCGACCTACGACATCCACTTCATCTCCGAGCATGGAGGGCCGGTCAGCACATCGGCCGGCATGAACGTGGACACGGAGGCGTTCGGCGAGACGCTCTTCGACACGCTCGTCATCGGCGGCGGCACATTCGTACGACCGTCGACGCCGGGCCTTATCGCCCTCGTGCAGCGCGCGGCCGCTCAGGCCCGGCGCGTGGCCGCAATCTGCACGGGAGCCTTCGTTCTCGGCGAGGCCGGCCTGCTCGACGGCCGGCGGGTCACGACGCACTGGATGCACGCGCGGGAGCTACAGAACCAGTTCCCAAAGTGCTCGGTCGACGGGGACCGCATCTTCATCAACGACGGCTCGATCTGGACGTCTGCGGGGATGAGCGCCGGCATCGACCTGGCGCTCGCTCTGATCGAGGCGGATCTCGGCCAGGAGGTGGCGCACTCCGTCGCCAAGAAGCTCGTGCTCTATCACCGCCGGGCGGGCGGGCAGTCGCAATTCTCGACCCTGCTCGACCTCGATGCGAAATCGGACCGCATCCAAGCCGCCTTGACCTATGCCAAACGGAACCTCCACCGCCCGCTGTCGGTCGAGGAGCTGGCGGAGGCCGCCCACCTCAGTCCGCGTCAGTTCAGCCGCGTCTTTCATGCCGAGACCGGCCAGTCGCCGGCCAAGGCGGTCGAGAACCTGCGCGTCGAGGCTGCGCGGGTTCTGATGGAGCGCAGCCGGCATCCCATCGATGCCGTCGCCGACCAGACCGGCTTCGCGGACCGCAACCGGATGCGCCGTGCTTTCCTCCGCGCCTTCGGGCAGCCACCGCAGGTCGTCCGGCGTAATGCACGCGGGGCATTGGATGCGATGGGTGCGTAGTGCGGAACGAGTGCTATCAGCCGAGGCGCGCGATCGACGAACATCGGATCCGACGATCCGAGAACGGACCATCGCAAAGGCTACCCATTCCGATCGTAGGCCTCTGACTTACCAAGCAGCCCTGAAGCGGACGTTCGCAGCTTCCGCAAAGGGGTCGGAAGCAGCCGTGAATAACGGTCTGCTAAGGTCGCATCCATAGTGAACTGCGGCCGGTCGCTCCGATGGGCATACCCAAAGCGAACCGGCGGCGAGTTCAAGAAAAAGCCCCGGCACGGGCCAGGGCTGTCGCGCCGACTGTCGGGTGGCTCAGTGGAGTTCGTAGCAGTTCGTGACGACCCTCTGGCTTCTGGTCACGTCGTAGAGGATCGAGCGCTGAACCAGGAAGTTTAGGCCCTTCTTGCGAAACAGGATCAGGGAGGAGCGGTTGTCGAAGGTCCCGACATAGCCCGCGATCTCCCACTCCTCGCTGAGCATGCGCTCGATGGTGCGCGGGGGTTCAGCCGCGGACACGGTGCTGCAGAAGGTGAGAGCAAGGACAAGCCCCATGCAGTAGCGCATCGTTCTTTCTCAGCGAGCCAAGCTGGGAAAGCTCCCACGTTGTCGCCTGTCTGGCCACACCCAAGCGATACCAGAGCGACGGGCGGCAGAGAGATCCGCTGATTGTCGGGTTTCCAGGAACCGTATTCCCGACGGATGATTATCCGACACGTTTTCCCGACAGAAGACGCAGCACGTCTGACGCTCTGAAGTCGGTTTTGCCAAGCGTCGGGAAAACGGTCGGATTGCCGACATACGAACCGATAGGACACATGTCCGAGTTGGGTGGATATGCGGCGGTCCGCTCTCAGCGCCCTATTGCCGAAAGCGGACT
>NZ_VZZK01000051.1 GCF_008806385.1 Methylobacterium soli
GACGTCGATGCCGGTGCCGGCGCCTTCCGTGTACTCGCCCTTGAGGAGGTGCGGGATGCCGGTGGCAAACTCCACCACCTCGACGCCGCGCTGGATGTCGCCCTTGGCGTCCGGCACCGTCTTGCCGTGCTCGCTGGCGAGGAGCTCGGCGAGCGAATCGTGCTCGGCCCGGATCAGCTCCAGGAAGCGCATCATCACGCGGGCGCGCTTCTGCGGGTTCTGCGCCGCCCAGGCGGGCTGCGCCGCGCTGGCATTCTCCACGGCGGCGCGCAGCTCGGCCTTGCTCGCGAGTGCGACCCGGGCCTGGATCTCGCCGGTGGTCGGATTGAACACGTCGGCGAAGCGCCCACTGGTGCCCTCGACGGTCTTGCCGCCCATGAAATGCCCGATCGTGCGCATGGCCGCGCTCCTCCCTATTTTCTTGGCCAGGAGACTAACAGTTCAAAAAGCGGCGGGAACTCCCTATCTTTTCGCATTCGCTGTGCAATTTTGAGCAGGTCTATGCCAAACGATACGAATTGGGACCACCTCCGGTCGCTTCTCGCATTCGCCCGTGCGGGAACATTCACAGCCGCCGCCAAAACCCTCGGCGTGAAGCACTCCACGGTCAGCCGGCACCTATCCGATCTTGAACAGCAGATCCGCTCGAAGATTGTCTATCGCGATGTCGACGGACCAAAGTTGACCTTGGCGGGCGAGCGACTGGCCGTATCAGCGGAACTGATGGAAACTCACTTCAGGCAAGCGCAAGATGATATAGCCGGACGCGATTCATTGGTTAGTGGCGCGGTCAGGATCGGCGCTCCGGATGGCTTTGGAGCGATGTTCCTGGCGCCGCGGCTTTCCGATTTGGCAGACCGGTTCCCGTCCCTTGAGGTTCAGCTTGTTGCGATGCCACGCGTGTTCAATCTAACCAACCGCGAAGCGGATATCGCCGTGTCACTTACGTTGCCAGACCATGGCCGCGTAATAGGGAGAAAGTTGAGCGATTACAGCCTCGGTCTGTATGCGTCAGAAGAATATATCCGTAAGACAAGACCTATTTTGAAAATTTCTGATCTGCATGATCATAGATTTGTGAATTACATTGAGGACCTCATTGCGATTAACGAGCTTGATTATTTGGAGGAAGTTTCAAAGGATGTAAGCGCAACCTTTCAGAGCTCGAGCATTATCGCCCAAGCCAATGCAACTGTAAGTGGCTTCGGATTGTGTGTGCTGCCATACTTCATTGCGCTTCCGCACAGCGACCTCGTGCGTGTGCTTCCCTGCGAGATTAACTTAACGCGAACTTGGTATGTTCTCACTCATGAAACACAGAAGGATCTCGGTAAGATCCGGGCTGTCAGCGACTTCATCGTAAGCATAGTACAGCAGGCAGCGCCCAAACTAATATTCCCGTGAAACCTATTCCTTGGCGGGAGACAACTAACCGGCCGCGTCGCTGCCCTGCGGATATTGCTTGAACTGAGCGTTGTGGATCTTGCGCACGGGCGCCCCCCTGGGAGGATCTGCCGGCCCGCTACGGACCGATCGGGACGGTCTGGAGCCGCTTCTATCGCTGGCGGCAGGCTGCGGTCGTGTCCGTAATGGGCGTTGAGTTGATCCGCGCATGACGCGCACCTGTTCAGGCCGGCCCGGCCGCGGAAACACCATGGGGCAGGGCATCAATGACCGGCATCGCGCCGGCCATGCAGACCACCTGGATTGCCCTATGACCCACTTCATTGCGATTGCGCTGGCTTTCGTCGTCACCGTGCCAGCTCAGGCTAGCACACCTGCCCGATCACGGCCTCTTACGACGAGGTCGACGGCACCGGCGCGTGCCTCCGTGTGATTATTCTGCCTCGCGGCGCCAACGGCTCTGGCCGCGTGCATTCGCGGAAGTCAGATCATACGAGCACGACGAGTTCCCGCACCATACACAAGTCCGGATCATCGCCGACGCTGTATGACTCTCGAGGAGCTTCCTCCCCCACGTGCACACCAGACACAGACGCTGCTTCTGTCTCCTTCTCGCGGGAGCGGTTGAGCAGCATCCTCAAAGCGGCGTCGAGGCGATCGAGAGAGCCCTCTTTGTCGACCCACCAATCCGTCGACCAGATCCGACTCGGACTTGCGCCATTTGAGGAAGCCGAGTGCCAAGTAGAGCGTGTTGGCCCCGCCTTCATCGAGATCCGACTTCGCCTTACGGTAGAGGTCGACGAGGGAAGCATCGAGCTTCTTCGCATCGAGTGTCGAGAGAACCTCGTCTCGCTCGAGCGCGGCCCGTGCGTACTCCTCGCGAAGGCCTTCGCCGGTCAGCTGCCGATGCAGGTCCTCGTCGCGTCCACCCGCCCCAAGATCGGGCAGGGCGACGATCCGGATCCGCTTGCCCGCTGCCAGGCGATCCTCGAGGCGTGCTGGATCCGGGCAGATCAGCCTGACCGCCTTCGCGCCCTCGGGAAGGCTCAGGAGCCGGTTACGGGTCGTGAGATCGAGAAGCTTGCGCTGCCACATGGCAATACGGTCGGCGGCGGTCTGGAGCTCTGTGGCAACCTCAACATCGAAGCCCGGCAGCGCAGGGGCCTCCTCCAGTGGAGTGATCGCCTCCGCCACGCCTTCAGTTTCCGCCACAGCGCGTGGTGAGGCCGAACCGAGCGGCCGAATGCGCCGCATCCGTGCTCGGCGGATGTCGATTGCCATCACGAACTCGCCGTCGCGATCCTCAGCGATCTGACGCCGCCCAGCATCGATGGCCGCTTTGAATCCCGGCGCATGGGTCTGTGTCGCAAGGGTGGTCTCGAAGACAGCGAGTTCGCTGAGATCGATGCGTTTGCGCAAAGCGGCCGCTTCATCGGTAATCAGGGCTGCGAACTCTTGCGGCTGAAGCCAGACGCCGACGAGGGCATGCCCCTTCGTCAGCACGACGAGGGGGTTCAGCCCTGCCTGTTCGAGAGCAGCGGCAAACAGGAGAGCGGTGTCGAGACAGGTGGCGACACGACCTTCAAGGATGGTGGCCGGCGTTCGGACCTTCTGCCCCTCAGCCTCGAAGCTCGCCGGGGGAAGCGCGTAGCTGATCCGCAGCCCGCTCACAGCCGACCAGATGGCAGAGGCGAGTTCCCAGACGCGTGTTCGCGATTTCGCCTCGTAGCCATCGATGCCATCCTTCTTGCCGGCGCGCCGCAGGACGTCGGAGGCCGCCTTGAGGACCCTATCGACCGCCGGATCGTTCGGCATGACGAAGGCAGCCAGGAGCTCGGACATGGCCGAGGCACCGCCCCATTCCGACCGCCCGAGAAGCTCGACCGGGTAGTCGTGGCTGGCCAGAACCTCGCCCGCGCAGGTGAACTGGAGCGTGACGACCCCTGCGATAGCCTCGTTGAGCTCAGCCAGAATGCTGGCTCTGAGCTTGACGTCACGATCGGCGATCTGAACGGACGTGCCTGCGACGAGGCGGTCGATGCGCCACGTCCGAGCCTCCACGAACGGCGGATCCGCAGTCAGCTCAACGTTCAGGTCCTGAAATGTCTCCGATCCGTCGTTGCGGATCTCCAGTTCGGCGAGCACTGGCACCGCATTCTGATGAGAGGCAAAGCCGATCTTGCCCGCCACCGAGCCCTGGACCGCGATTGTCATCAAATTCCCCCGCGCAGGGGCACTAATTGCCCCGCAAGCCGGGTCCTGATCAACAGGCCTGATCGCCCACGACCTTTCGCTCCCCATTATCCCGCCGAGCGTGGTGTTCGCCCGCACGCTGACCCTGTGCTTCTTCGATCGTCGGCCGCTGAACCGTTCGACTTCACCATGGTGACCATGGTCACCATGAACACTCGCGCGAGCAGCGGTTACCCCTTCTTGATCGGGTAAAAGGTGCCCGACATCGTTGCGACTTTCGGTCCAAATGGTAGCTCCGGATTGGCGGCGTGATGTGCCATCTCTAAACCAAATTTCGTGAGCGACAGACCGCTGCCGGTCTGGCGGCTAAACAGTTCCCACAGCGGCTTCGCTTTCACTCCGGCCTTGGTGCTGATGCTCGCGACCTCATCTGAGGTGAGGTCCAGCGCACCTAGCCAAGCTTCCACAACATCCGGCCTACGCGCTGCCTCCTGCGCTGCTACGAGGTCGCCTAAGTAGGGCTCGATCGGGCAGAGGCTGAACGCGTCGACCGAGCGCCACAGCAGCTCGAAATCGATCATGCCGACGATCTCCCAAACGGCTGGATCACCACCCTTCGCAACAGCGCCATTGCGAAAGCGTAGGCCGAAGAAGCGCCGGTTGCCGGTCTCGTCCGCGATCAGGTCGTCGACTGCCTCGTTAGCTGTCCCGATCGGGGTGGTCAGTTGCCGCAGCTTGACGCTGTAAGACGTGCCTAACTTGCGCCGTCGAAGCCCCTCGCTCGTCACAAGGCTCTTCAGGACCGGCACCAGCTTCGTGGCGATCCGATCCACGTCGTCGATGAAAACGACAGGGTAGCGATAAATGTCGCCACTGCGTTTGTCCGCAAAGTCGGACAGGAGCACGGGATCGGTCGCCAACTCTTTGAGCGGGGCAAGGAACTTCAGCACGAACGTGGTCTTGCCACTCCCCTGTACCGGACTGAAAATTACCGGCATGAGGTGATGCTTCACAGGCCGGCCCAGCAGCTTCTGCTTAACCTGCCAGATGAAATGCTTCATCACGGCAACACCAAGTGACATATCGCCATCGAACACACCGGAAATGAGCCGGATCCACTCACTTTCGGCCCGATCCCGCTCGGACGCCGTCAGCTCGGACGACAGGAGCGGCTTGACAACCACGTTCCGCCGACGCTGCTGATCCTCACGGGTGATCTTCCGCAGAGCACGCTCGATGTCGCCTTTTTTGGTCTTATGGACCCTCACCCGCACGTCGAGCATCACTTCGTCGACCACATGATGCGGATCGAACTCTGTCGCCGCAAGCCAACCGTCAATGTCCATACGGCTGTGAGCCATCCGAGAAGCGGCCCGAACCTGCATCGAGCCGTCGAACAGGATCTCAATGTCGTGAAGCTTCATGAACTTGCGGACGAGGCGCACAGGATCGAGGCCGAAGAGCTTCTCGAAAAGATCATCATCGTCGAATCCTGCTTCTTCGTCGGCCCCCGGGCCGGCCTCGCCGCAGGGACTGAGGCCGTGACCCTTCGACAGCGTCTCATATGCCTCTTGGACCCGACGAAAACGTGCCTCGTCATCGGCTCCCCCTCCGCTCAAGTCAGGGTGATACCGCTTGGCGCGCTCTCGATAGGCGGCCTTGATTTCCTCTTGCCGCGCACCCGTCGGGATGCCGAGCACTTCACAAGCCTCATGTCTCGTCACCCGATCGACCTTAGAAAATGAGCGCGCCCCCCGCCGGACGTTAGGTAAATCAATGCTCGAGTCATCCCAGCGCGGATTTAAATTGGCACTCGAGCAAGCTTCGGAGATGCCGTCAGGCGAAAACCGCCCGGAGGGAAATCAGCGCATAGGTGGTCGCGCAGCCTCCACATTGAGGGAGCAGGGCAAGCACGTCAAGGGAGACGCCAATAGAAAATTTCGCCCCAAACAAAAAGACAAAATGTCCGATACCATAGAAACCGATTAGCCGGATTATATACAAATTTAATAAGCGTCGAAAAGATCTTAATCTGCAATTATTGGCACGACTTACAATTATATTCGCATAACTACTAATATCAATTCACAATGATGAGATTTCAATGACACAAAGCGAGACTCGATCAAGAAAACCGTGGGCGCTCTGCCGAGACGCTGCAAGCCCGGCGGACGCGCCGCTACTGAACGGATGACCGAGTCCTTACGGTGTGCTTAGACCGGGAAGGCTGTGCTACGCGGATAAGGACGGAATGCCTGACAGCGCCGAGTAGGCTCCGCCGCTCTCACACACCTCTCATGTGACGCTCAGCATTCTAACCGGCTTGAGAGGTCGGACTGCTCTGAGACGCGCCGGTGGTCAGTTAGCATAGAACCCGCCGCTTCGTCGGCATTCTCTTCTACGCAACAATTTTAAAGCTCGAAAAGAGGAGTGGATGCGTTCGCGCCTGCGTCCGGCTACCGGACGAATATGAGGAACGCCCGTCCTGAGTTTAACCCGTCTTATTCACGAGGACGGTGGATCTGGGGTGGCGAGCGTAGCATAAAGCATTGATGTAGCTTAGGGATTGGGTGCTGACGCCAAGCCTTCAGATCGCACCGAGCCTGCCACGCCCGCCATGTCCGATCCTACGTGTCTCCCGTTCGCGTTTCCATCCGTTCGGGGCAAGAAGCTCACAGCCGCCTTCGATGGCGGACGCCTGACCTCGGATGGCGGCGTCCTGCTGCTCGCCCAGGCCGCCCGGCGGTGGGACATTGCCGACAAGCTCGCTGCTGTGATCCCGGACCGTCGTGACCCCAGCCGGGTTCTACATCCGTTGCCCGAGATCCTGCTGGCGCGCATCCTGGCGATTGCCTGCGGGTATGAGGATGCGGACGACCTCGACCACCTGCGCGCCGACCCCGCCTTCAAGCTCGCCTGCGGCCGCCTGCCCGAGAGCGGGCACGACCTGATGAGCCAGCCCACCGTCTCGCGGCTGGAGAACACGCCGGGTCTGCGCGACCTCATCCGGCTCGGGCGGGTGCTGGTCGACCTCTACTGCGCCAGCTACCCCGTCCCGCCCGACGCCGTCACCCTGGACATCGACGACACGTGCGACGTGGTGCACGGCCAGCAGCAACTGTCGCTGTTCAACGCCCATCACGATGAGCGCTGCTTTCTGCCGATCCACGTCTACGACACCGCCACCAGCCGCCCGGTCGCGATGATCCTGCGGCCGGGCAAGACGCCCTCGGGCCGCGAAGTGCGTGGACATCTGCGCCGCCTCGTCCGGGCGATCCGCTGTCATTGGCCCAACACCGCGATCACCATCCGGGGCGACGGCCACTACGGCCGGCCCGAGGCAATGGACTGGTGCGAGAACAACCGCGTCGCTTACGTCTTCGGTTTGACCGGCACCAAAGCGCTGGCGGCCAAGGTGGAACAGACGGCCGATCACATCAGAGTTGTGCGAGCCATCGACAACGAGGACGCGGTGCGGGGCTTTGCCGAGACCCGGCACGCGGCCAAATCCTGGCGGCAGGAGCGGCGCGTCGTCGCCCGTATCGAGGCGACCCGGCTCGGCCTCGACATCCGCTATGTCGTCACAAACATCACGACCGGCACGCCGGAATGGCTCTATGCCGACCTGTACTGTGCCCGCGGACAGGCCGAGAACCTGATCAAGCTCCACAAGAGCCAGCTCGCCTCCGACCGTACCTCGTGCCGGCATCCCGCCGCCAACCAGATGCGGCTCGTCCTGCACACGGCGGCCTACTGGCTGATGCTGAGCGTGCGTGAGGCCATCCCGAAAGCGCACCGCCTCGCCACGGCCGAGTTCGCCACGCTCCGGCTGCGCCTCCTGAAGCTCGGCGCCCGCATCCGCGAGACCGCCAGCCGGGTTCGCCTCGCCTTCGCCGCCGCCTGTCCTGAGGCCGACCTACTGAGCCATCTCGCGACCACGCTCGCCCCAGCACCTGGCTAAACCAAGGGGCCGTGATGCCCCCACAAACCCGCTCCCGTCCCTCCAGTGCTGACAGAACGATCCAGGTCCACACGCGTCAGAACAGACGCCCGATCCCGCGCGCCATCGGCCCAAAACACGCCGCAAGCCACTGCCCGGTGAATAAGACGGGTTAATCTCCCGCGCCAGCGTTTCCTTTTCAAGGCTTGAGCAGCATTCGAGCAACCCTGACCGCAGGCAAAAGGCCACGTTTCGTTGAACGAGGCTGTTCGTGCGGCACTTTCCGCCGGCAGGTTAGATGCAACCGGCCGTGGCGAGGAACGCTGCCTCCCAGGCACCACGTTTGAACGAACGGATGTCCAGAAGAGCCTCTGACGTCCAGCCCACCGAGAGCACCTTTCGGCCGTCCCAGATGTCCAGGAGATAGTCCGTATCCAGACTTGCCCACCGAGAGATCGGAGTTAGAAGGCTGATCCGAAAGCGCTCGTTCTTCCACATGCAATGCGGAGTGCCTGAGACATCAGTCATGTATCCTGTCGTAAGGAGCAAGATAGCATGATCTCTGATCGAGCGAACGTCCTCTGCTCTACTCACCAACATTTCTCCAATATTAAGATAAAATCGAAGATTGAGAACTGTCTCGGTTCCGTTTACACAGCCAGACGAGCACAAAGTTGACGCAACAGCGCCCGATGCCTTTAGCAACGCGTTCGGAAACCGCGCCTCAGCAACTTATGAGGCGAGGGCTATGTGAACTCCGAACGCGCGACTTTTTGCCAGAATGTCATGTCGACCAAGAACGCCGTCCTGCACGCAGGATTGCCTTGGCCTGTCGAAATCGATCCTGCGGCGAGCTTGCGGCCCGTGCGGCTGCGAGCAGCATCTGCTCGGCTTCATAGAAGGAAACCCGGGCTCGCCTGAGCTCCTGGCTAAGAAAGTACAGCTCCGCATCGCCGTGCCCCGGCAGCACCCCAATGGCATTCCACCTTTGCAACGCCTGGTCGACCCTGGCCTGATCAACGGGCGGTTGCTCGAACGTCCGGCCTGCTGATTGGTGCTGGATTGGCTCGGCCTCATAGTCTGCAGTCTCGACGGGAATGGCATGTTCCAGCCAGTCGTCAACATTCAGAGGCTTCCTGATCCCGCCCCGGAAGTCCTTCCAGATTTTACCTGATCGATCCCCAGGCTGGCACGGCAAGTAAAAGAGTGAGGCGGCGTGACGCTTAGTCATGTCGACGCCGTGAGCCTTTAGTTGCGGCCGGGCCGGATCCCTCTTGGCCAAGGAGAAGCCGGAGTCCCGGACCACTTGAATGAACTGGTCCACGATCGAGCCGTACTCGGCCGCAGAAACAGTTCGGGTTGTCGGGATGTGGACCCGATAACGAGGCTGCGCCTTGGTGCTGCTGAAGCTGTTAAAGACCACAATCCGAAGTTGAGGAAAGATAGCGGCAAGATCCTTCGGGTTCATGTCACCGGCGTCAACATCGATCCAGACTCCATTTGCGTAGAGGACGTTGGCCAGTCCTCGGGTCGTCGTTCCGGACAGCATCAAGTCGAATACTGCCGGACAGATAAGGTGATTGTCTTCCTTCTGAAGAAACTTCTCCTTGTGAGCCTTCTTGAGGGCAGCGATGAAGATATCGTCGGCCATTTCGGGCACAACCGCAATAGGGCGAGTCGCTTTCAGGTGGGGGAAGAGGGAACCTCTGGATTTTTGCGCAACGTTTTTCTTGTATTTCTCTTCTAGAGGATTTCCGCTGCACCTTTTCTGATGGCCAGATCTAACCCATGAGGAGGCGACATCCTCCCCAATGGTTGTGATCTCATTCGGCTCGGCCGTCATCATGGCAGCGAGCCGAGAGATCTCCGCGTTACGCCGGGCTCGGTGAGCCCGGCTTCGGGCCGAGGAGTCGTCGAAGCGCCGCTTGCGACCACGGAGCTTCCGAACGGCGGACTCATCCATTCCAGTGTCGAGCTTCTGCACCGTCGAGCCCGGAAGGAGGGCCTGAAGATGCTCGGCCGAGGAGCGGTCAGGAACGACAATTTTCTTCATGCTCCGGCTGTCAGGATCCCGGATTGAGCAGCGCATGACCGTCTGGTAGACCGCCTCCTGGTGGACCGCTAGCCTCACAGCCTCGGGATCGGCCCCCCTCCATCCCAGGAACCGATACTGGTCCGGGGGCGGAAGCCGGGCGGACAGATACACGATGTTGTCGAAGTGCGAGTAGCTGTTCAGGCCATGGGACACCTGAGGCAATGGCTCGGCTGGATGACCGTGAAACAGCCCTATGTCCATCACATCCTTGTTAGCGATCCAAACGAAGGGCTCGCCGCCCACCACAACAGCTGCCGATGCGGCGATGGCCTTGAGCATCCTCCTATCGTTCTGGTCACGCAGTCGTTTCGACCAGTGGCGCTCGGTGGCGTAGTAGATCCGGATGAGCTGACCATTGGCATGTTCCTTGTAGCGGAGCCGCTTAGCCAAGGCGGCGTCCTCAACAAACTGGATGCCTTGAGCTGACCAGATCTTATACAGCAGCGAGTTGTGGAAGTTGGCGCCAAGGATTGTCACCCTCTTGAACCCAAAGAGCACCTTCGGGCGGAGCAGAAAAAAGAGCGTCAGCTTCTTCCCGTTTCCCCTCAGAAGGGCCTCGTAGCTGGCAATGCTGGCGTAGCCGCTCAGGTTCGGCGACAGGAGACTCCTCGCAGTCGAAGCGAAGACCTGAAGAGCCGCGTCCTCCGGGTCAGCCAGCTTCTTCAAAGCCGAAGGGCTCTTCACTACGACTCGACCGTATTGCGGCCCTTCTGGCCGCAACTCTATATGGTCAGTCAGGTACGTGTGGGTCTCGGGAGCAATAACCTCAATAGCACTGTATATCTGCGGGATCTCGTCAATGAAGACGGTCCATGCTCCCCGATTTGGGAAGAACGGCAGCCTCACAAAGGCGGACCACGTCACGACGAGGATTCGGCCATTCTGCGGTCCTTGGCTCAGAGCGGCCAGCACCGCCTGGACGACCGATCCCGCAACTGCGCTATGGATTACATCAACAATCACCGTCGGAGTAAGGCTGCGCAGAGCCACCTCAACCTCACCGCAGAGGCTCAGTGTCGGCAGGACAAAAATCACCGCTTGCCCAGCTGCGGCAAGCGAACGAGCGTGCCGGACTGCGGAATACGTCTTTCCCGCACCCGCCAAAGCGTTCACTTTAAGAATATGGCTCATCGCTTTTTTGAGAATGCTGGAAGGTGGGATATCGCGGCTGACCCACGAGGGCTTCCGTGGGCCCTCTCCACCGGCTTATTTCCAGTGATTGCTCAGCCTCTCAGCCTGTGCGAGATGCTAGCATCAGCCACTCGCTCACCTTCGCTGAACAAAGCTCAGCGACGGTCGAATTGACACCAAACCAGGCGAGCTGCTGAAGCTGTCTAAATGCGCCAGAGGGGCACGCTAGCATTCACTACGTTGCAGAAATGCATAGTAAGCGTGTCCGAGATCTGGCGCACTTAGAGTCTAGTTCAGGGGCCTATTCGTCCGCTAGCTCTGCCTCAATCCTCGCGAGCCTTTCTTCCAGATTGCCAAAGAACATACTGAGTAAAGCTAGCTCTTCAGCCGTCCTCTCAGAGCATCCCAGAAACTCAGCGTTCTCCTTTATGCCGGCGTCGTAAGCTTGCTCTCCGTGAGAAACTTCGTCGAGCACCGATTGCTGGAAGCTCTTGAGCTCAGGTGCATAAGCGGCGAACATTCCGTCGAAGGGCAATTCAATGTCCCTCGCGTATCCGTACTCGGCATAGAATTTCTTGAGGCGCTCTACTTCTACTCTAGTCGCGCGCCCAATGCTTTGCGTAATCATCTGGATAGCAACCGCGGCTGCTTCCGAGTCGGGGGCCAGGCATGTGAGTGCACGAAACTTCCCCGGATAAGCAGCCCCGATAGCTTCGGCATCTGCCCTCGCTATAGCTTCTGCGAGTTTGGCGTAGCAACGTACAGCTTCCTTGCTGCTCCCCGCGCCATCTTTGTGTGCATTCACATAACCTTCGGCATTGCGACTGATCGCCAAAGCAATCTTCATTTCTTCGTCAGTCGGCAAGTAATCGCCGTCATCGTCGTCCAGTGGCGGCGAAGCGATTTGAGTGATCGATGTTGGCTGTCCGTGCTCCTCGGAACGCACTACGGCGCCAAAGCGCCCTAGCATCGGCACGCTTCTCAGGCACGTGGCCCACGGGCTGCGCACAAGGATCGCATCTGTGACTTGAGTTTTCTTGGGATGTGCATCACGGCTGGTATTTTCCTGATCGTTCATGTAACCTTCACCTTTGCGAGTTTGTTGATCCTCTCTGAACATCATAAGAACGCCGCTTGTGTAATTTGGCAGGCTCCGATGCGCAGATGCCTTCGATGTAGTCTTTTTGGATTTAGGTTTTAAGAGCATATCATAAAGGGAATACGCCCTCGTTTAATCAGAACATGCTCTCGTATAAAAGAGTTTAGCTGTCGATTATGACTGTAAGCCCGCATCAGATCTGTTCGGCTGCGGATTTGGGCTGGCAAGGACCTCAGGCTGAGCTCAGTCTGCCGGATATGCGATGAAGCCCGCGAGCCTGGGCCTCAGTCGTAGACGCGACTATCCGGCTGGCCAGCCACTGCTCAAGGTCCGAGGAGCGATAGCGGACGGAGCGGCCAAGCTTAATCATCGGTGGCCCGCCACCGGAAATGGCGAGTTTAGCGAGGGTTGCTGGTGCGATCCCAGTCCGCTGAGCTGCCTGAGTCCGTGTGAGAGGTGGTTCTTGCGGGTAGTGCATATTGAATCTCCGCCGACTTAGCCGGGAAATGCCCGGCGCGCTTCGGAGACTGGCGGCATTGACGCCCGCTGGGAACGTCCGAACGGTTTGCTGGTTCGGGTTCAAGCCTACGATCAGCGTAGGTAAATGGCTGAACATTCGCGTAAATTGGGCTCTGTGCTTTCATCCGAGGGCGCAGAATGTGTTTGTGAGATCGGCTGCTTACTCGGCTTCGTACACGTCGGCGCAGAACAAATTCCCAAGTGGGAGGATTGGAATGGCTTCGCTCGCGAGTTTTCGCTCTACTTCCGGAGGGCACCGTTGACGCGGTCCGTGGCTGCTGCGGGTCCGGGTCGCTTCAGCGGATCGATCGCGTGATCGGCCTAGCTCGCCCGCGGGGTGCGAGCGCGACTTCGCCGGGCGCTTCCCACGCTACGGCCGGGGGTCGTCCGGAACAGGGCATTCTCGGTCCCCATCTCGACCAACTGCACGTTTGCCTGAGAATGCAGCGAGAACGCCATGCACCTCTGGCGATGGTGAGAGGTTCATGCTTTCGGCTTTCCCGGCACCGTGAAGCATGTCGGGCGCTGGCTGTCCGGGCAGCGCATCCACCCGGCCAAGGCTGCAATCCGGTGCCTGCGGGTACTGTCGGCAGAAGCCCTGGCCGCCTCGACTTCACGTCCACCTGTCCCTTCGGCGAAACAGCGGTCGTGGCATCTCCTGCGCGAGCCGAACAATCTTGATATCGAGGCTACCGCACAGGTCGGGTAGGGCCTGCAGGATGGCGAGGCGGCGAGGCTCGTCGACTTCGGGCGGCCGCAAGGGGGGCGTACAGGCTAGCCCCAACGCCATCGCGGCCTTTCACGCGTGGCTGAATGAGGTGCGTGGTCGCGGTATGCGGGGTCGACGAGCGCTCTACCGCTAGCCGCAGTCAGGACGGAGTCGCCATCGGTGCCAGCCTGCGCCTATCGTAGAGCAGAGGGTAAGCCGAGGGGCAGGCGAGCCGGCTCGAGCTGTTCAAGCGATCCATGTGCAATCATCCTGACATCAATCAGCTCCGCCGCCATTTCTTCCTCGCGGCCTGATAAATTAGGATCGGCTGTGAACCGCTCTGCTGACAGAACCGATCATCTCTGAGGAAGATTGCCACCCTTCTCTTGATCCGGCGGGCGCAGAAGTGTAGCCATGTAGCCCACCTTCGCTTCTGAAAGCTTGCCGCAATCACTTGACCAATGTGTTGAAATATAATGTTCAATCGACTTTTTTCCGATGCGCCGACTTTCATCAACTTGGAGCGCACGGCTCGCTTGCATCATCAAACGCAAGGGGGGAGAGAGATAGCCCTCAGACGATTCGCTTGCACTAGACTGATCTGAACTATAATAACGTTTATTGTTCATATTTATGCCGAAACCTGTGGAGCTCCAGGATTTATTCACTAAAATGTCCTCACCTGCTCGCCCATCGGAGAAAATTATGTTAGTACGGAAATGTAGGTGAAGAGCGATGTCTGCATCATTGGTGAGCCAATACGAAGCAGGGATTGGCAGCAGGCTTCCGTCAGACCCCAACGCCACAACTAAGTCTGGGTTATTGTTGAAGTGAAAGCGCGCATGCATTCTCGCCATTAGAGATATCATGTCAAAAAACTGCAATGATTTCATTACCGGGATTTCATTGATCCCTGCGTAAATTTCCATGAAATCCAAATGTTCTCGGTCTTCAGTGGAGACTTGGTAACCAAAGAACGAAGCTGCACATCGAATGCACTCATCATTTGCGGTTCCAATTCCTGCGTCGACGGGACAGTCGGAGTTTGTGAATGTAAGCGCGTTTACTGCCAGGCGCAAAATCGCCGGTCTTACGGGTTCATATCCCTCAGGAATAAGTACATTCATTTTGCCGCATTCCATCCTGACAAGTGGCAAAGTTTGAAATGCAGCTGATCTGGCTTATGTTTCGGTGTCAAGTACTACTCTTGGCTTAGCAGTTGTTAGTTCACAGTAGCTAAGCGCAGCCTGCAACGTTTGGCAGGATGGGCCAACATAGGCGATGCTATCGCTAAGCTTTAGCGTCTTAGAGCCGGTCCCGCGCCGCTTGAGACGGGTTTGCGTGTGGCGCGTTGACGGGTGAAGGAGCTTGCCCATGCCTTCCCCGTTGTCTGTGGACCTGCGCGAGCGTGTTGTTGCTGCCGTTGCGGCAGGTGCCTCCTGCCACCGCGCCGCGGCCCGCTTCGGGGTCAGCGTGTCGAGCGCCAGCCGCTGGTCGGAGCGTTTTCGTCAAGAGAAGCAACTCGCGCCGAAGCCGATAGGCGGTGATCACACCTCGCAGCGGATTGAGGCGCGTGCCGCGCTGATCCTTGCGACCTCCAAGCAGAAGCCGCGTCTCTTCCTGCGCGAGCTGCGCGACCGTTTGGCTGAGCAGGGCGTGCGTAATTACCCACGGGGTGGATTGGTCGTCGGTTGGACGCCTGCGGCTGCGCTCCTGCCGAGCCAGGCTTGCCTCTTGCGCAGGTCGGCTCTTGCGCGGGTCGAATTTCGCTGATTCCTTCGTGGGATGGGTCGAAGCGAACTGGAACGGCTGAGCCGCGAGGAGCTGATCGAGCTGGTGCTGCGGCTGCAGCGACCGGAGAAGACGTCGCGCACCTCGTCCAAGCCGCCCGCGACGGATCGCAAGGATCAGCGCGAGCACTCCAAGCCTGGCGGCGCCAAGCCCGGTCACGAGGGTCACAGCCGGGTGCTGAGCGACGATCCCGATACGCTCGTCGAGCATCGTCCCGAGGCGTGCGCGTGCTGCGGCGCCAGCCTACACGCCGCTCTTCCGGCGCAGGTCGTCAGCGTCTGCGAGCGGATCGAGCTGCCTGAGGTGACGCCGATCGTGACGCAGCACCGCCGGCTCGCGGTCCGTTGCCCGAGCTGCGGGGAGCGGGTTGTCGCACCGGTGCCGGAGGCGGCGCGCGGCACGCCCTTCGGTCCGCGGCTGCATGCGGTGGCGACGTACCTCAAGACCTTTCAGGCCTTGTCCTACGAGCGGCTGCAGGCAGCGTTGTGCTGGTGTGGACGGCCTCTCATCCCAACGGCTTGATAGCGCTTTGGCGTTTCAGCCAGATGAGAGGAGCGTCCAGTGAACTGTCCCGTCCGCATCGGCATGGATACCTCCAAGTCAGTCTTCCAGCTCCACGGCGTTGACGAGAACGAGCTCGTGGTCGTCCGCCGACAGTTCCGGCGTACCGAGATGGTCCGCTACTTCGAGCGTCTGCCGCCGGCCCTGGTCGCCATTGAGTCGTGCGGCAGCTCCCATCATTGGGCGCGCCTGCTCCAGTCGTTCGGCCACGAGGTGAGGCTGATCCCTCCGCATTACGTGAAGCCCTACGTGAAGCGCGGGAAGAACGACGCGGCCGACGCCGAGGCTCTCTGCGAGGCGGTCACTCGGCCGAGCATGCGCTTCGTGCCCGTGAAGTCGAAGGAGCGCCAGGCGGCGTGCATGCTGATGAGCGTGCGGGAGCGCTTGGTCAGCGTTAAGTCGCAGCTCTCGAACGCCTTCAGGAGCTATGCGGCGGAGTTCGGCATCGTCGGAGCTGCCGGCCGGCAGAACGTCAATGCGCTCATCAAGCGCGTGCTGGAGGACGAGACCCTGCCCGAGATGGCGCGGGAACTCTTCCGCTTCCAGGCAAAGGAGTACGCCGCCGTCGAGGCGCGCCTCGAAGAGATCGAGGCCAAGCTGATGCGGTGGCATCGCGAGGATGACGTGAGCCGACGGATCGCGACGATCCCCGGCGTTGGCCCTATCGGATCGACCATGCTGAGCATGAAGGCTCCGCCGCCAGAGACGTTCAGGTCCGGCCGTGACTTCGCGGCTTGGATCGGGCTGACGCCGAAGGATCACTCGACTGGCGGCCGCCAGAGACACGGCGGCATCACGAAGGCTGGGGACTCGGCGCTGCGCTCGACGCTGATCGTCGGCGCGACCGCCCTATTGAGGCACATCCGCAAGGGCCGTCATAAGCCTTCGGCGTAGCTCGCCGCACTGCTGGAGCGGAAGCCGCCCAAGCTCGTGGCGGTGGCGCTGGCCAACAAGTTCGCCCGCATCGCGTGGCGGTTGATGGTCACCGGCGGCGTCTACAGCCAGCCGCGAGCCGCCATGCCCACCTGACCCGAGACCGGCGCCGGCGAGCGAGGCTGCTCGGCGGATCGCCCAGGAACTTGCAGGACGCAGCAGATGGTATGACCGGTCGGTCGATACGCGTGAGCTTCCGAAGGTTACACTGACCTATCAGGTCGCCGATGTGCTTGGAGCGCGCGTAGCGAACACCATCTTGGCCAGCGGGCTTCGCCCGCGCGAACAGGCCGGACATCTGAGAGCAAGCGATCAGGTCAGAAAGCTGCTACATCCTGACAAGTGGGGGCCGTCCACATCTGTAACCTGTTCGGCCTCACCCTCAGCCAAGGCGGGCTGATGAACCTGCTCCGCCGCGCGCAAGGCTGCTTCCGTGCCGGTCGTGACGCGGCCATCGCGACCCTGCGCAAGGCTGAGGTCGTCGCCTGCGACGAGACCGGCGTGCGCATCGAGGGCTCGAACGCTTACCACTGGCTGTTCCACTCGGCGCAAGCCGTGGTGCACACCGCCTCGCCGACGCGCGGTGCTGTCGTGGTGCGCGAGATGATGGACGGGCACCGGCCCGCGGTGTGGATCTCCGACCGCTACACCGCCCAACAGGGCCATGCCGCCGAGCACCAGACCTGCCTGGCTCATCCGGCGCGCGATGTCGCCTATGTCGTCGAGGCGAGCGACGATCCCGTCCCCTGGCGCCTGCAACTCTGGTTGCAGAGCGTCTTCGCCCTGGCCGAGCGCGTCACCGACTTGGCCGCCGCGACGCTGTCGGCCAAGTGCCGGACCTTGGATCGGCAACTCGGCGCCATCCTGACCACGCCGAGCCGCTGTGACCTAACCCGCGACCTGCAGGCCAAGATCAGTCGTGCGCGCGATCAGCTCCTGGTCTTCCTTGCCCACCCTGGAAAGGTCGAGCCGACCAACAACGGCTCCGAGCGGCTGCTTCGTCCGGCTGTCGTGCAGCGGAAGGTGACCAACGGCTATCGCGCCATGTGGGCCGCCGAGGGCGAGGCCGCCATCCGCACCGTCGTCGATACCGCGCGCCTCACAGGCAGCAGTTCCTTCGGCGCCATCCTCAAAACTATCGGCGCTTGAACCCTGCCATCAAATGCGTGGGTAATTACGGGCGTGCAGACCAGCACGAGCGGCCTGTCGCGCTTCTTCCAGCGGCATGGGATCACCTGGAAAAGGGGGCGACGTATGCAGCTGAGCAGGAGCGTGCGGACGTAAGGTCTGCCCGCGAAGCTTGGTTTGAGGCGCAGCCCGAGCTCGATCCGGATCGACTGGTGTTCCTGGACGAGACGGCCGCAGCCACCAACATGGCGCGACGCTACGGTTGGGCGCCACGCGGCGAGCGCTGCCGGCTCGCCGCCCCGTGGGGGCATTACAAATCCACGACCGTCACGGCCGCCCTGCGCACGAGCGGGCTGTGTGCCACCGCGCTGCTTGATGGACCCACGAACGGCACGCGTTTCCGCAGCTACGTCACCGACACCCTGATCCCAGTGCTGCAGCCTGGTGACATCGTCGTCATGGACAACCTGCCAGCCCACAAGGTGGCCGGCGTGCAGGACGCGATCGAGGCCGCGGGAGCCAGGCTGCTCTACCTGCCGTCCTACAGCCCTGATCCCAACCCAATTGAGCAGGCCTTCGGAAAGCTCAAAGCGCTTTTTCAGCAGAAGACCAAGCGGCGTGCCGCGGGTTCCATGGTGGAGCAAGGTCCGACACCAGCTGCCCACGGTGTGGTGCGTTGGCGCTTGGTCGATCTGGCTCAGATCCTGTTTGAGGACCACGGGGTCTCAATCTCCGAGCAGACGCTCAGCCGGGTTCTGCGCGCCATAGGCTTTCGCAAACTCTCGGCGCGGCCCCGCCATCATGTCCAGGATCTGCAAGCGGCTGTTGCTTTTAATAAAATTTCCCCGCCCGTCTGGCGGAGATCGCGCAAGCCGCAGGCAGCAAGCCCGTAGAGGTCTGGTTCGCGGACGAAGCGCGCGTCGGCCAGAAGAAAACGATCAGGCGGCGCTTGCGCCCGCCGCCGCACACGACCCGCAGCCCCGAAGGATTGGCGCACCGAATCTGCCTACATCTTCGGGGCAATTTGTCCGGCCCTGGGTAAAGGCGCCGGTCTGGACATGCCCCGATCCACCACCAGGGCAATGAGCCACCACTTGGCCGAAATCGCCCAAGCTGTCGCCCCCGACGCTCACGCCGTCCTGCCCCTTGATCAGGCGGGATGGCACCTGCCAAGAAACTTGCCGTACCCGCCAATCTCACCCTGCTGCTGCTACCGGCGCGCTGGCCTGAACTGAACCCGGTCGAGGCGGTGTGGCAGTTCCTACGGCAGAACTGGCTCATTAACCGGATCTACGCCTCCTACGCCGACATTGCCGATCACTGCTGCCATGCTTGGCAAAGGCTCATCGAGAGCCCTAGCACACCGTGTCCATCGGACGACGCGCCTGGGCCCATGGGTTCTAATCAATGAAAGTTGGTATCAGATAGTACTTCCCGCGAACTCGCCAACTGCTCTCATTCACTCCTCTTCGTGGGGAGGCGAAAACGGTTCGCGGGCTGATCTTCCACTGCGACGTCACACCGCGGAAGCTCTACTTCATCGAAGGCATGAGCAGAGATCAGGGCTCGCTTGCGTAAGTTCGAACGGACTGACTCGACTCACGATGTGCGCCTGCCACAACCGACAAAGCTACCATTTGCGGAGAGCCGAGCTTCTCGAGCGTGGTCACCCAGTGGTCACCGAGAAAGGCTCCGACCCTAGGCCCTTATTGAGCTGGCTCTATAAGGCATTGTACAAGAAGGGAGAAAATGGTGCCGCAAGAGGGATTCGAACCCCCGACCCCCTCATTACGAATGAGGTGCTCTACCAGCTGAGCTATTGCGGCGCGATCGCGACGGCGTGTGGGGCGCGGCGGATCGTTCGGGTGAGGCTCATATCCGGCCGGGTTCGTCTTGGCAAGGCATGGCCGGCGTCGATGGCCGGCAGGGCCTCGTGATGCGGGCGCCGCGATCCGATGCAGGCGGGCCACGCCGGGGCGCGATGACGGTCGTGGGGGGCCGGCGCCGCTTGACGGCGGGCGAGGGTGGCAGAAGGGTGGGGGCCTCACCGGGAAGGCCCTCATGTCGCTGATCGCTCGCCTGCGGGCCTATGCCGCCGATGCCTTCGGGATCGCGCCCCGGACGGAGGCGGTGGAGGACGACGAGCACCTGGCCGCCACGGCCCTTCTCGTCCACGTGGCCCGGGTCGACGGCGTGCTGGCGCCGGCCGAGGCGGAGCGTCTCGCCCGCCTGGTGCGGGGGCGCTACGCCGCGACCCCGGAGGCGGCCGATGCCCTGATTGCCCGCGCCTCGGCCTTCGACGCGGAGACGCGGGACATCGCCATGCTGGTCGAGAGGATCGGGCGCGATGCCGACGGGGACGAGCGCCGCAAGCTCCTTGCCATGGCCTGGTCGGTGGCGGGCGCGGACGGGACCGTGGACGAGTTCGAGGAGGCCTTGGTCTGGCGCCTCGGCAAGCTTCTCGGCTTCGACGACGGCGCCATCGCGGGGGCCCGCGGCGAGGGTCTCGCGGGCACCCGCGGCGATCCGGCGGGCCGGGGCGTGGGCGCGTGAGCGGGGCCGCCGCGTGATCGCGAGCCTGACCCTGATCCTGCTCGCGCAGCTCCTCGGCGAGGGGATCGCGCGGGCCTGCGCGCTCCCGGTGCCGGGCCCGGTCCTCGGGATGGCCCTGATGCTCGGCTTCCTGGTCCTGCGCGACCGCGGGCCCCGCCTCGTGCCGCGATGGCTGCCGGCGCCCCTGACGGACGGCACCCTGGAACGCACCGGCAAGGGGCTTCTCGCCAATCTCTCGCTGATGTTCGTGCCGGCCGGCGCCGGCATCGTCGGGCGCCTCGACGTCCTGGAAGCGCAGGGCGCCAAGCTCGCCCTCGTGCTCCTCGTCTCCACCGCCGCGGCGCTGCTCGCCACGGTCCTGACCTTCCTGGCGGTGCAGCGCCTGATGGCGCCGCCCCCGCCCGGTGGGACGCCGCCGGAGCGGGCCCGGTGAGCGGCGATTTCGCGGTCTGGGTCTATCTCTCCCACACGCCGCTCCTCTGGCTCACCGTGACCCTCGCGGCCTATCTGCTGGCCGACCGGATCGCGGCGGCGACGGGCCGCCACCCGGTCGCCAACCCGGTTCTGATCGCGATCGTGCTGACCGGAGGCGTGCTGGCGCTGACCGGCACCCCCTACGCCACCTATTTCCAGGGCGCGCAATTCGTGCACTTCCTGCTCGGGCCCGCCACCGTGGTGCTGGCGCTCCCCCTCTACGAGCACCGGGCGACGGTGATGCGCGCCCTCGTGCCGATGCTCGCCGCGCTGACCATCGGCTGCGGAATCGCGCTCGGATCGGCGATCGGGCTCGCGAGCCTCCTCGGGGTGCCGCGCCCCGTGATCGTGTCGCTGAGCCCGAAATCGGTGACCTCCGGGGTCGCCATGGGCGTCTCCGAGGCGCTCGGCGGAGACCCGACCCTCACGGCCGTGCTGGTGATGATCACCGGCGTCACCGGGGCGATCCTGGTCACCCCGATGATGAACCTCCTGCGGATCGAGGACATGCGGGCCCGCGGATTCGCGGCGGGGCTCGCGGCCCACGGCGTCGGCACCGCCCGCGCCTTCCAGGTCAGCGAGGTCGCCGGAACCTTCGCGGGCATCGCGATGGGGCTCAACGCCTTCCTGACCGCGATCCTGGTGCCGGTCGCCATCGGCTTCCTGCGCTGATCGCGGGCGCCCGGCCACGGTCCGGTTCCGGACAGTCTTGGCGCCACGCCGGCAAGTCGGCGCAAGTTCCGACCGGCCTGTGGTCTTCGGGCACTTGAAGTAGACGCATTTTTGCTCAGAAGCTTCGGGACAGCGCATCGGTCGATGCAATGGGCCCGAGGGCCGGGACGGCGTGAACATTGATGTTCACCCCGTGCCGAAGCGATCGACGGGTTGCGCGCCGCCTCGACGCGGCTTGGCCGGGGATCGGGCAGGCAGGGATCGTGAGGATGGTTCCGGTGCAGGCACCATGACGATCATCGACGAGATCGGGCCGCCGCGCCTCGGGCCGGGCTTCGGCCTCGAGACTTCCCGGGAGGTCGAGGCCGTCGAGGGCGGCACGATCCGGGTCGAGGATCCGGGCCTGCTCTTTCACGGCCATTACGCGCGCACCGGGGCGGATCTCGTCATCAGCGACGAGGGGCATCGCCTCGTCGTCCACGAGTATTTCGGCGTTCTCAAGCGTCCCAAGCTCGTGGCCCCGGACGGCGCCAGCCTGTCCGACGCGGCGATCGAGGATCTGAGCGGCGCGCGCGCGATCTACGCACAGGCCGGCGCGAACCCGGTCTCGGACGCCTCGGCTGTGATCGGCCGGGTGCAGAAGGTGGGCGGCGGCGCGAGCCTGGTGCGCAACGGCGTCACCGTCGCGGTTCAGGCGGGCGACCTCGTCCACAAGGGTGACGTCGTCCAGACCGACCGCGCCGGCTCGCTGGCCATCGCCTTCCTGGACGGCACCCTCTTCACCCTCTCGGCCAGCGCCCGGATGGTGCTGAACGAGATGGTCTTCAAGGCGGAGGGCAATGGCGGCACGGCCCTGTTCAACCTGATCCAGGGCTCGATCACCTTCGTGGCCGGGCAGGTCGCCAAGACAGGCGACATGAAGGTCGCGACGCCCGTGGCCACGATGGGCATCCGCGGCACGGCGGTGCATGTCCAGATCGATGCCGATAACGGCACGACCCGCTTCTCGGTGATGACCGAGCCCGACGGGCATACCGGCCGCTTCGACGTCTATGACCGGGACGATGCGGGCCGGCTTCTCTTCACGGTCTCGGATTCAACCCAGGCCTTCGTGGTCAGGCCGAGCGGCGCGCAGCAGGTCGCCTTCGAGGCGGTGCCGAAGACGCTCCTGGAGATCCGGGTCGAGACGGGCCTCGTCCAGACCCTGTTCCAGACCCTGTCGGAGGTGCCGCGCCTGCCCGTGCCCCAGGGCCCCGGCGGGTCGAGCACGCCCCCGGACCTCCTCCCGCCGGATGTGAGCCCGCAGCAGGGCTTGGGTCCGAACGGGGCGGGCGGCCCGCTGCCCGGAACCGGCGATGCGCCGGCACTCCCCGGCAAGGGCCCGCCGCCCGCGGGTCCGGAGGGCGTCGTTCCGCGCCTGTCGGACGAGCCCCCCGTGGCGCCGCGCCCCGCCGATCCCTCGCCGCCGAATCTCGTGCTCCTGCCCCAGACCGTCACGGTGCAGCAGGATGCGGCCTTGCGCGCGACCAGCGCCGGGCAGGGCGTCCTCGTGGCGGCACCCGGCTCCACCGCGATCAACGTGCGGATCGTGGCCGCGCATGCCGGCGCCGATGCGGGCGCGGAGGGCCAGCCGCTGACGGACGGGGCGATCGTGCTGGCCGGCCGCTACGGCACGCTCCAGCTCAATGCCGACGGAACCTACCTGTATCGGGCCGACAGGGCCGCCGCCCTGGCGGAGGGCGTGCACGGCACCGACGCCTTCAGCTACCGGGTCGAGGGGGAGGGCGGCGCCGCGGCAGTGGCGACCCTCACGGTGGACATCGCGGGCGTCAACGACGCGCCGGCCGCCGCCGGCACCGTCGATCTCGGGGCGATGCCGGCCCGGGCCGTCCGCACCGTCACGCAGGCCGAGCTGCTGGCCGGGGCGAGCGACGTCGACGGCGACGCGCTCGCGGTGACGGGCCTGGCCATCCGCAGCGGGGGCGGCGCGATCGTCGACCTCGGCCCTGGTCGCTTCGCCTACGAGCCCGGCCCCGTCGCGAGCGGCCCCGTCATCCTCGCCTACACGGTCACGGACGGCCATGGCGGCAGCCTCGCCCGGACGGCATCGCTGACCCTTCGCCCCAACAGCCCGGCCGCGATCACGGGCGACCTGACCGGGCGGGTGCAGGAGGATGGTCAGGGCTTTGCCGCCGGCACCCTGACGGTCGTGGATGCCGATCCCGGCGAGGCGCATTTCGCCGTGCCGGCGACGCTCGCCGGGCGCTACGGCAGCTTCCGGTTCGACACCGCGACGGGGCAATGGGCCTACGCGCTGGCGAACCAGGACCCCGCGATCCAGGCGCTCGGCGCGGGCGAGCGGCTGCAGGACCGCCTGAGCCTCACCGCCCTCGACGGTTCGGCCGCGCAGGACATCGTGGTGACGATCGCGGGAAGCAACGATGTCCCGATCCTCGGCGCGAGCCCGCAGGCGAGCCTGACGGAGCTGGCCGGCCGCACCGGTTCGTCGGAGCCCGACCGGCTCTCCGGCAGCCTCGCCTTCGCGGATGCCGACCGGCATGACGGGCATGGCGTGACGGTCGGCGCCCCGGTTGTGTCGCGCTCAGGTGCCGCCCTGCCGCCGGAGCTGTCGGCGGCCCTCACGGGCGCCCTGATGGCGAGCGTGACGGAGGATTCGGGGACCGGCAGGATCGCCTACGCCTTCGCGGTGGCGGACGCGGCCCTCGACGGCCTGCGGGGCGGCGAGCGGCTCGACGTGACCTACACGCTCACCCTCTCGGACGGACAGGGCGGCCTCGCGACCCAGCCGGTCGGCATCACGCTGATCGGCACCAACGACGCGCCGGTGGCGCAGGACGCAGAGGCGAGCCTGCGCGCGGGCCGGACGCTGTCGGGCACGCTCGTGGCGACCGATCCGGATTCCGAAGGGCTCACCTTCGCGGCGGTCGCCGGACCGGCCCATGGCCGGCTCAGCCTCGGGCCGGACGGGACCTACACCTACACCCCCGATGCGGGCTTTCGCGGCACGGACCGCTTCACCTATCGCGCCAGCGACGGCAGCCTCGACTCGAACCTCGCCTCGGTCACGGTGGCGGTGCATGGCGGCGCGGCCCCCGTCATCACGAGCGGGGCCCATTCCGACCTGAGCCTCACGGCGGGGGCCTCCGGGAAGGTCCTGACGCCGCTGGCCGCGCGCTATCTCACGACGGGCAACAGCCTCGTCGACGGCCTCGGCGGCACCGCCGGCTTCGGCGAGACCCTGCTCGGGCCCAATGACGACGCCTCCACCGGTGCCATCGACATCCGGGACGTGTTCGGGGCGCAAGGGTTGAATCTCTTCGGCCACGATTACACGGCGATCTACGTCAACAACAACGGCAACATCACCTTCGACGGGCCGCTCGGCGAGTTCCGGCCGAGCCGCATCGGGGCCGGCTCGCAAAACCCCATCATCGCGCCGTTCTGGGCCGACGTGGATACCAGCACGGGCGCGCAGAACGCCCCGACGCCCGGCGGGCGCTCGACCGGATCGAACCGGGTCCATATCGACAAGGACGCGGAGAACGGCGTCCTCACGGTGACGTGGGATGATGTCGGCTATTTCTCGAACCACACCGACAAGCTCAACGCCTTCCAGCTCCAGCTGATCGATCTCCAGGACGGCAATTTCGACATCGTCTACCGCTACGAGGCCGTGAACTGGACGCTCGGGGATTACAGCGAGGGCCTGCACGCGCGGGCCGGCTACTCCGCCGGGGATGGCAGCCACTCTTTCGAGCTGCCTCAATCCGGCAACGCCGCCGCCATGCGGGCCCTGCCGACGATTCCGGGGAATACCGGCACGCCCGGCCTCTTCGTGTTCGAGGTCCGGAACGGGTCGGTGGATCCCGGCGCGACCCTGACGCGCAGCGGCACGATCGGCTTCTCGGATGCCGATCCGGGCGACCGCCACACGGTCGAGGCGACGCTCGAGGCCGGCTCGCTGCACTGGCGCCGGCCCGATGGCAGCGATGCCGGCGCCGTCCCGGGCGATCTGGCCGCCCACCTCACCCACGCCTTCACCGCACAGGTCACGGCCGAGAGCGCGGCGGAGCGCGACGCGGCCGGCAGCGCCACCTGGACGCTCGCGGTCCCGGAATCCGAATTCGCGTTCCTGCGCGCCGGCGACACCCTCTCCCTCGTCTACGACGTCGTGATCCGGGACGAGACCGCCCAATCGGTCCCCGCCACCGTCGCGGTGACGGTCACGGGCGCGAACCACCCGCCCGCCCCCGGCGGCGTCAGCGTCACGCAGGCGCTCCTCTCGGCCGCGGAACCCGCGGGACGCGCGGCCGTCCCCGATCAATCCGCCGACGCGCTGAACCCGGCGAGCGACGCCCGGATCGTCGCGCAGGCAATTTCCGCTGCCGGCCCGACCGAATTCGTCACCGTGACCGGAACCGCGGGAGACGATGTCCTGGGCCCCGGGACCGGCGAGGCCGCCATCCTGACGGGCGCGGGCGGACACGACGTCTTCGTCTTCGCCGCGACCGGCCCCGGCCAGCCGGTCCACCGGGTCACGGATTTCGATGCCGCCGCGGATGCGATCGACCTCGCGGAATTCACTCTGGCGGCCTCGGAACGGATCGAGGACGTCCTCCACCTCAGCCGTGACGAGGCGGGCGGCTACGACCTTTCGGTTCGCGGCGCGAACTTGGTCCATCTCGATCTCGCGGAGGGTGGCCACGGGGCGGGCGAGGCCCAGGACGCCCTCACGGTGATCTGGTCGAACCACCTCGCGCATCTCGCGATTCCGTCTCCGGTCTAGGCCGCCGTGATCCTGCCCCGCCGACGCAGAGGCGCCGTGAGGCCGAGGGCCTCCCGGGATGCGGCGCCCGCGCCGCATCGGCCGGCGCGCCGGCGTCGCCGCCTCGGCCCCGACCGGCTGCTCGCGCTCGCGGTGCTCGGCGGCTTCCTGCTGCTGCGCCTGTGGGACCCGGCGCCGGTGGAGATCCTGCGCCTTCGCACCTTCGACGCCTTTCAGGTCCTGCAGCCGCGCTCACCGGGTCCGCGCCCGGTCACCATCGTGGATATCGACGAGGACAGCCTGCGCGCCTACGGCCAATGGCCCTGGGCCCGCACCCGCGTCGCCGACCTCGTGCGTCGCCTCACCGAGGCGGGGGCTTCGGCCATCGCCTTCGACGCGGTCTTCCCCGAGCCCGACCGGCTCTCGCCGGGATTGGTGGCGCAAAGCATCCCGGGCCTCGACGCGGCGACCCGCGCGGCGCTCGCGGCCCTGCCGAGCAACGACGCGATCTTGGCCGAGGCGGTGGCGGGCGGGCGGGTCATCGTCGGGCAGACCGCCCTGGCACAGGCCACCGACGGGGACCCCGCCTTGCCCGCGACGGGCTTTGCCCAGATCGGGCCCGATCCGGCGCCCCACCTCGCCCATTTCCCCGGCCTCCTGCGCAACCTGCCGGCGATCGAGCATGCGGCGGCCGGTCGGGGCCTCTTCACCATCGTTCCGGAGCGCGACGGCATCGTCCGGCGGGTGCCCCTCATCCTAGTGGCGGAGGGCCGGATGGTGCCCTCTCTGGCCCTCGAGATCCTGCGGGTGCTGACGGGCAGCGGCGCGATCGTGGTCCGCAGCGACGCGGCGGGCGTCAACGCCGTGGCGGTGCCGGGCTTCGCGGTGCCGACCGATGCGGGCGGCTCGGTCTGGCTGCATTTCGACCACCACGACCCCGCCCGCTTCGTCTCGGCGAAATCCGTCCTCGACGGCTCCCTCGCACCCGAGCGCGTCGCCGGCAGGATCGTGCTCGTCGGAGCCTCGGCGATCGGGCTCCTCGACAACAAGACCACCCCGCTCGACCGCATCATCCCGGGCGTCGAGGTCCACGCGCAGGTGATCGAGAGTGTGCTGGCCCGGGCGACCCTGTCCTATCCGAGCTTCGCGATCGTGGTCGAACTCGGCCTCGCCCTCGCGGTCAGCCTCGGCATCATCGCCCTGGCGCCGGTGCTCGGGGCGGGCTGGCTGCTGCTCCTCGGCGCGGTGGTAGCGGCCTTCATCGCGGCGACCGCGTGGTTCCGCTTCACCGAGCTCGGCATCCTCCTCGATCCGACCTTCCCCCTCGCGGCGAGCCTCGGGGTCTACGCCGTCCTGGTCTTCACCAACTACATGCGCGAGCAGATGGGCCGGCAGCGCATCCGCTCGGCCTTCGGGCAATATCTCTCGCCGGCCCTGGTCGCGCAGCTCGCGGCCTCGCCCGAGCGGCTGAAGCTCGGCGGCGAGGAGCGCCGCCTCACCATCATGTTCAGCGACGTCCGCGGCTTCACCGGCATCGCCGAGTTCTACCGGTCCGACCCGCCCGGCCTCACCACCCTGATGAACCGCTTCCTGACCCCGCTCACCGACGCGATCATCGAGCGGCGCGGCACCATCGACAAGTATATGGGCGACGCCATCATGGCGTTCTGGAACGCCCCCCTGGACGATCCCGACCACGAGGCCAATGCCTGCGCGGCGGCGCTGGCGATGCTGACCCGGATGGAGACCCTCAACGCCCGGCGCCGCCAGGAGGCGGAGGCCGGCGGGCACCCGAACCTGCCCATCGAGATCGGGCTCGGGATCAATACCGGCCGCTGCGTCGTCGGCAATATGGGCTCGGACCTGCGCTTCGATTACTCGGTCCTCGGCGACCCGGTGAACCTCGCCTCGCGCCTCGAAGGGCAGACCAAGACCTACGGCGTCCGGATCCTCCTCGGGGCGACGACCGCCGCCGCGGTGGCGGGCCGCTTCGCCCTGCTCGAGCTCGACCGCATCCGGGTGAAGGGCAAGAGCGGGGCGGAGGTCGTCTCGGCGCTCCTCGGGGACGAGGGCTTGCGCCAGGCGCCCGCCTTCCGGGCGCTCGCGACGGAGCACCATGCGATGCTAGCCGCCTACCGCGCGCGGGACTGGGCGGGGGCCCGCGCCCGGCTCGAAACCTGCCGGACGCTCTCGGCGGGCTTTGCCCTGACGCGCCTCTACGATCTCTATGCCGGGCGGATCGACGGCTTCGTCGCCGCGCCGCCCCCCGAGGGCTGGGACGCCACCCACGTCGCCGAGACGAAATGAGAGGCGGTCAGGAGGTCCGGCGCCGCGGCCAGGGGATGAAGTCCCGGTCCGTCAGGGCCGCGACCAGAAAGGCCAGGAGCCCGAGATGCAGGCCGAGGCTCGCGGGGCCGGGCCAGACGAGGCGCCACAACGCCAGGGCGCCGCCGGCCATCAAGGCCGGCGCGAGGGTGTAGGCGGCCGCGCGCCAACCCGCGACGGGCCGCCCGAGGCGCCAGAGGCCGGCGGCGAGCGCCGCGACCGCGAAGGCGCCCTTGATCAGCGCCATGAAGCGCAACAGGCGCACGAGATCCGGCTCGGCCTCGGCCGGCTGTCCGAGGATCGACGCCCCGGCGAGCGCCAGGAGCGCGGCGAGAAGCAGGATCGCGCGCTGCGGCCGGGCGGCGTAGAGGGGCCGCGACGATTGTGCGGACACGGCAAGCGGGAGGGCAACGGCGCGCATCGGACCTCCCGTGGCGGGCTCGGACAGGCCGGCAGCTTACGCCAGCCGCGCGAGGCCGCAAACGCTGGCGCCGGGATCCTCGAAGGGCCTCAGGACTGGCCGGCGCGCTGGGCCGCGCCGGTCCTGTCACGGACCCCGAGGGCCCGGTACAGGGCGTTGGCGTGGACCTTGACGGTATTCTCGGTGAGCCCGAGGGTCCGGGCGATCTCCTTGTTGGACTTGCCGGAGCGAATCAGCCGCAACACGTCCTGCTGGCGCGGCGTCAGGCGCACCTCCGTCCCCACCGGGCGGCTCGGCTCGTAGCTCGGAGCCCAGTCGGAGGGGAGCGGCAATTCGGCGAGGCTCGGCGGCACGAAGATGCCCCCGGCGAGGATCAGCCGGAACGCCGCCGCGATCTCGTCGACGCCGAGCGCCTTCGGCACGTAGCCGTGCAGGCCGGCCCGCAGCGCCAGGAAGATCTCCTCGCGCCCGCCGCCCCGGCCGCTCCCGCCGATCACGGCGATGCGGGTCCGGGGGAAGACCTCGCGGACGCTGCGGAGGTTGAGGGGCGTGCCGATCCCCGGCATGGCGAGGTCGAAACAGGCGAAGCGGATCCCGGCATGCTCGTCGAGGCGCATCAAGGCCTCGTCGAGGGAGCCGGCCTCGATCACCCGGCCGAAGCCGCATTCCCGCGTCAGCAGGGCCACGACGCCCGCACGGAAGAGCTCGTGGCTGTCCGCGACCAGCGCGGTGGGCGTCTCGGCGCTCATGGTCGATCACCTGTCCGGTCGCCCGCAACCCCGCCGGCGGCTCCGCGAAGACCCGCAGCCCCGGGGGCGACGGATCTCGCGCGTGCGTGCCGGCTGCGAGGCGCGGGCAATTCTGTCATCCTGCGAACAATGTGATCAACGAACAATGTTCGGACGGATCTCGGAATGGCCGAACCCGGATCCGATCGCGCGGAATCTTGTGGATACGTGCGATGACGGGGACCGTGCGGTGTCGAGGCTTGATCGAGATGGGCGACGCTCTGTCATTCGAAGGAGATCGGGCCGGAGCGGAGGCGCCGGGCCCCCGAAGATCAGGTTCGCAGATTGCGTCGTCTCGGCGATCAATTGCAACCTCAGATCTGTACAATTCGAAACACCGGGCCGCCCGCCCGTAACTCCGCGATCCTTCGCTACGTGACGGAAACGGCAAGGAAAATCGGTCCGGAAATGAACCAACGAGGTATATTCGTACGATACTGCACGTTGCATAGCCTCAGTGTTCGTGGAACAAGCCCCCGATTCGCCGGTTCGAGCCCAGCGCCCTCGCGGCTCCGGTCGTTGCCGAATGTGATTGCGGCGGCCATTAAGCATAGCAGCAGGATAATACGACCTGGATCAACTCTGCGTTGCTCAACTGGCAGTTATCACACGTTGAAATCACTTTTCGATTTCACGAAAGATTATACTGGATTGGCGCGGCCCGAACCGTTTAAAAACGCGAGGCCTCGGAGGACTGACCGTCGTGACGCGAGATCGCTCATCAACTGAGATTGTGAAGGCCCTGTCGTCGTGCCGCACGGCGTTTTTGGGCGTTGCGGCGATGAGCGGGTTGGTGAACGTGCTCTACCTGACGGGC
>NZ_VZZK01000052.1 GCF_008806385.1 Methylobacterium soli
CGCTTCGCCATCCGCGAGGGCGGACGCACCGTCGGCGCAGGCGTCGTCGCCGCCATCAACGAGTAAAGACGCGCTCACTCGCCATCGAGAGGGACGTTAGAGGGGCGGGCCCTCGCGCCCGCCCTTCACTTTCCGCCCAAGGTTTCAGGTCATGAACGGTCAGAATATCCGCATCCGCCTCAAGGCGTTCGATCACCGCATCCTCGATGCGTCGACCCGCGAGATCGTCTCCACCGCGAAGCGCACCGGTGCTCAGATCCGTGGCCCGATCCCGCTTCCGACCCATATCGAGCGCTTCACCGTCAACCGTTCGCCCCACATCGACAAGAAGTCGCGCGAGCAGTTCGAGATGCGCACGCACAAGCGTGTCCTCGATATCGTCGATCCGACCCCCCAGACCGTGGACGCGCTGATGAAGCTCGACCTCGCCGCTGGCGTGGATGTGGAGATCAAGCTCTAAGCCCGCCGGGCCTAGAGCTTACCGTTTCATCGCGCGAGGGGAGACACCTATGCGCTCAGGCGTCATTGCACAGAAGGTCGGCATGACCCGCATCTTCACGGATGCGGGGGAGCATGTTCCCGTCACCGTGCTCAAGATCGATCAATGCCAGGTGGTTGCCCACCGCACCGTCGAGAAGAACGGCTATGTCGCGCTGCAGGTCGGCGTCGGCAAGGCCAAGGTCAAGAACGTTTCCGCTGCCGAGCGCGGCCGCTTCGCGGTGGCCAAGGTCGAGCCGAAGCGCAAGCTCGCCGAGTTCCGCGTGTCCGAGGACTCGCTGATCCCGGTC
The DNA here is from genome assembly GCF_008806385.1 of Methylobacterium soli. Lineage (GTDB taxonomy): Bacteria > Pseudomonadota > Alphaproteobacteria > Rhizobiales > Beijerinckiaceae > Methylobacterium > Methylobacterium soli. The sequence continues at coordinate 789 of NZ_VZZK01000052.1, forward strand.
GGCGCCGAGATCACCGCGGACCACTTCATCCCGGGCCAGTTCGTCGACGTGACGGGCACCACCACGGGTAAGGGCTTCGCCGGCGGCATCAAGCGCTGGAACTTCGGCGGCCTGCGCGCCACGCACGGCGTGTCGATCTCGCACCGCTCGATCGGCTCGACCGGCGGCCGCCAGGATCCGGGCAAGACCTTCAAGAACAAGAAGATGCCGGGTCACCTCGGCGTCGAGCGGGTCACCACCCAGAACCTGCGTGTCGTGCGCACCGATCCGGAGCGCGGCCTCATTCTCGTCGAGGGTGCGGTCCCGGGCGTTGCCGGCGGCTGGATCCAGATCCGTGATGCGGTGAAGCGCAAGCTTCCCGCCGATGTTCCGCTGCCGGGCAAGTTCCGTGAGAACGGCGCTGCTGCCCCGGCCCCCGAGGCCGCGGCTTCCGAGGAGAACGCGTGATGAAGCTCGATATCACCACGCTCGATGGGGCGGGCGCCGGTTCGGTGGAGCTCGACGAGGCCATCTTCGGTCTCGAGCCGCGCCCCGACCTGCTGCAGCGCATGGTCCGCTGGCAGCTCGCCAAGCGCCGCGCCGGCACGCATGCGGTGCAGAACCGCTCGGACGTGAACCGGACGCGCAAGAAGCTCTACAAGCAGAAGGGAACCGGCAACGCCCGTCACGGCGCCGCCTCCGCTCCCCAGTTCCGCGGCGGCGGCCGGGCCTTCGGTCCGGTGGTGCGCGATCACAGCCACGACCTCCCCAAGAAGGTCCGGGCCCTGGCGCTCAAGCACGCCCTCTCGGCCAAGCTGAAATCCTCGACCCTGATCGTCGTCGACGACGTCAAGCTCGCGGACGGCAAGACCAAGGCGCTCGCCGAGCGTTTCGGCAAGCTCGGCCTCTCGAGCGCCCTCATCATCGGCGGTGCCGAGGTTGACGTGAACTTCGGTCGCGCCGCCCGCAACCTGCCGCAGATCGACGTCCTGCCGGTGCAGGGCATCAACGTCTACGACATCCTGCGTCGCGAGAAGCTCGTTCTCACCCGCGCAGCCGTCGATGCGCTGGAGGCGCGTTTCAAATGAGTGCCGATCCGCGCCACTATGACGTGATCGTCTCTCCGGTGATCACCGAGAAGGCGACGAACCTGACCGAGCAGAACAAGGTCGTGTTCCGCGTCGCCCCGAAGGCGACGAAGCCGCAGATCAAGGAAGCGGTCGAGAAGCTGTTCGACGTCAAGGTGACCAGCGTGAACACGCTCGTCACCAAGGGTAAGAAGAAGATCTTCCGCGGGATGCGCGGACAGCGTTCGGACGTGAAGAAAGCGATCGTGACCCTCGCTGAAGGCGACACGATCGACGTCACGACCGGGCTCTGAGTGAAGACCGGGTAAGGATACAAGCCGATGGCCTTGAAGACATTCAAACCGGTCACGCCGAGCCTGCGCCAGCTCGTCCTCGTTGACCGCCGTGAGCTCTACAAGGGCAAGCCGGTGAAGGCGCTGACCGAGGGCAAGTCGTCCTCGGGCGGCCGCAACAATCTCGGCCGCATCACGGTCCGCTTCCGTGGCGGTGGTCACAAGCGCACCTTGCGGAACGTCGATTTCAAGCGGCGCGACCAGCTCGGGCAGACCGCGACCGTGGAGCGGATCGAGTACGATCCCAACCGCACCGCGTTCATCGCGCTGATCAACTACCCGGACGGCAAGCAGAGCTACATCCTGGCTCCGCAGCGCCTGCAGCCGGGCGACAAGGTGGTGGCTGCCGAGCAGGTCGACATCAAGCCGGGCAATGCCGGCCCGATCGGCAACATGCCGGTCGGCACCATCGTCCACAATGTCGAGCTGAAGATCGGCAAGGGCGGGGCGATCGCGCGGTCCGCCGGCAACTACGCCCAGATCGTCGGCCGCGACCAGGGCTACGTGACGCTGCGCCTGAACTCGGGCGAGCAGCGCCTCGTGCACGGCCAGTGCTTCGCGAGCGTGGGCGCGGTCTCCAACCCCGACCACATGAACATCTCGCTCGGCAAGGCCGGCCGCAATCGCTGGCTCGGCAAGCGCCCGCACAACCGGGGCGTCGCGATGAACCCGGTCGACCATCCGCACGGCGGTGGCGAGGGACGCACTTCGGGCGGCCGTAATCCGGTCACCCCCTGGGGCGTGCCCACGAAGGGGAAGAAGACCCGGTCCAACAAGCGGACCGACACCTTCATCCTGTCCAGCCGCCACAACCGCAAGAAGTAAGCATCATGGCACGCTCCCTCTGGAAGGGGCCGTTCGTCGACGGCTACCTCCTCAAGAAGGCTGATACCGCGCGCGGATCCAGCCGCAACGAAGTCATCAAGATCTGGAGCCGTCGCTCCACGATCCTGCCGCAGTTCGTCGGGCTCACCTTCGGTGTGCACAACGGGCAGAAGCACATCCCGGTCTACGTTTCCGAGGAAATGGTCGGTCACAAGTTCGGCGAGTTCTCGCCGACCCGCACCTTCCACGGCCACGCGGCCGACAAGAAGGCGAAGAGGCGCTGATCATGGGCAAGCCCGCAACCCCCCGCGCGCTCCCCGAGAACGAGGCCAAGGCGGTGGCGCGCATGCTGCGCGTCAGCCCCCAGAAGCTCAATCTCGTCGCGCAGCTCATTCGCGGCAAGAAGGTCGAGTCGGCGCTGGCCGATCTTGAATTCTCCCGCAAGCGCATCGCCCGCGAGGTCAAGAAGTGCCTCGAGAGCGCGATCGCGAACGCTGAGAACAACCACGACCTGGACGTCGACGATCTCGTCGTCTCCCAGGCCTTCGTCGGCAAGGCGCTCGTGCTGAAGCGTTTCCACGCCCGTGCGCGTGGCCGCGGCGCCCGCATCCTGAAGCCCTTCTCGAACCTCACCATCGTGGTTCGCGAAGTCCCGTCCGCCGAAGCGGCGTGAGGAGGATCTAATGGGCCAGAAAGTCAATCCGATCGGTCTGCGGCTCGGTATCAACCGGACCTGGGACTCCCGCTGGTTCGCCGGCAAGGGCGAGTACGCCAAGCTGATGCACGAGGACGTCGCGATCCGCGCCGCGCTCATGAAGCAGCTCAAGCAGGCGGCCGTCTCGAAGATCGTCATCGAGCGTCCGCACCGGAAGTGCCGCGTCACCATCCACTCGGGTCGCCCGGGCGTGGTGATCGGCAAGAAGGGTGCGGATATCGAGAAGCTGCGCAAGCTCGTCGGCACGATGACCAAGGCCGACGTGACGATCAACATCGTCGAGGTGCGCAAGCCCGAGATCGACGCGACGCTCGTCGCCGACTCGATCGCCCAGCAGCTCGAGCGCCGCGTCGCCTTCCGTCGCGCCATGAAGCGCGCCGTTCAGTCGGCGATGCGTCTGGGTGCCGAGGGCATCCGGATCAACTGTTCGGGCCGCCTCGGCGGCGCCGAGATCGCGCGCCAGGAATGGTACCGCGAGGGTCGCGTCCCGCTGCACACGCTGCGCGCGGACGTCGATTACGGCACCGCGACGGCCTTCACGACCTACGGGACGTGCGGCATCAAGGTGTGGGTGTTCAAGGGCGAGATCCTCGAGCACGACCCGATGGCGCAGGACAAGAAGGCGCAGGAAGAGGGTGGCCGTTCCGGCGGCCGTCGTGAGCGCGACGGCGAGGGTGGGCGCGAGCGCGGCCGCCGCGATCACGCCTGACGTGCAACGCGGACCCGAGCCAAGGAAGGTGTTGAGAGGCTGCCATGCTGCAACCCAAGAAAACCAAGTTCCGTAAGCAGTTCAAAGGCCGCATCCACGGTGCGGCCAAAGGCGGCTTCGAGCTGAACTTCGGCCAGTACGGCCTGAAGGCAGTGGAGCCCGAGCGGATCACCGCGCGGCAGATCGAGGCGGCCCGCCGCGCGATCACCCGCGAGATGAAGCGCCAGGGCCGCGTCTGGATCCGCGTGTTCCCGGACGTGCCGGTCTCGGCCAAGCCCACGGAGGTCCGCATGGGCTCCGGTAAGGGTGCGCCGGATTACTGGGCCGCCCGCGTCCATCCCGGGCGCATCATGTTCGAGGTCGACGGCGTCGCCGAGGATATCGCCCGCGAGGCCCTGCGCCTCGGCGCCGCGAAGCTTCCCGTGCGCACCCGCGTCGTCGCCCGCATCGCAGACTGAGGAGGGAGATCATGAAGTCGTCCCAGAGACTGTCTGATCTGAAGGCCCTGTCCGCGGATCAGCTGAACGACGAGCTGGTGAACCTGAAGAAGGAGCAGTTCAACCTGCGCTTCCAGGGTGCCACCGGCCAGCTCGAGAACGTCGCCCGCGTCCGCGAGGTCCGTCGCGACATAGCCCGCGTCCGCACGCTGCAGCGTCACAAGACGCTTCAGCCGACGCAGGCCTGAGGAGTCAATCATGCCGAAGCGCGTATTGCAGGGCGTCGTCGTCAGCGACAAGGGCGAGAAGACGATCGTCGTGAAGGTGGAGCGTCGCTTCACCCACCCGGTGATGAAGAAGACCGTCCGCCGCTCGAAGAACTACCATGCCCATGACGAGGCGAATGCCGCCAAGGTCGGGCAGACGGTGTTCATCGAGGAGTGCCGTCCCATGTCCAAGACCAAGACCTGGAAGCTCGTCGAGAGCGCAACCGAGGCTGCGGCGAGCGCCTGAGGCGCCCGCCGCCCGACCGAGACCCTTGCGCGAATCGCCGGCGCGTTGTATGCGACCGGCCTTCGCGAAAGTTCAGCGGGGGCGCTCGTCGTCCTCCTTCGACTGCGGTGACCGCGCCGGCGCTGTGAAGTGCCGATAGCGCGGTCTGTTACATGAGCCGGGGACATCAGATCCCCATCAGGCGTCGTCCGCCGGGCAATACCGTCCGCGTGCGGAAACCCGCCTGAAACAAGGAAAGGTCACTCCCGTGATCCAGATGCAGACGAATCTGGACGTCGCCGATAACTCTGGTGCGCGTCGCGTGATGTGCATCAAGGTGCTTGGCGGGTCGAAGCGCAAATATGCCGGCGTCGGCGACATCATCGTCGTCTCCGTCAAGGAAGCCATCCCGCGCGGCCGCGTGAAGAAGGGCGACGTCATGAAGGCGGTCGTCGTGCGCACCGCCAAGGACGTGAAGCGTCCCGATGGCTCGGTGATCCGCTTCGACAAGAACGCGGCCGTCCTGATCAACAATCAGAAGGAGCCGATCGGCACCCGTATCTTCGGGCCCGTGCCGCGCGAACTGCGCGCCCGGAACCACATGAAGATCATCTCACTCGCTCCCGAGGTGCTGTGATGGCTGCGAAGATCAAGAAGGGCGACACCGTCGTCGTTCTCACCGGTCGCGACGCGGGTCGCTCCGGCGAGGTCATCCAGGTGCTGCCCAAGGACGACAAGGCCCTCGTGCGCGGCATCAACCTGGTCAAGCGTCACCAGAAGCAGACGCAGAACCAGGAAGGCGGCATCATCTCCAAGGAAGCCGCCATTCACCTGTCCAACATCGCGGTCGCCGATCCCAAGGACGGCAAGGCCACGCGCGTTGGTTTCCGCATTCTCGAGGACGGCCGCAAGGTTCGGTTCGCCAAGCGCTCGGGGGATCTGATCGATGGCTGAGGCAAAGACGGACGGCTACACGCCGCGGCTCCGCAAGCACTACGACGAGGTGGTGCGGCAGAAGCTGATCGAAGAGTTCGGCTACAAGAACCCCATGCAGGTTCCGCAGATCGAGAAGATCGTCATCAACATGGGCGTCGGCGAGTCCACCGCGGATTCGAAGAAGGCCTCGGTTGCTGCCGGCGACCTCGCTCTGATCGCCGGCCAGAAGCCCGTGATCACCCGGGCCCGCAAGGCCATCGCGACCTTCAAGGTCCGCGAGGGCATGCCGATCGGCTGCAAGGTGACGCTGCGCAAGCAGCGCATGTACGAGTTCATGGACCGCCTGATCACCATCGCGCTGCCGCGCGTGCGCGATTTCCGCGGCCTGAACCCGAAGTCGTTCGACGGGCGCGGCAACTACGCCCTCGGCCTCAAGGAGCACCTCGTGTTCCCGGAGATCTCGTACGACAAGGCCGAGCAGATGTGGGGCATGGACATCGTGGTCGCCACCACCGCGACGACCGATGCCGAGGCCCGCGCGCTGCTCCAGCATTTCCAATTCCCGTTCCGGCAGTAAGAGCTCGCTCTTAGACGCGGACACTGGAGAGAGAAGACATGGCTAAGAAAAGCTCAGTCGAGAAGAACAATCACCGGAAGGATCTGGTGAAGCGGTTCGCCGAGAAGCGCAAGGCGCTGCTCGCGGTCGCGAACAACGAGTCCCTCGAGATGGAGGAGCGCTTCGAGGCGCGCCTCAAGCTCGCGGAGCTTCCCCGCAATTCGTCGGCGACCCGCATCCGCAACCGCTGCGAGATCACCGGCCGCCCGCGCGCCTATTATCGCAAGATGGGCATCTCGCGCGTCGCGTTGCGTGAGCTCGGCAACCGGGGCCTGATCCCCGGCCTCGTCAAGTCGAGCTGGTAAGGAGGCAATCACCATGGTCAACGATCCCGTGGGTGATATGCTCACCCGCATCCGCAACGGTCAGCAGCGCCGCCGCAACGTCGTCCAGACGCCCGGTTCGCGCCTGCGCGCCAGCGTTCTCGACGTCCTCAAGTCCGAGGGCTACATCCGCGATTACGCGACGACCGATCACGGCAATGGCCGGACCGAGTTCGCGATCGAGCTGAAATACTACGACGGCAAGCCCGTCATCCGCTCGATCCAGCGCGTGTCGAAGCCCGGTCGCCGCGTCTACTCGTCGGTCGGCGAGCTGCCGCGCGTCGCCGACGGTCTCGGCATCACCATCGTGTCCACCCCGCAGGGCGTCATGGCCGACCACGAGGCGCGCGAGCGCAACGTCGGCGGCGAAGTGCTCTGCAAGGTGTTCTAACCCGTACGAGAGGAGGAGAGCTCATGTCTCGCGTAGGCAAGAAGCCCGTCGTCGTCCCGTCCGGCGTGACCGCCACGGTGACCGGTCAGACGGTTAAGATGAAGGGTTCGAAGGGCGAGCTTCAGTTCGTCGTGCCGAACCTGGTCTCGGTCGCGCTGGAGGATGGCGCGGTCTCGGTCCAGCCGAAGGACCAATCCAAGCAGGCGCGGTCCCTCTGGGGCACGTCCCGCGCGCAGGTCGCGAATCTCGTCGAGGGTGTCTCGAAGGGATTCGAGAAGAAGCTCGAGATCACAGGCGTCGGTTATCGCGCGGCGATGGCCGGCAAGGCCCTCAAGCTGTCGCTCGGCTACAGCCACGACATCGAGTACGAGATCCCGGCCGGCATCACGATCGTGACGCCGAAGCCGACGGAGATCGTGGTCACGGGCATCGACCGTCAGCGCGTCGGTCAGGTCGCCGCCGAGATCCGCGACTACCGCGGCCCCGAGCCCTACAAGGGCAAGGGCGTGAAGTATGCGGGCGAGTTCATCTTCCGCAAGGAAGGCAAGAAGAAGTAAGGACTGGCCGACATGTCACGCAAATTCGATGCACTCGACCGCCGCAAGGCGCGTGTGCGCCGCGCGCTGCGGGCGGCGGCCAATGGCCGTCCCCGGCTCTCGGTGTTCCGTTCCTCCAAGCAGATCTACGTCCAGGTCATCGACGATGCCCAGGGCCGCACGCTGGCTTCGGCCTCGTCGCTGGACAAGGATCTCAAGGCAGGCCTCAAGACCGGTTCCGATGTGGCGGCAGCCGCCGCCGTGGGCAAGCTCGTCGCCGAGCGCGCCAAGGCGGCCGGCGTCTCCCAGGTGATCTTCGATCGTTCGGGCTACCTCTATCACGGGCGCGTCAAGGCGCTCGCCGATGCCGCCCGCGAGGGTGGCCTCGACTTCTGAGGCGCCGCCCGCGAGGGTAGGCACACGGTCTAATCGGCGGTGAAGGGGCGGTGCGCCGCCCCTGACACGGACACACATCAAGCGAGCGGGCCCGCCGCCCGCGTCAGTGAGACGGATTGGGTACACATGGCACGTGAACGGGAAGGCGGGGGCCGCGGCCGCCGCGATGAGCGCGAGGAGCGCGACAGCGAGTTCGTGGACAAGCTCGTCCACATCAACCGCGTCGCCAAGGTGGTGAAGGGCGGCCGTCGCTTCGGCTTCGCGGCGCTCGTCGTCGTGGGCGACCAGAAGGGCCGCGTCGGCTTCGGCCATGGCAAGGCCCGTGAGGTGCCGGAGGCGATCCGCAAGGCGACGGAAGCGGCCAAGCGCGGCCTCGTCCGGATCTCGCTCCGCGAGGGTCGGACGCTGCATCACGACGTCCAGGGCCGTCACGGCGCCGGCAAGGTCATCCTGCGCGCCGCGCCCCAGGGCACCGGCATCATCGCGGGCGGCCCGATGCGCGCCGTCTTCGAGACCCTTGGCATGCAGGATGTTGTCGCGAAGTCGTTGGGGTCGTCGAACCCCTACAACCTCGTGCGCGCCACCTTCGAGGCCCTCAAGAACGAGGACAGCCCGCGCTCGGTCGCGGCGCGCCGCGGCCTCAAGGTCTCGAGCCTGCAGAGCCGCCGTCGCGACGTCGATCCGACGGATTCGTCCGAAGCCGCGGTCGCGTAAGGGAGGGTTGAATGGCTACCAAGACTCTCCGCGTCGAGCAGATCGGCTCGCCGATCCGCCGCGAGGCTTCCCAGCGCGCGACGCTGATCGGCCTCAAGCTCAACAAGCTGCACCGGGTTTCCGAGCTGGAGGATACACCCTCCGTGCGCGGGATGATCCGCAAGGTGCAGCACCTCGTGCGCGTCCTCGACGGCGCGGCTTGAGGAGGCCAGCATGAAACTCAACGAACTCCACGACAATGTCGGCGCGACCAAGAACCGGATGCGCGTCGGCCGGGGCATCGGCTCCGGCAAGGGCAAGACCGGTGGCCGCGGCGTGAAGGGTCAGAAGGCTCGCACCGGCGTCGCCATCAAGGGCTTCGAGGGCGGTCAGATGCCGCTGCATCGTCGCCTGCCGAAGCGCGGCTTCAACAACATCCACGCGGCCGACCTGAACGAGGTGAATCTCGGCCGGGTGCAGGCGGCGGTTGAGGCCGGAAAGCTCGACAAGGGCGCCACCGTGACGGTGGACAGCCTCGTCTCGGCCGGCATCATCGCGCGTCCGCGGGACGGCGTGAAGCTGCTCGGCGTCGGCGACTTCAGCACGAAGCTCACCTTCGAGGTGACCCGTGCGTCGAAGTCGGCCATCGAGGCCGTCGAGAAGGCCGGTGGAACCGTGAACGTCGCCTTCGCGTCCGGCGTGTCGACCCGCGGCAAGGCCGAAGCGACCGCGTAACGCGGTTGCGCCGGGTTCTCGCAGCCCTTAAGTCGAAGCGCTGAGCGGCGGCCCGTGCGACCTCGCGCGTGGCCGCCGCTTCGTTTTTCACGGGTGCCCTCAAGCCCCGCACAAACCGTCTCAGGAATACAGGCCATGGCCTCAGCCGCCGAGCAGCTTGCCGCCAACCTCAATTTCGGGGCAATCGCGAAGGCCGATGAGCTGAAGAAGCGCATCTGGTTCACGCTCGGTGCCCTCGTGGTGTTCCGGCTCGGCACCTACATCCCGATCCCGGGCATCGACCCGGAGCAGTTCGCCCGGAACTTCCAGCAGCAGGCCGGCGGCGTGCTCGGATTGTTCAACATGTTCTCGGGTGGGGCGGTGGAGCGCATGGCGATCTTCGCGCTCAACATCATGCCCTACATCTCGGCCTCAATCATCATTCAGCTCCTGACCTCGGTGATCCCGAGCCTCGAGACGCTGAAGAAGGAGGGCGAGTCCGGCCGCAAGGTCATCAACCAGTACACGCGCTACCTCACCGTCCTCCTCGCCCTGGTGCAATCCTGGGGCATCGCGGTCGGTCTCCAGAGCTCGAGCGCGGCGATCGATCCGGGCCCGTTCTTCCTCCTCTCCACCGTCATCACGCTGACGGGCGGAACCCTGTTCCTGATGTGGATCGGTGAGCAGATCACCTCTCGGGGCATCGGCAACGGCTCCTCGCTGATCATCTTCGCCGGCATCGTCGCCCACCTGCCGACCGCGATCATCGGCGCGCTGGAACTCGGCCGCACGGGCGCCCTGTCCTCCGCCGTCATCCTGGGCGTCGGCGTCGCGGCGATCGGCCTCGTCTACTTCATCGTCTTCATGGAGCGGGCCCAGCGCCGGCTCCTGATCAACTACCCGAAGCGCCAGGTCGGCAACCGCATGTACGAGGGACAGACCTCGTTCCTGCCGCTGAAGCTGAACACCTCCGGGGTGATCCCGCCGATCTTCGCGTCCTCGCTCCTGCTGCTGCCCGCGACCGTCGCGAGCTTCTCGGCGAACCAGGGCGGAACCGGGATCCTTGCGACCATCACGACCTATCTCGGCCATGGTCGGCCGCTCTACATGTTGCTCTATGCCGCGCTGATCATCTTCTTCGCCTTCTTCTACACGGCGGTGGTATTCAATCCGCAGGAGACGGCGGACAACCTGAAGAAGCATGGCGGCTTCATCCCGGGCATCCGTCCCGGCGAGCGCACGGCGTCCTTCATCGACAAGGTGCTGACCCGCATCACCCTGATCGGCGCTCTGTACCTCACCTTCGTCTGCTTGGTGCCGGAGATCCTGGCCTCCTATGCCAGCGCCAGTCTCGGCTTCGGCGGCACCTCGCTCCTCATCGTCGTGTCGGTGACGATGGATACGGTGGCCCAGATCCACGGGCACCTGATGGCGCATCAGTACGAGGGCCTGGTCAAGAAGGCGAAGCTCCGCGGCGCATCGACGACGCAGCGCCGCCGCTAGACTTCGTGCCCGCGGGCGCGCTCGGCGCGCCCGCGAACAAATTCGGCGCGCTGGAACGCGTTGGCCTTTTCTCCGGCTCGCCCGGACGCGCAAATCCGGTAGAACGACGTTTCGTGGGCGATGCCGGGGAGGCTTCGCCGGACGCCCTGAAAGCCCGAAAGCGGGCAATGGACGAGGATCGACGTCATGCGGATCATACTGCTCGGACCACCCGGCGCGGGGAAGGGGACGCAGTCCGAGCGGATCGTCGGCCGGTTCGGGATCCCGCAATTGTCGACGGGCGACATGTTGCGCGCCGCGGTCGCGGCCGGCACGCCGGTCGGCCGCGAGGCGAAGTCGATCATGGAGAGCGGTGGTCTGGTCCCCGATGCCGTCGTGGTCGGGATTGTCGCGGACCGCATCGATGAGCCGGATGCCAGGCGCGGTTTCATCCTCGACGGCTTCCCGCGCACGGTCGAGCAGGCGGTCGCCCTCGACCGGATGCTCGATGGGAAGGGCCTGTCCCTCTCGACGGTCATCGAGTTCAAGGTCGACGAGGACGCGCTGGTCGGCCGCATCGCCAAGCGCGCCGAGGAGACCGCCGCCCGTGGGCAGCCGGTGCGCAAGGACGACACGCCCGAGGTGTTCAAGACGCGCCTCGAAGCCTATCGGCAGCAGACCGCGCCCCTCTCCGCCTATTACGCCAAGGCCGGAATGCTGCGCACCATCGACGGCATGAAGCCGATCGACACGGTGACCGACGAGGTCATGACCCTTCTCGAGGCCCATGCCGATAAGGCTCCCTCCGGCGCGGCCTGAGAGTTGACAAAGGGGTCGGCCCGCGCTAGCAGGCCGGTCTTCGTCCAGACGGGAGTGGGTCCGGGGCGCCTCGATAGGGGCGGTCGCGGGCCGACTTGTCGTTCCGGCGGCGTGCAGGGGCCGGCCTCCACCGGACGCACGTGAATCAGGAAACAGGCCCGGGCCGCTGCCCGGCGCCAGATGGAGCAAGACCTTGGCCCGTATCGCAGGCGTCAACATCCCGACGAACAAGCGCGTCGTCATCGCGCTTCAGTACATTCACGGCATCGGCTCGAAGAAGGCCGAGGAGATCACCGAGAAGGTCGGCATCCCTGCCGAGCGTCGCGTGAATCAGCTCACGGATGCCGAGGTGCTTCAGATCCGCGAGACCATCGACCGCGATTACGTCGTGGAAGGTGATCTGCGCCGCGAAGTCTCGATGAACATCAAGCGCCTGATGGATCTCGGCTGCTACCGTGGTCTGCGCCATCGCCGCAACCTGCCGGTCCGCGGTCAGCGCACCCACACGAATGCTCGCACCCGCAAGGGCAAGTCGAAGCCGATCGCCGGTAAGAAGAAGTAAGTTTCATCCTGCGAGAGGCCGGGGGAACCCGGCCTTCTTCCAGAACCGGCGCTTCACGGTGGCCGGTACAACCCTCCGAGATAAATCCCGAGCGCCTGGCATTACGGGCGTGTTTGAAGGAAGTGAGCGAGACATATGGCCAAGGAACCGACCCGCATCCGCCGGCGCGAACGCAAGAACATCGTTTCGGGCGTCGCGCACGTGAACGCATCGTTCAACAACACGATGATCACCATCACGGACGCGCAGGGCAACACGATCTCCTGGTCGTCGGCCGGCGCCATGGGCTTCAAGGGCTCGCGCAAGTCGACGCCTTACGCCGCCCAGGTCGCGGCCGAGGACGCTGCCCGCAAGGCCTCCGAGCACGGCATGCGCACCCTCGAGGTCGAGGTTTCGGGTCCGGGCTCGGGCCGCGAATCGGCACTTCGCGCGCTTCAGGCCGCGGGCTTCACCGTGACCTCGATCCGCGACGTCACCTCGATCCCGCATAACGGCTGCCGCCCGCGCAAGCGTCGCCGCGTCTGAGCGGAGACGCGCGACGGACGGAGAGGCAGCAGACGGAGGACTGCGTGGCAGAAGGTTCGAAGGCGCTTCCGGGGGCACTGCGTTGGAATCTGGGCGATCTCACGATCACCGTTCTCAACGACGGATACCTGCCAGTGACCCTCGACATCGTCACGGGCATTCCGAAGGCGGAGGCCGGCGCGCTTCAGGCGGCCGGCTTTCGTGCTGAGGCTCCCCGTCTGACGCTGAACGCCTTCCTGATCACCGGTCCCGGCCGCGCGCCGGTGCTGATCGACACGGGCATGGGCGGGTTCGGCGGGGACACCCTCGGTCGGGTGCCGGCAGCGCTGGCATTGACCGGGACGCGGCCGGAGGAGATCGAGACGATCCTCCTGACGCATCTCCACCCTGATCACGCGGGGGGCCTGCTCACGCGGGAGGGCAGGGCGGCTTATCCCAATGCGGAGATCATTCTGCACGCGGACGAGGCCGCCCACTGGCTCGGAGACGATGCGCTGACGCGGGCTCCCGCGGAGGCGAAACCCTATTTCGAGGGCGCCCAGAAGGCCGTGGCGCCCTACAAGGACCGGATGCGCACAATTACGGGGGGCGAGGTCGTCACCGGAGTCACGGCGGTTCCGCTGCCGGGGCATACGCCCGGACATACGGGGTTTCGCATCGTCTCCGGCGAGAACAGCCTGATGATGTGGACGGACGTGGTGCACCTGCCGGCAATCCAGTTCAAGCAGCCGGAAGCTGGCGTGGGTTTCGACGTGGACGGGGATCAGGCGCGTGCCACGCGCAAGCGCGTCCTCGACGAGGTCGCGAGCGAGCGCAGCTTCATCGCGGGCTCGCATCTCGAATTTCCGGCGCTCGGCTACGTCGTGCGCGAGGGAGCCGGATATCGATTCGTGCCCGAACTCTGGGTCGCGGCACAGTAGAGAACCATTTGGAGGCCGGTCCGCGCGTGGGGGCGCGGCGGGGCGGCATTCAGCGCGGGCCAGGAGTTCGGACCGCGCCCGTATTGCGAGAGGTAGGACCGTGGTCATTCAGAAGAACTGGCAAGAGCTCATCAAGCCGAACAAGCTGCAGGTTTCGACCGGCGACGACCCGAAGCGCGTCGCCACGGTCGTGGCCGAGCCGCTCGAGCGCGGCTTCGGCACCACCCTGGGCAATTCGCTGCGCCGCGTCCTCCTGTCCTCTCTGCAGGGCGCGGCCGTGACGTCGGTCCAGATCGACGGCGTGCTGCATGAATTCTCGTCGATCCCGGGCGTGCGCGAGGATGTCACCGACATCGTCCTCAACATCAAGACGATCGCGATCCGCTCGCAGACGGACCAGCCCAAGCGCATGACCCTGCGCAAGACCGGCCCCGGCACCGTCACGGCGGGCGATATCGGCGCGGTCGGCGACATCCAGATCTTGAACCCCGACCTCGTGATCTGCACCCTCGACGACGGCGCGGAGATCCGGATGGAATTCACGGTCGCGACCGGCAAGGGCTACGTCCCGGCTGAGCGCAACCGTCCCGAGGATGCGCCGATCGGCCTGATCCCGGTCGATGCCCTGTTCTCGCCCGTCACCAAGGTCAGCTACCGCATCGAGACCACCCGCGAGGGCCAGGATCTCGACAAGGACAAGCTGACGATGACGATCGAGACCAACGGCGCGGTGACGCCGGAGGACGCGCTGGCCTACGCGGCACGCATCATCCAGGACCAGTTGCAGGTCTTCGTGAACTTCGAGGAGCCCCGGAAGGAAGAGGCCGCGCCGCTCGCGCCGCAGCTGCCCTTCAACCCGGCTTTGCTCAAGAAGGTCGACGAGCTGGAGCTCTCGGTGCGCTCGGCGAACTGCCTGAAGAACGACAACATCGTCTATATCGGCGACCTCATCCAGAAGTCCGAGGGCGAGATGCTGCGCACCCCGAACTTCGGCCGCAAGTCGCTCAACGAGATCAAGGAAGTGTTGGCCGGCATGGGCCTGCACCTCGGCATGGACGTCCCCGGCTGGCCGCCGGAGAACATCGAGGATCTCGCCAAGCGCTTCGAAGAGCATTACTGAGGCGCCAGCCTCGCTCCCCTGATCCTGGCCCGACAGGCCGGGTCAGGGGAGGGCGAAGGAATCCCGCCGCAGGGTCACGCGGATCGAGAGAGAAGCCCCGATCGTGGGGCGCATGGCCGTACCGTGGCACGGCGGCCATCAGAATGAAGGAAAGCCATCATGCGTCACGGTTTCCGCGGTCGTCGTTTCAACCGCACCACCGAGCACCGCAAGGCGATGTTCGCCAACATGTCCGCCGCGCTAATCAAGCACGAGCAGATCATCACCACGCTGCCGAAGGCCAAGGATCTGCGTCCGGTCGTCGAGAAGCTGATCACGCTGGGCAAGACCGACAGCATCCATGCACGCCGTCTCGCCATGTCGCAGATCCGCGACGAAGCGATGGTGAAGAAGCTCTTCGCTGTTCTCGGCCCGCGCTACAACGCCCGTCCGGGCGGCTATTGCCGCATCATGAAGGCCGGTTTCCGCTACGGCGACAACGCCCCGATGGCGGTCATCGAGTTCGTGGACCGGGATGTCGATGCCCGTGGCCGCGATTCCGGTCCGGTCCAGGGCGGCGAGGCCGCTGCGGCCTGATCCGTCGAAACACGCTTCGAGACCCATCGTGAGAGGCGGCCCCCGGGCCGCCTCTTCGCGTTTGGGAAGGGTTTTCTCGACGGATGGCGGCGCGCGGCGCGTCAGGTCGTGCGGGCGGCCTCGAGCAGCGCCGAGAGCCGTGCGGCAAGTTCCGCCGAGCCGAAGGGCTTCGTCAGCACCGGGATGTCGTCCGGGATCTGCATCGCCTCCGCGTGTCCCGTCAGGATCAGGACGGGCAGGTTCGGCCAGCGTTGGCGCAGGGTGGCGGCGAGCTCGACGCCCGACATTCCCGGCATGGCGAGATCGGCGACCACGAGGTCGAAGGCACGGCTCTCGAGGAGCGCCAAAGCCGCAGCCCCATCCTCGGCCTCGGTCTCGCTATATCCGAAATCGCTGAGGAACGAGGCGGTGACGTGCCGGACCTCGGCATCGTCGTCGACCACCAGGATGCTGGCGGGACGGGCCCGGACGGCTGGCGCCGCGGCGGCCGCCGTCTCGGAATTGGCCGGAGCCTCGGAGCGCGGCAGCAGCAGCTCGACCCGGGTGCCGCGACCGACCTCGCTCTCGATGCGCAGTCGTCCCTTGGATTGCTGCGCGAGCCCGAAGACCATGGCGAGGCCGAGCCCCGTGCCCTGGCCGACCGCCTTGGTGGTGAAGAAGGGTTCGCAGACCCGCTGCAGGATCTCCGGCGGGATTCCCGTCCCCGCATCCGTGATGCCGATGCGGACGTAATCACCGGCATCAAGTTCCGCATCCTGCGTGACGCGCTCCTGCGACGTGGCGATCGTGATCGTGCCGCCCTCCGGGCTCGCATCCCGGGCATTGATGCAGAGGTTCAGGATCGCGAGTTCGAGCTGGTCCGGGTCGACATGAACCGGCGGCAGGTTCGGGGAGAGTTCCGTCGTCACCGTCACCAGGCCGCCGAGGCTGCGGCCGAACAGGTCGCCCATGCCTTCGATCAGCGCGTTCACGTCCGTGGCTCGCGCCTGAAGGTCGTGCGAGCGGCTGAAGCTGAGCAGGCGCTTGGTCAGCGACGCGCCGCGCTGGGCCGCGCCGGTCGCATTCTCGATCAGGCGCTGGACACGCGGCTGATCCTGAACCTTGGGCCCGGCGAGTTCGAGGCTGCCGAGGATCGCGGTCAGAAGATTGTTGAAGTCATGCGCGATGCCGCCGGCCAATGTGCCGAGCGCCTGCATCTTGTCGGATTGTCGAAGCCGCGCCTCCAGGTTGCGCTGCTCCGTGACGTCGCGCTCGATCGTGGCCAGGTGAGCGATCTCGCCGGAGAGCGCGCGGATCGGCACGCGCACCACGTGGCTCCAACGTTCCGCGCCGAGGGGCCCCTCGGTGGTCATGTTGTCCGTGACCTCGCCCGTGCGGATCGCCGCCGCGTCGGCCTCGACGGTTCTGCGAGCCTGATCCCTGAGGAGGTCCGCTTCGCTTCGGCCCAGGCAGGCCTCCACGTCCTGGCCGATCAGGGCGGCCTTCCGGGCATTGAGGCGAATGAAGCGGCCTGCCGCATCCTTGAACGAGATCGCGTCGGCGGAGTGGTCGAGCAGGCCGAGGAGCAGGGCGCGCTCGGTGGCGAGATCGCGCCCGAGCCGATGGCGCTCGAAGGCGTTGCGCACGGTGCTGCGCAGGAGAATCGCGTCCCACGGCTTCGTCACATAGCCGGTGATGCCGCCGCGGTTGAGCGCCGCGATGACGGCGGTAATGTCGGCGTAGCCGGTCAGCAGGATCGCCTGAGCCTCGTGGAAGGCGCGGGCCTCCGCCAGGAGGACGTCCCCGGTCATGCCGGGCATGCGCTGGTCGGAGATCACGACCGCGATGTCCGGGTCCGCGGCCAGGATAGCGAGGGCCTCGGCCGGCTTCGTCGTGGTGACGACCCGGTACTCGTCCTCGAACAAATCCTCGAGGGCGATCAGAATGTCCGGCTCGTCGTCGACGGCCAGGATCGTGCCATTGGTCATGCTCAAGCGGCCTGCCGCGGAATGCCGATCACGAAGCAGGCTCCACCTCCTGGCGCCGACTCGACGGTGAGCGAGCCGCTATGCGCCTGAACGACGCTGTAGGCAATTGCGAGCCCGAGCCCCGTGCCCGAACCGACCGGCTTCGTGGTGAAGAACGGCTCGAAGATCTTCTCCCGGAGCGTCTCCGGGATGCCCGGCCCCGTATCGCTGATGCGGATCAGGTCGGTATCGTCCGTGCTCTGCGTCGACACACGAATGGTGCCGCCCTCCGGCATGGCGTCGGCGGCGTTCCCCAGGATGTTCATCACCACCTGATTGAGGAGGGCGGGCGTGCAATGGACTTCGGGGCGCCCCGCGAAGTCGCGCACCACCTCGATGCGAACGCCGAGCTTGTGCTGGATCAGGGCCAGGACCGTCTCGATCGCCTCGGGCACGTTGACGAGGGAGCGCTCACCCTCGTCGAGGCGCGAGAACTTGCGCAGGTTGAGGACAAGATCCTGAATGCGGGTGAGGCCCATCCGCATCGAGCCGACCCGGTCTCGCGCCTTGGCCAGGGCGCGGGCCGCGCCAGCATCCTCGGCCACGGCCGGGATCTCTCCGAGCAGCCGCTCCACGGTGCCCTGATGGGCCAGGATGAAGGCCAGAGGGTTGTTGATCTCGTGGGCGATGCCGGCGACGAGTTCGCCCAGCGAGGCCATCTTGGCGGCCTGAACGAGCTTGGCCTGGGCATCGGTCAATTTGCGGTTGGCGTCGGCCAGATCCCGGTTCGCGCGTTCCAGGGCGCCCGCCAGCTTGGCGCGGGCCTCCGCCGCCTCGGCCTCGGCGCGAGCGCTCTCCAGGGCGCGCTCCCGGTCCCCGAACTCGCCCGCGATCCGCCGGTTGTCCTCTTCGAGCAGGCGGCGGCGGACGAGGCCGCGCACGCGCATGACCAGAACCTCGGCATCCGCCTTCGAGACGACGTCGTCGGCGCCCGCCGCGAAGGCGTCCACGATGAAATCCTTGGCCGGCGCGCTGCCGGCGATCCCGACGATCTGAAAGGTGCCGCCGGCCTCGACGCCGGCCCGGCGCTGATGGATCGCCCGACACAAGGCGAGCCCGTCATAGGCCGGGCCGAGGAGGTCGACCGTCACGCAGTCGAAGCTCGCGCCCGGCGCATCGAGGGCCGTCAGCGCGGTGTCGTTCCCGTCGGCCGACGTCACCGCGTGGCCTTCCTGCGCGAGGAGGCTCGCCAGGAAGGTGCGATAGGTGGCGCTGCCATCCACCACCAGCACCCGGCCCCTCCGGAAGGCGGCACCGCCCGGTCCCTCCGCGTGCGGCCCGCCCTTGCGCTCGCGCAGGAGCGCACGGATGCGCAGGATCAGGAGATCGCGGTCGGCGGATTTCGCCACGTAGGCATCCGCGCCGCTCTCCAGGCCCTGGCGCTCGCCTTCGCGGGCGCCGGTGAGCATCAGGAGCGGAAGGGCACGGGTGCGGAGGGACAGGCGCAACTGCCGGGTGAACTCGTCGCCGTTCATGCCGGGCAAGTGGTAATCGGCCACCACGAGATCGGGCAGGTGCAGATTGAGGTGATCGAGGGCGGTCTCGGCCGTCGGACAGCGCGCGACGGAGAAGCCCTGTCCCTCGAGAAACAGGCGCAGCTCAAGCGCCTGCGTCTCCGAATCCTCGACGAGGAGAAGCCGCGGCCTCGCATCCTCGACCGGCGGAATCCGCGCGCCACTCACGTGATCGAATCCGGGTTGGCGCTGCGCAGGAGCTGGCCCGCGATGCGATCGAGGGGCAGGACACTGCGCGCCGCGGCAAGGCGCACGGCCGCCGCCGGCATCCCGTACACCACCGCCGTGCTCTCGTGCTCGGCGATCGTGGCCGCGCCCGCCTTGCGCATCTCCAGCAGACCCAGCGCCCCGTCCTCCCCCATGCCGGTGAGGAGGACCCCGATGCCGCGCGATCCGGCTTGCCGGGCCATCGAGCGGAACAGCACCGTCGCGGCGGGGCGTTGCCCGCCGACCGGGGCGGAATCGAGGATGCGCAGGATCCCGTTCTGGCCGAGTTCGAGGTGACGGTCGCCCGGGGCGACGTAGACCCGGCCCGCTTCCGCCCGCTCGCCGTCCCGTGCGATCCCGACGGGCAGGGGCACGACGCCATTCAGCCATGCGGCGAAGCCCTCCATGAAGGCCGCCCCCATATGCTGGACCGCGAGGATCGGCAGGGGGAAGGTCTCGGGCAGGCTGCCGATGACGCGCGCCAGCGCCGGCGGCCCACCAGTCGAGGCAGCAAGTCCCAGCACGGTCGCCTGGTCAGGGGGCGGCGCGGTCGGGATCGGGGGCGGGCTCGCCGTCGGCGTTCGGCTTGCCCATTCCGTGCCGATCGGGCGGCGGCGGATCACCGGAACCTGCGCCATGATGCGCAGCTGCGTGCAGATCTCGCCCGCGACCGCGTCGTAGCCCGCATGGGTCATCGCCACCGGCTTCTCGACCACCGAGAGGGCTCCGGCCCGCAGGGCGTTCATCGAGATGCGCAGGGAGGAATCCTCCACCGCATCGGCCACCACCACGATCGGCGTCGGCTGCTCGGCCATGATCCGCCGCGTCGTCTCGAGACCGTCGATCCCGGGCAGGCGGATATCCATCGAGATCACGTCGGGCCAGCTCGTCGCGATGGTCTGCAGCGCCTCCTCGCCGGAGGCGACGGCCGCGACGAGTTCCAGGCGCGGGTCGCGTCCGACGATGTGCATCAGGAGCTGGCGCACGACGAGGCTGTCCTCGACGAGCATGACGCGGACGCGCCCGGTCACAGGAGCTGCCCGATCGTGTCGAGCAGCTGGCGCTGGTCGAATTTCTGCTTGGTCAGGTAGGCATCGGCCCCGAGATCGAGCCCGCGAGCCACATCCTCCGCATCGCCCCGCGAGGTCATCAGGATGACGGGGAGGCGGGCGAACGCGTCCTGCGCGCGCAGCGCCTTGAGCAGGCCGAACCCGTCGAGCCGCGGCATCTCCACGTCGGCCACTACGAGATCGACGGTCTCGATGTCGGCGCGCAGGCGATCGAGGGCGTCCTGACCGTCGACGCAGACGACCACACGGTAGCCGGCCGCTTCCAAGATGCCCTTCTCCAAGGTCCGTGTGGTGATGGAATCGTCGACGACAAGAATCGTCGAACGCCGCGCCTTCGGCATCGTTCCGCCTGCATCCCCTGGCGGCTCGGACGCGCCGGCAGTGCCTGCCGACGATCTGGTCTCGCCGACGCGCGCGGCAACCCCCTCCGGGTCGAGAACGAGTGCCGGGACGTCGCCGGGCTGGATCACCGTCCCGGAAAACAGCTTGCCGTCCGCCCCGATGGGGGGCGCCGGCAGCACCAGCAGGGTGCGCACGTCGAGGAGGCGATCGACCGCGAGGAGGAAGCGCTGGCCCGCGCTCCGCAGCATCAGGGCGGTCAGATGGGTCGCATCCGTTGCAGCCTCGCGCACGGGCAGCCCCGTCAGCTCGGCCAGGGGGATCACCGGCAGGTTCAGCTCCGCGCCGCCCGCGCCCTCGATCCGGGCCACGGCCCGGCCCATAGCACGGCCGAGGCCGGCGCGGTCGAGGCGAAGCAGGCGCTCGACGCCCGCTCCCGGGAGCCCGAAGGTCGCGCCGCCCGCCTCCACCAGGAGGACGCTGCGGCGGGACGCGGAGAGCGGCAGGCTCATGGTGAGGCTGGTGCCCCAGGGCTCGCGGGCCTCCAGCCGCACGCTGCCCCGGAGCGATCGGACCGCGTCGGCCACGACCGAGAGGCCGAAGCCGCGCCCCGACAGGGTGTCGACGCTGGAGGCCGTGGAGAAACCCGGCGCGAAGACGAGATCGAGCAGGGTCTCGGGATCGGCAGCCTCGCCCTGTGCCAGCAGGCCGCGGGCGCGGGCCGTCGCCTCGATCGCGGCCAGGTTCGGGCCGCGACCGTCATCGGACACACCGATCAAGAGGCGACCGCCTCTGACGGCGACCTCGAAGGTGATGGCGAGCGCCGCGGGCTTGCCGGCCCGCCGACGCGCCTCCGGCGCCTCGGCCCCGTGGCTGAGCGCGTTGCGCAAGGCGTGCAGCACCGGGTCCTTCAGGGTCTGGAGCATGGCCCGGTCCACGGGCAGATCGAGACCGCGCACGCTGACCTCGACCTCGCGATCCTGTTCGCGGGCCGTCTCGCGCAGGAAGCGGGCAAATCCGCCGAACACGGACTCGGCGGGCACCAGGGCGAGGCGCTCGGCCTGGACCCGGACCCGGGCGGAGGCACTCTCGACGGCGCTGGCCGCGCCGGCCTGACGCCGCGTCAGGTCCGACGTTTCCCGCGCGAACACCGCGAGGCTGGCCTCCAGGGCGCGCAGCTCCGTTCGCACCGCCGCGAGGGCGGTCTCGGCCTCCGCGTTGCCCTGACCCCGCAGCAGCCGAGCGAGGGCGGCCAGTGGGCCGCGCTCGCGGCTGGCCTCGGCCCGGCGGCGAAGCTCGCCGGCATTCCGGGTGATCCGAGCGAGTCCGTCCGCGACCTGTCCCTCGCCCCCGAGGGTGCTCGTCAGCTCGTGCGTCGCCCGCGTCAGGGCCTCGACGGCATCGGCGGGCACCCGCAGGAGCGCGAGGGTGGAATCGACCGCCGGCTCGGCCCCGGAGGATTGCGCCGGATTCGCCTCAGGCGGCTCCGGCTTCGACTCGGGCGCGGCTTCGGACGGCGCAGATGCGGCCTCGACCGGCTGTGGGGCCGCGGGCGCGAGCGGGCCCGGGCGAAGCCGGCCGTCGAGGGCTGCCAGCGCATCGCCCGGCATCTCTGGGGCGGCCGTGGTCTTGAGATCGGCCACGTAGGCCTCGATCCGGTCGAGGGCGAGATGCGTCGCGCGCGTGGCCTCGCGGTCGAGGGCCGTGTCCGCCGCGACGATCCGCTCGAACAGGGTCTCCAGGCGATGCGCCACGGCCTCGACGGGAGGGAGGTCGACCGCCCGCGCAGCCCCTTTCAGGCTGTGGGCGCGGCGGAAGATGTCGTTCCAATCCGGTGGGCGCCCGTCCGCGCCGCCGGCGAGCGCCGCCCGAATCGCGTCGATATGCTCGCGATGCTCGACCTCGAAGGCCGCGAGGAGCTGCTGGCGGATGTCCATCGGAGGGTGCGTCCCCCCTAATGCCGATAGCGCTCGGCGAGCGCCATCAGGGCTTGGGCAAGCTCGGTGAGGTTGGCCGAGGCCGCCTCGACCTCGCGCGTGCCTGCCGCCGTCTGCTGGCTCGCCTGCCGGATGTTCTGGAGCGCGCCCATCACCTGCTCGATGCCGAGCTGCTGCTGGTTCGTCGAGGCGACGATCTGCTGGAAGGTCTGCACGCTCTCCTCGACCCGCGCGGTGATCTCCTCGATGGTCTTCTGGGTGGTGTCGGAGCGCGTCTTGCCGGTCGCGGCCCGCTTGACGGCCTCCTCCGTCAGCATCACGGAGGTGTTGATGCCTCGCTGGATCTCGCCCAGGATGGTGCGGACCTGCGCGGTGGCGCCCTTGGCCTGATCGGCCAGGAGCTTCATCTCGGCGGCAACCACCGCGAAGCTCCGCCCGCCTTCCCCGGCCGCAGCCGCCTCAATGGCGGCGTTGAGGGCCAGCAGGTGCGTCCGCTCCGAGATATCGTTCACCGTGGTGATGATCTCCCCGATCGTCTGGGTCTTCTCGGACAAGGCCACGATGTTGCCGGCGACCGCCTCGGCCTGCTCGCGGATCGCGTCCATGGCGCGGGCCGTGTCGGCTACCGCCCGCAACCCCGCCTTCGAGGTCTGGGCGGTCGCCTGAGCGGTGGCGATGACCTCGCCGGCGCGCTTGGTAATCTGGGCACCCGAATGGGTGATCTCGTCCACCGTCGCGGCGGTCTCCTGGACGGCGGCGAACTGCTCCTCGACGCTCGCGGCCTGCTCCTGGGCCGAGGCCCGGATCTCGGCCGCGGCGGCATTGAGATCCGCGGTGGCGGCGCGGTTGGTGCGGGCGAGGTCGGCGAGCCCCGCCACCATGCTGTTGAGGGTGCGCCCGAGGCGTCCGATCTCGTCGTTGCTGCGGGCATCGAGCGTGCTCGAGAGATCGCCCGCACCGACGCGCTCGGCGAATTCCATCACGATCTCGAGGGGGCGGACCACCGCCCGGCTGATCAGGATGGTGACGAGGATCGACAGCACCACGCAGGCCGCGAGCGTCAGGATGATCGAGATCCGGCTGTGGTCGTAGATGTCGCGCACGCCGCGCTGGCCCGCCGCAATGCCCTCGTCGAGGAGCTCACGCGTCCGGTCGAGCTCGCGCAGGAAAGCCTCCTGGCTGCGGTTGAGCTCGTCGTTGCGGGCTTCCACCGCCTCGAGGTCCTTGGCCGCGAGTGCGGCGAGCTGCGCCTCGCTCCCGCCGCGCAGCTGCCGGAACGTCACCAGGGATTCGTCGGCCAGATCGTGGAGGCGCTTCCAGACGGCCGAGCGCTCGGCTGAGATCGAGCTCGCGCGATATTCATCGGTCGTGCGCGAGAGCGCCGTCAGGGTGGTCTCGGTCTCGGTCGCGGCCCGGCGCCAGGCCGCGACCGGGTCCTCCTGGTCCGCGGCGGGCCGCTTGCCGGAGATCCCCGCAATGACGGCGTTGCGCCGCAGGATACCCATGTCGCGGGCGCGATTGCCCAGGTCGTCGAGCTTTCGCGCCACCCTCAGATCGCGGGTCACGATGGCGTCGGTGGTGTCGCGCACCGCCCCGATCTGGCTGAGGGCGTAGATGCCGAGCGCCAGGATCACCAGCGTGACGGCGACGAAGCCGAGGAGGATTCGTTTTCCGATCGAGATCGACACGCGTCAGGCTCCGACATCCGGCGGCTCCGGGGGCAAGGATGCCCGCCGGGCCGCGTCATTCCAGGCTGGGATCACGGCAGGTAGCGCCGCAGGAGGCGCGGCAGGTCGATGACGACGAAATCGCCGACCCCGGCCGCGCCGCGTTCTGCCGGGCCATAGCCCGAAACGGCCTCGCTGCCCATTCCGCCGAAGGCCGGACCGGCCGGATCCGCCGGCGTCTCGGATCCGTCGGGCCCGGCGAGCTGCGCCACGCCGAGCACCCTGTCGACCGCCAGGGCGATGGGAGGAGCGCCGCGAAGAACCACGAGATGCCCGTCCTGCGCAGGTTGGCCGGCCTCGCGACCGAGGGCGCGTGCGAGGTCGAGCACGCTGACGATGGCGCCCGAGAGCGCCACGATGCCACGGAGCGCGGGCGGCGCACCGGGAATCGGCGTGCAGGCGCGGCTGGGCAGAACCTGCGCGACGGCCGCCATGGGCAGCGCGTAGCGCTCGCCGCCGCAGGTGCAGACCAGGGTGCTGGGGACCGGTCCGGCCTGCCGGCCGCCACCCTGCTCGCGGTCCCGCCGGGCCAGGGCCGAGGTCCGCGCCTCGCGGAGCGCCAGCACGCGCTCCACCTCGCGCACGCCGCTTGCGGCCTCGGCGGCCCCCGGAATCCTCCCGCCCACGCCACGCTCCCCCTAGCTCAAGCCGGCCCTGGCGAGGCGCGCGCTCTCGGCCACCTGCCTGGCCTTGGCGCCGTCCCCCTCGGGCACCGGGCTCTCCGGCAGCAGCGCTTGCGCCAACCCGGCCGCGTTGTCGAGGGCCCGGCGCGCCGCCGGAAGCCGCCCGACCGACGCGAGGAGCAGGCCGAGGTGGTAATGGGCCATCACGAAGGTGCGGTCGAGATAGAGCGCCGCCCGCAAGCTTCGCTCGGCCTCCGCATCGCGCCCGAGACTGCGGGCGAGCAGGCCCTCGTAGAAGCGCAGGCGTGCATCGGTCGGCGTCTCGCTCAAGGCCGCGCGGGTGCTGCGCCAGGCCTCGGCCGTCTCGCCCGCATCCGCCAGAGCCCGAATCCGGGCCAGGATCTCGTCCGGGGGCAGGGGCAGTGCGTCCCCGACGAGATCGGGCGGGACGCGGATCGGAGCGGTCAGGTCCGGGCCGAGTTGGGCGGGCAGGGCCGGCGGGTGCGCAGGCACCGGGACCGCGGGCGGCATCGGGGCCGGCACGGGAGGCGGCACCGGATCAAGCAGAAGCGGCGGACGTACCGGGCCGGGCTGGAACTGCGACCAGGGCGGGAGGGAGAGGCCGGGCAACAGCACCGGGCCGTCCTCGCGCCGCCGGTAGGCGACGGTCCCGGGCAGGTTGACGGGAGTGAGCCAGCCCGCGAAGGCGGGGTTCGGCTCGGCATGGCCGATCAGCAGCCAGCCCCCCGGCCGCAGGCGCCGCGCCAGCGCCCGGACGATCGCCGCGACCGTGTCCGCGTGGAAGTAGATCAGCACGTTCCGGCAGAGGATGAGGTCGTATTCCGCGACCGCCGCGGGGGCCCCGGCTTCGACGAGGCTCATCAGGTTCTGCCGCTCGAACCGGACCATCCGGCGATATTCCGGGCGCAGGCTGTAGGTCCCCTCACGGGCGGGGCCGGGCGCGGCCGGAAGACGCAGGAAGTAGCGTTGGCGCTCCTCCGGCGGCAGCGTGCGCATGGCCCAGCGGCCATATTCGGCGGCCCGCGCCGTTGCGAGGGCGGCGTGGCTGATGTCGGTGCCCGTGATGGCGACATGCCAATCGGGCAGCGCCGCCCCCAGCAATTCGTGCAGGAGGATGGCCAGCGAGTACGGCTCCGCCCCGGTCGAGCAACCGGCGCTCCAGATCTTCAGGGCCAGTTCCGGCTGCCGCTCGGCGATCAAGCCCGGCAGGATCGTGTCGCGCAGCGCCTCGAACTGCTCGGCGTAACGAAAGAAGAAGGTCTCGCCGATGGTGATCTCGGCCTCGAGCGCGGCCCATTCCGCGGCACCGGTCGAGCGCTCGTGGAGATAGGCGAGGTAGGCTGCCGAATCGGGCACGCCGCAGGCCTTGAAGCGGCGGCAGAGCCGGTCGAACAGCAGGTCGTCCTTGTCGACGTAATAGTGGTGGCCCGTGCGCGCGATGATCTGCGCCTTGAGGGCGGCGTAACCGGGATCATCATGCGGATTGCGTCGCGCGATTCTGCGCATCGGCGCGTGCTCAGCCGACGGCCAGGGCAGCGAGACGGTCCTGCGCGGCGCGCGTCAGGGCGGCCAGACGCTCCTGCTCCTCGAGCGTCAGGATGCGGGCGGGCGCGAGCGCGTGCACCAGGCGGTCGCCGAGGGTGATCTCAGCCTCGACGCAGCCATTGAGCGTCTGGCGTCCCGACACGGACCGGACCGCCTCGGGCTCGACGGTGACGAGGTCGCTGACCCGGTCGACCAGGAACGCGGTGGCGCGGTCGGCGGCGAGCACGAGATGGTCGTAGGGGCCGGGATCGCGCGCGGCCGCGCGCAGGCCGAACAGTCGGGCGAGGTCGACCACGGGCACCGGCACGCCGCCGAGATTGAGGAAGCCCGCGAGCAACGGACCGAGCGTCGGGAGACGGAACAGGTTCGGCAGCGGCAGGATCTCGCTGACCGCCGCCCGGGGCAGGGCGCAGGCCACGCCCGCCACGTCGAGGAGGAGATAGGCCGCGCTCGCGGCCGACGCCGGTCGGGATGAGGACAAGGGTAAGGCCGCTTCCATGGGGCTCCGGAATCTGCGCCTCTGATAGGTCGAGCGGGGAGCTGGGGCAATCAAGGCGTTCAGCACGCAATCGCGCCCGCCGAACGGCAGGGGCCTGCGCCGAACCCCGTTGACGCTTTGGAGGGCCTCCGCTATGAGACCCGACACTTTTACGCGACTCGCCAGATCCGGCGAGCCAGAAGGTCCGGACGTTACCCCGATGCGTCACATCCTTATCGTAGCGGAAGCGCCACTGACGGGGCGGCCCTGACACGGGGCCGCGATCCGGGCGGTGGCGCATGCAGGGTCCCAATCGGGGCCCTTTTTTGTTGCCCGCGGCCGGGTCGGATGCGCGACGGAGTTCGAGAACGGGTTCAAGGAGGAAGACGATGAGCGGCGAGGTCATGACCGGGGCCGAAATGGTCATCCGGGCGTTCCGGGATCAGGGTGTCGATACGCTGTTCGGATATCCGGGCGGCGCGGTGCTGCCGATCTACGACGCGCTCTTCCATCAGGATGCGCTCAAGCACGTGCTCGTGCGCCACGAGCAGGGCGCCGTCCACGCGGCGGAGGGCTATGCCCGCTCGTCCGGCAAGGTCGGCTGCGTCCTCGTCACCTCGGGTCCCGGCGCCACCAACATCGTCACGGGCCTCACCGACGCGATGCTGGATTCCATCCCGCTCGTCTGCATCACCGGCCAGGTTCCGACGCACCTGATCGGCACCGACGCGTTCCAGGAATGCGATACGGTCGGCATCACGCGCCACTGCACGAAGCACAATTACCTCGTCAAATCGATCGACGACCTGCCACGCATCCTGCACGAGGCCTTCTACGTCGCGAGCCACGGCCGCCCCGGCCCCGTCGTGGTCGATCTGCCCAAGGACATCCAGTTCGCCAGCGGCCTCTACGAGCGGCCGAGCTTCGACGGCCACAAGACCTACCGTCCGGCGGTCAAGGGCGACCCGGACAAGATCCAGGCGGCCGTCGAGCTGATGGCCGGCGCGCGCCGGCCGGTCTTCTACACGGGCGGCGGCGTCATCAATTCGGGGCCCGAGGCCTCGCGCCTGCTCCGCGCCCTCGTCGCCGAGACCGGCTTTCCCGTCACCTCGACCCTGATGGGGCTCGGCGCCTTCCCGGCCTCGGACGACAAGTTCCTGGGCATGCTCGGCATGCACGGGACCTACGAGGCCAATCTCGCGATGCACGAATGCGACGTGATGATCTGCATCGGCGCGCGCTTCGACGACCGGATCACCGGCCGCCTCGATGCGTTCTCGCCCTTCTCGAAGAAGATCCACGTCGACGTCGACGCCTCCTCGATCAACAAGGTCGTCAAGGCCGATGTCGGCATCGTCGGCGATTGCGCCTCGGTGCTGGAGGACATGCTGGCAGGGTGGCGCGCGCTCCCGGCCAAGCCGGACCAGGAACGCCTCGACCCGTGGTTTGCCAAGATCACCACCTGGCGCGCGCGCGAGTGCCTCGCCTATTGGCCCTCGGGCACGATCATCAAGCCGCAACACGCGGTGCAGCGCCTCTACGAGGCCTGCAAGGACCGTGAGACCTACGTCACGACGGAGGTCGGCCAGCATCAGATGTGGGCTGCCCAGTACTTCAAGTTCGAGGAGCCGAACCGCTGGATGACCTCCGGGGGCCTCGGCACCATGGGGTACGGCCTGCCCGCCGCCATCGGGACGCAGCTCGCGCATCCGCAGGGGCTCGTCATCGACATCGCGGGCGAGGCCTCGATCCTGATGAACATGCAGGAGATGTCGACGGCCGTGCAGTATCGCCTGCCGATCAAGATCTTCATCCTGAACAACGAGTACATGGGCATGGTCCGCCAGTGGCAGGAGCTGCTGCACGGCTCGCGCTATTCCCAGAGCTACTCGGAGAGCCTGCCGGACTTCGTGAAGCTCGCCGAGGCCTACGGGGCCAAGGGCATCCGCTGCGAGAAGCCCGGCGACCTCGACGCCGCGATCAAGGAGATGCTCGACTATGACGGCCCGGTCATCTTCGACTGCGTCGTCGACAAGACCGAGAACTGCTTCCCGATGATCCCCTCGGGCAAGGCGCACAACGAGATGATCCTGTCCGACTATCTCGGCGAGACCGGCGTCGAGATCGGCGACGTCATCTCCGAGGAAGGCAAGATGCTGGTCTGACGGGACCGGGGAGGACGAGGACCATGAACGCCATGAACACGCACTATCCCGATCCGGTTCGGGTCGAGACCGTCAACCGGCACACCCTCGCGGTGATCGTCGACAACGAGCCGGGCGTCCTCGCCCGGATCTCCGGCATGTTCTCGGGCCGCGGCTACAACATCGAGAGCCTCACGGTGTCGGAGACGGAGGAGGCGCGCCACCTCTCCCGCATCACCATCGTGACCACGGGCACCAACGCGGTGATCGAGCAGATCAAGGCGCAGCTCGACCGGCTCGTCCCGGTGCACCGGGTGGTCGACCTCACGCTCCAGGGCAACGCGCTCGAGCGCGAGATCTGCCTCGTGAAGGTGGTGGGGCAGGGCGAGCACCGCAGCGAGGCGCTGCGGCTGTCCGCCGCCTTCGGGGCCAAGACCCTGGACGCGACCCTCAACTCGTTCGTGTTCGAGCTGACCGGCGCGACCGAGGAGATCGACCGCTTCATCCGCCTGATGTCGGTGATCGGCCTCGTGGAGATCTGCCGCACCGGCATCGCCGCGATGGGGCGCGGGGCGGAGCCGCTCTAGCATTACAGTTGCAGGGTGATGCTCCTATCTGAGAGGATTCGGATGGGAGAGCGCGATGTC
>NZ_VZZK01000053.1 GCF_008806385.1 Methylobacterium soli
CCGTGCGAGGTCGAGCAGATGGCGGGCGAGCTCGCCTCCGGTCCCGGGCAAGTCCGGCCGCTCGGTGGCGTGTTGCTGCATCGCCCGGCGCACCCACCACTGAGGGCCGAACACGAGGCCGAACAGGAGGGTGGCGGCGAGCGCTAGGAGGACAGGCATTCCGGGTATGTAGGCGCGCGGCCATGTCCGTGAAAGCGCGGCGCTTTACTCCGCTTCCGGCGCCTTTCCCCTGGGCTAGGGAGGTAGGGAGAAGGCCGCAGTTGCAGATTGGCGGGCGGCTGAGGCGTTCGCGCGACGGCCATCGTAGCGGGTTACTGTCGTGACCCGGCTAAAATGCGGGCACGGCATCAAGAGGTGGCCGGTTCATGGTGGATCAGGGCCCAGCGGCACCGGAGCGCTACGAGCTAACGGGCGACGTAGGGACTATTCCCGCCGACACCCAGACGGCGCCGCCCTGCAGACGACCGACACGACGTGCTACGACGTCCGACGGACCGCGCCGATGAGCCCCAGCTTGTTCTTGCGTGAGCGATGGCGAACTACGTGACGACGTCCTTGCTCCCGACGCCGCGGAGGCAGAAGCCGACGATGGCCCTGGCCTGGTTCTGACGGTCCGCGTCCGTGGACAACGTGTCGGAGGCCAGCGGCCCGACGAGCCCCTCGAAGAGCGAGCCCACGATGCAGGCGGCCGATGCCTGCGCATCCTGGACGGGGAACTCCTTCGACCGGATGCCCTGCTCGATGATCGTCTCGAAGACCCGGGCGAGCTTCCGCCTGTACCGTAGCCTGGCGGCCTCGATCTCAGGCTCGACGGGCTCGGCCACGAGAGCGTGGGCAAGCCTGCGACCCAGAAGGGCCCGGCTGGCGAACAGGGACGCGGACGCGGCCAGACGCTCGGCCGCGGTGCCGTCGCCCATGGCCAGGCCGGCCGCGGCGTCGACCTCGCGCTGCGCGACGGCGGCCACGACCTCGACCATCAGGGCGGCCTTCGACGGGAAGTTCCGGTAAAGGGTGGCCAGCGCCACCCCGGCCTCGTCCGCGACGCCGGTCATCTGCGCTTCCCGGAAGCCGACGCGAGAGACGAGGTCGCGAGCGGCGGCGAGGATGGCCGTGCGCTTGTCGGGAGACTGGGCCCTGGCGCTCGTGCTCCGGACCGACTGTGTGGCGCGCGGCATCATTTTCCTACTCAAGCGTGATGCCCTTCAAGGCGACCTAGGGCCGGTGTTCGATCCGAGCCGGCACCCATGACCAGCACCATCTAACACGCATGCCTCAGGTCGTGTTGTCCCGGCCCCGGGATGGCCGGCGGCGGTCCTGGGCGGCGATGCGCCCATCATCCAGATCTACACTTCGGGCACCACCGGCACCCCGAAAGGCGTTGTGGTGCCGACCCGTGCGCTGGCGGGCTTCCGCGCCTACGCCGAGTTCGGGCTCGGCGTGCTCCCGGACGACCTGTACTGGTGCGCGGCGGACCCGGGTTGGGCCTACGGCCTGTACTTCGGGGTGCTGGGGTCGTTCACGACCGGCGTGCCTAGCCTGCTCCTGACATCCGGGTTCGACGCCAAGGCGACGTTCGAGGTCCTGGCCCGGTACAAGGTGACGAACTTCACCGCGGCGCCCACGGTGTACCGTTCGCTGCGCGCCTACGAGGGACCCAGGCCGGAGATCAGGAGCCTGCGCTGCGCCTCCAGCGCCGGCGAGCCGCTGACGCCGGAGGTCAACGAGTGGGCGGTCGAGGCCCTGGGCGTCACGGTCCATGACCACTACGGCCAGACCGAAGCCGGCATGCTCCTGAACAACCACCACCATCCAGCCCTGCGCGCCCCGATCAAGCCTGGTTCCATGGGCACGCCGCTGCCGGGCTGGTCGCTGCTGGTCCTGAAGAACCAGGAGGACGCCATTGCCCCAGACGGCGAGCTCGGTCGCGTGGCCGTCGAGTTGAAGGACAGCCCGCTGGCTTGGTTTTCGGGTTACGTCTCCGACCCGCTCAAGAGCGCGGAGAAGTTCGCTGGCGGAGGCCGCTGGTACCTGACCGGCGATGCGGGTCGCCGGGACGAGGACGGCTACTTCCACTTCTCGTCCCGCGACGACGACGTGATCATTATGGCCGGGTACCGGATCGGGCCCTTCGAGATTGAGTCGATCATCGTGACCCATCCGGCCGTGAGCGAGTGCGCGGTCATCGCGGTCCCCGATGCGACGCGCGGGGAGGTGCTCGAAGCCTACGTCGTTCTGCGCCCGGGCGAAGAAGAGGGCTCGGACCAGGTGAAGTCCATCCAGAACTGGGTCAAGACACGCTATGCCGCACACGCATTCCCGCGGCAGGTTCACTTCACCGAGGCCCTGCCGAAGACGCCGAGCGGCAAGGTGCAGCGGTTCGTGCTCCGCCAGCAGAGGCGCGAGCAGATGACCCCGAACGTCGCCGCAGCGAGCTGACATGACCGCCAAGATCGCACAGCGAGAATTGGACCTGCCCGGCGTGGTCGAGGATGCCGGGCCGGGACCGACCGCCGACGCCGCGGTCATCGACGCGGTCGTGAACCGGCGTTCGGTCCGGCGGTTTCGCCCCACGCCGATTCCTTCGGACGTGGTGACGGAGATCCTCGCGGCCGCCTCGCGCTCCCCGTCGGGGACGAACTTCCAGCCCTGGCACGTCCATGCCGTGACGGGTGCCACCCGCGAGCGGCTCTCGCGCACCGTCCTCGCGGCGGCCGAGGCCGGCGAGCGGTCGGAGGAGTACGCCTACTCCCCGTCGCCGGTGCCGGAGCCCTACCTGTCGCGCAAGAGGCAGGTCGGCTTCGACCTCTACGAGCTCTACGGCATCGAACGCGGCGACTTCGAGGGTCGCAAACGGGCGATGATGAGGAACTTCGAGTTCTTCGGCGCCCCGGTCGGGCTGTTCTTCACCATGGAAGCCTGCCTGCTGCACGGGTCGTGGCTCGACTGCGGCATGTTCATGCAGAACGTCATGATCGTCGCCCGCGCCTACGGCTTGGAGACCTGCCCGCAGCAGGCTTGGTGCGAGTTCGGGCGCGTCGTGCACGAGCAACTCGGCATCCCGGACACGCACGTCCTCCTGTCCGGCATGGCGCTCGGGTACGCCGACCCCGAGGCCCCCGAGAATACCCTCGTGAGCCG
Organism: Methylobacterium soli; assembly: GCF_008806385.1. Taxonomy (GTDB): domain Bacteria; phylum Pseudomonadota; class Alphaproteobacteria; order Rhizobiales; family Beijerinckiaceae; genus Methylobacterium; species Methylobacterium soli. Next base: position 3,139 of record NZ_VZZK01000053.1, read on the forward strand.
GCGCGAGCCGGTCGAGAGCTTCACGACCTTCCACGACTAGGCCGCCGGCCTGGCCGTCCCGCACAAACCATCGGGTACGACGATGCAGATCAAGGATCACGTCTTCCTCGTGACCGGCGGGGGCTCCGGCCTCGGCGCGGCGGTGGCCCGCCGGTTGGCGGCCGAGGGCGCCAGCATCGTCGTCGCCGACGTGGCCGCGGAGGCTGGCGAGGGCGTCGCTGCCGAGATCGGGCCTCGCGCCCGTTTCGCGCGCACCGACGTGACTGACGCCGAGCAGGGCGAGGCGGCGGTGCGGCTCGCAAAGGATGCCTTCGGCCATCTGCATGGCTTGGTGAACTGCGCGGGCGTGGCCCCCATCGAGAAGGTCATTGGCCGGGCGGGCCCGCACGGGCTCGACAGCTTCGCACGCACGGTCGGCATCAACCTCATCGGCACGTTCAACATGCTGCGGCTCGCAGCGGCGGCCATCGCGCAAGAGGAGCCCGGCGAGGACGGCGAGCGGGGCGTGATCGTCAACACCGCCTCCATCGCCGCCTACGACGGTCAGATCGGCCAAGCCGCCTACGCGGCGTCCAAGGGCGGGGTCGCCGCCCTCACCCTGCCGGTCGCCCGCGAACTCGCCCGTTCCGGCATCCGCGTCGTGACCATCGCCCCCGGCATCTTCGAGACGCCGATGATGACCGGAATGCCGCAGGACGTTCAGGACGCCCTCGCCCAGGACGTCCCGTTCCCGAAGCGCCTCGGCCGGCCCGCCGAGTTCGCGGCGCTTGTGGAGCACATCCTCGGGAACGTCATGCTGAACGGCGAGACAATCCGCCTCGACGGCGCCCTGCGGATGCCGCCGCGCTGAACATCCCCGACCTAGAAGGAACCCAACCATGAGCGACCTCGATCCCATCGTCATCGTCGGGTCCGCCCGGACCCCCATGGGCGCTTTCCAGGGGGACCTGGTCTCGCTCGCAGCGCCCGATCTCGGGGCGGCCGCCATCCGAGCCGCCGTCGAGCGCGCAGGCGTCCCGGCCGAGGACGTCGAGGAGGTCGTGTTCGGTTGCGTGCTCTCCGCCGGCCAGGGTCAAGCCCCCGCCCGGCAGGCGGCGCTGGGCGCCGGGCTGCCGATGTCCGCGGGCGCCACTACGGTCAACAAGATGTGCGGCTCGGGCATGAAGGCCGCCATGTTCGCCCACGACCTCCTGCGCGCCGGCAGCGTGAGCGTCGCCGTCGCCGGCGGCATGGAGAGCATGACCAACGCGCCGTACCTGCTCGACCGGGCCCGAGGCGGCTACCGCATGAGCCACGGCCGCGTCCTCGACCACATGTTCCTCGACGGGCTGGAGGACGCCTACGACAAGGGCAGCCTGATGGGGACCTTCGCCGAGGATTGCGCCGAGAGCTACCAGTTCACCCGCCAGGCCCAGGACGAGTTCGCGATCCGGTCGCTGACGCGGGCGCAGAAGGCGATCTCCGAGGGGCTGTTCGCCCGCGAGACCGTCCCGGTGACGGTGAAGGCGGGCAAGGCGGAGCGGACCGTCGAGCACGACGAGCAGCCGGCCCGGGCCAAGCCCGAGAAGATCCCGAGCCTCAAGCCCGCCTTTCGCGAGGGTGGCACCGTCACGGCGGCCAACGCCTCGTCGATCTCGGACGGCGCCGCTGCGCTGGTGCTGATGCGGCGGTCAGAGGCCGAGCGGCGGGCCCTAACGCCCCTGGCGACCATCGTCGGTCACGCGACCAACGCCTGCACCCCGAGTCATTTCCCGACTGCCCCGGTCGGCGCCCTGCGCAAGCTCTCTGAGAGCACAGGCTGGGATCTGAAGACCGTCGACCTGTTCGAGATCAACGAGGCGTTCGCGGTCGTTCCGATGGCGGCGATGCACGACCTCGGGCTCCCGGCGGACAAGGTCAACGTCCACGGCGGCGCATGCGCGCTGGGCCACCCCATCGGCGCGTCCGGCGCCCGAGTGATGGTGACGCTGCTCTCGGCGCTGGAGACCTACGGGATGAGGCGGGGCGTGGCCACCCTCTGCATCGGCGGCGGCGAGGCGACCGCCATCGCAATCGAGCGGTCCAACTGACCGCCTCCTGAGAACGCCAACGAACGTCTGAAGCGTCTGGACCTTCCGACCGCACGTACGACCTCGGTCGGACGCCGCTCGCGGCTGGCCAAGTCAATGTTGTTCGCGCCAGCAACCAAGCCATTGAGCTCCTGCACTCGACCTGACCGCAGGAGATTAACGCAGTAAAATCATGGGAGGAAGTCATGACAACCATTGCGGCGGTCCCGCACTCAGCCGGTATGACCTCGAAAGACAAGCTGGTCATCATCGCGGCGTCCCTCGGTACGGTCTTTGAATTCTACGACTTCTTCCTGATCGGCCTGCTCGCCGCGGAGATCACGAAGGTGTTCTTCTCGGGCGTCAATCCGACCGCGGGCTTCATCTTCACGCTGCTGGGCTTCGCCGCGGGCTTCATGCTCCGTCCGTTCGGCGCCATCGTCTTCGGCCGCCTCGGTGACATCGTCGGCCGGAAGTACACTTTCCTCGTGACCATCCTGCTGATGGGCGTGTCCACCTTCGTCATCGGCCTCCTACCGTCCTACGCGACGGCCGGGATCGCGGCGCCAGTCGCCTTCATCGCGATGCGGATGCTTCAGGGCCTCGCCCTGGGCGGCGAGTTCGGCGGGGCCATGATCTACGTCGCGGAGCACGCCCCGCAGGGACGCCGGGCCGAGTGGACCTCCTGGGTCATCCTCACAGCGGCGGTGGGCTTCCTGCTGGCAGTCGCCGTCATCATCCCGCTGCGCCTCACGTTGGGCGGCGACGCCTTTGTCTCCTGGGGCTGGCGCGTGCCGTTCCTCATCTCGGTCGCCCTGCTGGGCATCTCCCTCTGGATCCGACTGAAGCTCGACGAGTCCCCCGAGTTCAAGCGCATGAAGGCCGAGGGCAAGGCGTCGAAGGCGCCCCTGTCCGAGGCCTTCGGCCAGTGGAAGTACCTGCGCCTGATCCTGGTCGGGGCCCTGTGCATCCTGCCGGCGCAGGCGGTCATCTGGTACACGGGCCAGTTCTACTCGCTGTTCTTCCTGACCAAGGTACTTCGCGTTGAGACACTGACGGCCAACGTCATGCTGATCACGGCCACCGTCCTGACGGCACCGCTGTATATTGTCTTCGGCGCGCTGTCGGACCGCATCGGGCGCCGGCCTGTCTACGTCGCCGGCTACCTGCTCTGCGCGGTGCTGACGGTGCCGATCTTTCAGGCCATGACGCACTACGCCAATCCCAGCCTTGAGAGGGCGCAAGTCGAGACGCCCATCACGGTCGTGGCCAACCCGAGCGAGTGCTCGCTGCAGTTCAATCCCCTGGGCACGTCCAAATTCACGACGTCGTGCGATGTCGTGACGGACGCGCTCGCCAAGCTGGGCTTGAGCTACTCCAGCGAGAACGCCTCCGGTTCCGGCAAGGCAAGCGTGAAGGTCGGCGACCTGACCGTGGGTGGATACGGTGCCGACGATGCCGACGCGGCCGACGCCGCCGTCCAGAAGACCCGCTTCGAAGGCGAGTTGAAGGCGGCCCTGGCCCGGAAGAACTACCCGCTCGGAACCGCCGCCGAGGACGACATCAACCGGCCCATGATCGTGCTGCTCCTGTGCGTGCTCTTGAGCTTCGGCGCGATCACGTTTTCGCCCACCACGACATCGTTGCTGGAGATGTTCCCCTCGCGCATCCGCTACACCGCGATGTCGTTTCCCTACCACCTCAGCGCAGCGTGGTTCGGGGGTTTCCTCCCCGCGACCGCCTTCACCATCGTCGCCGCCACGGGGAACGTCTACTCGGGCCTGTACTACCCGGTGGCCATCGCGGCGACCTGCTTTGTCCTGAGCCTGCTGTTCGCCCGGGAGACGAAGGACGTCGACATCTCCAAGGGATGATCGGCTCCCCGTCGACCGCGAGCAGCTGACGTGGTCATGATCGAGGCGGCGGCGGGGGTTCCGCCGCCGCTCCCCCGCCGGTCTGATGCAATAGGGAGAGCGGCATGCGCGAGACCTGGGACGGGACGACGGTCGAGTGGGGCTCGGCCGAGGTCGAGCGCGGCGTGCGTCTCCACTACGGCGTAGCCGGTGCCGGCGACCGTACGGTGATGCTCGTCCATGGTTACCCGCAGACTGCCTATGCCTGGCGGCGGGTGGTCCCGCTCCTCGTGCAGGCGGGTCTTCGCGTGGTGATGCCCGACTACCGCGGCGCCGGAGGGTCCTCGAAGCCGTCGGGCGGCTACGACAAGCACACCATGGCGGGTGACCTGCACGCCTTGCTCTACGAGCATCTTGGGCTCACCGGTCCCGTCACGGTGGCGGGCCACGACATCGGGATGATGGTCGCCTATGCCTTCGCCCGTCGCTTTCCCGACCGCACGGACGGGCTCGTCGTCATGGAGGCGCCCCTGCCGGGGACCGCGGCCTACGAGCGGAGCCTCGGTGACACCAAGCGCGTCTGGCACTTCCACTTCCATCGCGCCCCCGACCTGCCGGAACTCCTGACCGCGGGTCGCGAGCAGCTTTACCTGGAGCGCTTCTACCTGGACCTCGCCTTCGACATCGAGGCCATCGGTGCGGAAGCCGTGGCGCGTTACGTCCGGGCCTTTACGAGACCGGGCGCGATGCGGGCCGGGTTCGAGCTCTACCGAGCCTTCCCCGCCGATGCCGAGCGCAACCGGGCCGACCTGGAGCGCGAGGGGAAGCTCCCGATGCCGGTGCTGGCCGTGGCAGGCGCGCACAGCACCTTCGCGCGGTCCATGGACGGCATGATGCGCGAGGTGGCCCAGGACGTCACCTTTCAGGTCATCGAGCAGGCCAATCACTGGATACCGGAGGAGAACGCCGAGGCGCTCGCCGCGGCAGTCAGGAGCTTCCTGTCGGAACACGCCTGACCGCCGCGCGGCGTGCCTGTCGGCGACGTCCTCGCAAGAGGCCCGACAGGCGCACCTGACCGGTAACCCGGCGAACCGGCCCGTACGCGAGCGCCGTCGGGTTCCAGACCAAAAACAGCCGCCCACCGCGACCGCGAACCTGCTCGCCCCGGAGCCGATGCGAATCGAAGTCGCAGCCGGTTCAGTAGAGGAAGCAACCGATGGACTACGAGACGATCCTGACGGAGACGCGCGGGCGCGTCCTGCTGATCACCCTCAACCGGCCGAAGGCGCTCAACGCGATCAACGCGCAGCTCACCCGGGAGGTGATCCGGGCGGCGACCGAGGCGGATACCGATCCGGAGATCGGCTGCATCGTCATCACCGGCTCGGCCAAAGCCTTCGCGGCCGGCGCTGACATCAAGGAGATGCAGCACACCACCTATGCCGCGATGTACGGGGGCGACCGGTTCGCCGACTGGGACCGGTTCACGGCCGTGCGCACGCCGATCATCGCGGCGGTGGCGGGCTACGCGCTGGGCGGCGGCTGCGAGCTCGCCATGATGTGCGACTTCATCCTGGCGGCCGACACGGCGCAGTTCGGCCTGCCCGAGATCAAGCTCGGGGTGATGCCCGGCATCGGCGGGAGCCAGCGCCTGACGCGCGCCATCGGCAAGGCGAAGGCCATGGAGATGTGCCTGACCGGGCGCAACATGGATGCGGCCGAGGCCGAGCGCTCCAGCCTCGTCGCCCGCGTGGTGGCGGCCGACACGCTCCTGGACGACGCCCTGCGCACCGCCGGGACCATCGCGGGCATGTCGAAGCCCATCGCGATGATGACCAAGGAAGCGGTGAACCGCGCCGACGAGACCACGCTCACCGAGGGCATTCGCTTCGAGCGCCGGGTCTTCCACGCGATCTTCGCCACGGCCGATCAGAAGGAGGGCATGGCCGCCTTCGTGGAGAAGCGGCCGGCCAAGTTTACGCACGGGTGACTCTCGGCGCCGGTTTAAAGCTGGGTTCAATATCGGGCGGTGGCCGGCGTCCGCGGGAGCTGGCTGGAGACGCCAACGCTGCGCAGGACGCTGAGACCGCGCCGGCGAGGAACAGCACCTCAAGGCCACTCCGGCCGGCGACGTCCAGCGCGAAGTCCAGGTTGGCAGTGTTGGCACCCACGGCGAATTCACGGATCTGCGGACGGGCCCTGCGGACGACCTCGTCCCCAAACCCGGGGAAAACGAGGGCGTAGCCCAGCCCACTCAAGGGGGCGCCAGCCGCCGCGACGGTCGCCGACCTGGCCGAGCGCATCAGCATCAGGTCAGCCGCCTGGATCAGTAGGCAGACCAGCGCCACTCTGGTGCCTCCGTGCTGGTGGGATATCTCTAGCGTCAACGACAACTGTCAGGTGACGAACGGTTGTTCTGCTGGCTCTCAGCGAAGGTTCGGGAGTGGCGCAACTGAGACCTACAACCCGACCCGTGCAGATGTCCGCTTCGGAGATGCCAGCAAATGCCGCCGAATGGCCGAGGTGGGCGCGAAGCGGCCGACTAAAGTTGGCTGAAAGCCGCCTGCCGCTTTCAGCCATCAACATCCGAGCAGGCGTCTTCATATTAAATCGCGCGAAAGAATTTCGTTCACCTGCACACAATCGCAGTATATAATCCGAAATAATTATCAAGCGATTCCGCATTTTTATCATAGAAAAAACTCGAAAACACATCCTCGCTCATGCTCAAATGCCATGATCTCAGGCTTCTAAAGGCCGTATTAAATTTGAAAATTTGAGTCGAAGGGGTATTTGAAAAATCAAGTCTAAGTTTCTTACTGGTATAGTGCAAGAAAAATTCCGAGAATTTCTCCATTAAAGTCCTGCTCAGGCCGGATATACTTCGAAGTTCAGCGCCCGTCCGGCTTGCCGCTCATCAATCCAGCAGCGATGCTACGCGTGTCACTCTCTTCTGGCGTCGGACGGAGCCTGCTTCGAATTTCGCTGCGCGAGTTATCGGTCAAGCTCGCGCAGGACGAGAGATTTCGCGCGTCGTTCGTTCGAGCGTTTCATGGATGCCTCCCCTCGGCTGCTGAAGCACCCCCGCTCGGTCGAGGTCAGATCGCCAACGTGAGCGGTGTAGGTGCTTTCGAGGAGGCGGGGCCGGAAGAACCCCGCCTCGATCGATGCGGCGGATGGCTTAGCGGCCGGACGTCGAGAAGCGCGCACCCCAGGCGTTGATTGTGGGTGCGGGGGTAGCCGGCTTTGGCTCGATCTCCTGCCGGGCCACCGGAAGAGTACGGGACGCGGTGGCCGGAGCCGGCGGCAGAACCGTGTAGCTCGACGGAGTGGACCGCGCGACGATTGTCGCGGCGCCGCCGGGCGTTTCGAACTCATGCCCCCAGGCCGTGAAGGTACGGCTCTCCCCCGCGAAGACAGTGGAGGCGAAGGCGCCGAGGCCGAGCGCGGCGAAAAGGGAAGCAGCACGAACAGTCATGTCATATCTCCATGGTTTTACGAGTGGTTGCGTAGAAATTATGGTGCCTTGCGCCGCTCAGGCATCGGCCTAATCGACCAGTATAGACTTGGAGCGGCACCTAGATGCTGAGATTGTATTTAATAATTCTCGTCCGCTTGATCCCGATGTCTCTCTCTGCATCTGAAATTACTGTAGGCATACCAGCGGCCAAAATCCTGAGCGCCGGCCGAAGGGTTCTGAGATGCACCTGAAGAATTCTGAGGAGTGCCGGCCTGCGCTATCGGGAAGAGGTCTGTGCTGCGCTGCCCGACATACAAGGAGCCTCCTGCGGAGCGCCGGCCCAGGCATCAGATCGATGCCAGCGGGCAGGACGCTCAGCAGAACGCTCCCGTAGGTGGCCGAGGATTGGCGCGCTGCGTTGACGCTATGAGTGGGCCGGCTTGGTGCTGATGTCTGACGGTGTGCCGCCAAGCTCTGTGACCATCTCGCGAAGTGCGCGACGTAGAACTTTGCCGACCGGCGTCTTCGGGAGCGCATCGAGGAAGATCACGCGGCGCGGAACTTTGTATCCTGTCAGAGAGGCCCGGGCGTGCGCGATCACCGCCGCTTCCGTGAGATCGGGATCGCACCTCACCACGCAGGCCAGGATCGTCTCGCCCAAGCGAGCGTCCGGCACTGCGACCGCTGCCGCTTCCCGGATGCCCGGATGGCGCAGTAGCACATCATCGATCTCGCTCGGATAAACGTTGAACCCACTGACGATCGCCATGTCCTTCTTGCGATCCACAAGCGTTATGTACCCCTCAGCATCCATTGCCGCGATATCGCCCGTCGCCAGGAAGCCGCGGCTGTCGAGAACGCGGGCGGTCTCCTCCGGCTGATTGTAGTAGCCGCGCATGACCTGAGGGCCGCGGACGTGGATCTCACCGGGCTCGTCCGGCACTGCGAGCGATCCATCGTCTCGGCGGATCTCGATCTCAGTCGAGCAGACGGGAAAGCCGATTCCACCGCGCGGTTCGCGTTGCCCGAACGGGTTCATGACGGCAACACCGGCCACTTCGGTCAGCCCGTAACCATCGATGATGGGAAGTCCGGTCGCCGCCCCCCAGGCCTCAGCGATGGCGGGCGGAAGGGGCGCTCCGCCGGAACAGCAGACAGCGGTCTCGCTGAAGTCGACCTTCCGGATGCCGGGGTGCTGCGATAGCGCCTGATACAGGCTCGGCACGCCTGCAAGGCTCCGGAAGCGGTGCCGTTGCATCTCCGCGACGAGACAATCCAGATCACGCGGATTGGCGATCAGCACGCCGCAGCCGCCCAGGATGAACCGGTGGATGACTTGGCAGATCAACGCGAGGGCATGGTAGAGCGGCAGGGCAACGAGGTAGGTCTCCCTGCGCTCGGCCCCGATGGCCGCAAACCACGTTCCCAGGATCAGGGCATTCGCCAGCACGTTTCCGTGGGTCAAGATCGCACCCTTGGCTGGTCCTGTTGTGCCGCCCGTGTACTGAAGCAGGGCAATATCCTCGCGTCCGACCTCGACCTGCGGCGCCCCAACGGCGGCTCCCCGCGTGACGATGCGGCGCCACCGCTGTGTTCCGCCCATATTCCAAGGGGGGACGAGCTTTCGGACGTGGTGCACGAGAAGGTTCGTCAACATTCCCTTCGAGCGCCCGAGTTCGTCGCCGACGCGCGTGACGATCACGTTCGGTACCTCGACGTGGCGCAGAGCCTCCTGAAGCGTTGCGCAGAAGTTTTCGAGCACGATGATCGTCTTCGCACCGCTGTCGCGCAACTGATGCGTCAGCTCGGGCGCGGTGTAGAGGGGGTTAACGTTGACGACAACCAGCCCGGCCCGAACCACTCCGAAGAAGGCGATCGGATATTGCAGCAGGTTCGGCAGCATGATCGCGACGCGATCGCCCGGCTGCAGCTTAAGGACTTCGCGGAGGTGATGGGCGAGATGCGCTGAAGCCTTGTCGAGGCCACTGTAGCTGAGTTCGCGACCCATGCTGCTGAAGGCGGGGCGGTCTTGGAAGCGGGCGACCGCGGCCTCGAACATTTGGACGAGCGACGTGAAACGCGCGACCTCCGCATGCTCGGGAATGCCGGGATCATAATGGGCGAGCCAGGCTTTGCTCATGTCGGCCTCCGTGAGGACGCGATGGCGCGTCAGCTCCGCTGACTAGCGGCGACATCCGCCGCCCGTCCTGAAAGGACGCTGAAGTCCTTCTGATCTTCGAAGTTCTTCTGATCCTCTCTGAGGGGCTGAACGCCTCTGAAGGTCTGCCGAGCCGAATGTGCTGGGGCCGACTAAGCCGGCCAGTCAGGCAGGTCGGGTGTGCTGTCCGGATTGAGCGCGCGATGCCGGCTCGCCATCGTGCCGTGGGCCGGTATCATTGGCGTGAAGGCGGAGAAGCCGACAGGCCTGCCCATATCGACGTAGACGGCCTCCATGCCACCCCGCATGTGGTAGGTCTCGTGCCAGAAGCCGGTTCCGCGTGAATCCCTCAGAAAGTCGCGCCACCAGATCCGGTGCGGTTCCGACTTGGACCAAACCTCCAGGCTCTGCCTGTCACGCCAGTACCAGCGCATACCGATATGGGTCGGCCTCAGGCTGAAGATGATTCGGTTCTCATAATGAAGCAGTCCCTCCGGCCGGCCGGCACCGGCGTCGTCGATGGGCTTGCCGAGGCCGAGAAGCGTCTTCAGACCGTAGCCGGTGCGTACCTGCATCCCGAGCATGATGATGACGAGGTCGGGGAAGGTGCTGAAATCTGGGACCTCTCGGCGCACCGCGGTCGTAGGCATCAGGCCCTTCGCCCCCCTGATCGTCTGGATCCTTGAGCATTCAGGAACCAACTCGAAACACTTGCATTCTGAGCGCCGCCCAGCGGGGTATGCCGCTCGGTCGAGTCGGGGCACGGTCCCAGGGGCGGCGCGCCCGTCATCCGGGCAGCCCGGCCACGCGCAGGTGCTGGGCGAAGCGCTCAGCCATGCCCTGGTCATAGCGGTAGGCATTCGCCAGTCTCGGAAGAGCGAGGCTGAACTTCGCGCTCCGCCGCAAGAGATCCGTGATCCATGTCGAGGCCTCGTCCCTGCGTCCCAGGGCGATGCACGAGGCGGCTGCTATGACGTAGGCCATCAGGTAGCTCGGGCTCCGGAAGCTGGCCTCGGTCGCGTTCCGAACCGCCTCATCGAAGCGGTCCAGCGCATAAAGGGGGCTTGCGGCCACGCCCTGGAAGAAGCCTGGGGCGATCGGGCTCAGTCCGATCGCGCGGTCGATGCTGGCGAGAGCGGCGGCGTAGCGGCCCATCGCGGTCTGAGCCAGGCTGAGGAAGGCGAGAGCCAAGGCATCGCCAGGACTGAGGGCAACGCCGCGCTCGGCAGCGATCAAGGCTTCATCGCACCGGCCGGTCAACAGGAGAGCATAGCTCAGGGCACGGTGGCCGATCGGTAGCGTCGGATCGAGCTCCAGCCCATGGCGGATTGCCTGCACGGCGTCCACCAGCCGCTCCGGACCGGCTGCGCCGGAGATCGCCATGCCGGCATCCGTTGCGATACAGAAGCCGCGCGCAATATGCGCCGGTGCATAGGTGGGATCCAGGGCAACAGCCCGCTCGACCTCCTCCAGCGCCGCCATGACGCCAGCATGGCTGAACTGTAGCATGTGCGCGAGGGCCTGGAGCGTCAGCTCGTAGACATCGAAGCTTGCTGGCGGACGACGCAGGCTCGCGGCCTGCTCGTAGCTCTGCAAACCCGAGAACAGCGTCCCGGCGATCCGCGCCACAAGCTCGTCCTGCACCTCGTAGACTTCACCCGCCGCAAAGGTGTAGCGTTCTGCCCAGACGTGCCGGTTCGAGGGACCCTCCACGAGTTGCGCGTTGACGATCATGCGCTCGCCAGCGCGCCGGATGCTGCCCTCAAGTACGTAGCGCACGTCGAGAAGCCTCGCGACATCCGCCGCCGTTCCGCCGCTCACCTTGGCCGCGAAGGAGCTTTGGCGAGCGATGACGGTGATGTTCCGATTGCGGGCCAGCTCGGTGATGATGTCTTCGGCAAAGCCCGCCCCCAAAGCCCCGTAGGTGCCCGGGCGCTCCGTAAACTCGTCGAACGGCAGGATGGCGATGCTCGGCCAGAAGCTCAGGGGAGCCCTGGCGTCGGCGGGCACGGCTGGAGGTTTGGGCTCGGCGGGCAGGACCAGCATGTAACCGCGCCGTGGAATGGTTCGAACGAGGTCGCGCGCATCCGAGCCCAGAACCTTCCGGATTTCGGATATGCACTGGGTGAGGGAGTCTTCAGTCACGATGACACCGGGCCAGCAATCCGTAAGGAGCGCATCCTTGCTGACGAGATCACCCGCGCTTGCCGTTAAGCGGCGCAGCACGTCGAAGGAGCGTGGACGCAGTTCCCGCCGCTGCCCGTCGCGCCCGACGACCTGTTCGCGGCGGAGATCGACCACAACGTCTGGAAGCGTGATGCTGTCGATCATCGAAGACCGATCTGTGTTCGCCGTCCACCGGAGCTCGCGGCCAGCATAAGTCGGGAAATCGCGAAAGCGAGCAGCCGGCATCCCAATGTCAGGAAGCAGACTTACGCACGCCCTGAACTGCTGATGATCTGGGCGCCCGACGACGGCCACTTTCGTTTCGCCTGAAGTGTGGCGCCGACCGACGAAGACCCGCTAGCCCATGCTAGCGGCGTCGACAAGATTCAGCCCTCGGGGCAAAGGCGGCACCTTTCCCGGGCCTGATCGAGAGGCTGGCGGCAGTGGCCCGGGAATGCGCTGCCGGCAGCAGCCGCATCCGAGGCAGCAGATCTCGCTTCGTGCGCAGCGGAAGCCCCGGTCCGCAGGGCCCGCTCTCAGAAGCTTTCAGAACATTTCAGCGCAATTCAGAGATCCTGCCGGGACGATACGCGTCATCCATGATGGTCTGCAGCCGAAGGCCCACTCGACTGGCCTTCACCTTCATTCCGCAGGTTACGGTGGGACGGCAAATCCCGGCCTGCGATCACCCATACAGGAGGCCGTATGAGCACGGACATTTTCCATTCCGCGATGATGGTTGGACCCAGCTGCCCGAGCGGGTGCCGATTAACGATGCTCGCCGCCATCATCTGTGCTGCGATGGCTCCTGTGCCCCCAGCCCTCGCAATGCCGATGGGTGGGAGTTACACGGGGCACATCGACCATCAGAGACCGCAACCGCTTGGGCCGAACGAGGTGAGGATCAAGCAGACGGCCTCTGGAATGAACGCGGGTCCCGGCACGCCGCTCGATGGTGCGAAGGTTCAGTGGGTCGAGACCGTGACCCTGAAGAACGGACAGGGACCCGTCCAGGGCACCATCAGGTTCACCACGCCCTCCGGGGCAACCTCCAGCGCCTACAAGGGCACGGCCACAACCGATCCTCAGGGGAGGGTCACCGCGCAAGGTACCTACCAGGTCACCGAAGGGACCGGCGCATTGGCTGGAGTGAAGGGCCGCGGGAACTTCTCTGTTGCCTATACCTCGAAGACGGACTTCGCCGGAGAGTGGCGGGGTGAGGTGCGGCTGCCCGGCCAGAAGTCATCGAAGCGGTGACCACGGAATGGTTCTCCGCAAGACGACGCGGAGGACCGCCTGCTTCGAGGATTTCGCACGCGTCGGCTGACTGACCGGGATGAGGGCGAAGCAGCCGGCCGGATTTGGCCGATTGCAGCTTGTCTGCTTCGAAGCGGAAGGTAAAGCGAAGCGGACGTTCAGCCCAGCTCAGGTAGATGCCTCAAAGTGACCCCTTCCAGACCTTCACGGCGCACGAGAAGAGCGTCCAGTCACAAGCGTTTTCCGGACATTTGATTTTCCGACAGGGTTTTCAGAATCCTGCGACCTGCCTCACACTCGACACGTGCGCCCCAACCGACCTGTCGGATCTCCGGTCGGATACCCGACACCCGAGATGATAGGACATATGTCCGCAAAAGGAGGAGGGTGTGTGAAAACGCAGGGGCTTTCTAAAACTGTAGAACAATCCTCTACGCGACAGACATGTGCCCCTGCTAGCTGGTCGCTCAGATACCGTCAGGATACCTATTCCGGCGCTGCCAAAGTTGCTTCCGGGAAGATCCTTCCACAGCCCCTGCGTTTTCACATACCCTCGGTGCGAACCAGACCCTGGCCTTTCGCCCCGAAGCGGACGCCCCGCCTCCGACCCAACCATGTCGTAGCAGCCGATCCAGGCTACCTCGGAAGCAGACGTCTGGGGAGTGGACGATATGAAACCCTTAGGTGCCTGCCTTCTCTCATCGAGTCACGGGCCTCCTACCGGCCCATGATGCGCTTGCGTCGCTGCCAAGTCGCAACCTTGCGGAGGAGGCGAGAGAGCTGTTCGACCGAATATGGCTTGTGCAGTAGCTCGAACCCGTAGGTTCCGTTTTGCGCCAGCACGTGGCTGTAGCCGGAGGCCAGGAGTACCGGCAAGTCGTGGTGGTCCCGCCGGATCCTGTGAGCGAGATCGATCCCGTTCATGCCCGGCATCACGACGTCCGTGAACACCACGTCGAAGCGGTCGGCATCTCTGGCCAGTTCGGCCAATGCCTCCTCGGCGTTGGTCGCCCATGCGGTGACGTAGCCGAGTTCGGCCAGGGTCTGGGTCGCGAACGTTCCGACTTCCGCGTTGTCCTCGACCACCAGGACGCACATGCCATGTCCATCGACGAGCGGTTCGGGCTCGGCCTGAGGCAGATGGGCCGCGGCCTCCACCCTCGGCAGGTACAGCACGAACATCGTACCCTGGCCGACCGTACTCTGTACGCGGATCTCGCCTCCGGATTGCTTGGCAAAGCCGAAGACCTGGCTCAGTCCGAGACCCGTTCCCTGTCCGACGCCCTTGGTCGTGAAGAACGGTTCGAAGATGTGCTCGATCTGCTCGGGGGCGATGCCAGAACCCGTGTCCTCGATGCATACCGCAACGAAGTCACCGAAAACGGCAGGGTGAGTGCGGATCGGCGGAATGGTCGAGACGGGGTGCACCGTGATGGTGAGGGTGCCCTCGCCATTCATGGCATCCCTGGCGTTGACGGCCATGTTCACCAGGGCCGTGTCGAACTGGCTCGGGTCGGCATCGATGAAGCAGGGCTCGTCCGGGATGTCCGTGACGATCTTGATGCGCGAGCCACTCAGCGTGCCTACCATGTCGCTGATGGTGGCGACGCTGCGGCCGGCATCGAACACCTCCGGCTTGAGGGCCTGTCGGCGCGCGAAGGCGAGTAGCTGCCCGGTGAGCTTGGCGGCGCGGGCAACGGTGTCCGAGATCGCGCCGATGTAGCGCTGGCGTCGCTCTTCCGGCAGCCCCGGCCGCTTCAGGAGATCGGTCGAGGACTTGATGACGGTGAGCAGGTTGTTGAAGTCGTGGGCCACGCCGCCGGTGAGCTGACCGACCGCCTCCATCTTCTGCGCCTGGCGCAGGGCCTCCTCCGTCCGAGCAAGGGCCTCTGCGGCATGCTTCTCGGAAGTAATGTCCCGGCCAACGGTGTAGAAGCTGCTGCTTGCCGCGTCCGCTTCTGGCACAGCCGACCAAGCGAACGAAATGGGCGTGCTATCGGCCGTGAGCAGCCTGACATGGAACTGGTGAACTGCTCGACCGCTCCGAAGCGCCGCAACGACGTCACCCGTCACGGCAAGGTCATCGGGGTGGATGATCTCGGAGAACGGCCTCGCCAACAGCTCTGCATCCGGGCGTCCGAGCTGTCGGGACCATGCCGGGTTGATCGACGTCAGATAGCCATCGAAGGTGGCAACTCCGAAGAGGTCGCGGCTCATCTCGAACAAGCGGTCGCGTTCGCGCTGAGCTTCTGCGACTTGCCGACGCTCGTCGGTCACGCGGTTGGTGGTCTCGGTGCAAGCGCAGAACAGGCCAACAATGACGCCGTCATCCCCGGGTACGGGGGTGTAGGAGAAGGCGAAGTGCGTCTCCTCCGGGTAGCCGCTGCGGTGGAGGGTGAGCTGAAGATCGTCCATGTGCACGGGATCGCCCGCGAACACGCGATCCATCAGAGCACCCACCTCATCCTGCACCTCAGGCCAGGTCTCGAAGAACGGGCGGCCGAGGGCTGCGGGGTGGCGTTCACCGAGCATGGGTGCGTAGGTATCGTTGTAGACCAGGGTCCGGTCGACACCCCAGCAGATGAACATCGGCTGCCGCGAGTTCAGCATCACCCGCACAAGAGTCAGGAGCGATTGCGACCAATGCTCCTGCGGTCCCAAGGATGTACGCGACCAGTCGTAGGCACGCATGAGCACACCCATGGTGCCGCCGCCGGTGAAGGCCGAAGTCTCCGCAATCATGGACTTAGGCCAAGCGCCGGCCGCGCGGCGGCTGCAGAGAGGGCACGGGCTGATCGATGGCCCTACCCTCATCCTTCGAGCGCAACACCCGAATGGCCGTGCGGATGAGGTCGCTGGTTGAGGTGTACTCTCCTTTGGCCACCTGGCTGTCGATCCAGGCAGCCAGCGGTTCCGTCAGGGCGATGTGGCGAGAATGTTTGGCGGGCATGTCCGCCCCCTACCACATCCGATGTCCAAGGTGTTTCGTTCCGAACCACCAAAAAGCAAACTCAGGTTCAGAACTGATGCCGTCCGCCAGGACTTTGCGCATGGCATGTCCCATGCGGCGGCATCGAACTGCCCTGGAACGAGGCGGCCTCGGCGTCCGCTTCGGCCATCATGCGGCTGATCGAAGCCGGGCCGAAATCCACCCGTCCAGTCGCTGAAGGCTGCTCCGTCAAGCGCCAGTAAGGGGGCCTTTCTCAGGCCTGGTAAGGGTCGATAACAGCCGACCGTGTTTGTCGGGAAAACGGTCTTTTTTTCCTACAGGTGATGCAACGACACCTTCGAACGTTCTATTGAGGCAAGCCGAGTTGAAACGCTGGTCGCCGGATCTCAGAGCCGGTGACGGAGCCCAACCTTGAGTGTTTTCTAAGAGCCATATATGTCATTCGCTGTACATTCGGGGCCACGTTGAAATGGCTCCGGTGGGAGAGTGCGATGGCGTCAGTGGGCTGGCAGGCGGTCGGATCCCAGCGTGAGGCAATGGCGCTTGCAGCTGTGAGCAATCCGCTCATTCGGAAGCTGGAGCACGGAGCCGTGCTCTCGGACGTCGAGCGTGCAGCCCTGGAGGCGCTCACGCTCCACCGTCGATGCGTTCCCGCGCGCCAAGACATTGCGGTCTACGACAATACGGATCGCGTGTACCTCGTCATGAGCGGCATCGCAGGGCGCTACAAGACACTCCTGCAGGGCCGCCGCCGGATTGTCTCCTTTGCCGTACCGGGTGACCTTTGCCGCATGCACGTCTCCGGATCCGCCGCACGTGACCTGCGGCTGGGCGCCCTCACACCGTGCTCCGTCGTCGACATTCCACGCGCCAAGCTCTCGGATCTGATCGAAACGCACCTCGGCATTGCCCGCGCGATGCGCTGGCTGACGTTGATGGAGTTGAGCCGGGCGCGCGAATGGCTCGTAAACGACAGCCGGCCGGCGGATAAGCGTTTAGCTCACCATTTTTGCGAGCTGCTGGTCTGCCTGCAGGCGGTGGGCCTCGCATCAGAGAACAGTTTCGAGCTTGGGATCTCGCAGACGGATCTGGCAGATGCGCTGGGCATTTCGCAGATCCACATCAACCGCGTCCTACAGGCGTTGCGGGCCAAGGGGCTGATTGTCTGGAGCAAGTCGGTGCTGACCATTCCCGACGTACCCCAGCTGATGAACTTCGCCGAATTCGACGCTGTCTACCTGAGCCTAAGTGCTATCTAAGATTGCCCCAAACTAAGATCAGCACCGAGCTCATCAAGAGATCACCGAAAAGCCCCTCGAGTAAGGCTACGGTGACAGGGCTGCTAGGGTTTGGCTGCTGGATCGCTGCCGTTGCCCGACGCTGCGATTGCCGGCGAGCGTCCGTGTGGGAAGCGCGCCGCATCACTGAGAAGCGGCAGCACTGAGTCCAGCTTGCCTTGCAGACGAACGGCCTCCGCAAGCAAGTCAGCCGCCCGCTCTCGGAGAGAACGAGCCACTGACGTGTGCCCCAGCCGGTCGAAGGCAGCAGCCGCGGCGTTCAGGTCAAAAGCAATGGTCTCGTCAACCAAGGCCGCAGCTTGCAAGTCGGCAGCAAGGCGCATGAGGCAGCCCTCTCCAGCTGGCGTTGGATCCGTACCAGACGATACGAAGTAGCAGAAGGTTGCAGACTGAGAAAAGCAGAGAGGCGGACTTTCCATAACGCCCAGTCCGCGAACCCCGCCGCAGCCGACAGGCGCCTACTAAGTTCCGCTGGAGCAAGCCCTATGAAACGCCCCGGTGCTGGGCCCTCGGCTCTGAGCGTAGACGGAACCCTCAGCCTTCGTCGAAGAAGTCGACGCTGCCGTCGTCGAGGTCGTAGCGCGCCCCGACGATCTTCAGCTTGCCGGCCTTCTGCGGCTCGACCAGCAAAGCTTCCTCCGTGCGCAGCCGGTGGACCGTGCGGCGCACGTTCTCCCGCACGGAATTGTCGAGGAGGTCGCCGGCCTGACTCTGCGCCTTGAGCACTGCTGGAACGATCGGCTCGACCACCCTGCCGATGCTGCCCGGGAAGGTGGCGTTCTCCTTCACCACCTGCACGGCGGCCTGGACGGCACCGCACTTCTCGTGGCCCAGCACCACAATCAGGGGAACCCCGAGCTCGGCGACGCCGTATTCGACGGAACCCATGCCGACGCTATCGACGGTGTTGCCGGCGTTGCGCACGATGAAGAGTTCGCCGAGGCCGCGGCCGAACAGGAGTTCCGGCGATACCCGGCTGTCGGAGCAGCCCACCAATACCACGAAGGGCGTCTGCCCGCGCGCGATCTCGATGCGGCGGTCTCTATTGGTTGTCTCGCGGCGGAAGGGGGCATCGGTGGTGAAGGAGCGGTTGCCCTCCTTCAGGAGCGCCAGGGCCTGATCGGGCGTCAGATCAGTGCGGTGGCCTGATGCGGCACGGACAGGTGTCGTTCTAGTGCTCAGGCCAGCAAGGCTACCGATCGTTGCGCAGCAGGCGCACTGGACGAAGTTCCGGCGTGACAGTGACACGAGCGTCATGACGTTCCTCTCACGCTAGGAGTCAGGAGCGCGCCTGTGGTGGACGCACCGCGGCATCAGAGCTTACCACTCCTCAGACCAGCGTTTGAGTGCAGATGGCCGGGCGAACCTGCTCGGTGCGCTATCGGCTCTCAACGGGCCCGCGTCATGGCGCCTGTCCTGGACCACGCGAGCGGCGTTTGCTCTCCCACATGTCGCAAGTATATAATCCACCGACGTCGCTTTTGTTCGGGAGATTTTTCTACGTCTAAACTGGCGCGCGGTTCATGGTTTGGACAATCACTTCCGAACACTTTTGGAAGTGCCCGTTTTCGGTTCCATAATCGAACTTAAGCGAAGGAAAACGCGCTGATTATGCGAATTTGCCGGGCAAGGCCCGCAAGGCAACCATGCCGATCGACGAGGGGTTGTCACTCCACAGGCCCGCAGAGGCGGGCGAGGAGTTCACCTGAAGAAACTGGTAATCTTGACCACTTTGGCGCTCGTCTGCGCCGGCCCCGTTCTCGCTCAAGGCCGCGATCCGAACAGCTCGTCAGCTGCCTCTGGCAATGCTGAGGAGAACAACAAGCCACGTTCCAACTCGACGGGCGGCGGCGGGGGCAGCGGCCAGGGTCCTGGCGGCGGCGGTTAGTCAGCCCTCACACGGAAGCGAGCAGCCCCGCAGCCTTACGGATCGCGGGGCTTTTCTTTGCCGCGTGCTGGAAGAGAACGTTCCATAGTTTCTTTTACCCGAACGGCCGGGGCGCTACTCGTCCGGCAACGGCATGTCAGGCGGCAGCTCGCCTGGAACCACATCTCGCTTCAGAGGGTCTGGAACGCCCACGTTGACGTCCAGTGGTGGCTCAGCCAAGTCGGGGGAAGCATCATCGGGTGCTTCACTACCTAGCGCCGGGGATACTGGCCCGATCGGATCAATTTCTACAGGGTCTAAATCAGGAGATCCGGGGTTAGCCACGAGGCCCCTCCACACAGAGGTTGACCTGCATCAATCAGGCAGTGGAGGTGGCGGTTCCGATGCAACGTTGAGCGTCGCGACCACAACGCGTGAAAGCCCCGGGGCGTGAGCACCCGGGGGCTTTCCATCTGGATGGTGGCGGTCGTCGCCTTTAGTAGCCGTAACCGTAGTAGCCATTGCAGGCGCCGGGCCCGTACCCGTAGGCACCGTAGCCGTACCCATAGCCGCAGTCGTTCGCGTAGTAGCTGCCGAGGCCGTACCCCACACCGAGGCCAAGGCCTACACCAAGGGCGCCATAGCCCAGACCACGCCCGTAGTAGCCACGGCCTCCACGACCGTAGCCGCCTGCGAAGCCACGCCCGGCGATCGCGCCACCCCGGAAGCCACCACCGCCGAAACCACCCCCACGGAAGCCGCCCCCGCCACCATGGAACCCACCGCCGCCACCAAAACCGCGGGCGTCGGCAGAGGCTGGTAGAAATGCGAGCGCGGCAACCAAAGCGGTTGAAGTCAGAGCAATCTTTGTCATTTCATCCACTCTCAAACATATCTCGGGATCGATCGTGGATGGTTAACTGGCTCGGTAGGCAGCTTGTTCGAGCAGCCGGTTTTTAATCCGCCTCAAATATCGCGCGAGGTGCAGTTCGGCACCTGTGAGGATGCGTCAAAGCGTAGCTCGAACCTTGCACATGGGTCGGTCTGTGCTGCATTGACTGAGCACGCTGCATCCTCGACGGGCGCCGTCAGCGATGGTGACGACGATGACGGTGATGCCGCATCATTCCCATGCCCCCCCTCCGTCGACTTACGACAGGGCCAGGGCCACGATGCTGGCCCGCAAAGGTGCTGTTCCCCTGCGCCGCCGCGCCCCTGTCGAGGCCGTCACCTCCACCGCCGCCTGAGGCGGCAAGGCTGCCATTGGTAGTTCCGAGTTGCAGAGCAACGGCGAGTGCCGCGCCAAGAACGAATTTCATCATGCTGATGTGCCTCAAGCGGCACTGCGCCGCGAGCCAGTGAAGTAGGGCTCGGTTGTATCCAGCCCACCATGTTCACGCATTCGTTGTATGCGAGCGGCATGTCCACATCTCTCTAAATCATGCAAGCTCAGAGCCTTGCATTTCGACTGAATGAGCGTATTGGCCTGACCGTCATTGGAAACAGGTTGTCAAATGGCTGAAGTCGAAGAAGCTCTTCATGCAAGCCACCTCGAACTAGCCGCCGACATCGTGTCGGCCTATGTGTCGAATAATTCGGTCCGGGCAACTGACCTTCCGTCGCTCATCAACGAGGTCCATGCAGCGCTGAACAACCTTGCAGCCGGTTCTTCGCCTGCGGCTGAGCCGGAGGTCGAGAAGGCGACGCCCGCTCAGATCCGCAAGTCGATCACCCCGGACGCGCTAATCAGCTTCCTCGATGGCAAGCCCTACAAGACACTCAAGCGCCATCTCACCGGCCACGGGCTCGATCCGCACACCTACCGGCAGCGGTTTGGTCTGTCGGCGGACTACCCGATGGTGGCGGCGAGTTACGCCGCCCAGCGCTCGGAGCTCGCCAGGGCGATCGGCCTGGGTAGGCCGGGCGGCAGTGCTCAGCGTGGTACTGAGGATGAAGAGATTGCACCTCAAGCTCCGAAGACCCGCGGGCGTCCGAAGAAGGCCTGAGGCCCGCTTAGCACTTCGTTAGCCTTATGGAACACACGCTGCCCCGACATCCGCGTCAACGAAGGTCCACGCCGATGTCGGGAGCCGTTCGCAACTTCGATGCGGAACGCCTCGTGAAGCTCAACGACAATCCACGGACCGGGGAAGCGGTGGGCGGTCGGTTCGGTCACGCAACGGCTCGTACGAGCCGCTCAGCTTCCCCTCGCCACGCATCCCGCCACCTGATCGAGACGCACCCGCAGATCCGGCACAGCTGCGATGTTCAGTGCAACCCGCTCCGCCTCGTTGCGCGACATAGCTTCGCTGGCTGACCTGCATCCTGAGCGTGAAGCGGAGAAAAATCTACCTTCCGCAAGTCTGCGGACGCTGCGTTGGACGATTGACCCCCGTCGAGCCTCCCTACTCGATCACCGCGTCGGCGCGGGCCGGCAAGATCGGCGGTATCGCCAAGCCGAGCGCGCTCGCGGTCCTGAGATTGATCACGAGCTCAAACCGGCTTGGCCGCTGGACGGGCAAATCGCTGGGGTGGGCCCCTCGCAGGATCTGGCCGGCATACTGCCCGACGACGCGGAACAGCTCGGGGAAGTTCGAGCCAAAGGAGATCAAGCCGCCGGCGTCCGCGAACTCGCGGCGGAAGTACAGCGTCGGGATCGCCTGCCGGGCCGCCGCAGCGACGAGCTGATCGGTGCGTGCGAAGAAGAACGGGTCGGCAGCGACGAGAAGCGCGTCGGCCCGTAGGGCTCTCAGCCTGTCGAACGCTACTTCGATCTCGCGCGCGTTCATGGCGCTCACGACCTCGATGCGCTGGCCAAGAGTGCCGGCCGCTACCCGGATCTCGTCAGACTCCGAGATTGCCGCAGGATTGGCCGGGTTCACCAGAAACCCGATCGTGGACGCTTTGGGCAGGAGTTCGTGGAGAAGCTCCATCCGCTTAGCAGCCGCTTCGATGAACGAGGCGGTGATGCCGGTGAGATTGCCGCCGGGCCGGGCGAGGCTCTCGACGAGACCGGCAGCCACAGGGTCGCCGGCAGTCGTGAAGACGATGGGAATGGTCTGCGTTGCCGCCTTGGCGGCGCGGGCCGCGACGGTGCCGCCGGTCGAGACCAGAACCGCCACTGGCCGTGCAACGAGTTCGGCGGCCAGCGCCGGGAGCTGGTCGTAGCGCCCCTCCGCCCAGCGATACGCGATGGTCACGTCGCGACCTTCGACGAAACCCAATCCGGCAAGACCCTTGTGGAAGGCAGTTAGGAGCGTCGCATCGACTGTCGCAGATCGGCTGCTCAGAAAGCCAATCTCGGGCCGGGCAGGCTGCTGCGCGCGCAGGCTTCGGGGCAGGACGATGGCCGCCCCACAGACGAGCGAACCAAAGTCGCGCCGCCGCATCTCAAACATCGTCTCGCACGCTCAAAATTGGAC
This sequence comes from Methylobacterium soli, assembly GCF_008806385.1. Taxonomy (GTDB): domain Bacteria; phylum Pseudomonadota; class Alphaproteobacteria; order Rhizobiales; family Beijerinckiaceae; genus Methylobacterium; species Methylobacterium soli. Next base: position 25,618 of record NZ_VZZK01000053.1, read on the forward strand.
TGCCAGGCAGCATGACAGTGACGAAAAATGCACCCTTAGGCCGACCTGGGCACGGTAGGTATAAACATTGAAGGAGGCGAATTATTTTTACGTCTTCGCCGAAGCCCTGGACACTGCATACTCCAGCAGACCACTCTTGCTCATGGGAGAGGATCAGTCCACTTGGCAATGCGGAGAAACAGCCCGAAGCCGGTGGCTTCTGGTCTTCGGAGAGGCGGCCGACGCCTTATGAGTTATGCTCTCGGCCGTGGACGCCTCCAATCTATCATGGAGGATCTCCAGGACGTCCTTATGCCATTAGCGTTCGCGGCCAGCCCACGATGGTCGCTTGCCTTCCCAAAGGGGAGCCGAGGCCCATCGTTGGCCGCTGGCCGTCTCCTCACGGTCGCCAACCCGAAGGAGTACCTTCTCGGCGTCCTCGCGGCCAGTCCGTGAGCCGATGAAGGCCGCCGGTTGGCCATTGATCGCTTTGATCACTCTGCGGTGAGCCATATCAGCCTCGTTGCTGCATCGCGAATAACATACCGCATTGCAGCAGAAACGGCGAGGGCGGCGCTCGACGGATAGCCCTCAGGTAGCTCGATCAGGCTCCATAATTCCCAATCTCGGAACGGCGCTGCTCGCGGCGGGCTGCCATTCATACCTGTCCCGCCCAACCCCTCCGAAGCTTGCGCGGCCGACGCCTACTGAAACTGGCGTACGATCTCGCGGTGTCTGCGCTCTAGATGCAGTTCGATCAGTTCGAACAAGCCGCCGCGATTGCGAGCGCGATGCTCCGGCAATGCGAGTTCGTAGAACAGGGCATCCATCGCAGCCAGACGCGCTTGGATGCCTTGGAACTGGGTTAGGTAGGCATCTACCGCTCGCTCAGCCTCGATGATGGTTCCGGGCTTGTAAGAAGCTGCCAATGCGAGGAGTGAGAGCACGGTGTCGTCGAGCAGAGTCATACGGCTAGTAGCGCTGTGTGCTCCTCAACGGTTCCGGTACGTGGGTATCGCCCTTCCGCTGCGGTGCACGGCCTGCGGCGGCAAGCGGATCGAGACGTGCCCGGATTGGTTGGTCCGGGGCTGTGAGCGGGGGCAGCTCCATACTGCATATTACGCGAATGCGCCGGCTGCGCTCTGCCGAAGGCCCCTTAACGTCCAATCGGCAAGGAGCCTCGTGGATTGGGTATTATGGAGCCGTCCTGCCCCCTGCTGGGCCGGCTAGCAGAGCATGGCGCGTGATCTAAAACCCGTCTACCGCCTGATCAACCCGTCGAAGGTGCGGCTCGGCTTCAGCAGTATCATGACCGAGCAACCGCATCCGTTCGATTAACGCCATTCTGGTCTCACTCAGTCAGGCGCTTGGTTCGCAGGCAACCTCTCGCATGATCGCGGGAACCTCGTTGGAAATCTCGCGCGCTAAAAAGCCTATGGAACCACATGACGCTGCCAGCCGCATTCCCGCCGCGCCGTGCAGATAGACACCCCAGAGAGCAGCAGTCATCGGCTCTGTCCCACGAGCCAGAAGCCCGCTGACGATCCCAGCTAGAGAGTCGCCAGAGCCCGAAGTTGCCAGCCCGACGCCGCCTCCTTCGTAGAGCGACCGCTCACCCCCAGGATCCACGATCCAGCTCTGAGCTCCCTTCATGATCACTACGGCCTGTAGCAGTTCCGCAGCCCTAAGCGCCGCGTCGAGTGGGTCCGCCTCGACCTCATCCCGGCTTCGATCAAGTAACTGCGCCATCTCGCCGGCATGAGGTGTGATCACCACCTGACCACCGCATTTGCGAACTGCCTCAGCGTGCGCACCGAGGCTGCAGAGCGCGCCCGCATCCAGCACATAGGAGGATGAAGGCTGACCTGAGAGCAAGGCGACCGTCAGTGCGGTTGTCGCTTCGCCCGTGGTCATTCCGGGACCGATCAAGACGGCGTCGCAGCGGTCGGCTGCCTTCGCCACACGCTCCTCTGCCCTCTCAGGGTCGATTGCACCTTCCTCCGTTTCCGGAAGCCCAATGACCATAGCCTCGGGCACCGCCAATGCCATCGGAACCGCCACGCTTTTCACGGTCGCGATCTTCAGTTTGCCCGCGCCTGCTCGAAGAGCGGCGATGCCAGCAAGAAGAACGGCGCCCGGAACTTCGACGCAGCCTCCGAGCACCAGCACGCTGCCGCGCTCGTCCTTACTGCCCGCCTCAGGCGTCGGAAGCGGCAGGTTCCGGAGACGCTCGGCTGTGAGTTGATGCTCGATCACTGGATCGCCTCATTGGGGTCTGGCTCGGCAGTCACAGGCGCGCCTGCATCCTCCATGGGGGCGACGAAGTTGTAGCGCTTGAGGATCAACCTTCCTGTCGTTCCCTCCTGCGCTTCGAAGGCGTACTCCGTCACCGAGCAGTTCAAGACGTCGCCCTCCATGTCGATGCCAAGGATCTCTGCCTCGGTCAGGTTCTCCAGAAGGTAGCGTAGGCACAGCACCACAACCTGATGGGCAACGATCAGCACCCGCTTCTGACCATGATGCAGTGAGACGGTGTCCATCGCACTCCTGAGCCGCAGGATGACATCGCACCAGCTCTCGCCCGACGGCGGCCGATGATAGAACTTGCCCAAACGCGTTCGCATGTCGGCCTGCTCAGGATGCAGTTGCTCGACCCCTGTCCGGGTGAGGCGATCGAGAACTCCGAGTTCCTTTTCGCGGAGCCGCTCATCCACAACGTGTTCGTGTGCGTCGGGTGACAGGCCGCCAGCGGCACGGATCCGCGCTGCTGTTTCCTGCGCCCGGACATAGGGGGAGGTGAGAACAACGTCGGGACGCTCAGAGCCCGGCATTGCGGCAAACCACCGCCCCAGTGCAGTAGCCTGCTGCTCGCCGCGCGCACTCAGGGCAACGTCGACGTCGCGCTCGGTGATATCGATGCGAGCGAGACCAGCGTCATGTGCCGCGTCCCGGGCAACGTTCCCGGCGCTTTCGCCATGGCGCACGATCCAGATCCGGCTTGGCCAGCGTTGTTGCATGCGCCGCTTCCTCTTACGTGGCGTGTGGCAACGTTCGCAGCGTGGCCGAGTTCGCTATCATCTCGTCTACGGCTGCATCTTCGTGGGACATTTGAAGCTCGGCCTCACCCACTTGGCAGGTGGCGGAAACAGCCGAAAGCAGCGGCGGCACGGGACTAAAGCGAGGTGGAGCACGTTTCATGCCTCAAGTGACTCCCGGCCGTGCCTCCGGCCGGGTGGAAGCCTAAGAAGGGTTGGCATGGCGCGGTTCATCGTGATCGAGAGAGGAACAGGCAGGGTCTACGGCGACACGGCTCGATTTGGCCCTGCGGGGGACGTGGTTTCGCCTGCTGATGCGGTGTGCCTGTTCGACCGCCACCTTGGCCGCGCCGCTCGCGGCTTTGGCTACGTCAAACCCGACAGCGATGCTGCGAGCTACGATGTCTACGAAATCCCGCGCTCCCGCCCCGATAGCCCCACAGCGAGTGACCTAGCATTACAGTTGCATTCTCTTTCTGAGATGGGCCTGTCGAGCGGCAGCTTGGTGGGCGCGCCGCCAGGCTGACCAAGCGAGCACGAAGGCGGGCTCAATGCGCCGCTGCGCCAGCCGCATTGCCACGCGCCGGATCTCCTGGATGGACCACAGCACCTACGAGCTTGGCGATGAGCGTCGTTTTTGGGGGCGGTCCATTCGCCAGACGGCGCACCCGCGCCAGCA
>NZ_VZZK01000054.1 GCF_008806385.1 Methylobacterium soli
AACGGTCTTCCGCCTGCCACCGCACCCAGGACCATACCAGAGGCAGCGGAATTCAAGTTACAAGGGAGGTGCGCTGTCCGGAGAAGTCGCACCCCTCACCCGGTCGGCTCGCGCCGACTCGACCTCTCCCGGACGGGAGAGGTGGGGGGCGAGCATCGTGCCAGGGCTCTGCGTCGCGGCCTCGGGATGACGGCGCGGGCAGCGCGGCGGGCCCCCTCTCCCGGACGGGAGAGGTGAAGCACAGCGTCATTCCAGGGCTCCGTTTCGCGGTCTCGGGATGACGACGCGGGCAGCGCGACCGGCCCCCTCTCCCGTGCGGGAGAGGGTTGGGGTGAGGGATGAGCGCCGTCAGGATGGAGCATGCGGTCGTATCGCCGATTAGGCGCCGATCGGGCGCACCTCGTTCTGAAAGGTCTCGACCCTCACCCTGTCCCTCTCCCGCACGGGAGAGGGGATCCGCGCCCGCTTCGGCACGGGCGCGGCCGACGGTCCCGGCGCAACGCGATCGGGAACAGCTCTAGCGGCTGCTCCTTCACTCACTGCGGAGGTTCGCGGTCCGGGTGTCAGGGAGCGCGACCCTGACGCCCCCTCAGGGTCGGGCCGTTTGTTCATCCGGTTCAGGCGGGCTGCCGTCACGGGGGTCGGGGCCACCGGCATGCGACACCGGCGGCTCGGTGGCGACCGACGGCCTGGTTCGTTCCAGCAATGCGCGGGATCGCTGGACGGTCTCCCGTGAAGTCGCGATCAGCCACGTGTCGAAGTCGGCGCCCGACAGGCGCCTGTGGACAGGCTTGGCCATGACGGCACTCCTCGCGATGCAGGCGGGAGCGCACGTCTCTCTCAGCCACCAGCGCCCACGGTTTCGGTCGGCTGGCGATGTCGCCACTCTGCGCTCAATCAGAGCGAAAGTCCAAGCGAGTGGAGCAAGTGTTCTGACGCTCCGCAGCAAGTAATCCAATCGGGCTTGCCTTATCGGATCTGAGCTGAGCGAGCGCCCGCCCCGTCACAGATCGTCCGCGAAGCCGAGGAAGAGCAAGCGATGGGTGCGAGCGATTGCAAGCGTCCGCTCAATTTCGGTCAAGACCGATCGAATGGCTCATCAGAGTCGCGAGCGGACGGTATCAAGCATCAGATCTTGCGTATTGGCGGGCGGTCCGCGCCACCTCCGCGTCAGCGCGCCCCCGCGGGACGCGCATCCTGGCAGCCTGGCCGGTTCCGGGGTCCAGGCTCGGGGGCCCGCAGCGATCCGGCGGGCCCGGCGCGGGTCCACGATCAGGTGCCCGTCGTCACAGTGCCTCCTGCGCCACCAGCGCGAAGGTGAGCAGGTCGACGGAGGCGGCCCCGCCCCGCAGCAGGGCGCGGGCGGCCGCGTTGGCGGTGGCCCCCGTGGTGGTGACGTCGTCGACCAAGAGGACGCGCTGGCCCTGCAGGCTGGCGCGCGCGGCCGGCGGCACCCGGAAGGCGCCCTGCAGGTTGGTGGCCCGCGCCGCGCGGCTGAGGCCAACCTGGGAGCGCGTCGCCCGCACCCGGGCGAGGGCCCCGGGCCGGAAGGGCAGGGCGGCGGCCTTCGCGATGGGACGGCCGAGAAGCGCGGCCTGGTTGAAGCGGCGGCGCCAGAGGCGCCAGAGGCGCCAGCGGTGCAGCGGCACCGGCACCACGCACTCGGCCTGCGCGATCAGCTCCCGCCCGCTCGCCAGCATCATCCGGGCCATGGCGGGGGCGAGGTCGAGCCGGTCCTCGTATTTCAGGCGGTGGACGAGGCTGCGCGCCGCCCCGTCATAGAGGGCCACCGCCCGGGCCCGCGCGAAGACCGGCGGCTCCGCGATGGCCCGGGGCGAGAGGAGCGGCCCGATCCCGAGATCGAGGGCGAAGGGCGTGCCGTAGCGCGGGCAGAGCGGCGCCTCGATGAGGCGCAGGGCGGACCAGCAGGCCGGGCAGAGGGCGCCCGGATCGGCGGTCGCGCCGCCGCATCCGGCGCAGTTCGGCGGGTAGACGAGGCCGAGCGCTTCCCGGAGGACGGCGCGGAGGGCGGGCAGGGCTCCGGGAAAGGCTGCCCGCATGCGGGGCTCAGTGCGCGGTCTGCGGCTGGGCCTGCCGGCTCTGGCGGTCGCGCTTGTTCGCCTCGTGGCGCCCGACGGCGCAGCCCGCGGCCGCCCCGAGCACCCCGTGCCCGGCGAGGCCGCCCACGAGGGCGCCCTTGATGCAGCCCTTCGCCTCGGCGCCGGCGCTGAAGGTGAGGGCGGTGAGGACCATCGCGGAACCGACGAGAATGCGCGTCATCGCTTCGTACTCCTGTTCGTGTGGAGCGGAACGAGGATCGGGCTTGGCCGTTCCACCCTCTCGCAAGCGTGATCGTCGGGACTCGCACAGGGCCTGGATGGTTCCGCGATCCCGGCGCATTCCGGGGCCGGCCCGGATGCGCTGAGCACCCTGGCGTGGCCCGGCGGCGCGGGCCATCTTGGAGCCCGATGGATCCGGCCCTTCCCCTCTTCGACACCGCCCTCGTCCGACGCCGGCTCGCGCGTGCGCGCCGGGACGGCTACGCCGATTTCCTGCTGGCCCGCCTCGTCGACGATCTCGACGACCGTCTCGCCGCCGTGCTGCGGCACTTCCCCGACGCCCTCGACCTCGGGACGCCGCTGCCCGCCGCGGCCGAGCGGCTGCGGGCCGGCGGGCGCACGGACCGGGTGCTGCGCCTCGCACCCGTCGCGGAGGACGCGGCTCCCGATGCGGCGGGCGGCCTCCTGCGCGCGGTGGGCGACCCGGAGGCGCTGCCCGTGGCGCCCGGCCGCTTCGATCTCGCGGTCTCCCTCCTGGCGCTCCAGCACGTCAACGACCTGCCGGGCGCCCTGGTGCAGCTGCGCCGGGCCCTGCGGCCGGACGGGCTCTTCCTCGGCTGCCTGCTCGGGGGCCGCAGCCTCACCGAGCTGCGCCAGAGCTTCGGCGCGGCCGAGAGCGCGGTCGAGGGCGGGGTGAGCCCGCGGGTCGCGCCCTTCGCGGAGGTGCGGGAGATGGGCGCCCTGCTCCAGCGGGCGGGCTTCGCGCTCCCCGTCACCGACACCGAGCTCGTCACGGTGCGCTACGCCGACCCCTTCGGGCTGATGCGCGACCTCCGGGCGATGGGCCTCACCAACGCGCTCGGCGAGCGCCGCCGCACGCCGCTGCGCCGCGCCACCCTGATCCGCATGGCCGAGATCTACGCCGAGCGCTTCGCCGACCCGGATGGGCGGCTGCGGGCGAGCTTCGAGATCCTCTGGGTCTCGGGCTGGGCGCCGCACGCGAGCCAGCAGACGCCGCTGAAGCCCGGCAGCGCCCGGACGCGCCTCGCCGACGCCCTCAACACGCAGGAATTCACGCCAGACGCCGACAGGAGCCCACGATGAGAGAGCCCGGTCCCGACCACCCGATCACGATCACGCAGCACCCCAAGCGCGTGCGCGTGAGCCTCAACGGCGTCGTGGTGGCCGATACCCAGGCCGCGCTCCGCCTGGCCGAGGCGAGCTACCTGCCGGTGCTCTACATCCCGCGCACGGACACCCGCTTCAACCTGTTCGCCCGCAGCGCCCGCACCAGCCACTGCCCCTACAAGGGCGCGGCGACCTATTACGACCTCACGGTGGCCGATGCGGTGCGGCCGAACGCGGTCTGGAGCTACGAGGACCCGTTCCCCGCCATGGCGGCGCTCCGGGACCACCTCGCTTTCTACCCCGACAAGGTCGACGCCATCGCTGAGGAGTAAGCGGGAGAGGGGCAGGGCGCGGGCCCCGCCCCTCGGTCGGGTGGATTACTTGTCGAGGTCCTGCGCCATCTTGAGGTGGTGCTCCAGGGCCGGCTGGGTCTTGCCGGCCCAGGCCTTCAGGTCCGGGTTGTCGCCGCCCTTCGCGTAGCGCTGAAACAGGTCCACGGCGTCCTTGTGCGCCTTCACCTGGTCGTCGTGGTACTGCTTGGTGAAATCCTTGCCCTGCAGGCCCTTGAGCGTGTCGAGCTTGCTCTGGTGGGTGCTGTCGAGGGCGGTGGGCAGGCTCGCCTGCACCTTGCCGCCCTGGACCATGCCCTTCATCTCGGTCGAGGTCTTCTCGTGGTCGGCGATCATCTGCTTGGCGTAGGTCTTGGTGGCGTCGTCGCTCCGCTCCGCCGCGAGCTGGCTCGACTGGATCTCGAACATGTCGCTGATCGCCGCCTCCTTGACGAAATCCGCCGTGGACGGGCTCGTCCCCACCAGGGAATTGAGGCCGCTCTTCTCGCTCAGGGACTGGGCCAGGGCCGGTGCCGCGGCGAGGCAGCAGGCGACAACTAGAAAATGCTTTTTCATGGAGTATTCCCTCCGAGGTTGATCGAAGGAGAAAGACGGATCGGTACGGTGGAGTTCCTGGCCCGGGCCGAGGGTCACACCCCCGCGACGAGACTCCAGAAGCCGTGCTTGCGCCCGTGGGCGCGGCGCAGCGCCTCGCGATAGGCGGCCTGCTCCGGCTCCAGGCTGCCCGGGGCGAGGCGGCGGGCGAGGGCGTCGAGATGGGCGAGGTAGCGGGCGGCGTGGCCGTAGGCCTGCGCGCGGCCCCGGGCCAGGATGTCGTCGATGAGGCGCCGGTAGAGGAGCGCGGCCTCCTCCGGATGGGCCTCCTCCAGCGCCTCGGCGGCGGGGACCAGCACCTCGTAGCGCTCGCCCTCCCAGGTGGCGCGGCGCGCGCGCACGAGCCGGGCCGCGCCGTCGAGATGCGGCCAGTTGATCAGGAAGGTGAGCGCCCGGTAGGGCTGGGGATGGGCGGCGGCCTGCGCGAAGGCGCGCTCCAACGCCGGATCGTCCTCGAAATCCGGGAGCTTGGCGAGGTAGTCGCGCAGCATGTCCCGGTCGAGGGTGAGGGCGAAGCGGTCCCAGCGCAGGGCCTGCGCCTCGTCCCGCCGCCCGAGCGCCTCGAGGGCGCGGATCTCCGCGACCGCCCGGGCGCGGTCCGGCACCTCGGGCGCGGGCGCGCCGGCGATCAGGTCGGCGCGGGTGGCGGGGCGCCCCGTCTCGCGCGGCCGGCGCAGCCAGTCGAGGGCCTCGGCCGCGCGGCCGGCCCCGAGGAGGCGCTCGGCCACCGCGACCGGGTCCGGCCGCCCGGGCATGGCCTGCTGCTCCAGGGCGATGAAGGCGTCGACGTCGCCGCGCCGGTCGGCGAGGTCCTGGCGGATGCGGATCAGCCGTCCGCGCCGGTACCCGCGTTGCCACGCGGGCTGGCGGTCCGCCGCATCCGGCGGCTCCGCGCCCGCGAGCGCGGCGTCGAGCTCGGCCCAGGCCTCCTCGGCGAGGCGCGGGATCAGGTCGGTGAGGAGGACACCGAAGACGCCGTCGGGCTCGGCCCCGATCCGGGGGACGAGCGCGAGGGCGAAGCGCGCCGCATCCGGGGCCGGCAGACTCCCGGCGATCTCGACCGCCGCCTCGGCCGCCCGCTCGTAGACGCCCTGCGTGATGCCGAGGCTGTCGTCGACCCGGCGGAGCACCGTCTCCGCCCCGGACAGGAAGCGCAGCAGCCGGTCAAGGGCGGCGCCCGGATCGAGGGGGCGCAACTCGTTGACGATCACCGAGACGGTGGCGTTGAGGTCGGCCGTGAAGGCGCGCCGCTTCTGCCAGTCGATGAAGCCGCGCGCGCCCTCGAGCGCGGCGAGACGCCGGTCGACGATGGCCGCCACCGCGTCCGGTCCCTGGAGCGCGGCGAGCGCCGCGCTGACGATCTTCTTGAAGGCGGGGTTGCGCGCGGTCTCCCCGAGGATCAGGCCGATCAGCCGCTCCGGCCCGAGACCCGCCAGGGTCTCGGGGGAGGGGGTGGTGCGCCGCGCGCCCTTTCGCCGGCCGGGTTCGGCCGGCGAAAGGGCCGGCGCCGTGGCCGGGGCTGCGGCAGGCGCCGCGGAGCCCGGCTTGGAGGGCGCCCTGCGGGCCATCCTGGCCTCCCGTCGGCGGGGGGCGCCCGGTTAATCGACGACCTTGGCGGTCGGGCGATCGTTGCCGCGGGCGGTCTCGTCGTGCCAGTCGCCCTTGGGGTCCTGGTAGCGGATGCCCTCGGTCGAGCCCGGCACCTGCTGCTCGGCGGCCGCGGCCTGGGCGGCCTGCAGGGCCGCATCGTGGCTCGGGAAGGTCTCGGAGAAAACGTCCCCGACCTTGTAGGCGAAGCCGCCGTCATGCTCGACGATCCGGTAGGTGACTTCGGTCATGGCCAATCCTTGCGGTCAAAAGCATCGTTCGTGAGCGCCAACACGCGGGGAACGCCCCCGTTCCTCCGGGGCGCCGCCAAGGAGGCGCCGCCGAGGAGGCACCGCCGAGGAGGCACTGCTTGGAGCGCGGCCCGGCTTCAGTGACGCGTCGCCGGGGCGAGGCCGAGGCGGGCGATCGCCGCCTCGCAGCCGGCGATCAGCGAGCCGCGCACGTCGTCCGGGGCGTAGCCGGCCCCGTCCGGGAAGGCGATCAACTGGGTGATGCCGTCGCTCTCCCGCCGGATATGGGCGACCCAGCCCTCCGGCGTGCGCTCGAAGCGCACCGCGTAGGTGTCGGCGTCCTGGTCGAAGCGGTGCGGTTCCATGCTGGCCTCCCCTGCGCGGTCCCGAGATTCCCTCTGGGGCGGCCCCGCGTCTTGCCCTATCTGGTGCGGATCCCGACCGCGCGTAAAGAGGCGCCCATGCGCATCCCTCCCGTCCTGGCGGCCCTGCTCCTGCTCGTGGCCGCGCCCGCCTCGGCCCAGATGGGCGGCATCGTCGCGGGCAGCACCGTCGGCCTTCCCGCGAGCGGGGTGCCGACGAATCCCTTCGCGTCGAACTACCCCTCGGCGCCCCCGCCCGGCCCGGTCCTGGTCGAGCGCCGCGACCGCCGGGCCGTCCGCGGCCGGCTCCCCCGCGAGCGGCTGGTGCGCGGACGCCCGGCGCCGCAGGGCAGCCTGTCACGGCAGGGCACCCTGCCGCCGCAGGGCACCCTGCCACCGCAGGGCCGCATCTCGCGATGACCGGCTGGCTCATGGCCGGCGGCGGCGTCCACGTCGTCCTGCTGCTCTCGGGGCTCGTGATCGGCCTGATCGCGGTGACGCGCTGAGGGCGGAGGCCCCGGGCTCACGGGGCAGGCTCCTCCGGACCGCCTGGGCGAATGCGCGGGCCCTGCGCGCCCTCGGTCAGGGCCGGCGCGGCCGCCTCAGCCCGCCGCCTTGTCGAGTTCGGCCGCGATGGCGCTGATCACCCGCGGATCGGTCGGCTCGACCTGGGTGGCGAAGGCCGCCGCGAGGGTTCCGTCGCGGGCCACGAGGTATTTGTGGAAGTTCCAGCGGGGCGTCTCGCCGGGCTTCTCGGCGGCGGCCCATTGATAGAACGGGTGGGCGTTCGGCATCCGCACCCGGGTCTTGGCCGTCATCGGGAAGGTGACGCCGTGGTTCTTGCGCGCGGCCTCGACGATCGCCGCTCCGTCCAGGGGCTCCTGGTTGCCGAAATCCGGCGAGGGCACGCCGAGCACCGTGAGGCCCCGGTCCTGGAACCGGGTCCAGAGGGCCTGCAATCCGGTGAGCTGCCCGGCATAGCCGCAGGCGGTGGCGGTGTTGACGACGAGGATCGGCTTGCCGGCAAATTCCGTCAGCGGCAGCGTGCCGCCCGCGGGCTTGTCGAACGCGAAGGCGGTGGCCTTGGCGCCTGACGCCCCGACTGCCCAGGCGCTCCCGGCTCGGCTGAGCCCGGCCATGGCGGTGCCGAGGAGGAGCAGGGCTTGGCGGCGCGGCATCGTCATGGCGTTCTGGCTCCTTGCCGGCACGAGCCGGTGCGCGGCTGGGCGCCCTTGGGAGGCAGCCCCCGAATCCGCGACACGCGGGAATCTAGACGTCGAGGCGATCACGTCCATGCGGCATGTGGGAACCTTTGCACGAGCTTGGGCTTGTGCGGGTGCACGACCGCGCCGGAATCCGGCCCGCCGACCTCCGGCTCACGCTCGTCAGCCCGAGCTTCCAGAAAGAGACCCCATGCGCAGCCTGCTCGTCGCGACGGCCCTCCTGATGTCCAGCGCGACCGCCCTCCTGGCCCAGACGCAGGAGGGGGCCCAGCCACCGGCCGCGCAGCCCACGCCCACGGCGCCGGCCGCGTCCCCGGCGCCGGATCAGGCGGCCCCGGCGAATTCGAATCCGGCAAGCCCCGCCCAGACCAGTCCCGCTCAGACCAGTCCCGTTCCGGCCAAGCCCGCCACCCTCGCCGACGACCTGCGCCCGACCTTCGTGGCCCAGGCGCCGAGCGACATGGTGGCCTCGAAGCTGATCGGCCTGACGATCCAGAACGCCGCCAACGAGACCATCGGGGAGATCGCCGACGTGGTGCTCGACGAGGACAGCAAGGTGAAGTCGTGGGTCGTCGGCGTCGGCGGCTTCCTGGGGATCGGCACCAAGTACGTGGCCATCGATCCGAGCGCGATGAAGCTCGCCCGCACCGACGGCAAGACCCTCAAGGCGACGATCAACACCGACAAGGACCAGCTGCGCGCCGCGCCGGAATACGTCTATCTCGGCAAGGAGAAGACGGGCGACAAGAAATAGGCCCGCGCGGCGACGCGCCGGCCCGGGGGCGCTCGCCGGCCCCGGGCCCGGCCCTCAATTGCGGCTTGCCAGCGCCTCGCGGACGGTGCGGGCAATCGATTCGGCGCGGGCATCCTGGGAGATGATCAGGGCGTCCGGCACATGCTCCATCGCCTCGGCGCCGGCCTCGGCCATGTCGCTCGCCAGCACGATGCGCAGGCCCGGCCGCAGGGCGCGGGCCTCGACGGCGAGCTGCGAGCAGCAGAGCGCACCCTCCAGGGAGACGTCCGCGACGAGCACGTCGACCGGCAAGCCCAGGACCAGCACCGTGAGGGCATCGACGCCGCAATCGCAGACGGTGGCGCTGAAGCCCGCGCGCCGGATCTGCCCGGCGACGTCCTCCCGCCAATGCTTCTGGCGGCCGGCAATCAGAACCTGCACCCCGTAGGCGCCACCCGTCGCGGGACTGGAAGACATGGCAGCGGATCCGACTTCAGGACGTGGCATTCCGCCCCCGACTTCGCGTTCGCTTTGCATTGCAGCATAGTAAGCCGGACCGTCGAAATTGTACAAGCCCTCGGCCGCATTCCAGCCGCAATGATGAATCCGGCTGCCTAGCGGATAGGCAGCGTCCTGGCCCTGCCTCAGAGCGCCCTCAGGGAGGGCATCCCGCTCCGGTTGACGCGCGCCCGCCCCAGGGGCAACACGGCGCGCCGCCTGGAAAGCGGCGGATTGCCGGAGCCGTGGAAACGATGTCGTCCGCAAAGTCGCCCCCCGTCTCGCCGCTCGCCCCCGAATCGCTTCCGGATTTTCCGGCGATCCGCGGCGTCGCCCTGGCGACGGCCCAGGCCGGGATCCGCTACGCGGGCCGCACCGACGTGCTCTACGTCGCCCTCGCCGAGGGCACGCAGGCGGCGGGCGTCTTCACCCGCTCGAAATGTCCCTCCGCCCCGGTCGATTGGTGCCGCGAGGCCCTGGCCTCCCCGGACGCGCGCGCCCTCGTGGTCAATTCCGGCAACGCCAACGCCTTCACGGGTGCCAAGGGCCGGGAGGCCGTGGCGCTCACGGCCCGGATCGCGGCCGCCGCCGCCGGCTGCCCCGAGAGCGCGATCTTCATCGCCTCCACGGGGGTGATCGGCGAACCCCTCGACGCCCGCAAGTTCGAGGGCGTGCTGGCCGATTGCGCCGCCCGCGCCGCCGGCGGCCCGGAGGCCTGGAGCGCCGCCGCCCAGGCGATCATGACCACCGACACCTTCCCGAAGCTCGCCACCCGCACGGCCGAGATCGCGGGCGTGCCGGTGCGGATCAACGGCATCGCCAAGGGTGCCGGCATGATCGCCCCCGACATGGCGACGATGCTGTCCTTCGTCTTCACCGATGCGGCCCTGTCGCAGGGCGTGCTGCAGGCCCTCCTCAGTGCCGGCACGGGCCGGAGCTTCAACTGCGTCACGGTGGACGGGGACACCTCGACCTCCGACACCCTGATGCTGTTCGCGACCGGCGCCGCCGCCAACCCGGCGGTCGCGGACCCGGCCGACCCGCGCCTCGCCGGCTTCCAGGCGGCCCTCGACGACCTCCTGATCGAGCTCGCCCAGCTCGTGGCCAAGGATGGCGAAGGGGCGCGCAAATTCGTCACCGTCGCGGTGGAGGGCGCCGAGAGCGATGCCTCCGCCCACCGCATCGCCCTCTCGATCGCCAACTCGCCGCTGGTGAAGACCGCCGTCGCGGGCGAGGACGCGAATTGGGGGCGCGTGGTGATGGCGGTCGGCAAGGCCGGCGAGCCGGCCGACCGGGACCGCCTCGCGATCTGGTTCGGCGACGTGCGGGTGGCGGTCGCGGGGGCCCGCGACCCGGATTACAGCGAGGACGCCGCGAGCGCGGTGATGCGGGAGCCGCACGTCACCGTGCGGGTCGATCTCGGCCTCGGGCAGGGCCGGGCCCGCGTCTGGACCTGCGATCTGACCAAGGGCTACATCGAGATCAACGGCGATTACCGTTCATGAGGACCGCGCTCCGCTCCGGCCTCATCCCGGGCCTCCTCGTCGCGCTCCTCTCCGGTCCCGGCCGCGCCGAGGAGGCGCCGGCACCCGCCCGCGCGGCGGCCGACGGCCTCATCCAGGTGGTCGGCCGGGCCCGCTCCGAGAGCCCGCCCGATTTCGCGAGCGTCGAGATCGGCATCGAGGCGAAGGGGCCGAGCCCGGCCGCCGCCCTCGACGCCACCAGCGAGGCGGCCCGCAAGGTGATCGCGCTCGCGGCCGAGTTCGGCGTGAAGGAGACCGATCTCGGCACCACCGCGGTGACGCTCCAGCCCGTCACCCGCACCATCCGCCAGCCCGACGGCACGGTCACGGAGAAGCCCGACGGCTACCGGGCCGCCAACCAGGTGCGCCTGCGCCTCGCCGATATGGGGCGCCTCGGCGACCTGATGCGCCGGGCGCTCGATGCCGGCGCCAACCGCATCGACAGCGTCGCCTTCGGCCTCAGCGATCCCGACGCCGCCGTCTCCGCCGTGCGGGTCGCCGCCATGAAGGACGCCTCCGCCCAGGCCGCCCGCCTCGCCGAGGCGGCGGGCGTCCGGCTCGGCCGCGTGGTCTCGATCCAGTCGCCGCCCCGCGAATCCCCCGCGCCGCTCCTCATGGCCGCCCCGGCGCCGATGCCGAAGGGCCGCGGCCGGACGCCCGTCCCCCTCGTGGCCGGCACCATCGAGGCCAGCGCCGAGGTCGCCGCCAGCTTCGCGATCGCCCCATGAGCCTGCCCGTCGATCCCGCCTCGCGCGACAAGCCCCGCCTGCTCCTCGTGGTTGCGGTCGCCCTCGTGGATGCCGACGGGCGCGTCCTCCTGGCCCAGCGGCCGCCCGGCAAGCAGCTCGCCGGGCTCTGGGAGTTCCCGGGCGGCAAGGTCGAGCCCGGCGAGCGGCCGGAGGGGACGCTGATCCGCGAGCTCGCGGAAGAGATCGGGATCACCGTCGAGGAAGCGTGCTTGGCCCCGCTGACTTTCGCGAGCCATACATATGATTTGTTCCATCTCCTGATGCCGCTCTACGTCTGCCGGCGCTGGTCGGGCACGCCCCGTCCCCTCGAGGGCCAGGCGCTCCAATGGGTCCGCCCGCGCAACTTGCGCGATATGCCGATGCCTCCGGCCGACGCCCCGCTGATCCCCTTCCTGATCGATCTCCTCGGCCCCTAAGATCCCTCCCGGCCCAGTCCGGGGATGTTGCGGGCCTCGATGACCCGGACCATGCCGCCGCTCTTGGCCAGCCGCAGCATCGCTCGCGACAACTCCCGCGTGTCCGTGACATAGGCCGGCAAGGCCCGCTGCAGCAGCGGCAGCGCCGGCCCGAGCACCCGGTAGAGCGCGTCCACGTAGCCCGTCCGCGACCGGATCCCGTCCCGGGGCCGAATCCCGGCCGGCCGCACCGCGTAGACGCGCCGGAAGGGAAGGCGGAACAAGGCGTTCTCGGTCCGCCCCCGCACCCGCGCCCACATCACGCGGCCGCGCTCCGAGGCGTCGCTGCCCGCGGCCGAGACGTAGACGAAGCTCATCCCGGGGTTGTGCTGCGCCAGGGTGCGGGCGATCGACAGCGTGAGGTCGTGGGTGACGTGGGCATATTGCGCCTCGCTCAACCCCACCGACGTGATGCCGAGGCAGAACAGGCAGGCGTCGTAGCCGGAGAGCTCGGCCGCGATCGCCGACAGGTCCTGCAGGTCCGGGTGGCGGATCTCGCGCAATTTCGGGTGGTGCTGTCCCGTGATGCTCCGCCCGATCGCCAGCACCGCCTCGACCTCCGGATCGCGGAGCGCCTCGCGCAAAGCGCCCTGGCCGATCATGCCGGTGGCCCCGAACAGGATGAGCTTCATGCAACCCTTGATGGTTTGAACGACGGAAAAGGCCCGCCCCCGAGCCCGGGACGGGCCCGGCGCCTATTCGGCCGCCTCCATCCGGGACTCAGGGTCCACGAGGGGGAAGGTGCAGACCACGCAGGTGCCCGCCGTCGGAGCCGTGTCGAGGGAGACGCGGCCGCCATGCAGCTCGACGAAGGAGCGCACAATCGACAGGCCGAGGCCGACGCCCCGGTGGCGGGTGCCGAGGGTGTGGCTCTCGAACCGGTCGAACACCCGGGCTGCAACCTCCGGCGGCATGCCGCGGCCCTCGTCGCGGACCGAGAGGATCAGGTCCGTCGCGTTGCGCCGCGCCTGGACGGTGATGCGCTGGCCGGCTCCCGAGAACCCGACCGCATTCGACAGCAGGTTGAACAGGATCTGGCGCACGCGCTTTCCGTCGGCCACCACGCTGCCGATATCGGCCGGGACGTCGAGGACGAGGCTGACGGCGGATTCGGCGAGGCGATCCTCGATGCCGCGCGCCGCCGCCTCGATGGTGGCCTGCACGTCGACCGGCTCGCGCTGCAACTCCAGGGAGCCGGCATCGATCGAGGCGAGATCCAGGATGTCGTTGATGATGACGAGGAGCGAGCCCGATGAGCGCAGGATGTGGTCGGAATATTCGCGCTGGCGCTCGTTCAGCGCCCCCACGGTCTCGTCACCCAGAAGTTGCGTGAACCCGATGATATTGGTGAGGGGCGAGCGCAGTTCGTAGGAGACGTGGTGCACGAAGGTGTCGCGCAACTGCGCGGCGCGCTCCAGGGCCTCGTTCTTCTCGGTCAGCGCACGCTCGACATTCACGCTCGCGGTGACGTCGATCAGGGTGATCAGGGTCGCGCCCTCGGGGAGCGGCTGCGCCGCGCAATCCAGGACTGTGCCGTCGACGACTTCGAGCCGGCAGGAGAGGCCGGAGCGCGCTTCGAGGCCCACCACCGCGTCGCGGATGTCCATCCACGGCTCCTCGGCGGGGGCAAGCGCCCGGCAGGCATCGATCACGGTATCGATGCGCGGGGTCGCCGCGAGCGTCGCGGCGTCGAGGCGCCAGACCGTCGCGAAGGCGCGGTTGGCGAAGGTGAGGCGCCCATCGGCCCCGAACACCGCGACCGGCTCCTTGAGGGTGTCCAGGGTTTCGGCCTGCACCTGCATCAAGGCGTTGTAGCGGGATTCGAGCTTCATCCGGTCCGAGACGTCGTCGAACAGGTAGGTGAGGCCGCCCTGCGGGTTCGGATCGGCGACGACGCGCAAGGTCCGGCCGTCGGGCAGGTACCACCAGGTCTCGTTGGCCTCCGCCGCCCGGTAGGCGGCGAGGACGCCCTGTTTCCAGGATTTGAAATCGGCCTGTTCGGGGAGTTTCCGCAGGGAGCGGAGATGATCGAGGATCTCGCCGTCCAGCGGCCGGCCGTCGAGGAAGGCGGCATCGAGATCCCACAACTGGCGGTAGGCGGCATTGTGGAAGATCAGGCGCTGGCGGGCGTCGAAGATCGCCACCGCCGTCGGGAGCTGGTCGAGGGTCCGGACGTTCGCGTCCATCTGGCGCTGCAGGTCGGCGCGAACGCTCTCCAGTTCCGAGACATCCACGGCGATGCCGACTCGCCCGTTCTCCAGGGCCGTCTCGGTCACGTCGAGGATGCGCCGGCCGCCGGCCACCACGGCCGACAGGCGCAAGGCCGGGCGCGGCCCGGTGACGGAACGGCGGGTGCTCTCCTCGCGGGCGATGAACTCGCGGGCCTGCCGGTCGAGGAGCTCGGTTCCGGATTCGAGGGCCGCGTCCCGCGTCCCGGCCTCGACGGCCGCGACATAGGCGGTGTTGACCCAGGCCAGGCCACCGTCCCGGTTGCGCCGCCAGACCGGCTGGGGAATGGCATCGAGGAGGCCGGCGAGTGCCGCCAGGCCGCGCCGGGCCTCGTCCAGGGTCTCGCGAAGCTCCATCACCTCGCGTCGTTCCTCGGTGGTCTCGCGCAGCCGCAGGAGGGCGCGACCGGCCACCGCCTGTCCCTGCGCGTCGATGCTGCGGCCCGATTGGCTGCGCAGGTTAAGCCGGAAGCCCGTGCCGCGGACCCGGAGAGACTCGACCGCCGCCTCGAGCTCGGTGGCATCCGAGGGGAGGAGCCAGGAGCCGAAGGCGAGGATCCGCCGCGCCGTGCCGCCCGCCGAGCGAACGCCGTCGAAGGCCAGGGTTGCATCGCCCTCGATCACCGGCTCGCCGCGGCCGGCCCAGGTCACGATGACCTGCCGCTCGGCATTGAGCAGCATCTCGGCCCGGTCATGGGCTCCCCGAAGCGCCCCGAGCGCGGCCGCCTGCTCGCGCTCGCGCCGGGTCCAGCGGGAGCGCTCGTGCAGGTGCATGAGGGACAGGATGGTGGCGAAGACGGTGAGGCCGATGAGGATCGCCAAGCCGGCGAGATTGTGCGTGTGCAGGCTCCCGGCCCAGACGGAGGCATCCGCCTGAGGCGCAGCCTGAGCCGGGCCGAAGCCTGCGGCCGCAGCGACGACGAGAGCGCCGGCGCAGGCCGCGAGGCGCGCCGTTCCATCGACCCTCATGATCCGTACCGCCTCCACGAATCTTCGATGAGGCACGCGAACGCGGCCCCGCAGCGCGCACCGCGCCGTTCTCGCGAGACGGCTGCGCGAGCCGTTCGCGAGGCACCTCATCTGAGGAATCGACCCACTCTAACGCGCCGGTGAATCGCGCCGGAAGGGGGGTAAGCTTAACATAGAACTCTAACGTGCATCTCGAGCGTGCCCGACACACGAAAGACACACTTTCCGGTGGGCTCCGGGCCTTGACGCTGCCGAACATCCGTGGGCCGCCCGCAGGCCGCCGCAAGGTCCCGGACGGCAGGCCGCGCGAGGCTTATCGCGCAGGCGGGGTTCGGTGTTTCCAGACGAATCATCGGCTTGGCGCAGACAGGCTCCGAAACGCCGAAAGCCCGGCACGAGGCCGGGCTTTCGCGAACGCCGATCGGTCCGTACGCGAGCGGGCGAAATGCCCGCCCGGTCTCAGTAGCGGTAGTGATCGGGCTTGAACGGGCCCGCCTCGGAGACGCCGATATAGGAGGCCTGATCGGGGCGCAGCTTCGAGAGCTTGGCGCCGATCTTGTCGAGGTGCAGGGCGGCGACCTTCTCGTCGAGGGTCTTGGGCAGGGTGTAGACCTGACGCTCGTACTTGCCCGGGTTGGTCCAGAGCTCGATCTGGGCCAGCGTCTGGTTCGTGAACGAGGCCGACATCACGAAGGACGGGTGGC
Source organism: Methylobacterium soli (assembly GCF_008806385.1). Taxonomy (GTDB): domain Bacteria; phylum Pseudomonadota; class Alphaproteobacteria; order Rhizobiales; family Beijerinckiaceae; genus Methylobacterium; species Methylobacterium soli. Next base: position 15,634 of record NZ_VZZK01000054.1, read on the forward strand.
CGGTGGCGTTGCCGAGATTCACCAGGCGTCCCTCCGAGAGGAGGATGATGCGGTGACCGTCGGCGAACGTGATCTCGTCGACCTGCGGCTTGATGTTCGTCCACTTGAGATTCTTGAGACCCGCGACCTGGATCTCGTTGTCGAAGTGGCCGATGTTGCAGACGATGGCCCGGTCCTTCATCGCCCGCATGTGGTCGAGGGTGATGATGTCCTTGTTGCCGGTGGCGGTCACGAAGATGTCGGCGCGGGGCGCGGCATCTTCCATCGTGACGACCTCGTAGCCCTCCATCGCGGCCTGGAGCGCGCAGATCGGGTCGATTTCCGAGACCAGCACGCGGCAGCCGGCATGGCGCAAGCTGGAGGCCGAGCCCTTGCCGACATCGCCGAAGCCCGCGACCATCGCGACCTTGCCGGCCATCATCACGTCCGTACCGCGGCGGATACCGTCGACGAGCGACTCGCGGCAGCCGTAGAGGTTGTCGAACTTCGATTTCGTGACCGAGTCGTTCACGTTGATCGCCGGGAAGAGCAGCTTGCCTTCCTTGGCGAGGATGTAGAGGCGGTGCACGCCCGTGGTGGTCTCTTCCGAGACGCCCTTGATCGAGTCGGCGAGACCGGCAAACCACCCCTTGGGCTTCTCGGCCAGCTTCTTCTTGAGGAGTGCGAAGAAGATCTCCTCCTCCTCCGAGCCCGGCTTGTCGAGGAAGGCGGTGTCGCCGTTCTCGGCGCGCAGGCCGAGATGCACGAACATGGTGGCGTCGCCGCCATCGTCGAGGATCATGTTCGGCATGCTGCCGTCATGCCAGTCGAACAGCTTGGAGGTGTAATCCCAGTACTCCTCCAGGGTCTCGCCCTTGATGGCGAAGACCGGGATCCCGGCGGCCGCGATCGCGGCGGCGGCATGGTCCTGGGTCGAGTAGATGTTGCAGGACACCCAGCGGATGTCGGCGCCGAGGCTCTTCAGGGTCTCGATCAGCACGGCCGTCTGGATCGTCATGTGCAGCGAGCCGGCGATCTTGGCGCCCTTCAGGGGCTGGCTCGCGGCATATTCCTCGCGCACGGCCATCAGGCCCGGCATCTCGCTCTCGGCGATCGAGATCTCCTTGCGGCCGTAATCGGCGAGCCCGATGTCCTTGACGATGTAATCCTGAGCCATGTGGTCGATGCTCCGTGTGTCGTTGCGTGTCTGGGCAGCGCTATAGCAGGCCGGGCATTACGAGGCAATCAAGACATAAAGATGTCTTTATACGAATTCGAATGAAGGGCCGCGGGCGCGGAATGGCGCAGGTCTCTCAGGCTTGTGAATGGCGGCGTCCGGGACGCTGGGACAAGGTTGGGAATCAAAGCCGCCATCAAGGAGGATGTGCCCGATGAAGCGTCGCTTGATCCTGGCGGGCCTCGTCGCCTTGGCCGGAGGCGGCACAGCCTGCGCGTTCCCCGGCCAGATCCCGACCTTCGAGAGGGTCACGGCTTCGGGCCATACGCTGAAGATCACCTCGGTGAGCGCGGTCGACCCGACCTGCCAATCGCTCGGTCCCGTGACGATCGGCCTGATCGACGTTCCCCACGATGGACGCATCGAGGTCCAGCAGGGGCGGGATTTTCCGAACTACTCGACGTTGAACACGCGTTCCCGGTGCAACACCCGGAAAGTGCCCGCGACGCTCGTGCTCTACACGCCGACGGCCGGATATATCGGCGAGGACGACTTCACCATCGAGATTGTGGGTCCCCAAGGCCAGGTCGGCCGGGCGCGCTACCACATCTCCGTCCGGTAGTCGTTCCGGCTCAGCCCTCGTCCCGCAACTGCCGCCGGATGATCTTGCCGGTCGTCGTCATCGGCAGGCTCTCGCGGAACACGATCTCGCGCGGATATTCGTGTGCCGAGAGCCGCTCGCGCACGAAGGCCTGGATCTCGGCCGCGAGCGCGTCCGATGGAGCATGCCCGGGCCGCAGAACCACGAAGGCCTTGACGATCTCGGTGCGCAGCGGATCGGGCTTCCCGACCGCTGCCGCGAGGGCCACGGCCGGGTGGCGCAGGAGGCAATCCTCGATCTCGGTCGGTCCGATCCGATAGGCCGCGGAGGTGATCAGGTCGTCCTCGCGCCCGACGAAGTGGATATAGCCGTCGGCGTCGCGCCGGGCCTGGTCTCCGGTGAGCATCCAGTCGCCGCGGAACTTCCGCTCCGTCGCCTCCGGCTGGTTCCAGTAGCGCAGGAACATCACCGGGTCGGGCCGGGCGATGCAGATCTCGCCCGGCTCGTCGATATCCGCCTCGCTTCCGTCCTGGCGCAGGATCGCGACGCGGTGGCCCGGCACCGGCTTACCGGTCGAGCCCGGCCGCGCGACGCCGGCGGCGCGGCAGGCGGCCAGGACGAGGTTGCACTCGGTCTGCCCATAGGCCTCGCCGATGGTGAGGCCGAGCTCCCGCTCCGCCCAGGCGAATGTCTCGGGGCCGAGCGCTTCGCCCGCGGAGGCGATGTTGCGCAGGGCGGACAGGTCGAAGCACTCGCGCGGGGCCTCGACCGCGCGCAGCATCCTCAGGGCGGTCGGGGGCAGGAACACGTTGGTGATGCGCAGATCCGCGATCATCCGCAGCGCCGCGTCGGGCTCGAAGCGGAGATGAGCCCGTGCCACCACCGGGATGCCGTAACGCAGGCTCGGCATCAGCGCGTTGAGGAAGCCGCCCGCCCAAGCCCAATCCGAGGGCGTCCACATCAGGTCGCCGCCCTTCGGCGGAAAGTCGTGCATCATGCGCCAGCCCGGCAGATGCCCGAGCAGGACACGGTGGCCGTGGAGCGCCCCCTTGGCCGGGCCCGTCGTGCCCGAGGTGTAGATCATCAGTGCCGGATCGTTGGGCGCGGTGTCCACGGCCTCGAACGCGGCGGACATCCCGGCCACCAGATCCGCGTAGGCCATCACGTCGGCCTGCCCGGAGGCCTCCGCGCCCTCGACGGCAATGATGATCTGCAGGGCGGGCAGGCTCTCGCGCAGGCCCGCGAGCTTGGCGAGGCCCGCCGCGTCGGTGAGGATCGCCCGCGCGCCGGAATCCGAGAGGCGATAGGCCAGGGCCTCCGGCCCGAACAATCCTGCCAGCGGCACCGCGATGGCGCCGAGCTTGTAGGCGGCCGCGTGCGCGATCACCACCTCCGCCGATTGCGGCAGCAGCACCGCCACCCGGTCGCCCGGCAGGATGCCCTGCGCCCGCAGGGCATGGGCGAGCCGGTTGGAGCCGTCCCGCAATTGCCCGAAGGTCACGGTCGCGGTCGCGCCGTCCTGCGCGATGTCGAGGATGGCGGGACGATCCGGCTCACGGGCCGCCACCCGGTCGCAGACGTCGACGCCCATGTTGTAGCGCTCGGGCAGGACCCAGGCGAAGCCGGCCCGGAGCGCCGCGTAGTCGGGGGCGGGATCGAGCACGGCCCAATCAGGGCTTTGCGGGCGGGAAGTGCCCGGCGAAGACGAAATCCGTGATGGGACGCCGGCCGTTTGGGGCCTCCTTCACCCGCTGGTCCGCGCTGAGCGCCTCTTGCGGAATCGCGCGGCCGATCGCGTAGGCCGCCTCGACGCGGTAGCCCTCCGGCACGTTCAGGGCGGTGATCGCCCGCTCCTTGTCGAACCCCCCCATGCCATGGACGTGCCAGCCCTGGCGCAGCGCCTGGAGCTGGAAGGCGAGGGACGCCGCACCGGCATCGAGGGAGTGGCTCCAGGAGGGCTGAAGCGCGTCGCCGACGCGCATCTGGCTGCTGGACACCAGGATCACCAGGGCGCCCGTGTCCTTCGCCCATTTCTGGTTCCCGGGGACGAGAAGGCCGAACAGCGTCTCCCAATGCGCGTCGTCACGCAGGGCGTAGATGAAGCGCCAGGGCTGCGAGTTGTAGGAGGAGGGGGCCCAGCGGGCGGCCTCGAACATCCGCATCAGCTCCGCTGCCGGCACCGCCTCGCCCGTGAAGGCGCGGGGCGAGCGGCGCTCCAGGAAAAGCGGGTCGATCTCATGGTCGGGCTGGCGGGGCGTGGGTTGCGTCACGGAACGGTCTCCGGAGGGGACGGCCTGCATGCCATGCACGAGGAGCCGGGGCTGTGCAATTGCGTCGGGATCGCCCAGGCTTCCCACCGCGAAGCTCCGGCCTCCGCAGGCGGAACGACCTTGCGCCGCATCTCGGCTCCCGGGTCCACGGCCATGTCGAGCCGATCCGGCGGAGGGCATCCAGCCGGTGCGCCTCATCACGACACCGCATCAAGCGTTCTTGATCCGCCCCGCCCATTGGCCCGCCCGGTCCGACCTGTTCGTCGATGGGCAGACGGCCGCTTCGTAGCCCGGGGCGCAGGTTCCGATCTCGATGGCTAGGCGCCGATGGGAGCGGCGGATCGCGCTGTGGTTTCCGCAAGGAACAACGGTCGCCATCGAGCGGATCGAGTGCTGGCGCGTCCGTCGATGGAAGGCTCAGCGGCCGGCAGCCGGCGTAACGGATCGGGATCGGACGCGATGCAGAGGGAAATCGGCGCCTACTGAGCCTGGGTTGCTTGGGCAACCAACGCGGTTGCCGCGGCAATGCATTTGCGCCGCACGTGCGAAATCCGGTCGTTCATCCACGAATACGCGTCTGATGCTGATCGAGTTCGCTTGAATCCTACCGGGTGTGGCGGTTCGGCCGCAGTCACGGGGCCCGATGGCGTGGCAGATCGCGCGAGCGTCGGAGAGGAGCGTCCTCGCTGCGATGGGTCGGAAAACCATGTCTTGGCGTCGATGCGGCAGCGCCGCGATGTTGGCTCTCGCGGTGCTGATGCTGCGGCCCGCGCAGGCCGGCCAGCAGCCATCCGGCCAGGATGCGCGCCAGAACGCCGGTTCGGGCGAGACGGCGAAATCGGACAGTCAGAAATCCGACAAGCAGGACGAGGTCGACACCGAGAATCTGTTCGGCTTCACCGAGGGTTCGGATACCGGCAAGAAGGGCGAGCAGGAGGTCCTCTCCGACACCGTGATCCGGTTCAGCAAGCGCCGGAGCGAGGCCGGGCGATCCGGCTACGCCGTCGCGAACACGAAGCTGAGCTACCAGTTCGACCCGCTCGACAATCTGAGCATCGAGTTCGGGCTCTTCGGCGATGTCCGCCGCGTGCGCAATATCGTCGATCTGAACGACAAGGCCTACGGCACCTTCGATGGTGTCTCGATCGAGTTGAAGTATCAGTTCCTGAAGGGCTCGAACGAGCAGCCCCTCGGACTCGCGGTCGAGCTTCGGCCACGCTTCGCCCGCGTCCTCCCGGTCGAAGGCCAGGGGGCGGACATCTTCGACATGGAGAGCGTACTGCAGCTCGACCTGCGCCTCGTTCCGGACAGGGTCTGGCTCGGCAGCAACCTGAGCTTCGAGCCGACCGTCGGGCGCCTGCGCGGCTCGGGGGAGACCGATCGGTCCTCGACGCTGCTCTGGTCGAACGCGATCATGACGCGCGTCGCACAGGACACCTTCATCGGCCCGGAGGTGCGGTACCTGCGCGCCTATGACGGTGCCTTCCTCAACCGGTTCGAAGGACAGGCGGTCTTCCTCGGACCGTCGCTGTATCACCGGTTCTCCGACAAGGCCTTCCTGACGCTCGCCTACACGACGCAGGTTGCCGGTCACAGCCGCGACCAGGAGGATGCGGGCCGCGCCTTCGACCTGCGTCAGTTCGAGCGGCATGCCGTGCGCGTGAAGTTCGGCGTGGAGTTCTGAGTCTGACCGAGAGCCGAGACCTGCGCATGATCAATCCGTTTCGCGCCTTCTGGCTGCGCCCGCGCCTCCTCGGCTCCATCATTCTCGCGGTGGTGCTCACGGCCGCCCTACCGTTCGCCTCGCTCTGGACTCGCCTGCTCCTCGGCTGGTGCGTCGGCGTTATCGCCTACATCGCCCTGGTGGTGGCGAGGGCGGCACGCCAGCCCCGGGAGGCTTTGCGCCTCGAAGCCTCCCGGCTCGACGACAGCGCGCTCGCGATCTCGCTCTTCGCGATCCTGGCGACGGCGGCAAGCTTCGGCGCCGTCGCCATGCTGGTCTTCGGCGAACACGAGAAAGGCGGCTACCAGATCGCCCATCTCGCCCTTGCCTCGGCGACGATGATCTGTGCCTGGGCCTTCGTGCAGACAGTCTTCGCGATCCACTACGCGCATCTCTATTACGGTGAGGCTGGCCCGGGACAGGGACGCGGCGGCCTCGACTTCAACGGCGACGCCGATCCCGATTTCTGGGACTTCTTCTACTTCTCGGTCACGATCGGCGCGACCTCGCAGACCTCCGACACCGACATCACCTCGAAGGCGATGCGCCGCCTCGCCACCGTGCAGACGATCTACGCCTACTTCTTCAACACGAGCGTCCTCGCCCTCGCGATCAACATGGCGGCCGGCTTCGCGCAGCATTGAAGCGTGCTAGGACGGGCAAGGCTTCGCCGCGCGGGGTCGGTCCCAGAAGACAACGCCGCTCCGGAGGATGCATGCCGAACCACGAGGCCCCCCGGCCGCCCGAATTGCTGTCCCCCTGGCGGACCGATGCGCGCGTGGCGCTGCAGGGGGAGGCCCGCGCCTTCGCGCGCGACATCGTCATGCCGATCGCGGACAAGCTCGACCCGCAGAAGGCCGAGATGCCGCGCGCGCTCATCGACGCGATGGCCGCGAAGGGTTGGTTCGGCATCACCATCCCGGCCGAGCATGGGGGCCTGGGGCTCGGGGTCTTCGAATATTGCCTCGTCTCGGAGGAGCTGGCGCGCGCGTGGCTCTCGGTCGGGAGCATCCTGGCGCGCGGACAGGGGCTCGGCACGCAGACCCTCGACGACGCGCGCCGGGCCGATCTGCTGCGGAGATCCGCGCGGGGCCACTGGATCGGGGGCATCGCCCTCTCCGAGCCGACCGCCGGCTCCGACCTGGCCGGCGTCCAGACCCGGGCGGTGCGGGACGGGGATACCTGGGTCCTCACCGGCACCAAGCGCTGGGCCGGCTTCGCGCTTGCCGCCGATTTCGTCGAGGTTTTGGCCCGCACCCGGGAGCCCGAGCCGGGCGAGCCCCGATCGGCCGGGCTCGAGCCTTTTCTGGTGGTCAAGGAGCCCGGCACCTTTCCGTCCGGCATGACCGGGCATGTGATCGACAAGATCGGCTATCACGGCTTCCTGACCTGGCAGCTCGAGCTCGACGGGGTTCGGGTGCCGGAGAGCGATCGGCTCACCGGGCTCTACGGCGATGTCGGGGCGGACGCGGATTCCGGTGGGTTCGCGGCCGTGCAGCGCGGCCTCAACATCGCGCGGGTGCACACCGCCGCACGGGCGGTCGGCGTCGCGCGGGCCGCCGTCGAGGATTGCCAAGCCTATCTGCAGGAGCGCGAGCAGTTCGGCCACCCGATCGCGGAGTTCCAGGCGCTCCGCTTCGCGCTGGCCGACATGGCCGCCAAGGTGGCGCAGGCCCGCGCCTTCTGGCAGCAGGTCGCGCATCTGCTCGACCAGGGCGAGCCGGCGGAGAGCGAGTCCGCAATGGTCAAGCTCCTCGCCACCGAGATGGCCGTGCGGGTCACTAACCAGGCCATGCAGCTGCATGGCGGCAACGGCTACACGACGGAGCGTCGCGTCGAGCGCTACTGGCGGGATGCGCGGCTGACGACGATCTTCGAGGGCACGAGCGAGATCCAGCGCCGCATCATCAGCGACCGGATGCTGCCCAGGACCTGACCCCTGCCGTCAGCGGATCACCCGCTTGCTCGCCTGCAGGCGGAAGCCCACGATGGCGACGACCATCATGAACCAGAGCGTGTTGCCGCCCGAGAACAGGACCGATTCGAAGGACGACAGGCACAATCCGAAGAACCAGATCCGCAGGAACAGGAGCGTGAGTTCCGGGTCAATGGTCCGGGTGCGGATCTGGTCGACGATCGGCTGGCCCACGATCCAGGTCGTGGCCAACGCCATCCCGACATAGCCCGTCATGACGGCGAGGTTCAGGAAACCGTTATGGGCGTCCGAGGCGCGCATGCCCCAGGACTCGAACGGCGTCCAGTTCTGCACCAGATCACTGGTGCCCCAGAACGCCTGGAAGCCGTGGCCGACGAAGGGACGCGCCGTCGCCTTGTCGATCGCGAAGCGCCAGATGACGTCGCGCCCGGTGAAGGACGGGTCGGACATGACGGTCTCGAGGGCTTCCCGGACGCCCGGGATCGCGACGGACCCGATCGTCATCAGGGACAGGATCAGCGGCAAGGGAAGCAGCAGCGCGAACTGCGCCCAGAGATAGGGCAGGCGCATGGCGAGGAAGGGCAGCACCAGCACCACCGGCAGCAGGCCGAGCGGCGACTTCGAGTGGCTGAAATACAGGAAGATCCCGGCGAGCCCGACGAGCGTCCATCCGGCGATCGGGTTCCAGAGGCGTGCGGCGAGCAGGCCGAAGAAGATGAACATCACCATCTCGGCGCCCGCGCCGTTCTTGTGCGCGAAGGCGCCGCGCCAATCGCCGGCGAGCTCGGGCTCGCGCAGGTCGTTTGTCTGATGGATCGCGAGCTGCGGCAGGAGCGCGACGCCGAGGAAGCAGACGACGATGACGATCAGGGCGCCGATCGTCAGCAGCCGCGCGAAGTCGCGCAGGTCGCGCGGGATCGTCAGGAAGGCGCAGGCCTGGAAGATCGTCAGGGTCGCGAGGATCAGCCGGCGCGCGGCGAGTTCGGCGTTGAGCGAGAAGGCGGCCGAGAGGGCAAACCATGCCAGCGTCACGCAGAGGAGCGGACTGGCCGCCGCGCGCAGTACCGGCCAGGTGCCGCTCTGCGCCACGAAGGCGGCGAGAAGGGCCGTCAGCACCAGGGTCGAGAGCTGGCTGAGTAGGCCCCCCCCGACCGGATCGAGCGCGTCGCCGCTGCTGAGACTCGTGAAGGGGTCGAGACCGAGCCAGAGCAGCAGGAAGGTCACCAGAAACAGGATGTCGCGCCAGGGGCCTGAATCCCAGGGGTTGGCGGCCCGAGCGTGCAAAGGGGAGGCCTGCATCAGACCGGCGCGCACGGGCCGCGTCACGGGGCCTTCCTCGAACCGCTCCCATGGGCCGGCGCCATCGTGCGGGATGCGTCGCGGTTCACGGCTGTTGCCGAAGGCGCGCCGCGGGCAAGGCCACGATCGCGCTCCCGCGGGCTGCCGTTCCGGACGAACGAGACGGGCGCTGGCATGCGGATGACCACGGCGACGTTCCTATCAGAGCCAGGCCATGGGCGGAGATCGCCGTTCGCTCATCCCCGTCCCAGGCCGCCGATCCGGATCCCGGCTCGACCCTGCCGGAAGAGGCATGAACGCGCGGTTAAACCATGTTCGGTGCGGGTTCGGTGATAAATCCTGCGCGACCAGCTGACGACAGGTTTGTTCGAGTGTCAGCTTCAATTTGAGTCTGATGCATCGTAATTTTAGATTTCATTCAAATGTTATTTTCGCGATGATCTGCTTGTTACAGAGAATTTTTTTGAAATGTCAGCTGCTATGCGAGAGAGGTGCAAATCTCTACTCGCACGTTCTGGATAGGATACTGAAATCTCCTCGGCGGGCCATGAGCACGGCGGATGCGCGCTCGTCGTGACGGGCGCGATCTCGGAATTGCGACGCATTGCCGACAGGAGGGAGTCTCGCGGGCACGACACGACCGTGACGATCCAGCCTGGAGCGGCGGCCGGGCTTGGCCTTCGCGAGTTCGGGATCATATCGGGGATGCGCGCCCACGAATTGACCGGCGCCGCGCCCGCAGGGTTTGATCCCGGCCACGCGCCGATCCGGGATCCCCAGAAAGGAAGCCGTTCTTGGATCAATACCTGTCCTCGTCGTTCCTGCTGTCGCTGCTGCAGATCGTCTGGATCGACATCATCCTGTCGGGC
>NZ_VZZK01000055.1 GCF_008806385.1 Methylobacterium soli
GCCTAGGCGTCCACCTAGGCCCTCACGGTTGCGCCCGGTGTCCGGTCAAATTGGGGGCCACTCCAGCATGCAGGTGGAGCACAGCCTTCTATCGTCTTGCGCCAGATCGCAAGCCGGTAAGCCGGGCTTCAGCAACAACCGCTTTGGAGATGCCGTTTGAGTCGCCTGAATGGCCGAAATGGGCGCGAAGCAGCCGACCAAAGGTGGCCGTTTGCGGCCCGCCCGCTTCAGCGATCAGATCGCGGGTCAGCAGACATTCGGCGCGGCTCAGGTGGAGGCCTCAGATTGACCCCTTCCGGACCTTTACGGCGCGCGAGAGTTGCGTCAGGTCACGAGCGTTTTTCGGACATTTGATTTCCCGGCAGGGTTTTCAGACATGTGCGGCCTGCCTCAGGCTCGACACCCGCGCCCCAACAGACCTGTCGGATTTTCCGTCGTTTTGCCGACACAGCGTTCTGCGCCGTTGGAACCGGACCGTTGGGCAAGCCCTATCGGAACCCGAGCCGTACATCCGAGCGCTGCAGAAGTTCGATGCGGACGGCATCCGGTCCGTCGATGAAGATCACGCGAAGGCCAGGGCGTACGTCCGTGATCCCCGACACAATCGTGACGTTCCGCCGGCGCAGCTCGACCATGGTGGCCTCGATATCGTCGACGGCGAGGCCGATATGCTCGATGCCCAGATGTGGCGGTTCAACTGATGGCCCAATCGCCTCAGCGGCCTGCTCGATGAACAGGGTCAAGCCGCCAAGGTCGACCGTCACCCGGCTGACGACGGGGGATCCATCGCGACGGATCTCACGGGCGCCCAACGTCTCGACGTAGAAATTCGCGGCTGCGACGGCATCCTTGCTGCGCAGGTGAACATGATCGCAGCGATAGTTCATTCCTGAGGTCTCCGTGATCCGATCGCTGCATGTGCGTCGCCAGCGTAGGGTCGAACGCAAACCGGAGCCAGCACGCTCGGCCAAGTCTCGCCGCTCCAACTCCATACAAGCCCTGAGAGCTGTCTCATTGCGCTCGGTGCTCGAGATACCTGCTCTGATCTTGATGACCGACGTGCTCATGAACTCGTCGGTCAAAGCAGCGAGAACAGCTCGCTCCAGGCTCTCCAGTGGACGCATGTCTGGCTGATCTGAAGGAAATGCAGAAGCCCTGACCAAAATCCCGAGCGCAGCTGCAGAGCAGGAGCTCGTCCCAGTGCTTGCGAGGCTGATCCAGCGGCTGAGGCCGAGCGGCAATCGCGGACGCCGCTCGACCCCAGGCAGTTCGCCTACTCGGCCAGTTCGCGCATCACCTTGATCAGGTCCGACTTGCCCTCGAAGCCGATGCCCGGCAGCTCGGGCATGACGATATGGCCGTTCTCGACCTTCACGCCGTCCGGGAAGCCGCCGTAGGGCTGAAACAGGTCCGGGTAGCTCTCGTTGCCGCCCAAGCCCAGTCCGGCCGCGATGTTGAGCGACATCTGGTGCCCACCATGCGGGATGCAGCGGGAGGGCGACCAGCCGAACTGATGCAGCACGTCGAGGGTGCGCAGGTACTCCACGAGGCCGTAGGAGAGCGCGCAATCGAACTGCAGGTAGTCGCGGTCCGGGCGCATCCCGCCGTAGCGCAGGAGGTTGCGTGCGTCCTGGTGAGAAAACAGGTTCTCGCCGGTGGCCATCGGGCCCGGGTAGAACTCAGAGATCGCCGCCTGGAGGGCGTAGTCGAGAGGATCGCCGATCTCCTCGTACCAGAACAGCGGGTACTCCCGCAGCATCTTGGCGTAAGCGATGCCCTGCTCAAGGTTGAACCGGCCGTTCACGTCCACCGCGAGCTGCGCCTGAGAGCCAATTTCCTTCAGCACCTCCTCGATGCGGCGCTGATCCTCATCGATCGATGCGCCGCCGATCTTCATCTTCACGACGTTGTAGCCGCGGTCGAGGTAGCCACGCATCTCGGCGCGCAGCGCGCTGTAGTCCTTGCCCGGGTAGTAGTAGCCGCCGGCCGCGTAGACGAAGACCCGGGGGTTGGCCTCGACACCCTTCTGCTCAGCCAACATCCGGAATAGCGGCTTGGCGGCGATCTTCGCGGTGGCATCCCAGATTGCCATGTCGAGGGTGCCCACCGCCACTGAGCGCTCGCCATGACCGCCGGGCTTCTCGTTCGTCATCATTGCGTCCCACAGCTTGTGTGGGTCGAGGTTGTCGCCGGCCTCGTTGAGGACGCTCTTCGGATCAGCCTCCAGGATGCGGTTCTTGAACCGCTCGCGGATGAGGCCACCCTGGCCGTAGCGGCCGTTCGAGTTGAAGCCGTAGCCAACCACGCGGCGACCGTCGCGCTCGACATCCGTGACAACGGCCACGAGGCTGGCGGTCATTTTCGAGAAGTCGATGTAGGCGTTGCGGATGGGCGATGAGATCGGCTTGGTGATCTCGCAGACGTCGACGATACGCATGGGTGCTCTCCTTGATTTTGAGCAGGCTGGAAGGGGTGTTGGGGGTGGATCGTAGCCTACGGCGCGACTGCCGCGGGACGGCGCAGGGCGTGCCCGGCTTCCGTCTCGGGGATGACGTCCTCGGCCGCGACAGCCGCCCGGTTGCGGTAGACTTCTTCGGCCTTGGTGCGGTCGAAGGCGCCTTCCCACTTGGCGACAGCGATGGTGGCGACGGCGTTGCCGATCAGGTTGGTGACTGCTCGCGCCTCATTCATGAAGCGGTCGACACCGAGCAACAGCACAAGGCCAGCAACCGGAACGGTGTGGATGCTCGACAGCGTGGCGGCGAGTGTGACGAACCCGGCGCCTGCCACCCCAGCCGATCCCTTCGAGGTCAGGAGCAGCACGCCGAGCACGACGAGTTGGTCGCCAATTCCGAGCGGCGTGTTGGTGGCCTGGGCGACGAAGATCGCCGCCATGGTCAGGTAGATGCAGGTACCGTCTGCGTTGAAGGTGTAGCCAGTCGGCAAGACCAGACCGACCACGGATTTCTCACAACCGAGCCGCTCCAGCTTGGCCATCATGCGTGGCATGACGGCTTCGGTCGAGCAGGTGCCGAAGGTGATGAGGATCTCATCTTTGAAGTAACTGAGGACCTTGGTCAGAGAGAACCCGGTCCAGGTGCAGACCGCATCGAGAACGACCACCACGAAGAGGGCCGAGGTGATGTAGACGCCGAGCATCAGGTAGGCGAGTGACCAGACTGTGCTGAATCCGTACTTGCTGATGGTGAAGGCAATGCCGGCCCCGGCGCCGATCGGAGCGAGCCGCATCACCATCGCGACGATGCGGAACAGCGCGTCGAGTAGGCTGTCGATGACGACCACCACCGGCTTGCCACGCTCGCCGGCCTGGACGAGGGCAACGCCCAGCAGGACCGAGATCAGGATGATCTGCAGCATGGCGCCCTTGGCGAAGGCGTCCACCATCGTCGTGGGGATGATGTCCATCAGGAAGCCGACGAAGCCGGGCTGCGCCTCTGCCCGCTTCGCATAGCCCGCGATGGCACTCCCATCGACCTGCGAGGCGTCGATGTTCATGCCGGCGCCGGGCTGCATGATGTTGACGACGACCAAGCCGATGACGAGCGCGATGGTCGAGAGCACCTCGAAGTAGATCAGGGCGCGGACGCCGATGCAGCCGACCTCCTTCAAGTTGCCCATCTTGGCCACGCCGACGACGATCGTACCGAAGATGACCGGCGCAAGCAGCATCTTGATCAGCTTGATGAAGCCGTCTGCCAATGGCTGCAGCGTGATGCCAACATCGGGCAGAAAATACCCGATCAATCCGCCAAGTATGATGGCAATGAAAACCTGGACATACAGCCGGCTTAGCCAGTCCTTCATGGCAGCGTTCCTCAAGTTATTGGCGCTCCGGGCGTCGGAACGGAGGGCTCCTCATGCGGGAGCTTGAATACTGACTACTTCTGGACACACCGGATTGGCTAATGCCATGATCGGTTCGCGCTATGCGCGAACGGCATCGGCATGGATCTCGACTGGCTCAAGGACTTCCTGGCGCTGGCGGAGCTGAAGAGCTTCTCGCGGGCGGCAGACATGCGGAACGTGACGCAGCCAGCCTTCAGCCGGCGCATCCGTGCCCTTGAGGATTGGGTCGGCACTCCGCTTTTCGTACGGGGCGCGCAGGGTGCGTGCCTGACGCCCGCCGGCAACCACTTTCAACCACTGGCGGCTGACATGATACGCGGCCTGGATAGGGCGCGGCGCGATACTCGGGCGGTGGGAGAGAAGGATACGATCGCGCTGTCCATCGCAGCGACGCACGCACTCTCGTTCACGTTCTTTCCCGGTTGGATCCGCCGCCACATGCGCTTCGAGGCGCTTGGCACCCTCAACCTGATCTCCGATAGCATGGAAGCCTGTGAGCAGATCATGCTCGGTGGCGAGGTGCATTTCCTACTCTGCCACTACCACGCAGAGGCGCCGACACGTTTCGAGCCTAACCGCTTCCAGAGCGTGCAGGTCGGCGACGATGTCCTGGTCCCGGTCTGCGCGCCGGACGCCGACGGTCGACCAGCATGGCCTCTCCCAGGTGCGCCAGAACAGCCGACCCGGCTTCTCGCCTACAGCCAAGCCTCGGGGCTTGGTCGCATCCTGACCGCTCATCAAGCCGTCAGGACCGAAGCCGTGCATTCGAAAACCGGCTTTACCTCACACCTCGCCGCCACGCTGATGACAATGGCGCGGGAAGGGCACGGTGTCGCTTGGCTACCCCGGACACTGGCGGAAGAAGATCTGTCGCGTGGTCGCCTCGTGCGCGCAGGTCCGGAGCAGTTCGATATCCCGATCGAAATCAGGCTTTTCAGATCGCCCGACTGTCGTAATCACGCGGCCGACGAGCTGTGGTCCCACCTCAGCGACATCAGAGCAGGCGGTCCGCCGCCTTGACTGCGCGCAGACGTGCAGAAACTGACGATTTCCGAGAGCGTGGGTAGGCCATGACGATCCTGAGATACCCAGGCTGAAGCACGACGGTGTTCCATAAAGCCCAATCCGCGCAAAACCGCTGTGCACAAATCAGCGTGGGAGTTCGCAGGAATATACCGAACCTGCATCGGCCAAACCGAAGCAGCAGGAACGCTTCGGTGTGCCGCCGCTTTGCTCCTAGCACCACCGAAAGAGAGCGAAGAAATGAGCCATGTCGACACGCCACAGCCCAGCAGCGATCCCAAGCCGATAGGTGACCCGCCGTCCAAGCCTCTAGAGCCCGAAGGTGATACCCCTTCTATCCCGGAGGAGGACGATCCAGAGATCGAGGAGACCGAGGAGCAGCCGAGCTAAGCCGCAACCCATCAGCCCGACCACGGGTTGGTGCCGCACGGGGCTGCTCATTAGCGAGACGGTACTCTCATGATGGAGACTGACGCCACCTTCATTGCTCGTCTCAAGACTCAGGCCCACCCGCCCACGCGGGATGATGTCCAGCGCCTCCGAGACCTCCTTCTCAGAGTGGACTGGGATCAACTCTCATGCTGGGCAGTGGGTCAGGACCGATCCGGGCTGCACTAGCTGTGCGCCCCGCCAGCCCCGAGGCGATCTGAGGCAAAGAAAAGCCCTACCGGGATCGGTAGGGCTGAAGGGAGGACCATGCCCAGCCTCGGGGGGGATCTAAGGCCGTGCCTAGGTTCAACCACTTAGCATTCCGGCCGTTCCCTCGGGCCGCCATGCCCCGCCTCCCACGCCCCCGTGTTCTGCACGGATAGTTCGCTCCGCGTGCAAGGCGCAGCATCGTCGGGCACCTTGGGCGCGACCAAGGCGGCAGTCACCGGCTGCGCGCGTTTCCCCATGCGGCGTGTCGCGGTCGGTGACCCTGACCCGACCTACGTCTCAACCATCTCTGCCTGCATCTCACCGAGGTGGGCTGTAATCCTGCAGGTGACGTCCGGATCTGGGCATTGCACCCAGACGGCAGCCGGAAGCGTAGTCCCAGGTAGACGACGCAGGACGCTTTCCGCTGCCAAAGCGGCCTCCCCTCGGTTGACGCTGCCAAGAAACGGCGTCCCTTAGGAGTGGCGATCATGACGACGATGCTGGCCATGGCTCGTCATCCGCTGGGGCCATTTGGTCTTCACTCTCTGGTTCAACCCGTCGCGTTGACGCTCCATCCATTTCCTCGTCACCTCGCTGGATGTCGCGCGAACGGCTGTCTGAGATGCAGGGATCACACCGAGCCGTGCTCGTCGGTTTCCAGCATGCGGCCTACGCACGCTGGGATCTGCCGGGCGCCTGCAACGACAATCAACGACAAGCACCCGCAGGATTGCGGATAGCCGTCGCAGCGTTGATCGGCTTTCTTGAGGTCATCACTCTCCTCACCCAGCCAGGTGTCTGAACGCGTTCGCTCTATCGCCTGGCTTCATGATCTCACCGCATGGCTTTGACCGCGTCCGCCACCCGCGTCGGCTGTCGTGAGCCATTGTCTGGTGTTGACCTGATCTCGTGAAGCCCTTCAGGCTTTCTCACGAGGTGCCTACTATGCCCCGCACACGTCCGCCCTCTCCTGCCGAGTTCCGTCGGCAGATCGTCGAACTGGTCCGCGCCGGATGCGACCCCACAGACCTTGCCCGTGAGTTTGAGCCTTCGGCCCAGGCCATCCGGAGTTGGGTTGCTCAGGCGGATCGAACCGAGGATCGCCGTGAGGCAAAGGCCGAGACCCTCACGACCGCCGAGCGTGAGGAGCCGCGCATCCGTCTTGGGCGCTGACCAGACGCCCCTGCAGTTCCGCGGCGAGCGTCTCCAGCGCGATCGGAGGTAGGGCGGATCGGGGGGCGCCCGTGTCGTGCTCGGCAATGCGCGCCTCGCAGGCGCCGACCCGGGACAGAGCCCGGTTCCAGCGCGCTTCGAGTTCGCCGGTCACTAGGCGATTCTCGGGGTCGGCGTCGTACTGGCGGAAGACGCGGTCGGCCGTATAGCGCGCCGCCTCCAGGTCGCGCACCATCGCCTCGCGTGCCTCGTCGCGTCGCATGCTCGCCTGCGCCTCGGCCGCCCATGCCGCCTCGATGGCGCCGGGTTGCACCAAAGACAGGAGGGCCGGCTCGACGACGTCATCGACGCGCAGGCCGCCGAAGGCGATGCAGTGCCGCCGCCCGCTTCCACGCGACGTGACCCTCATGCGTGCCGGGCTTCAGCCGAGCAAGGCGAGCGGATCTATGCCGCTTAATCCGGACTCATGGCTCGCTACCGCAATTGCTCGGCGCGGGCGCTCCATCGAAGCGGTCTCCGATCCAGTCGATCGCGGCCGTTGCCGCATCGCGAGCGATGAAGGCATGCCCGACGCCCGGAACGAGGTCGAACTCGACACGACTGCCAGCCCGGCAAAGCTTCGCCCGATAGTCGAGGGTCACCCGCGGCAGCACGAGGTTGTCCGCGCTGCCCTGCGCCAGGAAGACAGGGATCGAGGGCGGCAACGTGCCTGGCGTGTTGCGTGCCAGGAGCGAGCGCCACGGCTCGCGGTCGGCCAAGTTGTTGACCGAGAGGAAGCTGCGGTCGAGGGCCTTCGACGGGCCACGGCGCTCCAGCACGTCGAAGATCGTCTCGATGCACGCGTTGGCCAGCTCGTTGATGACCGGTAGGGCGGCTGGCGTGACCACCTTGGTCATCGGCGCCCCGTACACGCGCGACCACGACCACAGCGTCATGGCGGTCAGGTTCTTGCCACCCGAGGTGTCGAGATCCGCCATCATCAGCGTGGCGAGCTCGGTGGCGGGAGCCGCCGCCGCGACACCCAGAAGTCTCAGGTCCGGAGCGTAGCTGCGAGCGAGTAGGCCGGTGAACAGGGCGGCCTGCCCACCTTGCGAGTGGCCCCAGACGGCGAACGCGTTCGAGGCACCGCCTCGACCGGCGAGTTGCTGCGCAGCCCGCACCGAGTCGAGCACCGCTCGCCCCTCGCTGACGCCGACGAGGTAGGGGTGCACACCCGGTGTGCCGAGGCCGGGATAGTCGGTCGCGGCGACGATGTAGCCGCGCTCCAGCATCTCCTGCAGGCCCTGGATGGAGCGAAAGAGCACGCGGGCCAGCGAGGGCGCGCACTGGTCCACGACGCCAGTGGTCGGATGTGCCCAGGCCACGATCGGCCGACCGCCAGGCGGGACAGTGCCAGCGGGCACGATGATCGCGCCGGAGACGGCGATCGGCTCTCCCTTCAGGCCTGTCGAGCGATAGAGGACGCGGTAGGCTGCCGCTCCACTCGGCGCCCCTGCGAGCGGCTGGTAATCGAGCAGGGTTCCGGGTGCTGCCCCGGCTCTGCCTGGGCGGCTTGCCCCAAGGTGCGGCCGAGCCTGCCCCTCTGGACTGCCCGCAATGGCAAGAAGGGCCGCGCACAGAAAGAGGCTGCCGAAGCGGCGATAAAGATCTCCGTAGGATTGCGCTCGCACAAGGGCTCGGCCGATGGTCACCTTCACGGCACTCCTCCCCCACTGATTCCTCGGTCGTTCGATCTGCGATACTGTCAAGTCTGAGCGAGCCAAATCAAGGGACGATGCGCGATGAACCTATTCGCCAGTTTTGCGCCCTTCCTCGTCTTTGCGGTCCTCATTCACCTCGGGTTCGTGGAGGGTGGCTTGTGGGCAGGTGCCCTGACAGCCGGTGTACTGCTCCTGCGGGACAGGTTGCTGCTCGGACGCTCGCTCAAGATCCTCGAGGTCGGCACAATGGCGCTGTTTGCCGGGCTGGCTCTCTACACGGCGGCAACAACCTATCTCTGGACCATTCCGACGGTTCGCCTGATCGTGGATGCTGGCTTGCTCGCCATCGTGCTGTCCTCGCTTGCTGTCGGACAGCCCTTCACGCTGCAGTACGCACGTGAGAGCGCGCCGGCGGAGGTGTGGTCGGAGCCCGCTTTCCTCGCCGTCAATCGCAGGATCACCCTGGCCTGGGCGGCCGCTTTCGTCGTGCTGGTCGTGGCTGACGCGGCCATGGTGTTCCTGCCCGAGATCCCACGGCGGCTCGACATCATCGCCACCGTGCTGGCGCTCGTCGGCGCCTACAAGTTCACGGTCCACGCGAGCGAGCAACAGAGCAAAGCCGTGTAGGCGGAGCGTCGATAACTGCCATCCCGCACAGGTCGTCGGCAGCAGGGGAGGAGCTCACGTGACGGACGTTCTCATCGTCGGCGCAGGGCCTGTCGGCCTGACCATGGCGGCCGAACTCGCACGCTACGGCGTCGCTGTGCGCCTGATCGACCGCTCCCCGCACCCGACAGAGACCTCCAAGGCACTTGTCGTCTGGTCGCGCACCCTCGAACTCATGGATCGCATGGGCTGCACTGAGGCGTTTCTCGCAGCCGGTCTTCAGGCGCGCGGCGCCTCGATCCGCAGCGGCGGCACCGTTCTGGGCAGCCCCCGCTTCGAGGACATCGCCAGCCCCTACAACTTCGCCTTGATGATCCCGCAGCGGGACACCGAGCGGCTCCTCGCTGCCCAGCTGCACGCCTTGGGCGTCGAGGTTGAGCGCGAGGTGGAGCTGGCGAGCTTCGCGGGGTCGGACGGGCATGTCGAGGCGCGCCTGCGGCATCCGGATGGGCTCGAAGAGGTGATTCTGACGCCCTGGCTCATCGGCTGCGACGGCGCCCACAGCACGGTGCGGCACGGGCTCGGCGTCGCGTTCCGTGGCTCGGCGCAGGGGGACGACTGGCTGCTCGCCGACGTGCGTCTCGAAGGCCCCGGCACACCGCCGCCGGACGAGATCGCCACCTACCTGCACCGCGACGGACCCTTCGTGGTCTTCCCGATTCCCGGTGGTCGCGCCCGCGTCGTCGCGACACGCGGCCCGACCGATCTGGCACATCCGCGGCCGGACCCGACGCTCGACGACGTGCAGGCTCTGGTCGGTCAGCGGGCCAGCGGCTTTCGCGTGTCCGATCCGGTCTGGCTGACGAACTTCCGCATCAACGAGCGCAAGGTCGACGCCTACCGGCACGGGCGCGTGTTCCTCGCCGGCGACGCGGCCCACATCCACAGCCCCGCCGGTGGCCAGGGCATGAACACCGGCATGCAGGACGCGATCAATCTCGCCTGGAAGCTGGCGCTGGTGGTCCGCGGCGAGGCTGCCGCGGTACTGCTCGACAGCTACAGCCCGGAGCGTTCGGCCGTCGGCGACATGGTGCTGCGCAACGCCGAGCGCCTGACCGACATGGCGACCCTGTCCCACCCGGCGGCGCAGACAGCGCGAAACCTCGCGCTGCGCTTTCTGCTCGGCCTCCACGCGGTGCGGGACCGGATGGCGACACAGATGAGCGAGATCGAGATCGCCTATGCCGGCAGCCCTCTCTCGATCGGGCCCGGCGCCGGGGCACGGTGGGACCCCGAGCACGACGCCGGATCGCCACCGGGCGCGGGCGGCGCCCCCCGTTTCCTGCTCTACGCGGCAGACGCGGAGCGCGGCTCCGCCCTGGCCGCGCGTTTCCCCACCCTGCTGGACCCGACCCCGCGCACGCCGCCGGACGCCTCGGCCCTCTTCGTCGTGCGGCCCGACGGCTATGTCGGCCTGTCGGCAATCGGGAGCGCGTGGGACGAGGCGGACCGCTATCTTCAGTCCATCGCGAAAGCCGATGGTTGATGTGTGGGAGGGCCACGCTTCAGGGAAGCCTTTGCGTCCCTCTGCATACGTCTACCGCCGATGGGCGACCGCTGCGTCGCGATCACCGCAACCGCTTCACTGGAGGAGGGGATACATGAGAAACAGGTAGGCGACCTCGCGGACGGTCACGATGCGCCCTGCTCCGCCGCAGCCGAGCGTGCGGTAGGTCACGGCATCGAGGATGATGTGGGGTCCTGTGTAGGTCACGACTGCTGCCCAGTGGAGGTTGCGCGTCCATCTCGGACCTGCGGACATTACCTTGGGAGAAGTTACCTCATTCGGGCAGTCTCCACGGAGCTACCACTATGGCCCACCCGCTCATCGATCTTGCGCCGGATGTGCGCGGCCCTGGACTCCCGCGTTCCCGTCGTGGCGCTCGAATCCACGATCATCACCCACGGCATGCCCTATCCGCAGGACGTCGCGACCGCGGGTGACGTGGAGGCCGTGGTGCGCGAGAACGGGGCGGTGCCAGCCACCATCGCGGTCATCGACGGCCGCATCCGCGTCGGCCTGCCCGATGAGGTCCTGGACTGGCTCGGCGCGGCGACAGACATCCTGAAGCTGAGCCGGGCCGATCTGCCATACGCTGTCGCAGACAAGCGGCACGGCGCCACCACGGTCGCTGCGACCATGATCTGCGCGCACTTGGCCGGCATCCGCGTCTTTGCCACGGCGGCATTGGGGGGCCATCGCGGCGTGGAGACAACGCTCGACATTTCGGCAGACCTCGACGCGCACGCCTGTGGCTGTCGTCTGCGCCGGTGCCAAGGCGATCCTCGATCTACCCCGCACCCTCGAGTACCTGGAGACTCGCGGCGTCCCCGTCGTGAACTACGGCACCGATCGCCTCTCCGCCTTCTGGTGCCGCGACAGCGGGCTGCCGTCGCCGTTACGCTTCGACACGCCAGAAGCGGTCGCCGAGTTGGTGAGGACTAAGGAGGCGCTGTGCTTGGGCGGCGGCGTCCTCGTCGCGAACCCGGTGCCGCAGGCCAACGAGATCCCCGCCGCGGAGATCGGCGTGCTGATCGAGGCCGTCCTGGCGCAGGCTGACGCGGCCGGTGTCTCGGGCAAGGCCGTGACGCCCTCCCTGCTCGCCCGCATCCTCGCGCTGACAGGCGGACGCAGCCTGCTCACCAACATCGCTCTCGTGAAGAACAACGCGGCGCTTGCCGCCCGTGTCGCTGTGGCACTGCGGGTTACATCGACCGGAATGCGTCCGGGTCACGCTGTGGCATGACCGACTGAGCCTCGGGCGCTCCTCATTTCCAGAGGCGGACGCAGTGCTCGACCAACTCATAGCGGCACAGGCCGATATCTTCGAGCAGGCGGTCATCCAGCGCCGCGAGCTCCTGATAGGCTCTGCGCCGTTCGCGCCAGAGGTGAACGGCACGGGTGATTGAGGCCAGCATGGGGTGATCTCCGGACCAAAGGCCGCAGAGATGCGCCCGGCGGGCTAGCGGATCTGTGAGGCTGGTCACGCTGGCGCTCACCGGCGTCGTGAGCGACGCCGGCCCAATCCTGTGGAGCGCTGTCCGCAGCGGCCGGGATCCCCGCTCTGCCGCCCTCTGCCTTCTGCCTGCACAGCAGCAACCTGGATGAAGGAATCGTTCTGCCAAGCGTTCTGACCGAAAGCATCTCCACACGAGGATGGGACAAATCGTGTGAGGCTCGGGCTGCTGTTACCCGCTTCTGCGTATAGGTGCGGGCATCGCTCGGAACCTTGAGCTAAGCTGTTGAAGATATTGGTGAGCGCGCTGGGACTCGAACCCAGGACCTACAGATTAAAAGAAAGTGCTTCGCGCGATTTTCTCCTGCAATTACAATGATGTCGGGTGCCAAACTTCGAGCCTTGATCGCGAAAGAACGTGTAGGAAGGAGGCGGGGTTTGGCAACCGCATGCGGGCCTGCCTCACGCCACTTGCCCACCCTCCCCTGCCTCGCTCTCGTGGCATTGAGCGCGTGGCTGATCAGGAGCGTGGGCATTGTTCGCCTGTAGTGTCAGTCAGCACGGGTCGGTCTGCGGACGCAGCTGTTCCACAGGGCTGGCGTAGCCTATGCCTTTGGCAGGCATCGTTTGCGTCTGTCGGCAGGATCCATGTTCAAGCACACAATCGAGCTCAGCACTGCGGCCCTGATTCTCGCCCATGCCCTCCCTGCTCGAGCGCAGACCCCGTTCACCGTCGAAGAGGCGACGATTGCCGACCTCCACGACGCGCTGGCGGCTGGGCAGATCACCTGCCGCGGGTTCGTGCAGGCCTACCTTGACCGGATCGCTGCCTACGATCAGGCCGGCCCCAAGCTCGCTGCCATTCGCGAGGTGAACCAGAAGGCCCTCACCCAGGCTGACGAGTTCGACAAGAACCGTGGTCGCCTCGCCTCCGAGCCGCTCGCCTGCGTGCCGCTGGTGCCGAAGGATAACTACAACACCGCCGAGCTGCCCACGACCGGTGGCTCGGCCTCTCTCGCCGGTGCACAGCCGGCGAAGGACGCCTCCGCTGTAGCCAAGCTGCGCAAGGCCGGCGCCATCATCCTGGCCAAGGCCAACATGCAGGAGTTCGCGCTCGGCGGCGTTTCAGTCAGCTCGCTCGGTGGTCAGGTGCGCAACCCCTATGACCTGACCCGGACCCCGGGCGGTTCGAGCGGCGGCACTGGTGTTGCGGTCGCGGCGAACCTCGCGCTCGCAGGGATGGGCAGCGACACCGTCAATTCGATCCGGTCTCCTGCTTCGGCCAACAACCTCGTGGGCCTGCGCGCAACCCAAGGGCTGATCAGCCTGAATGGCATCATGCCGGTCTCGAAAACGCAGGATGCAATCGGCCCGATCACCCGCACAGTCGCGGATGCCGCGGCGCTCCTGCAGGCGGTGGCGGGCCCTGACCTGAACGATCCACTCACCTCCCCCTCAGCCGGCAAGGTGCCGGAGAGCTATTCGGCCTTCCTCAAGCCGGAGGCGCTCAAAGGTGCGCGCCTCGGTGTCGTCAAGGCGCTGTTTGGCACGAAGCCCGAGCACGCGGAGGTGAACCGCGTGATGCAGCAGGCGATGGACGCTCTTGAGAAGGCTGGAGCTACCCTGGTCACGATTGAGGATCCGGAGTTCGAGGCCGACAAGCTGAACGCAGAGGACGACGTCCAGACTTACGAGTTCAAGGCGCTCTTCAACCAATACCTCGCCGCGATCCCGAATGCGCCGCAGAAGGACCTCGCAGGCATCATCGGCTCAGGGCAGTTCCACAAGGCGGCGCTCGAGAAGTTCCTGACTGGAGCCGAAGCGCGCCAGGACGGGATGGCCGACCCCGAGTACAAGGCGCGGCTGGAGCGGATCGCCGCCTTCAAGGTGCGTGTTGCCTCGGTGCTCGACAGCGAGCACCTCGATGCTCTGATCTATCCGCTGCAGAAGCGGCTTGTAGTGCCGATCGGAGAGTTGAACCAGGCCGACCGTAACGGGATCGTAGCCGGTCTGACTGGCTACCCGGCGATCGACGTACCAGCTGGCTTCTCGGCTCCGAGTGAGACAGCGCCGCTCGGTGTGCCGATTGGCATGGATCTGCTCGGGCGCCCCTGGAGCGAGGGCAAGCTTCTTGGGTTTGCCTATGCCTT
Organism: Methylobacterium soli; assembly: GCF_008806385.1. Lineage (GTDB taxonomy): Bacteria > Pseudomonadota > Alphaproteobacteria > Rhizobiales > Beijerinckiaceae > Methylobacterium > Methylobacterium soli. Next base: position 14,176 of record NZ_VZZK01000055.1, read on the forward strand.
CGAGCAAGCGACGAAGGTGCGGCAGCCGCCGGCCAGCACACCGCCCCTGACTGCATCCTCATCGCGGTGAAACCAACCGGGTTAACCGAGTGCTGAATGGTTAGGTTCTACGACAATCGTTGTGCCCTGACGTGAGCCGCACCATGCAGCCGCACGATGCAGCTGCGGCAGCAGGTCCGCCAATCGGCCGCTTCGGCGCCAACCTCTATCCGCCCCCTGTCCTCACCGGCTCCGTTGGTGCAGGCAATGTGGAGGCGCTTGTCTTTTGGCGAGCATGCCGAAGGCACGATGTCCACATTTCTGAGGTGCCCTCCGGCCTGGGGTGCAGCTGTCACTGCCCTAGGTGCAGCACGCATCTAGTGGCTCGGAAAGGCGATCGGAAGGAGCATCACTTTGGGCGCTATCGGCCGTCATTTCAGTCCGGTCCCGAGACACCCCCCGCACAGGTTCGAAGGAGGTGCTGGGACAACGCCTTGAGCTCGCAGCAATGCGGATCATCGTCAGCCACCAGCGCTAGTAAGGCGTCCCATCCTTCCTGGCGAAACGCCAGATTCCGTCCACGTCCATCAAGGCCTGGAGGTCGTCTTGCGGGTAGCTCGCCGCGTCTCCCCGGCTGCGGTCCCCAATCTCCAGAATCACGCAGTCGAGATCGGTGTGGTTCTCCAGATGGTGGGCCGTGCCGTTTGCAGGGAAGCCAGCCACCATGCCTGGCTCCAGCCGCGTCTCGCCGGCATCCGTGAGCAGCGTCGGCTCGCCTTCGAGCACGTAGATGAGCTCGTCCTGACGAGAGTGGCGGTGATGGAGAGCCGACACCGCGCCCGGACGAAGCCGCGTGAGGTTCACCCCGAAGTTCGTGAGGCCGAAGAGGTCTCCCAGCGGCTGCTTGATCCGTCCCTCCATTCGCGAGGCGTAGGGCTCGGGATAGTTGCTCGACTTGATCCGGACAGGAGCATCGGCGGCATGGATGGCGGGGGCTTTGGCGGTCATCGCGAAAACTTCGTGTTGCAGCGGCACGGAGGAGTGGCATGGACGACCGCTTCCGGCCAGGGATTTCTGCCGTCGCGCAGCCAGTCCAACGCGGCCGTCCAGAACGTGCCGCTCCGACGGGCATGGAACCCGCCAAAGTGGCCGATCGCCGTCGCACCCAGCGCTGCCGGCGTCAGTTGGACCTGCGTCCGCGGACTGGAGATGTAGTAGCCGAGCCCCCGACGGATCGCCGACGGCGTACCGAACTCGTCGTCCGTCGTTCCGATGGCGAGGATCGGAGCTTTGACGGCCGCGAAGCTGGCGAGGATCGCCGCGCGCTCGCGCGGCGGGTAGCTCAACTCCATGCGGGCACGACGGAAACTCCATTCATACGCCACACCGGCCGGGAGATCCTCAAGCCAGCCGAGCCGCCGACCCGGGAAGTAGCCCGCGAGAGCCGTCACGGCCGGCATCGCGAGATGCCACTTCGCCGCCATGCGGAGCCGGCTGCCGGCGGCGTAGTCGGGCCAGTAAGCAAACTGGGCGCCGACGGTGAGGAAGCGGCCCACGAGGTCGGCTGCCTCCGCGAAGCCGGGAAGGAAGCCGCCGATGCTGTGCCCTACGACGGCCAGTGACCCGCGCTGGCGTCCGTGAGCCCATCTGACAGCAGCGTCGAAGTCCAGCTCGCCCCAGTCCCGCCAGCGGATGCCGCACCCATTCAGGGCGGCCGGGCGAGAGGCACCAATCCCTCGGTAGTCGTAGGTCAGGACGTCGAACCCGTGTCCGCTAAGGAACCGTGCGTAGGCGTGATAGTAGCGCGCGAGGACCCCGGTTGCCGGATTGACGACCACCATGCCCAGGATCTGCTCCCGGCGCGGATCGGCGCGCCAGAGGTGGCCGTGAAGCACGTAGCTGTCCCGGCACCGGATCGCTACTGCTTCGGCAAGGACGCCTTCGACGTCGCGGGGAGCGTCGACCACCGGCGTCATCACGCCCGCACCAGCATGGGCAGAGTGGCGGAGACTGGCCGGTCGTCGATCGGGAAGTGGAGCAGGGCAGCGATCAGGCCCGCGAGTGCTGTGGCGGCCCAGACCGGACCGTAGGAGCCGGTCGCATTTAGAACGACGCCGCCGAGCCACGCACCGAGGAACGATCCGATTTGGTGGCTCAGAAAGACGATGCCGAAGAGAGTGCCGAGATGGCGGATTCCGAAGACCTTCGCAACGAGACCGCTCGTCAGCGGCACTGTGCCGAGCCACGTCAAGCCCATGGTGGCAGCGAAGAGCACGACGACGAGTTCGGACTTCGGGGCAAGGGCGAAAGCGCCAATCACGACACCCCGGATCAGGTATAGCCATCCGAGGACGTGCTGCTGCCGGAAGCGGCCGCCGAGCCAGCCGCAGCCCCAGCTTCCGGCCATGTTGAAGAGACCGATCAGGGCGAGCGCCGTCGCGCTCAGGCCCGCAGGCATGTGGCAGAGGGCGAGGTAGCCTGGCAGGTGCGTCGCGATGAAGGCGAGCTGGAAGCCGCAGGTGAAAAAGCCGAGCGTGAGAAGCTGGTAGCCAGGGTTCCGGCAGGCCTGCACGAGCACGTCGGACAGGCTGCCGTCTGTGGCTTCGACGTCAGCAGCTGATCGTCGGCCACCGCGGTTAAGCCAGAGGCCGAGGGGTGCGACCGCGAGGATGATGCCGGCGAGTGCGAGCAGAGCCGCCGTCATGCCTGCGGCCGAAGTGATCGACTCTGCGAGGGGCACGAGCAGGACCTGCCCCAGCGAGCCGCCGGCGCTGGCCAATCCCAATGCCGAGCTGCGGCCCTCCGGAGAGGCTGCCCGGCCGACCGCCGTCAACACAACTCCGAAGCTCGTGCAGCTGATGCCGATGCCGACCATCAGCCCCATTCCCAGCAGGAGCATCGGGCCCGACGGCGCAAGAGCAGCGAGCGCAAGGCCGCCGGCGAAGGCAAGAGCACCGAAGGCGACGACCGGGGCGACACCGTAGCGGTCCGCCGCCGCCCCCGCGAAGGGCTGAGCCAAACCCCAGACGAGGTTGTGGAGAGCGATCGCGAGCGCGACCGTCGCCACCGGGATCCCGTGTTCGAACGAGAACGGCCCGAGGAACAGACCGAAGGTCTGCCGGATCCCCATCGCGCCGCTCAGGACCAGAGCCGCGGCCGCCACGACAAGCATCGCGCTTCGCCTGCGTCTCGACGACATCCACCTGCTCGAGATCTCTGCCATCGGACTTCTCCTCAGGCGCGAAGGTCGCAAACGGGCGCAGGTGCGGCAAACGAGAAAATCTCCGCCACCGATGAGCGGCATTCACGAGGAGGAGGGCATCTCATCGCGAAGATCGGGCCGAGGTTAGTCGACGGAGGTATGCACGGCTGATGATGCCCACTCAGCTTGGTCTGACGCGAAGGCTTCGGCCTTCGTCAGCACCCAGTCCTTGAAACTGCGGAGATCTTGGTCGTGCTCGGTCGTGTCTGAGCTGACCAGCCAATAGGTCGTCGCGGCTGGGATGGCCTGCCCGACTTTGACAAGTGTACCGTCCCGAAGTTCGCGGTCCATGAGCGACGTTCGCCCCAGGGTAACGCCCAGGCCCGCGGCCGCCGCCTCGAGCGAAAGCTGGATCGTATCGAAGTGCATGGTTCCGTTCGGGGGAACCTCGGCTGCTCCCGCGGCGTCGAACCAAGCCTGCCAGTCCTCGCTGAGGGAAGTGACGTGAAGCGTCGTGGCGCGTGCCAGATCGATGCCGCCATCCGTATTGGCGACGACTTCGCGATAGGTCGGGCTGCAGACCGGAACCAGCCATTCCCCGAACAAACGCGTCCAGTGCTCCGTCGAGACCGGGATACGACTCATGCGAATGGCGAAGTCGAAGCCGTCGACGGGAAAGCCGACCTGCCGGTGCGAGGTGTCCATCGTGATGGCGATTCTCGGATGTCTGGACCGGAACTCATGGATCCGCGGCAGAAGCCACCGCGAGGCGACGGTCGGCGCACAGCTGATCGCGATGGTTCTGCCGGAATGCGGCGTCGGCAGTCGCCTCGTTCCGACGATGATGAGCGACAAGGCCTCGGACACATAGGTGAGGTAGTCTGCCCCTTCGCGTGTCAGCGAGAGCTTGCCCGCATCCCGCAGGAACAGTTTGACGCCCAGAGCCTTCTCCAGCCCAGCGATCCCATGGCCGACGGCGCTCGGCGTCACGTTCAGTTCGGTCGCCGCCCGGGCGAAACTCAGATGGCGGCCTGCCGCATCGAAGAGCCTGAGCGTTGAGAGCGGTGGGGTACGAGTTCGCATACCTCCTCCGGGGTGGCGTGAGACGGACTAAGCGTAGCAGGTGTTCGATTTCTGAAACTAGCCTTGAAGTCTTCCGGTGCGCCCGAGACCTCGGTGATGCGGACCGCCCTCAATGCTGACAAGGGCCACTCGAACCGAATGCGAAGAGGCGCGTGAGGCGGAACCCTGTTTACTGCCTGCCGTTTCTGTCGAGCTACGCTCACGCTTACGGGAAGGAGATCCTCCAATGCTCAATGACCCTCAGGGCTCGGCGGAAGGATCCGTGCAGGGCGAGCGCACCTCGGACGAGGGCTTCGCCGGAGCGGCTCGCGAGCAGGTGCAGGTCTACGTCACAAAGCGAAAGCAGGACGTAGCCAGGGCCGTCTCCGATGTCGCGGAAAGTATCCGCAAGAGCGGTGCTGGCTTCAGCGGCGCGCCGCAGATCAAGGCCTTCTTCGACAGCGCGGCCGAAGGTGTCGAGGAGCTGTCGGCGGACATCAACCGCCACACGGTCAGCGAGCTCTACGACGAGGTTGAGGCTGCTGTCCGGCGGCGCCCAGTGGTGGCGCTCGGCGCCGCGGCCCTGGCCGGGTTTGCTCTCTTCCGCTTCCTCAAGTCCTCCGAGATCAGGCCGATCCCGCGCTCGCACGCGATGGTCCCCGTCGACGTCTTTCCGACGCCCGAGATCTGACAAGCAGCCGCAGGAGCACATCTGAGCATGACCAAGTCGGCGGACGAGCTTGAGCGCGAGGTGGAGGCGACGCGTGAGAGGCTGGAGGGCACCCTCACCAACCTTCAAGCGCGTCTCACGCCTGCCAGCCTGTCGGAGAACCTGGTCGGCATCCGAGATCCTAGCACAGCGGTGAACCTGACGGCCGAGCGGCTGCTCGGCACGGTGCGTGCGAACCCGGTCCCCGTTCTCTTGATCTGCGCCGGGCTTGGCTACCTCGTCTACGATGTCGTGATGCGAGCGGGCGAGCAGCGCCGGCTTCGCGTCGTTGCCGCCGCAGCCCAGCCGCGTCGCGATGGCGAGCTGGCCGGCAACGATCAGGAGCGGCTGCGGGATAAGCTCGACGAGGCGCTGGAGGAGACCTTCCCCGGCAGCGACCCGGTGTCGGTGAAGATCACCAAATAAGCGCAATCGAACTCTGGACGGGGCCGGAAACTGAATCGCGCGTTCCCGGGTCACGGGCGCTGCCGACGGCCTGCTGTTTGATCACGCCGAGATAGGTACCGCGGCCCCTTGAAAACACTCTCCAGCAATTCTGATTGAACGGGAGGCCGAGCCGCTGATCAGGCGCGCTGCTCCCCTGAAAACCGAGAACTCGGACTCACCAAAGTTCATACAACCCGTCCTCCTCGCTCGACCACGGCCCAGGACCTTTCATGGGTAGGAAGGGCAGATGCGGATCGGGATGAACCACATCACGTCGGGCTGTTCGTCGAGATAAGCTCGCGTGTATCGAGGGGCGCTCAGGTCCTCTCCCCAGCTTTGGGCGGTTTGAACGAGCCACTCCGGCTGTGGCAGGCTGGCTCAGCCCTTTGTTCCGCTCCTGAGCAGCACGGTAATCCATCATCGCGTTCGCGCTGATTGAGACGCGCCGAAAGTAATCTGCCGGCGCTCCTTTCCCGGCCAACGAACCGCCCTCAGCATCCCGCCGCTTGCCCATCCAGATGCCGAGCACACGGCCCTCACTCCAGCCGAGAAACCACGCATCCGCGTATCCCGTCGAGGTGCCGGTCTTGCCGTAAGACGCCCAGCGACCCAGCGCAGCATGCTGTCCAGTCCCGGTCCGGACGACTTCTCGCAGCACCTGACGTGTCGGCTCGATACACCGCTGCGGGATGATCCGCGTCTTGATTGGCTCCAAGAAGCTCGCCCGCACCTGCCCGCGGCCATCCACAACAGCCAGAACACCGGTCGGTGCTACGCGATAGCCCCCGTTCGCGACGCTGGCGTAAGCCGCCGTCATGCTCATTACGTTGGTGGAGAATGAACCCAGGACGAACCCCGCATCGGGATCGAGCCCAGGCTCAATTCCAAGACGACGGCTCACCTCGGCCACGCGTTTGACCCCAAGCTCCTGGGTCAGCCGAACGGCCGCGGCATTCCGAGAGGACGCGAACGCTTCCTGAAGCGTGGTCTCACCCTTGTAGCCGAGGTGACCATTCGACGGCCAACTCGCCGTGATGGGGAGGTCAATCACCCGGCTCTGTGGACCCCGTCCCGCCTCGCAGGCGGCGACCAGGAGCGGCAGCTTCGCGGTCGAGCCCGGCTGTACATTCGTCTTTACGGCGGCATTGAACTGTCGTCGTGACCAGTCCACTCCGCCGATCATCGCGCGCACGCGACCATCGCCGGTCATCATCACGGCTCCGGCCTCGTAGGCAAGCGGGACCGCTCCCTCGTTGAGCAGCTCGGTCAGATGCTTCTCAGCCAAGCGCTGGAACCGAGGCTCGAGCGTCACGAAGACCCGAACCGTCTCGCCCTCTTTGACGAAGCGGGGCGCCCAGGTCTGGACCACCCACTCGGTGAATGGCTGCGCCTGGATCTTGAACTCCGGCAACAGTCCGGGACGAATGCCGATCTGCTCGGCTCGAATCCGCTCCGCCTTGCTGATGCATCCCTGCTGAACCATGAGGTCGAGGACAATACGAGCACGCTCGTTGGCCCGCTCTCTCGTGGTTTCCTTGAGCGGGTTGAAGCGAGCCGGGGCCTGCACCATGCCGGCCAGCAGAGCCGCCTCGTAGAGGTTGAGGTCCTTGGGTTCCTTGCGGAAGTAGTGCCGGCTCGCCCGGTAAAGGCCAACGATCTCGCGTCCGCCGAACTCGATCTGGTTGAGGTAGGCTGCGAGCAGCTCCTGCTTACCGACGGCGCCATCGAAGGTACCCGCGTGCCAGACCTCTGAGCCCTTCCGCTCGATCTTGCTCAAGAGATCTCGGCCTTGCAGGTCATGGAACACGAGGTTCTTGAGGAGCTGCATGGGAATGGTGCTGCCGCCCCGGCTGAGGCCGCCACGGAACACTGCGGCGAGTGCGATCAGGTCGACACCGCCATGGTCCATGTAGCGTCTGTCCTCGACGGCGATGATGGCCTTCTTCATTGCCTCGGGGATCTCGTGCGGCTTGAGCACGACCGGACAGCGGCAATACGCGTCCCAACCGGATGTCGTTCGGGTCACCATCACCTGCGATGAGGCGACCAGGAGACGAAGCTGTGCCGGCTTGAGGTCCCAAAAGGATGGGGCTTCAGCAGCGTTGACGCGGGTTGAGGGAGCGAGAGCGGCTGAGCAAAGAAGCACGAGGCCGACGGCGCGCCGCATGTGCCACCTCCCTGGCCCATCCGTCCGGCGGGACGCGGCCATGGTTGAAGCAATTGTGACTGGCGTTAACGTTTGACAAGGGAGTCGTGACGCGCGCTCAGGCAGCGCTGACTAATCCAAGGTTATTAGCGTGCCGATGTGGTGGGCTCAATAACGCTCACTCAGCCTGGATCAACGCTGCTCGCGTGAGACTGGCGTGCTTGAGTCTTATGCCTCTGGGCTCGGCACGAGGAGTGGCGGGCAGTCACCAGCGCGGTGAGAAGGCCGGCTAGAGCTTCATGGGCGTTCCCGCCTTCACGGGCCGCAGTCTCAATGTAAGCTGTTTCAAGAATTTATCAAGTATATAGCCTCCATACCATACTTTAGCATCTCGGTAAATTAGCACTAATTACTCATTATGGGGCGCGCGTGACTCTGGTACACGGATTATCATGCCAGGAGATCGTTATGACCAGAATCAACCGGCCGTATGGCGATAATCCCGAAGACGCGTCAGCGATGCCGCACGTCATGAGAATCGGGGTACTCAGCCACTGCCTTCCAGATCAGAACGTGGATGGTGAGATGGACGACCTTCTCAAGCCCGAGATCGTGAAGTGGTTGAAGATCAACTGCGCTGGTCGCTGGCGATTTATGTTTCGGTACGGGAATCCGGTAGTGGTGCCGGATAAAGATGGAGCTGAGACCACAGAAGCTGGCCTGGACTACTTCCTACGCTTCGCCAACGAGGAAGATGCTATTCACTGGAAGCGGCGCTGGTACAACATTTCGCCCGAAACTAATGCTTAGCTCGAGGTTCTCGAGCCACGACCTGCGACGCTGAGATCGCCAAGCTCTTGAAAGATGCTATTGCGGCCCGCGGCCGCGGCGACGTGAAGGAGGCGGTTCGCATCCTGCGAGTCGTAATCGCTAGGATTGAGAGGCATGCTTCCGAGAAGCGGCAGTGATGGCCTGCTTAGCAGGTTAGATGCTGTCTACTATGCCGGAGGTATACCATGGTGTCGACGAGCTTCACGTCGCCCATCTTCTGGCCGCCGCGCAGATACTGCGCGTGGGGCGA
>NZ_VZZK01000056.1 GCF_008806385.1 Methylobacterium soli
GCATCGAGGCAGTGGAATGACTGCTAGCGAGAAAGCAATCCGCATCGGATCATGACCGAGTTGGGTCGAAACCTCCCGCATGCATGTGTCGGGAAAACGGTCGTTTTGTCGACAGAGCGTTTGGCGTCGTGTGGACCAATCCAATGGGCAAGCCCTATTGGAACGCTGAAGCCCGAGGATCTCTGGATGATCTCAGCGCTTGTGCAGAGCCTTGAGGGCTGCCGGCGAGCTACCATAAGTGATCCATGTTAAAAGGCGGCTTGGGTAGGTCTCGATCGCGCATGCCAAGGGGATGAGGCTGCACGCCTGCCTCTGGTGTGATCGGGTAGAAGGGGGGCCGCCGTGTCTAACCCGCTGATCATGAAGCTCGAACACGGAGCACGCCTGACCGACGCGGATCGAGACATCCTGCAGGACATCTCCAGCCAGCCTCGTCGCGTCGAGGCAACCCGCGACATCATCTCCGAAGGAGCTCGGCCGGAGAACGTGCACCTCGTGATGGAGGGCTTGGCCTGCCGCTACAAGCTCCTGCCCAATGGCCAGCGCCAGATCATGGCCTTCCTGGTGCCGGGCGACTTCTGCGACCTGCACGTCGCGATCTTGGGCGAGATGGACCACAGCATCGGCACGCCTTGGGGCTGCTCCATCGTAGAGATCGCGCGCGCTACCGTCGACGAGCTGACGGTTCACCATCCGCGCATCACACGCGCCCTCTGGTGGGCGACGCTGGCCGATGAGGGCACGCTGCGCGAGTGGCTCGTCAACATGGGCCAACGCGAGGCCGACAAGCAGATGGCGCACCTGTTCTGCGAGTTGCTGGTGCGCCTGCAGACGGTCGGCTGCGCCAGCGAGGACAGCTTCGAATTCCCGATCTCACAGCTGGATCTCGCGGACACGCTGGGCATCTCCACCGTGCACGTGAACCGGGTGGCGCAGGAACTGAGGAGTGAAGGCCTGATCATCTGGAGGAGCAAGCGGCTCCGCATTCCCGATCTGGCGCGGCTGAAGGCGTTCGCCGAGTTCGATCCGAAGTACCTCCATCTGAAGCGGCGCGAGAATGGTGACAATTCTCATTGACACTTCTGGCCAAACAAGATTGTGCACACACGCTTACTTGAAGAGTAAATTCGCACACTCAAGGTAAATCATGTTGTTGCGCCGCATCTTGATTGCGCCCATATCAAGTCATCGTTGAGAAATTATTTTGAGCCTCAGCGGCTGAGGGATGCGTGTGCTCTCGCTTACAAGCTGGAGGCCCGCATGCCGCACTACCACATCGACACCGACGACGACGTGTTTCCTGTCTGCGACGAGGAGGGGCAGGATCTCGCGAACCTCGCGGCGGGGCGTGCCCTGGCACACAGGGCCTTGTCCGATATGGCGCGGCACAGGCTGCCTGATGGGGAACATCGCACCTTCACGGCCTCGATCAGGGACGAGCGCGGAACCACCCTCTACGTCGCGACCCTGGCGTTTTCCGGCCAATGCAGGGTCGCTCCTGCAGCCGTGTAGGCCTCGGGACGCTGCTTCCTGTGTGCGATTGAGCAAAAAGCCGATGCCAGCAGGTCAGACGCCGTGACCTCTGTCCGCCCGGCCGTAGCTGGCAGAACTGTCGGGTGTCCTACCAAGTAGACAAAAGGCTGTGTAAACCGATCTACGTTAAGACATTCAGATCACATCGGCCTATGGTCGTCCTCATCGCCAGCTGATCCGACACAGGTGCTGGTGGCTGGGAGAGACGAGCGCTTCTACCTGCAATGCAAGGTGAAGCTTTATGTCCTCGGCTTCCGACATCCATTCCCTGACCATGCTCATCCGCAAGCTGGAGAGCATCGCAACCCTCACGAACGAGGAGCGTCAGGCCATCCTGAGCCTGCCGGCCAAGACCCGCGTTCTCCAGCCCGGGCAGGACATTGCCCGCGACGGCGACAAGCCGTCCCAGTGCTGCCTCATCCTCAATGGCTGGGCCTGCCGCTACAAGGTCCTCGGCGAGGGCCGGAAGCAGATCTTCTCGTTCCACATCCCTGGCGACATTCCCGACCTGCAGAGCCTGCACATCCACACCATGGATCACAGCCTCGCCACGCTGACCGAAGCCACGGTGGCCTTCATCCCGCACGAGAGCATGCGCGAGCTGACGACGCGCTTTCCTGGCGTCAAGGCGGCGCTCTGGCGCGACACGCTGGTCGATGCGGCGATCTTCCGCGAGTGGATGATCGGCATGGGCCGCAAGTCAGCCTTCGGGCGGATCGCGCACCTGTTCTGCGAGATGTACCTCAAGCTCCAAGCTGTTGGTCTGGCCGGGGGCTACCGCTACCCCTTGCCGATCACGCAGATCGATATCGGTGATGCCCTGGGTCTCTCGAACGTGCACGTCAACCGGACGCTGCAGGCGATGCGCGGCAAGGGCCTGATCAGCCTGCGCAGCAACACGCTCGTCATCGAGGCCTGGGATGAGCTTATGCGGGTCTCCGAGTTTGATCCGACGTACCTGCATTTGGAGAAGCGGGCCGCGTGAGGGCCCACTCACGTGACGCTGCCCCCTCAGGTCTCCGCAGGAACCGGCCGTTGGTCCCGCTCCAAGGTAGATGAAGGCGTTTCTGCTCCGGCCAGCTCACGGTCCAAACGGGCCAGCCCGCAATAACCCTCGTCTCTTCACCGGCTTCCCTGTAGGCAGGTACCATGGCTTGGACCCTCGAGACCCCAGACAAAGCCGCCTTCGGCATCGTGGGCCTCGACGACATCCTGGCCGGTGGCCTCGTGCGGGATCGGTTCTACCTGCTGGAGGGCAATCCCGGCACCGGCAAGACCACAATCGCGCTGCAGTTCCTGCTCGATGGCGCAGCCCAGGACGAGAAGACCCTCTACATCACGCTTTCGGAGACCGAGGAAGAGCTGCGCGAGGTAGCGACCTCGCACGGCTGGGACTTCGACCCCCGCATCGCCGTCTTCGAGGTGATCCCGCCCGAGAGCCTGCTCGACGCAAACCGGGAGCAGAGCCTGCTCTACTCCTCCGATCTGGAGCTTGGCGAGACGGTGCAGCAGATCTTCGACGCGGTCGACCGGGTGAAGCCGACCCGCATCGTCCTCGACAGCCTCTCCGAGATCCGTCTTCTGGCCGGCTCGTCCCTGCGCTACCGGCGCCAGATCCTCGCCTTCAAGCACTACTTCGCGCGCCACGCCACCACCGTGCTGATGCTCGACGATCTGACGGCGGATGCGCTGGACAAGACCGTGCATAGCGTCGCGCACGGGGTCATCCGCCTGGAGGAGCTCGCCCCCGATTACGGCGCCCAGCGGCGGCGCCTCCGGGTGATTAAGTACCGCGGTCAGAACTTCCGCGGCGGCTTCCACGATTACACCATCGTCCCCGGCGGCGTGCGGGTTTTCCCCCGGCTCGTCTCGCTGGAGCACAGGACGGGCTTCACCCGCGAGCAGCTGGTGAGCGGCAGCGCCGAACTCGACGCGCTCCTCGGCGGTGGCATCGAGACGGGGTCGAGCGCCATGATCCTTGGCCCCTCCGGGACCGGCAAGACGCTCTTCGCCATCCAGTACGTCTTGGCGGCCGCAGCCCGCGGTGAGCGGGCGGCGATGTTCATCTTCGACGAGGAGATCGGCCTCCTGCTCGAGCGCACCCGACAGATGGGGTACGATCTCGAGGGCCTGCGTGACGCCGGCAAGCTCCTGATCGAGCAGGTCGACGCCGCCGAGCTGACCCCCGGCGAGTTCACCCACAAGGTGCGCAGTCTCGTCGCCGAGCACGCGGTCAAGACCGTGGTGATCGACAGCCTCAACGGCTACCGGGCCGCGATGCCCAACGAGAACGTCCTCGTGCTGCACATCCACGAGCTGCTGCAGTACCTCAATCGCCAGGGCGCGACGACATTCCTCACGGTCGCCGAGCACGGCCTCGTCGGAGACATGGCGACGCCGGCGCAGGTCACCCACCTCGCCGACACTGTGATCTTGCTGCGGTACTTCGAGGCGTTCGGTCGGGTCCGGCGGGCGATCTCCATCGTCAAGAAGCGCGCGGGCACGCACGAGGACACGATCCGCGAGTATCAGATCGGCAGCAAGGGCTTGGGCATCGGTGCGCCGCTCGAAGGCTTCCAGGGCATGTTGCGCGGGATCCCGACCTTCACCGGCAAGGGCGGCGACTTGGCGTGACGGAGACCAAACAGGGCCGGGGAGCGTCAGCTCCTCAGCGCCTCGACCCTTGAGGGAGCAGCCGGCGCCTCGTTGGCATCAGCACTAGCCTATGCCTGCTTCCTGTCACGCTCGGCCTTGAGCTCCCGCTCGGCCATAAGCCAGAACTCGATCTCGAGCCCGTCCAGCCGATGATTGCGCTCCCAGATGTCATAGGCGCGCTCGCGGATTTGCTCGAAGGTGATCTCGGGCGACGTTTCCATGCGTTCTTGCCGTTCTTGGGCCGCCACAGGCAGGCATCGCAGCGCAGTGAGCTGCAACTGCCCTGCTTTCACTGCCAGGGATAGGGGCCGGGCGGTCGCACGCAGCGCGCTCAGCCTCTTTCACATACAGCAATCGGCGGGAGTAAAAACTCACGCCAGCGAAGGCTCCATAACGCCCAACCCGCGAGTGATGTCAGCAGGCTGTGCTCGGTTCAGATCCGCCTCAGAGCGACCAACTCGACTTGCTGGTGCGCGCCCGGAAGATCGCCACTTCCTCATGCGATTGGGCGATGTTAACCCGCAGTTTGGTCATCTCGTCCCTGATCGCAAGCGTTAGAAGATCGAGGTGATTGAACAGCTCTTGTGTCTCCGCCGAGATGGTCAGCGGCACTGGACGGGGTGGCTTCTCCGCCCTCGTGACCCGCTCCAGGAACGACACTTCCATCAGGAGCTGATCGGCCCCGTCGCAGATCTCGAAGCTGCAGGCGCTCGGGTCATGCCCCTCCTCAATCAGCTCGGCCGCGAGCCTCGGAATGCCGGCGCAGGCGTTCAGATACGCCGCCTCTAAGCTCGGGTACTCCGTGCCGATCTCATCCCGCTCCAAACCCTCTGCCGTTCGGAGGTGCGTGTAGAAGTGAGCCATCACGTCAGCCTATGTCGGCCGGAACGGGACCGGCCGACGTATGGTGTGGCGGCTGTACGCCGCAAGGCAAGACACAGCTGCTGCTGTCCGCTCATGCGACGCCCTGCGGTTCCAGGTTGAGGTAGGCGGGATCGAACTCACAGAAGCGGACCAGAGCCGGCCAGTCCTGAATGATGAGCACGCCGCGCTGTAGGCTGACCAGCCCCTTGCCTCGCAACGCCGTCAGCGTCCGGCTGACGTGCACATTCGACAGGCCCAGCGCGTCGCCGAGGTCCGTCTGCGTGACGGGGAACGGGCAGCGATAGCTGCTGGCCAGCCCGATCGCCTGCAGCTTCAGGTACAGCTCGCAGATCATGTGCGCCAAGTGCTCGGAAGCCGTCCGTCGGCCAAGCCCGAGCATCCACTCGCGGAAGATGCCGGCATCAATCAGCGTGGTCCGCCACAGGAGAGCTGCGACGCGGGGGAAGCGCGCGATCAGCTCGCGCAGGCTCTCATGCGGGATGAAGGCGAGCGTGGTGCGGGTCAACGTACAGTGGCTGTGATCAAGCACCGGCATGTGCAGGCTCTGCAGGTCGGGGGTGTCGCCGGGAACATGGAAGGCGAAGATCTGCCGGCGGCCGCGGCTGATGATCTTGTAGCTGCAGGTCCAGCCGTTGAGGATGAGGAATGATCGGGAGGGCCTATCCCCCTCTCGCACGATGTCCTGGCGCGGCTCGAGAACCTGCACCGTGGCCGGCAGGCTCGCGATGGCCTTCTGCTCCTCTGGCGAGAGTGCGCCGATGCTCTCCAGCTTTCGCAGGAGCACTGTCAGCGAGTAGTCGGGGGGCGGGCTCATGGTCACTCACGCAGCGGCACGGGCGGACGCGCCGCACGCCTTCAATCGCCGACACCTGCGCAGGTTGCCCAACATGATGCGCAAGGTAGATTGTGCGCGAGCAAGCGAATTAACTTGGAGCAACCCAGCGGTCGTTTCGTGAAGGTTGTCCACGCCATGCCCAACTGGCTGCAGGAGTTTGAGCATCTGATCCAGGCTGATCGGCTGCTTGCCGACTGGCAGAGGCGCGTGGCTGACCAGATCGTCTGCATCGAGGAGATGACGGCAAAGGGCTACGACACCGATCTCGCGGAGGACCTGCTGCGGACGATGGAGTACACGCTGGAGGTAGGCCAAAGGCACCGACAGCTCATCGTGGAGGCGCTGTCGCGCTGCGACGAAGCTCCCCCTGCACCCAGCTCTCACTGAGCAGCTTCCATAACGCCCACTCAACGAACCGCGCCACCCGTCGTAGCTCCTCAGTGGCTGCGCTGGGATCGCGGTTCACTGCCATTCTCGATCGCTTGCAGGAACAGCTCTGCACATTTCGATGCGCAGGCTTCCGCTCGTGTCCTTGTGTTGAAGGCTTCAACGGCGCGGACGGCCCCATCTGGTCCGAGACAGACTGCTAACCAGGGCAACCCGAAGGCTGGGGGATCGTAGACGACGAACGTGTAGTGGCCGTCACTCTCTCGGCTAGGCATCCAGCCCCTCCTCCCTGGATGAAGGCCGGGATCGTACCGCCTGACGCAGTGCGTGACCAGCAAGGGGTTAACCCATGTTGTTTTCGTGCAGTCCGTCAGTGTGGACGGACCCGCCTTCCTGAGCCATCCTGAGGCATGCCGGCGGCGATTCCTGGACAAAGTCTCCGCAAGCATAGGAGCCGCCCGCGGGTCACCCCTCGCGGGCGGTTTTTCTATGCCTGTACTGCGAGGCGCTTCACTTCCCGAATGAGCACTTCCGGAGACTTCAAAAAGGGCCGGAATTGCGTTCCATAATCGACCTTACGCGAAGGAAATCGCGCACATTATGCGAATTCCTTGGCCTCGCGCGTGGCCTCGCATACGCGCGAACAAGGCTTTATGGTCAAGTTCAAAAGGGGAGCCGGTTCTGCGGGGGCGATGCTCGACCTCATGTTTGCGATGGTCAGGGACATCGCCGTTCATGAGAGCCTGGCCGAAAAGTAAGTGAGGGCGCTTTCAGCAGGTTGTGCCTTGCACCTTGGGTTTGGGATCTTGAGCATCAGCAAGCCTCATGGCCAACGCCTCTCACAGTAGGCCGCTGCTGACCGGCCTGATTGCCAAGCGTTAGCGCTGAAATGTGGGAGCGCTAACCCTTTGCTGTAGTTCGTTTTCTTTTCGGCCGGGCTCTGAGGCGTTTGCCGACGAACTCCTGTGGATTGCCGGAGTGCTGGACGAGAGCGGTAGGCCCAATGCAGCTGCCAACGTGCGTCATCACAGGGTGGAAGCGCTGGGACCACGCGGGCAACTCGCGGATTTGAGCAACGGCTACGACGGGCCGTTCGACAGCAAGCCCGAGACAAGCCCACAAGGACCTCACCCCGTTCCTGTGCCCGTGCCCCTCTCAACGGATTAACGGCTGAGATCAGCCGCCACGATGGAGAAGTCGAACATCTCGATCATGCTGATTGGGGCGTAGAACCCCAGCATCGTGACCAGGAAGAAGACAGGGCGGGGGCATAGTCACCCGTTCGACGCTGGTCCACGCCGGCCATTCAGCCGGCGTGCCGAACCATGACCGTTGAGGCTCACTCGCTTGGAGCGGCTTCAGCAGCCTTCCGGGGACGCCCACGGCCCTTCGGTTTCTCGGCCGACGCAGAAGGAGCTTCCGGAACTGCTTTCCGACGCTGCTGACCAAGGCCGAGGGTCCTGGCGAGCTCGGAGCGCTGGGCGGAGTAGTTCGCCGCTGTGGCTGGGTAGTCGGACGGCAGACCGTAACGAGCCCGGTACGCTTGGACATCCATCCCATGCGTGGTCAGGTGCCGCTTGAGCGTCTTGTAGGGCTTGCCGTCGATGAAGCTGATCAGCGCGTCCGGGGTGATCGACTTGCGCACCTGAGCCGGCGCCAGCTTTTGCACCTGGGCCTCGGCCGATGCGGGCGGCGTCCCGAGGCCGCTCAGAACGGCATGTACGGACGCGATCAGCTCCGGCAAGTCGCTCGGTCGGACAGAGTTGTTGGATATGTAAGCTGATACAATGTCGGCGACCTGCTCGACGTGGCTCGTCTCTGTGGGCTGAACTTCGGTTTCCATTTTTCACCTGATGGATTATCGGCCATTAACCAATCAGGGCGCAAGGTCAGAAAATCAAGTCCGCATCATTTCGTAAAATCGGTTTTTCTGTAGAAAATCTATTAACACACGATGTTGCGAGAGCGCGGCTCGACTGATGCAGAGCCTCGCTCCTCTGGAGGGCGGCAGAGTGTGCGTGTGGGGCTGAAGGTTTCTTTGACCTTGAGGAGCCCACCGTGCCGTGACATTCGTCCGATCCCCTCGTTCAGACGAGCGTAGCAGGATCCGTAGTGCTCAGCTGGCGAACAGCGATTGCCAAGGCGAAGCGTTCGACCGCCTAAGCCGGTACAAGGGGCGACAGACTACCATTCATCAAGGGTAACCTCGCCCATTCGGCAGGTGGCGGAAACTGCCGAGAGCCGGCGGATCGGGTTCGATCGCTGAGCGCGGCTGGCGCATGTCTTGTCAGTTATATCCGAATGAGAAAGCGACATGCTCACAACGCAACATATGATTTAAAACCTCGCAAAATGGTGACTTATGTTTTCAAAAATATATATTGCAATAATTTTGGATGTGGCGCACGGTTAGGAACCCTGAAACTCCGATCAGGGCGCTTTAATCTAGATTTATAATCTGTTGAGAACTTCTGAGGTGAGGCTATGCGTCATCACAAGCAGTCCGATGTCGAGGAGGCTCCACCGGACCGTGGGGTGGCATAAGTTCTAGCGCGATCGCGCACACGGAGGCGGGACGTAAGTCCCGCCCTTCTTTTTACTTGTCAGAGCCCAGCAGCACGAGGCGTGCGGATCGCGCGAAGCTGGGGTGACTGTCCGCGATGCACTAAGACGGCCTGTGTTTACAGCCAAGATGATGATCACCATGAACCACTTAGCTGTGGTATGAGCCGGGAAGGAAACATCGGCTCGGGAAGTGAGCTGCTCCAAGGGCGGGTCAGTTTTCGCGGCCGCGGGCTCGCCTTCGTGCATGGTCAGCAGCTCGTGCTCAAGCTCTGTCCAATCTGCTCGCAGTGGAATGCTCCTCAGGCTGCCGAGAAAGGCCTGTGTGGTTGGTGCGCCTACGTGCCCTCCGTTGAGGATGTGGAGGCGCTCAGACCGGACATGGGCGCGTGCCTCGTGTCCTCGCCGGGCCGTACTGGTCTGGAAGAAGCCGCGACTGAGGCGCGCCTTTGCGATCCTGATCACCGGTAAGGATAATGACCTACACGCTCCGACGTCTTGCTCCTGGCAGCTTCGACATCTTACTGGATGGCGAGCTCGTCGGTGGATTGGTGCGGAATGTGAGCGCGGCCGGCCACGTGCACGGTTGGCAAGCCGAGCTTCTGACAAAGATGTTGGTCACCTTCCCAAAGCCGTTCATCCAGCCCGAGCACGTTTTTCAAACCCGTGCCGCAGCGCTGACGTGGCTCGGCATTCCGATCTGCGCCCGCGGATCATCACGGCAGCAGAACGTCGCCAAGGTATAACGAGGCAAATAGCACTTCTGCCTCTGGTGAGATGACCGCGATTACGACCCTTTCCGAGGCTAAGCGATAGCAGGGCTCGGAGGCATCGCAGCAGACCCTCTTTCAGTCTCGTGGTCTAAAAAGCCGAGTCTCGTTATCCCGCACCCACGACGAGTAACGAGACTGCACTGTGCGCTTCGGCTACGAGCCGGAGGGAAAGGCACTGGCCGCTGGCGTTTCCCCACGCAGCAAGCGCAGTTGGTGACGCTGCCTTCAACGCCGTGTGTGCCCGTTCTCATAAATCCCCTTACCCGAAGAAAGCCCGCGGATTATGCGGGCTGTCCGGGAAGGCCTCGAACATGTCGAGGCCCGCGAGCCCGGCGCGTCCGCGCCCTGTTGCGGTGAGGTAGGTCTCGTTGGCGTTCACGATCCGAAAGTCGGGCGTGAGCACGAGAAGGGGAAGCGGAGCACCTGCGAAAAGGCTGCGATAGATGCTGTCGGCTTGCTGCATCTGCGCTGCAGCGGACCGGATGTTGGGCGTGTGGGAAGCGTCGGCCATGCCGTTCTCCCGGCGAACTGCTCCGCTCCTCAACGCCTCCAGGCAAGGGATGATCCGCCTGAAGCAGAGCTGCTCCCGGCGTTCGGCCCGTTACATTCGCTGAACCTGATCCCGATCTGCCATTCAGCTCGGAACGTGCCAGGGGTTCTGAGCGCCAACCTTACGGGCACGGGCCATCAGCTCGCGCGTCGTCTGCAGGGTTGCGCTGAGCGCCTTCTGGTTCTGCTCGATGGCCGCGCATAAACGCTCAGTGCGCGCAATCTCCTCCCGCGCCTTCCGCCCCCAGGCAGCCTGAGCCGGTTGCCTGGGCCGGCGGTCTTTGTCGAGGACCTCCGAGAAGGGCACCTCCATCAGGACCAGCCCGCCAGCATCCGCGATCTCGAACGCAAAGCGCATCGGCTGCTGGCCACGCCGGATCATATCGGCAGCCATGTCCGGGATCGCCCGGCAGGCATTGAGGTAGGCTGTCTCTAAGTTAACAATCTCTAAGCCGTCTTCGTCCTGCTCCCAGCCGTCCGGTGTTTGCAGGTGGAAGTGAAAATGGGGCATCTGCTGCCTTGGCTGTGTTCTCGCCGACATCATGGACAATGTGATCGGGCCGGTGCATCGGCAGTCCGTGGTCGACAAGCCAATTCTTCACCAAGCAGAGCCCGAAGGCATTAACATAGGTGATATTACGGGCAGATGCATAATGACCAAGACGGCGTAGATACGGTATTTCTAGGGCGTCCCCCAAGGAATAATAAATTCTTCAAATAAATATACGTTAGCGATTTTGAAGTACATCAGTCTAAGATCGCTCTTATCATCAGCGTGTCCGACACAGGTGCTGATGGCTGGGAGATCCGTGCGCTTCCGCCTGCAACGCAAGGCGAAGCGGCTATGCCTTCGGCTTCCGACACCTGATCCGCCCCCACAGGAGTGGTCCGCCCTTTAGTATGGCTTTTGAGCCTGGAGGACGGACGAGATGGCGAAGCGACCCAAGCCCGAGGAGATCGTTGCCAAGCTGCGGCAGGCGGACGTGCTGATCTCACAGGGGCAGAGCGTGGCCGAGGCGATCAGCGTGAGCGAAGTGACGTACTATCGCTGGCGGCGTGAGTTTGGCGGTCTGAAGTCGGATCAGGTCCGGCGGATGAAGGATCTGGAGACCGAGAACCAGCGGCTGCGCAAGGCGATCGCGGATCTGACGCTGGACAAGCTGATCCTGCAGGAGGCGTCCCGGGGAAATTATTGAGCCCCGCGCGCCGGCGCGCCTGTGTCGAGCACATCATGGACGTCCTGCACGTCTCCGAGCGTCGCGCCTGTCGGGCGCTCGGTCAGCATCGCTCGACACAGCGCAAGGTGCCGCGGGGCCTTGATGACGAGGTGGCGCTGACGGCCGACCTTGTCGACTTGGCAGGGAGGTACGGGCGCTACGGCTATCGCAAGATCAGCGCGTTGCTGAAGGCGGCCGGCTGGCTGGTCAACGACAAGCGGGTCGAGCGGATCTGGCGGCGCGAGGGACTGAAGGTGCCAGCGCGTCAGCCCAAACGCGGTCGGCTCTGGGACGGGGACGGGTCGAGCCTGCGGCTACGGCCGGAGCACCGCAACCACGTCTGGTCGTATGACTTCGTTGAGGCCCGCACGCACGACGGACGCAAGTTCCGGATGCTCAACGTCGTCGACGAGTTCACGCGCGAGTGTCTGGCCATCCGTGTGGCCCGCAAGCTCAAGGCGGCCGACGTGATCGACGTGCTGTCGGACCTGTTCATTCTACGCGGGGTGCCCAGCCACATCCGTTCGGACAATGGACCGGAGTTCGTCGCCAAGTCCGTGCAGTCGTGGATCACGGGGGTCGGCGCGAAGACGGCCTATATTGCACCAGGCTCACCGTGGGAGAATGGATACGTCGAGAGCTTCAACGCTCGTCTGCGGGACGAACTGCTCAACGGCGAGATCTTCTACACGCTCAAGGAGGCACAGATCGTGATCGAGAGTTGGAGACGTCACTACAACACGATCAGGCCACACGGGTCGTTGGGCTATCGGCCCCCAGCTCCGGAGGTGTTCATCCCTGCCTTCGCCGCCTGCCCCCCCACATCGGCCAAGCTGCCCGTGGCAGAGCGGCCAACCGTGCACTAACCTTGAACCTGGACCACTTTGTGGGGGCCGATCACTGGGACGCTGCAGCAGTCCCGAAACCGGCCGAACCTGCGTGAGCGCGGGTGAGGAGGTCCGATGACGCTCTACCATTTCCACCTTCGGACGGCAGACGGTCTGGAGCGGGATGAGACCGGCATGATCTGCCCGGACCTGGAGACGGCCTATCTCGACGCCTGTAGAGCCATCCCGGCACTCATGGCTGAGATGGTGCTCAAGGGGCATGACCCCGCCGCGTGCGCCTTCGAGATCCGGGATGGGACCGATCAGCTCCTGATGGAGGTGCCGTTCCTGGAGCGGGTGACCAAGCGCCCAAGGTCGCGCCAGCCGGTGGCGTCCACGCTCTCGCCGGAGACCCAGGCCTTGTTCAATCAGCTCGATCTGCTCGCCGTGGCCATCAGCCGTGAGAGAGCGCAGTTGCGCGAGAATATGAAGCAAGCCTCCAATCAGGTAGCGAAGATCCGCGCGACGCAATCGAACCTGCTTTGGTCATTCGAAGCGTGGTCGGAGCGCCGAGCGACTCGTTAACGCCCAAACAGCGAACCGCGGCTTGGACCAAATCACCGGCTCAATTCAGCGGTCCAGCAACCTACCATCCTGCAGCGCCAGCAGTGTGCTAGCTGGGGTGAATGGAAACCGCCTCGACGACTGCCGACCTTCTCAAGCATGGGCTCATCGCTGACACGGAGGTCGATGCGGCCGTAGAAACCTTCATGTCAGATCCAAAGGCGACCCTGTTCGTGCTGGGCAACGTCTACAGGCTCAACCCTCACGCCGCCGTGAAGGCATATGCGTTCGCGCGAAACAATCTCAGAAATCCGGAGGCAAGCCCAGGTCTCAAGCGGGCAGCGGTTCGCAAGGCGATCCTCTTGGCGAGGCCGGAGAGGCGATGAGCGACGATCAGGCTGACAGGCACGCGCGCATCATCTTAACGGGTGCAGTGATCCTAGCCGCGCTCATCCTCGGCGGCATGATGCTCCTCTGGCATTCCGCATGACGATCAACTCGGCCCGCTGCATCGGCTCCTCGGCGGTTTTCCTACGGCGGGTCTGCTGCTGAACAATTTCTCCTAAAGCGCACTTTCCCTTGTCTCGGCCGGCTGTTGGCGCATCGCTCCTAGAGTTTGGCGACGCCGAAAAGGATTGGAATGGCGCGCTTCATCGTGATCGAGAAGGGTACAGGCCGCGTCTATGGCGACACGGCTCGCTTTAGCTCGGCGGAGAAAGTGATTTCACCTGCGGACGCGGTGTGCCTGTTCGACCGCCACGTCGGTCGCGCCACCCGTGGCTTCGGCTACGTCAAACCGGAAAGCAACGATGCGAGCTACCACGTCTACGAGATCCCGCGCTCTGGTCCTGAGGGCGCCACGACAAGTGATGCGGAGGCTCAGGCCTTGGTCCGCGAGCATGGATCGTTCGTGACCTCTCTCGTCAGCTACAATTCCTAAGCATCTCCTGTGTCCGCACCACAGGTTGGCAGACACCGACTGCGTGCCTCTCCCTATGCAGCCTGTTGCGGCCGACGCCCGTACTAGGATTATCGCTGGAGAGCGCTACTTCGGGTTGATGGTCAAGCTGCCTACAATCGGAGAGCTGCTGCAAAATGGCGATATTTCGGAGGACGACCTGCAGGCGGCGATTTCGACATGCGTGTCAGATCCGAAGCTGACGCACGTAGTCGTCGGCAAAGCCTACCGTGTGACCCTCGGCGGCACCCTGAAAACGAGCAGCTTCAGTGGCAGAACGGTTCGCGACCCTGAAGCCAGTGAAGGGTTGAAGCGCGCAGCGGTTCGAAAGGCGCTCCTGCTGGCGCGGCCGGGGCAGATCTGATGCCCTGCGGTTTTGATGGACCGCAAGGCTTCATGGCGATGGTGGGAGCATCATCGCTGATCGCGCTCACCGTAATTGCTATCGTGACGAGCTGACTGCCGTGATGGCAGTCATGGGGCACGGCCTCGCAGGGAGAAACGAGCAGCCTTGCAGAGGATCAACTTCGCCACAGCTTGGCATTGACCATCGTCATGGATGCGCTTTGGTGGGGAACAACACCTAAGCGCGTCCTCGAAACCGATTGCGATCCAGCGAGTTAACGTGGAGCAACATCCTAGAAAAAGGGCCGCCCCTAAGGACGGCCCGAGTCTAGGGAGGAAACGTCCAGAAGGACGAGAGCAGCGCAGCGACGCCATCGCTATGCTGCAATGCGGGAAACGAGCATGGAGCCCCGCGGTTCCATCGGACTGGTTGCCGAGCAGGCTCGCCGAAAGGCGGGCCTGTTTTCGTATGAGGTCTGGATGTGCGCTGCGCATAATCTCTCTGCGCCGCAATGGCGGTCGGCTTAACCTGTGATATCCTGCCGGTATGCAGAAGCCTCTCGCCCACCCCTTCACGATCACCGTGGCGTTGAACAAGCCTCTTCGTGACACCTTCTCCTGGGCCATCGGGCAGCCTGGAGAGGTGAGAAGGCAGTCGCGCACGACCTACGCCACCTTTGAGGAAGCTCGTCTGGCAGGAAAGTCCGCTCTCGATGAGATGATCGCGGCTTGGCAGCGCAAGGCGGTGCACAGCGCAGCTGCCTGATACCGCCCGTAGAAGGTCGAAGTTGGAGAGCCTGTCTCGCCTGCTTCGTCAGCCGGCTTTCGCCTATGTGATTGGCATACTGCTCAACGCCGGCGCACAGCGCGTGCAGATTGGTTTGCGCGACGGACTGATCTCGCCGCCAGCCTTGCATCTCTGAACATGTCGCGAGGTTGGCGGCCCCTACCTGCCTCAGGCGCCTCTCAGGGCTGCCCTCGGCCATGGGCAGGCCCATCTACGCGTCACTTTTAATGGAGGCTGCGAAGGCCATTGATAGGCTTTTCGCGTTACTCCTGAACTGAGCCAAATTGCCGGGGGTACAGATGCTGCGCGTACTTATCGTAACAGGGGCTTTGACCATTCTCATGGCTGCTCCCGCGCAGGCGCAATCTACTCCTGCTGTAATGCCGTCTAAGGCTGAGATTGCGGCTCAAGAAAAACTCGACACGGAAAAACGTGAGGCCGTGATGAAGAAGAGCCAGTCAGCGAGCGAGTCGCGTGACAAGATATGGGACGCCAAGATGAAGCGAACTATGAGCGGTGTCTGCGGAGGTTGCTGAACCTTTCAGCCAATCCCTGATTGACTAGGCGTGAGCTTGGTCTCTCACATCATAGTCCCAGATCGAAAGCGGTCCGGCCGGCGTCATCATGGGTCTGATCCCCATGCGTCGGTCGGCTTTCGCCTTTCTGGCGTTGATCTGCCTTGCTCCCTCAAGCTCAGTAGTCAGCCGCTTGTGCCGATGGATCTGGCAGCGTGCTTGCTGGTTGTCGAACGATTGGCGTGATGGGAGGGGGCTCCGAGCGTCGTACTGATCGCCGCTGGCTGGCATTGTACCTCAATTCCGGCCAGCGGCTTTCATCCGACTGGCACGGAAGCGGACCTCACGAACGTTTCTGGCGGTCACGAATTTCCAGACACACGCGAGCAAAATTCGCGTCTGAGTCTGCTTTTCGCACCCTGATTGCCCCCAGTCAGGACGGCAGCCACCGGCCCCAAGTGCTTCCCCTCAACAGGCAATGTGCGGTCGGTGGCCCCTCTTCTGCCAATGGGTTTGATTGAACCTTGGCCATTGCCGTCAGTTGACGAGGCAAGCTCATCGGCGAGCTTACGCCATCGGTCGGCGGTCCCCTCACACCCGTTGACCGATGGCGCTGCCTTACTCAGCACGCTCAGGATCGGCGACGCCTGATCATTCAGAGGCGATCTCGCGGAACGGATTTCCTTCCCCTGCTGCATGCTGCCGTGTCGGTGAAGGTTGGTTCAATCAGCGCCAGAAGCATCAGGGCAGCTAACACAGCGAAGAGGCTGACGGTCAGCCGGTCTGGTGACCTCTTGGGCAGCGTCGTGGGCATGGGATCGCATCTAATGCATTGAGGCGTGATCGGGCATCCTGTGCTTCTGCACGATGCTGTCCAGCAGGACTTCCTCTGCTTTGCGTGTGACGATTTCCGCCTCGTCGCGTGTCGCGAAGGCCTCCGCGTCCAACACGTGTCCATCCGGGGCGATGCAGACCGCCAGCCAAGGTAGCCCAGGTGCAGGCGGCGGATAGACCGTGAAGGTGTAGCTGGCGAAATCGTCCTCAATGTTCTTGATCATGCGAGCCGCCCTCCGGCTTCCACTGCGTGCGTCAACGCCGGTTCCGGATGATCGTTCGCCCTGCAACGTATGGCAGGCAATGCTCCTACGGTTTATCCGCAGGGACCTGCGCGTGATATCCGGATCTGCGCATTGCACCCAAACAGCAACCGGAAGCGCTATCGCAGGCAGACGACGCAGGACGCGCTCCGCGGCCACGACAGCTTCCCTCTCGGTTGACGCTGCCAAAAGGCGACGTCCCTGAGGAGTGGCGATCATGACGGCGATGCTGGCCATGGCTCGTTATCCGCTGGTGCCATTTGGTCTTCACTCTCTGGTTCAACCCGTCGCGTTGACCCCAAGTCCATTCCCCCATCACCTCGCTGGATGTCGCGCGAACGGCTGTCTGAGATGCAGGGACCACGCCGAGCCGTGCTCGTCGGCTTCCAGCATGCGGCCAGCGCCCGCTACGATTCGCCGGGCGCCTGCAACGACAATCAACGACAAGCTCCTGCAGGGATGAGGATCGCCGTCGCGGCGCTGATCAGCTTTCTTGAGGTTGTAACGCTCCTCACCCAGCCAGGTGTCTGAACGCGTTCGTTCTATCGTCCGGCTTCATGACCTCACCGCATGACTTTGGCCGTGTCCGTCACCCGCACCGGCTGTCGTGAGCCGTTGTCCCCAAGGCGACCCTGCCGTTCCGGCAGCTTCTTTGAGGCTTCTGCTGGTCTGTTCATCCCCGGAGTTAACACCCTCTTATCCGTGGGATGCAGAGATTTGCACCCTCCCCCCTTGGGCTGGTTGCGGCGGGCCCGGCGCATCCAGGCTTGCCACTCGCGGCTGATGATCCGGATGAGGTTGGGGTCGCTGCGTCGGCCCTGGTGACGCCGCTCTTGGATCGTCAGCAGCCCGTCGCCCTCGGCAAGGCGAATGGCGTTCTGAGCCAGCCGGCGGCACACCCCTGCCCTTGCCGCAATGGCGTCGATGCAGAGCCCGCACACGCCCTTCTCAGACACCTCGTCAGCCACGATGCGCAGGACGGCGAGTTCCCCGGTAGTGAAGCGGCTGGCAAGCGCCGGTGGCATCGGCCCGGAGCAGGCCAAGAGGCGGCGTCGATCACGGGATGCAATCCGGTCGGGCGACACCGGGCGCCTGCGCGGCGGAAACAGGCTCACACTGCCTGCAGGAACGCCCACGGGCACGATCCCAGCCCGGATAGAGCCTCGGCGCTCGTGAAGCCGCTCAGCGAGGCTCTGAGCGGCCGCATCGTCCACTGCACCGCTCGCGTGAGCCTGCCACACTTGGCGCGATAGCTCGTCCATCTGCGCGAGGGTTCGGGCGCCCTCAATGGCAGCCCCCATCGTCTCACGAAACATCGTTCACAGCCCTGCTCGGGCCGCGTCAAAGCAAGGGGATGCCGTGGCGGCATCTCCTTCAAAAGTCCGAGCGCCATCGTCTCGGGAAGCGACCCCGATTGACTCCTGAGCGGAGCTATGATGTCTGGAGAGCAGGAAGCGGTCTCCGGACCCATCGATTTCGACGGCCCTGCATTTGGCGATGCGGGGCCGTTGGCGTTTGGGGCTTAGGTCTTCGTCGCGGCGGTCTCCTGATGCCGGCTTACGACTCGCGAACGAGCCTGACCGGAACAAGCCATGTCGGCCGGAGCGGGTCGGGAAGTCAACGAGGGCTTGAAAGCCCCAGCGCGTTCGGGCTTGTTCCACGCCATGATCAAGTCCGACCTCGTCCTCCGCATCGCTGAGATGAACCCGCACCTCTACGAGAGGGAGTGCGAGGCCGTCGTGAAGACGATTTTAGACCGCATCTCGGAAGCGCTCGCGGCCGGTGATCGCGTGGAGATCCGAGGGTTCGGGGCCTTCTCAGTGACGACGACACGGGCACGGCAGGGGCGCAACCCGCGGACGGGCGAGAGCGTCGCCGTGGCCGAGAAGAAGAACGTCTCCTTTAAGACCGGCAAGGACATGCGGCAGCGGCTGAACCCGCACGAGCCCGAGACGCCACAGGAGATTGTCGCTCGGATGATGAAGGCGTCCTAGTCGGGCCAGCTTCGATGGCGGATGCAGTGACGTGAGGAGGGCCAGAACGTGAAGCAGGCGATGAGAGCGAAGACGCAAGCGCTGTAAGCCGAGCCGTGCTTCACGGCATCAATGAGGCTGTAGACCATCATGGCGGCAGCCAAGAGGAACAGCGCGATCTCCAGCGGGATGCTGATCATGGATGTCACCCGCTTTGGTGCGGTTCACGGCAGGCCCAAAAGCAGTGTGAGCTCGACTGCTGATGGATATCACTGTGCTCACCCATCGCAGCCCAAACTGATTTATGTTGCGGCGCAACATTTCGATCAGTGTAGCGTTGGTTGAATAAGACGCTCTCTGCTCGCCACTGGGCCGCCACGGCATTTCCGGTCTCATCCAGCCGGATCGCAGGCAGACACGTCGGTCAAAGGAAATCTCTATGCGCCTCGTACTCAGCCTCGCTGCGTCTTCCCTTCTGCTCGGCCTCGCTCAACTCCCTGCGCGGGCGACGTCTTGCAGCGAGCAGATCGGAACGATTGAGCGTCGCCTCGACAGCGCGGGTGCTGTCCATGTGGCCGGTCTTCCGGAAGGACATGCAATTCGCCGCAGCAACTCGCCGAAGGCACTCACAGAAGCTCCGACAAGCGCGCCCAGCGACGCCGGCATGGTCTCCACGGCCGCCCGCATTTCCGACGCGCGCCACCTGATTACCCGGGCGATCCAAGAAGACGGCCAGGGTCATCAGCGAGCCTGCGAAGACACCATGACGGAAGCCAAGGGCATGATCGGCGCGCTGCCGTAGGCATCGATCATCCCTGTTGGCTCGGTGGCGAACCTACCGAGCGAGCTTCTGACCCAAAGCTGCCGCGTCCCGCGGTGCGGAGTGCCCATGTACAATCCCTTCTTCAGTTCCCTGATGCTGGCCTTCGAGGCGCAGAAGGTGATCGAGCTTCGCCTTGTCCGGATCGCCTGGGGCGGGACCGAGGCCCAGTCTGAGATGCAATCGATGGTTTCCGAGAAGGTCGGTGCAGCCGTCGAGGCTGCCGGCACGATCCTGAAGGGCGGCTCACCTGAGGTGGTTATTGCCCGCTATCGCGAGCATGTTGCCAACAACACCAAGCGCTTGACCGCCGCATGAGGAGCCTGCCGAGCTTTGCGGAGGTCGCGAGGGCAGCGGTCATCATGACCATGCTGATGTCTGCAGGTGGTGCAGAAGCACGGCCAGTTACACAAGCCGAGAACGCCGCAATAATCGGTTGGATGCGCAAGAACTTAGCCGATCCTCATAGCCTGCGCTCGGTCAGGATTAGCGATTCGGCGACGGTTTCTGGCGCCAATGGTCAGCTTGTCACCGTCGTTTGCGTCGACTTCAACACGAAGGATAAGGTAGGCGGCTACACCGAGCTTTACCGAATGGCCTTCGTTCCGACCAGCGGCGGGCTGACCTACAGCAACACTTCATCCAATGTCGTCGCGGCGACCTGTTACCTCCCGCAGATCCTCATGCGAGCCGTTCCAGAACTGGGGTCGGCAAGATAGAAAGAGGCTGCCGAGCAGGATGCTGGCATCACCCCAGCAGGCAAGGGGCTGGGGCGCTTCATTCAAGATTAACCATGAGGCCCCCAAATTAAGAACATGCCGGTCGCAGCCTCGCGCTGTTTTGATTGGAGACGGCCACGATGCCGGGACAGGGTGACGCCGGATGTACGCGCACTCAGTTCTGCCATCCGTGGCCGTTGGCATTTCAGGTTCGCGCCAACGCTGACCCAACCAATCAGATCGTCATGAGCAAGCGTGTCAGGCAACTCCCACAGGAACGAGGCTCGGTGCTGTTTGATGTGATCTACGAGGATGGCTCCCGCAAATCCAATCGGCGCGTCCCGATGGAAATCCTGGGCGGCCTCGACGGTGACGAGCCGGCCCGCCTCTTCATTGAGGAGCAGGATGAGGCGATTGCGCAGAAATCGGGCCGGCCGCGCTCGCGCATCCAGGAACTCACCCGCTCCGTGACCAAGGCGTTGAAGCTGGTCTCAGAGGCTTACTGATCCCTCAGCGCAGTTTGCGGCACTCCAGGCGGATCTCACCTCAGGCGAGCGAGTTGATAGGCCGCCATGCAGCCCATCATCGTCATTGCGGCCTCGGCCGGCAGCCTCGATCCTCTCAAGCAGATCGTCTCAGCCTTGCCGGTTCCGTGCTCGGCCTCGGTGTTCATCGTCCCCCACGTCGGAGGCAATCAGAATATCCTCCCTGCCCTCTTGGCCGAGATGACTGCGCTTTCTGTCGTGTTCGCGGAGGATGACACTCCGGTGGAGGTCGGACACATCTACGTGGCCCCGCCAGGTTATCACATGCGTTTGGAGGCGGAGCGCATCCGCTTGGATCAGGGACAGAAGGTCAACCACACCCGCCCTGCCGCAGACCCACTCTTCCTGTCGGCCGCCGAGACCTATCACGAGCGCGTCGTCGGCATCGTCCTGAGTGGTTACGGAGAGGATGGGGCCGTGGGCCTTCGCGTCATCAAGGAGCGCGGCGGCTTAGCCCTCGTTCAGGATCTGGACGAAGCGAAGGTGCCAGGAATGCCCTACGCGGCTCTCTACGAAGACCACCCCGACGCCTTCCTGACCGCCGAGAAGATCGGCACTCGGATCGCGGCACTCTGCGGCTAAACGGCAATCCAAGTGACACGGGGATCATCAGGACCCTACGCCTGGATCGCGCCGTCCGTTCGGGTTGAGGGAGAGCCCTATCGGTATTGGGAGTTCAGCACAGGCCGCGGCTGCACCAGAGGGCTGAACGCTTCAGAGCCCCTTCGCCGGGCACTGCTGTGTATGCGTATTCATCTGGTTGATTTGGCAACTATAAAACGAAGCACTCGTCGCATTATGTAATTCGAAGCGCGACACTTGGCCGGAAGGCTAATCGTTCAATATCGCTAGGGGCACGGAACATATGGCTGCGGCTGAGAGTATGCTGCCTACCGGAGGTGCCAAAGGGGATCTCACCGAATGGGCCATGACGAACCTCCAGATCGCGCGATGAACTCCGCTCTCCAAGCCGCCCTTAACGCTTCCGGCTTTGTGGGTACGTGGGAGACTGATCTCAGAAAGGCCATCGTCTACCCCGCAGGCTCCTTCGCTAGCCTCCTAGGCTTGGACGCGCAACACGCTGCCCTTGGCGTTTCCCTCGCCAACTTCCTTCAAGGGATCCATCCTGAAGACCGTGAGCGGATCGCAGCTCTCGTACACGAAGCTCATGACACGGCGGGGCGGTTCGAAGCGGAATTCCGCACGCTCAACCTGAGCGGCCTGACACGCTGGATTGCAGCGCGCGGTCAGGTTGAGACCGACGCGCAGGGCAAAGGCTTGCGCTGTCTCGGCATCGCCGTCGATGTCACCGATACGCGGCAAAGCGATGCTAAAGATCCGGAGCAGGCCCTTCGGACAATGAACCAAATCGTCGAATCCATTATCTCTGTGCGGCATTCGGTTGGCACCCTCAGGGTCCCCGTCCTGCAGACGCTGGTCGACCTGCTGCTGTTCGAACTCGGAATGGAGCTGGGTAGACGTGCCGGCCAACCTGGGGTCGAACCTCAGAGTCGGCCGAGGAACCTCCATTAAGACTGCCGTGCGGCAGCCTGTACGAAGTCGAGGCAGCGCTGGCGTGCTCCTCGGTCGGTGACCTGCGAGTAGGCCTGTATGAGCGCCGAGACCTCATGCAGGCTGGCCGTACCACTGGCTTTTACCGCACCTGTCTGCGCATCTGGTCTCAGCAGAGCCGTCGTCACGCCGAGTGCATCTGCAATCTGATCCAGCGTGCGCTGAGCGGCTGCCGGCAGTTGCAGCGCTGTAAG
>NZ_VZZK01000057.1 GCF_008806385.1 Methylobacterium soli
GCCTAGGCGTCCACCTAGGCCCTCACGGTTGCGCCCGGTGTCCGGTCAAATTGGGGGCCACTCCACTGCATCAGGCATGGAGGAAACGCTATGGACGAGGACCGCTTCAACATCGAGCTGCGCAAGTTCCTGAAGGAGGTCGGCGTCACCTCCCAGCGCGAGATCGAGCGCGTGGCTCGCGACGGCGTCGTGCAGGGCAACACGCTGAAGCTGCGCATGACCCTCACGGCCGAGAACGCGCCGCTGGAGCACGTTATCGAGCGGACGATCTCCCTGGGTGACGGCGCGGAAAACGCAAGCTGACGCCATCGGCTCGCCCAAAGCGTCTGGTGTCTCGGCGAGAGAGCGAGCGCGGTGCCACGCCCGCCAGAAGGAGCAGATCATGTCCCTGACGATCTCTGTGTTCTCGGACGTGATCTGTCCCTGGTGCGACCTCGGCAAGCGCCGGCTCGAGCGCGCTCTTGATCAACTCGGGCTGCGTGAGAGCACCACGGTCGAGTGGCTGCCCTTTGAGCTCAACCCCGATATGCCGGCCGAGGGCGTTGAGCGCTCCGTCTACCGCGCCCGGAAATTCGGAGCCGAGCGCAGCGCAGAGCTCGACAGGCAGATGACCGAGCTCGGGCGCGAGGAGGGCATCAGCTTCGCGTTCGATCGCATGCTGCGCACGCCCAACACGCGGAAGGCGTACATGCTGATCGCAGCCGCCCGGCAGCAGGGCAGGGGAGGCGCACTCGTGGAGGCACTTTTCCGCGCCTACTTCGAGGAGGGGCGCGATGTTGGCGATGAGGAGGTGCTCCTGGATCTGACCACTCAGATAGGCCTTGATCGGTCGCAGGCACTGGCAGCCCTGGCGAGCGACGAGCTGCGCGCGCTCATCGTGAGCGCCGAGGCGCAGGCGGCCGAGATGCAGATCAGCGGTGTGCCGTTCTTCATTGTCGATCAGCAGTGGGCCGTCTCCGGTGCTCAACCTTCTGAGCAATGGGTCGCGCTGATTCGGGAGCGGCAGAACGCGTAGATGGAGCGCCGACCAGGCTAAACGCTGGGGATCCGAAACACCCATAGCTGCACCGCCCCACCTCCTACGGCGGGAGCCTGTTATGCCACTGCGCTCCGGTTGATCTTCGCGATCACCTCGAACAGCCGTGTCGTCCGGGCGTCATCGAAGACCTGCTCCGGTCCCTGAGGCGCGATGTCCGTGAAGGGGCTCTCATAGAGCAGGGCCGGTTCCATGACGCCATGGCTGGTAAGGTGACGGCGACCGCGACTCGACGGGCGAGCGAGGCGCTACCAGCGCCGCGCCTTGAATGTCGTCTCGTCGCCGTTATGGAACGCGATCTCGCCGTAGATCACCTCCGGGCCATCCAACTCAGCCCAGCCGTCGCCCCAGACCTCCGTCCCTTCGTCGGAGCCATGGAAGTTGAATTCGACATCGGTCTGGCTGTAGGCGCAGTCCAGGGAGGCGACGACTACCCCGAACCGGAACTCGCTGCCGATATCCAGCTGGTCGAAGGCAATGAAGGCGGGCTCGACCAGATCGAGATAGTCGTTGTCCCATGTGCTGGCTTCGGTGATTCGCCACTTGCCGCGCAGCTTGTCTTTGATGCCATCCATGGTAGCCCCTCATCATCGGACTTGGAGGCAGATTGTGACCGAGGAGACCATACTGCCAACTCGTAAAGCCATCCTCGCTCGCTACCGCCCAATCCGCACCTCGATCCAAACTGTGCTTGCCGCGGCCGTCAAGCATTGCAGGAAGCCGGACCTCGACCGAGCCGCCAAGCACCTTGACCTCACCGATCGCGAGCAACTCGAGGATGAGGAAACCTCGGCCATGCTGTTCGACGTGGCCCTGTTCGAACCAAACCAGCGCGGGCGCCGCGCGTTCGACGGCTTCCTCGACAAGCGCATCGACGCGCTCGACGCTGCCAGCCAAGACGTCGCCCGACGGCTCGGGACTGCCTTCTTCTCCATCTTCCACGTCGCCGGCCGGCACGAGATCGCCGGCGTTTGGCTTGAGGACATGCTCACGCCGAAACGGCGTCTCTGGCTACTGGACGAGAGCCTAGAGATATCCGCGTCGGAGGGACTCGTGATCGCCATGCGCGTGTTCGACGCCGATCCGTTCCACGCGGGCTTTGGCATCGTCGTGCAACCCGATGCCGAGGCGGTGGCGTTCTGCACATCGGCAGCTGCACGTGGAGAACCACTGCCGGTTCGACACTCTCTGGCAGCGGCACTCTATGGGGATGACATCGCCCGATCAGCTGTCTCAGACGCCATCGAATCGGGTCTCGCGCAGGGCATGCTCGACGCAATGATGACCGAGCTTCTCACTCAGTTGCCAGCCCAGACACCAGGAAAGCGACCGCCTCGCCGTTCTTGATCAGTTTTCAGCCGAGCTATCAGCGGCCGATGAAAAGGACCCATGGCCTCGCGGCCGGCCTTGCCTGACGGCACCGCTGCGGCACAATGCCGGCGCTCGCGCGGCCCCTCCGCCTACACATCGTCCACATCCGCGGCTCAGATCCCGCTCCTCCGCTCCCCGTCACCATCCGCCCTGCGCACACCTGACACGATTCGAATGTGTGACCTTTGCCTGAGGAGGGCCGCGCAAGGATCCCTTTGAGCCCAAACTCTTCCGCCGCCCCGTTGCACCCGTTGCACGCATAGGCTAGTGAATCGCCACGGTCAGCACCCGTAGCTCAGCTGGATAGAGCGTTGCCCTCCGAAGGCAAAGGTCACACGTTCGAATCGTGTCGGGTGCGCCAATTATCTCAATGACTTAGCGCCTTAGCGTCGCCTAGCTGATCCTTTAGGGCTACAGCCCGGCTACAGTACTTCTGCGTACCGCTGGCGTCTCGTTGCGGCGGCCTCTTCAGCGGAGGTCCGGCTGTCAACTGCGGCTGGAACGAACCGGCGGGTGTCCTGATCCATCTCATCCTGATGCACTGCGAGCCTTCTGGTGCGCGCACCCATCGGAGTGTGGATCGCATCCGCTCAGGCCACATGTTTGTGGCGGTTGCGCCTCGCCGGCCGTTGGCCCGAACTCTAATGTCCGGTCGCTCGTGACTACACCAAGCGGCCAATCACGGTCTTTTCGGGGGGAATGATGGAAGGCAAGACCGAGTATACAGGTACATCGGGGGCCGTGCCGCCCGGCTTCGCGCTGGCACAGACGGTGCTTGCACGGTTCTACGAGGAGCGCGTTGTCGCCTTCGAAGCCCGGGAGCGGGTCGCTGAACGGGCGCACGTGACCATGGTCGTCACGGACGCATTAGGGGCAGGGACGCTCGTGGTGTTCATCAGCACGCAGCAGGGCGATATCGTCCCCGTCCCCGTCGATGCATGGCGGCCGCATCTGACCGAACCAAGCCGGCCGCATGCGAACGTCGACAGGCTTCACAAGTCTGGCCTGCGGCACGAGGATCCCTTGGAGTTAGCTCACGAAACGTTCACGGCGAGGGGCATCGCTCTCGTTGACCTGAACAACTGGGCGGGCTTCTCGAAGTATGCCGATCGCTGGCCATCGTACGAGATCCCGGCTTCCGTCCGGCTGCTTCTCAAGTTCTGCGAACACAAGGAAGCAATGAGCGAGGGGTTGCCGTTACAGAAATCGGACGCCATCGAGTGGTTCCGGCAGAATTGGCCATGGGAGTTGCAGGACAAGTGGCCGGCAGAGGACCGTGCTGGCAAGAGCTACATCAACAAGGATAACTGCCCGTCGTTCGTCTCCGAACTCGCGCACGTCGTCTTGAGCGAGAAAGAGCGCGCTGGTGGGGCTATCCCCGCGGAGCTACGCAAGGCCGTCGGTGACAGGCGGAAGCGGATGGCGCAGAGGCGCGTGAGCGACGCGGACTTCGAGGCCGGCTTGGCGATCATTGACGACTGATCCGCCAGCGCGGTCCCGGGACGGTGTTCACCCAACGTAATGCGGCCGTTGGACTGGGCACCGTCGCTGATTGATCTAGTGGCGGCCGCAGCATCAATTCCTGCGGAGCAAAGCGAATATCTTTCCGCTGTGCCCGGGCCATACTGGCAGTCGATCCCCGGCGCGACCGATTTCAGTGAGGTTCAGCCCGACCGGATCCATGTCCGGCAAGTTACCATTAAGTCGCGAGGATACTTGAGCTATTTTGGATGCAAGCCCCTGATTTAGGCCTCCGGTCAGCTCCCCCAAACCGTAGCATCTCCCCACCACCTCCGGCCATCTGCCGTCACGAGGGGCCCAGAACCGCCACCTCGGTCGGAGCGACCGATGAGTAACCAACGACCAAACCTTGTGAACGCTGCGCAGGCTGTCCCGAACGGACCTGATCTCGCTCTGTACACGCAGGCCGAGGCTGCACGGCTCCTCCGGATATCTGAGCGGTCGCTCGAGCGCCACCGCGTCCAGGGGACCGGCCCCCGCTACGCAAGCCTCGGGCGGCGCATTGTCTACGCCCACGCCGACCTGTTTGCGTGGGTGCAGGCCTGCAGCCGCTGCAGCACCTCTGAGCCTCAGCGGTGATGCCTATGACCGCATGTAACCCGCTGCCACTGCCGATCTCGACGTCGATTTGGCGGGCGGGGTGCATGGCTGCCAACCGCAATCTGCAGCCGGTCAAACTCGGCCCCGGCAACACCGTCTGGCCCGCGCGCCTGATCCTCGAGCTGGCCGCGAACGGCGTCGCTCGGGCCGGCTGAAGCCCGTTCCGATCACCTCCGACGATGTATCGGCCGCACGCCGTCGTGCGCGTCGGCTCTCAGGGCATGGGTCAGATGATGAACGAAGTGAAAGCACACCGCGTCCTCGGCGTGCAGGTCCCCGTTCCCGCGTGTCGCCGGACAGGCTCGAGGAGGGAGCGCTGCTGTGGGCGGCGCTGGTGCTGGCGTGGGAGGACGGCGTCGGCCGCGGCGTTCTCGAAGAGGCTGACGGTTACCGGCGCGGCCCGGACCTCCTCGTGTTGACCCTCGCAGGTCTTGGGCGCGACTTCCTCGCCCGCGCGGATCTGGCAGAAACCGGCGATCCGCTGGCTGGCCGGTGGGCAGCCGTCGCCCGCGCGTTGCGACGCTGTGGCGCGAACGGGCAGGACGACGGGACCGACCGGCTGGCGACAGCCCGGAACGGGCTGGTGCGCGAGCTCAAGGCCTCGCTCGCCCGCACCTGGCTCCGGGCCGATTGGATCGGGGGCCTGCGCGCGCAGACCGCCGCGGCCTGCGGCCGGCTCGACGCCGGGGTGCGCCAGGCCGAGCGACCGAGCAGGACGGAGACAAGTCGTCCGGTCCCGTCACCTTCTTCCGCCTCGCTTGCTAGGGCCTTCGACAGGTCGATCGGCAGGAGGCACGCGGTGATGGGGTTACGCCGGCACGCACGCGATCGGACGGCCGGCGCCGACCTCCTGCTCCACGGCCCTGACGGAGTAGGCAAGCGGACGCTGGCGCGCGCCTACGCGCGGGCGTTCCTGTGCGAGGCGCCGACGCCCGACGGCGTCGCGTGCTATCGATGCGACGCCTGCCGGTACTTTGACGCTGAAGCATCGCGGATGCATCGAGGTGGACGGCGCGCACCGCGACATCGAGAGCGTCACCGATCAAACCGTGAAGCTCGTGCAATCGGCGTCCCTTCTGTCGCCGCGGCACGTGTTCGTGATCCGAAACGCCGATTGCTACCCGCCGGCGGCGTTCGACAAGCTGCTCAAGCCGATGGAGGACATCGGAGCAGTAAGCTTCGTGCTGCTCGCGCGCGACCGAGCCGGCGTGCGGTTGGCCGGGCAGTCGCGCTGCTTCGACTACCGCGTGCGCGCGCTCTCGCAGCCGGAGTCCGAAGCGTTCCTGCGGGAGGTGCTCGCCGAGCGCGGGCTGGTCTGGGACGAAGCATGGATTGGCCTATTGGCCGAGGCGGGCGGCGGGCTGCCGGGTCGGCGGCCATGTATGCTGCTCCGGGAACCCATCCTGGGCGATGGCGCGGATTCTCGGTGCGCTGTCGGTTCTTTACTGGCTGGTCCGGTACGCTGCGCCTCAGGGTTCGCAGTCTGCTCCGGTCTCGGTTTAGTGCCGTGACTCCTGTCGTCTGTCCTGCCCTGGATCTTGGTGGACGTTTGAGGAAGGCCGGCTTGCTGGAGGCAAGGCTTTGCCGGTGAGCGGCAAAGCCTCACGTCATACCGAAGGGGGTGGATCTCGGAGCCACGCCGTCGGTCGACCGGCGGATCGATGATGCAACCTTGTGACAGGCAGGCCGGGGCTGGGCTGTCGGCCTTTACACACCGCTTTCCGTCACCGTGGACGGCCAGCGCGAACGGACCCCTTTGCTCGATCCGCAGACATTGAGGTCGTTCTGGAGGTCTGGGGCGACCCGTTCCCTCCATCCTGCAGCCCACCGTCAGGTGAGCTGCTTGTTGCCGATGCCCTTCGGCGGGTGACCCGGCGATCTCCGTCCCGCCTGGCTAGCGGTGGAGGCTCGAGTGCTCATAGGGAGCGTGGCTCTTTCCCTAAGTCGGGAAAAAGCTCGGCCCTACATTCTGTAGCTAGACGACCGTTTTGCCCTGGCGCTCACCGCGTCAGTGATCGCAGCTGCTGACAGTGAACGCGAACACCTGACCCCGAGCGGACTTTTGCGCCGCAGTCGCTCAAGGACCGCTTGGGGTGGTGAGCCGTCATTGAGTCATCGCCCGAAAGCAGACCTTCAGCTTTGCACCCATCTCGGCCGCTCAGCCGGCTCCCGTGGCTTCTCCGAAGCGGACGTTGCAGCAGCTCAGCTTATGGTTCTCTGCCGCGCCACTTCCGGGCTTTCGGTCAAAGCCGCCGGAAGGGCCACTCGTGTTCCGAGAGCTGCCGTTGGAAGGGAAAACTTGGGCCGGTGGCCACACCATCCTGGGGTGGCCCATAAAGCGCGGGGGGGTGCCCTCTGGAAGATGTCTGGCACTCAGCGCTCACCGGTGACGGTGCCTTCAGAAGCCGGGGAGCCCATCCGCTCCCCCCCGGACCTTCAGCCTTTGAACGCCCCGCCTCTTGGCCGCGATGGAAGCGCACTGGCTCCGCCTCCATCGGCGGACTGCGTCCGCAGGTATGCAATGATGTCCGCCCGGTCGAGCGGGTCCGGAACCCCGCGGAACCCCATGCTCGTGCCTGGCGCCATCTTCGCCGGGGCGGTCAGCCAGGCGTCCATCCTGTCCGGCGTCCAAACGCCGCCTATGGACAGGAGCGCCCCGGTGTAGCTGAAGCGCTTGCTGTTGCTGGCGACAGGCCTGCCAAGCACGTCGTGGAGACCCGGGCCATTCCGGTCGCCGGCCCCCATCCTGATCGTGTGACAGGCGGCGCACTGGCCGAACAAGCGGGCGCCCCGTTCGGCATCGGCGACCTCCATGAAGTCGTCGAAGCTCGGGTCCTCACCCAAGGAACGCCGCCGCTCCTGGTCATCATCCGAGCAGCCCGCCAGAAGCATGGCGAGCGTCAGCAGCGAAAGCCACCAGCCAAGCGGGTGGTGACGAACGAGCCTCGGTCCCGGTTCGGACATGTACGCGTGCACCATGGCGATGGCGGGCGGAGATTGTAGGTGCGGCCCGGTGGTGAGGCTTCGACGCGTCGCCTTCGAGCGGGGTCACCGCCCAGACCGTAAACCAGCGGTCAGGGTCGGCGGAACCCATGTTCGTGGCAGCAAGGCGAACTGGCGTCGAGATCTGGCCGGATGTTCCCGGTTGCCGGATGCGCTCGCCAAGTGAGCCATGTCAGACGACCGTGGAGATCGCGCCGGGAGGATGGGCCAGGAGAGTGTCGAGCAGGCTCAGCCCGTACCGTAGGGTCTCGACGTCGGGAGCCGCACCCAAGGAAACGCGGATGGCCTCCGGCGCGGGTCCGACAGCGAAGGCATCGCTCAGAATGACCGACAGCCCGAGCTGACGCGCGTGCGCCCCGAACTCGCCGCGACGCCAGGGCTCCGGAAGCCGGAGCCAGAGGTGGTGCCCGCAGGAATGCGCGCGGATGTCGAGACCTTGCAAGGCTTCGCGCGCGACCGCCTGCCGGCGGCCGTTCTCCTGCCGAATGGCCGCGACGACCGCGTCGAGCTCGCCTTCCGCGATCCACTGCGAGGCGAGCGCGGCCGTGAGCGGCGAGGCCATCATGTTGATGGCACGCAACTCGGCAGCCAACCGCACTGCCTCGTTGGTGCCCGGGACCGCGACGTAGGCGATGCGCAGGCCTGGGCTGACGCACTTGGATAATGTCGCGATGTGCCAGGTGATGTCCCCGGCAAGAGAAGCGATAGGAGCCGGAGCGTCAGGCGGGAGCGCGCCGTAGGCGTCGTCCTCGATGATCGCGACACCGTTCGAGCGGGCGACCTCGGCGATGCGCTCACGACGCATCCTCGGCAGCGTCGCCGTCGTGGGATTGTCGAGCGTCGGCACCAGGTACAGGGCCCGCGGCCGCCCGGCCTTGCAGCTCTCAAGGAACGCCTCCGGATCGAGCCCGTCGCCGTCGCAGGCGACTGGAACGAGCCGAACGCCGCGGCGCTCGGCGGCCATACGCAGACCAGGATAGGTCAAGACCGGGACGCAGAGCGCATCGCCCGGCTGGAGGATGGCGGCGAGCACGGCGGCAAGCACCACCTGGGCGCCGCCCGCCACGAGGACGCGCTGCGTCGGAAGCAGCCCGAGCCGCTGGCCGAGCCAGTGAGCCGCCGCGGTCCGGTCGGCCATGTTTCCGGCGCTGTCCTGATACTGCATCCGGTCGAGGAAGCCTGGCGAACCGGCAAGTCGCGACAAACCCGCCTCCATACGCTCGGCCAGACGCGCCGCGACCGGCTGAGGCGGCATGTTCATGCTGAAGTCGGCGCTTCCGGACAGGGCCGGCTTGCGCATCTCGGCGACTGCCGGCGCCGGCCCGCGAACGAAGCTGCCCCTGCCGGCCGTGGCGTCAATCAAGCCCGTCCTGCGCGCCTCGTTGAAGGCGCGCGTGACAGTGGTGAGATCGACGTTGAGGTGCTTGGCCAGGGCGCGCTGTGGCGGCAGGCGCACGCCCGGCGGAAGTCGTCCGGCACGGATGTCGTCGGCCAGCACCTTGACGATGGCAAGGTACTTCGGCCCTACGTCGCCGGTGATTGTCGGGCTCCAGGATTCCATCATTGACCCCTGTTCTCGCATTGATGTATGCATACATCAATCATGCAGGCAAGGCGCGGCGCGGCCTTGTCGGCAAACCGCCTTCGACAGAATTTACTTCACCCGCGAATGTATGGATATCTAAACCATACATTCGCGGTGCGCAAGGCGTACCTCCATGCCGCCGGGTACGGCGAGCGGTTCAGGAACGTGGACGATGCAAAGGACGACCGATCAATCCCTCATGTCGGTGGGACTGCGGTGCCGCTGCCCGCGCTGCGGCGAGGGGCGCCTGTTCGACGGGTTCATCACTCTCAAGCCGCGTTGCGAGGCGTGCGGCCTCGACTACGGCTTCGCCGACCCGGCCGACGGGCCTGCCTTCTTCATCATGATGACGATGGCCTTCCCGGTCACCGCCTTCGGCATCTGGCTGGAGCTCGCCTATGACCCGCCGCTCTGGATCCATGTGGTCGTGACGCTGCCACTGCTGCTGCTGGCCTGCGTGCCAATCATCCGTCCGATGAAGGGGCTTTTCATCGCTAGCCAGTACATCCACAAGGCCGAGGAGGGCCGCTTCGCGGTCCCGAAGGCGCCTGGTGTCCGTCCCGCACCCAGGGACTGACCCCGCTACTGAGGGGCGCACTATGGCAGCACCGAGGAGGACTGGCTCGACGCCCTGAACGGCCTCATTGCGGAGGGCGAGCAGCACCGGTCCGGGCAGGCTGCGCTCGTCGAGACACAGGCTAGGTGCGGAAAGGGCATTGCCGCGGCCGAGACCGAGCCGCGGGCGATCGAGGACGCCCTCTCGGCCCTGCGTATCCGCGCGGCGGCTTTCGCCTTGGACCCAAGGCATCCACGACCCCTATCCGGGTTCCGCTTGCCGCCGCAGGCCGTGCACCGCAGCGGGAGGGCGATATTCACGTATAGGAACCGTTGAGGAGCACACAGCGCTACTAGCCGTATGACTCTGCTCGACGACACCGTGCTCTCACTCCTCGCATTGGCAGCTTCTTACAAGCCCGGCACCATCATCGAGGCTGAGCGAGCGGTAGATGCCTACCTAACCCAGTTCCAAGGCATCCAAGTGCGTCTGGCTGCGATGGACGCCCTGCTCCACGAACTCGCATTGCCGGAGCATCGCGCTCGCAATCGCGGCGGCTTGTTCGAACTGATTGAACTGCACCTGGAGCGCAGACACCGCGAGATCGTACGCCAGTTTCAATAGGTGTCGGCCGCGCAAGCTTCGGAAGGGTTGAGCGGGACAGCTATGACCGGCAGCCCGACGTGAGCAGCGCCGTTCTGAGATTGGGCGTTATGGAGCCGCCCCGCACGCGTCGCTGGGCTGAGTTATAGAGCCAGCCGCGTGATCAATTCGGGTAACGTGCTCAGTGGAAACCCTCGAACCCGTAGGGCTCCTGATCAGCCCTCTTCAGCCGTTTGCCCAACACGCGCAATGCTATGTCCAGAACGCGCCGGATCTCAGCGTCGCTCGTCTCAGCAGCCAAGGCATGCGCCATCAGGATATGATCGGTGATCAGATCAAACGGTGAGCGTGCAGGCTCATCCTGGCGGGGGATAGGCGGCCGAAACGCTCCCCTGCTACCGAAGGCTGTTAGAGCATCGGAGGCACTCGGCGCGAGTTCGGAAACAGAACCGAGGTAGCCGAGGAATGTGTGTTGGGGGGGGCCGAAGGACGGCACCGCACCATCGACCACCCAGATGTACCGGCCACTCGTGTGTCGTAGGCGATAGCGCATGGTGAACTCTTCCTTCGACGCTGTCGCATCGAGAAAGAACATCCTGATGTAATCAGTATCCTCCGGGTGCACCGCATCAAGCCACCCCAAACCAAGCACCTCATTTGGTTGCTGACCTGTAAAGGCACACCACTCTGGGCTGACATAGGTTTGCAGCCCATCACTGTCAGTTGCCCATATCATCTCGTCCACCTTCAACACGAGCGCTCGCGGTAGATCGGCCGCAACTTGGTAGGATCACTATCCTGTTTCGCAACAGAGGGTCTAGTGGGCCGACCCCGCAGCCTGACCAAGGCGTCCAGGGCCTCAGTCACCTGGCAGGGGCGAAACTTGGCTCTCGGTGTGAGCGAGAGCGCTTCTCGCATATAGCAATCGACAACGGTCAGGATCCGGAACGGACGCACATCGAAAAAGCGATCGGACATGAAGTCCATTGCCCAAACCTCGTTCGGCTCACTAATTGGCAGTCGCCTGTGGCGGTAGCGCCAGGCTCGTTCGCGCTCATGCTCTTCGTTCTCGTTCACGGGGCGGACGTGCAGGATCGCAACGGAGCGCCAGCTCTGCTGAAAGCCATCCGTCACCGCTTTCCCTGGCTGCGCCACATCTTCGCCGATGGTGGCTATGCGGGCGAGAAGCTGCGCGCGGCGCTTCACGGCCAAGGCGGCTGGACTCTTAACACCATCAAGCGACCCGACACGCCCCAAGGCTTCGAGGTTCTCCCGCGCAGGTGGATGGTTGAACAAACCTTCGCCTGGCTTGGCAGCTGCCGGCGTCTCGCCAAGGATTGGGAAAAGACCACCGCGAGCTCCACCGCCTGAGCTCTCATTGACTGCATCAGGATAATGTCACGACGGCTCGCAAGGTACTGCTAACCAACATAAACTTCTGAGTCCGCCTCTGAGCCATGTCGAGACTGGATCAACGACATACACGGCCACATGCGTGGCTCAAGCCGTTGCCCTTGAGCTGATCGATCGCTCCAGCTCCCAATGCGCCTCCTCCGCAGCGACCTGAGCCGCCAGGATCGCTGTCACGTATGTGTCCTCAGGCTCCTTGCCCTTGGCCAATGCGCCGCGCTCGGCTGTGAGCTTACTCTGGAAGGTAGGCTGGCAAGCGGAGGCTTCACGCACACAGCTGTGCCCTTGCGCGACGACGATGCTCACTGGGCAATACGCCATAGGCGGACCTGAACCGACGGCCAAAGTGGGTCATATCGGAAAACCCCCAGCCATAGGCGATCTCGCTCACCGTCCGGCCCATCTGCAACGGGTCCTCCAGCGCCTGCCGGCACCGCGCTAAGCGCCTTTCCTGAATGAGTCTCATAATCGACGTCCTCTCTTCCGCTAGCACGGCATTGGCATGTCGCACGCTGACACCGGCTGCTCGCGCAACCGTGCTGGCATCAAGAGTTCGGTCAGCCAGACGCGCCTCGACCGCGGCCCGCAGTCTCACGCGGACAAGTGAGCGGGCAGACGATGTGTACGACGCCTCCTCTCCTTTCGTCCTACCAAGAGCGAGGGTGATCAGATCAAGCAGGTGCGGCTCAAGGAGCGCTACAGCGGTCGGGCCTAATCCGTCTGTGTGGAGCGGCAGCATCGCAAGGCTAGCCGATAGTAGGCTGTTCTCGGCGGTGCATGGTGCGACCGATAGCGCCGTCATCTCCCGCATCTGTCCGAGGCGCGCTTCCATGACTTGCCGAGGAACCTTCAACACGAGCACTTCAGAAGCTTCTGAGAACTGTGCTTGGTAGGGCAAGCGCGGGTCGATCAGAGTGATATCACCCGGCATCAGTACGACCTGACGGCCGTCTTGTCCGAGATTGATGTGCCCTCGGAATTGTCGACAGATAAACAGCTCGTCGGTATTCGCCTGCGCGATATGGCG
The DNA here is from genome assembly GCF_008806385.1 of Methylobacterium soli. GTDB lineage: Bacteria > Pseudomonadota > Alphaproteobacteria > Rhizobiales > Beijerinckiaceae > Methylobacterium > Methylobacterium soli. The sequence goes on from NZ_VZZK01000057.1 coordinate 12,713, forward strand.
TCGTTCGTGGGTAACCGACATCTCCGAATTCTGAAACAAGACAAGATCAATGCTGCCGACCGAACCTGAGCGAAGCTGAGCCCGGAACGTATTCCGGCAGCTCGGTTTGGAAGCGTGATCGACGACACCCTTTCGGGCGACGCTGTACCAAAAATCGAACCGATCACGAGGGTGGACGTGCTCTGTCGAGAAAACGGTCTTCATCTGGCCCCGCCGGTTCAAATAGCCGACGATGAGTGCCGAACCAGCCGATCCAAGGCCTCACCGTCATGGTTCATATCGCCCCCCAATAGGCTGAAGGCACCTGGCTCCGCCAGATCTGGGCGGGAAAATTGAATGCCACGATACTTCTTCGACACACATGACGGTCACGCGCTGCAGGACGATGTGGGGCTGGTTCTCACCGACCTAAGCCGCGCTCGCGCCGAAGTGCAGCGCGCGCTCAGCGAAATGGTCGCGCGAGAGCGATCGCACACGGGAGCGATTCAAATCAGAGTGGATGTGAGGGACGAAAGCGGCGATCGCATCTTGACTGCGACTCTTCTCGCAGTAATCGAGGAAGCGTTCAGATAATAGATTTTCTTAAGATGAATATTTTTGTCACGTTTCATATCATGAAAACAAAATTTCGAACATATATTTTTGTTGTTTCAGCGATTTCCTGGACAATAGGCGTCAATCTTAACCAACTTGCACGTGCTTCTGTTTCAAACGCAAGAGATGGGGAGCATGTCTGCAGAATAATCGAAGCGATTCACGTGAGCGGGGACAAGATGCTCACTTATACTCTTTGCTTAGAAGATCAGGCGGGATGCGGCTACGAAGCAGGCCGACACTGCTCAATCGGCCTCTCTAATGAAACAATCCGAAAGAGTTGTGACTGGGTGCCAAAAAACCAGTGCAAGCCAGGAAGCAAGCGCCATTGGTTGCATCAGGACTGAATACTTCAGAAAACTCCTCTCAAAATCCAAAGATAAATCTTTTGAACCCGCTTGAGGTAAAGCTATGCAGCAAACGAGCGCACAACCCCCCTCCAGCTCGATAGAACTAACTAGCGAAATTGTATCGGCCTATGTCTCGAACAATCGGATTCCCCTGTCTGAGCTTCCGAACCTTATCGACCGCGTTCACACAGCCGTGTCTGGAATCGTGAATAGGGCGTCAGAAAATGCGATCATCGAAATCGACGAGAAGGCGACGCCTGCGCAGATCCGCAAGTCAATCACGCCCGACTATCTCGTGAGCTTCATCGACGGCAAGCCCTACAAGACGCTCAAGCGGCATCTGGCAGGTCACGGGCTCAATCCTTACGGCTATCGTGAGCGCTATGGCCTGCCGAAGGATTATCCGATGGTGGCTGCCAACTACGCCGCCCAGCGCTCTGCGCTTGCGAAATCGAGCCGTCTTGGTCAGATCGGCAGGCAGCAAATTGAAGCTCCGAAGACGCTCACCCGACGCAGGACAGCCTGATTGAGGAGATCCGGCAGCTGTGCCAATCGGTGGGGCGAACTTCCGTGGAGAGCAAGTGGTGGAGTGACATTGCGGCGCTCTGCTCAAGCGATGCGGCATCATGTGTTATCTTCCAACCATAGCCGCCAAATTTGCTTAATAATCTGTCAGAAAGCGTTTACAAATATTTTGTAATTATTAGTAACAGCCAAGGTGACACTTAGGCCATAAAGTAATCAAGAGTTAATCATATGTTGTTGGCGAGGATAAGATTTCGGAGTAGGCACATTTTCCCCAATGCTTCGTAATAATTTCGGCATATTGCGGAGAAATCCTATGCGAGCACTTGTCTGGCACGGCACTCAGGATATCCGCTGCGATACAGTTCCGGACCCCAAGATCGAGGATGACCGCGACGCAATCATCAAGGTGACTACCTGTGCGATCTGTGGCTCGGACCTGCACCTCTACGATCACGTCATGCCAGGTATGGAAAAGGGCGACGTGATGGGACACGAGTTCATGGGCGAAGTCGTTGAGATGGGCAAAGGCGTCAACGGTGCTCTCCGGAAAGGTGAGCGCATCGTCGTGCCTTTCACGATCATCTGTGGCGAGTGCGACCAGTGCAAGCGCGGCTACTTCTCCGTCTGCGAACGCTCGAACCGCAACAAGCATATCGCCGACAAGGCCTTCGGGCACACCACCGCGGGCCTGTTCGGGTACACCCATCTCACTGGCGGCTACCAGGGCGGACAAGCCGAGTACGTGCGCGTGCCGTTTGCCGACAAGACCCACATCAAGGTGCCGGAGAACCTGAGCGACGAGCAGGTGCTGTTCCTCGGTGACATCTTCCCCACCGGCTGGCAGGCTGCGGTGCAGGCCGATATCCAGCCGACCGATACGGTCGTGGTCTGGGGCGCCGGTCCTGTCGGCCAGATGGCACTGCGCTCTGCGCTCCTCCTCGGGGCCAAGCAGGTAATCTGCATCGACAGCGTGCCCGAGCGCCTTGAAATGGCACGCGCGGGTGGGGCCATCCCCCTCGACAACACGCAGGAGAGCGTGATCGAACGCCTCAATGAGCTGACCGACGGCAAGGGTCCGGAGAAGTGCATCGATGCCGTCGGCATGGAGGCGCATTCGCCGCGGGCGCTTGAACACGCTTACGACCGACTGAAGCAGGCGGTGATGCTGGAGAGCGACCGCGCCGCAGTGCTGCGCGAGATGATCTATGTCTGCCGTCCGGCTGGCATCCTCTCGATCCCGGGCGTTTACGGTGGGCTCGTCGACAAAATGCCGATAGGAGCCTTGATGAACAAGGGGCTGACCGTTCGCACAGGGCAGACCCACGTGAACCGGTGGACGGATGACCTCGTCAAGCGCATCGACGACGGGCAGATCGATCCCTCCTTCGTGATCACCCACCGGGTCGGGCTCGAACAAGGGCCCGAGATGTACAAGACCTTCCGCGACAAGAAGGACAACTGCATCAAGGTCGTGCTCCGGCCCTGAGCGGCTCCGCAGCTCGTCGCGCTGCGGCGGGCTTGCCACTCCTCCCCCATTGCGGCACCGAGGAAGTCAGCATGTCCGATGCCATGTCTCAACGCGACCAGGGCCGCACTCCTGTGCCCTATTCTCTGCCGAGTTATCTCACCTCGGACCCACGCCGGAGACCGGATCCCGCAACTCGGGAACTTGCTCACGGCCTAGGCTGGTTCTCGATTGGCCTTGGTCTGACAGAGGTTGCGTGTGGCGGTGCCATTGCTCGCTGGCTCGGAATGCCGCGCGCAGCCCCGATCATCCAAGCCTACGGCGTGCGCGAACTCTTACAGGGTGCCGGGATCTTGGGCTCGCGCGATCCGACACCCTGGATCTCAGCACGCGTTGCGGGGGACGCGCTCGACATCGCCACGGTCCTGCCCGGCCTTGAGGGCCACAATCCGCGCAAGGACAACGTGCTGATCGCCCTTCTGGCTTTAGCCGGCGTTACAGCCCTAGACGTGATTTGCGCGCAGAACCTCGCGGAGGCGCCCCTCGTTCCATCCGAGAAAGTCCGACAAGATTACCGCCGCCGAAGCGGCTTCCGCCGCCCCGCCAAGGCGATGCGGGGTGCGGCGCGGGACTTCAAGCCGCCGCCCGACATCATCGGCCCGGAGGCGATGCGTCCCTGGACGCTGACCAACGCCCGAGGCTGAAAGGAGGGCTGCCTAATGCTGCCTGTTCTCGAACGGGCGTCGGGCGTGCTGGTCATGGGTCTCGTCCTCACCGACATCTTCCTGACGGTCCTCTACGCGCGCATCGGCACGGGCCTTATCGCAGACCGGGTCGCCCATCTCACCTGGGCTATCTTCCGCCGTGCCGACGATACGTTCGGGCAGAAGCGAGGCGCGGTGCTCTCCTTCTGCGGCCCGGTGATCCTCATCATCTACGTCCTACTCTGGGCGTTGGGACTGACGCTGGGAGCCGGCCTCGTCATCCACCCCGCGCTCGGGACGGCCGTTCGGGCGAGTAGCGGCGAGACTCCGGCCGACTTCATGACTGCCCTCTATGCGGGCGGCAGCAGCATGGCGATCGTGGGGGCCAGCGACTTCAAGCCTGTCACGGACGCTTACCGCGTCGTCTATCTCGTGAACTCGCTCGTCGGGATGTCGGCGACGTCGCTGGTCCTAACCTACGTCATGCAGGTCTACAGCGCGCTTCGGCAGCGCAACGCACTTGGACTGAAGCTGCATCTGTTGACGGGAGAAACTGCGGATGCGGCCGAACTGCTGGCGCGGCTCGGGCCGCAGGGGCAGTTCAGTTCAGGCTACACCCACTTGGCCGACGTCGCAGGGGCGATGGCCGAGATGAAGGAGGCGCACCACTTCTATCCCGTGTTGTTCTACTTTCGCTTCCGGCAGCCCTTCTATTCGGTCTCGGCACAGGCATTCATCGCCCTCGACGCGGTGTCGCTGATCCGCAGCGGGATTGCAGATCGTCAGGCGGTATGGCTGAAGGAGGCCGCCGCCGTCGATGCAATCTGGCGTGTTGCCATGCTGCTCATCGTCACGCTCGAAACGACGTTTTTACCCGGAGACCTGCCCGCCCCAGCCGACGTGACCAGCGCCGAGGAGGCATGGCGCACCCGCTTCGCAGCGACTGTCAGACGGCTCTCGGCAGCTGGCGTCGAGACGATGGCCAATGAGGCAGGGGCAGAGACTTATCTCGCGCTGAGGGCACAATGGCAGCCGCACATCGCGCGACTGGCACCCACGATGGCCTACCACATCGACGAATTGGAACCCGGCGGGGACAAACGCCGATGATATGCTGTGTCCCTCCACGGCTAGGACCTCAGCCTCTATCTTGGCTGCAACCCGAAGCTGAGCGTGTAGCCGACGACTGAGCTGTCGTGACCAAACGCGCGAATCCTCACAACATGTGCGAGCTTGCCGCTGCTGGCTACGTCCTCCAGCACGGCCACCCTCAATCCCGGTCTGAGCATGGCGCAACCATCAATCTGCTCCATCGCTTCCTGATCTTTTTTGAGCATAGCCGAGAGATACTCACGCAGCGTAGCCTCATCGTCACAGAGGGGTTGGCCATGCGGGCTTGTCAGCATCTCTTTCCCGGCCAACCCGTCGTCAGCAGTGGCAGGGCTCAAGGCCACAAAAAGCAGAACAAGAGCTGAGACGTGGCGCATATTGGCCTCCCGGAGGAGCCTTTACGTCGGTTTGATGCTCCCTTGCTTGCGTCAGGGGGGGCGGGCGACCGCCTGCACTTCGCAGAGACCCAAGGCCCTTCTGTCCGCAGGAGTATGACACATCGGACGTCGGCTAGAGACCAGAAAACCCGTCCGCAGTAGTGACAGCAGCGCTAGCGGACACGCTCTGCACGGACGCCATCTCTGCGGACGCGTCTCGTGGGATCCATGAGTTATCGCAGGGTTGTCCGCAAACCGACAGGAAATCCGACAGGTGGGGTGCGCGTGTCGAGCGTGAGGTGGGCCGCACGTGTCTGAAAACTTTCGGGAAACGAAGTGTCTTAGGACGCTCGTCCCCGGACGCTCCTCTCTTGCGCCGTGAAGGTCCGGAAAGGGTCACTTTGAGGATCCGCCTGGGCCAGAACGAACGTCCGCTTCTCCGCTTCGGATGCGGGAAGCAGGCCGGCAGCTTGCGGCCACCATCGGTCGCTCGTCCCGCTCATCAGAATGCCCGGATGCGGACCTTTCGAGGGCCTGCTTTGGGTCGCAAGCAGACCCTCGGAGAGATCTGCAACCGGTTGCACCAAAAATCGGCCGCGTGAGTACCTAGCGTCAAGGCGCTCTTGCGGTGCCCGGTGCCGCGCTGGCCCAGGCTGCCGCCGCAGCTACGGGCCGATCTGCCCAAGTGCGTTCCCCACGGCCCGCTTTCGATCGGGGTCTAGGGTCTGCTCAAGCAACTCCGTGAGTGGCCCCACTGCCGACTCACCGATGTCACCAGGACGAGCCCGAGTCGCCACCAGACAGGCACAAAAGCCGAGCGGCGCATCACCTCGATCAGCGTCTCTAGGTGCTCCGGACCCGGCTTCCCGAGCCGTCGTACGTCGTCTACGAGTTGTAGGCGCGTGCTGTCATCCTGTGCGGCCGCCAGTTCCTGGACCGCGGCATCCAGAGCGGCAGCTGCCGGTGGACCGATCTGACCCAGCGCGTTGACGATGACGCGGCGTGTCCGCGGCTCCTCGGCCTGAGCGAGCGCTGACAGAAGCGGCTCGACGGCGGGCGCCCCCATCGCGCCGAGGAGCCCCGCGATGTGCCGACCCGACGGATCCATTCCATGCACGACGAGCAACGCCACGAGGTCCCGGATCGCTTCCGCCGTGGGCACGACGCCAGGACGCATCTTCTTGAGGATGTCGATCGTGCTGTAGCTCCCGCGCTCGTGCTTCAGGGCGGCGGTCTGGATGGTGGCGAGCAAGGCATCAGGGGCGCCGATCTTCCGCAAGGCTTCAGCCGCCTCCTGGACCAGCGCACCGTCGCTGGCGTTCCCCGCTGCTGTAGCCAGACATTCGACCGCCGACGCAGCAGCCGGACCGAAGGCGCCCAGGGTTTTGGCGAGTTCCGTCCGCACGATCGTACCGTTGGCGCCGTCCGCGGCTTCGAACTCCTCGATGAGGGTACCCACCGCGTCGCTGCCGAGGCTCGCCATGGCCCCTGCGATCCGGCTCAGTGCTTGCCGGTTCCGCGCGGCTCGGAAGGCTGTGCGAAGCGGCGCCAGCGACACTGACGAGCGCAGACCGATCGCGGCGAGCGCCTCGGCGAAGACCTCGCGCGCCCAGTCTTGCTGAAGGTGTTCCAGCCCATCGAGGAGCAGATGCAGGGCGGGGCCGGCATCGCGACCGACACGGCCAAACGCGCGGGCGAGATAGGCGCGCTGTGCCTCGGTCTCGGTCGCCTTATAAGCTTTGATCAGAGGCGGCACGGCTACCGGTCCCATCCGGCCGAGCACATCCGCGATGTGGTACGGCGTGCTGCCGCACTGCGCCATGAGTAGGCCGGTGATCAGTACGCCGATCGAGCCCTCGCCGGCCGCGCCGAGCTGGTCGATAAGCAGGCGGATCTGCCTGTTCCCATCGGACCCGAACCGCGCCTCCATCACCGCGATCATGACCGGGAGTGTGGCGGCTGCCGGCACCCCGATGCTCGCCAGTGCATAAGCTACCGCTCTCAGGACACCGTTGTGCTCGGTCACCTGCAGGGCCTCGGTCAGCATGGGCACCGCAGGCGCGGCCTCCGCGCCGATCCTACCCAGCGCGTAGGCGACCCACCTGCGCACGTCAGGATCCCGGTTGGCAGTGAAGCCAGCGATCAGATCGTCCAGGTTCGAGCTTCCCGCCTGCCACAGCAGACGGGCAAGTGGCCGCAGATCGTCGGCTGCTCCGTACTGGCGAGCCAGCGCGTCTGCCAGACCTCGCACACGCGCAGGCTCGACTTGGGCGGTCGACGTGCTGCCGCGCTCCGCCACCTCCGCGTCCAGCAGCGCCTGCGTGTGACCGACCTCCGTCTCGTCCCAGTAGTGCCGATTGCTCATCGTCACATCCGCGACGATCCGACCACGTTCGACCCTGAACAGGTGGAACACGCGCGGCGGGCCATCTATGTACGAGCCATCGAGGCGCTCTCTGGAGGCGCCGTTCAGGTCGGCCGTGACCCAGGACGCGAAGACGGGTTCGTCCACTTCGTGCACGTCGGGCATGCCGACTTGGATCTTGCCGCCGGGCGCGCCGTCAAGGGATTTTCGGTACTGGTGGTACGGATCATCCGGCCGCACCGATCCGCCGAAGCGGGTCAGATAGAGCCGCCGGCCCCTGATTTCCCAGCCAGCGCCATAGCCGCGCGCGTCAGCCGTCGAGCTGCCGCCGACAAAACTACATCTGTCCCAGCGCGGATCACCGGGGGGTAGGATTGGCAGGAACGTCCACAGGAGGTAGGTCCCAGCCTTAGTGTCGAGGTGATCTGGGAATGGGCGGGTCATCCGAACGCCTGCTCATCAGCCTTGCGATGGTGACGGCGCATGACAGTCACGACCTACTGCACTCCGCGACCTGAGTAGACCTGTGCGATGTCGGCCTGGATGGCCTTCGCACGCGCCACGTCGGCGTCTCCGCCTGCCTTGTCCCCGCTGCGCCGCTTGGCGATCCCGCGCCCGTAGAAGGCGCCGGCAGTGGCCTTCGTCGTCAGCACGGCGGTGTAGTCGGCGATCGCCTTGTCGTACCCGCCAAGCTTCAACTGGACCAAGCCGCGGCTGTCCAGGGTGTCCGCGTCCTGCGGGCGGATCCGCAGTGAGGCGTTGCAGTCGTTCAGTGCCTGCGGGAGATCTCGGCCAGCCGTCGCTCGCGACCAGCAGCGGCTGTTGTACGCGTCCGCATTGTTCGGGTTGAGCTGGATGGCCTTGTCGTAGTCGGCCAGAGTGCGGTCGAGGTTGCCCTTTGCTTCCCAGGCGAACCCTCGCTTGTAGTATGCGAGGGCAAGGTTTGGGTTGATCTGGATGGCCTTGTCATAGTCGGCTATGGCGCGGTCGAGGTTGCCCTTGTCCGCCCAGGCCAGGCCGCGAACGTAGTACGCGGGAGCTTCATTCGGGTTAAGCTGGATGGCCTTGTCGTAGTCGGCCAGGGCGTGGTCAGGGCTGCCCTTCATCTGCCAAGCGATGCCGCGCCTGCGGTACGTGCCCGCATCGTTCGGGTTAAGCTGGATGGCCTTGTCGTAGTCGGCCAGGGCGCGATCGAGGTTTTTCTTGTCCGCCCAGGCCGCGCCGCGATTGTTGTACGCGAGTGCATAGTTCGGGTCGATCTGGATGGCCTTATCATAGTCGACCAGAGCGCGATCGAGATTTTTCTTGTCCGCCCAGGCCAGGCCGCGATTGTTGTACGCGAGTGCAAAGTTCGGGTTAAGCTGGATGGCCTTATCATAGTCGACCATTGCGCGGTCGAGGTTGCCCTTGTCCGCCCAGGCGATGCCGCGATTGCTGTACGCGAGTGCAAAGTCCGGGTTGAGCTGGATGGCCTTGTCGAAGTCAGCCAGGGCGCGGTCGATGTTGCCCTTGGCCTTCCAGGTGTTGCCGCGGTCGCTGTACGCATTTGCGTAGTTCGGGTCGATCTGGATGGCCTTGTCGTAGTCGGCCAACGCGCGGTCGAGGTTGCCCTTGTCCGCCCAGGCATTGCCGCGGTTGTTGTAGACGATTGCATTGTTTGGGCCGGACTGGATGGCCCTATCGTAGTCGGCCAGAGCGCGGTCGAAATTGCCTTTGGCCTGCCATGCGAGGCCGCGGTTATGGAAAAATGATGTGAGACCAGCGCCGCTCCATCGACCGGATTCGATGAGCGCTGTGCTCGCATCCACGCGCCTATCCGCTGCGTATAGTTTCGCATTCTCGCCACATAGCTCAAGTTGCGTCTGTGACAACGCAGATAAGGTACCGGAAGTCAGGAGCACGAGGCTGACGAGGACAGGTTTGATTTCGGTGAGGATCATCGGGGTTCAGATCAGGGCGAGCGTACAGAAGCAGCTTCCTACAGGCCGACGATTAAGAGCGCCTAACAGAACCGTTTGATCTGGTTGAGTGTGATGAGGCTGGCAGCGAGGCTGGTGAA
>NZ_VZZK01000058.1 GCF_008806385.1 Methylobacterium soli
GACGCGCTGCCGAAAGCGCTCAAGGTTGTAGCCGTCGCCAAGGAGGTTTCGCATCCGGACAGCTAGGCCAGGTTCTGTTGCTCGCGGCGGCTCTCTGCTGGTCGGTGAGCATCGTCTATACCCGTGCCCACCGGTGGGTGGCGACGCCGCTGGAGCTCATGCCCTGGCAGTGCCTGCTGGCCACGATGGTGCTCGCCAGCCTCGCGTTCCTGGCCGAGGGAGCGCCGCCCGCCCCTGGTCGGACGAGCGCGGCCGCCTTGCTGGCGCTCGCCTACAACGGCGTGATCGGCACTGCCCTCGGCTTCTGGGCGATGACGGTGGTTAACCGGCGCGTGCCCGCCGCCACCGCCTCCCTCAGCGTCCTGGCGACGCCGGTGCTGGGCATCGGGCTGGCCGCCGGCGTGCTCGGCGAGGGACTCGACCCGATGCTCATCCTGTCCGCGTTCGTCATCCTCACCGGCATTGCCATGGGCGTCCCCGGCCGGAAGCGTCCCGCCGAACGCTGACCGTCGTCGCTCGCCGCGGTCACCCGGCCTTTCGGGCGCAGCGACCGTCCTGCGGCGGGTCGAAATACCGGCCGTGGAAGACGCGGACGTCTATCTTCTTCTTGAGCGTGCCTGGCGTCTTGAGCGTGCCCGGCGTCAGGGCTCCTTGTGGAGGGTAGCCCCGTGAATGGTCACCGTCCTGAGTTCCGGCAGAATCTCGGCCGGGGTCATGGCGCACCGGTCCGCGAGGATTTCGGCTACCTCCTGCATGACGCGGTCCCAGAACTCCTCGGCGCGGAAGCGGTCGAGCTGGTACTCGACCTCGGCGAGGCGGGCCGGACGCGGGCAGCCTCGTCCTCGGCGGCCTTCGCCCGGGCAGCGAGTGCGGCGTTCCCGACCTGAAGTCTTGCAGCCTCCCGGCCCGACCTTTCCGAGCAGAGGCCGCTTGTGAGCGAGGAGCGGCCATTCCAGCGATTGTGGCAGAAGGCCCGGAAGTGGCGCACAGCCGAACGAGCGGAGGGCGAATACCTGACCCCTTGCGGACATTTGAGATGCGACCGTCGAAGGTCCGGATGGGGTGGAGGAACGGACCCTGCCCCTCTATCCGGAAGCGGCCCTTCCATCAGCTTCGCGTCACGGTTTATAGCCGCTTGATAAACTTGCATTTTCCGCCCTGTGCCCAGGGGCCTCGCACCCGTTCCGCGACGCAGAATGCGTCGACCGCGCGGGTCACGCCGGGGAAGCGACCGCCCAGGCTGTCGTAATCGTCGGCGATGAGGAGGCCGCCGGGACGCAGGACCGGCCACCATGCCCGGAGATCCGCCGCCACGGAGGCCTCCTCGTGGCCGGCGTCGAGATGGATGATGTCGGCGGTGAGTCCGCGCAGGCGCATCAGTTCGGCGGCATTCACCGAGTCCAGCGGAAGGGGCACGACCCGGTCAGCCAGCCCTTCCCGCAACACGTTGGCCAGGAAGGTGCGGTACAGGCTGGGATACCCGTTCTCCATGGCGAGTTCGCCGAACAGAGTCGCATCGGCCCAGTGGTCGACGGCCCCGAGCCAAGTATCCACCGCGATGACGATTCCCTCGACGCCGTGCGCCTCCAGGCTCCGGGCCAGGTGCAGGGTGCTGGCCCCCTTCCAGGCGCCGATCTCCACTATCACGCCGGGGCGGAACTCCGTGACAGCCTCGTCGAGGAAGGGATGAAGGCTGCGCCAGCCCTGGAGATCGGGGGGGCGCAAGCTGTCGGGCGGGTTCGTGAACGGATCTCGGCCATGCCAGAGCGCGTCGATGATGGCGCGGCGGTTCGTCGGGAGGTGGCTCATCGGAGGGCGACTCACGATAGGAGATGCGCCCGCCCGGGATCGTGCGCGCGTCGGGCATTCAGCCTTAGGCGGCCCGCCGCGCCAGCCCGTAGAGGGCTTCGCAGCGCGCGAGCCAGAGATCGCGTGTGAAGAGGCGCAGCACGCGTGCGTGCGGGATTGTCCGGGGAATCGCGAGGGCGTCGCCGATCGCACGGACCAGGGCGGGGGCGTCGTCGGGCGGGACCAGGTGGCCGGCCTCGCCGACGATCTCGGCGGCCGCCCCCATGGCGAGACCCGCCACCGGCACCCCGCAGGCCATGGCCTCAATGGCCACGAAGCCGAAGGGCTCGTCCCAGCAGGGCGTGAACAGAAAAACCGATGCGCGGCCGATCTCGCCCGCAAGGGCCTCGCCGGAGAGATGGCCGCCGTAGCGGATCGATCCACCGAGCTGCGGGGCAATCCGCGCCTCCCAATAATCCCGCTCCTCGATCGGGCCGAACAGGGTGAGGGGGATGCCGGTGCGCTGCGCCGCCGCGACGGCGAGATGCGTGCCCTTGATGGGTGTGATCCGCCCCGACCAGACGGCGCTGCCGTCTCCCCGATCCCGGAAGGACCAGGCGGCGGGATCGACGCCGTTGTGGAGCACGGATACCCCCGACGGAGCGCCCTCGGGCCACCAGATCTGGCGCTGGGACTGCGAGGTCACGGTGATCTGGTGTCCGGGCACGAGGCTGTCCGTCACGAACCAGCGCAGGGCGTCGTAGGGCGGGACGTGCAGCGACGTGACGGTGGGCATCTCCGCGAGACGCCGGTGCTCCAACGGCAGGCGGCTCAACGCATTGTTGTGCAGTACGTCGAAGCCGCCGGCCGCGATCCGGTCGCAGGCGGCGGCGTATCCGGCATCCACATGGGCGACGAGGCCGGCATCGCCCCGGTGTTCTAGCCCGGGGAAGCTGCGCTCGTGGTGGAGCGGGATCACCGGGTCGATGGAAAAGCGCGGGTCGCTGTCCCCGGCGGCGAACAGAACGACGTCGTGCCCCCGCGCCATCAACCCGTCGGCCAGCGCCCAGCAATAAGCCTCCATGCCGCCTGCGAAGGGCCGCGCCACCGGATGGCGCAGATGCGCGAGGAGCGCGATCCTCACGCGGTCGCCGCGGTGCCCCGCGCCTCGAGGAAGCGGATGACGGAGGCCGAATTGCTGTAGGGCTGGTGGCTCTGCTGGCCCGTCAGCGTGAAGTCGCCGACCTCGGGGCGGCGCAGGATGCGAATGGGCCGGTCAGGGGTGTCGTCGATCAGCCCCATAACCTTGAAGGCGTAGAGCCAGTGGCCCATCGTCCGGTAGCCCCACTTGGCCTCGAACAGTTCGGCGTTGCGCACGACGCTGTCGAGGTGGTGGACCGGCGGCATGTGGTGGGGGTGGTACTGGTGATAGGCCAGCCCGCCCTTCATCCAGGCGATGGGAATGCCGGCCTGGTGAAGGACCTTGCCGAAATCCGTGTCCTCGCCGCCGTAGCCGGTATAGCGCTCGTCGAAGCCGCCGCAGCCGAAGAAGGTGTCGCGCCGGATGGCGAAGTTCAGGGACCAGAAGCACCGGTAATCCGGGCAGATCTCCAGACCGGAGGCCGGGGGTCCCCGGCGGTCGGAATGGCGCTTCGCCAAGGCCTCGAAGCCCTCCTAGGTCCAGTCGCCGGCGGTGGCGCGCTCGGGCAGGTGGAGGACCTCGCCCATCAGCAGGCCGTCGAGTTCGGCGAGGCCGCGCGCGTAATCGGCCACGAGGCCGGGGGCCGGGATGCAGTCGACGTCGAGGAAGACGACGGCGTCGCCTCCGGCCACCGCCACCCCTCGGTTCCGCGCCGCCGCCAGCGGCAATTCGGCGCCAGGCACTAGGATCTGACGGACCGGGAAGGCAACCTCGGGCAGGTCGTAGGGGGCGTCCTGCATCACCGCCACGATGAACTCAGTGGGGACTTGCGTCTGGCGCTCCAGGCCGAGGAGCACGTTGCGCAGGTGCGCCGGCCGTCCCTTGGCCAGGGTCACGACGGAAACGGTGGACATGGGGCGGTCTGGCTCCGGGGGGCGAGCGAGGAGAATGCGGGTGGTCAGCCGGTGGCAACGACCGTGCGGGCGGCGGGCTCCACCGCGCCGTGCCAGAGTTCGTCGGTCAGGTCCTCGAGCCAGCCAGCGGCGCGGGCCGCCGCATCCGGCGCGTAGAGGCTCCGCAGCGGGGCTGTGTCGAGGGCGCGGGCCCGGGCGAGGAGGTCGCGCCAGCCCTGGAGATCGCCCGGCCAGACCGGGGCCTGGACGGCGGCCCCGAGCCGGACCAGGGCCTCGGCCTTGCGAGTCTGCTCCCCGAAATAGCGCCATTCGGGCATCACGATCAGGCGCCCGCCGACGCGGGCGACCTCATGGACGGTGTTGTCGCCGGCGGAGGCCACCACGATGTCGGCGGCGGCGAGGTAGTCGGTCACCGAGGGCACCCAGCCGAGTTCGCGCAGGTTCGAGAAGTCGGTCTCGTGACCTTCGCGGTGGGTCGGCCCCAGGGTCAGCCACAGCGCCTCGGGCGCGGCCCGGGCGGCTACCGTGAGTGGCGCGTAGGGCGTACCGCTGCCCCCGCCTCCGGTCACCGCCACGACGATCTCGCGGTCGGGGTCGAGGCCGAGCCTCGCGCGGGCCTCGGTCCGATCCGGCACCCGGTCGACGCTGGTGCAAAGGCCGCCGCTGTAGAAGGTCTTAGCCTGCAGCGCGGCCGAGTAATCGTCCTGCTCCATGCGCGCGTCGAAGGGGGCGAGCATGCCGACGCAGGCCTCGTAGGCGCCGACATGGCCGATGTCGGTGCGGTCGCCATGCATCCGAATCTGCACCGCCGGCACGCTGGCGATGCGTGACAGCAGCGCGATCTCCGCCGAAACGTCCACGACGAAGAGGCCGACCTCGCGCTCATCGAGATGGTCGAGGATGCGCCGCATGGTCCGGCGCATCGCGGTCAGGCCCAGCGGCACGCAGTGCATGACCTGCGGGGTCGGCTCCGCGTAGAGGCGCGGCGTCGGCACCCCGGCGCCGATCATGTTCGGCAGCGGCACGATCTCGATGTCGCGGGAGAACCCGTCGAACAGCTGCGGGCCGGCGGTGAGCACGGAGACGGGCCGGTCCTTGGCGAACTCGGCCGCCACCGCCATCGTGCGGTTGGCGTGGCCGCGTCCCTGGTGATGGACGAAGAACGCGATGGGTTTCTTCATGGCTCTCGGGTTCGCGATCCGTCAGGAGAACAGGGCGTCGAGCCGCAGGGCGGCGGCGATCTCGGGGCCGGCCGGCCGGCGCAGGATACGGATCGCGGGAGCGTCGTCGTCCCAATCGATCAGCCCGGCGGCCCGGAACTGGCCGAGCCAGTAGCTCATGCACCAGCGCCCGTGCCTGTCCCGAAAGCGGGCGGCGTTGGCCAGGATGGCGTCGAAGTGCTGCAGCGGCGGCACGTGGACGGGATGGTGCTGGTGGTAGGCGCGGGCGTTCCCGACCCAGTAGGTCGTCAGCCCCGAGGCGGCGAGGCGCGCGGCGAGGTCCGTCTCCTCGCCGCCATAGCCGCGATAGGCCTCGTCCATGCCACCGACGGCGCGCCAGGACCGGGCCGGCAGCGCGAAGGACAGCCCCCAGAGCTGGCCGGGATCGGCCTCCCGGCGCAAGGCCTCCGGCGGGATCGCGGGGCGGGCCGGATGGGTATGGCCGAGCCGCGCGAGGGCCGCTTCGTCGGCGGCCTCCCCCGCCGTCAGCCCCGGCGGCAGGTACAGCACTTCGCCGAGGAAAAGGCCGTCGGTCTCCATCGCCGCGCGCCGATAGGCCCCCACAAGGGTGGGCGACGGGATGCAGTCGACGTCGAGGAAAATCAAGAGATCGCCCGTGGCGGCCTCGGCGGCGCGGTTGCGGGCGGCCGCGAGGGGCATCGGCTCCCCCGCCACGTGGCAGTGGCGCACCGGACAGCCGGGGTCCGGCAGGTCGGGCGCGCGGTCCGGCTGCATCCAGGCGATGATCAGTTCGCGCGGGCGCACGGACTGGCGCGCCAGCCCGGCCATGAGGTTGCGCAGGCGGTCGGCCCGGCCGCGCACCAGGGTGAGGACGCTCACGCGAGGCCCAGAGGACGACCCGGCGGACGGATCAACTGGCATCGGCCAGCCTCCGGCGGAAATGGCCGACGCCCTCGATGATGCCGCGGGCGTGCGAGGCCCGGGCGACGTAGGAGTGCTGCAGGGCGGCGTTGCTGGCGAGATCGTCGGAGAAATTGGCCACGATGATCGCCTGCGTCTGGGCGCGCAGCATCTCGACGTCGTTGCCCGAATCGCCGGCCACGAACACGGCCCGCTCAGGCAGGCCGTAAAGGGCCCGCACATGGCCCACCGCCGTGCCCTTCGAGGCCGCCTCCGGCAGCACGTCGAGGTAGAGGCCGTGGCTGTGGATCACGGTGGTGGACAGTCCCGCCTGCGCGAGGGCCACGCGGACCCGCTGGGCCGTCGCCGCATCCCCGAAATAGCTGAGCTTGTGTCCGCGCTGCTCCAGGGGGCCCTGAGGCACGAGGCCGTCGAGATTGGACAGCGCCGCACGCACGCCGGCCCGATCCCAGCCGGCCGAGACGATGGCGCGCCAGACGGCATCCGCCGTGTAGGTCACGCCGTTGGGGTCGAGATGGTAGATTTCCGATCCCACCGAGGTGATCATGACCTGCGGACGCGGGCTGGCCTGCTGCTCCAGGATCGCCATGGCACTGTGGAAGGAGCGGCCGGTGGCGACCCCGAAGGCGAGACCCGCCTGACGGCTGCGCCAGCGTCGGAAGGTGCCGAGCGCCGCCTCGCAGCCCACCAGCGTGTTGTCGATGTCACAGACGAGGAGTTGGCGCGGCACCGCCAGGGGCGGCTCAGCGGTCAGCAGCGCCCGCAACAAGGCGTGGTAGCGCGCGGCGTGCCGGTCCCAGTCATAGGCGGCGGCGGCGCGGGCGCCCCCCGCCACGCAGCGGGCATAGAGGTCGGGATTGTCCAGGATGCGCAGGCACGCCGCCGCGATGGCATCGGGATTGCGCGGATCGACGAGGAGCCCGTTGCCGCAGGTCTCCACGATGTCGTTGGGGCCGCCGCTGTCGGTGGCGACCAGCGGCAGCCCGGCAGCGGAGGCCTCGAGGAGGGTCAACCCGAAGGGCTCGTTGAGGGCTGGATTGACGAAGAGGCCGCCCCGCGCGCGCGCGTATGCGTAGAGCGCCGGCACGTCCTCCAGGCCATGGGTCTTGGGGTAGGCCACGCGCCCGTAGAGGTCGTAGCGGTCGATTAGCACCAGGATCTCGCGCATGGTGGCGGCCATGTCGCCGTCTAGGGCGTCGATGTCGTCGCGGGTTCCGGCCACCAGCACGAGGTTGGCACACGCTTGCAGGGTCGGGCTCTCCCCGTAGGCCCGCACCAGGGCGCCGAGATTCTTGCGTGCCACCGGTCGGGCGAGGGCCAGCAGCACCGGCTTGTCCGGATCACGCAGGAACCGATTGATCGTGGCGTCGACCCGCGGCAGGGTCTCGGCTGCCGCGAACCGGGCGAGATCGCTGCCCGGCGGCAGGACGCGGATGCGGCCCGGATCGTAGGCCGCGTACCCGGCATACTGCACCTCCGCCTCGTCGCGGGAGGAGGCGACGACGAGGCTCGCGCGGGCCAGCGCGCCCTCCTCCGCGGCGATCCGGCGCGCGAGGTCGGTACCGCGCTCGGCGCCTGATCCCAGCATCGCCGCTTTCACCCGCCCCAGGGAGTGGGCCGTAAACACGAAGGGGATTCCGAGGGCCTTCTCGACGATCCCTGCCACGGAGGCGGCATCGGCGTAGTGGGCGTGAATGAGGTCGGGCGCCCGGGGCTGCGCTGCGATCCAGGCGATGAGGTTGCGCGCGAAGCTGTCCACCTCCGCGTGCATCTCCTCCTTGGAGCGGTAATCCGGCGATGCGCTCGCGAGCCGCAAGAGCGTGACCTTGTCGGAGATGCGCTCTTCGGGCACGGCATAGTCCGGGCCGAGCAGGCCCTGGAACAGGCGCGTCGCGATCACGATCCGGTCGATGTCCCGATCCTGGGCCGAGGCGGCCACGAGATCGAGCAGGTAGCGGATGTGACCACCCGTATCGGCGGTGAGTCCGAACACGACCCCGCCGCCGCGCAGACAGCCTTGCAGGGCGACATGCAAGACGAACATCAGGCCGCCAGGGTCTTGAGCAAGGTGCAGATAAGAAGCGTGTCAGATGAGGTTCTTAGCGTGATCCGCGTCGCCCAAGTCGCCCCGAACATCTTCCCCGTTCCCCCCGAGCATCATGGCGGCACGGAGCGGGTCGTCCATGACCTCAGCACGGCGCTGCGAAGCTTGGGTGTGGAAGTAACGCTGTTCGCGCCGTCCGACAGTGCGACAGACTTGCCGCGCATCGGCGATCATCCGAGTCTGGCCGCCCTGGAGCACCGTCACGGGCCGGTCGCGGCCGGTGTCCCGGCTGCGCTGGACGCCCTGCAGCTGGAGGCGCTGCGGCTGCGGCTCGACCAGTTCGACATCGTGCATTGTCACGGCGAGTTCGCCCATGCCGCCCTCCTCGGCGCGCGCCGGCGCCACAGCCTCACGACGGTGCACTGGCGGGTGGATGAACTCGATCGGAAGCTGTTCTTCGCAGGCTTCCCGGATCTGCCGGTGGCAGCGATCTCGGCCGCACAGGAAGCCGGGATTCCGACCGTGAACCGGGCCGGCATCGTCCATCATGGCATCGCGCGAGAGCGCTACGCCCTCAGCACGCAGCCGGGTCCGCACGTCGCCTTCGTGGGCCGGATGACCGACCAGAAGCGGCCGGACGCTGCGATTCGGGTCGCACGTGCCGCCGGCCTGCCGATCCGGCTTGGAGGCACGATCGATGTCGGCAACCCCGACTACTTCGAGAATCGGGTGCGACCGCTGCTGGCCGACGACGCGACCTATCTCGGCCCCCTGAACGATGCCCGAAAGGCCGATCTGCTGGGAAGCGCGCGGGCGCTGCTGTTTCCCATCGACTGGCCGGAGCCCTTCGGCCTGGTGATGATCGAGGCGATGGCCTGTGGCACGCCGGTGGTCGCCTGGAACCGGGGCTCCGTGCCGGAGATCGTCGAAGAGGGCGTGACCGGCTTCATCGTCTCCTCCGAGGCGGAAGCGGTGGCGGCGCTGGTACGGATCGGGCACCTCGACCGGACCCGGGTTCGCCAGCGCTTCGAGGCGCGCTTCACCGCCGCGCGCATGGCGGCCGATTACCTCGCCCTCTACCGGCGCCTGCTGGCCACCTGATGCGCGTCGCCCTCCTCGCCTGGGACTACCCGCCGGCCCCGAGCGGCCTCTCGACCGCCGCCCGCGAGATCGCTGAGAGCCTCGCCGAAGCGGGCGCCGACGTTACGGTCTTCAGCCTCGACCGGACCGGCTGCGAGCGCGTCGGCGCCGTCAGGGTGGCGGGCCTCGCCCTGCCGCCCGGCGGCGGGCTGGCGCGCCTGCGCCGCTGGGGCGCCGCCGGGCATCTCGCCGCGCCGCTCGCCTTCCGGCACGCCGTGCTGGCGGCCCATGCCCGCCAGCCGTTCGACGTCGCGGAAGCCACGAACTGGTACGCCCCCGCCGCCCTGCTGGCCGGACGCCCGGACCTTCCGCTGGTGACCCGGAGCTCGACGCCCGCCGCGTTCACGCGCGACGCCCCCGCCACCCTGCGCGACCGCCTCGACGGCACGGCCGCCGATGCCCTGGAGCGCGCCCAGGCCCGGGCCAGCGCCGGGCTCATCGCCAACACCGAAGCGCACAGGGCGGTGATCGCTCGAAGCTACGGCCTGTCCGGGCGCCGGCCCGAGGCGGTGATCGGCCTCAGTCTGCCGCCGGAAATCCTCGCGGCGGCGCGGGGTGCCCCCTACCCGGGCGAAACGGAGCCTGTGCGCCTGCTCTTCGTGGGCCGGGCGGAGGCGCGCAAGGGGTTCGACGCGCTCCTCGGCGCGGTTGCGATCCTGGCCGACGAGGCGGAGCGGGGCGCCATCCCAGCCTTCCGGTTGGACCTCGTCGGGGTGCCCCCGGAGGATCTGCCGGACGATTTGCCCGCGGCGGCCCGGGCCCGCATCCGCGCTCGGGGGCGGGTACCGGCCGGGGCGCTGGCGCAGGCCTATGCGGAAGCCCACGCGGTGCTCGCCCCCTCGCGCTACGAGAGCTTCGGCCTCGTCTACCAGGAGGCCCTCGCCTATGGCCGGCCGGTGGTGGCCTGCGCGCAGGATGCGAGCGCCCGGGCCTTCGTGGGCGCGCCGGGGGCGGGCCCCCTGGCACGGGAGGCCACCGGCGCGGCCCTGGCGGAGGCCCTGAGCCCGCTCCTCGCCGATCCGGCCCTGCGCGCTCTCTACCGGAGCCGGGCTCTCGCGGCGTCCGGCCGCTTCACCCGGACGGTCCTGGCGCGCGAAACGCTCGAACTCTACGCTCATGCCATCGCGGCGGCCCGACCCAGCCCGAGGCGCCGCGTGCGCCCGCGCGCGCCGTCTCAGTCCTGGTAGGGGCGCAGCAGCGCGGCTTCCTCCTCTGGGCGGCCGTGCCCGGGCGCGAGGCGCTCATAGCGCCGGGAGCGCGCCAGGACATGGGCGCGGTCGAGATGGTGCTCGATCGCGCCGTGCAGCGCGATGAGGCTGCGCGGCCAGCCGCCGTCGAGCACGGGCCGCTCGTGCACGCGGCCGGCATAGCGCACGGAGCGCCGATTCAGCCGGTACTGCACGTCCGGGTAGACATCCGAGAGGATGCCGTCGACGCGGTTCCGGCGCGCCAATCCGATCGAGAGGACGTCTCCCGCCTCGGCCAGGGCCGCCAGCGCCGGCAGGCGCCGCCCGGCTTCGGCGGCCAGGGTCTCGTCGGCGTCGAGCTGCAGCATCCAGGGATGGCGGGCGAGATCCTGGAGGGCATTGCGCTGGGCGGCGAAGTCCTGCCCCAGGGGCCGGGCGCCCACCCGCACGGAGCCCCGGGGACATCCGGTGGCCTGAACCGGCCTTGCCGGCGCGTCGAGGAGGACCACGATGTCGTCGGTCCAGGCCGCATGGATCGGCAGCGCCGCGAGGACGGCCGTCAAAGCCTCCGGGCGGCAGAGCAGGCCAAGGGAGATGGGCAGACCCACCGCAGGGTCGAGCGCGTAGAGGTTTCCGCGCGCGGCGCAGCGGTCGTGCGGCTGGCGCAGAGCCCTGCGCCCGGCCTCATCCACAGGCCGGACACCGCGAGCGTGGCCAGTTGCGGCGCTGCGGAGGGTGTAGAGGTCGAGGCCATAGGGCGCCTCCGGGTCGGGGTTGAAGACCGGGCCGGCGAGACGTTCGGCCAGGTGCGCACGGCATCGCGTCGGATCGGCCTCCACCTCCAGCAAGAGGCCACAGGAACCGCAGGCGATCGGAAACGCCCTGTCCCGCCCGTTCGGGTAGAGCAGGCGCCGGGCGCTCGGCCCGAGCATGTCGGCCGCGCAGACGAAGCATCGGCGCATCATCGGTCGCGGCCCCTTTCCCGCACGTCCGGTCTCCCGCCGGCCCGGCAGGGCCCTTGCCGCGCCGGCCCCTTGCCGCGCCGGGCCGGCGCCATACCTCTGCGGCTCCGCCAATCCCTGCCGCAACGGGACGCCCAGGTCGACTCTCCGCGCATGCTCGACCGGTCTGCCTTCGCTTCGAGCCCCGTCGCCATCGTCGGGAATGCTCCGGGGCTCGATGCCGCCGCCGCGATCGACGGGGCGCCCCGCGTCGTGCGCTTCAACAACGCGCCGGGTTTCGGGGGCCGCGCCGGGTCCCGGGTCACCCACCTTGCCCTGGTCAATCGCGGCGGGCAGATGCGCGAATGGCTCGCCGATCCGCGCTTCCTGGATCGCCCGGTGGTCCGGCAGGCGGACGCCTTCATCCTGCCCTTCCCGGGGCTCCCCGCCGAGCACAACAGGCCCGAACAGGTGTGCTGGACCCGCGAGGCGGTGGCTCGGCTGGCTCCCCTCGGCAGACCCATCCACATCCTGCCCGAGGCCCTCCACGAGGCGGCGCGCCAGCGTCTCGCTCCCGGCACGATCGGGCGGCCCAACCCGAGCACCGGCTTCCTGGTGACGCTGGCGTTCCTCCTCGGCGGCCCCCTCGGGCACGGCTCGATCTACGGCTTCGGCTTCGACGGCTGGCCCGGCCATCCCTGGGCGGCCGAGCGCGCCTGGTTCCGGCAGGCCGAGGCGGACGGGCAGCTGCGGCTCCACCCTTGTCATCCCTGACCGCTCCGAGCAGGATCCCGCGCATCCGATGCCCACTCTCATCACCGTCCTGAAGAGCGGCGGCCGCTACGACGCGACCTGGGTTGAGCGCCTCGCCCGGGGCGTGCGCCGCCACGCCCCGGCCTTCGACCGGATCCTCTGCCTCACGGATCTTCCCCTCGCGGTGGCCGACGTGGAGCGGGTGCCGCTCCGGCACGACTGGCCGGCCTGGTGGGCGAAGATGGAAGCCTTCCGCCCCGGGCTCACAACCGGGCCGACGCTGCTCTGCGACCTCGATACCGTCCTGACCGGGCCGGCCGATGTCCTGGCCGAGCCGGGCCTCACCGCCATGGAGGACTACTTCCACAAGGGCCGCGTCTCCAGCGCCCTGCTGCGATGGCCCGGCGGAACGCTCGATTTCCTTTACGCCGCCTTCGCGGCCGAGCCCGAGCGCTGGATGGTGCCCGGCGCCTGCGGACCGGTGCCGAATGCCGTCCATGGGGACCAGGTCGCCATCGATCGCCTGCTGCGCCGGGAGGGGCTGCATCCGGAGTTTTTCCAGCGCCGCTACCCCGAACTGCTCGACTTCTACGACCCCCGGCGGGCCGATCACGGTCCGGTGGTCATCTTCATCGGTGACTCGAAGCCCGACACCGCGAGCGGCCCGGTCCGGGCGGCGTGGACCGAGCTCTAACCGGTTGCGGAAACCGACTTGCCGGCATCCCCAGCACCGCTCGTGCCGTGTCCGCTTCGAGCAAACCTACGTCTCGACGCAGGCCGGCAGCGCATTGTTCATTCCGGTCTTCGACCGCCGTCCATCCAACTGTCGCGAAGCGGACCTCGCGAGGGTCGGCAACGGGTCGTGAGCGGGATCAGCGAGGATGTCCGCTTCCATGCATCTCTGCTCCAAAGCGGACCCGCTGAGATCCAGCCTTGCCGGTCGTAGATTATCGTCTGGCAACCGGTCTGAAAGCGGCCCTTATGAGGGTCTGAGAAGAGTCGGAAGCGGCGGTTCAGTGCCTTTCGGCCCAAGGTCGGCTCATGGCGCGCCTCAGACCTACAAGCTGAGCTGCTGCAATGTCCGCTTCGGAGAAGCCGCGTGAACCGGCTGAGCGGCCGAAATGGGCGCGAAGCAGCCGACCGAAGGTGGCCGATTGCGGCTGGTCCGCTTCGGAGCTTGAGCGGTGGGTAAGCGGACGTCTTACGCGGCTCAGGTGAAGGCCTCGAAGTGACCCCTTCCGGACCTTCCGCCTTGCCGCCTCGATGGTCCGCTCAGGAGGAATAACCTGACCTTTGAGCAGCGGCCACGACATCAGCAGGTTCGGGTACCTATCAGGTCGGATGCCACTACTCGCAGGACTGGGCGCGGCAGGCGAAGCCAAGCCGGCATCGAACCGTTATATCGCTGACGGCGTTTGGTTCTTCGCAACGGAGAACCTGAATGCCTGATACTGGTCTTGCCTCGGCCCTGTTTCCTTCCCTCAGCGCGGCTCGGGCGGCCAAGCAACGCCTCGTTAGCGGCGGCTTTGCCCGCAACAGCATCGACATCGAGCGGCACGGGGACGGCTTCGAGGTGCTCATCCACGTTCGTGACGAGCACCGGGAGCACGCAGAGAGCCTTCTCGCTCGCTCACCCATCACACACTCGCTGCACGAGAGGGGCGGCCAAGCCGTCACCGCCTTCAAGGACAATCGCCTGCTTGCCCTCGGCCTTGCCGGCTTGGCAGGCTTTGCCGTGTTCAGCTTGTTTCGCCGGCCCTGAAGCCTGCATCGACCCTCGTCGGCGGCTAAGACCCACCGGCCTTGGACTCACGACACCGGAAGAGCTCCTGCGGACATGGAACGGCCTAGCGTCATCATTGGTATCCACGGCTTAGCCAACAAGCCGCCGGTCGATGAAAAGACACGCTGGTGGAAAGCGGCCATCACGGAGGGGCTCGCCCGGAACGAAGGCATGGCTGGCGCGGCATTCGCCTTCACGTTCGTCTACTGGGCGGACCTTCGCTACGACGCTCCCCTCGCCAGCGATGCCATGGATGAACCTTACCGGCCGTACGATGGGACTAACCCCCTGCCCAGCGAGGAGGACGCGCCCACAATGACGGGCAGTGATGTCCTGGCTGTCGTCTATCAAGGCATCGACCGGATCGAGGAGGCGACCGGTGTGACGCTCGTCGACGACCTCATCCTGGAGCACCGCTTCGACGACCTCTGGCACTACCATATCGAGCAGGAGTTCGCCCGTGAGGTCAGGGCGCGCCTGGTCAACCGGCTCAAGCAGTTCCGTGACCATCGCATCTTGCTCGTGGCGCACTCGATGGGTTCGGTGATCGCCTATGACGTGCTGCGCCTCATGGAACGCGAGGCCCCGGGCTTGCAGGTCGAACACCTGGTCACGGTAGGCTCCCCGCTCGGCCTCGCGAAGGTGAAGCTCAAGATCGAAGCGGAGTGCGGCCAAGCTCGGGTGCCGAACAACGTTGGGCAGTGGACCAACCTTGCGGACGGCAATGACATCGTCGCCGTCACGGGCGCCCTGGCCGCCGACTTCGTGCCGAGCGACACTGGCGTGCGGGTCGTCGACCACCGGGTGGTGAACGACTATTGCCGGCCCACGGGCGAGGCCAACCACCATAAGTCTTACGGCTACCTGCGCGCGCCCGAGTTCTCGCGGATCGCCTGCGGTTTCGTCAGCCCGCCTTCCTCGCATGCCGCCAACATACCCGAAGAACTTTGCGCCCCTGGCCAAACGAAGGGTCAAGCCGCGAGCGCACTCCCCGTTTCGCCCTGGGCCGCCTTCAGGCATGCCGCGACGGCCTCTCGCAACGAAGAGACGTAGACGTCGGCGCCGATCTGGCGGCCAATGGCGGCATCGGTGAGGACCTTCTCGCCGACGGGCCAGAGCCCGACCAGCACCGGCATGCCAGGCGCGCGTCGCTTCAGCCGCTCCAATAGGTAGCGCAGGTGCGCCGGGTTGCCGGAGATGTCGAGGTAGGAGATGCACACCATCGCCACGCCGTCGAGGTCGAGGTCACGGATGCGGTCACGCGAGACCGCCTCGTGGCCGGCGACCCTGGCCCCGAGTCCGTGCTTGCGCAGCAGCTGCGCCAGCATCGCTGACGAGGCTTCGTCGAGGGGACCACGCCCGGCCACGCACAGCACCGGGGCCTCGCCGCGCCATGGCTCCGGCAGTGCCTCTCGGGACGGCGCCTGCCCAGGCACTGCCTCGTTCTTCGGGTGCGCCCGCTCGGCAAGCGTCGGCGTCTCGTTCGGGTTGACCGCCTTGCCCGTATCCGCCGGCTCGGCATCGGCATGGTCCTCGAAGTCCTCGACCAAGGACCGGGACGAGGCCCGGATATTCTCCAGCTGCGCCGGCGTGACGACACCGCGGCCGAAGTCGTTCGCCGCGAGCTGAAGACCCTTGAGCGCGACCTCGTCGTAGTACGAGGAGAGCGAGCGCTCCTTCAGCATCGTCTCGGCGAGGTCGCGCACCTCGTCCGGGTCGCCAGCCAGCATGCGCTGGTAGAAGTTCTCGACCGGCGTCAGCGGCGGCCGGTCGCCCAGCAGGATGTCGAGGAACTCCAAGCTGTCAACGTGACGTCCGAGCACCACGAGGCAAACCGTGAACGGGGTGGCCAGGATCAGCCCTATGGGTCCCCACAGGAACCCCCAGAATAGGGTCGAGACGATCACCGCGAAGGGCGAAAGCCCGGTCGAGTGCCCATAGAGCAGCGGCTCGATGACTTGCCCGAAGACCGGCTCGGCGATCAGGAACAGGGCGGCGGTCCAGATGACCATCGACCAGCCCGGGTCGACCGCGGCTGCCAGGGCGACAGGGAAGACCCCGGAGATGAAGGCGCCGATGTAAGGCACGAAGCGCATCAGCGCGGAGAACACGCCCCACAGGAGTGGGTTGGGTACGCCGATGAACCACAGGCCGACGCCGACGATGACGCCGAACGCGGCGTTCATGCCGAGTTGGGCCAGGAAGTAGGTGCCGAGGCGGCTCGCGGCATCGTCCATGGCGACGGTCGTGCGGTGCAGATCGCCCGACCCGAACAGGCGGATCATGCGGTTTCGCAGGTCCTCCCGCTGCAAGAGCAGGAACACCACCACGACCAAGACGATGCCGACCGTGGTCAGCGGCTCTAAGATCGGGCCAAGCACCTTCTCGGCCAGGGCCAGCGGTGAGATCTCCGGCTCCTGCACCCGGACGAGCTGCGCCTTCGGCGTGTCGCCGGTCGGGCCGGTCGCGGCGGTGGTGCCGGCGGCGTCCGCCTTCTGGGTGGCATCGTGGACCTGGTGGCTGAACTTCGCAATGATCCGGTTGGCCTCGCCGAGCCGACCTTCCTGCAGTCCGGCGAACTTCTTCTGCACCGTGGCCTGGTACTGCGGCAGGTTGCCAGCAAGCCCCGCTACCTGCGTGCCGATGAGGGCGCCGATGCCGCCGATGATCGCGAGAGCCAGGAGAACGGCCACGATAACGGACGGCACCCGTCCGAGCTTGATCCAGCGCAGCAGGTTGACCACCGGTGCCAGGACGAAGCTGAGGAGCACCGCCAGCACCAGCGGGATGAAGACCTCGCGCCCGAAGTAAAGGGCGGCGATAAGCACGACGCCGACCGCGAGCGTCAGCAGGCCGCGCAGCCCGGGCACGAGCGGAGGCGGCACCTGGGCGGGTGGGCGCGGGGCGGCCATCTCATCGGTCGGCATAGGGAAAACTCCTCGACGCAAGGCCGACGATACGCGGCGCACCGCTTCCCAACGCGGACTGGCGCGCTTTGGACCCTCGTCTCCGCGAGCACCGTCGAATGAATTGTAAGCCAACGACGAAGAACGCCTCGCCGGCGAGGCGTCATGGCCTACGACTGCTGGTCCCGAGCCTGCTGCAACTCCTGCATCAGCTCAGCCAAACGGGGATCGAGCGGCTCGTCGAGGACGGGCTCGTACATTTCCTGCATCAGTCGGCCGAGGCGCTCGCGGGCTAGTGCGTCGAGCGAGGGTAGGCCAGTGAGACTCTCGCAGGAGGCGTCGCCGGGAGCCGCGCTCACCGGGCGTGCCTCGGCCATCGGAGGCCCGTTGTCCACGCCTTCACTTGCTCTTGCCGCCCTTCTTGCCGAGCTCGGCTTGCGCGGCAGAGGACTTGCGCGGGTTGGACTTGCCCTCGTGGGCAGCTTTGACGTTGGCCTTCTTGGCGGCCTCGCTGCCGTGGCCTTTCTTTTCCGTCATGGTCATCTCCGGTTCGACGGCCGTTAAGTTCCCGGCCATCGTTCCGTTCCCCCGCGACGCGTCGGGATGCGCTCAGGCGTGCTTGAGGTCGTCCGGGACCTTACCGCCGTTCTCGGCGAGCTTCTGCACGACCTGTTTGTGCAGCCAGACGTTCATGGTGGCCGAGTCCTCCTTGTCGCCCGTGTAGTGCAGCTCGTCGGCAAGCTGCTTGCGGGCCTGCAAACTGCTGTCGAGATCGAGTAGCTTCAGCAGGTCGACGATGGAGCGCTTGTAGTCGAGGGCTTGGCCCTTGTTGGAGGCAAGGTCGGCGAGAATCTGGCCAACGTCGACGCTCGCCTGCCCGGCGCCGGACGGGCCGGTGGCGACCGGGGACGGCGCCCCGCTCATCGAGGGCGCGGCCGCGCTACTGGCCGAGCCGATCGGCCCGTCAGGGCCCTGCGCCGCGGCCGACACGCTGGGCGTCTCCGTGGCGTGCGGGGCCGCCGCCTGGGCGCTGGCGCTGCCGCCGCCGAAGATCTTCGACATGATCGACCCGAAAATGCTCATCTGTTCTCCATGTTTCTGGTCCTGGTCGCCGCGAGGGCGCGCGCCCGACAACGAGGTGCCAGACGCGACGTTCCGCTGAGTGACGGGCCGGAGTGTGCGGACGGCTGTCCCGTCCACCGGATTCGACCGCCCGCGCGGCACCAAAGCGTGTCCATTACCGTTGTGACGATGCCCGGGGTTGACCCATGAGCCCTGTCCCACGGTGAGACATGACGGACCGGCCGACCACTTCCGCCCCTCCGGACCGAGAGGCGCAAATATCCTCGACCCTGTGGACTGCCTTCCTGGGAGCGGCGCTCCTGGGACTGATCGCCCTGCCGCGACGTCGGGAAGCCCCCCTGCCCATCGCGAGCCTTCCGGAGAGGACCGGGCGGAAGCTCGGGACGGAAGAGGGATCCGCCTCGCACGAGGGCCGGGCGGCGGAGCGCCTGGCCGAGACCGAGGCGGACCGCGGACGCCAAGCGGACACGCCCTCCGAGATCCCGGCCAAGGGCTGGAAGGACATCGCGCTCCGCCTCTACCAGGAGTTCGGCAACGACCGCATCCTGCTCGTCGCGGCCGGCGTCACCTTCTACGCCATCCTGGCCCTGTTCCCGGCCATCGCGGCGCTGGTCTCCATCTACGGCGCGGTCGCCGACCCGGGCACGATCAACGACCAGTTGAACAACCTGCGGGGCATCCTGCCGGACGGCGCCATCGACATCGTCGGAAGCCAGGTCAAGCGGCTCGTGGACAAGGGCGACACCGCGCTCGGGCTCACGGCCGTCGTTGGCATCCTGATCTCGCTTTGGAGCGCGAACGGCGGCATGAAGGCGATCTTCGACGCGCTCAACATCGCCTACGAGGAGGAGGAGAAGCGCTCCTTCGTCATGCTTAACCTGCAGTCGTTGGCCTTCACCGCCGGGGCATTGCTGTTCGTGGTGCTGGCCCTGACCGGCATCGTGTGGTGGTGCCGGCCGCGCTGCAGCTGCTCGGCCTCGACGAGAAAGCTTGGTACATCGCGCTCCTGCGCTTCCCGGCCTTGCTGCTCCTCGTCGTCGGGACCCTGGCGGTGCTGTACCGCTACGGTCCGAGCCGCCGGAAGCCGAGGTGGCGCTGGGTGACCTGGGGCAGCGCTGTGGCCGGCCTGCTCTGGCTCGTCGTGTCCGGGCTGTTCTCCTGGTACGTGGCCAACTTCGGCAGCTACAACGAGACCTACGGCTCGCTCGGCGCCGCCATCGGCTTCATGACCTGGATCTGGCTGTCCACGACGGTGGTGCTGCTCGGGGCCGAGCTCAACGCCGAGATGGAGCACCAGACCGCGCGCGACACCACGGTCGGCGGGCGGAAGCCGTTGGGCGCTCGCCAAGCCCGCATGGCGGACACCGTCGCGGCGTCCGCTTGAGCGCGGACGGCGTGGACGCCTCCTCCGCGGGGACGGGCCGAGCGCCGATTGCGTAGGCTTCCGGGTCGGCCTACGGCTTGCCTGAATTCACGGGCAGGTCGTTCCCATCTCCGACGGACGTCCTCCCTCACCCTCAACTCGCCGCGTACACCAGCTTGAACATTTCCTCCCGACGCACGCCTGACGAGCCGGGCCCGGTCGCCTGCCAGGCGATCTTCGACAGCGCCGTCGACTTCGCCATCATCACCGCCGACCACGAAGGGCGCATCACGGCCTGGAACCCGGGCGCTGAGCGCGTACTGGGCTGGTCGGCCGAGGAGATGATCGGCCAGCCGACGGCGACCTTCTTCACGCCGGAGGACCGCGCGTGCGATCGGCCGGCCACCGAGATGCGACGCGCGGCCGAGACCGGACGCGCCGCCGACGAGCGCTGGCACCTGCGCAAGGACGGCTCCCGGTTCTGGGCCAGCGGCGAGCTGATGCCCCTCAGGGCCCGCGACGGCACCGACCTCGGCTTCCTCAAGATCCTGCGCGACCGCACCGCGGCCACGGCGGAGGAGGGAGCGACGCAGCGGAGCCGGGACGAGCTCCAGGTCGTCACCGACGCGCTGCCGGTGCTGATCTCCTTCATCGACAAGGACCACGTCTACCGCTTCGCGAACCGGCACTACGAGATCTGGTTCGGGCGGCTGGCGAGCGAGATCCTCGACCGGCCCGTGCGAGAAGTCGTCGGCGAGGAGGTCTACGCGGCGCGGCTCCCCTACATGACGCGCGCGCTCGCCGGGGAGGACATCACCTTCGACGCGCCGATGCCATACCGGGGCGGCACCACCCGGCAATCCGAGATCCGCTACATACCGCGCAGGACTGCAAGCGGGACCGTCGACGGCTTCTTCGTCATGGTCACCGACATCGCCGAGCGGCAGGCCGCCCAGGCCGACCTGCAGGAGGCCGAGGACCGCCTCAGGCTGGCGCTGGAGGGCGCAGGCACCGGCATCTACGACTACGACCTTGTCACCGGCGCGCTGACCTGGGACGCGCGGACCCGCGCCCTGTTCGGTATCGCGCCCGACGAGCCGGTCTCGTTCGAGGGTACCTACCTCGCCGGCCTGCATCCGGAGGACCGGGAGCGGGCGGATGCGGCGGTCCAGGCCGCCATCCGCTCGCAGGGCGCGTTCCACCTGGAGTACCGGGTCATCGGCCGTGCCGACGGCGCCGAGCGCCATCTCGCGGCCAACGGCATGACCGTGTTCCGGGACGGGCAGGCCGTGCGCTTCGTCGGCACCGTCCACGACATCACGGAAGCCCGGGCCGCGGAGGCGCAAGGGCGCAGGCTCGCGGCCTTGGTCGAGCAATCGAGTGACTTCATCGGGCTCGCCGGCCTCGACGGAGGGGCCGAGTTCCTCAACGAGGCGGGCCGCAGGCTCGTCGGGCTCGCCACCCTGGAGGAGGCCCGCACCTACAATCTGGTGGACTACTTCGAGCCGCAGGACCGGTCGACGGTGCTGGAGGAGGTCCTCCCGGCCGTGCGCGAGAGCGGCTTCTGGGAAGGCGACTTGTGCTTCCGTAACTTCGCGACCGGCGCCGCGGTCCCGGTCCACTACACCATCTTCCCCGTCCGCGACGCCCACGGCGGCGTCTCCGGCTACGGCACCGTCACCCGCGACCTCACCGAGCGCCGGCGGCAGGAAGCCTTCCGGGATGCCCTGATCGCGTTCGGCGACCGGCTTCAGACTTGCCGAGACACCGCCGAAATGGCCGCGGTCGGGGCCGAGATCATGGCCCGCACGCTCGGCCTCGACCGGGCCGGGTACGGCACCGTAGACGGGACGCTAGAGCACGTCGTGATCGAGCGCGACTGGACGGCGCCGGGCGTCGCCAGCATCGCGGGCCGCCACCGCTTCGACGACTACGGCAGGGTCCGGGCGGGCCTGGAGCAAGGCCGCGAGGTCATCATTCGCGACGTGACCACGGACCCGCGCACCGCCGCCGACCCGGGCGCCCTCATCGCGGTCGGGGCCCGCGCCCTGATCAACGTGCCGGTGATGGAGCACGGCCGGCTGGTCGCCCTTTTCTTCCTGCACGACCGGCAAGTCCGGGACTGGCGCACCGACAAGCTCGCCTTTATCCGCGACATCGCCGAGCGCACCCGCGCCGCCATCGAACGCTTTCGCGCCGAGGCGAGCCGGCGCGAGAGCGAGGAGCAGTTCCGGGCCTTCGCGCAGGCGATGCCGAACCACGTCTGGGCGGCCGATGCCGAAGGCGCACTCTACTGGTTCAACGAGCAGGTCTATGCCTATAGCGGCGCGCGGCCGGGCGACCTCGATGGAGGAGCATGGGCGGCCATCGTCCACCCTGGCGACGTCGAGCCGGCAGGTCGGGCTTGGGCGGGAGCGCTCGCAGCCGGCGCAGACTACGAGACGGAGTTCCGCATCCGCCGCGCCGATGGGGCCTATCGCTGGTTCCTCGTGCGGGCGGAGCCGATCCGTAGTTCCGACGGGGCGGTCGTCCGCTGGATCGGCACGAACACTGATATCGAGGACCGCAAGTGCGCCGCGGCGCAGCTAGAACGCCTCAACGAAGGCCTGGAGCAGCAGGTCGAGGAGCGCACGCGCGACCGCGACCGGATGTGG
>NZ_VZZK01000059.1 GCF_008806385.1 Methylobacterium soli
CGAGATCGACGCCCTCCTCACCGAGATCGGTGGTGTAGGTGTTGAAGTTCTCGGACTTGAGCATCAGCTCGATGCTCGCCGCGACCGACGTGTCATCCTCGATCAGCAGCACGCGCATAGGAAGGCTCCGGCAGAAGTTGACAGATCCTAACCAGACACCGGCAACAAACCGTTAAGCTTCACCGCAGCGGTCACAGGGACAAGGTGAGCCCGCGCGGCCGCTGATCTTCAGCAGCCAATGCAGATATCTCTCACCACATGCTCACGCTTCGGTCCCGTCTCCTGGTTCGGGAGCTGGCCATCGAGAAGCCGCCTGTCGCTCCCTGAGAGGGGCATACGCCTGTGCGCTGGCGGTAGGTCAACTACGTGACCTGCGTTGATGATCGGGTCACGCGAGGTCTGAAGCACGTCGGCGGCCGGATGCGGGGGGGCCGTGAACGCCATCCCATGCCAGGGGATGGTCAGGGCCATTCCTCGCGCCGCAGGCGCCTTGTGGTGGGCCTCCCGCGCCCATAGGCAGCCGGGGTTGGCGAAACCGGCGATGACAGCGCAGACGAGCACAAGCCGTGAGGACATAAGGGCCTCCGTCGCTGCCGTAACGCCCCCCTAAATCGGCTCAACGTTGGCCACGCGCCCGCGATCCATCCGGCCCATCTCAGGCGCAGGGACCACCGAACAGATCGCCGGGCGCCCTCCTCTAAAGTACCCGCTGGAAATCCTCAGGATATCCGCTGGCACTCCAGCAGGTGCCCTTCCGATCTCTAACGGCTATCCCGCTCCAGCTTCTCGGCTATGGCCTGTAGGATCCAGGTGTTGCGCGGCAGCTTAACGGCGCTGACCTCGCGGGCACGCTCCAGCCGGTTGAACAGGTCACCGGGCGGGAACTTGAGCGGGTGTTGGGGCGCCTTCACTGGCTTCTCCGTTGAGGTCTCTGCCGGGACGGAGCCGCCCTTGCTGATGAACGCCTCGACGGCATCAACCGGGGCCTGAACTGGGCGGGCGGGTCTTGCGATAAGGGCCATGATCACGCTGCCACCGGATGTGCTGCAGATACCTGCGGGATATCGAATAGATGCCCGAACAAGGCGCCGATCTCCTCCGATGCCTTTGGGTCTTGAGGCCGCAGTTCCGTCACGGACAGGCCGGCTGCAGCTGCATGCGCGAAGGCTTTGCGTGTTCCGAGCGCGGCGGGCACGAACTCCAGACCGGGTTTCGCCCTGATCAGCTCGGCCGCCTCCGCATTTTCGCCGCCGCGCGCATCGGCGCGGTTGATGAAGGCGAGGGCGCGGAAGCTCGGGTTCACAACCCGAGCTTCTTCGACCAGCTCGGCGACTTTATCGAGCGTCCACACATCGAACGACCGAGGCGCGAATGGCACGAGGTAGGCGTCGCAGATGGATAGAGCCGCGCGTTGGCTCACCGTGTCGCGCCCACCCGTGTCGATGATCACGTGCTCGTGCTTCTGCGCGAGGCGCTGCACCCCGGATCTCACAGCGGCGCCCGTGAGCGCGATGCAGGTGTAGCCGGCGCCGCCGGGCCGCGTGCTCTCACGCAGGTTCGAGAAATCGGTCGAGGTCTCCTGATCGTCGGCATCAACCAGGAGCACGTCCCCTCCAGCGGCGGCGAGCATGATGGCGAGGTTCGTCGCGACGGTGGACTTACCCGAGCCGCCCTTGGTTCCGCCCACGACGGTGATCATGGATTTGCTCCTGGTATGCGGAAAATATCGAGAGGATATCCTCCGGATGCAGGGCTGAGATTTGGTTAACATCCACCGGATGCCTAATGGACATGGCGACGGTGCGCGCGGACCTGCCCTCAATAAGGGCGAGCCCTACTGAAACACTGGAGCCCTGAGACCAAACTGGTTGTCCCGGTCCGTGCCGACGTGCACCAGTTGACGTCCTACAACCTACAGTAAAGGTTGTGAGACCAGCGGTGAACCCGATTACCGTCCAAAGCCACGTGAGGGGATAGGTATGGGAGCGTTCGCGGGCCGCTTCGTCAGCGCCTTGGTCCTCACCGGCGTGCTCGCCTCCGCTCCCGCGGCCGAGGCGGCCGAGGGCGGTCTCAGCTTCTACATCGAGGGGCAGGCCGTGCCGCTGGGCGGTGTCGTGCCGCCACCCGGCCTCTACTTCGACAGCACCACCTACTTCTACAACGGCAAGATCGGGGGCAATCGCACCAATCAGCTCGGTGGCAACGTGGTCGCCAACGTCAACGTGAACCTCGTGGCCGACTTCACGACAGCCCTGTGGGTCACGCCGATCCAGATCCTGGGCGGCGACTTGGCCTTCGCCTTCGTGATGCCCTTCGGCGAACCAGCCGTGCGCGCCGGCGTGCTCCTCAACGGCCCGCTCATCAATCAGGCGCTTGGCCGGCCGGCGGGTGCCAGCGTCGGCGACGCGACCCTGAACCCCGGCGACCCCATCGTGTCGGCCAGCGTCGGCTGGCACTCCGGCAACTGGCACTGGAAGGTGGCGGGCGTTCTCAGCATCCCCGCTGGCGGCTACGAGCCCGGACAGCTCTCGAACATCGCCCTGAACCGCTACATCGGCGACATCTCGGCCGCCGTGACCTACCTCGATTTAGCTCTCGGCATCGAGCTCTCTGCCGCCGCCGGCTTCACGCTCAACGGTAAGAACCCGGCGACGCAGTACGTCACCGGCACCGAGTTCCATGTCGACGTCTCGGCCTCGAAGTACCTGACCAAGGAGTTGTCGGTCGGCGTCATCGCCTCGCATTACGAGCAGATCACGGGCGACAGCGGCCCCGGGGCCAAGGTCGGGCCGTTCAAGGGCCGGGTCACCGCAGTCGGTGGGACAATCGGCTTGACCGCTCCATTCGGCGGGATTCCGGTCTCCGCCCGCGTCAAGGTGCTGCGCGAGGTCGAGGTCGAGAACCGCTTCCAGGGTACCATCGGCTTCTTGGAGGTCTCGTTCCCCCTCTGGGTGGCACCCAAGCCTTCTACAGAGGTGACAGGGAGATAGCCATGAAGAGGACCGTTCTCGCAGCGCTTGCCGCGGCCTGTCTCGCCTTCGCTGCCCACGCGCAAGACGCAGCCCCGCAGGAGCTGGCTCGCCGCGCGATCGAGCGCCGCGCCGTCGAGGCGGTCATCTGGGGCATGCCGGTCGTCAACTACGACCTCATGCTTCAGGAGATGCTGACCAAGACCGCCGGCAAGGTGAACCAAGTGATCTACTGGGGTCGCCCGCTCGACTGGCACAACCAGACCCTCACTCCCAACCCGGACACGCTCTACCTCATGGCGTTCCTCAACACGAAGGACGTTGGGCCCATCGTGATCGAGGTGCCGCCGGCGGACGGCGGCGGCTCCATGAACGCCAACGTCGTCAACATCTGGCAGCAACCGCTTGAGGATGCCGGCCTCCTTGGGGTCGACAAGGGCAAGGGCCTCAAGCTCCTGATGCTGCCGCCGGACTTCTCCGGTCAAGTCCCGCAGGGCTATGTCGCCCTGCGACCGGGCACACACGGCAGCTATGGCCTGTTCCGCTCGAACCTCGCCAGCCACGCCGATGCCGACGTCGCCAAGTCGGTGGCCTATGGCAAGCGGATCAGGATCTACCCGCTCTCCCAGGCCGCCGATCCACCCCCGACCCAATTCACCGATGTCGGGGACGCCGTATTCAACTCGACGATCCGGTACGACGAGCGCTTCTTCGAAGGGCTCGACCGGATCGTGCAAGCCGAGCCATGGCTCGCCCGGGACCGGGCCATGATCGATCAGCTGCGGTCGATCGGCATCGAGAAGGGCAGGCCCTTCGCCCCCAATGCCGAGGCGAAGCAGGCGCTCACTACTGGCGTGCGCGAGGCGCAGGCGTGGCTTGAGGCAAGATACGCTGCGGGCCTGCCTTCATTCTTCGAAGGCACGCACTGGACCTTGCCGGCGCCTCCTGAACTTATCCGCGCCGCGCAGGCGGATTTCGCCGAGCCCGACCATTATCCGGTTGACGCGCGCGGCCTCGCCTACAGCTATGCCTACATCGGCATCAAGCGCCTGGGCGCGGGCCAGTTCTACCTGATCAACATCCGGGACAAGGACGGGAACAGCTACGAGGGTGGCAATACCTACCGCCTGACCGTGCCGCCGAACGCTCCGGTCGAGCAATACTGGTCGGTGACCGCCTACGACCGTCAGACCCATGCGCTCATCAAGAACGTCGGTCGCGCGAGCCGGGCCTCGAACGCCGCCGAGGTGCAGAAGAACGCCGATGGCTCCGTCGACCTATACCTCGGGCCCCAAGCCCCGGTCGGCAAGGAAGCCAACTGGATCCCGACCGATCCGTCCCGCCAGTTCGAGTTGATGTTCCGCCTCTACGCACCGACGAAGGCCCTGTTCGACAAGGCGTGGAAGCTGCCGGATGTGGAGAAGGTGTCGACCGGGACGCCCGCCAAGGCGCAACCGGACATGGCCTCACCCGCTGCGCCCCAATCGCAAGTTCCCTATCCGGTGCGCGCCCTGACGCCAGCCCATGCCGATCTGGCCCGCTCGGCCGGCGTCCCCGCCCTGCTCGCCAACGAGGACTACGTCGAGGCGCTCGCTCGCGTCGTCTACTACTGGGGCTATCCCGCGGTTGATGGCTTCGGCCGCACCAACATGTGGGAGATCATGAAGGAGAAGCCCGGCACCATGCTCGGGCTCCTGCCCGGCGCGCCGATGAACACGACGGGATGCCTCGCGGACTACATGTCACCGTCGCAGCGCTGGGTCGTCACGCCGAACAACGACACGATCTACGGGGCCGGCTTTGCCAATCTTGCCGTCGAGCCGGCGGTCGTCCAGACACCGACCGACGCGCCCCAGGGCCACTACTGGACCATCCAGATCGTCGACATCTTCACGAACGTTATCCACCAGCTCGGCTCGGCTTCGGCGACGCCGGGCGGCAAGTTCCTGCTGGTCGGCCCGGACTGGAAAGGCGAGAAGCCGGAGGGCTTCCTCGACGTCCTGCGAATGCCGACGAACACCGCCGGCGTCTTCCCGCGCAGCTTCGCGGCTCGCACGCCGGAGGCGAAGGCCACGGCGGTCGCCGTACTCGACCAGATCGGGATGTATCCCCTCAGCAAGGACCGGCCCGGTCCGCACAGGATCGACTGCCACGCAGCGGCTCGCAACGCCGTCTACCCTCCGGGTGTGACGGCGCAGATGATCGCGGGCGACCCGGACGCCAGCCGGCCCCAATGGGTCAATCCGAAGACCTTCTGGGATGACTTGGAGAAGATGCTGGCCGCGAACCCGACGGTCGGTCCGAGCGACGCCGCCATGGCGGGCCAGGCCCGTACCCTGATCGCCCTGCGCAAGACCGATCCGGGCTACAAGGCCCTGCTCGACCGGGCTGCGCTAGCCGCCGACGCGGCCCTGCACGCGAGCAGCACCTACGTTCAGGTGGGCGTCGACGCCGGCAACAGCTGGCAGCGACAGGAGGGCGCCGGGCGCTGGGGCACCGACTGGTTCAGCCGCGCCCAGGCCACAGTCATCTACATCTACGTCAACGACTACCGGGAGGCGACGTACTTCATCAGGGGAACGGACGCCAAGGGTTCGCTGCTCGACGGCCGCCACGTCTACACGATGACCTTCCCGAAGGAGGCGCTGCCGCCGATGGATCGCACGCGCGGCGGGTTCTGGTCGCTGACGATGTACGACAAGGACTACTTCATGCTGCCGAACCCGCCGAATGGCCGCACCAACATCGGTACTGTCAACCTCGATGCCAACGAACTGAGGTTCGCCCCCGACGGCGCGCTCACCCTCACCCTTTCGCGCGAGCAGCCGACCAATGCTGAGGCACGCGCCAACTGGCTGCCTGCGCCCGAAGGGCAATTCGCCCTCATCGTTCGTGCGTACGTACCGACGCAACAGATCCTGGATGGAGCATACAAGCTGCCAGACGTGATCAGGGAGGCTAAGAACGGTGCTCCATAGCGCCCAATCCACGAAGGGGCTCGCGGATTGGGCGTTATGGAAAGCGCTGGGCCGATCAGCTCGGCATGAGCTTGCCGACCGCCCGAAGCAGCTCGGTGTCGAGGATCGGCTTCTCCAGCTTGGGGCGTGAGCGGTAGTCCGAGCAGTCCGCGATCTGCACCTCGCCCGTGACAAACAGGTAGGGCACACCCCGCTCCTTCAGCCGGTCCGCAACCGCGTAGACCGTCTCGCTCATGAGGTTCACGTCCAGCACTGCTGCGTCGAGCGGACCCGCCTCGATCAGCGCAAGCGCCTGCTCGGTGTCCGGCACCGGCCCGGCCACCTCAGCGCCTGCCTCCTGCAGCCAGTACTCCATGTCCATGGCGATGAAGTACTCGTCCTCGACCACGAGCACGCGGCGGCCTGCAAGAGAAGTCGGACGGTCAGCCATAGAGGCTCTACGCTACGCTGCAGGGTCCCGGAGCATACCGGCTCCGGCGCAGGCACACATTACGACAGGTTAGGCGAGCGGCATCTCGATCCGGCAGCGCACCCCATCGGCGGCCAGCTCGAACTCGGTCCGAGCTTGCAGCGCGTAGGTGAGCGCCCGTTCGATCAGCTCTCGACCGTAGCCACGCCGTGTGACTTGCTCCGGCTGCACGTCCACGCCGCTCTCGATCCAACTGAGCGCCAAGCGCTTGCCGCCATTCTCATCCCGGAGCCGCTCCCAGGTGACGGACAGGCGGCCTGTCTCGCCTTTCAGCGCGCCGTACTTGAGGGCGTTGGTGGCCAGCTCGTGCAGAGCGAGCGCGAAGTTCTGCACCTGCTCGGAGGAGAGCTGCACCCTTGGGCCCGAGATGGTGATGCGCTTGGGCGCGCTGTCCGCATGGGCGGCGAGTTGTGCGTCCACGAGGGCGCCGACCTCGGCGGTGTCGCTGCCGGACTGGCTGAGCAGAGCTTGGGCCCGGCTCAGGGCCTTGAGCCGCGTGGTGAAGCTCTCGACCGGGCCGCCTTGGCCGACGGTGCGGTTGGCCAACGAGGTAACCACGCCGAGCAGGTTGCGCGAGCGGTGCTGCAGCTCCTTGACCAGCACCTCTTGGCGCGCCTGCGAGCCGCGCAGCTCCTCGATGTCCATGGCCGCGCCGAACCACTCGACGAGCCGTCCCTGCGCATCGGTGATCGGCGTCTGCCGCACCAAGAACCAGCGGTACGAGCCGTCCTGCCCGCGGATGCGGAGCTGCACCTCCACGATCCTCCGCTCGGCATGACCCGTGCGGAAGACCTCGCGGGTCATGGCTTGGTCGTCGCGATGGATGGCATCAAGCCAGCCGCCGCTCTGCGACTGTTCCAGGCTCTGGCCGGTGTAGTCGAGCCAGAGCTGGTTCGAGGAGATCTGCATCCCGCTCGCATCCGAGCGCCACAGCACGACTGGAACGAGGCAGGCCAGAGCCCGAAAGCGCTCCTCGCTCTCGCGCAGTGCCTCGTCGGCCTTGCGCCGCCCGGTGACATCCTGGCCGATCTTGAGAAAGCCGCGCAGCGAACCGTCTGCAGCGCGCAGCGTGGTGGTCATCCCCTCGATGAACACGCGCGAGCTGTCCTTGCGCAGGTGCCAGCGCACATTCGGCGCCGAGCCCTCGCGGCGCGCGGTCTCGGTCTCCTTCTCGTCCGCACCCGCCTCCCGATCCTCGGACGTGAAGATGATGGCCGAGGGCTGGCCGATAGCCTCCTCGGCCGACCAGCCGAACACGGCCTCTGCGCCGGCGTACCAGTCGGTGATCCGGTCCTCGGGATCGGTGGTGAAGATGGCGTAGTCGCGGGCGTTCTCGACCACGAGCCGGAAGCGCTCCTCGGTAGCGCGCAGGCTGCTCACCTTCTGCAGGCGGTCGATCACCGGCCCCAAGATGGTGGCGTAGGTGCGCAGAAACGCGATGTCTTCCTGAGCGAAGTCGCGCGGCTCGGTCGCGTCCACCTGCAGCAGGCCATAGGCCTTTCTGCCGGGCACAAAGATCGGCACGTTGACCAGCGCGACCACGCCGGCCTTCTTCATGAACTCGGGGACCTCGAAGCGCTCCTCCTTGCCGATGTCCTGCGTGATGACGGGCTTGCCTTCCTCGATTGCGAACGTCTCAGAGGAGTGCTCGCTCATGGGAAGGCGCATCTGCCCGACGACATCGGGAGCCCAGCCGACACCGGCCCGCACGAACAGGCATCGGCCGCCCTGCTGGATCTCCAGGACCTTTGCGCGGTCGGTTCCAAGTGCCTCGGCGACGAGGCGGCAGGCTTCGGTGAGCACCTCATGGAGATCCTCGCTGCGGAGGGCGAACTCGCCGAAGTCGGCCAGCACCTGCTGGCGCTTCATCATCTGCTCGTAGTCCGGCATGGCAGTTCCCCGGCGCTGGGCGATCAGGCGCTCCTCAGCGAGGAACTACGGTCCAGAACTCGCAGCATCTCAATCACTTGTGTGAACGCGCGAGCCGGGGCTGGGTCCAAGCCTGTTCCACTAGGGCTTGCTTCAGCGGAACTCAGCAGGCGCCTTTCAGCTGAGGTGCGGTTCGCCGACTGGGCGTTATGGAGCCGTTCAGCGCTCTGACCACGTCTGAAAGGACCAGAGCAGGTTCGACTGCGTCTCGCGCATTCTCGCCACCTGTTTGTAGGCTCGCCCCATGTTGTCGTGCAGCCGCGTCACCTCCCGGTTGATGGCCAACGCGAGCAGATCGAGCTGGTTGAACAAGGCCTGCGTCTCCGGCGAGAGCGTGGGTGTCGCTGGATGGCGCGATTTCGGTCGCTTGGCCACCCGCTCCAGGAACGGCACTTCCATCAGGAGCTGATCGGCCCCATCCCGGATCTCGAAGGCGCAGGCGGCCGGGTCATGCCCCTCGCGGACCATCTCGGTCATCAGGGCCGGGATGGTTCTGCAGACGTCGAGATACGCCGTCTCCAGGTCCGGACGGATCATGCCGGTTTCATCCCGCTCCAGACCGCCGGCCGTCCGAAGGTGGAAATGGTAGAGCGTCATCGGACCTCCTTGCGCCGTGTTCACGCAGGATCTGCCGGCGTCGGGCTGCAGCGTTCCGGGTCAGCATCGCTCAGGTGTTGCCGCGGCGCTATCCTGAGGTGGCTGCTCAGAGCCGTTGGCGTCGAGGTGACGCCCCTCCCGGTCGAGATGCAGGTAGTTCACGTTGAACAGCGACACCCGCTGGAGTGCCTCGAGATCCGGAACTGTCAGGTGCTTGCCCTTCAGCACGACCAGCCCGGAGATGCGCATCTCCTGCAGCACCCGGTTGACGTGCACGTTCGACAAGCCCGTCGCGTCGCCAAGATCCATCTGCGTCACCGGCAGGATGCAACTGTTTCCGTTCGTGAGCCCGACCCCGCGTAGGCGAATGAACAGCTCGCAGAGGAGATGGCCGATCCGCTCCAGGCCCGTGCGCTGGCCGAGGTTGACCGTCCATTCCTGCTGAACGGCGGCCGCGACGAGCATCTCCCACCAGAGGGCCTGGGTGATGCGCGGATGCCGCTCGGTGAGGCTCAGGAGGGTGTCGCGCGAGATCTCGGCGAGCCTCACATGCGTGATGGTGCTGATCGAGTGATCCATCTCGCGCAGCACGAAGACGTGCGGGTCGCACAGATCCCCGGGCAGGAAGAACGAGATGATCTGCCGGCGTCCGTCCTCCAGGGTCTTGTAGCGGCAAGCCCAGCCTTCAAGGATCAGGTTGACGTGGTCGGGGGCGTCACCCTCGCGAATGATGTCTTGATGAGCATCGAAGAGCCGCCCCCGCTGACGAGCGGC
The DNA here is from genome assembly GCF_008806385.1 of Methylobacterium soli. Lineage (GTDB taxonomy): Bacteria > Pseudomonadota > Alphaproteobacteria > Rhizobiales > Beijerinckiaceae > Methylobacterium > Methylobacterium soli. Next base: position 9,717 of record NZ_VZZK01000059.1, read on the forward strand.
TTCTTCGAGCGCATGCCGGTCGTCGTAGGAGAGACGAGCGAAGTGCTCCAGCTTGCGGATAAGGTGCTGCGGCATGCCGGTCTCCGGAACGTGCCAGGAGCAACGTAGGTCAATCTGCCGAGAGAGAACTTCACCTGTGTGAATACGTGGTGATCCATGACGAGCAGCCGTGCTTCCGGCTGGAGATGCCAGAGATCACGCGGAGCACAGATTGGGTGTTACGAACCGGCCTGTTTGCTCTCAGGCCGGCACCCACTCGCTCTCAAGCAGAGCCCGGACCGCCTCAGCCCGCTGCAAGGCCTCCTGTCGGGCCGCCTCCAGGAGCGCGGGGTCTTGCCCTTCGGAAATCGCGTTCTCCGCCAGCTGCCGGCACAGCTCGGCTCGCTCGTTCAGCAGCGAGAGCACCGAGCCCAGCCGCATCTCAAGCGCCACAGCCTGCGCCTCGAGCATCGCATCGCCGGTCAGCACATGACCGATGTGGCAGCGCCACTGCAGCAGTGTCCCCGTGGCACTGCGCTCCGTCACCCCGCTGCACTCCGGGCAGCTCAGCGTGAACGGGCGGTTGAGCGTATATTCGTCACCCATGCTCCTCTCCCTCGGTCTAAGGCGACGCTTCATTCGCAAAGACAACGCCTTGCGCGAGCCTTGCGATCAGGCCCGGCATGGCCGCAAGCGGGAGCACGTGGTCGGCACCCGCATGCCGAAGCGCATTGACCGGCATGTCAGGACAGGCGGCGTCCATGGGGCTCTGCACAACGGCCAGGCCGCCGCGCGCCCGGATCTCATACAAGCCGGCCGCTCCATCGCTGAGCCGGCCGGTCAGGAGCACACCAATCACTTTTGGCCCATGGCAGCGTGCGGCCGAGCGAAACAGCGGGTCGATGGCTGGTCGGGTGAAGTTCTCGCGCGGACCCCGCGACAGCCGGATCAGGTGTGGCGTGAGGCAGAGATGATGGTCAGGCGGCGCGACGTAGATGTGACCAGGGCGGAAGGGCTGGCCATCATAGGCATGCACGGCTGGCAACACGGAGCACTGGTTCAGGAGTGCGGGAAGCAGGCTGCGATGGCGCCCGATGTGCTGCACGACGAAGAACGCCGCTGGAATGCTGATATTGAACCCGGCGGTGAGTTCTTGCAGGGCGCCAACACCGCCCAGCGAGGCTCCCACCACGACGATGGCGACATCGCTCACAGGAGTTCCTCCCGGCTTCCTTGCCGTGCGTCAACGCTCCTAGCGCGCTTTCAGCCTCACCCGCGGATTGGACGCGGGATGATGCTCCAAGCGACGAGCCTCAGCACCCGGTGCAATCTCGGATCAGGGTTCCTCGTTCGGCGAGCCCTTGGCCGGACGCTGACCTGACGCTGCTCGGCACAGGTCGCCGCCCCGCGCCTGAGTTCCCGCTCCCCCTGCTCGGCTCCTGGGCTGAGTGGGTCACGACGAAAGCGCACGGCGCTTCCGCTCCTGTCGATTACGTTGCTGTTGCACTGCTCGGCAGTGTGGGGGCTGCTCTCGCCAATGTGCGCTGGCCCGTGGCTGGGGCCGGCTGGTCCGAGCCACCCTTGCTCTGGTGCGCTGAAGTTGGGCCGCCGTCCTCCTCCAAATCGCCGTCGATGGACGCGGCCTTCGATCTGGTGCGCTTTGCCGAGGATCGCATGGGACTCGGCTTCGAGGCAGAGCAGAAGAAGTTCGCCACGTCACGCCAAACCAGCGAGGCGCACCTGGAAGCCTGGAAGGCTGCCGTGAAGACGGCTGTGAAGAACGGTTGTCCACCTCCAGTGATGCCGAGCGAGGCGCAGCCGCCTGACGCTCCGGTGCGCCCCCGCATCCGCGTTGCAGATGCCACAGTGGAGGCACTCGGCGCGCTGGCAGCCGCCTTGCCCCGTGGCCTGCTACTTGTGCGTGACGAGTTGGCTGGATGGCTCGGCGCCCTCGACAAATACGGCGGCAGCGGCTCCGACCGGGCCTTTGCCATCGAGATGTATGGCGGCCGATCCTACGTCGTTGACCGCGTGAAGAACCCAGAGCCGCTGCAGATCCGGCATCTCTCGGTCGGTGTGCTGGGTGGCGTGCCGTTAGTGCCATTAGTGCCGATAGCAGCGGCTCAGAGGCGTGGATCGGCACCTATTGGCGCTAATGACGCTATTGGCACAGGCGTCCCCGTAGATCACCGGACCTTCAGCCCACGTCGGCCAGCCGGCGATCCAGCGGCCGCTGAGCCCCTGATCACCGCCGCCGACTGGCTCGCCCACTACGAGGAGCGAGCAGCCATCTGCGAGCTCGATGGCGGACTACCGCGGCCTGAGGCTGAGCAGCTGGCCCAGGCGGACACCATTGCGGCGCTCGGCCCGCAACCATCCCCAGCAGACAGGAGAATGCCATGAGTACGGCAAGCCGAGGCGTGGCCGACGCCGTAAAGAACGACGGCCATACGGCCAACACCCGGTTCAAGCCGGGCAATCCGGGACGACCGCGAGGCGCCCGAAACCGTAGCACGCTGGCATTGGAAGCGCTGCTGGACGGTGAGGCCGGGGAGATCACCCGGAAGGCCATCGAGCTTGCAAAGGAGGGGGACATCACCGCGATCCGGCTCTGCCTGGATCGGATCGCGCCTGCCCGGAAGGATCGGCCGGTGGTGTTCGAGTTGCCGGCCATCGAGACGACGGCGGATCTGCCGAAGGCCACCAACGCCCTGTTGCGGGCGGTCGCCTCTGGCGAACTCACCCCCTCTGAGGCGTCCGACATCGGCAAGGCCGTGGACGCCCACGTGAGGGCCATCGAGCTGACCGACGTTCAGGCCCGCCTCGCGAGGCTGGAGAACCTTGGGAAATGACGAGCACCTATGAGCGCCGCATTCGCAGGCTGGAAGCGCACCACAAGCCAGTGAGCGGAGGCGTGGTGGTTCTCGGCGTTCCGGGGCAGCCCGAGCCATCGCCCGATGAAATCAGCCGGGCCAGCCATGTCCTGCGGGTGAGCTTCATCGCCGCGAAGAATGGGCGACCTGCCGAAGGAGAGAACCATGCGAGCCGCTGAGAACCGTCTGGCGAAGATCGAGCGCGCCAAGGCCGTGGAGGAGGAGAGCGCGAGGCGTGGCGCCCTGAAGGAATGGGCTGCCGCGGGCGGACCGTTCTCCTTCGTCTACGGGACCACCGCCGAGGAGTACGAGAGCCGGGTTGCGCTGCTGCGGGACGCCGGGGCTATCTCGCCCATGGACAAGGTGTTCCGGATGGCGTCCCTGCCCGCCACCGGCAAGCCGTTCATGCGCGCCCTCTTCTGGAAGGACTTTACGGACAAGGAGCGGGACCAACTGCGCGCTGCCATCCGGAGCCGCCGGGGTCAGCTTGCGGGGGAGGCTGCTCATGCGCGGCACGATCACTAGGCTGTCACGGTTGGAGGCGAAGCGCAGCCCGAAGGCGGATACTCGGTTCTACGTCTTCGGCTTGGACGAGGATGATGCCGCCGAGCGCTATGCGGCCGAGATCCGGGCCGGGACAGTCCAGAGGGGCGACCCGTGCACCACGCTGATCTGGCGCAGCGCCGGCCCCCTACCCGCTCCACGATGGGCGGTGCCTAGCGACCTCACCGACGACGAACTGCACGATGCCCTGCATCACCTCGCCCTGATGAGCGGACGTGAGCTCCTGCCCCGGGACGCGGATAGCGCGGCTTTGGCAGCTGAGATTAGCACTATCCGCCAGGAGCTTGGCCCTTAGAATGCGATCCCGTTCCGGCACAATCTTCAGGCCTCGGGGCGTGCGGCCTCTCGTGCATGCTTGATCGCTTGAGATGGTGGTCAGTACTCGATGATGTCGCGGAACGGATCTGACCTGCTGTCCGCGTCGGCGGACCTGCCTGCGGGGCTCGGTTCAACCAGCGCCAGTCCCACCATGAGGAGCAGCACCGTCGATAGCGGCCTTTCGGTTTTGAAATCCATGAAAGGCTGCGAGATAGGTATCCACCGCCTTCTCTGCTTCGAGGATGGCGCCCGTCTGGTACGAGGCAGCAAGCGCAAGAATGGTGCGAACAGTTAGATCGAGGTGGTCCATGCAAGGAGCATCGCTCAACGGCGCCTACCGTTCCAGAACGCTCCGCACTCAGGCGTAGGGGCCGCCGAACAGGTCTCCTAATGCCCGCCTGCGGAACAGCGTGGCCCAGCGTCGCCGCCGATGCTCCGGCCGGTCGTGCAGCATGTGACAGCGCTGGCAGAAAGCCGCGAGGTTCGCGTCAGCGTTGTTCGTGGTGTCATGGTCGCGGTGGGCGGTCGCTAGCACGACCCTGGTCATCCGGACGCCGGCCACCTCCTCGGCAGTCGGGAGAACCCGGAGCGCCTGTCCCTGTCCGTCGCGCCAAGTGCCAGTGGCCGCATCCCACCAGCGGCCATCTCCGAGATGTGGCACGCGCTGTCCGTGCGGGCGCCCGCAGCCCTCACAGCAGCCCCCTGCCCTCCGGAACCGGATCACGGCCGAGAGCTGAGGCCAGTCGATGGGGTAGAAGAAGCGGTGCTCGCGCCGGATAGGCATGGCTGCAAATGGCCACGCTTCTAGTGCCTTGGGCAAGCCCTGGACGAGAAGCGGGGGGAGAGTTGGTCCTTTGTCATTCTTCTCCTTTCCCTGGATCTCGCAAACTTCATTGTGCAGCGCGCTCAGGCACTTGCGTCTTGGATGTGACCTTTGACGAATTTCGTCACAAATTAATAATGATCCAAATAAAATTATAGCTCTTGATTTATCGTGCCGAATGATGACTTAGGTGCAGTGCGATAAAAATAATAAATTCTTTGCTACCTAAGTTTAATGTGCTTATTTTCTTGATCTAAGTACAATAAATACGTAAATCCATACAGATAGGAAACCCAGATGGCTTTCGATCAGAACAACGCCCAGGGCAAGCAGAGCGATCAGGCTGCCGATGCTGCGAAGGCGAGCCTCAACAAGACCGCTGAGCAGAGCGCACAGTTCGCTGAGGCCGCTCGGGATGGTGTGAACAAGATGGTCGATCTGCGCGAGCAGGCGACTGAGAAGACCAAGCAAGTTGTGCAGAAGAGTGTCGAGGCCGCTTCGCATCAGGCCCGTGAGGCCGCGGATCGGTTTACGAAGACGCTCGGCTTTACAGGGCAGGATAGTGAGCGCTTGGCCCGCCAATCCAAGCAGAACATGGAAGCCGTGACTCGCTGCGGCACGGTTCTATCCCAAGCCTTCCAAGACGCCTCGCGCAATTGGTTCGAGCTGAGCCAGAAGCAGTGGCAGCGCAACCTCGACGGCTTGAACAAGCTGACGAGCGCGAAGTCGGTGCAGGAGTTCACTGTGATCCAGAGCGATCTGGTTCGTGAGAGCCTGCAGAACATGATCCAGGACAGCAAGGCCATCGCCGAGACGTCCGTGCGTGCGGTCGATGAGGCCAGCAAGACCTTCTCCAGCGTGGCTCAGCAGGCCCAGACCACCGGCGCTCGCTAAGGGGGGCGATGCCTCAGCTGAGCCTTTGGCTTAGCCTACCAATCAGGGGGCGGTCGCTTCGGCCGCCCCTTTCCCTTTGTCTCCGTCGCACAGGCTCCGGCGCCTCGCGGCCCGGAGTAGCCCATGTACAATCCCCTTGCCTTCGCCCTGCTCGCTCTTGAGGCTCAGAAGGTCATCGAGCTTCGGCTCGTGAAGCTTGCCTGGGGCGGCGCTGAGGGCTGGGATGAAGCTCAGCAGATGGTCAGCGAGAAGGTCAATGCTCTCATCGAGGCGTCTGGGACACTGATGATGGGTGGATCGACCAATACCGTCATTTCCCGTTATCGCGAGCACGTCGCCGCGAACACGAAGCGCCTCACCGCTATCTCATAGAAACAGTCTATCCAAGTGATCCTCGAAGGCGTTGGCCCTCTGGGTATAGCCGACGATCATTCGCGGATCGTGAGCCCTGGCGTGCCAAGAGTCAGCGGCTGCGGCTCCAGGCTTCCTCTGCGCCACTGACTCAGCCAAGGAACCCACCATCCTGCTACGCCGTTTCTCTTGTGCGGTGCAGCATGGCCGCTGAGGAGCGGCTATGATTGGGCCAGCGGAAATCGAAGACATGATGTCGGAGTATGCTGACGCACAGCCTACCCTAGACGATCTGAGGTCCTCCGAGCCGCAGCAGTGGCCACCTAGCAGCTGGTCGTGGGGATCGGGACCAACTGCAGTGGTCGTCGACGAACCTGATTTACAGGAACCCGCTCCCTGAGTGATCCTTGAAGGCGTTCGCGCGCCGGATCTAGCCGACGACCGTCCGAGTATCCCGGTGTCCGCTTTGATCCATGATGCGAACGAGATCGGCGCTACGCTCGGCTGCCGAGGCGAGGGAGATCTCGTCTATCCCCACGCATCGCAGTCGGCTGGATAGGGCACTAGGGCCAGCACAGTCCCGTGCAGGTTGAGGATTGCCACGTTCCAGTGCAGCGGATTTCGTCCACCAGCATCCCGCTCTCGGATGACCCGCTTCCAGATCTGCAAGGCTTCGATCTTTGCCGCCACCATGTCCGGCAGGTCGATGCCTTTGTGGTCGCGCGTGACTTCGTCACCATCGTGAAGCACGTCGAAATAGAACCAGGGCACGCGACCTCCACCAGCAGTTGCAAGCTGACTACCGGGTCAACGCGAGCCACTCTGTTTTATGTGCAGGGCACTTGGCTAGACGTGCGCCACGCTGGCGCTTCTGCCGGATTGGGGAGACGTGAAGCCGTTCGTGCTGCAGAGCGCGAGCCAGTTCCACCCACCTGCACCGCCGGCCCTGATGAGCAGGCAGCGATGGCTGGCGAGGTACCAGCACCCGGACATCGCGGCGCCCTCGGCGGTCTCGCAATAGGCGGCCACCGCTTCAGACGACTGGGCGATTGTCGCTCCAAAGGCTGCGTAGGCGTCCTTGCCGCTGGTCGGCCTCTGCCCTTCGTCTGCAGTGCTCACACGTTGATCTGCAACCGGAATACCCAGGCGGCGATGAGTACCAAGCTAGCTCCGCTTACAACGTGCAGCGCGACCTGCCATGAGGCCGCAGAACCGGCATTCCAGACCAGGATGACGTCGCACAGGGGTATGAACACGCTCGCCGCCAGCACGATGCACACTGCTCGGCGAGTCGAGAACCAGGCCAAACCACCAAGATAAAGAGCCAGGGCGACATCGCGGAAGCCAATGGCACGCAGATAGCCACCCGCCACGCCGCTCGGAGCCGGTAGGCCGAAGATCGCGGCACCAGCTGCGAGCGAAAGGATGAATAAGCCGCCGAGGCAGAGGAACACGATGGACAGAGCCATGACCGCCCACATACTCGGTTCTGTCCAAGACAAGCGCTGCGCGTTCGTATCTGAGTTCCGGTTCATCAAAACGCCTTCGTGGCTGCGACCGCGCACCATGGGCTGCGAGTCACGACGTTGCCGCCTGCCGTTCGAGGGCGGCCTAAGTCTTCTCGCGAAAGGATCAGATGGAAACGGTTACTATCGTCCTGGCATTGCTGTTGGCGGTCCTCATCAGCGGAGCTCTGGGACGCCTCCTCCCTCTCCCTCTGCCTTTGATCCAGATCGTGATCGGTGTTGCCCTGGCCCTTGGACCCCTGCCGAGTACGTCGCTCGATCCAGAGATCTTCTTCCTCGTTTTTCTGCCTCCGCTCCTGTTTCTCGATGGCTGGCGCATCCCGAAACGCGATCTCTTCCGTGATGGAAAGACCGTTCTGGCCCTGGCACTAGGCCTCGTCGTCCTGACGGTTCTCGGTATCGGTCTGCTCATCCACGCGATGATCCCCGTCATCCCGCTGGCCGTCGCCTTCGCTCTGGCAGCCGTGCTCTCGCCGACGGATCCCATTGCGGTCTCGTCGGTGGCGGCCCAATCTCCGGTTCCGCGACGCCTGATGCACATCCTCGAAGGCGAGGCGCTTCTCAATGACGCCACGGGCCTCGTCTGCCTGCGCTTCGCCATCGCCGCAGCCCTGACGGGTTCGTTCTCCCTGCCTGAGGCTGCGACGACGTTCCTGTGGCTCGCCATCGGCGGGCTCGGGATTGGAGCCGCAACGACGTTCCTTCTGACTGGCATCCAGGAACTGCTGCGCCGGCGCACGGGAGAGGATCCTGGACTACAAATCCTCTTCAGCCTGCTTACGCCGTTTGGAGCTTACCTCGCGGCCGAGCACGTCCACGCCTCTGGGATCCTGGCTGCGGTCGCGGCCGGCGTCGCCATGACCTATGTCGAGATCCAGGGACGCAGCCTCGGATCGACGCGTGTGCGCCGTACCGCGGTCTGGGACACGGTGGCCCTCGCGGCGAACGGAGCGATCTTCGTCCTCTTGGGCGAGCAGCTGCCGGAGGTATTCAGGCATGCCGTGAAGCAAGCCGACCTCCAGGGTGCCGGCTGGATCGTCGCCTGGATCTTGGCGATCACTGCCGGCCTGATGGTCGTCCGTTTCGTCTGGGTCTGGGTCTCGCTACAGTTCGTGCTAGCACGTGCCCGCAGGCGCGGCGAGAAGCGCGACGCCATGACCTCGCGCCTCGTGGCCGCCACGACCCTGGCGGGTGTCAAAGGTGCCATCACCCTGGCCGGCGTCCTGACGCTTCCTCTCACGCTGACGGATGGCAGCCCATTCCCAGCCCGCGACCTCGCCATTCTCCTGGCGATGGGCGTGATCCTAACCTCCCTCCTGCTCGCCAGCACGGTGCTGCCGCCGTTGCTGAGGGGACTACAGCTGCCGCCCGAGCCGAGCCAGGATGCTGAGGAGGACGCTGCCCGCGCGGCCGCTCGGGATGATGCCGTGAAGGCCATAGAGGCTCTGCAGCATCGTCTCGTCGAGGAGCACGAAGATGCGTCGATGGCTGTCGAGGCCGGTGCTAGGGCTATGGACCGCTATGAAGGCCTGAAGGCCGCGACAGCTGAAGGCTGGACGGAAACCACACGCCTTCAACAGCTTGCGGCCATGGAGAAGCGTTTACGCCTTGCGGGCATTGAGGCTGAGAAGAGCGCTCTCTACCGCATGCGTCGCTCCCAGGTGATCGACGATGTGGTTCTTCGCCGGCTCGTGCGCGAGGTCGACCTGATCGAAGCCCGGCTCGTCGCGTGAGTCCCGTAGTCGGCACGAACAGGTTCCTGACATCGAGAGGGTGCCGATACGGGCGGCAGCGGATCTGCTCCGGATTGAACACTAGGCTGCTGTTACGCTCGCCCTCTGCTGGCTGCCGATCACGCTCGACATCGGTATCGGAGCGGTGTGCCAATCCACAACCAGAAGAACGGCCACGACAGCAGAAGCCCTGGCTAACAACCCCTCAGGAGCGTTCATTGGTTAATCTGCGCATCCACCATCGAACAACCTACCGCTACCGGCAACCTGTAAGCTTCGGGCCGCATCGACTCTTGTTGCAGCCCCGCGAGTCTCGTGAGGTCCGCCTCGTCTCAAGCGACCTCACCGTAACACCCTCCGCGACGGTAACCTGGGCCTACGACGTTGCCGGGAATGCTGTGGGAACAGCCATGTTTCAGGCACCAGCCCCTACGCTCGTCATCGACAGCGTCGCGCGTGTCGAGCTCAGTGCTGCGGCCTACCCGGTGTTCGACATCAGCGCGTCAGCGGCTTCGTTTCCCTTCCGCTATTCCGATGACGAGTGGATGGATCTCGGCGCCTTGACGGCTCGACAGTATGCCGACGAGGACGCGCGCCTCGAGAGCTGGGTACAGGGGTTCGTCGCGGGCTATCCGACCGACACCCTGTCCCTCCTCAAGGATCTGAACGCCGGGGTCGCGGGCGGGATCGGCTATGAGGCCAGGGAGGATGAGGGCACGCAGTCGCCGAGCCAAACCCTTGCGTTGGGCCGAGGGTCCTGTCGCGACCTCGCGACCCTCTTTGTTGAGGCGGTCCGTAGCCTCGGCTTCGGTGCCCGGATCGTCTCTGGGTACCTCTACGACCCAGCGCAAGTCCTCGTCGGCTCCGCGGGTGCAGGGTCCACCCACGCCTGGGCCGAAGTCTACCTGCCGGGCGCCGGCTGGATCACCTTTGACCCGACCAACCGCAGCGTGGGCGGCGCGAACCTGATCCCGGTCGCTGTCGTGCGCGACATTCGCCAAGCCATGCCCATAACCGGCAGCTTCAGCGGTCCGGCCGCCGCTCCTGAAGGCATGTCCGTCGAGGTCAGTGTCACTTCGTAAGCCGATGGATGATCCGACATTCCTCGCGCCCTCATTTCGGGAGTAGTCTCTTGACGGGCACGCTGATCAGCTGCCGCGCAGGGTCAGGGTTCCGACAGGGGAGACAAGTCATGTCCGATTGGCAGCCAATCGAGACAGCCCCGCGCGATGACACGTGGATCTTGCTCAGCGGCGGCACGGTGGATTGGGCAGATTATGCTTTCGGGATCACCTGCCCGCCCGTCGTCGTGGCTTGTCGAAGGAGCGAGGAATGGATCATTTCTCTGGCGGACGGCGGGTATAAACTGACACGGTATAGGAGCCCGACGCATTGGATGCCCCTCCCCGCAACCTCGTCCTCAGGTGATCCGCCGATACAGGTAAAACGGGAGGTGCTCACCGTGCCGGAGAGAGCAAGTCCATACGTGAAGCCACGTCTCGTCCGTCGCGAGCGTTAGTGCTCCTGTTCGCTCATGTGCAGAAGCCAGGCGCAACTGCGAAGGGATCATTCCCATATCTTGCTGCGCGGGTGTGTAGGGCCGCCAACTCGTCCTCGATCTCCCGTGATGCCTTCTCACACATGCTGGTGTCCTGATCGCGCCTCGCCTCGTTCTCGATCAGCGAAAGCTGCTCGGCTCGGCACGCCTCGAACGCGCCGATGTGAGCCTGCAGGGCGTCGAGCCTGTCCTCTGCCGATCCTGCCATGAACCTGCCGCCTCCTGGCTTGCGACAAAACGCTTCAGCCCCAATCCTGACTGTCCAACTCACACGCGCCGGCCATATGCTTGGCGATGGCCGTCATGGTGGCGTCCAACGAGGCATGGTGGAGCGGAACGCTCTTCAGCGCTGTCCCTTCAACAGGGATAATCGCGAAGCCGACGTCCTCTCGGATCTCGCCCAGGTGGCGGCCGAGCCTGTCCTTGAGGCTCCAGGTATCGCCCTTTGATCCTGTTGGAGTGAGGATGACGTCCATGCCGCGCTTCCTTTGTCTCAGGTTGCAGAAGCCAGAGCACCAGCCTGCTTCTCCATCGCTGAAGCCGCTGCCTGCATGACCCTCCAGGGTGCTTTAACGCTACGCGGTTCGGGGGAGATAGAGCGCCGGCGGCAGTTCAGGTCTTGTCGGGCTCTGCCCTAAGTCGATTACACAGCATCTGCGCTCGATCTAGCGGAATTCCGTACTTACCGGTAAGATCCGCTATTAACTGAGAGAGTTCTTCTGGCGGGAAGTTCTTTTCACGCACAGCCGTAACCAGCGCATCTATCGCGGCCATCATTCTAAGGCCATGCTTGATCTGGACCATCGAAGGCATAGGCATTCTGCGACCGAATTTCATCGAGCGCTGCATTGTGACTTCCCGCTTCTTACATGTAGGCACGGAGGGCTCAAAGAAGTGAGCTACCGACGTGGAGTTCTCATGTTTGGACGCTCACTAGAGAGAACTTTCCCGAGATTGGCAGCGTTCCATGTCATATGCGAGCCAATATTTTCTTTTTTCTAAAATCGCTTCGGCCCGGTTGTAAGTACTCCTTTGATGGTATAGAAAGCAATTATCGATTTTTGGCCAGATACCCGGCTGTCTCGCCCTTCAGGCGGGCCTTCTGCATTTCTCCCATATTTTCGACGATGAGCGAACGAGCGCGTGCTTGCATGCGTTTGTCAGATCTTATTGCCTGTTAAGATACGGAAATACCTATGAGCATCGGCACCGTTAAGTGGTTCAACGGAACCAAGGGCTTCGGCTTCATCCAGCCTGAAGACGGCAGCAAGGACGTCTTCGTCCACATCTCGGCCGTCGAGCGAGCCGGCATGCAGAACCTCGATGAGGGCCAGAAGGTCTCCTACGAGATGGAGACAGACCGC
>NZ_VZZK01000006.1 GCF_008806385.1 Methylobacterium soli
ACCCACGCTCACCCCCGGGCTTGGTGTCCCTTGGGAGCAACGGTCTTCCGCCTGCCACCGCACCCACGACCATACCAGAGGCAGCGGAATTCAAGTTACAAGGGATGAGCGCCTTCAGGATGGAGCATGCGGTCGTATCGCCGGCTGGGCGCCGATCGGGCGCACCTCGTTCTGAAAGGTCTCGACCCTCACCCTGTCCCTCTCCCGCACGGGAGAGGGGATCCGCGCCCGCGTCAGCACGGGCCCGGCCGACGGTCCCGTCGCAACGCGATCGGGAACCGCTCTAGCCGAGCCGGCCTCCGAGCCTGAGCCGGACCCGCGCCGCTCGGGCGACGGGCCCCCGACGCGCGATCCGGCGGGCCGCGGCCCGTGAGCCGGCGGATGACCGCCGCGCCCGTGCGGGCTCGCGCCTGCTCCGGCAACGGACGCCAGAACGCTCCGCCGAATTGGGGGCCGGTTCGGCGCTGGGCAGCGCATAACATCGAAGATTGAGAGATGTTCTTGATTACAACCTGATCCGGCGCGGCCATGATGAGGCGTGTGTTATTTTATCAATACAATTAATACGTGTGTACTGACGAATCTACGTAGTTAACCAAGATTTCACCGGTCTCTGGTGTACTTTCCCCCGTCTTATCAGTTATGGCGGTCGCGGATCGCCCTCGGGGTTGATCCACCATGCTGCTGAAACTCGGACGCGCGGCGTCGGTGCTGGTTCTGGCAAGCCTGTGCCTGCCGGCACGCGGGACGGAGGACGGGATCGCGGCGCTCAAGGCCCAGTATCGGCGGCCCATGCAGGTGCCGTTTCCGGACGAGGCGCCCTACTCGCCCCAGATGGCGACGCTCGGCAAGATGCTGTTCTTCGATCCGCGCCTGAGCGGGATGCAGCACATGAGCTGCGCGAGCTGCCACAACCCTTCCTTCGGCTTCGAGGTGCCGGTGCCCGGAGCGATCGGGTCCACCAACAAGCCGCTGCCGCGCAAGGCCCCGACCGTGCTGAACGCGGCCTGGCTGCCGGTTTTGTTCTGGGACGGGCGCGCGCCCAATCTCGAGATCCAGGCGCAGGGCCCGATCACAACCCCGGCCGAGATGGACGGCAAGTTCCCGGAGATCGTCGCCCGGCTCAAGGGCATCCCCGAATACCGGGCCTGGTTCGGCAAGCTGTTTCCGCAGGAGGGGGTGACGCAGGACACCCTGCTCACCGCCATCGCCACCTACGAGCGCACCGTGGTCTCGGGCTGGGCGCCGTTCGACCGCTGGGTCGAGGGGGATGAGGCCGCCCTCTCGCCGGCGGCCCGGCGGGGTTTCGTCCTGTTCAACGGCAAGGCCGCCTGTGCCGGCTGCCACACCGGCTGGAACTTCACCGACAACAAGTTCCACGACATCGGCATCTCCACCCAGGATCTCGGCCGTGCCGCCTTCGACCCCGACAACCCCCTGGCCCGGCACGCCTTCAAGACGCCGGGCCTGCGCAACCTCACCCACCGGGCGCCGTTCGGGCATGGGGGCCAGTTCGCCGACCTCGACGCGATCGTCACCTTCTACGAGAGCGGCGGCATGAACCGCCCCTCGCGCTCGCCCCTGATGCGGCCGCTCGCCCTGACCCGGGCCGAGCACGAGGACCTGGTGGATTTCCTCAAGTCGCTGACGGCCGAGAAGACCGAGACGGCCCTGCCGAACCTGCCGAACTGACCGGCCCCGAACCCCAACCGAACCCGGCCGCGCTGCGGCCCCTTCCCAGGCTGCGGCGGAGCCGTCGATGTCGATTCGCATAAAGATCCTTCTGCCGATGCTGGCCTTCCTGCTCTTCGCGGCGGCGCTCGCCGCGGTGACGGGCCTCCGGGGACAGGCGGCCTTCACCGGGATGGCGACCCTGGCGGACCGCAATATCGCGGCCGACGAGGCCAGCCGCGGCGCAAGGCTGCTCTTCGAGCGGGGCGATCGCCTGATGGCCCGCGTGCTGGCCATGACGGACCTGATCGAGCCGGAGGCGATCGCGACGGAGTTCGGGGCGGTGGTGGCCGGGCTCGAGGCCAACATCGCGAAGCTCGGGGCCTCGGCGGTGTCGGCGCGCATTGCGGAGGTCGCCCGGGAGACCGGGGCGGCGGCGGCGCGCTGGCGCGACGATGCCGAGATCCTGCTCGGCATCCGCAAGGGCGCCGCGATCCCCACCACCGAGCTGATCGGGCGCCACAGCGAGCAGCTGCGCCGCCGGCTCGACGAGGCCATGGACCTCGCCGGCACCGAGGCGAAGGCCGAGATCGCCGCCGCGGGCCAGCGCATCGAGGACCAGATGCGGATCACGCTCGGGGTCGCCGGCGTGCTCTGCGCGCTCGGCGGCGCGGTGGCGGTGTGGCTCGCGGGCCATCTCTCCAAGCCCCTGGCGCGCCTCGCCGCCGATGCGGGCCGCCTCGCCGCCGGCGACCTCGACGTGCCGCTCGCGGGCGGCACGCGGCGCGACGAGATCGGCGCCATGGCGGCGGCCGTCCAGGTGTTCAAGGACGGGCTCCTGCGGGCCCGCGCGCTGGAGGCGGAGACCGCCCTCGCCCGCGCCGGGATCGACGCGCAGCGCAAGGCCGGGATGCGCGAGATGGCGGACCGGTTCGAGGCCGCGATCGGCTCGATCGTGGGCGGCGTCTCCTCGGCGGCGCTCCAGCTTCAGGAGACCGCCACCCATATGAGCCGCACCGCCGGGGACACGGCCGAGCGGTCCGGGGCGGTGGCGAGCGCGGCCGAGGCGGCGGCCTCCCACGTGGCCCGGGTGGCTGGGGCGGCCGAGGCCCTCGGCACCTCGGTGCAGGCGGTGGGGCGCCAGGTCGAGGATTCGGCGGGGCTCGCCCGCAGCGCGGTGCGGCAGGCCGACGAGACCGGCCGCCTGGTCCAGGCGCTGAGCGAGGCCGCCGACCGCATCGGCAGCATCGTGAGCCTGATCTCCAAGATCGCCGGCCAGACCAACCTGCTGGCGCTGAACGCCACCATCGAGGCGGCCCGGGCCGGCGCGTCCGGACGGGGCTTTGCCGTGGTGGCCACCGAGGTGAAGGATCTGGCGAGCCAGACCGCCCGCGCCACGCAGGAGATCTCCGCCCAGATCGGCGCGATCCAGGGCACGACCGATCAGGCGATCGGGGCGATCGACGCCATCGCGGCCCGGATCCGCGAGATGAGCGGCCTCGCCACCGCCATCTCGGCGGCGGTGGGAGAGCAGGGCGCGGCCACCCAGGCGATCGTGCGCAACGTCGCCGACGCGGCGTCCGGGGCGGGCGACGTCACCGGAAACATCGCCGGCGTGGCGCGGATTGCGGAGGATACCGGCGCCGCCGCCGGCCAGGTGCTGAGCGCGGCTTCCGACCTGTCCGGCCAATCCGGGCACCTGCGCGCCGAGGTCGACCGCTTTCTCGCCAGCGTGCGCGCCGCCTGATTGCAGACCCTGGCCTGCCGAGGCAGCATGGTGCGCGCATTCGGGGAGGCCGGGGTGGGACGTGTCAGAGTCGCGGGGTTTTCCGTGTCGCTCGATGGGTTCGGGGCGGGCCCGGAACAGAGCCTTCAGGATCCCCTGGGCCGGCGTGGGCCGGAGCTCCACCAATGGTTCTACGGAACGAGGACCTTCAGGGCCATGTTCGGCAAGGGCGGCGGCTCGGAGGGCGTCGACGAAACCTTTGCCCACCGCGCGATGGACGGCTTCGGTGCCTTCATCCTCGGCCGGAACATGTTCGGTCCCGTGCGCGGGGCATGGCCGGACGACAGCTGGAAGGGCTGGTGGGGCGACAATCCACCCTACCACGCGCCGACCTTCGTTCTGACGCACCATGCGCGCGCGCCGATCGTGATGGAGGGCGGCACGACGTTCCACTTCGTCACGGACGGGATCCACGCCGCGCTCGATCGCGCACGCGAGGCCGCGGGCGGACGTGACGTCAAAATCGGGGGTGGCGTCGCGACCATTCGCCAATACCTGCAGGCCGGCCTGATCGACGACCTGCACCTTGCGGTCACGCCTGTCCTGCTCGGGCGCGGCGAGGCGATGTTCGAAGGCCTGGACCTCCCCGGCCTCGGCTACCGCGCGGTGGATTCCACGCCCACCGACCTCGCGACGCATATCGTGCTCGGGCGCTCGCAGGACCCATGACCTCCGGGTCCGTGGGTTTGGCGCCTGACGCTGCCGGGGCCGCAGGCCATCCGTCGCGGAGACGGCTGATGCGCCGGCCGTGACGCGCTATTCCAGGCCGTGCCATGACGACGCCGAAAACAGGGGCGACGCCGGGAACAGGGGCGACGCCGACTGAGCCTCACGCATCTGGATCTTGCGGTCACCATGCCCATCGCGCTCGAACCCTTCCCCCTTGCGGTCGCGGGCTTCGCCTTCTTCCTCGCCGGGTTCGTCAAGGGCGTGGTCGGGCTTGGATTGCCGCCCGTGGCCATGGGGTTGCTCAGCCTCGTCATGATGCCGGCCCAGGCTGCCGCGCTCCTGGTGGTCCCGGCCTTCGTCACCAATGTCTGGCAGCTCGCGGCCGGTCCGCGCTTCGCCGCAATGGTGCGCCGCCTCTGGCCGATGCTCGCGGCGAGCACCGTCGGGACCCTGGCGGCGGCCGCCCTCCTTCACGGGGCGTTCGGGGGTGGGGCCATCGTGGCCCTGGGATTCGCCCTGATCGCCTCCGCGATCCTCGGGCTTGCTGCCCCGCGCCTCCGGGTGTCGCCGGGCACCGAGCGGTGGCTCGCGCCCCTCGCCGGGGCGGCGACAGGGTTGGTGACGGCGGCAACCGGCGTCTCCTCGATCCCGGCCGCGCCCTTTCTCGGGGCCCTGGGCTTCAACCGGGAGGACCTCATCCAGGCGCTCGGGCTCTCCTTCACGGTCTCCACCGTGGCGCTTGCCCTGGCACTCGCCGGCAGCGGCATTCTGAGCGTCGGCATCGCGGGCGTCTCGGCCCTGGCGCTGGTGCCGGCCCTCCTCGGCATGCGGTTGGGCGGCTGGATGCGCGGCCGGGTCAGCGAACCGGTCTTCCGGCGCTTCTTCTATTTCGGGCTCCTGGGGCTCGGGCTTCACCTCGCGGCCCGGGCCCTGGTCTGACGCGAGGCCCGCCGCGTTCTCCCGGGTAGCCGATCGCGATCCGGTCACCCTGCTGGCTGAAGGCCCGCTTGCCCGGTCCGACGTCCGGGACAGTCTGTCGCGCTCCCCAAAGCCGATCGATGCGAATCCCCAGCCTTCCGATGTCAGCGGATCGGCGCGCGAACCAACCTCACAGCGCCTCCCCGCGCATCAGCCGCGGCTGCGGCCCGCGCAGGCCCGCCGCCTCGTCGATGAAGAAGCGCTTGAGCCCCGGCATCCGGTCGACGAGGCCGAGGCCGAAATCGCGGGCGAGGCGGACCGGAAGCACGTCGTTCGAGAACAGGCGGTTGAGTCCGTCGGTGGCGGCCGCCATCGCCAGGGTGTCGAAGCGGCGGGCGCGCTCATAGGCCCGCAGCACCTCGGGGCCGCCCGGGTCCATGCCGAGGCGCAGGGCCTCGGTGACCGCCTCGGCCAGCGCCGCCGCGCTGGTGAGGGCGAGGTTGAGCCCCTGGCCGGCGAGCGGGTGGATGACGTGGGCGGCATCCCCCAGCAGCGCGAGGCGCTCGGCCCGGAAGCTGCGGGCGATGCCGAAGGCGAGCGGGTGGGCGCTCGGGCCGGCCTCGAGGGCGATCCGGCCGAGATTGGGGGTGAAGCGCCGCTCGACCTCAGCCAGCACCTCGGCCTCGCCGCCGCCGAGCAGCGCCGGCACGTCGGCCTCCCGCTCCGTCCAGACGATCGAGGCGCGGTGGCCGAGCGCGCCGCCCGGGGCCAGCGGCAGCATCGCGAAGGGGCCGCCCGGCAGGAAATGCTCGTAGGCCCGGCCGCCATGGTCGCGCTCATGCGCGATCGTCGCGACGATGCCCGATTGCGGGTAGCGCCAGCCGACCCAGCCGATCCGGGCGGCCTCGCGCAGGCGCGACCGCGCCCCGTCCGCCGCCACGACGAGCGAGGCCCGGAGCACCCTCCCGTCGTCGAGGATCGCCCGGATCGCCCCCCGCTCCGGCTCGGCCCGGCGGATCCCGGTGGGTTCGAGCACGATCCCGGCCGCGCCCGCCGCCGCGATCAGGGCCTCGACCAGGGGCTCGGCCTCGACCATGTGGGCGAAGGGCGCGGGCTCGCCGGCGCCCTTCGCGCCGGCGTCGTGGGCGGCGCCTTCCTGCGAAAAGGTGAGGAAGACCGGGCGGATTGGGTCGGCGAGGCGGCTGTCGCTCACCACCATGTCGGTGATGGGCTGGCGCGCCCCCGCGATACGCTCCCAGATCCCGAGCCGCTCGAACAGGTGCCGGCCCCCCGCCGCCACAGCGTAGGCGCGCCCGCGCTGGCGCGCGTTCCCGGCTTTGAGGCCCGGATCGCAGATCGTGACGGTTAGGGCCGCGCCGTGCGCCTGTTTCAGGGCGAGCGCCAGGGCGAGCCCCGGAATGCCGCCGCCCGCCACCACCAGGCTGCGGGCGCCCGCGCGCGCTGTCGAACCCACCACGCGTCCCACTCCCTCGTGCCCCGGCCTTGCCCCGCCGCAGGATAGGGCGCGCGGTGGCGCGAGACCAGCGCCGAGACCAGCGCCGAGACCAGCGCCGCCTGCGGGCGTGGCCTCCCGGGCGAAGCCTGCTATGTGCTGCCCCGCAGGCCAGACTGGCGCCGGCTCCGGCCGCCGCGCCTCGGAGCATTCGTGAGCGCATGACCGGAATCGTCGCCGAACTCCTCGACATCCTCGACCTCGAGCGCCTCGAGGTCGACCTCTTCCGCGGGGTCAGCCCGAATCTCGGCTGGCCCCGGGTGTTCGGCGGGCAGGTGGTGGCGCAGGCGCTCGTGGCCGCGACCCGGACGGTGCCGAGCACCCGGCCGCCGCATTCGCTCCACGCCTATTTCCTGCTCGGCGGCGACCCGAAGGTGCCGATCATCTACGAGGTCGAGCGCATCCGCGACGGGCGCAGCTTCACCACGCGCCGGGTCAAGGCGATCCAGCACGGGCGCGCGATCTTCGCCATGTCGATCTCCTACCAGGACCAGGAGGACGGCCACGCGCATCAGGCGCGGATGCCCGATGCCCCCGACCCCGACACCCTGCCGGAGACCCGCGCGCTGGTGGCGGCCGGGGGCGCCGGCATCCCGGCGGCGGTCGCGGCCTATTTCGCCCGCGAGCGCCCGATCGAGCTGAAGCCCGCCTCGATCAAGCGCTACCTCATCCGCGAGCCGCGCGATCCGCGCTGCCAGGTCTGGCTCCGCGCCGCCTCGGCCCTCCCGGACGATCCGGCGATCCACCAGGCCGTGCTCGCCTACGCCTCCGACATGACCCTCCTGGACGCCACCCTGATCGCGCATGGGCGGACCGTGTTCGACCCCGAGATCCAATCCGCGAGCCTCGACCACGCCCTCTGGTTCCACCGCCCGTTCCGGGCCGACGAATGGCTCCTCTACGCCCAGGACAGCCCCACCGCCGCCGGCGCCCGGGGCTTCGCCCGCGGCCAGATCTTCAACCGCGCCGGCGAGCTCGTCGCCTCCGTCGCCCAGGAAGGCCTGATCCGGCCGCGCGACGACCGGGCCTGAGGCGGGGCGCGAGCCGCCGGCGAGACCCGGCCCCGCCCTGCGACGATCCCACCCGAGGGCGTCGATTGTCGCCCGCATTGACTGCATAATGGCGTGCATTGCGCCTGAATGCTCAACAGATGGGCATTTTCCGTCGCGCCGGCGCCGATTGGCGCGGCAGGCGGCGTCCAATCCGTGGGCAGAACGGGCAGGTCCGAAAAGGTTCCGGCCGTCGCGGTGCTGGCATAGTCCTTGAATGAGGCCGGGCGAACGCGGGGCCATTCCGGCCGCGCGGGCAATCCGGACCGAGACGTCGCGCTCAAGACGGCTCCGGCAGCCGGCTCTCATTCCACAAGGGGGCGCCGCCCATGAAAATCGTGATGGCCATCATCAAGCCGTTCAAGCTGGAGGAGGTGCGCGACGCCTTGACCGGGATCGGCGTGCACGGCCTGACCGTGACCGAGGTGAAGGGTTACGGCCGGCAGAAGGGCCACACCGAGATCTATCGCGGCGCCGAATACGCCGTGAGCTTCCTGCCCAAGCTCAAGATCGAGGTCGCGGTCGCGGCGGACCTGACGAGCAGCGTCATCGACGCCATCGCGGGCGCCGCCCGGACCGGCCAGATCGGCGACGGCAAGATCTTCGTGATGCCGCTCGAGAAGGCGGTCCGCATCCGCACCGGCGAGACCGACGCCGACGCCCTCTGAGGGACAGCGCCGGGCCGCGCCGCCCGCCTGCCCAGAACACTCAAAAAACCGAACATCGCATCGCGATCAGGAGTCCCGTGTCCATGAAACTTCGCCATCTCCTCGCGCTCGGCTTGGGAGGCGCGACATTCGCCCTCCTCCTCGCCGAGCCGTCCCTCGCACAGTCGCCGGTGCCCGAAGCCGCCGCCGTGCCCGCCGCCGCGCCGGTGCCCGCCAAGGGCGACACCGCCTGGATGCTGATCGCCACCGCCCTCGTGCTGCTGATGACCGTGCCGGGCCTGGCCCTGTTCTACGGCGGCCTCGTGCGCACCAAGAACATGCTCTCGGTGCTGACCCAGGTCTTCGCCATCGCCTGCATCGTCTGCCTGATCTGGGTGTTCTACGGCTACAGCCTCGCCTTCACCAATGGCGGCGGCCTCAACGACTTCGTGGGCGGCTTCTCGAAGGCCTTCCTCAAGGGCGTCGACCCGAACTCGACGGTCGCGACCTTCTCGAACGGCGTCGTGATCCCCGAATACGTCTATATCTGCTTCCAGATGACGTTCGCGATGATCACCCCGGCCCTCATCGTCGGCGCCTTCGCGGAGCGGATGAAGTTCTCGGCCCTGATCGTGTTCACGATCCTCTGGGTCACGCTGATCTACTTCCCGATGGCCCACATGGTCTGGTACTGGGGCGGCCCGGACGTGGTCGGCAACGCCGCCAAGGCGCTTGCGGCGGCCACCGACGAGGCCTCCAAGAAGGCCGCGCAGGACGCCCTCGACGCCGTCAACGCCGATGCGGGCTTCCTCTTCAAGATGGGCGCCCTCGATTTCGCCGGCGGCACCGTGGTGCACATCAACGCGGGCATCGCGGGCTTCGTCGGCTGCCTGATGATGGGCAAGCGCATCGGCTACGGCCGTGACCTGCTCGCTCCCCACTCGCTCACCATGACGGCCATCGGCGCCTCGCTCCTCTGGGTCGGCTGGTTCGGCTTCAATGCCGGCTCCAACCTCGAGGCCAACGGCTCGACGGCGCTCGCCATGATCAACACCTTCGTGGCCACCGCCGCGGCCGCCGTGTCCTGGCTGTTCGTCGAGTGGGCGCTCAAGGGCAAGCCCTCGCTCCTCGGCATGCTGTCGGGCGCGGTCGCGGGCCTCGTGGCCGTCACCCCGGCGGCGGGCTTTGCCGGCCCGATGGGCTCGATCGTCCTCGGCCTCGTGGCCGGCGCGGTCTGCTTCATCATGTGCTCCACCGTGAAGAACGCGCTCGGCTACGACGACAGCCTCGACGTCTTCGGCGTGCATTGCATCGGCGGCATCCTGGGGGCGCTCGCCACCGGCATCCTGGTCAGCCCGGCGCTCGGCGGCGTCGGCATCCCGGACTACACCACGAAGCCCGGCGAGCTCGTGGTCGGCGCCTACGACATGACGGCCCAGCTCATCATCCAGGCGAAGGCCGTCGGCCTCACCCTGCTCCTGTCGGGCATCGGCTCGGCGATCCTGTTCAAGCTCGTGGACCTGACCATCGGCCTGCGCGTCACCCAGGAGGAGGAGCGCGAGGGCCTCGACATCGCCGATCACGGCGAGCGCGCCTACAACTACTAAGAGCATTCGCTCGTCGGCGGGGCCCCCGGGTCCCGCCGCTGAAGGCCCCGGTTCAGGCGAACCGGGGCCTTTTTTGATTCGCCGGCCCCACCCGCCTGGATTGAAATTTTCCGCCCGGCGGCCCGCCCGAGCGTACGTATGCCCGCGGGCGGCGCCCGGCTCAGTACGGCCACAATGTGGTCTCGATGCAACAACCCGAGGGCATCGCCACGGCCAAGCCTGAAATGCCTACAAACTGGGCAAATGCTCGAAACTTGGTTTTGCGATGCCTGGGCATTTTCGGCACCTTCCTCTCATCAAGAAAAAGGGGCTGATTTCCATGATCTCGAAGCTGTTCAAGCAGGGCGCCGCGGCGTCTCTCGCCACGTTCCTCTGCCTCGGACAGGTCCAGGCCGCCGACATGCCGGCTCCTCCCAAGGAGATGCCGCCGGAGGCCAAGGCACCGGATCCGCTGATCGGCTTCGCGTTCTACTCGCAATACGCCTCCGACTACAATTTCCGCGGCGTTTCGCAGTCGAACCTGCAGGGTAGCTACCAGACCTTCTTCGAGGCGCAGTTCTTCAACAACTTCGCCTATGCGGGCCTCTATACCTGGCAGACCCGCCTGCCGACCCGGCCCGACTTCGAGTTCGATCTCGTCGCCGGTATCCGGCCGACCTTCGACAAGCTCTCCTTCGATCTCGGGGTGATCTACTATTATTACCCGAACGAGCAGCGCATCTTCAACGCCGCGAACCTGGCCAGCGGCATCGGCAACCCCTTCTACACGACGGCCAACACCGACTTCATCGAGTATGCCGGCAAGGCGCTCTACCAGGCGACGCCCGAGCTCGCGATCGGCGCCAACGTCTTCTACGCCCCGAACTATCTCGGCCAGCACACCAACGGCACCTACACGTCGGGCACCCTCGCCTACACGCTGCCCGCCACGCTGTTCCCGTTCCTGCCGGAGGCCTATGCCGGCGGCTTCTCGATCTCGGGCGAGGGCGGCCACTACTTCCTGGGTGCGGCCAAGACCTCGGTCACGGGTCTGATCGACGGGACGAACCGCTTCGCCGCCGTGAACCTGCCGAGCTACAATTACGGCAATGTCGGCATCTCCTACACCTACAAGAACCTGCTGCTCGACTTCCGCTTCCACACCACCGACCTGACGCCGACCCAGTGCTATACGCTCACCGGCGATTATCGCGGCGCCATCAACGGCGGCACCTCCCGCTGGTGCGGCGACGCCTTCATCGGCTCGATCCGCTGGCAGGCCTCGACCGCCAGCCCCGGCGTCTACGCCGAGCCCGGCGGTTTCCTGAACCTCTTCAAGTAAGCCCGGCCCGCACGGCCCCCGAGAAGCCCCGGAGCGATCCGGGGCTTTTTCCTTGGGCGCCTTGCCACCGCGTCGGGGGTCCGAAACGGCGGCTCTGAGCGAGGTGCATCCCACTTTTCCCGTCCGGGAGCGGTCGAGTCGGCGCGAGCCGACCGGGTGAGGGGTGCGGCCTTTCCGGAGAGCGCGCACCCCTCACCCCAACCCTCTCCCGCACGGGAGAGGGGGCCGGTCGCGGCATCAGGGCTGGTTCTGGCGGCCCACGCATCCTGAGCTCGCCTCCCGCCCCCCGGAACGACGGTGGCGCTGAGCGAGGTGCGCATCACCTCTCCCGTCCGGGAGAGGTCGAGTCGGCGCCAGCCGACCGGGTGAGGGATGCGACTTCTCCGGATAATGCGCACCCCTCACCCCAACCCTCTCCCGCACGGGAGAGGGGGCCGGTCGCGGCATCAAGGATGGTTCTGGCGGCTGTTTGCGCGTCGCTGCCGATCGCGCGCACGCTCACCTCTCCCGTCCGGGAGTGGTCGAATCCGCGACAGCGGAACGGTGAGGGATGCGGCCTCTTCGGACAACGCGACCCGGAAAGAGCCGGCCCCGCTCGCGCGAAACCGGCCCCGGCCGTGGCGGCTTCGTCGGATCGGGTCAGAAGCTCACGGCCCGGACCCGCTTCACCTGCGGGATCGCGGCGATCTGCTCCAGCACCGCCGGGGAGACCGGCCCGTCCACCGCCACGAACGCGATGGCGTTGCCGCCCTCCTGCTCGCGGCCGAGATTGAACGTCGCGACGTTGACGCCGGCCTCGCCGAGCACCGAGCCGAAGCGGCCGATGAAGCCCGGCTTGTCGTGGTTGCGCACGTAGAGCATGTGCGGCGCGAAGGCCGCGTCGATCTCGATGCTGCGGATCTCGATCACCCGCGGCTTGCCGTCGTGGAAGACCGTGCCGGCGGCGTCGCGCGGCATGTCCTCGGCCTCGACCGTGATGCGCACCACCGATTCGTAATCGCCGTTGCCGCCCGCGCGCTTGACCTCGTCGATGACGATGCCGCGCTCGCGGGCGATGGCGGGCGCCGAGACCATGTTGATGTCGGCCAGGAACGGCCGCAGCACGCCGGTGACGGCTGCCGAGGTGAGCGCCCGGGTGTTCATGCCCGCCACCTCGCCCTCGTAGGTGATGCGGATGCCCTTGATCGGCGCGTCCGTGAGCTGGCCCAGGAACGAGCCGAGCTTGTCGGCGAGCGCCACGAAGGGCTTGAGGCGCGGCGCCTCCTCGGCCGAAATCGACGGGAAGTTGATGGCGTTGGTGATGGCGCCGCTGAGGAGGTAATCCGCCATCTGCTCGGCCACCTGCAGGGCGACGTTCTCCTGCGCCTCGTTGGTCGAGGCGCCGAGATGCGGCGTGCAGATCACGTTCGGGTGGCCGAAGAGCGGGTTCTCCCGCGCCGGCTCCTCCACGAAGACGTCGAAGGCCGCCCCCGCCACGTGGCCCGAATCGAGGGCCGCGCGGAGGGCCGCCTCGTCCACGAGGCCGCCGCGGGCGCAGTTGATGATGCGCACGCCGGGCTTCGTCCGGGCGAGCGCCTCGGCCGACAGGATGTTGCGGGTCTTGTCCGTCATCGGCACGTGCAGGGTGATGATGTCGGCGCGGGCCAGCAGCTGATCGAGCTCGACCTTCTCGACGCCGATCTCGAGGGCGCGCTCGGGCGACAGGAAGGGATCGTAGGCCACGACCTTGAGCTTCAGCCCGATGGCGCGGTCGGCCACGATCGCCCCGATATTGCCGCAGCCGATGACGCCGAGCGTCTTGGCCGTCAGCTCGACGCCCATGAAGCGGTTCTTCTCCCACTTGCCGGACTGGGTCGAGGTGTCGGCCTGCGGGATCTGGCGGGCCAGCGCGAACATCAGCGCGATGGCGTGTTCGGCCGTGGTGATCGAGTTGCCGAAGGGCGTGTTCATCACGATCACGCCCTTGGCGGTGGCGGCCGGGACGTCGACATTGTCGACGCCGATGCCGGCCCGGCCGATCACCCGCAGGCGGCTGCCCTGCGCCAGGATCTTCGGGGTGACCTTGGTGGCGGAGCGGATGGCGAGGCCGTCATAATCGCCGATGATCGCCGCGAGGGCGTCCTTGTCCTTGCCGAGTTCGGGACGGAAATCGACGTCGATGCCGCGGTCGCGAAAGATCTGGACGGCAGCCTCCGACAGGGCGTCGGAGATGAGAACCTTGGGAGCGGGCATGGGAGCCTCCGGCTCGTGAGGAATGGGAATGGGTGTGAGGCGGCCCCGTGGAGGCGGGCGCAGAACGCCGCGAGGCCGGCCAATCGCGTGATGCTCGGGCAGCGCAGCGCGCCCCCTCTCCCGAGCGGGAGAGGGCCGGGGTGAGGGATGCGACATCTCCGGAGAGGTCGCCCCCCTCACCCGTTCCGCTATCGCGGATTCGACCACTCCCGGACGGGAGAGGTGGGCCGGTCTCAGGCCGCCTGCGCGAGCTTCGCCTTGGCCTCGGCGAAGGCCCAGTCGAGCCAGGCCGTCAGGGCCGCGAGGTCGGCCTCCTCCACCGTGCCGCCGCACCAGATGCGCAGGCCGGGGGGCGCGTCGCGATAGGCGCCGATATCGAGGGCGACATTCTCGCGCTCGAGCAGGTCCCCGATATCCTTGGCCACCGACGCCACCGCCGCGTCGCCGCGGGCGAGCACGTCCGGGTCGGTGATGACGAGGCACACGCCCGTGTTCGAATAGGTGGCGGGATCCACCGCGAGATGGTCGATCCAGGGGGTGCGGGCGACCCAGTCGTGGATCACCCGCGCATTCGCATCGGCCCGGGCGTGGAGCGCGTCGAGGCCGCCGATCGCCTCGGCCCAGCGCAGGGTGTCGAGGTAATCCTCCACCGCCAGCATCGAGGGCGTGTTGATGGTGTCGCCCTTGAAGATGCCCTCGATGAGCTTGCCGCCCTTGGCGAGGCGGAACACCTTCGGGATCGGCCAGGCCGGAACGTGGCTCTCGATCCGCGCCACGGCGCGGGGCGACAGGATCAGCATGCCGTGCGCGGCCTCGCCGCCCATCACCTTCTGCCAGGAGAAGGTGACGACATCGAGCTTGTCCCAGTCCAGCGGCTGCGCGAAGGCGGCCGAGGTGGCGTCGCAGATGGTGATGCCCTCGCGGTCGGCCGCGATCCAGTCGCCGTTCGGCACCTTCACGCCGGCGGCGGTGCCGTTCCAGGTGAAGATGACGTCGTTGTGCTTGGTGTCGATCGCGGCGAGATCCGGCAGCACGCCGTAGGGCGTCTGGTGGATGCGCGGGCTGATCTTGAGTTCCTTGAGGGCGTCCGTGACCCACTCGGCCCCGAAGGCCTCCCAGGCCGCGACCTCGACGGTCTTCGGGCCGAGCATCGTCCACATCGCCATCTCGACGGCGCCGGTGTCGGAGGCGGGCACGATGCCGATGCGGTAATCGGCCGGCACGCGCAGGACCTTGCGCGTCAGGTCGATCGCGTCCTTGAGCTTGCCCTTGCCGAGGGGGGAGCGGTGCGAGCGACCGAGGGCGGCACCCGAGAGCGCATCGAGGCGCCATCCTGGGCGCTTGGCGCAGGGGCCGGACGAGAAATTGGGCACGCGGGGGCGCGTGGTGGGCCGGTTCATCATGTGATCCATCCTTACAGATGGGCGCTCCTCGTTGGGGAGGAGTGTCCCGCCGATGGGGATGCTCGCTCTCGCCCCCGAAAGCAAGAGCCAAAACTGTCAAAGTCTTGGCTTTCTCTCGCGGGACGCCGGGTTTGGCAGTTGTTATGTGTTTTGCATCACGGAGTTACGGATCTTTCCGCGCATCCGGTGCGAGAAGATCCGGCCCGAGAAGATCCGGGCGCCGCGCGCGGGTCAGGCGCAGGGATTCGGCGGCGCGCCAGCGGGCGATGGCGGCGTGGTTGCCGCCGGTCAGCACCTCCGGGATGGAATGCCCCTCCCAGTCCCGGGGGCGGGTGAAGTGCGGATATTCGAGGCGTCCGCCCTCGAAGCTCTCCTCGACGCCTGAGGCCTCCTTGCCCATCACGCCGGGCAGCAGGCGCACGCAGGCATCGACCAGCACCATCGCGGCGATCTCGCCGCCCGAGAGCACGTAATCGCCGATCGAGACCTCCTCGAGGCCGCGGCCCGCGATGACGCGCTCGTCCACGCCCTCGAACCGGCCGCAGACCACGACGAGGCCGGGCCCTCCCGCCAGCGCCCGCACCCGCGCCTGCGTCAGCGGGCGCCCGCGCGGCGACATCAGGAGGCGCGGGCGCGGGTCGTCGGGCGCTGCGGCCGAATCGATCGCCGCCGCCAGCACGTCGCAGCGCAGGACCATCCCGGCGCCCCCGCCCGCGGGGGTGTCGTCGACGCTGCGGTGGCGCCCGAGCCCGTGGTCGCGGATGTTGCGGGCCTCGCAATCCCAGGCGCCCCGCGCCAGCGCGTCGCCGGAGAGCGACAGGCCCAGCGGCCCGGGGAACATCTCGGGATAGAGCGTGAGGATCGTGGCCCGCCAGGGCGCCGTCGGGGTCAGGGCCGTCGTCATGGCGCTTGATGGCGCGGGCCCGGGGGCGCGGTCAATCGCCGGCACCATCCGGCCCGCCGCCCGTTGTCAGCCCATGTTCCGTCATCCCCTCCTCGCGGCCCTAGTCCTTCTTGCGGCGCCTGCGCTGGCGGCGGGCCCCCTTGGGCCGCCCGGTGCGCCGGCCTCGGCCTTCCCCAAGCCCGACCGGCCGGTGGCCGAGATCGTGGCGGCGCAATGGGCGCTGGAGAAGGAGCGCGAGAGGGCCGACGAGTTCGGGCAGGTGGCCCGCCTGATGCGGATCGCCCCGGGTGAGACGGTGGCGGATATCGGGGCGGGGAGCGGCTACTACGCCCTGCGCCTGTCGCGCCGCGTCGGGCCGGGGGGCCGGGTGCTCGCCGAGGACGTGACGCCCCGCTACCTGGCCGATCTGGAGGCGCGCATCCGGAAGGCGGGGCTCTCGAATGTCACGGTGGTGCGGGGCGAGCCGCACGATCCCCGCCTCCCACCGGCCTCGGTCGATGCCGCCCTCCTGGTCCACATGTATCACGAGATCAGCCAGCCCTACGGGCTCCTGCACAACCTCGCGGCCGCCATGAAGCCGGGGGGCCGCGTCGGCATCGTGGATGCGGACGACGTCCCGTCGCGCCACGGCACGCCGCCGGCGCTCCTGCGCTGCGAGCTCGCCGCCTCGGGTTATCGCGAGACCGGGTTCAGCACGCTCACGGGCGGGGTCGGGTACCTGGCCCTGTTCGAGGCGCCGGCCCCGGAGCGCCGGCCGGACCCCGGCACGATCAAGCCCTGCCGGGACGCGGAAAGCCGGGCCGCGCCGGCGGCGCGCTGAGCGCGGGCGCGCCGCGGGAACGGCTCTAGCCCGGCGCGTCGGCGGGCTTCGGGCCGGGGGGCGCGAACAGGTCCTCGGGCGGATCCACGACGATGCGGCGGTTCGGGATGTCGAGGCCCGGCACGAAGGCCTTGGTGAAGGGCAGGAGCGCGGTCGGGCCGCCGGCCTCGGGGCGGATCTCCAGGAGGTCGCCGCCGCCGTAATTCGGCACCGCCGTGACGGTCCCGAGCATCGTGCCCGCTCCATCCACCACCGCGAGGCCGACGAGGTCGGCGGTGAAGAACTCGTCCTCCTCCGCGGCCTCCCCGAGGCGGGCGCGGGGGACGTGCAGCGCGAGCCGGTTCAGGGCCTCGGCCTCGTCGCGGTTCCGGACGCCCTTCACCCGGACGACGAGGAGATCCGGGGCCGAGCCCGGCGCCGGCCGCGCGTCGGTGATCTCGATCGACCGGCCGTCGCGGGTGAGGAGCGGGACGTAGCGGGCGATCCCCACCGGGTCCGCCGTGTAGGATTTCAGCCGGACCTCGCCGTTGAGCCCGTGCGCCCGCCCGAACTCGCCCATGAGGACGAAATCTTCGGGAAGGACCGGCATCGCGCCGGCCCCCTCGGGCTGCGCCGACGGCTCCGCAGCTGCAGACCCATCTTGCCGCGCAGACCGATCTTGCCGCGCCGAGGTCTCGGCCGCCGGCGAGAGGCGGCCGGGCCGGGCGAGGCGCGCGCCGTCCTGGCGGGGTGGATGTCCTCCGGGACGGCGCGCCATGCTCGCCGGTCCTTAGGCCGCGGCATCCTCGGCCGGGGCGGCGGCCGCCTCGGCGCGCTTGGCCGCCCGCTCCTTGGCCTTCTCGCCGGGCTCGGCCTTCTGCGGGTTGTTGCGGGCCGGGCGCTTGGCGAGGCCGGCGGCGTCGAGGAAGCGGAGCACGCGGTCGGTCGGCTGCGCGCCCTTGGCGAGCCAGGACGTGATCTTGTCGGTCTCGAGCTGGACGCGGGCCGGATCGTCCTTGGGCTTCATCGGGTCGTAGACGCCGACCTTCTCGATGAAGCGGCCGTCGCGCGGGGAGCGGGCATCGGCGACGACGATGCGGTAGTACGGGCGCTTCTTGGCGCCGCCGCGGGTGAGGCGAATCTTGAGGGACATCGGTTTCTCCTAGGCTGTCAGTGTCGTGTGGATGGAGGGGCGCGCGACCGGCCCGCTCACTTCTTCTTCCCGAACGGGAACCCGCCGAGACCGGGCAGGCCCGGTCCCTTCGGTCCGCCCAACCCCGGAAGGCTCGGCATCTTTCCGCCGCCCGGGCCTCCGAGGCCTGGCGGCATCGGCGGCAGCTTGCCGCCGAATTGCTTCTGGATCTGCTCGATCTGCTCGGGCGTCGGCTCCGGCATCCCGGGCGGCAGCCCCGGCATCCCGCCGGGCATTCCGCCCATGCCCCCGCCCCCGCCGAGGCCGAACATGGAGCCAAGCGCCTGGCCGATGCCGCGCTTGCCCGAGCCCATCGCCTTCATCATGTCGGCCATGGTCCGGTGCATCTTGAGGAGCTTGTTGATCTCCTCGACCTTGACGCCGGACCCGGCGGCGATGCGCTTCTTGCGGGAATTCTTGAGGAGATCGGGATTCTTGCGCTCCTGCGCGGTCATCGACGAGATGATCGCCCGCTGGCGCCGGAACATCTTCTCGTCGAGATTGGCGCCCTCGACCTGCTTCTTGATCTGTCCCATGCCCGGCAGCATGCCCATCAGGCCGCCGATGCCGCCCATCTTCTCCATCTGGCCGAGCTGCATCGACAGGTCGTCGAGGTCGAACTTGCCCTTGCGCATCTTCTCCGCGGTGCGGAGCGCCTGCTCGTGGTCGATGGTCTCGGCCGCCTTCTCCACCAGGGAGACGATGTCGCCCATGCCGAGGATGCGGTTGGCGACGCGGGCCGGGTGGAACTCCTCCAGCGCGTCGACCTTCTCGCCGGTGCCGACGAGCTTGATCGGCTTGCCCGTGACGGCGCGCATGGAGAGCGCCGCGCCGCCGCGGGCATCGCCGTCCATCCGGGTCAGCACGATGCCGGTGACGCCGAGGCGCTCGTCGAAGGCCCGCGCCGTGTTGACGGCGTCCTGGCCCGTCAGCGCGTCGGCGACGAGCAGCACCTCGTGGGGCCTGGTCGCCGCCTTGACCTCGGCGGCCTCCGCCATCAGCGCCTCGTCGAGGGTGGTGCGGCCGGCGGTATCCAGCATCACCACGTCGAAGCCGCCGAGGCGGGCGGCGTCCATGGCCCGCCGGGCGATCTGCACCGCCGACTGGCCGGCGATGATCGGCAGGCTCTCGACCTCGACCTGGGCCGCCAGCACCGCGAGCTGCTCCATCGCGGCCGGGCGGCGGGTGTCGAGGGAGGCCAGCAGCACGCGCCGCTTCTCGCGGCTCGACAGGCGGCGGGCGATCTTGGCGGTGGTGGTGGTCTTGCCCGAGCCCTGCAGGCCGACCATCAGGATGGCGACCGGGGCGGGCGCGTTCAGGTCGATGATCTCGGCCTCGGCGCCGAGCATCGCCACGAGCTCGTCATTGACGATCTTGACGACCATCTGGCCAGGGGTGACGGACTTGAGGACGACGGCGCCCACCGCCTTCTCGCGCACCCGCTCGGTGAAGCCGCGCACGACCTCCAGCGCCACGTCGGCCTCGAGCAGCGCGCGGCGGACCTCGCGCATCGCGGCCGTGACGTCGGCCTCCGTGAGGGCGCCGCGGCGGGTCAGCCCCGAGAGAATGCCGGAGAGGCGGTCGGACAGGCCTTCGAACATGGTCAGGCGATCCCGTGCGGGCGCGTCTTCGGGCGCATCACTGGTGGAGACCCGCCTTCTCGACGCGGCGGGCCTGGAGCGCGTCCTCGAAGGCCTGGACGGCGCGGGCGAACTTGTCCCGGCATTCGGGCTTGCAGAACCCCACCACCGCGCCGCTGTAGAGCGTCAGCGAATCGGCCGAGATCGGCTTGCCGGACCACGGGCAGACGTCGTTCACCGCATCCTCGATGCGGAGGGCCTGTCCGGGCGTGGTCGCGTCTGCAGACGTGTCTGGCGGCGTCATGGCGTCTCTCAGCCGGGCGGGCCGGCTCGGGGACGGGACGAGGCCAACGCGGAACACGCCCGAGGGCGCGAACGCGCTGTCGGGCGTTGACCTCCGGCCTCGTGGGACCGGGCGGCTTCCAGGTTGACGTCGTCGCGTCGGATCGGGAGGGCGGGCCTTAGGCGCGCCCGGGGGAAAAGTCAAATTCTCGGCGCGGCACGCACCATCTTCGTTAAGATTTACGCTTCATTAAGCCTAACCTGATCGGATCGTCCTCGAGATCGCAAGGACGCCCGCCATGTCGGAACCCGCCCGTCACTACCCGCCGTCCGAGGGCGGCAGCCGTCCCACCCCCGGCCCGCTGCGGGATTGGCTCGCCGCCATGAAGGCGCACGCGCCGGCCGCCCCCTCCCCGCCTCCCGGCGCCGAGGCGCGGGTCCAGCGCCAGGATTATTCGCGCCAGGATCTGTCGCGCCAAGATCATTCGCGCCAAGATGCGTCGCGTGCCGAGGCGCATCGCCCGGCCGAGTCGAGCCCGAGCTGGGCGCCCCGCGTGGTGCAGCCCGCCGAGGCCGTCATCGGCGGCGTCGAGGCCGAGGACGTCTCCGAGCTGATGGCCGAGAACCTGATGCTGAAGGCCCAGCTGCGGCAGGAGACCGACCGCTACGCCGAGCTCCAGGCGATGCTGGCTCAGGAGATCCGCGACCTCCGCAAGCACGTCCAGGACGAGATGAGCGAGCTGCAGGCGATCCGCGAGGAGCGCGATCTCTGGCAGGCCCGCTGCGAAGCCCTGGCCCAGCCCCTGTTCCAGAAGCGCTGAGGCCGCGCCGCCGAGGCCGTCCCCGCCCCCCCGAAAAGCCGAAGGGCCGCCCCATGAGGGCGGCCCTTCCATTGCCGAACCGCGGTCCGGCCGAAACTGTCTCGCGTGCCTATAGCGCTTAGAGGAAAGCGCCGGAGGCGACGGTCCAGGTCCGGTGAGCCGACGACCGCGGCTGATGACAATGAGACACTGGATCACCTCCTTCCGTTTGTTGCTGGGATCCCGAAAGTAGGGAGCCGGACGCTGGATGAAAAGCCCCCGGCCTGCGCCCTCTCGCCGCTCCCCCGGCCGGCGGCCGTGGCGCCAGATCGGATTGCGGTCAGAACCGGCGCACCAGCGGGCGGGGCGCCTCCGCCGCCGGCTCCGTCGCGATCGGCACGATCGGCACGATCAGGCGCAGCCAGCCGCGGGTTTCGAGGCCGCCGTAATTGCGCTGGACCACGTCGCGGGTGACGTAGGCCTGGAGGTTCACAGGCCCGAAATTGTAGCCGACGAGCCCGCCCACCGCGAACTGGCCCTGGCGCCGGTAGGTCGGGTTCCGGGTCGGAAGGTCGGTCGAGCCGAAGGCGACGGGGCCGACCTCCCACTTGCCGAACTTCTTCGTGGCCGTGAGGTCGAGGTTGAGGAAGTCGGGATAGAAGGTCCCGCTCGGCGAGGTCGTGTCGAGGAGCGTCCCGTACAGGATATTCGCCGTGAGGTTCCAGCCGCCGCCGTTATAGGTGACCGCGAAGCGCTGGTGCAGCACCGGGTTCTGGATCACGATCCTGGTGTCGCTCGGCAGGTAGGCGCCGAGCAGGTAGCTGACATTCAGGTCTCTCCCGAGTTTCCAGGCGACCTGCGCGGCCAGCAGCGTCTGGCCGAAGCCGCTCTGGTAGGCGGCGCCCCGGGTGCTCGACGCGGTGATCGGCTGCAGCACGACGAATTGCAGGCGCCCTTCCGCGATGCTCCAGGGGGTCGCCCAGATGAAGGACGGCAGGTTGACGTTCGAATCCGTCGATCGGGGCCGGATGTCGCGGGAGCCGAAGCTCGACGTGTCGATGAAGGTCAGGCCGATCGGGAGCGGCGCGCCGGCCGGCAACCCCACCGTCTGGCCGGGCTGCGCCGAGGAGGCGGCCGAGGCCTGACCCGCCGCGAGCCCGAGGCCGATTCCGCACGCGGCCGCGAGCCGCAGGCCCACGCGCCTGGCCGTCATTCGAACGCGTCCCATCTCGACACCCTGCGCCGCACCGGAGCCCAGGCCGGCGCCAAAAGCCGGCGCCAAAAGCCGGCGCCCCGACCATGCACGCGCGGTGCCGCCCGCGCGCCCTCCTGTGTTGTGCGCCGCGCGAATGCTCCGGGGCCGTGGCGGCGCGGGCACAGCCGGGAGGCGGACCCGGGAGGGGCGGCGTCTGGCCAGGGCGGGCGCCGGGGCGTATGAGGGCGCCTTGCCCCCATCGGATCGCCGGAAGCCCGTGTCGCACGCTCCCCTGCCGAACCCGCGCGATCCGGCCGCGGACGCGGACGCCCTCGATCCGGAGGCCATGCGCCAGCCGCTCGGCAATGCCTGGTACTGCGTCGGCCGCAGCGCCGCGTTCGCGGGCGGGGGCCGGGCCAGCGCCAAGACCCTCCGGGCGGTCGAGCTCAACGGTGAGCAGATGGTGGTCGGCCGCGACGCGGAGG
The DNA here is from genome assembly GCF_008806385.1 of Methylobacterium soli. Lineage (GTDB taxonomy): Bacteria > Pseudomonadota > Alphaproteobacteria > Rhizobiales > Beijerinckiaceae > Methylobacterium > Methylobacterium soli. The sequence goes on from NZ_VZZK01000006.1 coordinate 22,054, forward strand.
GCGCGCTGTTCGCGCTGCGCGACCGCTGCCCGCACCGGGGCATGGCCCTGTCCAGGGGGCGCTTCGACGGCGAGGCCCTGACCTGCCCGTTCCACGGCTGGCGCTTCGGCACGGACGGGCGCTGCCGGGACGTGCCGACCTTGTCCGCATCCGATGCCGCCGATTTCTCCCGCATCGCGGTCCAGCGCTTCCCCGTGCGCGAGAGCGCCGGCTTCGTCTGGGTCAATCCTTATCTCGGTCCTCCGGGCCTCGCCGACGTGCCGGCTCTGCCCGCCCTCGATTTCGAGGCGGCGGGCGCCTGCGTGGTGGAGCTCGAGGTCGAGGCCTCCTTCGACCTGACGACGCTCAGCCTCGTCGATCCGGGCCACGTCGCCTTCGTGCACGATTCCTGGTGGTTCCGGCCCTCCAAGGCTCTGCGCGAGAAGGTGAAGCACTTCGCCCCGACGCCGCACGGCTTCACCATGACGAGCCACGCCACCACGACGAGCTCGCCGGTCTACCGGCTGCTCGGCGGCGCGCCGGCGGTGGAGATCGAGTTCCGCTTGCCGGGCGTGCGGCTGGAGCGCATCGCGGCGGGGGCCAAGCGCGTGGCGAACTACACCTACGCGACGCCGATGAGCCACAACCGGACGATGCTGACCAACGCGCTCTACTGGAACATGCCGGCCCTGAACCTGCTGAAGCCCATCGCCCGGCCGCTGATGCGCCAGTTCCTGACCCAGGACCAGCAGGTGCTCCAGCACGCCCAGAAGGGCCTCGACCGCAAGCCCACCATGGTGCTGTTCGGCCAGGGCGACCTGCCCTCGCAATGGTACTTTCGCCTGAAGCGGGAAGCCCTCCAGGCGGCGCGCGAGACCCGCGCCTTCCACAACCCGCTGGAACCGCAGATCCTGCGCTGGCGCTCGTGAGCGCAATTCTGCGCTGGCGCGCGTGAGCGAATCCCTGCGTCACGGGCGCGCCGCGGCTTGACTGCGCCGGCGCCCCCGCCATCTCCGCGGCGATGAAACGGCGAAGCCTCCTCACGGCCGTCAGCGCGGCCACGGTGATGACCCTCGGGGGCGTCGGCTACGCCGCGCATCGGCGGGGCAACAACCCGTATTATTCCGGGCCGAAGAGCGACCATTTCGACGGGCTGCGCTTCCACAGCCCCGGTCAGGCCGCGGACAAGGACCTGGTGGACGTGATCCGCTGGCAATTCGCCCGCAAGGGCGAGGCCTGGCCGAAGGCGTTCCCGAGCCCCTTCCCGGCGGACACGCCGCCGGAGCGGGTCGCGGGCTTGCGGGTCGTGCTGATCGGCCATGCGAGCTACCTGTTCCAGGTGGCGGGCCGCAACATCCTGGTGGACCCGGTCTTCGCGCGCCGCGCCAGCCCCCTGCGCTTCGCCGGGCCCAAGCGCGTGAACCGCCCCGGCATCGCCTTCGCGGACCTGCCGCCCATCGACGCGGTGCTGATTACCCACAACCACTACGATCATCTCGACGGGCCCGCTCTGGCCCGGCTCTGGCAGGCGCATCAGCCGCTGATCGTCGCTCCGCTCGGCAACGACGCCATCCTGCGCAGCTACGACGAGACCATGCACGTGGAGAGCCGGGACTGGGGCGAGTCGGTCGATCTCGGCGACGGGCTGACGATCCACCTCGTGCCGGCGAACCACTGGTCGGCGCGCGGCCTGAACGATAAGCGCATGGCGCTCTGGTGCGCCTACGTCATCACCTCGCCCTCGGGCGTGCATTACCATGTGGGCGATACAGGCCTCGGCGACGGAGCGATCTTCCGCGACGTGCGCGCCCGGTTCGGGGTCCCGCGCCTCGCCACCCTGCCGATAGGCGCCTACGAGCCGCGCTGGTTCATGCGGCCGCAGCACATGAACCCCGAGGATGCCGTGGCGGCGGTCGAGCTCCTCGGCAACCCGCCGGCGCTCGGGCACCATTGGGGCACCTTCCGGCTCACCGACGAGGGCGTGGAGCGCCCCGCCGAGGCGCTGGCCGCCGCGCTCGCGGCCTCGGGCCGGACGCCCGAGAGCTTCCTGGCGCTGCGGCCCGGCCAGGTCTGGGAGGCCTGACGGCCGCGCCGGATCGTTACTACCGTCGCGTGCATTTAAGCGAAGCGTAAGGGCTTGAGCGTCATTGTGCGGAACGATTCCAATGTTCCCCCGACGAGCCGCCCCATGCATCGCTTTCGCAGCCTGACCACCAAGATCATCCTTCTCGCCGGCGCGGCCATCATCCTCACGGTCGGGGTTCTCTTGGCGGCGACCAGCCGCGAGATCTGGTCACAACTGGAGGCGAAGCAGCGCGCGGAAGCCGAGATGCACATCCGCACCCTGGCCCTCGTCTTCGGCGCGAAGGTACCGGGCGCGGCCGTGAGCCTCGACGGTCCCCACCTCGCCCGCGTCGTCGCCCCCGATCTCGGTGCGCTCAGCGACCTCTCGGTGGTCGACGACGTCACCGCCTATATCGAGGGCAACGCCACCGTCTTCGCCTTCGACCGGGGCAGCGACCGCTTCGTGCGGCGCATCACCAACGTCAAGAAGGAGAACGGCGAGCGGGCGGTGGGCACCGCCCTCGCCCCCGACAGCCCCGCCAACGCGGTGGTGCGCGCGGGCCAGGCCTATTCGGGGGCCGTGACCCTGTTCGGCCGCCCGTTCTGGACCGTCTACCACCCCACCGTCGACGCGGCGGGCCGGGTCAACGGCGTCCTGTATGTCGGCATCCCGCTGGAGCGCTACTACGCGGATTACAGCGCCACGATGGGCACCATGGCGCTGACGAGCCTCGTCGTGGCCCTGCTCGCCTGCCTGGTGATGGTGCCGATCGGCCTGCGCCTGTTCCGGCCCCTCACGGAGATCGCGGCCCGCACCACCCGCCTCGCCGAGGGCGACCTCGACAGCCCGATCCCCTCGCAAGGCCGCCGCGACGAGATCGGGGCCGTGGCCCGGGCCCTCGACGCCCTGCGCGGCACCAGCCGCCACGCCCGCAGCCTCGAGGCGGACCGGCACGAGACCAGCGCGGGCGAGCGCCGGCGCCGCCTCCACCTCGATGCCGAGGTGGAAGGCTTCCGCGTCGCGGTCCAGCGCTCGATCGCGGTGTTCAACGCCCGCACCGGCGAGATGCGCGAGCGCGCCGCCGCGATGTCGGCCCTCTCGGCCGAGGCGACGAGCGCGATCGCGGGGGCCTCGACGGGTTCGCGCGAGACCTCCGCCAACGTGCAGACCGTCGCGAGCGCGGCCGACGAGCTCGCGGCCTCCGTGGCGGAGATCCATGGCCGGATCGACCGGGCGAAATCGGATGTCGAGGGCGCCTTCGGGGAAGCGGCCGCCATGAACGCGCAGGTCGGCGACCTCACCGCCTCGGCCCAGCGCATCGGCGACGTGGTCGGGATGATCCGGGCGGTGGCCGAGCAGACGAACCTGCTGGCGCTGAACGCCACCATCGAGGCGGCGCGGGCCGGAGAGGCCGGGCGCGGCTTCGCGGTGGTGGCCGCCGAGGTCAAGGCGCTGGCGAGCCAGACCGCCAACGCCACCGACGAGATCGCCACCCAAGTCTCCCGGGTCCAGACGGCCACGAACGTCGCCGTCGAGGCGATCGGCCGGATGACCGAGCGCATGGGCATGATCAGCACCACCACCGCCGATCTCTCGGGCGCCGTGGCGGCGCAGGGGGCGGCCACCGACGAGATCTCCCGCAACGTCAACGCGACCGCCCAGACGAGCGTCGCCATCGCGCGCGACCTCTCGACGGTGGCGCAGGCCGCGCAGCGCACCGCCGAGGTGGCGGCGAGCGTCGAGGCGGCCGCCACCTCGGTCGAGGACGTGGCCGCGAGCCTCGAGGCCGAGATCGGCCGCTTCCTGCAGGCCGTGGCGGCCTGAACCGCCCCTCCGAAACGCCAGAACCCCGGACCGCTCGGGCGGTCCGGGGTTCTTTTTTCGTCTTCTCGCGGCGAGCCAGGCCTCGCGGCGAGGCAGGCTTCGCGGGGTGTGTCAGGCTTCGCGGGGCGTCAGGTCTTGCCGGCGCGTCAGGCCTTGGCGCCCTTGGCCCGCTCGACGCCCTCGAGGATCAGGCGCTGCGCCTCGGCCTTGTCGCCCCAGCGCACGACCTTGACCCACTTGCCGGGCTCCAAATCCTTGTAGTGCTCGAAGAAGTGCTGGATCTGGCTCAGGGTGATGTCGGGCAGATCGGTGTAATTCTCGACGCGGTCGTAGCGCATCGTCAGGTGGCGGGACGGGACCGCGATGATCTTCTCGTCCTCGCCGGCATTGTCCTCCATCACGAGAACGCCGACGGGCCGCACGCTCATGATCGCCCCGGGCGCCACCGCCCGGGTATTGGCCACGAGCACGTCGCAGGGGTCGCCGTCGCCCGAGAGGGTGTGGGGGATGAAGCCGTAATTGCCCGGATAATGCATCGCCGTGTAGAGGAAGCGGTCGACCACGAGGGCGCCCGACTCCTTGTCCATCTCGTACTTGATCGGTTCGCCGCCGAGCGGAACCTCGATGACGACGTTGACGTCATGCGGCGGATTCTTGCCGATCGAGATGGCGTCGATGAGCATCTGTCAGTCTCCCGGAGATCGGGGCGAATAAGCCCCGTTATGCGGGTCTCTTAGAGGTGTTGCGGCGCAAAGAAAATCACGCGCGCCGCGCCGTCGCGACGATTGCGGGGAAACGTCGCAAATCAACCGAAGCGGTAGCCGACCTTGGCGAGGGGCACGCCGGCGACGCGGTCGAGGCTCCGGGGGCCGGCAAGCCCGCCGAGGCTCTCGTAGAAGCCCGCCGCCCGCGTGTTGTCCTCCAGCGTCCAGACGCCGAGGCGGGTGAGGCCGTGGTCGCCGAGGTCGTTGCGCACGGCCCGGAACAGGCGGCGGCCGAGCCCGATGCCCTGGTATTCGGGGGTGAGGTAGAGCTCGTCGATCTCGCCCTCGGCCTTGAGCAGGTTGCTGCGGGCCCGCCCGTAGGCGGCGTATCCGACCACCGACCCGGCGGTCTCCACCACGGCGATCGGCCGGCCCCGCCGCAGGGCGCCGCGCCACCAGCGGGCATCGCGCTGCGCGATCAGGCGCTCCAGGGCCACGCCCGGGATCACGCCCCGATAGGCCTCGCGCCACGCCGCATCGAACACGCCCGAGAGCGCCCCCGCGTCGGCGTCGCGGGCCCGGCGGATGCTGGTCGTGCTGCGCGTGCTCATGGGCCGGATCCCTTTGCTTCGGAAGGTGTCTCGCGTCGTTGCCGGTCGGGTAACTGCCGTAGGGAGCCTCAGGTTCTGCCCCGATCCCGGCAAAGAGAAGGCAAAGCTGATGCCGCGGCGCGGATGGCAGGCGCCGGTCGCGCGCCCGGCTCCGGGGTGAATTGCCGGGATTCCGCCGGGCTGTTAGAGCCTCCTGCCCCGCTGCCCGAGCCCCGGCCTGCCCGAACCGTGTTCAAACGCTTCCTCAAGCCCGAGACCCGCTATGCCCGCCGGATGGCGCGCATCGCCCGGTTCGAGAAGCCGATCGCGGGGCGCCGCGCCCGGCTGATGGCCTGGGCCAACATGCTGCTGGTCGATCACGGGGTCTTCCGCCTCGCCTATCTCAACCGCCACCGGGTCGGCGCCGGCGCGCTCTGGCGCTCGGCCCAGCCGAGCCCGGGCGACCTCGCCCGGTTCCACCGCGACGGGATCCGCACCGTCGTGTCGCTGCGCGGCGGGCGCGAGCACGGCTCCTGGCCCCTGCAGCGGGAGGCCTGCGAGCGGCACGGGCTGCAGCTCGTGGAATTCGTCCTGCGCTCGCGCGAGGCTCCCTCGCGGGAGACGATCCTGGCTGCCAAGGCCTTCTTCGCCGGGATCGAGTACCCGGCCGTGATGCATTGCAAGTCGGGGGCGGACCGGGCGGGCCTCGCCGCCGCCCTCTACCTGATCCTGCACGAGGGGCGCCCCGTGGCGGAGGCCGCCCGGCAGCTCTCGGCCCGCTACGGCCATTTCCGCTTCGCCAAGACCGGCATCCTCGACGCCTTCTTCGCCCTCTACCTGCGGGACGGCGAGGCGAAGGGCCTCGATTTTCTGACCTGGGTCGAGACCGCCTACGATCCGGAGGCGCTCAAGCGCGATTTCCGGCCGGGATTCTGGTCGGACCTGATGGTCGACCGGGTGATCCGGCGGGAATAGCCGCGCCCCGAGCGCGCGAACGCCTCGGAGCGGGCGTCGCCCTCACTCCGCCGCGAGGCGGGTCGTCTCGCGGAACGGGTGGGCCGGGTAGATGCCGATGATCTTCAATTCGCGCGAGAAGTAGCGCAGCTCGTCGAGGGCGCGGGCAAGGCCCGGATCCTCCGGATGGCCGTCGACCTCGGCGTAGAACTGCGTCGCGGTGAACTGGCCCTCGACCATGTAGCTCTCGAGCTTCGACATGTTGACGCCGTTCGTGGCGAAGCCGCCGAGCGCCTTGTAGAGCGCCGCCGGGATGTTGCGCACCCGGAAGATGAAGCTCGTCACCATCGGCCCGTCGCCCGGCGCGGCGGGCACGGATTCGGGCGCGAACACCACGAAGCGGGTGGTGTTGTGGGCCTCGTCCTCGACGTCACGCGCCAGGATGTCGAGGCCGTAGACCTCTGCGGCGAGCGCCGGCGCCAGCGCCCCCCGGCTCGGGTCGCCGGCCTCCGCCACCTCGCGGGCCGCCCCCGCCGTGTCGCCCGCCACTACCGCCCGCAGGCCGAGGCGCCGGATGATGCGGCGGCACTGGCCGAGCGCGTGGACGTGGCTGTGCACGCTCCGGAGCGCCTCCACGGGGGTGCCGGGGAGCGCCATCAGCTGGAAATGGATCGGCAGGAAATGCTCCGCCACGATGTGCAGCGGCGAGGTCGGGATCAGGTGGTGGATGTCGGCGACCCGCCCGGCGATCGAGTTCTCGATCGGGATCATGGCGTGCGAGGCCCGCCCCTCCGTCACCGCCGCGAAGGCGTCCTCGAAGGTCGGGCAGGGCAGCGGCGTCCAGTCCGGATAGGCCTGGGCGCAGAGGATGTGCGAGTTGGCGCCGGGCTCGCCCTGGTAGGAGATGGTGCGGTTCGTCATCGCTGGCTCGGTCCGGGCTCTCTTCGTCAATGCGGGCGGAGGGGTCAGTTCAGGCGCCGCGCCGACATGACCGCGCGGGCGCGTTCGAGGTCGGCGGGGGTGTCGACGCCGAGCGGCAGGTCCTCGACCACGACCGCGTCGATGCGCATCCCGGCCTCGAGGGCGCGCAGCTGCTCCAGCTTCTCGCGGGTCTCGAGGGTGCCGGGGGGCAAGGCCATGAATCGGGCGAGCGCGGTGCGCCGATAGGCGTAGAGGCCGATATGGTGGAACAGGGGCCCCTCCCCCCAGGGCGCCTGAGCCCGGGTGAAGTAGAGCGCCCGCAGGCGATTCGGGCCGACCGGGTGGCCGACGATCTTCACCACGTTCGGGTCCGTCCGCTCCTCGGCCCGCGTGATCTCGGCGCAGAGGGTCGCGATATCGACGGCGCGGTCGGCGAGCGGCGTGATGGCCGCCCCGATGATCCGCGGATCGATGGTCGGCAGGTCGCCCTGCAGGTTCACCACCACGCTGTGGCGGCCCTCCGGGTCGACGATCTCCAGGGCCTCGGCGAGGCGGTCGGAGCCGGAGGGGTGGTCGGCCCGGGTCATCACCGCGACGCCGCCCACCGCCTCGATCGCCTCCGCGACGGCGTCGCTGTCGGTGGCCACCACGACGGGGCCGATGCCGGCCTCGACGGCGCGGCGCCAGACATGCACGATCATGGGCTCGCCCGCGATGTCGGCGAGCGGCTTGTTCGGGAGCCGCGTCGCGGCGAGGCGCGCGGGGATCAGGACGAGGGGGTCGGACATGATCTCTGTGGACTTCGGCTCGCGGGCCGGGTGCTTAACAGGCGCCGGGCGTGTTGTCATGGCGGCGCCCAAGGCGAAGTTCGAGGCGAGCTTCGGGGTGCGGGCGCGGCAGGATCCTGAGGCGGGTCCGGGCCGCGGATCGGGTGCGAGCCTGTCCTGGACAGGTTTCATGGGGGGCTCTGCGACTACGCGGACGTCACGTCCGCCATTGTCAAGATCGGGGCAGAGCGGCTAAGGCACCCTCGAATATTTCCAAGGTCCGGCGCTTCGATCCGCCGGTCGCTGCCATGCGCTGCCGGGAACCGTCTCCCGGACAGGCGCGCCGGAGTTGTCGAGAATGGACTCGTTCGAGCTGAACAAGGTTGCCGGTGCCGTGCTCGGAACCTTGCTGTTCGCCCTTGGATCAGGATTCGTGGCCGAGCTCATCTACCACCCCAAGCCCGCGGGCAATGCCGGGTACGAATTGCCCGAGCCGCAGGCCGAAGCCGCCGGGGCCGCCCCCGCCGTCAAGGCCGAGCCCATCGCGGTGCGCCTGGCCAGCGCCAATCTGGGCAAGGGCGAGGCCGGCACCAAGGCCTGCCATGCCTGCCACAGCTTCGACAAGGGCGGCCCCAACAAGGTCGGCCCCGGCCTCTGGGACGTGGTCGAGCGCAAGAAGGCCGGCCACGAGGGCTACGATTACTCGGCCGCCATGAAGGAGAAGGGCGGCACCTGGACCTACGAGGATCTCGACCACTTCCTCGAATCGCCGAAGGGCTACGTGAAGGGCACCAAGATGGCCTTCGCGGGCATCGCCTCGCCGCAGGAGCGGGCCAACGTCGTCGCCTACCTGCACTCGCTCTCCGACAGCCCCAAGCCGCTGCCGGCGGCCGAGAAGGCCGAGGCCAAGCCTGCCGACGCCAAGCCGGCTGAGGCCAAGCCCGCCGAGGCTTCCGCCGAGAAGCCGGCGGAGGGCAAGCCCACCGCCGAGACCCCCGCCACCGGCAAGCCCTCGCAGGGCAAGGACAGCCCGGCCAAGCCCGCCGATACCGGGAGCGCCAAGCCCGTGGGCGCGAAGCCCGCCGGCAGCGTCGAGGGCCACAACGAGGTCGATCCCAAGCAGGCGCCCGAGGCCAGCGGCCCGACCCCGACCGACGCCGCCAAGACCGCCCCGACCGCTCCGCCGGCCGCGGCCACCAAGGAAGCGCCGGCCCAGGCCGATCCGGCCGCCGAGCAGAAGGCGAACAGCCTGGAGATCAACAAGGACAAGCCGGCCCAGCAATAGGCCGGCCGAGCGGGCCATCCGCTTAGAGCTGTTCCCGATCGCGTTGCGCCGGGACCGTCGGCCGCGCCCGTGCCGAAGCGGGCGCGGATCCCCTCTCCCGTGCGGGAGAGGGACAGGGTGAGGGTCGAGACCTTTCAGAACGAGGTGCGCCCGATCGACGCCCAGTCGGCGATACGACCGCATGCTCCATCCTGACGGCGCTCATCCCTCACCCCAACCCTCTCCCGCACGGGAGAGGGGGTTCGTCGCGCCGAACCGGACCGGGGCTGCGTATTTTCCAGCCCGTTGCAACGCGATCGGGCGCGGCACTAAGGCCGCAGCCCGATCCGCAGGATCGCTTCTCGAAGGCCGGGCCGTTGCGCCCGGCCTTTTTCGTGCGCGGCGCGCTTTAACCCACGTGAATGCGGGGTTTGGCGGCCGGCGGCACAGAAGGGGGATGCGAAAGCTTGAGCAGCCTCCCCGCCTCGATCTGGCCTTCCAGGCGCGTACGGACCGCTCGCTCGCCCTGACGAAGCTCGCGGTCCAATCGAGCCGCGCCTGCATCGACGCCTCGATGAAGCTGCTCGTCCGCGTCGATCCCCACAGGAACGGGGAAGCCCCGCCCCCCAGCCCGTCCGGGACGCCCCGCCCGCGTTGAGGCTTGGGGCCCGGTCGCGCCGCTCTCCGCCTAGGTCGCGCGCTTGGCGCCAAGTCTGCCTCGATCGCGCGCTTGGCGCGCAGGCGCCAAGTCTGGCGTGCGTGCCCCGTCCGTCCTAGAACGGCCCACGCCGCCTCGCCCGGCGGCGCCAGCCCTGGACCGGATACGGGAGATCGCCACACCGTGAGAGCCAATGCCGTGATCGGACGCCTTCTCGCCGCGACGCTCAGCCTCGCCGTCCTCGGGCTTCCGGCCAGGGCCGCCCCCGCGCAGAATGCTGCGCCCGCGGAGACCGCGGCCCCGGCGGCCCTCACGGCCTCGACCGGCGAATGGACCCACGCCATCACGCTGATGGGCGAGCCCAAATACCCGGCCGGCTTCGCGCATTTCGACTATGCCGACCCGAAGGCGCCGAAGGGCGGCCTCGTGCGCCTCGGGGCGCAGGGCGGCTTCGACAATTTCAACCTGATCGTGTCGGGCCTGAAGGGCGATCTCGAGGGCGGGATCCTGTCGATCTACGACACGCTGATGACCGAATCCCTCGACGAGCCCTTCACCTCCTACGGGCTGCTGGCCGAGGCGGTGCGGGTGGCGCCCGACCTGTCCTCCGTGACCTACCGCCTGCGCGAGAACGCCCGCTGGCACGACGGTCAGCCGGTCACCCCCGAGGACGTGATCTGGTCCTTCCACATCCTGAAGGACAACAGTCCCTTCTACGCCGCCTATTACCAGACCGTCTCGAGCGCGGAGGCGACGGGCCCGCGCGAGGTGACCTTCCGCTTCTCCGAGACGGGCAACCGCGAGCTGCCGCAGGTGCTGGGCCAGATCCGCGTCCTGCCCAAGCATTGGTGGACGGGCAAGGACGCCGCCGGCAAGACCCGCAACCCGACCGAGACGACCCTGGAGATTCCCCTCGGCTCCGGCCCCTACCGGCTGGCGAAGTTCGATCCCGGCCGCTCGGCGACCTATGAGCGCGTCGCCGATTACTGGGGCAAGGATCTGCCGGTGAATGCGGGGCGCTCCAACATCGCCACCCTGCGCAACGAGTATTTTCGCGACGCGACGGTCCTGGTCGAGGCGCTGAAGGGCGACCTCTACGATTTCCGGGCGGAGAACATCGCCCGCAACTGGGCCACCGCCTATGACGACTTCCCGGCCGTCAAGGAGGGCCGCCTCGTCAAGGAGGCCTTCCCGGACCGGGGCAGCGGAAACATGCAGGCCTTCGTGTTCAACCTGCGCCGGGACAAGTTCAAGGATGAGCGCGTGCGCCGCGCCTTCAACCTCGCGATGAATTTCGAGGAGATGAACCGGGCCCTGTTCTACGGCCTCTACAAGCGGATCGATTCCTACTATTTCGGCTCCGAGCTCGCCTCCTCCGGCCTGCCCGAGGGCGAGGAGAAGACGATCCTGGAGAGCCTGAAGGACAAGGTCCCGGCTTCGGTCTTCACGCAAGCCTACCGCAACCCCGTCAACGACACGCCCGACGCCGTGCGGGCCAATCTCCGCGAGGCCGCGAAGCTCCTGCGCGAGGCCGGCTACGAGTTGCGCGGCGGCAAGATGGTGAATGCCAAAACGGGCGAGCCCCTCACGGTCGAGTTCCTCGAGTTCCAGAACGTGTTCGAGCGGGTGATCCTGCCCTTCGCGGCGCAGCTCCGGCTCATCGGCATCGATTCGACCCTGCGGGTGATCGACCAGGCCCAGTACCAGAACCGGATGCGGGGCTTCGATTTCGACATCACCACCAGTTCCTGGCCGGAATCGCTCTCGCCCGGCAACGAGCAGCGCGAGTTCTGGGGCTCGGCCGCCGCCGACAAGCCGGGGGCGCGCAACATCGCGGGCATCCAGGACCCGGCCATCGACGCGCTGATCGAGAAGGTCATCTTCGCCAAGGACCGCGCCGGCGTGCTGGCGGCGACGCACGCCCTCGACCGGGTTCTCCTCGCCCACAATTTCGTGGTGCCGCAATGGGCCTCGAACGTCTCCCGGACGCTGCGCTGGAACCGCTTCGGCCACCCGCCGACCCTGCCGCGATACGGCAGCTCCGGCTTCCCGACGACCTGGTGGTACGACGAGAGCCTCGCGGCCAAGACCGGAGCCCCCCGTTGAGCGGCGCCCCCACGCGCCGCACCCTCCTCCTCGGCGCCGGATGGCTCGGGGCCGGGACGCTCGCTGGCGTGGGCGGCCTGCCCCGCGCCGGCCGGGCGCAGGCGGCGCCCCCCCCCGAGGCGCGCATCGCCCACGGCCTGTCGAGCTTCGGCGAGCTGAAATACCCGGCGGGGTTCCAGAATTTCGACTACGTGAACCCGGCGGCCCCGAAGGGCGGCCGGTTCTCGGCGCAGCTCGCCGCGACCTTCGGCAACCAGGCCTCCGATACCTTCAACACGCTGAACGTCTACGTCCTGCGCGGCGAGGGTGCTGCCGGGATGAACCTCACCTTCGACACCCTGATGGTGCGGGCCCTGGACGAGCCGGACGCGCTCTACGGCCTGCTGGCCCGCTCAGTGGAGATCAGCCCCGACGGCCTCACCTACACGTTCCGGCTGCGGCCGCAGGCGCGTTTCCACGACGGCACGCGGCTGACCGCGCGCGACGTCGCCTTCTCGCTGAAGCTCCTGAAGGAGAAGGGCCATCCCGAGATCGCGCAGGTGATCCGCGACATGGCGGATGCGGTGGCGACCGACGACGCGACCGTCACGGTGACCTTCGCGCCCGGCCGCAGCCGCGACCTGCCCCTCGTGATCGCGACGCTGCCGGTCTTCTCCGCCGCCTATTACGCGGGGCGCGACTTCGAGGCCTCGACGCTGGAGCCGCCGCTCGGCTCCGGCCCCTATCAGGTCGGACGCCTCGATGTCGGGCGCTTCATCGAGTTCGAGCGGGTGCGCGATTACTGGGGCGACGATCTGCCGGTGACTGCCGGCCAGAACAATTTCGACGCCATCCGGTACGAGTATTTCCGCGATCGGCAGGTCGCCTTCGAGGCCTTCAAGAGCGGCGCCTTCACCTTCCGGGAGGAGTTCACCGCCCGGGTCTGGGCCACGGGCTACGATCTCCCGGCCGTCGCCGAGGGCCGCATCGTGCGTGCCACCATCGCGGACGCGACGCCCTCGGGCACGCAGGGCTGGTGGATCAACACCCGCCGCGAGGCCTTTCGCGATCCCCGGGTGCGCGAGGCGATCGGCCTCTGCTTCGATTTCGAGTGGACGAACCGCAATCTGATGTTCGGGGCCTATACCCGCACCGCCTCGTTCTTCGAGAATTCCGACCTCAAGGCGACGGGCAAGCCCTCGGCGGAGGAGCTCGCCTTGCTCGACCCGATCCGCCAGAACCTGCCGGCCGAGGTCTTCGACGACGCCTGGACGCCGCCTGTCTCGGACGGCTCGGGCCAGGACCGGGCGCTCCTCAGCCGCGCCGTGGCGCTCCTGCGCGAGGCCGGCTGCACCCGCGACGGCGGCACCCTCCGGCTCCCCGGCGGCAAGCCGCTCGAGATCGAGTTCCTCGACTCCGATCCGGCGCTGGAGCCGCACACCCACCCGTTCATCCGCAATCTCGGGCTGATCGGGATCAAGGCCGCGATCCGCAACGTCGACCCGTCGCAATACCAGTCGCGCCTGAAGGATTTCGACTTCGATCTCACGGTGCGCCGCTTCTCGAACGGGATGACGCCGGGCGCGGAGCTGCGCGAGGCCTATGGCTCGGGCTCGGCCGGGACCCAGGGCTCGAACAACCTCGCGGGCGTGGCGAGCCCGGCCATCGACGCCCTCCTCGACCGGATCGCCGACGCCGCCTCGCGCGCCGACCTCGTCAGCGCCTGCCGGGCCCTCGACCGCTGCCTGCGGGCGGGGCGCTACTGGGTGCCGATGTGGTATTCGGCCTCGCACCGCATCGCGGTCTGGGACGTCTATGGCCGCCCGGCGCTCGGCCCGAAATACGGCCTCGGCGTCCCGGGCGTCTGGTGGTACGAGGCAGACCGGGCCCGCAGGATCGGCCGGAACTGAGGGGGCCCATGCTCAGCTACGTCCTGCGCCGCATCGCCCTGATGATCCCGACCCTGTTCGGGATCATGCTGATCACCTTCGCGATCGTGCAATTCGCTCCCGGCGGGCCGGTCGAGCGCGTGCTGGCCCAGCTCCAGGGCCAGGGCGACGGCGCGCTCTCGCGGGTCACCGGCGGCGCGGGGGATCTTGGCGGCGGCGGCGCCAACCGGGCCGGCGGCGAGACGAATGCGAAGTATCGCGGCGCGCAGGGGCTCAGCCCGCAATTCATCGCCAAGCTCGAGCAGCAATTCGGCTTCGACAAGCCGGCGCCCGAGCGCTTCGCCAAGATGCTCTGGGACTACGCCCGGTTCGATTTCGGACGCAGCTATTTTCGCGACGTCACGGTGCTGCAGCTCATCCGCGAGCGCCTGCCGGTCTCGGTCTCGCTCGGCCTCTGGATGACGCTCCTGTCCTACGCGATCTCGATCCCGCTCGGCATCCGCAAGGCCGTCAAGGACGGCTCCCGCTTCGACCTCTGGACCTCCTTCGTGGTCATCATCGGCTACGCGATCCCGGGTTTCCTGTTCGGCCTGATGCTGATCATCCTGTTTTCGGGCGGCTCGTTCTTCCAGATCTTCCCCCTGCGCGGCCTCACCAGCGAGGGTTGGGAGAGCTTCAGCCTGGCCCAGAAGATCGCTGATTACGCCTGGCACATGGTGCTGCCGCTGACCGCCCTCGTGATCGGCGCCTTCGCGACCTCGACGCTGCTGACCAAGAACTCCTTCCTGGACGAGATCCGCAAGCAATACGTCATGACCGCCCGGATGAAGGGCCTGAGCGAGCGCCGCGTCCTCTACGGGCACGTCTTCCGCAACGCCATGCTGATCGTGGTGGCCGGCTTCCCCGGCGCCTTCATCTCGGCCTTCTTCACCGGCTCGCTCCTGATCGAGACGATCTTCAGCCTCGACGGCCTCGGGCTGCTCTCGTTCCAGTCCATCGTCGGGCGCGACTACCCGGTGGTGTTTGCTACCCTCTACATCTTCTCGCTGATGGGGCTCGCGGTGAACCTCCTCTCCGACATGATCTATGTCTGGATCGATCCGCGCATCGACTTCTCGGCCCGGGCGACCTGAGGCGGGGCTCGCGGCCGCGCCGCCCCGGAACGACCCGGCGCGCAACGCCCGATTTGCAGGCCATCGCCCCCGCTGCTATCGGGCGCCTCTCCCGCCTCGGAACTCGCGCGTGTCCCCGCTCTCCCTCGTCATCCGGCCCGAGCACCCCGACGACGGGCCGGCCATCGAGCGCCTCCATGCCCGCGCCTTCGGGCCGGGCCGCTTCGCCCGCACCCCCTACCGCCTGCGCGAGGGCGTGGGGCACCTGCCCGATCTCAGCTTCACGGCGCTCGTCGGCACCTATCTGGTCGGCTCGGTCCGGATCGGGCCGGCTTTGGCTGGGGCGGAGCCGCTCCTCGTCCTCGGGCCGCTGACGGTCGATCCGAGCTTCGACGGGCGCGGCATCGGCGCCGGCCTGATGCGCGCGAGCCTCGACGCGGCGCGCGCCGGCGGCCACGGCCTCGTGATCCTGGTGGGCGACGCCCCGTATTATACTCGGTTCGGCTTCACGCCGGTGCCGCCGGGGCACCTGACCCTTCCGGGGCCCGTCGACCCTGCCCGCTTCCTCTGGCTGGAACTGACCGCGGGGGCCTGCGCCCGAACCCGCGGGAACGTCGCGGTCGCCCTCGCGCGTTGAGCCTCGGCGCGTTGAGGCCTGACGCCCCGATCCCTGGCGCCCCGATCCCTGGCGCTTTGATTCCTGGCGCGTTGAGGCTTGGCGCGTGGGCGCCCGAACCGGAGACCGACGCGATGGCGGGGGAGATTCGGCACGAGACGGTCGAGGCCAACGGCGTGCGCCTCCACGTCGCCAGCACGGGGCGCGGCGCGCCCCTGGTGTTCCTTCACGGCTGGCCGGAATTCTGGCTCACCTGGGAGCCCGTGATGGCGCGGCTTGCCGGGCGCTTCACCTGCATCGCCCCGGATTTCCGCGGCTTCGGGGCCAGCGACAAGCCCGATCCGCACTCCTCCGATCAGGTCGGCGCCGCGGTGCACGCCGCCGATATCGTGGCGCTCCTCGATCGGCTCGGCCTCGCCCGCGCCGGCTTCGTCGGGCACGATGTCGGAGCCTACGTGGCCCAGGAACTCGGCCGCGCGGCGCCGGAGCGGATCGCGGGGTTGTTCTTCTTCAACTGCCCCTATCCGGGCATCGGCCCGCGCCTCGGCGTACCCGGGATGCTGGCGGAGATCTGGTACCAATCCTTCCACCAGAAGCCCTTCGCGGCCGCCTTGGTGGGGTCCTCGCGAGAAGCCTGCCGGCTCCATATCGGGCATTTCCTGCGGCACTGGGCCGGCGGCAACCCGGCGGCCTTCGACGACGTGCTGGAGGCCTTCGTCGACAACTTCCTCCAGCCCGGCAACCTTCAGGGCGGCTTCAACTGGTATTGCAGCCAGAATGCGGGGCGCCTCGCGATGATCCGCGGCGAGGCCCCGCGCCTGCCCCCGATCACCCGGCCGGCCTGCGTGCGCTGGGGCGTGCGGGACCCGCTCTTCCCCTATGCCTGGACCGACCGCCTCGGCGTGACCTTCGCGGATCTCGACCTCGCGCCGTTCGAGGGCGCGGGCCATTTCCCGCACCGGGAGAGGCCGGACGCCGCGGCGGCCGAGATCGCGCGGTTCTTCGAGGGCGCGGGACGGATCTGAGGCGGGGGCCGAGCCTACGCCACATCCGCGACGGGGCGCCCTACGCCATCCGGCCCCGGCGCCCCTCCACCAGCCACATGGCCAGCACCGCGGCCGCGAGCGCGGCGAGGGCCGCGAGGCCGAGCGCCAGCGGGTAGACCTCGACGCCCCGGATGTTGGCGCTGTCGCTCGGGCGGAAGCCGATCCAGTCGGCACCGCCGAGGCGGCCGCTGCGCACGCTCTGCAGGCGCGGCACGACCGTGCCGCCGGAATCCGCGACCCGGCGGATCGAGCCGCCCGTCGCCTCGCTCAGGGCCTTCATCCGCTCGGTGTCGCTGAACACGTCCGAGAGCTCGCGCGGATTGGCCGGCCCGACGCTGACGAAGGCCACGAGGCTGCCCGAGCGCAGGGTGTGGAGGCCGAGCTCGCTCGCCTCGAAGGTGGCGGAGAACTGGCCGGGCTCCGTCTGGCTGAGGGTCAGGGTCCGGCTGGTGCCGGTCGGGCCCGTGACGGTGACGGGCTCGGCGCTGTCCGCCATGGTCTGGCGCTCGACCCGGACCTCGCGCCCATGGCCCGTCATCTGGGCGCGCAACGCCTCCTCCTCGAGGGCCGGCTCCTTCATCAGCCAATGCGCAAGGCGGCGCAGCAGGTCGAGATAGGGGCCGCCCTCCTGGTAGCCGCGGGCCCAGAGCCAGGCATGGTCGGACAGCAGCAGGGCCACCCGGCCCTTCTCCTCGCGGGAGAGCGCCAGGAGCGGCAGGTTGTTGGCGCCCGACAGGATCGGCTGGATGCCGGGCCGGGTCTGGGCCGAGACGATGCGCAGCCAGTCGCCCCAGGCGGGGGGCGTCGCCTCCGAGCCCGGCAGGGCCCGGGTGACGGGATGGCGCGCGCCCGTGCCCGTGAGCGTCGCCTTGTAGGGCCGCTCGACCACGCGCCCGTTCGGATCGCCCGGGAGGATCGAGGACAGGCGCGTGCGCGCGAGGCTCGCCGACGAGGCGAATTCCGGCCCCGCCGCGATCAGCAGCGCGCCGCCGTCCTGAACGTAGCGGACGATGTTGTCGAAATAGGCCGAGGGCAGCACGCTCTGGTTGGCGTAGCGATCGAAGATGATGAGGTCGAAATCCTTGATCTTCTGGACGAACAGCTCGCGCGTCGGAAAGGCGATCAGGGAGAGCTCCGAGATCGGTGTGCCGTCCTGCTTCTCGGGCGGGCGCAGGATGGTGAAGTGCACGAGGTCGACATTGGCGTCGGATTTCAGGAGGTTGCGCCAGGTGCGCTCGCCCTGGTGCGGCTCGCCCGAGACGAGCAGCACTCGGAGCTTCTCGCGGATGCCCTCGATCGGCAGCACGGCGCGGTTGTTGACCGTGGTGAGCTCGCCCGGAAGCGGCTCCACCTCGATCTCCACGACGTTGGGCCCGCCATGCTCGATCTTGGTGGTCAGGCTGAAGGGCTGTCCGGTGGGGAAGCTGCGCCGCCCGATCTGCTCGCCGTCGCGGCGCACGGTGACGACCGCGTTGCCGGTGCCGCCGCGCTCCATCACCTCGGCGCGGATCGTCAGGTCGCGCCCGACGATGCCGAAGCGGGGGGCTTCGAGCAGCCTGATCTGCCGGTCGCGCTCGTCGGCATGGCCCGTCACCAGGACGTGGAGGGGCGCCTTGATGCCGAGCGCCGCGAGCGTCGGCGGGATGTCGTGCACGACGCCGTCGGTGAGCATCACGACGCCCGCGAGCCGCTCGGGCGGCACGTCGGCCAGCGCCTGGGACAGGGCCGTGAACAGCTTCGTGCCGTCGTCGCCGTCGCGGGAATCCGGCACGTCGATGAAGCGCGGCTCGATGTTGGTGAGCGCGCCGAAGCGGCGCTGCAATTCGGCCCGCACCTGATCGGTCATGGCCGGGCGGTCGCCGAGGGCCTGCGAGCCCGAGCGGTCCACCACCACGGCGGCGATGTCCTTCACGGGCTCGCGATCCTCGCGCACGAGCGAGGGGTTGGCGATGGCCGCGAGCACCAGTGCCAGAACCAGGGCGCGCAGGAAGGCCGTGCGGCCCCGGGCCACGAAGGCGAGGACGATGAACAGCGCGACCAGCACCGCGAAGGCCGCGATGGCCGGCCAGGGCAGGAGCGGGGTGAAGCTCAGGCTCAGCATGGGAATGCGGCCTCGGCGGGCATGAGCGGAATCATTGGCCGAGGCGCTCCAGGAGGGCCGGCACGTGGACCTGATCGGCCTTGTAGTTCCCGGTGAGCGTGTACATCACGATGTTGATGCCGCCGCGGAAGGCCATCTCGCGCTGGCGCTGGTCGCCGCCGACCACGGGATAGAGCGCCTCGCCCCGCCGCCCGACCGCCCAGGCGGCGGCGAGGTCGTTGCTCGTGATCAGGATCGGGCTGACGCCGTCGCCGGCCCGCGCGGGGCGGCGCTCCGCGCCCTCCGCGGCGGGGGGCAGCGCCTCCACCCAGGTCTGGCCCGTGGCGTAGCGGCCCGGGAAGGTGTCGACGAGGTAGAAGGCCTTGGTCAGGACGTGGTCGATCGGCACCGGCTCCAATTCCGGCACTTCGAGGGTGCTCAGCATCTTGCGCAGATAGGCGGCTTCCGGTGTCGGGGGCGCGCCCGGGCGGGCGGTCAGCCCGTCGCGGGTATCGAACAGGACCGTGCCGCCGTTGCGCATGAAGGCGTCGATGCGCCGGATCGCGGCCTCGCTCGGCTGCGGGCGGCCCGGCGCGATCGGCCAGTAGATCAGCGGGTAGAAGGCGAGCTCGTCCTTGGTCGGGTCGAGGCCGGCCGGCTCGCCGGGCTCCAGGGCCGTGCGGGTGGCGAGCATCTGCGTCAGGCCGGTGAGCCCGGCCCGGCTCGCCTCGTCGATCGCGGCATCGCCCGTGATCACGTAGGCGAGGCGCGTCACCAGGGCCGATTCGAAGCCGTTGGGGCGGTTGGCCGGGGGCTCCTCCGCCCGGGCCGGGCCGGGGCCGATGAGGGCGGCGAGCGCCGTCACCGCGAGGGCGAGCGCCGCGCCCCGGCTGCCGAGGCGCCCGATCAGGCCGCCGGAGGACCGGCTCAGGAAGCCGCCGAGCCAGAGGCCGGCCAGCGTGTCGAGGATGAGCAGCATCAACGCAAGGGTGAAGAGGAAGGCGCGCAGGTCAAGGGTCTCGGCCCCCGCGAGCGAGCCGATCCGGGCGCCCGCGAGGCTCGCGAGGTCGAGGGCCTTGAGGCGGTCGTCGGGCTTCAGCGCGTTGACGGCGATGCCGCCGTCGGCCGGTCCGTAGAAGCCCGGCGGGTGGTCATGCGTCGCCCGGTCGCCGTAATCGGCCGAGACCGCGGTGGCGCCGGCGGGCGGGCTGCCCAGGGCCCCGAAGCCGTCGAGGGTGAGGCGCGGGGCGAGGATCGCGGCGGCAGGGCGCGGACCGCCCTCGGTGACCGGCGCCGCGGCGCTTCCGGCAAGGCCCACGACCCGACGCAGCATGTCGATGAAGAGCCCCGACAGCGGCAGGTTCGACCACGTGGTGTCGGCGGTGACGTGGAACAGGACCACCAGCCCCTGGCCCCGCTTCTCGGCGGTGACGATGGGCGTGCCATCCTGCAGCGAGGCCCAGGTCCGGCTCGGCAGGTCGCCGTCAGGCTCCGCCAGGATCTGGCGGCGCACGCCGATATCGGCCGGCGGCACCAGCCCGGCGAAGGGGCTCTCGGGCGCGAAGGCCGCCAGCGTCTTGGGGCTGTCCCAGGACAGGGTGCCGCCGAGCGTCCGGCCGCCTCGGCGCAGGCGCACCGGCACCAGAGGATCGTTGCCGGCGGCGAGGCGCGGGCCGGCGAAGCGCAGGAGCAGGCCGCCCGCATCGACGAACGCCGTCACCCGCGCGCGGGTCTGCTCGTCCAGCGCCCCGACATCGGCGAGCACCAGCACCGAGACCTGATTGTCGAGGAGCTGCGCGATCGACTCGGCGATGCCCTTGGCGCCGCGCGGCTCCTGCACGTCGGCGAACGGCGTCAGCGCCTTGGCCAGGTAGTAGGTCGGCGCCAGCAGCGGCTGGGCCTGGTCGCTGGTGCCCCCGAAGACGAGCCCGACCCGGCGGCGCTTGCCGCGCTCATCCATCAGGGTCACGGCGCCGGCCGAGCGCTCGCCGGCGATCTCCAGGCGGGCGATGCTGTTGCGCAGCTCCACCGGCAGGTCGAAGCCGATCTCGCCCTCGGTGGCGCCGGCGGCGAAGCGGAAATCGTGCTCGGCCAGCGGCAGGCCTTTCTGGTCGAGGGCCCGGACGAGGCCGGTGTCGCGGCCGTTCGGGCCCGCGCGCAGGACATGCGCGGTCAGGCGCCCGCCGGATTCCGCCCCGGTGATCGCCAGGGCCGGGGGCTGATCGGCCTTGAGGATCGTGAGCGCCGCCCCGTGCTTCGTGGCGAGCGCTTCGAGGTCCTTGGCGAAGCCGCCCTCCCCGGTCCCGGAGACGCCGTCGCTGATCCAGATCAGGGCGGCGCCCGGCACGCGTTCGAGGAAGCTCGCGATCGCGGACAGGTGCACGCCCCGGTCGCCGAGATGGGGCCGTGGCGCGACGGCGCGGAGCCGCTCCAGGGCGGCGGCCGGGGTCTTGGCCTCGAAGGCTGCCGCCGGATCGGCCGTCGGCAGGAGCGCGACCGGCCGCCCGTCGCGGGCCGCCCCCTCGATGGCGTCGACCGCGACCCGCATGCGCGCGCGCCAGTCATTCGCGGCCGCGAAGCCGTTGTCGATCAGGACGAGGAGCGGCGTGCGCCCGCCCGACGCGCCGATCCCGGCCGGATTCCAGACCGGGCCCGACACCGCCAGGATCAGGGCGGCGGCGGCGAGCATGCGCAGGATCAGGAGCCAGGGCGGCGTGCGCGCCGGGGTCTCGCGCTGCGGCAGCAGGTCCGCCACGAGCTTCAGCGGCGGGAAGTCGATCCGGCGGGCGCGCGGCGGGGTCACCCGCAGCAGGAACCACAGGGCCGGCAGGGCGATCAGCGCGGCGAGCGCGAAGGGGGCGGCGAAGGTCAGCGGTCCGAGCACGTCGCCCTCCTCAGCCGGTGCCGCGGGCGGCGGAGACGAGGGTGAGGAGGCGAAGCGCCGCCTCGCTCGCCGGCCGGTCGGTGCGGTGCAGGGTCAGCGTCCAGCCCTGGTTGCGGGTGATTTCCGCGAGGCCCGCGCGGTGCGCGGCGATCCGGGTGCGGTAGACCTCGCCCCAGGCGGCCGCATCGCCGACATCGAGGCTGAGGCGCGATTCGAGATCGTGCAGCACGGCCTGGCCCGCGAACGGGAAGGTCTCCTCAACGGGGTCGACGACGACCACGAGGTGGCCGCGCGTGCCCTGCCCCGCGAGGCTGCGCACGGCGCCCGCGACCGCCTCCAGCGGCGACAGGAAATCGCTGATCAGGATGGCCTCGTCGAACCGGCCGGGCGCGGCGCGGGGGGGCAGGTCCGCTTCGAGGCCGGCGGCATCGCCGATAAGCGCCTGCGCCATCGTCTCGACGATCCGGCGCGAGGCCGTCGCGCGGGTGAGGCCGAGGAGCCCCGTCCGCTCGCCGCCTTCGACCAGGGTGTCGGCCAAAGCGAGGCCGAGGACGAGCGCGCGCTCGACCTTCGGGGCGAGCGCGAGGTCCGAGGCGAAGCCCATCGAGGCGGAGCGGTCGATCCAGAACCAGATGTTGTGGGCGGCCTCCCACTCGCGCTCGCGCACGTAGAGCCGGTCATCCCGGGCGGAGCGACGCCAGTCGATGCGCGCGGCCGCCTCCCCGGTGACGAAGGGGCGGAACTGCCAGAAGCTCTCCCCGGGCCCCGCGCGGCGGCGGCCGTGCAGCCCGTGCGCCAGGGTGGTCGAGACGCGCCGCGCCTCGAGGACGAGGCGCGGCATCCGCTCGGCCAGCGAGAGGGCGCTCTCGGTCTCGCGCCGGCCGGGCGCGCGCTCGGTGGCTGCGGAGATTCGCGCGGCGGCCATCCGCTAGAGCTTGCCCGCGAGCTGCTTGATCAGCCCCGGCACGGTCTCGCCATCGGCGCGCGCCGCGAAGCTCAGGGCCATGCGGTGCTTCAGGACCGGCTCGGCCAGGGCCTTCACGTCGGTGATCGAAGGGGCGACGCGGCCCTCGATCAGGGCGCGGGCGCGCACCGCCAAGGTCAGCGCCTGGCTGGCGCGGGGGCCCGGGCCCCAGAGCAGCTTGCCCTTCACGAGGGGATCGCCGCTCTCGGGGCGGGCCGAGCGCACGAGGTCGAGGATCGCATCGACCACCGCCTCGCCGACGGGCAGCCGCCGCACGAGGCGCTGCGCGGTGAGGAGGTCGTCCGTGCTCATCACGGATTTGGCGCGTTGCTCCTCGACGCCGGTCGTCTCGATCAGGATGCGGCGCTCGGCCGCCCGGTCGGGATAGCCGACATCGATCTCGAGGAGGAAGCGGTCGAGCTGCGCCTCGGGCAGCGGGTAGGTGCCCTCCTGCTCGATCGGGTTCTGGGTCGCCAGCACGTGGAAGGGGCGCGGCAGGTCGTGGCGCTCGCCCGCCACCGAGACGAAATGCTCCTGCATCGCCTGGAGCAAAGCCGATTGGGTGCGCGGGCTCGCCCGGTTGATCTCGTCGGCCATCAGGAGCTGGGTGAAGACCGGGCCCTTCACGAAGCGGAAAGAGCGGCGGCGCTCCGCATCCTCGTCGAGGATCTCGGTGCCGAGGATGTCCGAGGGCATCAAATCCGGGGTGAACTGCACCCGGCGCGCATCGAGGCCCAGCACGGTGCCGAGGGTCTCGACGAGCTTCGTCTTGGCGAGGCCGGGCAGGCCGACCAGGAGCCCGTGCCCGCCGGCCAGGATCGTCACGAGGGCGAGGTCGACGACCTGCTCCTGGCCGAAGATGACCCCGTGGATCGCCTCGCGGGCGCGGCCCACCGCGGTGAGGCAGGCTTCTGCGGCCGCGACGATGCCGTCGTCGAGGCTGGTGGCCGGGGCGGAGCCCTGCGTCATGCGTATCGTGTCCCGTTTGTCGCGGCCAAGATGGGCCGCGCCCGAGGTTGATAGGCCGCGCCCGAGGTTGCGCCCGAGCGAACGATCGAAGGGGCGGCAAGGGGCTGAGTGTGGCGTCCTTTGAGGCGGGCTGGCAAGGTCGGTGTCGCCGCAGGCCTCTCGCGCCCTTGGGCGGGGCACCCGGCGGCTCCCTGGTGCCCGTGTTGATCGCGGCCCGGCGCCGCCCTAACGAGGGGCCATGCCCGTGTCCGAACAAGCCCTCGCTGAGCGAGCCCTTTCTGACCAAGCCCTTGCTGACCGAACGCGCGCCGGCGCGACGCCGCCCGCCGACCCGGCCCGGGAGGGCTGGGCCGTCGTGCCCGATTGCGGCTTCGTCGACCTCGTCGGGCCGATCTATCTCCGCGCCTCGGACGGGGCCTACGCCTTCGCGGCCGAGGGAAAGCACCGGAACCTGATCGGCGTCGTGCAGGGCGGGATGCTGATGACCTTCGCCGACCGGGCGCTCGGGGTCACCGCCATGGCGGCGGCCGACGGGGCCAATTGCGTCACCATCGAGATGCAGATGCACTTCATCGGCGCTGGCCGGATCGGCGACTGGATCGTTGCGCGCCCGCAGGTCACCCAGCGGACCGGCTCGCTGGTGTTCATGCGGGCCGAACTGACGGCCGGGGACCGCCTCGTCGGCACCGCCACGGGCGTCTGGAAGATCCTGCGTCGCAGGCCCGTCGCGTGAGGCGGGCCGGGTTGTCGGGCCGTTTGCAAGACGGCCCGCAGCGCTATCTGATGCGCTCATGACGGACCCTGATGCTCCCGACCCGACCCTGGCGCGCCTCAGCGCGGCGCTCGGCGATCTGCCCAAGCGCGGCCTGCCGCCCTTGGAGGCCTGGAACCCGCCCTATTGCGGCGAGATCGACATGCGGATCGCCGCCGACGGAACCTGGTTCCACAACGGCGCGCCGATCCGCCGGCCGGCCTTGGTGAAGCTCTTCGCCACGATCCTGCGGCGCGAGCCCGATGGCCGCATGGTCCTGGTGACCCCGGTGGAGAGCGTCGGGATCCAGGTGGAGGACGCCCCCTTCGTGGCCGTCGAGATGGCGGTCGAGGGAACCGGCGAGGCCCGCCGCATCGCCTTCCGGACCAATGCGGACGACCTCGTGCCCCTCGACGCGGAGCACGCGCTGCGCTTCGAGGAGGATCGGGAGGGTGGGTTCCGCCCCTATATCCACGTGCGCCGGGGCCTCTGGGCGCTGCTCACGCGGGCGCTCGCCTACGATCTCGCGGAGATGGGCGAGGAGCGCGAGATCGACGGCGCGCGCTGGTTCGGCCTCGCGGCGGCCGGCAGCTTCCACCCCATCGCCCCGGCCGAGGCCGCATGAGCGCGGCCCATGCGGCGATGCAGCCGCGCGCGCCGGCGCCCGACGCTCTCGCGGATTTCCTGGCGCGGGCGTCCCGCCTCTCCGCCGCTCCGCCCGGCCCCGGGGGCCCGCTCTCGAATCCGGGCGGCGACCACAGCCTCGACCCGGCCGGGAGCGCCGTCGCCCCGCCCCTCCCGCACCGGCAGGCCGCCGTGCTGGTGCCCATCGTCGCCCGCGACGACGGCCTGTTCGTGCTCTTGACCAAGCGCGCCCTGCACCTGCGCGACCATTCGGGCCAGGTCGCCTTCCCGGGGGGCAAGATCGACCCGGCCGACCCCTCGCCCCTCGCGGCCGCCCTGCGGGAGGCCGAGGAGGAGATCGGGCTGGCGCCCACCGCCGTGCGCCTCCTCGGCTATCTCGACCCCTATCTCTCGGCCACCGGGTTCCTGGTGATTCCGGTGATCGGGCTGGTCGAGGGCCCGCTCGCGCTCGCGCCGAACCCGGAGGAGGTCGCGGAGATCTTCGAGGTGCCGCTGGCGCATCTGATGGACCCGGCGCAGTACCACCTGAAATCCCGTCCCTGGCAGGGACGGGTCCGGTATTTCTACGCCGTCCCGTTCGGCGAGAAGCTGATCTGGGGTGTCACCGCCGGCATCCTGCACAATCTCTACGAACGTCTATCTGAGTGAGCGGCGGCTCGACCGCCCTGGCCAATGAATCGGGTCTCATGCTGCGTCGTGTTCTGGAGGAGCTGGCCCTCTTCCTCGTGCCCTTCGTGCTGTTCTTCGGCTACCTCTTGCTCGTCGGCCGCAACCCGCTGCAGCGGGTGCACTGGGACGCGCAGCTCTTCCGGCTCGTCCTGGCGGGCCTCGGCATCGTGATCGCCTCGCTGGTGCTCACCGGCCTGTTCTCGGAGCGCCATCCGGACGGCTACGTGCCGGCGCATATGGAGAACGGGCGCCTGGTTCCGGGCCAGTTCCGGTGACGGCGCGTGAATCCGATCCCGCCGCGCTCGACCGGGCGATGCTCGAGCGGCTTCGCTCGCGTCCTGAGGTCGTGGCGCTCCTGGCCGCCCTCGACGGGCCCGGCGAGGAGACCCGGCTCGTCGGCGGCTGCGTCCGCGACGCGCTCCTGGGGCGGTCGGTCTCGGATATCGATCTCGCCACCACCCTCCTGCCCGAGGCGACCCGCGCGCGCGCCACGGCCGCGGGCCTCAGGGCGATCCCGACCGGGATCGAGCACGGCACCATCACGGTGCTGGTCGCCGGCGAGGTCTTCGAGGTCACGACCCTGCGCGAGGACATCGAGACCGACGGGCGGCATGCGGTGGTGCGCTTCGGCCGCGACTTCGCGCGGGATGCCGAGCGGCGCGACTTCACCATCAACGCCCTCTCGGTCGGGGCCGATGGCCGGCTGCACGACACCACGGGCGGGGTCGCCGACCTGGCGGCGCGGCGGGTGCGCTTCATCGGCGAGCCCGCCACCCGGATCCGCGAGGATGCCCTGCGGATCCTGCGCTTCTTCCGCTTCCACGCCCGTTACGGCGCGGGCGCGCCCGATCCGGACGGGCTCGCCGCCTGCATCCGGGCCCGCGACAGCCTCGACGGCCTCTCCCGCGAGCGGGTGCGGACGGAATTGCTGAAGCTCCTGATGGCGCGGGGGGCCGTCGACGCGGTCGGGACCCTGAGCGAGACCGGGCTCCTGGGACGCCTCACCGGCGGGGTCGGCGATCTCGGGCGGCTCGGGCGCGCGGTCGCGGCCGGGGCCTCCGAGATCGAGCGCCTCGCGGCCCTCGGCGTCGCGAGCGCGGTCGATGCCGACCGCTTGCGCGAGGCCCTGCGCCTGTCGAATCCCGAGCATGCCCGCCTCCTCGCCCATGCGGGCGCGGTGGGAGCACTTCGCGACGCCGGGACGATCGGGGTCGAGGCCCTGCGCGGGCTCGTCGCCGAGCACGGGGCGCCGATCCTCTCCGCCACGATCCGGATCCTTGCCGGTGAGCCGCGCCCGGCCCTGACGCCGGAGGCGCGACTGATGCTGGAAAGCCTGCTCGATCCCGCCGCCGAGAAGCCGGTCTTCCCCGTGACGGGAGCCGATCTCGTGGCCCGCGGGATCGCCCCCGGTCCCCGGATCGGCCGGGCCCTGGCGGCTTCCCGCAAGGTCTGGCTGGCGCGGGGCTGCCCGATGGATGCGCAGGCCCGCGCCGCGCTTCTCGCCCTCGCCCTCGAGGCCGCGCACGAAAAACCCGCCGGCTCCGCCTGAGGCGGGGCCGACGGGTTCAGGCCGGACGGATCCGGCGCAGGTGCGAGACGGTCAGCGCTAGAAGTTCAGCGTCGCCTTGGTTTCCTGAAGCTGCGTGATCTGGGCGTTCAGATCCTCGCGCTTCTGCAGGTCCTCGGTCGCGTCGCGCTGGAGCTCGGCGGCCTCGATGTCCCGGTCAATCGAGGCGGGGGTGACCTCCTCGATCGGCGCGGCGCGCTCGGCGATCACGGTCACGCCGGTCGGCCCGATATCGGCGAAGCCGCCGCGGACCAGGATGCGCTTGCCGCTGTTCTGGCGCTCGGTGACGACGATGACCCCGACCTTGAGGGAGGTCAGGACCGGGGCGTGGCCCGGCAGGACGGTCATCTCGCCCTCGGTGCCCGGAAGCTGCACGGCCTCGACCTGGCCGGAATACAGCGTCCGCTCGGGACCGACGAAATCGAACTGGAAGGTGGCCATCGGATCGGGATCTCTTCAGAAGCTCTCCTCCCCCTTGCGGGGAGGAGCCGGAGGTGTGGTGGATCGGCGATCCCCCTCTGCCCCCTCCCCGCGCGGGGAGGAAGGCTTGGCCGTCAGGCGGCGGCCGAGAGCTTCTTGGCCTTCTCCTTGGCCTCCTCGATGGTGCCGACCATGTAGAAGGCGGCCTCCGGAAGGTCGTCGAACTCGCCGTTCACCAGGCCCTTGAAGCCCTTGATGGTGTCCTCGAGGGCGACGAGTTTGCCGGGCGAGCCCGTGAACACCTCGGCCACGTGGAAGGGCTGGCTCAGGAAGCGCTCGATCTTGCGGGCGCGGGCCACCGACAGCTTGTCCTCTTCCGAGAGCTCGTCCATGCCCAGGATCGCGATGATATCCTGGAGCGCCTTGTAGCGCTGCAGGGTCTGCTGGACGCGGCGGGCGACCTCGTAATGCTCCTCGCCCAGGATCGCCGGGGAGAGCATGCGCGAGGTGGAGTCGAGCGGATCCACCGCCGGGTAGATGCCCTTCTCGGCGATCGAGCGCGACAGCACGGTCGTGGCGTCGAGGTGGGCGAACGAGGCGGCGGGCGCCGGGTCGGTCAGATCGTCGGCCGGCACGTAGATGGCCTGGACCGAGGTGATCGAGCCCTTGTTCGTCGTGGTGATGCGCTCCTGCAGGGCGCCCATGTCGGTGGCGAGCGTCGGCTGGTAGCCCACCGCCGAGGGGATGCGGCCGAGGAGCGCCGAGACCTCGGAGCCGGCCTGCGTGAAGCGGAAGATGTTGTCGACGAAGAACAGCACGTCCTGTCCCTGGTCGCGGAAATCTTCCGCGATGGTCAGGCCGGTCAGCGCGACGCGCGAGCGGGCGCCGGGGGACTCGTTCATCTGGCCGTAGACGAGGGCGCATTTGGAGCCCTCGGCCGAGCCGTTATTCTCCTTCGGGTCCATGTTCACCTTGGACTCGATCATCTCGTGATAGAGATCGTTGCCCTCGCGGGTGCGCTCGCCGACGCCGGCGAACACCGAGTAGCCCGAGTGGGCCTTCGCGATGTTGTTGATCAGCTCCATGATCAGCACGGTCTTGCCGACGCCGGCGCCGCCGAACAGGCCGATCTTGCCGCCCTTGGCGTAGGGGGCCAGCAGGTCGACGACCTTGATGCCCGTGACGAGGATCTGCGCCTCGGTGGACTGGTCGGCGTAGGAGGGCGCCGGCTGGTGGATGGCGCGGAAGCTCTGGGCCTCGATCGGGCCGGCCTCGTCGATCGGCTCGCCGATGACGTTCATGATGCGGCCGAGGGTGTTCGGGCCCACCGGAACCTTGATCGGCTCGCCAGTGTCGGTGACGGTCTGGCCGCGGACGAGGCCCTCGGAGGTGTCCATGGCGACGCAGCGCACGGTGTTCTCACCGAGCTGCTGGGCGACTTCCAGCACGAGGCGGGCGCCGTTGTTCTTGGTCTCGAGGGCGTTGAGGATCTCCGGCAGGTGGCCGTCGAACTGAACGTCGACGACCGGGCCGATGACCTGCGTGATGCGGCCGACCGAGGTGGCGGCGGTGGTGGGGGAAGCGGTGTTCGCCATGATCTTGCGTCCTTCGGATGTGTGCGGTCAGAGCGCCCGGAGACTTTAGAGAGCCTCGGCGCCCGAAATGATCTCGATCAGTTCCTTGGTGATCATGGCCTGACGCGTGCGGTTGTAGATCAGCGTCTGCTTCTTGATCATCTCACCCGCGTTGCGGGTGGCGGAATCCATCGCGCCCATGCGCGAGCCCTGCTCGGA
The DNA here is from genome assembly GCF_008806385.1 of Methylobacterium soli. Classification (GTDB taxonomy): domain Bacteria; phylum Pseudomonadota; class Alphaproteobacteria; order Rhizobiales; family Beijerinckiaceae; genus Methylobacterium; species Methylobacterium soli. The sequence continues at coordinate 51,270 of NZ_VZZK01000006.1, forward strand.
GGCCGCGTTCTCCAGGAGCGCCCGGAAGACCTGGACAGTGAGGTTGCGCGGCAGCAGCGTCGCCAGGATCGCCTCCTCGCTCGGCTCGAATTCGAGCGCGGAATCGGCCGGGGCGCCGGTGGTGCTCGCGGCCCCTTCGGGAAGCTCGGCCGGAATCAGCTTCTGGGCCGTCGGGATCTGCGAGATGACGGAGCGGAACTCGGAGTAGAACAGCGTCGCCACGTCGAACTCGCCGGCGTCGAAGCGCGCCAGGATCTTCTCGGCGATCTCGGCGGCGAACTCGTAATCCACCGGCTTGTTGCCGCGGATGTCCATCGCCTCGATGATCTGCGGGCGGAACTGGCGCCGCAGGATGTCGTGGCCCTTCTTGCCGACGGTGAAGATCTTCACCGTCTTGCCCTCCGCCATCAGGCGGTTGGCGTGATCGCGCGCGAGGCGGGCGATCGAGGAGTTGAAGGCGCCGCAGAGGCCGCGGTCGGCGGTGCAGACCACGAGAAGGTGGGTGCGGTCCTGGCCGGTGCCCGAGAGCAGCTTCGGCGCGCCGACGCCGCCCACGAGGTTCCCCGCGAGGTTGCCGAGGACCGAGGCCATCTTCTCGGCGTAGGGCCGCGCGCTCTCGGCGGCGTTCTGGGCGCGCCGCAGCTTCGCGGCGGCGACCATCTGCATCGCCTTGGTGATCTTCTGCGTCGCCTTCACCGAAGTGATGCGGTTGCGCAGATCCTTCAAACTCGCCATCGGGGAACTTCCAACTGGGGCGCGGGCCGCTCAGGGTCGGGCGCCCGCGTGGCGGGCGCCCGGGCGCGATGATCGATCGGGCTCGGGACGACCGCTCAGGCGACCGACTTGGCCACGCTCTCGACGACGCTCTTCAGCTTGCCGGCATTCTCGTCGGAGAGGTCCTTCGAGTCGCGGATCGCGCCGAGGAGGTCCTGGTGCTTCGCGCGCAGCGTCGAGAGGAGCTGGTCCTCGAAGGGCCGGACCTTGGCCAGCGGCAGCTTGTCGAGGTAGCCGTTCACGCCGGCATAGATCACCGCGACCTGCTCTTCCATCTTCAGCGGCGAGAATTGCGGCTGCTTCAGGAGCTCGGTGAGCCGCGAGCCGCGGTTCAAAAGCTGCTGGGTCGAGGCGTCGAGATCCGAGCCGAACTGCGCGAAGGCGGCCATCTCGCGGTACTGCGCGAGCTCGCCCTTGATCTTGCCGGCGACCTTCTTCATCGCCTTGGTCTGCGCGGCCGAGCCGACGCGCGACACCGAGAGGCCGACATTCACCGCCGGGCGGATGCCCTGGTAAAACAGGTCGGTCTCGAGGAAGATCTGCCCGTCGGTGATCGAGATGACGTTCGTCGGAATGTAGGCCGAGACGTCGTTCGCCTGGGTCTCAATGACCGGGAGCGCGGTGAGCGAACCGTTGCCGGCCGCGTCACCCATCTTGGCGGCGCGCTCGAGCAGGCGGCTGTGGAGGTAGAACACGTCGCCCGGATAGGCCTCGCGGCCCGGCGGGCGGCGCAGCAGCAGCGACATCTGGCGGTACGCCACGGCCTGCTTCGAGAGATCGTCGTACACGATCACGGCGTGCATGCCGTTGTCGCGGAAATACTCACCCATGGCGCAGCCGGCGAAGGGCGCGATGAACTGCATCGGCGCGGCGTCGGAGGCGGTCGCCGCGATGACGATCGAGTATTCCAGAGCGCCCTGGTCCTCGAGCACCTTCACGAACTGGGCGACGGTGGAGCGCTTCTGGCCGATGGCGACGTAGACGCAGTAGAGTTTTGCCTTCTCGTCGGTGCCCTGGTGGGCGGCCTTCTGGTTGAGGATGGTGTCGAGGGCGATCGCGGTCTTGCCGGTCTGGCGGTCGCCGATGATCAGCTCGCGCTGGCCGCGGCCGACGGGGATCAGGGCGTCGATCGCCTTGAGGCCGGTGGCCATCGGCTCGTGCACGGACTTGCGCGGGATGATGCCCGGCGCCTTCACGTCGACGCGGCGGCGCTCCGTGGTCACGATCGGGCCCTTGCCGTCGATCGGGTTGCCGAGGCCGTCCACGACGCGGCCCAAAAGGGCCTTGCCGACCGGAACGTCCACGATCGCGCCGGTGCGCTTGACGGTCTGGCCTTCCTTGATCTCGCGGTCGGAGCCGAAGATCACGATGCCGACGTTGTCCTGCTCGAGGTTCAGGGCCATGCCGCGCACGCCCGACTCGAACTCGACCATCTCGCCGGCCTGGACGTTGTCGAGGCCGTAGGCGCGGGCGATGCCGTCGCCGACGGACAGGACCTGGCCGACCTCGGTGACCTCGGCTTCCTCGCCGAAGTTCTTGATCTGCTCTTTCAGGATCGCGGAGATCTCGGCGGCGCGGATGTCCATCGTCGGGCCTCTTTAATGCAAACGAGTGTTGTCAGGGACGGGAGCGGCGTCGGCGCCTGCGGCGCTTACCGGGCTTCCCGCATCGCAAGGCGGATTCCGTTGAGCTTGGTGCGCAGGCTCGCGTCGACCATGCGGCTGCCCATCTTGACGACGAGGCCGCCGATCAGGCTCGGATCGACCTGGAGGTCGACCTCGATCTCGGACTTGGCGACGTCGCGCAGGGAGGCGCGGATCTCCTCGAGCACCGCGTCGGAGGGCTTCTCGGCGACGCGCACCTCGGCGCGGACGATGCCCTTCGATTCCCGCACCAGGGTGCGGAAGGCACGGATCATGTCCGGCAGCGCGAACAGGCGGCGGTTCGCCGCGGCGAGCCGGATGAAGTTGGCGGCAAGACCCTGGATGCCGGCCTTCTCGAGGACGGCCCCGATGGCGGCGACCTGCTCCTCGCCGGTGAAGACCGGACTGCGCACCAGGCGGCTCAGGTCGGCGCTCTCCTTGAGGAGCGCGCCGAAACGGTCGAGGTTCTCGGCGACGCTGTCGACCTGCCGCTCGTCGCGGGCCAGCTCGAACAATGCGGATGCGTAGCGGCCCGCTACGCCTGCAACCAGAGGACCCGCTTCGGAACCGTTTTGCGCCACCCGCCGCTCTCTCTTATGTCCTTGCCCGGTGGTTCCGGCCGTTCCGCGCCCGTTCTCGGCGCTCGGCACTGGGACCGTGGGTATTGGGAATGTGACGGCGTTCCGGAGCCCCAAGGACCCCTTTGCCGACGCGGCGACCGCCTAGCATGGCAACCCGGAGCGCGCAAGGCGACGCGACCGACGCCGTGTTGCGACGCGGTGCAGCCGATGCGGCCGCGTTGCCTGATGCGGAACGGTGGCGAAGGTGAGGCATTCCGGACTCCCGCGGCCGGCGCGTCAGCAGGCGATCCGGTCGCATCGGCGCAGGGCCGCGATCATCTTCGCGAGGGCGTTCACGCCCGGATGGCCGAGGATGCCGGTATTGCCCAGCACGTAGGACGGGGTGGCGTAGAGGCCGAGATCGGCCGCCATCCGCATATGGCTCTTGAGGGCGAGGCGCACCTCCTCGCTGTCGGCGATCGCCTCGATCTCGGCGGCCGGGACGCCGAGGCCCGCCGCCGCCGCCAAGGCCCCCGGGCCGTCGATGCGGCCGGGCTTGCCGAGCAGCTGCCCGTATAGGCTCCAGGCCGCGGCCGAGCCGAGCTTGCGCTGGACGGCGAGCGCCACCTTCGCGGCCTGGGCCGATTGCACCGACAGGATCGGGTTGTGGACAAGGCCGATGCGCAGGCCGCTGTCGCTGGCGCCGAGCGAGGCGACATCCGCCGCCGCCTTGCGGCAATAGGGGCAGTTGAAGTCGAAGAACTCGTAGAGGGTCGTCTCGGCCTCGCGCGGGCCCAGATAGGTGACGCCCCGCAGGGCCTGGATCTCGCCGGTGATCTCGCCGGGAAGCCGCATGTTGGCGACCGGGCGCCCCTCGTCGCCCGTCACCGCGAAGGCCTGCCCGTAGCCCTGCGCCGCGGCGGGGCCGGCGGTCCCGAGGCTCGTGGCGAGGCCCGCCGAGACGGCGAGGAAGCGGCGGCGGTCGAGGAGCATCGGCGATCGGTCCTATGGGCGGGGGCGTGTTCTAGAACCGAACCGGGCGGGACGAAAAGGCTCGGCCGGGCCGAGACAGCCCGGGCGGCTCAGCCGAGGAAGCCCCGCGGGCTCAGCCGAGGAAGCCCCGTGGGCTCAGCGAAGCGAGCCGGGCCGCTCGCCGCCGGCCCAGGCCAGCGCCTGCTCCAGGCGGTCGTTGCCCCAGAACAGCTCGCCGTCATCCGTCAGGAAGGTCGGGGCCCCGAAGATGCCGCGCGAGCGCGCCTCCTCGCCATTGACCCGCAGGCGCGTCTTGTTGGCCTCGTTCGAGGCGGCCTTGAGGATCTGGACGCCGTCGAGGCCGAGGCGATCGAGGATCTGGCTGACGGCGTTCGGCTCGGCGATGGACTGCCCCCGGGCGAAGGAGGCTTCGAACACGGATTTCGAGAACGGGATCAGCCAGTCCTGGTCCGCCCCGTAGGTCGCGGTCCGGGTGGCGCTGAGGCTGTTCTGCGGGAACGAGGCGGGGCGCGTCACCGGCCCGAGGCCGAGGCGCGCCGCCTCGCGCTCGAGGTCGCGCCACATGTTGCGGCCCTTGGTCGGGTAGATGTTGAAGGGCGAGGAATTCCAGCCCTGCGCGGCGAAGATCGGCCCGAGCAGGAAGGGACGCCACCGGATCTCGACCCCGGCCGCCTCCGCCAGCGCCTCGATCCGCATGGCGGCGAGGTAGGAATAGGTGGAGGCGAACTCGTACCAGAATTCGAGGGTCGGCCGACGTGCCATGTCGTGCAATCTCCGGTACGCGTGTGGGGGTGCTGTCTGGGGCCGCACCGTGTCGGCGATATGGCGGCGGGCTCTCGACGGACGGCGCGGTGCCCCTCTCGGCGAACGCCCGATGCGGCACGCCGGTTGCAGGTGAACCGCCACCGCGATAAGCCGCCGCGATCCCTCGAAGCGAAGTCCCGGAATCCCATGTCCGACGCCAGCAAGAAGCCCGTGCAGAAGGTCGTGCTCGCCTATTCGGGCGGCCTCGACACCTCGATCATCCTGAAGTGGCTCCAGACCACCTATGGCTGCGAGGTGATCACGTTCACGGCCGATCTCGGGCAGGGCGAGGAGCTGGAGCCGGCGCGCCGCAAGGCCGAGCTTCTCGGGATCAAGCCCGAGAACATCTTCATCGAGGACCTGCGCGAGGAATTCGTGCGGGACTACGTCTTCCCGATGTTCCGGGCCAATGCCCAGTACGAGGGCGTCTATCTCCTCGGCACCTCGATCGCCCGGCCCCTCATCGCCAAGAAGCAGATCGAGATCGCCGAGCGCCTCGGCGCCGACGCGGTCTGCCACGGCGCCACCGGCAAGGGGAACGACCAGGTCCGGTTCGAGCTTGGCTATTACGCCCTCAAGCCCGACGTCACCGTCATCGCGCCCTGGCGCGAATGGGACCTCAAGAGCCGCGAGCAGCTGATCGCCTTCGCGGAGCAGCACCAGATCCCGATCGCCAAGGACAAGCGCGGCGAGAGCCCGTTCTCGGTCGACGCCAACCTCCTGCACGCCTCCTCCGAGGGCAAGGTGCTGGAGAACCCGGCCGACGAGGTGCCGGATTACGTCTACTCGCGCACCCTCTCCCCCGAGGAGGCGCCCGACCAGCCGACCGTCATCACGATCGGCTTCGAGCGGGGCGACGCGGTCTCGATCGACGGCGAGGCGCTGTCGCCCGCCACGCTCCTGGCCAAACTGAACCAGCTCGGCCACGACAACGGCATCGGCCGCCTCGATCTCGTCGAGAATCGCTTCGTCGGCATGAAGAGCCGCGGCATGTACGAGACGCCGGGCGGCACCATCCTGCTGCCGGCCCACCGGGCCATCGAGTCGATCACCCTCGATCGCGGCGCGGCGCATCTCAAGGACGCGCTGATGCCGCAATATGCCGAGCTGATCTATAACGGCTTCTGGTTCTCGCCCGAGCGCGAGATGCTGCAGGCCCTGATCGACAAGAGCCAGGAGATGGTGACCGGGACGGTGCGGCTGAAGCTCTACAAGGGCGGGGTCCACGTCATCGGCCGCGAGAGCCCGAACTCCCTCTACGACCAGGACCTCGTGACCTTCGAGGAGGGCGCGGTGGCCTATGACCACCGGGACGCGGCGGGCTTCATCAAGCTCAACGCCCTGCGCCTGCGCACCCTCGCCCAGCGCAAGAAGACGCGCGGCGCCTGAGGCCCGGCGGCGCGCGCCTTCCGGGACGCCGCGCGGCCGGGGCCGCCCTACCGGTAGAGGCCCGGCGCGATGTCGGCGTAGCGCAGGAAGATCTGCAGGGCCGGCTGCATCTCGTGGTGGAGCCGGTCGAGCCGGCCCTCCTCCCCCGCCGCCGCGATGCCGAGGTGGCCGGCCATCGCCTCCGCGAGGTCGGCGCCGCCCCCGTAGGGCCGCGCGGCCTCGACCGCCGGGACGGCGCGGGCCTCATCCCAGATCACCGCGAGATGCGGGATCAGGGCGAGGTGCTCGGGCGTGACGTCGAAGGTGATCTGCGCCGGCGAGCGGCCGCCGTCCCGGAACACGTCCTCGAACTCCGAGAGATCGAGCTTCTCCAGAGGGTTGTGGTAGGTGAAGCGGCCGGCCTTGAGGGTCGCGTGCCGCACGAAGGCCTTGAGGGCCTCGCCGACCGCCCGGTGCTCCTCCTCCGCGCCCTCGTCGTCGCCCGTGACGTTGGCGATGTCCTCGTCCCAGGCCGTGCTGCCGTAGGGCGCATCCGGATGGATGATCGGGGCGCCCTGCCCCTCCCCGTTCCACGCCACGACGAGGCGGCGAATCAGCGCGATCCGCTCCAGCGTGACGTCAATCTCCTGCCCGTTCATGAAACCTGTCCCGCGATCCGATGGGGCTCACTAGCCGATTTCGGCGCGCCGGAAACCCGCCCAGGCCGCCGCATCTCCGAAAACCGGCCGCCGCCGGCGCGTGGGCGGGCTCAGCGCCGGAGGCAGCCGAGCAGGCCCTCGACCTGGCCGGTGCGGTTCTGGATGCGGCCCGCCGCGGCCCGCACCCCGCGCGAGGGTTTGCCGGCGCTGCGGGCGATCGGGTTCGGCAGGGTGGCGGCGAGGAGCGCCGCCTCGCCGCGGCTGAGGTCGCGCGCCTCCTTGCGGAACCAGTGGCGGGCGGCGGCCTCCGCCCCGTAGATCCCCTCCCCCCACTCGGCGACGTTGAGGTAGATCTCGAGGGTCCGGCGCTTGCCCCAGACCGCGTCGGCGAGAAGCGCCAGCGGGATCTCCAGCGCCTTGCGGATGTAGGAGCGGCCCGGCCACAGGAAGACGTTCTTGACCGTCTGCATGGTGATCGTCGAGGCGCCGCGGCTCGGGCCCTCCTCATCGTCCACCACCGTGCGGAGCGCCGCCCAGTCGACGCCGTCATGGGCGCAGAAGCGCTGATCCTCGGAGGCGATCACGGCTTGCACCAGGAAGGGCGAGACGGCGTCGAGGCCCACGGCGGTGCGCTGGACGGGCTGGCCCGTCAACCATCGTCCGAGCATCAGGGTTGAGGGCGGCGTCACCGCGCTATAGACGAGCGCCAGCATGAGCGTGAGGACCACAACCCCGATGGGGAGGAGCAGGACCAGGCCGGCGAGCCGCCGCGGCCGCCAGCGCCGGCCCGTCGGCGCCACCCGTTTCAGCGGACGCCCCCGCTCGCCCGCGCGCGGCGGCCCGGCCCCGTCCGGCTGCCGGCTGAGATCGTCCCCGCGCACCGCGTCGCTTCCATTCCGGACCAAGGCCACGTTTCGATGAGTCCCTCGATGACCTCAACGCAAGCTTCCCACGCTTCGGTCAAGGCGGATGCCCCCGCGGATGCTTTTACACACAAGCTTGCCGCGGTGGCGGATGCGGTGGAAGCGTTCCTGGCCGATCGCCTCGCGCCCGAGACGCAGGCCGGCGAGATCACCCGCCCCCCGCGCCTGATGGAGGCGATGCGGTACGCGGTTCTGGGCGGCGGCAAGCGGCTGCGCCCCTTCCTGGCGGTCGAGGCGGCCCGGATGCTCGGCGGCTCGGAGGCCGGCGCCCTCGCGGCGGGGTCCGCGATCGAGCTCGTGCATTGCTACTCCCTCGTCCACGACGACATGCCGGCCATGGACAACGACGACCTGCGCCGCGGCAAGCCGACCGTCCACAAGGCCTATGACGAGGCGACCGCGATCCTGGTCGGCGACGCGCTCCAGACCCTGGCCTTCGAGATCCTGGCCGATGCGGCCTGGCAGCCCGATGCAGCGATCCGGGCGGACCTCGTCCTCGGCCTCGCCAAGGCGTCGGGCCTCGGCGGCATGGTCGGCGGACAGCTCCTCGACCTCGGGGCGGAGGGCCGGTTCGGCCCCGTCTCCCTCGGGGTCGACGACACGCTGCAGCTCCAGGCGATGAAGACCGGCGCCATCCTGGCCTTCTCGGTCGATGCCGGCGCCATCGTGGGCGGCGCCAGCGCGGACGAGCGGGCGGCCCTGCTGCGCTACGGCCTCGCCCTCGGCCAGGCCTTCCAGATCGCCGACGACATCCTCGACCGCGAGGCCTCGCCCGAGGCGATGGGCAAGGCCACCGGCAAGGACAAGGAGGCCGGCAAGGCGACCCTCGTCGACCGGCTCGGCCTCGACGGCGCGCGCGCCGAGTGCGACCGCCTCGTCGGCGTCTGCGAGGAGGCGGTGTCGCGCTGGGGCGCGCGGGCCGAGACCCTGCGCGAGGCCGCCCGCTTCACGGTGGCGCGCAAGGCCTGATCGCGGCCCGATTCGGTCGCTGGATCGCCGCTTGCCAACACCCCGACGCCGCCGATAGAGCGGCGCGTCTCAACCCTGAGCGAGTTCCGCCATGCCCACCTACAAGCTCCTGCTACTGCCCGGCGACGGGATCGGCCCCGAGGTGATGGGGCAGGTGCAGACGGTGATCGGCGTCCTCGCCGAGACCGGGATCGCCACCTTCGAGACCGAGACCGACCTCGTCGGCGGCGCGGCCATCGACGCGCACGGCAAGCCGCTCGCCGACGCGACCCTGGCGCGGGCGGATGCGGCCGACGCGATCCTGCTCGGCGCGGTCGGCGGGCCGAAATGGAACGGCGTCGCCTACGACATCCGCCCCGAGGCGGGCCTGCTGCGCCTGCGCAAGGATCTCGGCCTGTTCGCGAATCTGCGCCCGGCGATCTGCTACCCGGCGCTCGCCGAGGCCTCGGCCCTCAAGCGCGAGCTCGTCGAGGGGCTCGACATCATGATCGTGCGCGAGCTCACGGGCGGCGTCTATTTCGGCGAGCCGAAGGAGATCACCACCCTGCCGGACGGCAGCAAGCGGGCCGTCGACACGCAGGTCTACACCACGGGCGAGATCGAGCGGATCGCCCACGTGGCCTTCGACCTCGCGCGCAAGCGCTCCGGCCGGGTGGCCTCGGCCGAGAAGAACAACGTGATGAAGTCCGGCGTCCTCTGGAAGGAGGTCGTCACGCAGGTCCATGCCGCGCATTATGCCGATGTCGCGCTGGAGCACGTGCTCGCCGACAATTGCGCCATGCAGCTGGTGCGGCGCCCGAAGCAGTTCGACGTCCTGGTGACCGACAACCTCTTCGGCGACGTGCTCTCGGACGTGGCCGCGATGCTGACCGGCTCCCTCGGGATGCTGCCCTCGGCCTCCCTCGGGGCCGTCGACGCGCGGGGCACCCGCAAGGCGCTCTACGAGCCCGTCCACGGCTCGGCCCCCGACATCGCGGGCCAGGACCTCGCCAACCCGCTGGCCATGATCGGCTCGCTCGCGATGGCTTTGCGATACTCGTTCGGGCTCGGCGAGGCCGCCGACCTCCTGGACGGCGCCATCACGGACGCGCTGGCGGGGGGCGCCCGCACCAAGGACATCGCGGGCGACGGCGCCAAGGTCCTGGGCACGGCCGGCATGGGCGAGGCGGTGGTCTCCGCCCTCAGGGCGCGGATGCGCTGAAACGAGAAAATGGCGCGGATGCGCTGAAACGAGAAAAGGGCGCGGATGCGCTGAAACGGAAAACGAGCGCGGATGCGCTGAAACGAAAAAGGGGCGCCCGCGGGCGCCCCTTCTCAATTCCGATGGGCCGCGCCTCAGTACGGGTTGCCGTAGCGCGAGACGTAGGAGGTCGGGTCGATCGCGTCGAAGCCCGAGAGATCGACGTTGCGGATCGCCGAGGAGCGCGCGCCGATGAACGGGCCGTTGGTGATCGGGTCGGGCAGGATGCCGGAGCCGAAGCGGTCGTTGCGGCCATAGGGCGGGTTCAGCAGGCCGGAGGCCGCGATCAATTGCGGGTTGGTGGCGGGGTTGCCGAGGCCCGCGACCGTGCTGCCGGGCTCAACCACGTTGCCGGCATCGAGCCAGCTGCGCGGACGGATGCGGATCGGCAGCGGGCCGCTGACGCGGTAATACCCGCCGGGCGCGTAGCGGCCCTGGGCATCGGCGGCGGTGCTGAGGCCGAAACCGGCCAGAGCGATGGCACCCATCAGGGCAATCTTGAGCGAGCGCATGAGGCACCTTGTTGAAAGCGGGGATGAGGCTGGCACCGACTGATTAAGATTCTTCGGTATCCCGGTCGTGTCTGCGGGGTAGACGTGCCAGCTGGGCTGTGGTTCCCCTATACGGCACAGCTTGTACGTTTTGCCGCAATTGTGCCTCATTTCTTCGTGTGCGCCCGCCGCGTCGGCCCGAGCGAGCCGGTCTGAACCGCCGGGTCGGGGGCGGAGACCTGCTTCGAGGCGGGGCGGCAGCCAGGATCGCGCCGGGCCTCCGCCTCGCGGAACACCGCCTCGGTCGCGGGATCGGCGGGCCCGTCGAGGCCGAGTCCGTCGAGGGCGCAGACGAGGGCGCGGGGTTCGGGCGGCTGGCCGAGGGGCGCGCAGAGCCAGCCCTCGATCCGCACCGGCGCGGATTCGAGGCTCGCGAAGCCGGTGCAGATGCGGCTGCCGGCCCCGACGAGCGTCGCCTCCAGGGTCTCCATCGCGCCGAATTTGGTCGCGATCCGGCCGCGCTCCCCCGTGCGGGTGACCGACAGGCCGGGCCCGTCGGCGGCGCGGCGCGCGATCGCCACGAACAGGCTCGGATTCGGCTCCGCCCCGACGCCCTCGGTGATCGTCAGGCGCAGATGCGCGGCCTCGATGGCGGAGAAATCCCCCCGGCTCAAGGCATCCTCGCGCAGGCCCGTTGCCGGGTTGTACCGGGCGGGCTCGGCCCGGACGGGGTCGATCGCCCCGGCCTCGCTCAGGCGGAAGCGCGGGCCGCCGGCCGCGACCGGCACGGCCGGACGCACCGGAAGCGCCGAGATCGGCACGTAGGCGACGGCCAGCGGCGCCTCGGGCGCTGGGACTGGCGCAGGCCCCCGCAAGGATTCGCGCGCCACCAGGCTGAGTCCCGCGATGACGGCGGCGGCGCAGACCATGCGGGTGGCCATCCGGGCCGGGCGCAGCCCGGCGCGGCGCGGCGCCGGGCCCGCGTGACCCGTCGGCCGGTCGTGGGGATCCGCGACCGGATCGTGGATCGGCCGGGTGGTCTCGAAGCGCGGTTCTCTGCGGTCTCGCTGCATCGTTCCTGCGGTGGCTGGCGAGGGGAGGCCCCTCCGGTCGCCGGCCACGATGGCCCCCGTCCCTCCCCAACCGGTTGAGGCCGCGGGCGGAAGGCGGGGCTTTCTCGGGTCTCGGTAAACCGAATCTTAGCCGTCCGGAGTCTCTGGCCGGGGCTTGACAGGCGGGAACACGGGGCGTCTTGCTCCCGCGCGCCGGAGGACCCACCTGCGTCGTGTCGCCTGCGGGTCGGAAGGCTCCCCCGGTTCGGGGGTCGAGAGGCCGTCAGCGGCGGGCCGCCCACACCCAATCCGTGTGGAGCTTCGCCCGAAGGCCCCGGGATGCGAGCAAGGGCGCGGATGCGCGCGCGCCGCCCGGGCATGGGATCCAAGCGGAGTCGGAGAGATGGGTTACAAGGTCGCCGTCGTCGGTGCCACGGGCAATGTGGGCCGCGAGATTCTGGACATCCTGGCCGAACGGGCCTTCCCGGCCGACGAGGTCGTGGCGCTCGCCTCGCGCCGCTCGCAGGGGCAGGACGTCTCCTTCGGCGACAAGATCCTGAAGGTCAAAGCCCTCGACACCTACGATTTCTCCGATACGGACCTCTGCCTGATGTCGGCCGGCGGCGAGACCTCCAAGGAATGGTCGCCCCGCATCGGCGCCCAGGGCTGCGTCGTGATCGATAATTCCTCGGCCTTCCGCTACGACCCGGACGTGCCGCTGATCGTGCCCGAGGTGAATGCCGACGCGGTCGTGGGCTTCTCCAAGAAGAACATCATCGCCAACCCCAATTGCTCGACGGCGCAGCTCGTGGTGGCCCTCAAGCCGCTGCACGAGGCGGCGACGATCCGGCGCGTCGTGGTGGCGACCTACCAATCCGTCTCCGGCGCCGGCAAGGACGCCATGGACGAGCTGTTCAACCAGACCCGCTCCGTCTTCACGGCGGGCGAGGTGAAGGTCGAGAAGTTCACCAAGCGGATCGCCTTCAACGTCATCCCGCATATCGACGTGTTCATGGAGGATGGCTCCACGAAGGAAGAGTGGAAGATGGTCGCCGAGACCAAGAAGATGCTCGACCCGAAGATCAAGCTCACGGCCACCGCCGTGCGCGTGCCGGTCTTCATCGGGCATGCCGAGGCGGTCAATGTCGAGTTCGAGCGTCCGATCTCGCCCGAGGAGGCCACCGCGATCCTGCGCTCGGCGCCGGGCGTGATGGTGGTCGATAAGCGCGAGAACGGCGGCTACATCACGCCCCACGAGGCGGCGGGCGAGGATGCCACCTACGTGTCCCGGATCCGGGCCGATTCGACGATCGACAACGGCCTCTCGTTCTGGTGCGTCTCGGACAACCTGCGCAAGGGTGCGGCGCTCAACGCCGTGCAGATCGCCGAGGTGCTGATCAACCGCAAGCTCCTCACCAAGGCGAAGCAGGCGGCCTGACGCGGCCCACGCGTCCCCCTCCCGGTCCTGTCAGCGCCGTCCCGCTCCGCGGGGCGGCGTTTTTCATGGGCGGATCCCGAGACCGGCACCGTTTGATCAAAGCGGCCGCCCCGGCAAGCCCGCGCGGCGCCTGAGCGAGGCCCAAATCCGCCATCCCGACGGGATCGCCCAGATCTGGAACTGAATCACGCGCAGTTGATATGACAACAGACCTAGGAATGTTCACTGAACAAGAACAGAGAGTGAACGCAGAAGTGCGCAATGGCGCGACGTAATGCACGAGCCGCAGATCGGCCGGATCCACCACGCGCTGGCGGGCCTCGCCTCTGATGGCAACCTCTTTCCGTGAATTTGCAGGCAAAACCGGATGATCGTCATTCAGTGAAATCCCACTATGAGGATCTGAAGATCGATGACAACCAAACGGCAATTTAAAAGTCTGATTAAAGGAATAATAGAGCCAGGAGGAGAGCTTCAGGCCATCCAGGATTTTGTGATCTGGCACTTTTCCATACGTCATGTGGCGCTGACGCTCGTGATCGAACGGCGTCGTTGCAAGACATATTTTTTGGTCCAATGGGGTATGGAGAGCATCTATGCGCCGGATTACCGACCGGTGCGCTACTCAGGGCACTTCGACGCGCTCCTCTACAGGCCCAATTATGAGCCTAATCCCGGTCAGTACAAGCTCTGGGTCTGGGAGGATCCGGCGTTAAAACAAGCATTCCGAAACTGCGTCGAATCCGAAGTTCTGCCCCTGATGCGTTCCCTGGCTTCAGCGCGAGCTTCGGTCGAGTACATCCGTGGCAGCGAGCATGGGATGATCTGCTATGGCTACGATTGGCACGCCGTCACGTCGATCGCGCTCGGGGAGTTCGAAGGCGGCCCGCGCCCACTGGCTCCCCCATGCCGATCAGTATGTCAGGGGCAGAACCGTATCGCCCTATCATCAGCGGACCTACGACCGGCTCTGCGAACTCGGCGAGCCGCTCATGGCCGACGATCGTGACGCGCTCGCGCGGCTTCTCCACCGCTGGGAGGCCGAGAACGTCCGCGGCACGGCCATCGAGCCGCACTGGCAGCCATCGCCCTTCCCCTTCGAGGAAGCCGGCGCGCCGGGCCTCGGGCCCGGGCCCCGTCCGGCCGGCTGATCGGCCGGCCGCGACGAAATTGTCTTGAATTCGCGGCGTTTCGGCGTATATGCGGGTTCAACAGTTCTGGTTGCAGTCGTGAGGCTGCGGTTCGGGAGTGGGCCCCACCGGGTCCGCTCTTTTTTATTGCCGCGACGCCCGATGGCCGGAACCGACCGAACCCACCTGTCGGACCCTTGAGCGCAGCATGGCGGAGCCCTCCGAGAAACGTCTGGTCACCGAGAACGGCGTCGCGGCGCGCGTCGCGCGGGTCGTCGAGGCTCCGATCGAGGGGCTCGGCTATCAGCTCGTGCGGGTGAAGGTGTCGAGCGCCAATGGCTGCACGGTGCAGATCATGGCCGAGCGGCCGGACGGCACCATGACGGTGGAGGATTGCGAGGTGGTGAGCCGGGCGATCTCGCCGATCCTCGATCTCGACGATCCGGTGGGCACGGCCTATTACCTCGAAGTCTCCTCCCCCGGCATCGACCGGCCGCTGGTGCGGGTCTCGGATTTCGCCCGCTGGGCCGGGCACGAGGCCAAGCTGGAACTGGCGGTGCCGCTCGACGGGCGCAAGCGCTTCCGCGGCCTCATCGGAACCCCGAGCCCGGACGGCGCCACGGTGCCGGTCGACCTGCCCGACGTGAAGGAGGGCCTGCCGAGCCGCATCGCCGTGCCGCTGCGCGACCTCGCCGAGGCGCATCTCGTGCTGACGGACGAACTCGTGCGCGAATCGCTCCGGCGCGGCTCCGCCCCGCCGCAGGACGGCGAGGACGAGGAGGATCGCGATGCGGACGCGATCGCGGACGACGCCCCACGCCCCGCCGCCCCGCCGGCACGCCCCAAGAAGGCGAGCCGGCCCGGCAAGGCGAAGCAGACGAAGCCCCCCAAGGACAAGGCCGTGAAAGACCGGCCCGCCAAGGATCGGCCCGTGAAGGACAAGGACAAGCCGGTCGTGACGAAGTCCGTCCGGCTCAAGGAAACCGGAAAGCTCCACTAGGCCCCCGGCGCGGGGCGCCCGATCCCGGCGCCGCGCCACGAAGATTCCATCGCAACACCCCTTGCGAGACGAAGAGAAGGACCGAAACCGATGGCCGTCGTCAGTGCCAACAGGCTCGAACTCCTGCAGATCGCCGACGCGGTGGCCCGCGAGAAGGTGATCGACCGCTCCATCGTGATCGACGCGATGGAGGAGGCGATCGCCAAGGCCGCCCGCTCGCGCTACGGCGCCGAGACCGACGTGCATGCCGAGATCGATTCGAAGACCGGCGCGCTGCGCCTGTCGCGCCACCTGCTGGTGGTCGACCTCGTCGAGAACGACGCCCGCGAGATCACCCTCGACCAGGCCCGGCGCTACAATCCGGCGGCCCAGGTCGGCGACGTCATCTCCGACACCCTGCCGCCCTTCGATTTCGGCCGCGTCGCCGCGCAATCGGCCAAGCAGGTCATCGTCCAGAAGGTCCGCGACGCCGAGCGCGACCGGCAATATGACGAGTACAAGGACCGCATCGGCGAGGTCGTGAACGGCCTCGTCAAGCGCGTCGAGTACGGCAACGTCATCGTCGATCTCGGCCGCGGCGAGGGCATCGTGCGGCGCGACGAGATGATCCCGCGCGAGACCTTCCGCCCCGGCGACCGCATCCGCTCCTACCTGTTCGACGTGCGCCGCGAGGTGCGGGGGCCGCAGATCTTCCTGTCGCGCTCGCACCCGCAATTCATGTCCAAGCTCTTCGGCCAGGAAGTGCCCGAGATCTACGACGGCATCGTCGAGGTGAAGGCGGTGGCCCGCGATCCGGGCTCGCGCGCCAAGATCGCGGTGATCTCCCGCGACGGCAGCATCGATCCGGTCGGCGCCTGCGTCGGCATGCGGGGCTCGCGCGTCCAGGCGGTCGTCGGCGAGCTGCAGGGCGAGAAGATCGACATCATCCCGTGGTCCGAGGACCAGGCGACCTTCATCGTGAACGCGCTGCAGCCGGCGGAAGTCGTGAAGGTGGTGCTCGACGAGGAGGCCGACCGCATCGAGGTGGTGGTGCCCGACGACCAGCTCTCGCTGGCCATCGGCCGCCGCGGCCAGAACGTGCGCCTGGCCTCGCAGCTCACGGGCTGGGACATCGACATCCTGACCGAGGCCGAGGAATCCGAGCGGCGCCAGAAGGAGTTCGCCGAGCGGACGCAGGTCTTCATGGAGGCGCTGGACGTCGACGAGACCGTCGGCCAGCTGCTGGCGGCGGAAGGCTTCCGCTCGGTGGAGGAGATCGCCTTCGTCGAGCCGCAGGAGCTCTCCGGCATCCAGGGCCTCGACGAGGAGACCGGCACCGAGATCCAGGCCCGCGCCCAGGACCACCTCGCCCGCGTCGAGCAGGAATACGATTCGCGCCGCCAGGAGCTGGGCGTCGCCGACGAACTCCGCGAGATCGAGGGCATCACCACCCCGATGCTGGTGGCGCTCGGCGAGAACGACGTGAAGTCGGTCGAGGATCTCGCCGGCTGCGCCACCGATGACCTCGTCGGCTACACGGAGGGGCGTGGCCCCGACGCCGTGCGCCACGCGGGCTATCTCGACGGGTTCGAGATGTCCCGCGCCGAGGCCGAGGCCATGATCATGGCCGCCCGCCTCAAGGCCGGCTGGATCGAGGCGCTGCCGGAGCCGGAGGCGCCCGAGGGCGAGGAAGCCGAGACCGAGGCCGAGACCGAGACCCGGGCGGGCTGAGCACGGGGACCGGCATCGCCATGAGCCGAGCGGGCACAGGGACGGCCGAGGGGCCGGCGGAGGGCGTTCCCCTCGATGCCGGCCCCTTGAGCGGCCGCCACGGGGCGGAGCGCACCTGCATCGTCACCCGCAGGGCGCAGCCGCCGGCCAACATGGTCCGCTTCGTGCTCGGGCCGGACGGCCGCGTGGTGACCGATCTGCGCGCACGGCTCCCCGGCCGGGGCGCCTGGATCACGGCGAGCCGCGAGGCCGTCGCGGAGGCGGTGAGGAAGCGGCTCTTCCAGCGGGCCTTCAAGACCAAGGACGCGGCGGCCGAGGCGGATCTCCCGGAGCGGGTCGCCGCGGGCCTGCGCGACGACCTGCGCCAGGGGCTGGCGCTCGCCAACAAGGCCGGGTGCGTGGTCGCGGGATTCGCCAAGGTGGAGGCCGCGATCGGCGACCGCACCGGCGTCGCGGCGGTGATCCAGGCGGCCGACGGGAGCCCCGATGGGCGCCGAAAGATCGTCGCGGCATTGCACCGGCGCCATGGCGATGCCATATCCCGCGTACCGATCATCGACGACCTGTCCAATGAAGAATTGGACATGGCCTTGGGTCGGGATCATGTGATACACGCTGCGCTCGTCGCAGGAGTCGGGGCTGCCGGCTGCCTGTCCCGCTGGCGTCGGTACCGCTCCTTCCAGGGCGTTGCCGCGACGACTGAGGAGCCCGGACCCGCCCGCGATGGCGAGACCGTCTCCCCTCTGCTTGATGACGATGTGACGGATCTGACCGGCACCCCGCAGGTTGCCGGTTCACGGGACGATGGAAACCCTCAGGGTTTGGGCTGAATGAGCGATACGAACAATCCGGGCGACAAGACTCTGGCGAAGGGACCCTCGAAGCCGCTGTCCTTGAAGCGTCCGATCGAGCAGGGCACCGTGCGCCAGAGCTTCTCCCATGGCCGCTCCAAGCAGGTCGTGGTCGAGACGGTGAAGCGCCGTGTCATCGGTGCCACCCCCGGCACGCCGCCGCCCCGCGAGGCGGCGCCCGCCGCGGCGCGGCCCGCCCCGGCAGCGCCGTCGGCGCCCGCCCGGCCGGCGCCGACGCAGCGCTCGTCCTCCGGCGTGGTGCTGCGCACCCTGAGCGAGCAGGAGCAGGGCGCCCGCGCCGCCGCCCTCGCGGATGCTCAGCGCCGCGAGCAGGAGATTCGCCGCCAGGCCGAGGACGAGGTGCGCCAGCGCCGCGAGCGCGAGCTTGCGGAGCAGCGTGAGCGCGAGGCCGCCGAGGCCCGCAAGCGCGACGAGGAGGCCCGCCGCCGCCAGGAGGACGAGCACCGCCGCCACGCGGCCGAGGAAGCCCGCCGCCGCGCCGATGCCGAGCGCGCCGAGGCCACCGCCGCGCCGGCCGTCGCCCCCGTGAATGCGGCTGCGCCCGCCCCGGCTCAGGCCGCGGCCCCCGCGGCCCAGCCTGCTGTCGCCCAGACGGCGGCGCCCGCCGCGCCGCGTCCCGCCGCACCGGCTCGCCCGGCGGCCCCCGCCCGCCCGGCTCCCGCCGCCGCGGCGCGACCGGCCACCGCCGCGCCCCGCCCGCCGCTGACCCCGCGCCCGCCGACCGGCGAGCCGCGCAAGACCATCACGGCGGACGTGCGCAAGCCGCGCGACCTCAGCTTCATGGCCAAGCCCACTCCGGCGCCGGAGCCCGAGAAGGCCCCGAGCGCGGCCACGGCCGCCCGTCCGGCGGGCGCCGCCGGAGCCGCGCGCCCGGCCGGGCGCTCCACCGCCACCGCGGCCGAGGAGGAGAGCGAGACCAAGCGGGTGATCCGGCGGCCCGGCATGCCGCTCAAGATCATCACGCCGCCCAAGACCCCGAAATCGCCGGGCGGTGACCGCAACCGCGGCCGCCTCACCATCGCGAACGCCACCTCGGGCGAGGATGAGCGCACGCGCTCCGTCGCCTCCTTCCGCCGCCGCCAGCAGCGCATGAGCGGGCACCGGCAGGCGGAGCAGAAGGAGAAGCTGTCCCGCGAGGTGACGATCCCGGAGACGATCACCATCCAGGAACTCGCCAACCGCATGTCGGAGCGGGCCGTGGACGTCATCCGCCTGCTGATGAAGCAGGGCGAGATCCACAAGATCACCGACGTCATCGACTCGGATTCGGCGCAGCTCATCGCCGAGGAGATGGGCCACACCGTTCGCCGCGTCGCCGAGTCCGACGTCGAGGAGGGCCTGACCTCCGACGAGCCGGATCTGGACGAGGATCTCGATCCCCGGCCCCCGGTCGTCACCATCATGGGCCATGTCGACCACGGCAAGACCTCGCTCCTCGACGCGATCCGCAAGGAAAACGTGGTCTCGGGCGAGGCCGGCGGCATCACCCAGCATATCGGCGCCTACCAGGTGGCGGCGCCCTCGGGCGATCTCGTCACCTTCATCGACACCCCCGGCCACGCGGCCTTCACCTCCATGCGCGCCCGCGGCGCCAAGGTGACGGACATCGTGGTGATCGTGGTGGCGGCCGATGACGGCGTCATGCCCCAGACCGTCGAGGCGATTCAGCACGCCAAGGCGGCGCATGTCCCGATGATCATCGCGATCAACAAGATCGACAAGCCGGATGCCAATCCGCAGCGGGTTCGCACCGAGCTGCTGCAGCACGACATCCAGGTTGAGTCGATGGGCGGCGAGACCCTGGAATTCGAGGTCTCCGCCAAGACCGGCGACGGTCTGCCGGACCTGCTCGAGGGCCTGCAGCTTCAGGCCGAGATCATGAACCTGCGCGCCAATGAGAAGCGCGACGGCGAGGGCACGGTCATCGAGGCCAAGCTCGACCGCGGCCGTGGCCCGGTGGCGACCGTGCTGGTCCAGCGCGGCACCCTGTTCACCGGCGACATCGTCGTGGCGGGCGCCGAGTGGGGCCGCGTGCGCGCCCTCATCGACGACCAGGGCGAGAACATCCAGTATGCCGGCCCCTCTGTGCCGGTGGAGATTCTCGGCTTCAACGGCACCCCGGATGCCGGCGACCGCGTCATCGTGGTGCCGAACGAGGCCCGGGCCCGCGAGGTCACCGAGTACCGTGCCCGCACCAAGCGCGAGCGCCAGAATGCCCGCACGGGCGGTGCCAACCGCTCGCTCGTGGACATGATGCGCGACCTCAAGGAAGGCGCCGGCCGCAAGGAACTGCCCGTCATCATCAAGGCGGACGTGCAGGGCTCGGTCGAGGCCATCTCGGGTGCGCTGGAGAAGCTCGGCAACGACGAGGTCTCGGCCCGCATCCTGCTGGCGGGCGTCGGCGGCATCACCGAGTCCGACATCACCCTGTCGCAGGCCTCGAAGGCCGTCGTCATCGGCTTCAACGTGCGCGCCCACAAGGAAGCGCGCGAGGCCGCCGACCGGGCCGGCACCGAGATCCGCTACTACAACATCATCTACGACCTCGTGGACGACATTAAGTCGACGATGTCCGGGATGCTGCCCCCGACGCTCCGCGAGGAGCGCCTGGGCGAAGCCCTCATCCAGGAGGTCTTCGAGGTCTCGAAGGTCGGCAAGGTCGCGGGTTGCCGCGTCACCGACGGCATCGTCGAGCGTGGCGCCCATGTCCGCCTGATCCGCGACAACGTCGTGATCCACGAGGGCAAGTTGAAGACGCTCAAGCGCTTCAAGGACGACGCGAAGGAAGTCACCTCCGGCCAGGAATGCGGCATGGCCTTCGAGCATTTCGAGAACATGCGCGCCGGCGACGTGATCGAGTGCTACCGCGTCGAGGAGATCCGCCGCACCCTCTGACGGGTCCGCGACGGAGGCGTTTCGAAAAAAAGGGCCGCAGCCGCGCTGCGGCCCTTCTTCGTTCGCGCGGCCGGTTAAGATTGCGGGCAAGTTTCCCCGGGGTTTCGCCCTGCCCCTGACGGACGGATGCGCCGCGCCGCTCTAGTGTGCGGAGCAACGAACCCTCCTCAGCCGCGGCAGAGCCCTCGATGTTGCAATCCTACGCCCTGCGCCGGGCCCTGACGGACGGGAAGTACCGCAAGATCTTCGTCGAGCGGCTGACCGAGCCCCTCCACCTGAACCTGATCTCGGCGGGCGTCGCCCTGTTCGGCAGCTATCCGGCCAAGGTCGCCTTCGACCTCGTGGTGCGCCAGCAATACGCCTTCCCGATCCTGTTCGCCGCCGAATCCGCCCGGGCGCTCGGCCTCAAGCGGATCGCCGTGCTCGAATTCGGCGTCGCCACGGGGGCGGGCCTCCTCAACATGTGCGAGCTCGCCGCCCGCACGGAGGCCGCCACCGGCATCGCCATCGAGGTCGTCGGCTTCGACACCGGCACCGGCATGCCGCCGGCCGTGGACCATCGCGACCTGCCGGAATATTTCCAGGAGGGCGATTACCCGATGGATTTCGAGGCCCTGCGCCGGTCGCTGCCGGGGCGCTGCCGCCTGCTCATCGGGGACGTCGCCGACACGATCCCGGGCTATCTCGCGAGCGTCGGCCCGGAGGCGCCGATCGGCTTCGTCTCGGTGGATGTCGACTATTATTCCTCCACCGTGCGGACCCTGCCCGTGCTCGACGGCGTGCCCGATCAGTACCTGCCCATCGTGCCGATCTATCTCGACGATGTCGGCATGGATGGCTGCAACCCGTGGAACGGCGAACTCCTGGCGGTCGCGGAGTTCAACGCCGCCCACGCCCTGCGCAAGATCGCGCCCTTCAACCTGCTGCGCTCCAAGCGCATCTTCAAGAACGCCCAGTGGATCGACCGGATGTTCGCCGCGCATCTTCACGACCACCCGTCCCGCAACCCGGCCACCGCGAAACGTGCGCAACAGGCCTATATCCAGAACGAGTATTTGCGCTAAGAGAGGCGCCTTCGAGATCCGCTTCGGTCCTGCCGGCTTCCGTCTCCGTACGGCGGCGCATCGTTGCTCCGTACCAGCGCGCCTGGCTGGCGGCCCCCCCTTCCCCCTCTCGCCCCGAGACGGGCGGACGGGAGACCGGCCGCCATCCGGCCGTTCCGACAAGACGATCAGAACCGTTCATGGCCCAGAGACAGACCCCAACCGGACCGACGCAGCGCCAGCAGCGCGTGGCCGAGCTGATCCGCCACGCCATCGCGGAGGTGCTTCAGCGCGGCGACATCCAGGACCCGGTGCTCAGCGCGCATGTCATCACCGTGCCGGAGGTCCGCATGTCGCCCGACCTCAAGCTCGCCACGGCCTACATCATGCCGCTCGGCGGCCAGGACGAGGCGCCGGTGATCGCGGCGCTGGAGCGCAACCGGAAGATCCTGCGGCAGGAGGTCGCCCGGCGGGTGAACCTCAAATACGCGCCCGAGCTGCGCTTCCGCCGCGACGAGACCTTCGACGAGGCGGCCCGGATCGACGCGCTCCTGCGCAGCGAGCGGGTGCAGCGCGACCTCGACAGCGCGCCCGGCACCGAACCCGAGGACGAGCCCGGGCATTGATCCCGGGCGGCCGGACGAACCACAACCCTTTTTGACGTGCCGAACGGGCGCGGGACGGTGGCGGCGAGCCCCGGTTCCGCGCGGCCGTTCCGTGATCGACCGAGGATTCCATGAACGACCTTCCGCCGACCGAGCAAAACCCGCCCCTGGCCGAGATGCCGCGCGGCGGCGACCGCAGGCCGCCGGAGGCCCGGCGCCAGCCCCGTGGCGGTCCCCGCCCCGACCGGCCGAAGAAGCGCGACGTCAGCGGCTGGGTGATCCTCGACAAGGGCGTCGGCATGACCTCGACCCACGCCGTGGCAGTGGTCAAGCGCGCCTTCAACGCCAAGAAGGCGGGCCATGCCGGCACCCTCGACCCGCTGGCTTCGGGCATCCTGCCGATCGCGCTCGGCGAGGCGACCAAGACCGTTCCCTTCGTGATGGATGGCCGCAAGGCCTACCTGTTCAGCGTCACCTGGGGCATCGAGACCGACACCGACGACGCCGAGGGGCGCCCCGTCGCCACGAGCGAGGCACGGCCGGAGCGCGCGGCGGTGGAGGCCGCTCTTCCGAACTTCGTCGGCTCCATCGAGCAGGTGCCGCCGCGCTTCTCCGCCATCAAGATCGCGGGCGAGCGCGCCTACGACCTCGCCCGCGACGGCGAGGTGGTGGAGTTGCAGGCCCGCCTGGTCCAGATCGACCACCTCTCGGTCGTCGAGCACACGCCCGAGCGCACCGTGATCGCGGCCGAGTGCGGCAAGGGCACCTATGTGCGGGCGCTCGCCCGCGACCTCGGCCGGATGCTCGGCTGCTACGGCCACGTCTCGGCCCTGCGGCGCACCCGCGTCGGGCCTTTCGTCGAGGCCGATTCCTGCAACGTCACGGCCCTCGAGGCGGCGGGCCCGGATGGCAACCTGCCGCATCTGCGCCCGGTCGAGACCGCCCTCGACGCGATCCCGTCGGTGGCGATCTCCCGCGACATGGCCCTGCGGCTGATGCGGGGCCAGCCCGTGATCCTGCGCGGGCGCGACGCGCCCGTGGAGGGCAAGATCTTCGCGACCTGCGGCGGCATCCTGGTGGCGGTCGGCGACGTGGAGCGCGGCGAGCTGGTGCCCCACCGGGTCTTCCATCTCGGCGGAACCGCCGGCGGCCGTCAGGCCTGAGGCCCGGGCGCGTCCGGCGCCCGCCCGGGCGCGTTTGGCGCCCGCTCGGCCTTCTCCCGGTCGGCCCGGATGCTGCGGCGGACCACCACGAGCTGCCAGGCCGCGAGGCCGATGAGCAGGAGTTCGAGGGCGGTCGAGGCGATCACGGCGGGCCGCCGTCGCGCCCTCGTTCCTCGGCGGCCTGCGCCGCCGCGCGGTCGCGCCGCAGGCCGCGCTTGAGCACCACGAGCTGCCAGATCGCGAGGCCGAGGGCGAGCGCGAAGACGAGGCCGATATCCAGGAAGGCGAAGAGCGGGTCGGTCACGAGGCTTCGTGGCCGAGCGATTCGCGCGCCAGGGCCGCGTGGCCCAGGCTCTCGCGCTCCCGCAGCACCTCGATCATGTCGAGGACCCGGACCGCCTGGCCGGCGATGTCCCACCAGGCCGGGCGCCGCATCCCGCCGTGATCCGCGACCGCCTCCACCAGGAAGCGGGTCTCGCGCAGGGCCGGACCCGACGGCCCGGCCAGGGCCGGGCGGGGCGCCGCCGCGCGAAGCAGCAGCAACGCCTTGCGCGATCCCGACACGCGGGCGCGCCGGGCGACCGGATCGAGACCGCCCCGTTCCAGTTCCCGGCCGATCTCCGCGTAGATCAGGCGTGCGGCCCGGATCGCCGGCCGGCAGGCCAGGGGCAGGCCCGAGATCCCGGCCTCGGACCGGGCATAGAGCCCGTCCGCGACGCCGAGCAGCCGGGCGACGAGGCGTGCCAGGGCCGGCGAGGCTTCGGGCGCGGCCAGGAAGGCCTCCGGATCGATGCCCTCCGCCCGCAGCCAGGCGAGCGGCAGGTAGAGGCGGCCCGCGCGGGCATCCTCGCCGACGTCGCGGGCGATATTGGTGAGCTGCATCGCCACGCCGAGATCGCAGGCCCGCGCCAGCACGGCGGGATCGCGCACGCCCATGATCAGCGTCATCATGGCGCCGACCGACGCCGCCACGCGCGCCGCGTAGGCCCGCAGGTCGGACAGGGTCTCGTAGCGGCGCCCCTCCGCGTCCCAGGCGAGCCCTTCCAGGAGGGCGGCAGGCAGCGCCCGCGGAATCGCGTGGGCCGACACGATGTCGGCGAGCGCCCGGTCGGCGGGAGAATCGGCCGGCGCCCCCGCATAGGCTCGGGCGAGGCGGGCTTCGAGCCGGGCGACCGTTCCGGCGCGGGTATGGGCCGCCGCATCGTCCACGGCGTCGTCCGAGTAGCGGCAGAAGGCGTAGAGCCCGTAGGCCGCTTGCCGGACCGAGGGCGGCAACAGAAGCGAGGCGGCGTGGAAGCTGCGCGAGCCGGCCCGGATCGCGGCCCGGCAGGCGGCGTGATCGGCGGGAATGGCGTGCAGGCCGGGGGCGGCGTCAGGACGTTCTGGCGACAACGCGTGCATCCGGCACCACCCGATCGAGAACCTTGGCCGAGGAGAGGACGCCCGGCAGCCCGGCGCCCGGATGCGTGCCCGCCCCGACGAGGAAGAGGTTGCGGACATCCTCCGAGGCATTGTGCGGCCGGAACCAGGCGGATTGCGTCAGCACCGGTTCGAGGCCGAAACCCGAGCCGCGGAAGCTCAGGAAGTCGTCGGCGAAATCCTGCGGCGTCGTCACCCGCGAGGTGACGAGGCTCTCGGACAGGCCCGGCAGCACGCTCTCCGAGAGGGCGAGCTCGATCGCCTGCCGATAGGGCTCGGCGCAGGCCGCCCAATCCTGCCCACCGGCGAGGTTCGGGACCGGCGACAGCACGTAGAAGGCATCGCAGCCGGGCGGCGCCAGCATCGGGTCGGTCTCGGTCGGCCGGTGGAGGTAGAGGCTGAAATCCGCGCTGAGCCGCTTCGTCCGGAAGATGTCGTCGATCAGCGCGCGGTAGCGCGGCCCCATCAGGATCGTGTGGTGGGCGACGTCCGGGTATTTCCGGCGCGTGCCGAAATACCAGACGAACAGCCCCATCGAGGAGCTGGCCCGCGCGACCCGGCGCGCGCTCCAGCGCCGGCGCGCGGCGCCGGGCAGGAGTTGCGTGTAGGTGTGGGCCGAATCGGCGTTCGAGACCACGATCTCGGCCGGGAGATGCGCGCCGCCGCGCAGGACCACGCCCGTCGCCGCGCCGCCCTCGACGACGATGCGCTCGACCTCGGCATCGCAGCGGACCGCACCGCCCTGCCCCCGGATGAGATCCACGAGGCCGTCGACCAGCCGGCCGGTCCCCCCCATGGCGAAGTGCACGCCCCACCGGCGCTCCAGGAAGGCGATGAGGCAGTAGATGGCGCTCGCCCGAAAGGGGCTGCCGCCGATCAGCAGGGGATGGAAGCTGAAGATGGTGCGCAGGCGCTCGTCCCGGATATGCGACGCCACCACGTCGTAGACGCTGCGGTGCCCGCCCAGGCGCACGAGATCGGGCAGGATGCGCAGCATGTCGGAGATCGAGGAGAACGGCACGTGGCCGAGCTTCTCGAAGCCGACGCGGAAGATCGCCTCGCTGCGCGCCATGAAGCGCTCGTAGCCGGGGACGTCGTCGGGGGAGAAGCGGGCCACCTCCGCCCGCATCGCGGCCTCGTCGCCGCTGTAATCGAAGGTGGCGCCGTCCGCGAAGCGGATCCGGTAATAGGGCCGCATCGGCACGAGGTGGACGTCATCCTCCAGCCGGCGGCCGCACAGCGCCCAGAGTTCCTCGAACAGGAAGGGCGCCGTGACGATGGTCGGACCGGCATCGAAGGTGAAACCGTCCTGCCGGTGCACGCGCGCCCGCCCACCCGGTTGCTCCAGCCGCTCCAGCACGGTGACCTGGTAGCCGCGCGCCCCGAGTCGGATCGCCGCCGCGAGGCCGCCGAAGCCGCTGCCGATCACGATGGCGCGCGGCCGCGATCCGGCGTCTGTGTCTAACTCTATTGACGCGTCCAGTGTCAACATAACCTGACATTAGGACTGCGAGCCGCCGCGAGGCAAGGCGGATTTCGCGGTCCGTGCCGGGTTAGCGCGAAGAATCCGCCGGGTTCAGCACGCCGAGCGCCTCGGCCTCGCGCAGAATGAGACCCGCCACCCGGTCCGGCGCTTCCTCATGCGCGAGGTGGCCGAGGCCGCGCACCGTCTCCACCCGGGCATCCGGCAGGCGGTCGCGCACCGCGAAGGCGGTGTCGGGGAGGATCGCCTTGTCGTTGGTACCCACGATGAGGAGGACCCGGCCACACAGCTTGGGCAGGTCGCGGTCGAGGGCGTCGAGCTGCCAGTTCGCCATCATGCCGAGCGCGCCGGCGATGTGGCCGGTCTTGCGGAACAGCCGGCGATAGAGGTCGAGCCCGGCCCGATCGAGGCTCGACCCGGTGCCGCGGATCAGGCGCTCCACCGCCGCCGTGTCGGCCGACCACGCGAACAGGCGCGGGGTGACGGGGTTCAGGAACAGGATCCGGGCCATGCCGGGGAAGAGGATCCCGGCCATGCCCGGGAAGGGCTTGAGCGCGCCGTTGATCGAGACGAGGAGGCGCGGGTCGATGCCGCCGTCGAGGGCGAGGCGGGCCAGGATCGCGGCGCCCGCCGAGTGGCCGATGGCGACCTGCGGCGCGCAGCCGAGATGGCGCAGGAGTTCGCCGAGGGCCGCCGCCATGCCGGGCAGCGAGAGGCGCCCCTGAGGCAGCGGGTCGCTGAAGCCGTGGCCGGGCAGATCCGGCGCCACGACCCGGAAGCGCTCGGCGAGGCGCGGCATCAGCCCGCGCCAGGAATGGGTCGCCGCCCCGGTCCCGTGCACGAGGACGATGGCCGGGGCCTCGGGCGGCCCCATCTCCTGAACATGCCAGCGCAGGCCCGAGGCCTGAACGAAGCGGCTCGCCGCTCGGTTCGGCCAGTCGCGGCTCTCGCGCTCCCAGAGCGGGCGATCCTCGGGGCGGCTAAACATCGCTTCGGTCTCGCTCACGCGGCCCTTCCGGCGTCGCGCACCGCGACGCTGAGGGTGCCCGCATCGGCCTGCGGCAGCGGCAGGTAGCGCGCCGCCATGGCGGCGGCAAGCCGGCGGGCGGCTTCCTGCGGGCGCGGCGCGGTGTCGATCAGGATGGCGCGCTGCCCGGCGGCCCGGAAGGCGCGGGCGGCGGCCAAGGCGTCCTCGCCGGCGCGGGCGCGCCCCGCCTCGCCGGAGCGGGCGATGTTGGCGCGGCCATCGGTGAGGAGGACGACGACCGGGGTCCCGCCGCCCCTGCGCACCGCCTCGGCGATGTCGAGCGCGGCGTCGAGCCCCGCGGCGAGCGGCGTGCCGCCCCCCCCGGGCAGGCCTGCGAGGCCGCGCTTCGCCCGCACCAGGGAGCGGGTCGGGGCGAGCACCAGATCGGCGCCGCGGCCCCGGAAGGCCACGAGGGCGACGCGGTCGCGGCGCACGTAGGATTCGGCGAGGAGCAGCTCGACGGCGCCCTTCGCCTCGGCGAGCCGTTCGAGGGCCGCCGAGCCGGACGCATCGACCGCGAAGATCGTGGTGGTCTCGGTGCGCTGCCGGTAGCGCGCGATGCGGACATCCTCCGGCCTGACGCGGATGCGCGCGGGGCCGACATCATTCACCCCGCCGCCGCGCAGGCGCTGCCAGGGCGCTGCCGCCCGCAGGGTCTCGACCAGGGCAAGCCGGCCCCGGCGCGGATCGCCCGGCCGGCTGCCCGCCGGGCGACCGGCCCGCGTCGAGGCCGCGACCGCCCCCGCGCGCCCGGCCTGCGCGGAGCGCGACCGGGTCTGCTCGCCGGCGAGGAAAGCCAGGAGCCCGACCGGGATCGCGGCGCGCGCGGCCTCCAGCACGACCTCTTCGAGAGCCCGGCCCGATTCGTCCGTGCGGTCCGTCTCCGGATCGCCGGTCTCTTGCGTCTCCGGGAGATCGCCGGGGCGGGGGTCGCCCGGCACCGCCTCCGGACCCGTCTCCGGAGCCTCCTCGCCCGGTGGCAGGCGGGTCGCGCGGGGTGCCAGGACGAGGCGCGCGGCCTCGCTCACCTGCGCCTCGCCGAGCGGGTCGCCGCTCAGGCCGGCCGCGAGGCGGGCAACGCGCAGGGCCAGGATCGGCGCGCGGATCGAGCCGATCCCGAGCGCCTCCGCGGCGGCGCAGAGGGCGGTGGCCGCCGCCTCCGCGGATGCCGGCGGAGTTGGTCGCTGCAGCTCCGTGGCGGCCGGTGCGGGCACAGGTGGGGAGAGGTCGCGCGGGGCAAGGTCGCGTGGAGCGAGGTCGCGCGAAGCGAGGCGCGAGAGGTCGAGGTGGAAGGCGAGCCGGTCGGTGAGCGCGCGGGGGGCCGCCTCGTCCTCCACGGCCTCGTCGAGGAGGATCAGGCCGAACCGGGCCGGGAGCTGCGTCGCGAGACCCTCGCGCGCCACCGCGACCGCGCCGGTATCGAGGGCGGCGGCGAGGCGCGCGGCGGTGCCGGCACCGAGGCGCTCGGCCATCGGCACCACGACGAGGCCGCGATCGGCCTCCGCCATCAGCCCGCGCTGGACCACCGGCCGGCCGGCGGCCAGCGTCGCCGTCAGATCGAGCCCCCCGAGCAGGCGGTCATCCGCGATGGCGGTGGGCATCCGGCGCGAGGGCGCGCCCGGCGGCAGGGCCGCTTGCAAAGCGGCCAGGAATGCGTCGCGGACCGGGCCGGGGCCGGCCTTGAGCCAGATGCCGCCGCAGCCATGCGGGTCGGCCCCGGCCAGCGCCGCGATCCGGAGGGCATCGGTCCAGAGGGCGCGGCCGGGCTCCGGATCGGAGCCGAGCGTCACGCCAGCACCTCGGCCACGGCGCGGGCCACGCGGGCGGTGGAGCCCGCCTCGTCGAGGGGGTTGCGGCGCAGGCGATGGCGCAGGGCCGCCGGGGCGATGCGGCGCAGATGATCGATCTCCGCAATCTCGCCGCCGTCGAGGGCGGCGAGAGCCCGGGCCGTGCGCATCAGCGTCAGCTCGCCGCGCAGGCCGTCGGTGCCGAGGGCGAGGCAGAGCCGGGCGGCGGCTTCGAGCGTCGCGTCCGGCACGGCGACGCGGGCGAGGCGCTCGCGCGCGGCCAGGATCCGCCGCTGCAAGTGGCGCTCGGCCTTGGCGTGGGCGGCGACGAAGCCGGCCGGATCGCGCTCGAAAGCGTCGCGGCCACGGACCACCGCGATGCGGGTCGCGATCTCGGTGGGCGTCGTCACCTCGACGGCGAGGCCGAAACGGTCGAGCAGCTGCGGGCGCAGCTCGCCCTCCTCAGGATTGCCGCTGCCCACGAGGACGAAGCGGGCCGGGTGGCGCAGGCTCAACCCCTCGCGCTCGACCGTGTTCACCCCGGAGGCCGCGACGTCGAGGAGGAGGTCGACGAGGTGGTCCTCGAGGAGATTGACCTCGTCGATGTAGAGGAAGCCGCGATTCGCCCGGGCGAGCAGGCCCGGCTCGAAGGCCTTGACGCCGGCGGTGAGCGCCCGCTCCAGGTCGAGGGCCCCGACGACCCGGTCCTCGGTGGCCCCCAGCGGCAGGTCGACCACCGGCACGGGCACGCGGTGGCTGCGCCGTGGCGCGCTCTGCCCGCTGCAATGCGGGCAGGCGCCCGCGGAGCTCGCGGGATCGCAGGCATAGGGGCAGCCCGCGACGGCCCGCATCGGCGGCAGGAGGGCCGCGAGTGCCCGGATCGCCGTGGATTTACCGGTGCCGCGATCCCCGAAGACCAGAACGCCGCCGACGCTGGGATCCACCGCCGCGATCAGGAGCGCCTGCTTCATCTCGTCCTGGCCCACGATGGCCGAGAACGGGAAGACGCTCACGCCGCCCGCGCGCGGCTCCGCCGCCGGCGCCCCGCGGCGGGCGGGCGCCTCGCTCGCCGCGCCGGGATCCGGCGCGGGGGACGGAGGTTGATCCGGGTTCCGATCATCGAGGGTCATGCGCCCTACTCCGCCGCGACCTTCTCGAGCCCGATGCGCCGCCAGATCGTGCTCAGGGCCTCGACCAGATGGTCGATGTCGGCATCCGTGTGCAGCGGCGACGGGGTGATGCGCAGGCGCTCGGTGCCGCGCGGCACGGTCGGGTAGTTGATCGGCTGCACGTAGATGCCGAACTCGTCGAGCAGCGTGTCGCTGATCGCCTTGCAGAGCACGGGGTCGCAGACCATCACCGGGACGATGTGGCTCTCGTTGGGCAGGTAGGGGATGCCGACGGCGTCGAGATGGGCCCGGACCTTGGCGACGCGCTCCTGGTGGCGGGCCCGCTCCGCGCCGCTCGCCTTGAGGTGGCGGATGCTCGCCGCCGCGCCCGCCGCCACGGCCGGGGGCAGCGAGGTGGTGAAGATGAAGCCCGAGGCGAAGCTGCGCACGAAGTCGCAGAGCCGGGCCGAGCCCGTGATGTAGCCGCCATGGACCGCGAAGGCCTTGCCGAGGGTGCCCTCGATGACGTCGAGGCGGTGGGCCAAGCCCTCGCGTTCGGAGATGCCGCCGCCGCGCGGGCCATAGAGCCCGACCGCGTGGACCTCGTCGAGATAGGTGAGCGCCCCGTGCGCCTCGGCGACGTCGCAGATCTCCGCGATCGGCGCGATGTCGCCATCCATCGAGTAGACGCTCTCGAAGGCCACGAGCTTGGGCCGTCCGGGCTCGATCAGCGACAGCTTGCGGTCGAGGTCCTCGGGGTCGTTGTGGCGGAAGATGTGGCGCTCGGCCCGGCTCGCCCGGATGCCCTCGATCATCGAGGCGTGGTTGCCCTCGTCGGAGAGCACGACGCAGCCCGGAAGCCTGCCCGCGAGGGTGCCGAGCGCCGCCCAGTTCGAGACGTAGCCCGAGGTGAAGAGAAGTGCCGCTTCCTTGGCGTGGAGGTCGGCGAGCTCGCGCTCGAGCAGCACGTGGTAATGGTTCGTGCCCGAGATGTTGCGGGTGCCGCCCGCGCCCGCGCCGCAGCGCTCCAGCGCCTCGTGCATCGCGCCGAGCACCGCCGGGTGCTGCCCCATGCCGAGATAATCGTTCGAGCACCAGACCGTGACGGGGCGCTCCCCGTCCGGGCGATGATGGACGGCGTGGGGGAAGCGCCCCGCTTGGCGCTCGAGATCCGTGAAGACGCGGTAGCGGCCCTCGCGATGGAGACCGTTGAGCTCGGCACCGAAGAACGCTTCGTAATCCATCGCAGGCTCCCCTTCCGTTTCGCGCGGTTTCTCGTCGTCCGCGGTTCAGGCCGCGTCCCGGGTCGGGCCGATCTCGGCCGGTTCGGGCTTCGTGATGGTGATGGGTGCGGGCGCCCCGCGCCCCGGCAGGCTCCATTGCCACAGGGCCGCCGAGGGCAGCGGCAGCATCAGGAACCAGTGCTCCAGGGTGGCGAGCGCCATCAGGGTGGTGAGGATCGTGAAGCCCACGATCTCGAAGGCCGCGCTCTCCTCGGCGAGCGCGGCGCGCCCGAGCAGCGCTACGATCACGGTGGCGATGCTGACCGAGAACGGGAACAGCAGGTTCATCGGCTTCTTGGTGAGATAGCAGCCGAGATAGCCGAGATGGTCGGGCAGGAACTCGGCGTTGAGGTTGCGCACGCCGAGGAACATGTTGAGCCGGGCCGAGAGGTTCATTCCCCAGAGGACGAGGTAGGTCCAAAGGGCGAACCGGTTCGGCTCGTCCCAGGTCAGGCCCAGGATCGCGGCGGCCCCGGCCACGATCGCCGCCTCGTGCCACAGGCTCGTGGCCGTCGCCGCCCGGAACCGCGCGAGACCCCGCGTCCCGGGCGGGCAGGCCCGGGGCCGCGGGCCGGAGACGAAGCCCATATAGTAGCCGATCTCCTGCCAGCCCCAGACCAGAAGGGCCGCCGTGAAGGCGGTGTACGCCCCCGCCTCGCTCGTATCCCCGGCGCTCGCCCCGATCCCCCAGAGGGAGAGGGCGAGGACGATCGTGGCCCCCGCCATGCTCCACGGGAAGGTGCGGCGCGGCAGGTGATCGAGCAGGATGATCAGCCCGGTGGAGAACCACCAGATCGCGACCGCGTAGAGGGCGGGGACGGCGTAGGGCGACATGGCGGGGCGCTACCAGACCGGTTCGAGCCGGATCTCGGCCGGCATCGGGTTGTCGAGGGCGGGCAGGAGCAGGAGCCGCCCGAAGGTCAGCGCCGCCTGGGCGGCGTAGAGCCCGTGCTTGACGCGCCCCATCAGCCCGCCCTGCGCCCGCGCATCCGCGATCCCCTCGGAGCAGCGCAGCAGCGTGTCGAGGAGCGCCTTGAAGCGCGGATTCTCAAGGTCGAGGGTGAGCGGGAAGGTCTGGCGCGAGATCTCGGAAGTGATGCGGAAGACCTTGAAGTCGTAATCCGTCGGATCGACCCCGAGAGCCTCGTGGAAGGCCGGGCGGCAATGGTCGCGCACATACATCGTGGCGAAGACGGCGAGCAGGAAGAACTTGATCCAGTAGCGGTTCAAGCCGCTCGTCAGCTTCGGGTTCGCCCGCATCAGCAGCGCGAAGGCCTCGCCGTGGCGGAACTCGTCGTTGCACCACTTCTCGAACCATTTGAAGATCGGATGGAAGCGCCGCTCCGGGTTGCGCTCCAGCTCCCGGAAGATGGTGATGTAGCGGGCATAGCCGATCTTCTCGGAGAGATAGGTGGCGTAGAAGATGAATTTCGGCCGGAAGAAGGTGTATTTCTTCGACTTCGTCAGGAACCCCAGATCGACGCCGATGCCGAAATCCTTCAGCACGTCGTTGATGAAGCCGGCATGCCGCGCCTCGTCGCGGCTCATGAAGCCGAACAGCTCCTTGATGTCCGGATTCTTGGCGCGCTTGCGCATCTCCGCGTAGAGCACGCAGCCCGAGAACTCGGCGGTGATCGAGGAGACCAGGAAGTCGAGGAATTCCTTGCGCAACTCCGGATCGAGCCCCGATAGGTCGATGTCGAACTCGGCGTTGCGCGTGAAGTGGCGCTTGTTGGGATCGGCGCGCAGTTCGTCGATCAGCACATTCCACTCGGCCCGCACCGGCTCGACATTCGTGCGGTCGAGCTCCTCGAAATCCGTGGTGTAGAAGCGCGGGCTGAGAAACGTCGTCTCCTGCGCGGCCTTGGTCGATTCGTTGACCGGGACCTTGGGGGCGGGCTGGGAGAGCGGATGCTTGACGGGAGCGTTCACAGTCTCCTCCTCTCGGTAAAGCTGACTTCGTAGAGTTCGGTCAGTTCGAGGTGTCCGGCAAGCTTGGTCCAGAGGCGTTCCAGGCGGCCGGCGCGGGTCACGGTGGCCATGCGCTGCACCACGAGGCGCTCGCCGTAGGGCACCGAGGTCGGGGCGTCGTGCACCTGCACGGCGTCGCCCGGGCCGATATGGAAGGGCGCGTCGAGGCTGACATGGGCGTGCAGGCTTTCGGGGGTCTGCTCGATCTCCACCGTGCAGGGGACCTCCACGGTTTCGCGTCCGTTGAGCCAGGCGATGATCATCGGGTGATGCTCCCATCGGGCAGTAGCTTTGCGAAGGCCTCGGCATTCTGGGCGCCGAAGGCTTCGAGGTTGGTGCTGCGCCCGGTTGCCTCGTCGGTGAGCGTCAGCGTGCCGTCGGCGTGGCGGGTCAGCCGGAACGGCTGCTCCGGGGTGAAGCCCGCCCGCAGGCGGGCCTGGCCGAAGCTGCGCAGGGTCGCCCGGACGAAGCCGTCCCGGCCGGGCTCGACGGTGGCGAGCAGAGCCGCGCTGCCGGCCGCGCGCAGCAGCACCGCCCCGTCGGCCCGGTCCTCCACGATCAGCGCGAGGCTCGCGACGGCCGGCGCCTCCGGGCCATGTGCGAGGCCGACGCCGCCGGTGCGGCCGATGCCGACCGCGAGCAGCGTGAAGCCGATCAGGACGCCCGCCCCGATCAGGGCCGGCTTGGCGACTGCCACCTCGTCGTGTTCGATGCTGGCTCGGGTCATGCGATCGGCCTCCGGTTCAGCCGGCTTCCGCCACCGCGAGGCGCGGCGGACGGCCTTGAATCTGCGGGCGCTCAAACACCACCGGCCGGGCGCTCTCCTCGGGCGTGCGCTCGGCCGCGATGGCGGCGGCGAGGATCCCGGCGACGTTGCGCGCCTCGGGCACCGCCCGCAGCATCGGCTGCGGCTCGGCCACGTGCCAGGGGCGGGCATGGGGCCAGAGATGCAGGTAGGCGATGCGGGTGCCGGCGCGCAGGCGCACGGGCAGGTCGCCGCTGCCGTCGGAGAAGAGCCGCAGGCCCGCATCCGACACCACCGCGAAGGGCAGGTTCAGGGTCATGGGCAGGGCGATCCCGACCCGCATGACGATCCGCCGGTTGGTGATCGTGTAGGTGGTGGTGCGGGCGGAGAGCCAGCCGAGGAACGCCACGAGGCCCATCGCCGCGCAGGCCGCCGCGAGGGTCGTCGCGGTGGCGCGGATGCCGGCGACCGGGCCGCCCGCCATCGCGGCCGGCACCCCGGACCAGAGGGCGAGGCCGCCAAACCACAGCCCGACGAGGCGCAGATGCAGGGCCCGGACCGCGAGGCCGGCGGCCTTCGGACGCCCCTGCCAGAGGATGCGCTCGCCCGGCGGCAGCGGCCCGGGAAGCCCCAGCGGCAGCTCCGGCGCGCTCACAGGATGGCCTCCGCGCGTGCCGGCGTGGCGTAGAGGGTGCCGGCGCCGAAATAGGCCATGATCTTCTCCTCCTCGAGAAGCGTCACCGAATCCGGATCCTTGGTGCCCGGGATGTCGGTGAATTGCCCGGCCAGGAGCGCCTCCGTCTTGACGGTGCGCGAGAAGCGGCCGGTGCGGCAGAAGGTGACCGGCATCAGCACCCGGCGCCCGCCCGCCCCGAGCTCGACCTCGTAGTAGCGCACGAAGCACTCGCCCCGGTCGACCCAGAGATCGGTGACGGTGCCGGCCACCTGCCGGTCGGCGCCGAACACCGTCATGCCGATCGGGTTCGGACCGTCCTCGTGGACTACGAAATGGGTGGCGACGCGCAGGGGCACGATCCGCTTCTGGCCGTCGAAGGTGTGGTCATGCGCGTCGTCGCGATGCACCCAGGACCCGGGGCCGACATGGTCCAGCATCGGGGTCGCGCCGGGCTCGAGGGGGGCGCCGGGCCAGGGCTCGCGCTTGTGCCCGACGAAGTTGCGGTCGGGCTTCATGTCGGTCTGCGGCGCGGTCTTCACCTTGCCGTCCGAGAGATGGAACAGCTTCGGCGTCGGAATCAGGATCGGGTCCGGGCGCTTCAGCCGCCCCGTCACCTCGGCCTCGAGGGGATAGCCCTCGCGCCGGTCCTCGCGGCGAATCCAGAAGACGAGGCCCGCGAAGAAGATCCAGAACGCGTAGAGGACCACCTGCGCGACATCGAGATAGCCTGTGATTTCACCCCTGGGCATGGCGGTTCTCCCGGGCCTCAGCTGAGGCGGTTGACGATGGCGTTGGGCGAGAGGACGCGGCCCCTCTCCGGCGTGCGGGCGCGGTCGGGCCGGGCATGCTCGCGCACGAGGGGGCCGATGGCGACGAGGGTCGCGAACAGGAGCGCGATCTCGATGTGGTAGACGATGAGGTAGCCGATGGCCGGGTCGTTCATGGCCTCGCCGAGGGCGCCCGAGACCGCGAGCGCCGAGCCGACGTCGCGCACGATGCCGCTCGCCGCGATGGCCAGCCCCGCCGCGCTCGCCTGCACGGCCCCCCAGGCGCCGAGGGCGAGGCCCGTATCCTCGGGGCCGGCCTTGGCCATGGAGGCCGTGAGGGTGCCGTGGGCGAAGAGCCCGCCGCCGAGGCCGATCAGCGTGACGCCGCTGGCAAAGAGCTGCGCCGAGGCGAGCGGCGCAGCGAAGACCACGGCCGAGAAGGCCATGATGCCCACGATCGCCCCCGCCGCCGCGACCCGGAACGGGTCGCCGCCCCGGTTCAGCCAGCGCGCGGCGAGCAGGAGGCCGAGCCCGCCGCCGGCCGCCAGCATGGCGGTCAGGGCCGTGGTGGCGCCGACCGAGAGGTGCAGGATCTGGCCGCCATAGGGTTCGAGCAGGATGTCCTGCATCGAGAAGGCGGCGGTGCCGAGCCCGGTGGCGACGAGGCGGCGCCGGGCGAGGCCGCTGCCCGCATAGGCGGCCCAGGACTGGGCGAAGCTCGGCCGGGGCGCATCCGCCGTGCGGGTGTGGTCGCGCGGCTCCTGCTTCCACAAGGCGAGGCCGTTCAGCACGATGGTGACGAGGGCCGCCCCCTGGATGACCTGGATCAGCCGCACGGCGGAGAACTCCGCCAGCAGGAGGCCGAAGGCCAGCGCGCTCACCATCATGCCGACGAGGAGCATCACGCAGAGGAGCGCCACCACCTTCGGGCGGGCATGGGCCGGGGCGAGGTCGGTCGCGAGCGCGAGCCCCACCGTCTGCGTGGTGTGGAGCCCGGCGCCGACGAGCACGAAGGCGAGCGCCGCCGCGAGCTGCCCGGCCCAGAGCGGGCCCGTGGTGTCGCCGGACAGCAGCAGCAGGGCGAAGGGCATGATGGCCAGCCCGCCGAATTGCAGCAGCGTGCCGAACCAGATGTAGGGCACCCGCCGCCAGCCGAGCACCGAGCGATGCGTGTCCGAGCGGAAGCCGACCAGCGCCCGGAGCGGCGCGAAGATCAGCGGCAGCGACAGCATCACGGCGACGATCCAGGCCGGCACTTCGAGCTCGACGATCATCACCCGGTTCAGGGTGCCGATGAGCAGCACCGCCGCCATCCCGACGGTGACCTGGAACAGCGCCAGCCGCATCAGCCGGCCGAGCGGCAGCTCCACCGTCGCGGCATCCGCGAAGGGCAGGATCGCCGGGCCGAGGCGCATGAGCGCGCCGGTGATGCGGGCGCCGGGCCTCATCGGGCGCCGCCCGCGGGGCCGGCGCCCCGGCGCGTCAGCGCGATCGCGTTTGAGAGATAGAACCCGCTATTGACCCGGTGCGTGCGGGCGAGCGCGAAATCCGCGAGATCCGGCTCACGGGCGATCCTGCGGGCGAGGCCCCGGATGGTGATCGGCACGATCGCGGGGGCCCGGTCCCCCTTCGGGAACAGCTTTCCGGCCGCGTGCATCACGGTGAGCAGCGCGGTGCGGGGCGCCACCGTGAAAACGACAGAGCCGCGCGTGCGCGCCCCGAGGGCCGCCAGCGCGCGCGCGATGTCGCGGCCGGAATAATGGATCAGCGAATCCATCGCGACCACGTGGTCGAAGGATCCGAGTTCCGGATCGAGCATGTCGCCGACCCGGAACGCGATGGAGCCCCGGCCCGGGACGGCACCGGTGCGCTCGCGGGCGAGCCCGATCAGGGTTGGCGAAACGTCGATGGCGACGACCGTGGCGCCGCGCCGGGCCGCCTCCAGGCTGAGGGCGCCGGTGCCGCAGCCGGCATCGAGGATGCGCAGGCCCGTGAGATCCTCGGGCAGCCAGGACAGCAGCGTGCCCCGCATGGCGTCGCGGCCGGCCCGTACGGTGGCGCGGATGCGGCTCACCGGCGCGTCCGAGGTGAGGCGCGACCAGGCCTCGACCGCGGTGCGGTCGAAATAGGTCTCGAGCTGCCCGCGACGGGCGTCGTAGCTCGGGCTCGTCAGGTTGGGGCTCGTCATGGTGGGGCTCGTCATGGGCACAGCCTCAATCGAACCCGAGGAACTCGAACAGGTCGCGATCCTTCATGGGGATCGCGTCGAGGGGCTTGCCGCCGGCCCAGAGATGGGCCGCCAGCCGCATGTACTCGGTCTGCACCGCCACGAGCTCGGGGGTCGGCTCCATCTCGAAGAGCGTCGACTTCTTGAGGCGCGAGCGCCGCACCACGTCGAGATCGGGGAAATGCGCGACCCGCTCCAGCCCGACGGCGGCGTTGAAGCGGTCGATCTCGTCGGTCTTCGCCGAGCGGTTGGCGATGACGCCGCCG
Organism: Methylobacterium soli; assembly: GCF_008806385.1. Classification (GTDB taxonomy): domain Bacteria; phylum Pseudomonadota; class Alphaproteobacteria; order Rhizobiales; family Beijerinckiaceae; genus Methylobacterium; species Methylobacterium soli. The sequence goes on from NZ_VZZK01000006.1 coordinate 89,362, forward strand.
AGGCGCACGTTGTAGTTCTTGGCCTTGGCGTGGATCGCCGCGACGATCCGGTTCATGGCGAAGATCGAGTCGAAATCGTTGGCCGTGACGATCAGCGCCTGGTCGGCATGCTGGAGGGGCGAGGCGAAGCCGCCGCAGACCACGTCGCCCAGGACGTCGAAGATGACGACGTCGGTATCCTCCAGGAGGTGATGCTCCTTGAGGAGCTTCACGGTCTGGCCGACGACGTAGCCGCCGCAGCCGGTTCCGGCGGGCGGGCCGCCGGCCTCGACGCACATCACGCCGTTGTAGCCCTCGGCCACGAAATCCTCGATGCGCAGTTCCTCCGAGTGGAACTGCACCGCCTCCAGGGCATCGATCACGGTCGGCGCGAGGCGCTTCGTCAGCGTGAAGGTCGAGTCGTGCTTCGGATCGCAGCCGATCTGCAGCACGCGCTTGCCGAGCTTCGAGAAGGCCACCGACAGGTTCGAGGAGGTGGTCGACTTGCCGATGCCGCCCTTGCCGTAGACGGCAAAGACCTTGGCGGTCCCGATCTTGACGTTCGGGTCGAGCTCGACCTGGACGCTGCCTTCCGGCTGGCGGGCGAGAACGGGATTGCGGATGGCGATGTTCATGCGGCGACCTCGGCGGTGATGCCTTCGAGACGATCTTCCAGCTCCTCCTCGGCCCGGTCGAGCGCTTCGCGCGTCGCCGCGTCGGGCGTCCAGAAGCCGCGCTGGTGCGCCTCGATCAGCCGATGGGCGACCTTGGCGGAGGCGGTGGGGTTCAGGGCTGCCATGCGCTCGCGCATGGCGGGGTCGAGCACGTAGGTCTCGGTGATGCGCTGGTAGATCCAGGGCGCGACCTGGTTGGTCGTCGCCGACCAACCGACCGTGTTGGTGAGATGCGCCTCGATCTGGCGGACGCCCTCGTAGCCGTGGCCGAGCATGCCCTCGACCCATTTCGGGTTGAGCATGCGGGTCCGGGTTTCCAGCGCCACCTGCTCCGAGAGCGAGCGCACGCGCCCCTCCCCGCGGGTCTGGTCGCTGATGTAGATCGGCACGCTCTCGCCCTTGGCGCGGGCGACCGCCCGGCCCATGCCGCCGAGACCGTCGAAATAGTGATCGACCGAGGTGACGCCGACCTCGACGGAATCGAGGTTCTGGTAGGCGAGGTCGACGGAGGCCAGCACGCTCTGCATCAGCGCCCGCTGCGGCGCGGCCTTGCCGGTGCGGCCGTACGCGAAGGACTTGCGCCGCGAGAAGGTCTCGCAGAGCTCCGCCTCGTCGTCCCATCGGCCGGATTCGACGAGGTGGTTCACGTTGGCGCCGTAGGCGCCCTCGGCGTTGGAGAAGACCCGCAGGGCCGCGGTCTCCAGGTCGATGCCGTGCTCGGCCTGGATCGCGAGCGCGTGCTTGCGCACGAAGTTCTGCTCGGCCGGCTCGTCGGCGGTCGCCGCGAGGTAGGAGGCCTCGGCGAGCAGCTTCGTCTGCAGGGGCAGCAGATCGCGGAAGATGCCCGAGAGCGTCACCACGACGTCGATGCGCGGGCGCCCGAGGGTGTCGAGGGGGATCAGGCTGGCGCCGCAGAGCCGGCCGTAGCCGTCGAAGCGGGGCTCGGCGCCCATCAGGGCGAGGGCCTGGGCGATCGGCCCGCCCTCGCTCTTCAGGTTGTCGGTGCCCCAGAGGACGAGGGCGATGCTCTCCGGCAGGGCGCGGCCCTCCTCGGCGTAGCGCGCCAGGATGCGCACGACCTGACGGGTCGCGTCCGCCACCGCGAAGGCGGAGGGCAGGCGGTAGGGGTCGAAGCCGTGGAGATTGCGCCCCGTCGGCAGCACGGAGGGGTTGCGCAGCAGGTCGCCGCCCGCCACCGGCGGGATGAAGCGGCCGTCGAGGGCGCGCAGCAGCGCTGGCATCTCGTGATCCTGCGCCAGCAGCCTGTCGGTCGCCTGCAACTCCGCAAAGGCGGCGCGATGGGTCTCGTCAAGGGGAAGGCCCGCCTCCCGCAGGGCATCGTCGACCCCGCCCCCGGCGGCCAGGAGCGCCATCGCGGCCCGCGAGGGCGTGAGCCCGCTCGAGGCTTCGGCGAGGGCGGCCAGAAGGTCGACGCGCTCCTCGGCGGGGGTGCCCTGGCCGACCACGTGCAGGCCGTGCGGGATCAGGGTGTGCTCCAGCTCGCTCACGGCCTGGCCGAGCGCCAGGATCGCGTGGCCGAGATCCTGGCTCCAGGCCGGCTCGGCCGGCACCAGGTCGAGGGCGGCGGCCTGGCTCTGGATCAGGGCCGCGAGGTCGCGCCGCTCCCCCGTCGCCTCGGGAGCGAGGCCGCGCCAGCGCTCGATCGAGGCCTTGAGCTCGACGAGACCGCGATAGAGGCCCGCCTGGGCGAGGCTCGGCGTCAGGTAGCTGACCAGCGTCGCGGCGGAGCGGCGCTTGGCGAGGGTGCCCTCGGAGGGGTTGTTGGCGGCGTAGAGATAGATGTTGGGCAGATCGCCGATCAGCCGCTCGGGCCAGCAGGCGGCCGAGAGGCCGGTCTGCTTGCCGGGCATGAATTCGAGGGCCCCGTGGGTGCCGAAATGCAGCACGGCATCGGCCGAGAAATCCTCGCGCAGGTAGCGGTAGAAGGCCGAGAAGGCGTGGGTCGGCGCGAAGCCCTTCTCGAACAGGAGCCGCATCGGGTCGCCCTCGTAGCCGAAGGCGGGCTGCACCCCGACGAAGACGTTGCCGAATTGCGCGCCGAGGACGAAGAGGCTGCTGCCGTCGCTCTGGTGGCGGCCCGGGGCGGGGCCCCATTGCGCCTCGATCTCCGCGAGGTGGGGCTCGCGGCGCACATGCGCGTCGGCGGGAATCCGGGCCTGGACGTTGGCCTGAGTGCCGTGGCGCGCCGCGTTGCCGGCAAGGATCCGGTTGCGAAGGCCGTCGACAGTCTCCGGCACCTCCACGGCGTAGCCGTCGGCCGCCAGGCCCTTCAGGACGTTGTGGAGGGAGGCGTAGACCGACAGGAAGGCGGCCGTGCCGGTGCTGCCCGCATTCGGCGGGAAGTTGAAGAGCACCACCGCGATCCGGCGCTCGGCCTTCGGCCGGCCGCGCAGGGCGACGAGGCGGGCGACGCGGGCGGCGAGTTGGTTCGCGCGCTCGGCGTGGACGCTCATGTCCCGGGCGCGGTCGGCGCCCGAGCGGGCGGAGCGGCCGCCGAACACCATCGGGCCCGTCGCCCCGTCGAGCTCCGGGATCGCCACCATCATGGTGGCCTCGACCGGCGAGAGGCCGCGATCGGAGGATTCCCACTGCTCGATCGTCTGGAACTCCACGGCTTGCGCGGCGAGGTAGGGCACGTCGAGTTCGCGCAGCATCGCCTCGGCCGCCGCCGCGTCGTTGTAGGCGGGGCCCCCGACGAGGGAGAAGCCGGTGAGCGACACGAGGGCGTCGATGCGGGTGCGGCCGGCCTGCCGGAAGAAGGCCTCGACGGCGGGCCGGTTGTCGAGGCCGCTGGCGAAGGCCGGCACCACCGCGAGGCCGCGGGCCTCCAGGGCCGCGATCACGCCGTCGTAATGGGCCGTGTTTCCGGCCAGCACGTAGGAGCGCATCAGCAGGAGGCCGACGCGGCCCCGCGCCGGCCCGGCCGGCACCGGCAGGCGGGCCACAGCCTCGCCGACGCGGCCCGGCATGCGCGGGTGGTAGAGGCCGGTCTCCGGATAGCTCACCGGGGCGGGGGCGGCCGCGATCTCGCGCCAGGCGGCGCGCGGGCCCGCCGCGTAGCGACCGACGAGGAAGCGCACCAGGCTCGTCACGTTCGCGTCCGAGCCCGAGAGCCAGTATTGCAGGGTGAGGAAATAGGCCCGCACGTCCTGCGCCGAGCCCGGGATGAAGCGCAGGATCTTGGGCAGCTTGCGGATCATCGCCATCTGGCGCGCGGCGTTGCCGTGGGCCGGGCCCTTGCCCCGCAGGCGCTTGAGGAAATCGAGGGCGCCGCGCTGCGACCCGTCCATGTTGAAGCGGTTGAGGCGCGTGGTCTTCACCACCTCCCCGGCCGAGAGGCAGCCGATCATGGCGTCGCAATGCGGCCGGCGCGCCAGGAGATCGGGCAGGATCGCCCGGACATGCTCGTCCATGAACAGCATGGCGGAGAGCACGATGTCGGCCCGGGCGATCTCCGCCTTGCAGGCCGCGAGCGTGGCCGGATCGGCCTCCCACTCGGCGGCGGCGTGGAAGCTGAGGGCGAGGCCCGGCATCTCGGCGGCGAGGCCCGTGCGCGCGCGCTCGACGGCGCTCGCCAGATGGTTGTCGAGCGTCACGATGACGACGCGGATGTCGGGCCGCTCAGCGACCGAAATGCGCTTTGGCATCGTACAGGGTCTCGACTGTGATGAGCGGCAGCGCCCGCTCGCGGGCGTAGCGCTCGGTGTTCGCGCGGGCCTTGCCCCGCACGAAGAACGGGATCTTCCTGAGTTCCTTCTCGGCCTCGGCGGCCCAGGCCACGATCTGGCCGGGCGCGAGGGTGACGGTGGTGACGGGTTCCGGCTCGGCGGCGGCGGGGGACCGCTCCGCCTCCGCGCGGGGCTTGCCGCCGAGATGCGAGGGCGCGGCGTCGCTGAACTCTCGGTCCTCGCGGAACATCCCGAGAAGATGCTCCTCCAGGCCCATCATCAGCGGGTGCACCCAGGTGTCGAACAGGACGTTGGCGCCCTCGAAACCCATCTGCGGCGAGGTGCGGGCCGGGAAATCCTGGACATGGACCGGGGCCGAGATCACCGCGCAGGGCAGGCCGAGGCGCTTGGCGACGTGCCGCTCCATCTGAGTGCCGAGAACGAGCTCGGGCTGGACCGCCTGGATCGCCGCCTCGACGTCGAGGTAATCGTCGGTGATCAAGGCCTCGATGCCGTGCAGCGCCGCCTCGGCCCGGACCTCGCGGGCGAATTCCCGCGTGTAGGTGCCGAGCCCGACCACCCGGAAGCCGAGCTCGGTCGCGGCGATGCGGGCGGCGCTGAGGGCGTGGGTGGCGTCGCCGAAGATGAAGACGCGCTTGCCCGTGAGGTAGGTCGAGTCGACCGAGCGCGCGTACCAGGGCAGCCGCGATGGGGCGCCCTCGAGGACCGGGCCCGGATCGACGCCCGCGAGTGCCGCCACCTCCGCAACGAAGCGGCGGGTGGCGCCGACGCCGATCGGCACCGTCTCGACCATGGGCTGGCCGAAGGTCTTCTGCAGGTGCTGCGCCGCCGCCCGGGCGATCTCGGGATAGAGCACAACGTTGAAATCGGCCTCCCCCAGCCGCCCGAGATCGGCCGGCGAGGCGCCGAGCGGGGCCGTGACGTTGACGTCGACGCCGAGGCGGCCGAGCAGGCCCGTGATCTCGGCGACGTCGTCGCGGTGCCGGAAGCCCAGGGCGGTGGGCCCCAGGATGTTACAGAGGGGGCGTCGGCCACCGGCGCCGGGGCGCGGGGCTCCCGGAGCGGGCGCCGGTCCAGACAGCGCACGCACCAGTCGGTAGAAGGTCTCCGAGGCGCCCCAGTTCTCCTTCTTCTGATAGGCGGGCAGTTCGAGCGGCACCACCGGGATCGGCAGGTCGAGGGCGCGGGCGAGGCCGCCCGGATCGTCCTGGATCAGCTCGGCCGTGCAGGAGGCCCCGACGATCATCGCCTGGGGCCGGAAGCGCGCATAGGCCTCGGCGGCCGCGCGCTTGAAGATCTCGGCGGTGTCGGCCCCGAGGTCGCGGGCCTGGAAGGTCGTGTAGGTCACGGGCGGGCGCTGGCTGCGCCGCTCGATCATGGTGAACAGGAGATCGGCGTAGGTGTCGCCCTGGGGGGCGTGCAGCACGTAGTGCAGGTCCCGCATCGCGGTGGCGACCCGCATGGCGCCGATATGGGGCGGTCCCTCGTAGGTCCAGACGGTGAGCTGCATCGCTAGACCTCCAGCCGCGTGCGGCGCAGGAGGGGGCGGGCGAACAGCTCCGCGAGGTCGCCGGCCTGGTCGTAGCCCTGGATCGGCGTGAACAGCAGCTCGATCGACCACTTGGTCGCGAAGCCCTCCGCCTCCAGCGGGTTGGCGAGCCCGAGGCCGCAGACCGAGAGGTCCGGCGCGGCGGCGCGCGCCCGGTCCATCTGGTCGTCGAGGCTCTGGCCCTCGACCACCTCGGTGCCGTCGGGCAGGAGCGCCAGCTCCTCGGCGAGATGGGTGCGGTGCAGGTAGGGCGTGCCGATCTCGGCGAGGCCCATGCCCATCTCGCGGGCGAGGAAGCGCGCCAGGGGCACTTCGAGCTGCGAATCGGGGAAGAAGAAGACCCGCTTGCCCGCGAGCGTCGCGCGGTGCGGCGCCAGCGCCTGCTCGGCCCGGCGCAGGCCCGGTGCCGTCACGGCGGCGAAGCGGGCGGGGTCGACGAGCCAGGCCTCGGCCGCGGCCTTGAGCCAGCGCGTGGTGCCCTCGGCGCCGAGGGGGAACGGGGCCGGCAGGCGCGTGGCGCCCCGCGCATCGAGGGCCCGCGCGGTCTCGGCCAGGAAGGGCTGGGCCAGCAGATAGGTGGTGTTCGGCCCCGCAGCGGGCAGCGCCCCGGCCCGGCGCGCGGGCAGGAAGTGCACCGGCCCGATGCCGAGCTCGGAGAACAGGCGGGCGAACTGGTCCTCGACCACATCCGCGAGGGCCCCGACGACGAGGAGCGCGGGCGGGGCGTTTGCGGCCTCCCGCGGCATCTCGGGCACGAGGGAGGCAAGGCAGGCATCCTCGCCCTGCGTGAAGGTGGTCTCGATGCCGCTGCCGGAATAGCTGAGCACCCGGACCGCTGGGGAGAGCTGGCGCGACAGGCGCATCGCGGCCCGGCCGAGGTCGAGCTTGATCACCTCGGAGGGGCAGGAGCCGACGAGAAATAGGAGCCGGATGTCGGGCCGGCGCTCGATCAGCCGGCCGACCACCCGGTCGAGCTCGTCGTTCATGTCGGCGAGCCCCGCGAGGTCGCGCTCGTCGATGATCGCGGTGGCGAAGCGCGGCTCGGCGAAGATCATCACGCCCGCGGCCGACTGGATCAGGTGGGCGCAGGTGCGCGAGCCGACGACGAGGAAGAATGCGTCCTGGATCTTGCGGTGAAGCCAGACGATGCCGGTGAGCCCGCAGAACACGGCCCGCTGCCCGCGCTCCTGGCGGATCGCGACGTCGCCGCAGCCGGCCTCGGTGGAACCCGGAAGGGGCGCGTGGGCGTTCATCGGGCCGCCCCCGCCTGGAGAGCCAGCCGGGACGGCGCCTGCAGCCGGGCGGCGCGCAGCTTCAGGACGAACTGCGTCGCGTTGGCCGCGTAGGTGAGGTAGGCGGCGAGTGCCAGCCACATCAGGCCGGCCGTGTCGAGGAGGCCGAAGCCGAGGGCCGCCAGGTAGGCGGTGTGGAGCGCCAGCACCGCCATGCTGACGACGTCCTCCCAGTAGAAGGCCGGCGCGAAGAGGTAGCGGCCGAATACCGCCTTCTCCCAGATCGAGCCCGTGACCATGATGGCGTAGAGCACGAGGGTCTTGGCCACGACCGAGAGATTGGCGGCGGCCTCCCCCTGCCCGGTTGCAAGCGTACGCATCACCAGGAACAGACTCACCAGGAACACGAGGAATTGCAGCGGGGCGAGGATGCCCTGGACCAGGGTCCAGCGCGTGGCATCGCGGCGCGCCCGCTCGGCGGTGGTGTAGAGCGGTGGTCGTGTCGGCTGGCCCGTCGGACCCATCGCGTACGCCCCAATCCTGCCCGTCGGCCTGCCTCTCCGTGGGCCGGCTCGACAGGAAGCCTAGGAAGCTCCTGGCCGAGTGTCAACCAAGCTTTACGTCAAGCAATGATGACAATTATCGGTGATGGGAGCGCGAGCGAGCATTGCCAACCGCCAGAGTTCCGCTATCGTCAGGCTTCAAGCTGCTCCGCCCATGAGTGCAGCAGGATGCGAATCGCCGTTCTCGACAATCGATCGACCCGAAGCGAGAAGCCGTCAGCAACATTGGGAGGAACCAATGGATGACGTGAGCCCGATCGGCGGATACTTCGCCCGTGGTTCGATGTCGCGTGAGCGCGGTGACACTTGCCCGCCCGATGCGCGTGACGCCCAACGTCAGGTTCGGCCCCCCGAGCGGCCGGTCTGCTGGCACGGAAACCTCGCCCGCGTGGTCGAGGCGGAGATCATCCCGCGCCTCATGCTGGTCCACCGCGCCCGCGCGCTGCCGGGCACACCCCGGAAGCCGACTCCGGAGGAGATCGCGATCTTCTCGGGCCTCGTCCTCGCGCCGTTCGGGGACGATGTGGAATCACGGATCGCCGTCCTGGTGGAAGGCGGCCTCTCCCTCGACAGCCTTCTCCTCGACCTCCTCGCCCCGACGGCCCGGCATCTCGGCGCCCTGTGGGAGGAGGACATGTGCGACTTCACCGAGCTGACCATCGCGATGGGCCGACTCCAGCGGATCATGCACGACATCTCGCTGCGCTACTGCGACGAGTCGGAGACGATCAGCCAGGGCCGCAGCATCCTGCTCGGCCCCTGCCCCGGCGAGACGCACCTGTTCGGCCTCTCGATGCTCGAGCGCTTCTTCAGCGACGCGGGCTGGGACGTGACCAGCACGGCCCTCGACCCCGAGATCCCGCTCCTCGACCGGGTCCGGTCGACCTGGTTCGACGTGATCGGCCTGTCGCTCGGCTGCGAGGTTCTCCTGCCGATCCTGGCCGAGACCGTGGCGGGCCTGCGCCGCGCCTCGCGCAATCCGAGCCTGCGGATCCTGGTCGGCGGATCGATCTTTGTGGAAAACCCGGGATACGCCAACCTCGTCGGCGCCGACGCCACGGCGGTGGATGCGCGCCGTGCCGTTCTTTCCGCCGAATGCTTGCTTGATCTGCGGGCCAGAGCCTGCTGAAAGACCTGTCCGACGACATCACAACGTGGTGATCATTGACCAGTCTGGCGAGCCCAGCCGCGCATAGACCGCTCGCGGCATTCCAAGAACTACTCGGTGCCCTCGACGGAGCGGCGGCGGGCCTCCTCGTTGCGGCCGCGACCGACCTGTCCCTCGTGATCGATGCCGACGGCATCATCCGCGACGCCTCCTTCAACGGAACGGACGCGACCGAGGAGGGCTGCGAGAACTGGCTCGGCCGGCGCTGGATCGACACCGTGACGGTGGAGAGCCGCCCGAAGATCGACGCCCTGCTGAAGGATGCGGCGCCGGGCCTGATCACCCGCTGGCGCCAGGTGAACCATCCCTCCAACAGCGGCTCCGACCTGCCGGTGCGCTACGCCTCGATGCGCCTCGGCGCGGGCGGCCCGATCATCGCGATCGGCCGGAACCTGCGCGCGACCGCCGCCTTGCAGCGCAAGCTCGCCGAGACCCAGCAGGCCCTGGAGCGCGACTACCTGCGCCTGCGGGGCGCCGAGACGCGCTACCGCACGCTGTTCCAGCTCGCGGGCGAGCCGGTTCTCGTCATCGACGCCGCGACGCGCCGGGTCACCGAGGCGAACCCGGCCGCGGGCCGCCTGATCGGCCGGCCGGAGAAGCGCATCATCGGCCAGGACGTGGTCGACCTGTTCGATTCGGGCAGCGCGCGCGATCTCGAATTGCTGTTCTCGGGGCTGCGCGTCACCGGCCAGGCCGAGGATCTCGTGGCTCAGCTCGGCAATGGCCGCGGCCAGGCGCGCGTCTCGGCCTCGCTCTTCCGCCAGGACAGCGCGGCCAGCGCGCTGCTGCGCCTCTCGGGCCTCGCCGAGGGCGAGTCGGAGCCGGGCCGGGCCGACGCCGCTCTGCTTCAGGTCATCGAGGCGCTGCCGGAGGGCTTCGTCGTCACCGATCCGTCGCGCCGGATCCTGGCGGCCAACGGCGCCTTCCTGGATCTCGCGCAGATCGCCACCGCGGAACAGGCCAAGGGCGAGCTCCTCGACCGCTGGCTCGGTCGCGAGGAGACGGAAGCCGCGGCCCTGTTCGCGACGCTCGCCGAGCACGGCGCCGTCCGGCATTTCGCCACCAGCCTGAGGGGTCAGCTCGGATCGGTCGAATCCGTCGAGGTCGCGGCGGTCTCCGTCCTGCAGGGTGACCAGCCCTGCCTCGGCTTCACCATCCGGGGGGCGCCGCGCCGGCCCGCCTCCGCGCTGGCGAGCGGCCATGAGCTGCCGCGCTCGGTCGAGCAGATGACCGAGCTCGTCGGCCGCGTCTCGATGAAGAACCTCGTGCGCGAGACGACCGACCTGATCGAGCGCCTCTGCATCGAGGCGGCCCTGCGCATCACCCGCGACAACCGGGCATCCGCGGCCGAGATGCTCGGCCTGAGTCGCCAGGGCCTCTACGCCAAGCTGCGCCGCTACGGCATCGGCGACCTCGACGGGACCGACACCGACGTCTGAGGGCTCGAGCGCCCGCCCTGCCCGCGCGAATCGCCTGACTCAGAGTCGCGCCTCACGGCTTTGACAACGCCGAAGTGTCACCTCTTTTGGTCACTTTCCGTGTCATCTCAACTTGACACCCGGGGTCGCAAAAAATAGCGTCCCGGTATGGCAACGCCGGCTCCCAGTGCACTCGTCGAGCTTCTGAAGCCGATCACGTGGTTCGCGCCGATGTGGGCCTTCGCCTGCGGCGTCGTTTCCTCCGGCCAGTCCCCGCACGGGCAATGGACGATGATCGCGGCCGGCGTCGTGCTGGCGGGGCCGCTGGTCTGCGCCACGAGCCAGGCGGTCAACGACTGGTACGACCGCCACGTCGACGCCATCAACGAGCCGAACCGCCCGATTCCTTCCGGACGCATGCCGGGGCGCTGGGGCTTCTATGTCGCCTCGGCCTGGACCCTCCTGTCGCTGGCGGTCGCGGCGGCCCTCGGGCCTTGGATCCTCGGGGCCGCCCTGTTCGGCCTCGTCCTCGCCTGGCTCTACAGCGCGCCGCCGCTCCGGCTGAAGCGCAATGGCTGGTGGGGCAACACCGCCGTCGCGCTCTGCTACGAGGGATTGCCCTGGTTCACCGGGGCCGCCGTGATGGCCGCCGCGATGCCGGACCGGCGGGTCCTGATGGTCGCGTTCCTGTACTCCGTCGGCGCCCACGGGATCATGACCCTGAACGACTTCAAGTCGGTGGAGGGGGACGCCCGCACGGGGATCCGCTCGCTGCCGGTCCAACTCGGCACCGACCGGGCCGCGCGCTTCGCCTGCCTCGTCATGGCGCTGCCGCAGGCCGTCGTGATCGCGCTCCTGCTCGCTTGGGAGCGTCCCTGGCACGCGGGCCTCGTGGCGGCCTTGCTCCTCGGGCAGATCCTCCTGATGGGGCGCCTCCTCGCGGCGCCGCGGGCGCGGGCCGCGTGGTACAACGGCACCGGCACCACCCTCTACGTGCTCGGAATGCTGGTCGCCGCCTTCGCGCTGCGTCCCCTCGTGCAGGGAGGCCTGTGATGGCCTCCTTCTCCTGGCTCCAGATCGTGCGGCTCGGCCTCGTCCAGACGGCGCTCGGCGCCGTCGTGGTGCTGATGACCTCGACGATCAACCGCGTGATGGTGGTGGAGCTCGCTCTGCCGGCCGTCGTGCCGGGGGGATTGGTGGCCCTGCACTACGCCGTGCAGGTGCTGCGCCCGCGCTGGGGCTACGGCTCCGATGTCGGCGGGCGCCGCACCCCCTGGATCGTCGGCGGCATGGCGGCGCTCGCGCTCGGCGGCTTCGGCGCCGCCGCGGCGACGGCCCTGGCCGAGACCCATCAGGTGGGCGGCCTCGCCCTCGCGGTCCTGTCCTTCCTCACCGTCGGGATCGGCGCGGGCGCGGCCGGCACCTCGCTCCTCGTCCTGCTGGCGACCGGCGTCGACGAGCGCCGCCGGGGTGCTGCCGCCACGATCCTCTGGGTGATGATGATTGCGGGCTTCGCCGTCACGGCGCCGCTGGCCGGGCATTTCCTCGATCCGTTCTCGGGCGCGCGCCTCGTCGCGGTCTCGGGCTGCGTCTCCGCCATCGCCTTCCTGGTCGCGATCCTCGCGGTGGCGGGGGTGGAGCCCGCCCGCGCGGACGACGAATCGGCACGGGCGCAGGAGCGCAAGCCGCCCTTCCTCACGGTCCTGGCGCAGGTCTGGTCCGAGCCGGCCTCGCGCCGCTTCACGATCTTCATCTTCGTGGCCATGCTCGCCTACAGCGCGCAGGAACTCATCCTCGAACCCTTTGCGGGCCTCGTCTTCGCGATGACGCCCGGGGTGACGACCAAGCTCGCGGGGCTGCAGCACGGGGGCGTGCTCGCCGGAATGCTCCTCGTCGCGGGCCTCACCATGGGGATCGGCGGGCCCTGGCTCGGATCGCTCAAGCTCTGGACCGCCTTGGGCTGCGCCGGCTCGGGCCTCGCCCTCGTGGGCATCGCGGCGGGCGGCCTGATCGGGCCGGACTTCCCCCTGCGAATCCTCGTCTTCGCCCTCGGGCTCTTCAACGGCATCTTCGCGGTCGCGGCGATCGGCTCGATGATGGGGCTGGCGGGGGTGGGCGGGGAAGCCGAGCGCGGCACCCGCATGGGCGTCTGGGGCGCGGCGCAGGGCGTCGCCTTCGGGACCGGCGGCTTCCTCGGCACGGTCGCGGTGGATCTCGCGCGCCTCGTCGCGCCGGATCCCGTCCACGCCTACGCGGCGGTCTTCATCGGCGAGGCTCTGCTCTTCGTCCTCGCCACCGGCATCGCCCTGCGCATCGAGCACGCGGCGGCGACCAAGATTCCCCGGGCGCAGCGCCGCAGGGCCGCGCCGATGCAATTCGAACCCCGTTTCGAGAGGTAGACGCCATGTCCGACCCGGCCGCGCGTGACATCTTCGATGTGGTCGTGGTCGGCGGTGGGCCTGCCGGCGCCACGGCCGCGACCGACCTCGCCCGGGCCGGGCGCCGGGTGCTCCTCCTCGACAAGGCGGGCCGGATCAAGCCCTGCGGCGGCGCGATCCCGCCGCGCCTGATCCGCGATTTCGCGATTCCCGACGACCTGATCGTCGCCCGCATCAAGTCGGCGCGCATGATCTCGCCGACCGAGAAGCGCGTCGACATGCCGGTGGGCGACGGCTTCGTCGGCATGGTCGACCGCGAGCATTTCGACCCGTGGCTGCGCAACCGCGCCGTGCTGGCCGGCGCCGAGCAGAGGGCCGGCACCTTCGAGCGCATCAGCCGCGACGGCGACGGCCTCGCCGGCGTGCATTACCGCGACGGGTCCGGCGCGGCCTCGGTGCGCGCGCGCCTCGTTATCGGGGCGGACGGGGCGTCCTCGCCGGTCGGCCGGGCCGAGATCAAGGGCCACGCCGCGATGCGGCAGGTCTTCGCCTATCACGAGATCGTGGAGCGCCCAGACGCCGGCGCCGATTTCGCCGAGACGCGCTGCGACGTGTTCTACCAGGGCAAGCTCTCGCCCGACTTCTACGCCTGGATCTTCCCGCACGGGCAGACGATCAGCATCGGCACCGGCTCGGCGCGAAAGGGCTTCTCCCTGCGCGGCGCCATCCGGGACCTGCGCGCCGCGACCGGCCTCGATGCCGGCCGGACCCTGCGGCGCGAGGGCGCTCCGATCCCCCTCAAGCCCCTGCGGCGATGGGACAATGGCCGCGACGTGCTGCTGACCGGAGACGCCGCCGGCATCGTCGCGCCGGCCTCCGGCGAGGGCATCTACTACGCCATGCTCGGGGGGCGCCTCGCGGCCGAGGCGGCGGAGGCCTTCCTGGCCACCGGCCGCGCCGCCGCCCTGGCGCAGGCGCGCCGCCGCTTCATGAAGCTGCACGGCCGGGTCTTCCTGATCCTGCGGATCATGCAGGCGGTCTGGTACCGCAACGACGCCCTGCGCGAGCGCTTCGTCTCGATCTGCCGCGACAAGGACGTGCAGCAGCTCACCTGGGATTCCTACATGAACAAGGAGCTGGTCCGGGCCAAGCCCGCGGCGCATGCCCGCATCTTCTTCAAGGATCTCGCCCACCTGTTCCGCTGGGTCTCCCCGTGAGCGATGCCGGTCTCGAGTGGCTGCCCGCCGCCGTCGCGGTGGCGGCCTGCCTCGTGGTCGGCGTCGCGGGCGGCGTGCTGACCGTGACCGGCCCCTGGTACCACGCCCTGCGCCGTCCGGGCTGGAAGCCGCCGGATTGGGCCTTCGGGCCGATCTGGACCACGATCTTCGCCCTCACGGCGATCTCGAGCGTGATGACCTGGAACGCGAGCCCGGATGCGAGCTTCCGCACTCTGCTGCTCTCGGCCTACGCGGTGAACGCCGTCCTGAACATCGCCTGGAGCGGCCTGTTCTTCCGCGCCGAGCGGCCGGACTGGGCCTTCGTCGAGGTGATCTTCCTCTGGCTCTCGATCCTGGCGCTGCTGCTGATCACCGCGCGCGTGTCGGCCAATGCGGCGGCTTTGCTGCTGCCCTACCTGATCTGGGTCGGGGTGGCGGCCTTCCTGAACCGCGCCATCGTGCGCCTCAACGGCCCGTTCGGGAGGGCCTGAGCCGTGGAGAGCCTGTTCGCGAGCGGTCGGATCGTCGAGCTCATCCTCGGGCTCGTGGCCCTGGAGGCCCTCGGGCTCATGGTCTGGCTCCGCCGGACCGGGCGCGGGACGCTGGCTCGCCCCATGCTCCTCAACCTCACCTCCGGTGCCGCCCTGATGCTGGCCTTGCGCGCGAGCCTCGTCGACGCGGGCTGGCCCGCGATCGCCGCGTGGCTCGCCCTGTCCTTCGCGGCCCATCTCGGGGAACTCGCCCTGCGGATGCGTGCGGCCGGATCCCTGCACTTCGGCCGCACCCAACGATTTCGTGAGCCAGGAACTTCGCGATCAGACGAGGCGTTCAACGCGCGATCCCTAACCTGACGAACGTTACGCTCCATCAATCCATCGGAGACCTGGCATCATGCGTCGATTTAACGCCCTCGCTGCCACCTCCGGTTTAATTTCCCTACTTGGGATTGCAGTGCCTCCTGCCGCGCGGGCGGCGGATCAGGATTTGATCAAGCGTGGCGAATACTTGGTCACGGCGGGTGACTGCGTCGCCTGCCATACCGGCCCGAGCGGCAAGAAGTTCGCGGGCAACTACGTGCTGGATACGCCGATCGGGAAGATCCGCACCCCGAACCTGACGCCCGACAAGGAGACCGGCCTCGGGAATTGGACCGAGGAGGACTTCTACAAGGCCTTCCACGACGGCATCAGCAAGGACGGCTCCTACCTCTACCCGGCTTTCCCGTTCGGCTGGTACACGAAGGTCACCAAGGACGACGTCAAGGCGATCTGGGCCTACCTGCAATCGCTCGAGCCCGTGAACGAGCCGCGCAAGGCCAACGAAATCCCGTTCCCGTTCAACATCCGCACGGCGCTCATCACCTGGCGCACCGCCTTCTTCACGGCGGGCGAGTTCCAGCCGGATCCGAATGCAAGCGCCGAGGTCAATCGCGGCGGCTATCTGGTCGAGGGGCTCGGCCATTGCGGCATGTGCCACAACGAGCGCAAGCTCGTCGGCAATAGCGGCCTCGCCGGCAAGCTCGGCGGCGGCGTCATCGACGGGTGGTACGCGCCCAACATCACCCCGAACGATCACCAGGGCATCGGCGCCTGGTCCGACGAGCAGGTCGTCACCTACCTCAAGACCGGGACCGCCCCCGGCAACATGCCCGGCGTCGCCGCGGGCCCGATGCGCCAGACCATCGAGGAGTCCCTCAGCAAGATGACGGAGGCCGACCTCAAGGCGATGGTCGCCTACCTGCGCACGCAGAAGGCCCGCGAAACCTACAAGGTGAAGGACCTGGAAGCCTTCAACCAGCCGAACGCGCCGGGCGCCGCCACCTATCTCAGCTACTGCTCTTCCTGCCACAAACCGGACGGCAAGGGCGTCGAGGGCGCGATTCCCGCGCTCGCGGGCAACACCTCGGTGCAGTCGGCGGGTCCGGAGACGGTCATCAACGTCATATTGGGCGGCCTCGCCGCCCAGAGCGGCTACGCGCCGATGCTGGCGATCGGCCAGGGCATGACCGACCAGGAGGTCGCCGACGTCACCGATTACGTCCGCAATTCCTGGGGCAACAAGGCCCCGGTCATCACGGATCGGGGGATCGTTTCGAAGAGCCGGGACAAGATCCGGACCATGCTGGCCGGCAACGCGCCCTGCGCCGAGATCGCGCAGCCGGAGATCGCCAAGGCGCTGCAGGACGCCGGGGCGGCCGACGCCTTGAGGAACATCAAGCAGGACGAGTTCATCCCGCGCCTCGACAGCTTGCTTCCCAAGATCAAGGCCGCGGTGCCCGGCGCGAAGGGCGACGACATCGTCAACGGCCTGACCACCGCCTTCTGCAAGGTCGCCAAGGACAACGACTTCTACCGGAACGCGCCCTGGCACACCGTCATCGGCAGCTTCAGCAACGTCACCTACAGCCAGTTGCACAACCCCGAGCGGCGCGCCGAGGCCCCCGCCCAGCCGCCGACGACGCCGCGCAACTGACCCATCGGCCCGGGATCGGCCCGGCCGCCTGCCCCATTGCCGCAGGCGGCCGGGCAGGCGGAACGATCCCGCCGAGCCGGTGTTGGCCCGCGACCGTCCGATCGGGAGTGCCGCTCGGGACCAGTCGCGGGCATCACGGACATCCGTCCGATGCTCCGTCGGAACGCGGTCAGCGGCATTTTCCGGACGGGGAAACGACATGGAACTCGGCATCAGCGGACGCGTGGCCGTCGTCACGGGCGGCGATTCGGGCATGGGCTTCGAGAGCGCGAAGTTCCTCCTCCGCGAGGACGTGAAGATCGTCCTCACCGATGTGGACGAGGCGGCCCTCCAGGCGGCGGCCAAGGAACTTGGCACGCTCGGCGACGTGCGGGCCGTGGCGGCCGACCTCAGCGGCATGCCGGGCGTCGAGACGCTCAAGGCCTTTGCCGACACGGCCTTCGCGCAGAAGCCGACGATCCTCGTCAACGCCGCCGGCATCACCGGAGCCACGGGCGACTTCCTCGAACTCAGCGACGACGACTGGCTGGAGACGATTCAGGCCGACCTGATGGTCGCCGTGCGGGTGACGCGCGCCTTCATCCCGGCCATGCGCGCGGCGGGCTGGGGCCGGATCGTGCTGTTCACCTCCGAGGACGCGGTTCAGCCCTATGTCGAGGAATTGCCCTACTGCGCCGCCAAGGCCGGCCTGATGAACCTCACGAAGGGCCTCTCCAAGGCCTATGGGGCGGACGGCGTGATGGTGAACTCGATCGCCCCCGCCTTCATCGCGACCCCGATGACCGACGCCATGATGGAGAAGCGCGCCAAGGAGAAGGGGGTGTCCTTCGATGCGGCGATCGAATCCTTCCTCGAGGAGAAGCGGCCCGGCATGGTGCGCAAGCGCCGCGGCAGGGCCGACGAGGTGGCGGCCGCCGTCGCCTTCCTGTGCTCCGAGCAGGCGAGCTTCATCACCGGCGAGAACCTGCGCGTCGACGGGGGCGCCGTGCTGACGATGGGCAGTTGAGGCGCGGGCCTACGGGGGCGCGGGTTCCGTGGCACGACAAGGGGACGCGATGCGTGAGCTGAGTTGCGACGTGGCGGTGATCGGGGCCGGCACGGCGGGCATCGCCGCGCACAGGGCCGCCCGGGAGGCCGGCGCCCGTGCCGTGCTGATCGAGGCCGGCCCCGGCGGCACCACCTGCGCGCGGGTGGGCTGCATGCCTTCCAAGCTCCTGACGGTGGCGGGGCGCGCGGCGCACGACGCGCGCGCGGCGCACCGGTTCGGCGTGCGGGTGCCCGAAGTCGCGGTCGACGGGCCGGCGGTGCTCGGGCACCTGCGCGCGGAGCGGGATCGCTTCGTGCGCCACGTTTTCGAGGGGCTCGAGGAATGGCCCGCCGACGAGCGGCTCGACGGCCAGGCCCGCTTCCTCGACGGCGAGACCCTCGCGGTCGCCGATCACACCCGGATCCGCTTCCGCGCCGCCGTGATCGCGACGGGATCGAGCCCGAGCCTGCCCAAGCCCCTCGAAGGTCTCGGGCCGGCCCGGGTGCTGACCACCGACACGCTCTTCGGGATCGCGGATCTCCCCGCCTCGCTCGCGGTCCTCGGCGGCGGGCCGGTCGGAATCGAGATCGCGCAGGCCATGGCGCGCCTCGGCGTCGCCGTCAGCCTGTTCGATGTCGGCCATGAACTGGCCGGGCTGACGCATCCCGCGCTGACGCGCGCAGCCGTCGAGATCTTCGGCGCGGAGATCGACCTGCATCTCGGCACGGAGGTTATGGGCGCGGAGCCCGACGGCGACGGCGTGCGCCTCAGCGTCAGGAACCCGGATGGCAGCCAGGGCTCGGTCCGGGTCGAGCGGGTCCTCGCCGCGATCGGTCGCCCGCCCAACCTCGAGGGCCTGGCGCTGGAGGCGGCCGGCCTGCGCCTCGGCGAGCATGGCCTGCCGGATTTCGACGCGCGCAGCCTGCTTTGCGCGGGCGGCCCGGTCTTCATCGCGGGCGATGCCAACGCGCTGCGTCCGGTCCTGCACGAGGCCACCCGCCAGGGGCGGATCGCGGGCCGCAACGCGGCGGCGCTCGCCGGGTCCGGCGCGGCGACGGCGCCCGAGCCCTGGACCGCGCTCGCGATGGTCTTCACCCAGCCCGGGACCGCCTCGGTGGGCGCGCCCTACGACGCGCAGGCCGAGGATGCCCGCGTGACGGGCGCGGCCGATTTCCCCGACCAGGGCCGCGCCAGGATCGAGCAGCGCAACCGCGGCGGTCTGCGGATCTGGGCCGACCGGCGCAGCGTGCTGCTCGGGGCCGAGATGATCGGACCCGACGTGGAGCACCTCGCTCATCTCCTCGCCTTCGCGATTCAGGATGGCGCGACGGCCGGGCGCCTGCGCGACCGGCCCTATTATCATCCGACCCTGGAGGAGGGCTTCGAGACGGCCCTCGCGGCGATCACGCGCGGGGGCGCCGGGACCGGCTGACGCCGCCAGCGGGATCGTGCGCGGCGCCGGGGGGCCCTGGCATTGCGCTCCGGTGCCCGGCCCGTCATACCGGATCGTGCATGATCACGTATCGCCTCTGATGTCGCCGAGCGCATCATCCGCCAAGGCACAGAGTGGCACCATGGATCTCGATGCGCTCTCCGCCGACGAGATCGATGAGCTCGATGCCGCGGTGATCGGCCTCGACGCGTCCGGGACCATCCGCACCTATAACCGCTCGGCCTCGATCCTGACGGGGATGTCCGCGCCGGCCGTGATCGGGCGCCATTACTTCCGCGAGGTCGCTCCGAGCACCAACGTGCCGGGCTTCCATGGGCATTTCCTGGCCGGGATCCGGCATGGCCATCTCGACGCGCAATTCGAATTCGTGTTCGGCCAGATGCCCCACCAGCCGCTGCGCGCGCGCATCCACATGGTGCAGGGCCGCGCCGGCTACTGGCTGACCATCCGGCCGCTCGGCCAGATCGCGCAGGGCCGGACCCGCGAGGCCGTGATGGAGGCGATCGGCCAGCGGGCGCGGGCGGAGCCCGTCGACCCGACGCTCTGCGAGCGCGAGCCGATCCACATCCCGGGCTCGATCCAGCCGAATGCCGTGATGCTGGCGGCCGATCCGGGGAGCCTCGCGATCCTGGCCCACAGCACCAACGTGTTCGACATGCTCGTGGATAACGGCACGCCCCTCCTGGGGCGCACCGTCGACGAGGTCCTGCCCAAGAGCTTCACCGACCTGATCCGCGCGCGCCTGGCCAGCCACACCCTGGATGACGGCCGCAGCATCCGGCGGATCCTGCGCCTGACGGGGCGCGACGGCCGGACCTATCACGCGGTGGCGCATGCCCATGCGGGGCGGGTCGTCATCGAGATGGAACTTGCTCCGGACCAGCCGGAGGATTTCGGCGGCGCGAGCCAGATCGACACCGAGCTCGCGGTTGCGCGCCTGCGCGCCGTCGAGACGCTGAGCGCGGCGGCCCGCATCGCCGCCCTGGAGATCCGGGCGCTGACGGGCTTCGAATGCGTCCTCGTCTACCGCTTCGATGCGAATTGGAACGGGGAGGCCCTGGCCGAGGACAAGGTGCCGGATTGGTCGAGGATCCTGCTCGGCCTGCATTTCCCGGCCTCCGACATCCCGGCCCAGGCGCGCGCCCTCTACACCAAGGCGAAGAGCCGCTTCGTGATCGACCGGGATTGCGTGCCGGTGCCGATCACCGCCGCCCCGGAGGCCGGCAACGCGCCGATCGACCTGACCTTCGCGCAGAATCGCACGCTCTCGCCGATCCACCTGGAGTACCAGCGCAATCTCGGCGTGAACGGCTCGATGTCGATCTCCATCATGGTGGAGGGCAAGCTCTGGGGCCTGATGATCGGGCATCATCGCCAGCCCCATTACGTCGCCCCCGAGACCCGGGCGGCCGCGACCATCCTGACCGACGCCTTCGCCATGCGGGTGCAGGAGATCGAGGGGCGCCGCCTCTGGGCCGAGCGGCAGGCGCATCTCGACACCGAGGGCCGCCTCGTGCGCGGGCTGACCCATGCGGAGGATTTCGTCGCCTCCCTGACCACGGGTCCCGTCACGCTCCTCGACCTGTTCGGTGCGACGGGCGCCGGCATCGTCTCGGGGGAGGCCGTCACGCTGATCGGCCGAACGCCCTCCGCCGCGCAGGTCCGCGCATTCGCGGCCTGGCTCAAGGACGCGCTGCCGGCCGGCAGCACGGCCTATGCCACGAACGCCCTCCCGGCAGCCTATGGCGCGGCGACGGATTTCCAGGAGATCGCCAGCGGCGTGCTCGGGGCCTTCGTCGACGCCTCGCGGGTGAACCTCATCCTCTGGTTCAGGCCGGAGGTGTCGAGCACCGTCAGCTGGGGGGGCGATCCGCGCAAGCCCGTGCTCGCGGGCAGCGGCAGCGTGGCGGTGCTGCCGCGCCGCTCCTTCGAGCGCTGGGTCGAGGAGCGCTCGGGCTTTTCCGCGCCCTGGCCGGAATGGCAGGTCTCGCTCGCAGTCTGTCTGGCGCAGGCCGTGGAGGGCGTGGTCCTGCGCCAGCGCCGCAAGATCGACGCGCTGACCGGGCTTCTCGCCGACAAGGAGAGGCTCCTGATCCAGAAGGATCTCCTGACCCGGGAGATCGACCACCGGGTCAAGAACTCGCTCCAGATCGTCTCGGCCTTCCTGCAGATGCAGCGCCGGCAGGTCTCGGACCCCGAGGCGCGCCAGGCCTTTGCGGAGACCGCCGCCCGGGTGATGAGCGTCGCGCGGGTGCATGACAGCCTCTATCAGGCCGAGAGCGTCGAGGAGGTGGATCTCGGCCAGACCATCGAGAACCTGTGCAGCGACCTCGCCGGGATGGCGGGCGAAGGCCACGCGGTCGATCTCGTGGCCGAGCCCGGCCTGATGGTGCCCTACCGCAAGGCGGTGGCGCTCTCGCTGATCGCCACCGAGCTCGTCACCAACGCCTTCAAATACGCGGGCAGCCCGGATGGCGGCCGGGTCGCGGTCACGGTCTCGGGCGACGGGGCGGGCGCCGTGCGGATGCGCATCTGCGACGACGGCCAGGGGCTGCCCCAGGGCTGGGCCGAAGCGAAGCCGCAGGGCACCGGGCTCGGGATGAAGCTCATTCGGGCGATGCTCGACCAGATCAACGCCCGCATCGAGGTCGTCAACGCGCCTGGCGCCTGTTTCACGATCACCGCGTGAGCCTGCATCAGCGCCTGCGCGCCGCGACCGCGGCGGCGCACGAGAATCTGGAACGCAGCCTCGACTGGGAGGCGCGCGTCGCCACGCTCGATGGTTACCGCGTTCTCCTCGCGCGGTTTCGCGGCTTCCACGCGGTCTACGAGCCGGCAATCGGCGCGGCGCTCGGCGACGAGGCGTTCTTCGCGCCCCGCCGACGGCTCGCGCGGCTCGACGCCGATCTGAGGCATCTCGGCGCGACGTCGGATCCCGATGCCCTGCCCGGGCCCCCGGCCCCGGCCCTGGCGGATCCGGCCTCGGCGATCGGCGCCCTCTACGTCCTGGAGGGCTCGACCCTCGGCGGCCAGATGATCGGCCGCCGCATCGCGGCCCTGCACGGCTTCGATGCCGAGACGGGCTGCGGCTACTACCTCGCCCATGGCCGCCGCACCGGCGCCATGTGGGCGGCCTTCCGGGCCCGTCTCGATGCTCTCGCGGAGGGCCCCGATGCCGAGGCCGCGGCGATCGCGGCCGCCGAGGCGACCTTCGACGCGCTGCGGCTCTGGCTCTGCCGGATGGATTGCACGGCCGGGGTTTCAGCCTGACCGCCTCGACCATTTTCCGTAATCCTTGGATCACGCAAAATGGTCTATCTCCTTGTGCAGTCGCATTTTCTTTACGCGAGCCGGCATCCACCTCGCTCGAAAATGCTTCAGAGGTGCTCCGCGGCTTCCTCGAGCAGGCCCTCGACGAAGCCGTCGAGGCCGGTCCGGCGCGTGCGGCGCAGGCGCTCGGCGGCCAGGATGCCCTGAAGCGACCTGAAGGCGTTCTGGAGGTCGTCATTGACGATGACGTAGTCGTACTCGCTCCAGCGCTGGATCTCCACGCGGGCATTGGCGAGCCGCTTCTCGATCGTGGCCGGCGAATCCTCGGCCCGGCGCTCCAGGCGCTGGCGCAATTCCCGCATGCTGGGGGGCAGGATGAAGACCGTGACGACATCGTCCGCGAGCTTCGCGCGCACCTGGCGGGTGCCCTGGTAATCGATGTCGAAGATCATGTCGCGGCCGGCCGACAGGACCTTCTCCACCGGGCGGCGCGGCGTGCCGTAGAAATTGCCGTGCACCTCGGCCCATTCGAGGAGGTCGTCGCGGGCGCGCAGGTCGTCGAAGGCCTCGCGGTCGATGAAATGGTAGTGCCGTCCGTCGATCTCGGAGGGGCGGCGCGCCCGCGTCGTCACCGAGATCGAGAGCTCGAGGCCCCAGCCGCCGTCCTGCGCGATGGCGCGGGTCAGCGTCGTCTTGCCGGCGCCCGAGGGCGAGGACAGGATCAAGATCAGGCCGCGCCGACCGACCGGGTCACGGGGCGCTGCGTTCGTGCCGGTCATCATCGTGTCCAAGGGCCTACTCGACGTTCTGAACCTGCTCGCGGAATTGCTCCACGACGGCCTTCAAGTCGAGTCCGATCCGCGACAGGCTGACATCGTTGGCCTTCGCGCACAGGGTATTGGCCTCGCGCCCGAGTTCCTGGGCCAGGAAGTCGAGGCGCCGGCCGACGGCGCCGCCGGTCGCGATCAGCTCGCGCGCGGCGGCGAGATGTGCCCTCAGGCGATCGAGCTCCTCGCGGACATCGGCCTTGGCGGCAAGCAGCACCGCCTCCTGGTGCAGCCGGTCCGGGTCGAAGGTGCTGGCCTCCATCAGGGTCGCGACCGTAGCGGCGAGGCGGGCGCGCACGGCCTCCGGCTTGCGGGCGGGGCAATCCTCCGCCGCGTGGGTCAACTCGGCCATCGCCCGGAGCTGGCCGGAGATGATCTCCTGCAACTGGCGCCCCTCGGCCCGGCGCGCCTCCACGAGATCGGTCACCAGAAGCACGACGCCCTCGGCAAGGTCGCGGGCGAGGGAATCGGTCTCGGCGGAGACGTCCTCGTCGGCCTCGATCACGCCGCGCACGCCGAGCAGCCCGTCCATGGTGGCGGGCGCGAGGCCCTCGGGACGGGGAACCCGCGCCACCGCCTCGGCCAGGGACGCGAGCAGCGCCTCGTTCACCCGGATGCGCGCCGCGGTCTCGGGCCTCGTCAGGGCGAGGGAGACCTGGCACTGGCCGCGGGTCAGCGTCTTCTGCAGCGTCGTGCGGGCGACCTCGCCGGCGGCATCGCTGCCGCTCGGCACCCGCACGCGCACGTCGAGCCCGCGCCCGTTGACGCTGCGGACCTCCCAGGCCCATTGCACCGGGCCGGTCGCGCCGGCGGCTCGGGCGAACCCGGTCATGCTCGCGATCATGGTCAGATACGTGCTCCCGCCCCTCAGGGCTTCGATCGCGCCCCCGCCGGGGCGCGTCGCCCTCGATCATCGCGCCCCGGATGGGGCGCATCGCCCTCACGGCTGCTTCAGGACCGGCACGGTCTTGGCCGAGTTGAGGTCGAAGGTCTTGTTCTTCAGCGGGTCGAGCTTGGTGCCTTCCGACGCGTCGAAGGCCCGCGACCGGCCGCCGGGCTGGCCGGCGCCGCCGTCGAGCGCGAAGGCCGCGTTGGATCCGGGCGCGTAGGCCGAGGCGCGGCCGGGCGTCGCGCCCGCATCCACCGGCTCGACCTTGTCGACGCCGTTGCCGTCCGGCGCCGGGCTCTGGCGGGCCCGCTCGACCTGGCGCCAGCGCGCGACGTTCTTCTGGTGGCCTTCGAGGCTGTCCGCGAAGGCGTGCCCGCCGGTGCCGTCGGCCACGAAGAAGAGATCCTTGGTGCGCGACGGGTTGGCGACGGCTTCCAGCGCGGCGCGGCCCGGATTGGCGATCGGGCCCGGGGGCAGGCCCTCGATCACGTAGGTGTTGTAGGGGGTGGGGCGCTCGATCTCGGAGCGCTGGATGCCGCGCCCGAGGGTGCCCCGGCCGCCGACGAGCCCGTACACGATGGTCGGGTCCGATTGCAGCTTCATGCGCTTGTTGAGGCGGTTCACGAAGACGCCGGCGACCCGTGGGCGCTCGTCGGCGCGGCCCGTCTCCTTCTCGACGATGGAGGCGAGGGTGACCATCTCGGCGGGGGTGCGCACCGGGACCTCGGCGCTGCGGCGCAGCCAGATCTGGTTCAGGACCTCGCGCTGCTTGGCGCGCATCAGGTTGACGATCTGCTGGCGAGTGGCGCCGCGCTCGAACTTGTAGGTGTCGGGCAGGAGTGAGCCCTCGGGCGGGATCTCGCCGATCTCGCCGGTGAGAATGTCGTTCTCGTTGAGGCGCCCGACGATCTGCTCGCTCGTCAGGCCCTCCGGGAAGGTGATGGCGTGCTGGACCTGGCGCCCGGTCGTCACCGTGTCGATGGCCTCGCCGATGCTCGCATGGGCCTTGAAACTGTACTCGCCGGCCTTGAGGGGCGGCTTGCCGCCGAAGCGGGCGGCGAGCTCGAACAGGCCGGTATGGGCGATCACGCCCTCGCGCTGCAGGATCTCGGCGATCTCGCTGGTGCCGCTGCGGGTCGGGATGACCACGACCTTGTCGGCCCCGAGCGGGCCCGGCTCCTGCACCTGCCGCTGGAACAGCGTCAGGCCGATCATGGCGCCGATGGCGAGCACCACCGCGAAGGTGAGGAGGCCGCTGATCGTGGCGAGCAGGCCGCCGCGCTCGCGGACGGGCTCCTCGGGCGGCGGCAGGGCGGCGGTGGGCTTGATCGCCTCGCCGGGCGAACGCGGCGACAGGCGGTTCGGGAGGGCCGGCTCGTCCGAGGTGATCGGCGTCGGCGCGGGCGTCTTGCGTCTGCGGAAGAACATCGAAATCCTGCTCGGGCTCGCGCTCCCTGACCTGGGCCCGTTCGTCGGCCCTTCTGCCCGTCGCCGGACGCGGCGCCAGGACGGAGAGGTCAGGATGGCACGGTTGCCTGCGCGTGTCAGGTGATCGCGCGGAGGGGCGACCCTAGCCGGATTTGTGGCGAAAATGCCGTGAGGCGCGACCTCAGCGTGCGGAGATGCGCCCCGGCGCGGGCTGGCAGGCGGCGCAGTAGAAGGTCGAGCGTCCGGATTGCACGATCCGGGCGACGGTGCCGTCGCAGCCGGGCCGGGTGCAGGCGGCGCCGCTGCGGTCATAGACCCGGAAGGCGTGCTGGAAGGCGCCGGCGCTGCCATCCGGGTGGGCGTAGTCGCGCAGGGTCGAGCCGCCCGCCGCCACCGCCTCGGTGAGGACCTCCGCGATCACCCGGGCGAGGAGCCGCGCCTTCGGGGTCGGCTTGCCGTCGGTGCGGGCGAGCGCCCCGGCGGGGGTCTCCGGATGAAGTCCGGCCCGGTGCAGCGCCTCGCAGACATAGATGTTGCCGAGCCCCGCGATCAGGCGCTGGTCGAGGAGCGCGCTCTTCAGCGGGGTGATCTTGTGGCGGAACAGGCGCGCGATGGTCTCGCCGGTCAGCGCCTCGCCGAGGGGCTCGATCCCCATCCCGGCGAAGTGCCGGCAGGCGGCGAGTCCCTCCGTCGGGACGAGGTCCATGAAGCCGAAGCGGCGCACGTCGTTGTAGGTCACGGTGGCCCCGCTCCCCATCGCCATCACGACGTGGTCGTGCTTGGGCTGGCCGAGAGCGCCCTCGAGGTAGAAATCTCCTGGGGACAGATTCCGGCCGTCCGGGAGCTTCACGTCGAAGCGCCCGCTCATGCCGAGATGCATGATCAGGGTCTCGCCGGAATCGAGGGCGGCCGTGAGATACTTGGCGCGGCGCGCCAGCGCCGTCACGGCCCGGCCCTCCAGCCGCTCGGCGAAACGATCCGGGAACGGAAATCGCAGGTTCGGCCGCCGGAGCGTGACGCGGGAAAAGCGCGCGCCCACGAGGGCGGGCGCGAGCCCGCGCCGCACGGTCTCGACCTCGGGAAGTTCGGGCATGGTCACCGGTTCGCGTGGGTCTCTCGGCCCTGCATATCGGGGCGGAGGGGCGGCCGGGCAATCCGGGCGCGTCGTCGCGCCGGGCGGGCCGATCGCCGGACGAGGACGGGCCGATGGTTGAACGCGCCCGGGCCTGCGGGTTTGGACGCATGGCGGTTTGCGCGCGCCTTCGCTATGGAGGCCGGGCAAAAGGTGGATCTGCATGAGCGCTGGCGAGCGGCCTTCGAACGACGACACGACGAATTTCGGCTTCGAGCGCGTGGCGCTCGCCGAGAAGCAGGGGCGCGTCGACGACGTGTTCCGGTCGGTCGCGAAGCGCTACGACCTGATGAACGACCTGATGTCGGCGGGCCTGCACCGGGCCTGGAAGGCGCAGCTCATCGCCATACTGCGCCCGCCGCAGGCCCGCGCCTTTCGGCATCTCGATGTCGCCGGCGGCACCGGCGACATCGCCTTCCGGGCCCTCGCGGCGGGCGGCGCGGGCACCCATGTCACGGTCCTGGACATCAACGAGGCGATGCTGCGGGTCGGTGCCGAGCGGGCCGGCCACCGCTTCGACGGCCGGATCGACTTCGTCACCGGCAATGCCGAGACCCTGCCGCTGCCCGCCGCCACGTTCGACGCCTACACGATCGCCTTCGGCATCCGGAACGTGCCCCGGATCGACGCGGCCCTGGCCGAGGCGCACCGGGTGCTCAAGCCCGGCGGGCGCTTCCTCTGCCTCGAATTCTCGAAGGTGGACCTGCCCCTCCTCGACAAGATCTACGACGCCTATTCCTTCCACGTGATCCCGCGCCTCGGCGCCCGGGTGGCGGGGGATGCCGATTCCTACCGCTACCTCGTGGAATCGATCCGCCAGTTCCCGACGCCCGGCGCCTTCGCGGGCATGATCGAGGCGGCGGGCTTCCGCCACGTGACGCACCGGCTGCTCTCGGGCGGGATCGTGGCGATCCATTCCGGCTGGAAGGTCTCCTGATGGCCGCGGCCGGGGAGGCGTGACTCCGTGCTCGGCGCGATCATCCACCTCCTGCGGGGCGTCCATGTCGGCTTCGTGCTGGCGCGCGAGGGCGGCCTCGCCTTCGTGGACCCGTCGCAGCTGCCGCCGCACCTGCGCTTCGCCCTCCGGATCGGCCGCCTCCTGGAGCGCCCGGGCCTCGGCGACGGGGCCGCGCGCCTCTCGAAGGCGCTGACCCGGCTCGGCCCCTCCTACGTGAAGTTCGGGCAGTTCCTGGCGACGCGCCCCGACCTCGTCGGAATGGCCGCCGCGATCGACCTGGAGAAGTTGCAGGACCGGGTTCCGCCCTTTCCGCAGGGGCAGGCGATCCGGGTGGTCGAGACCGCCTTCGGCCAGCCGCTGCGAAGCCTGTTCGCCTCCTTCAGCGAGCCGGTCGCCGCCGCCTCGATCGCCCAGGTCCACCGGGCGACGGTGATCGATCCGGACGGCACGCAGCGCGCCCTGGCGGTGAAGATCATGCGGCCCGGCGTGCGCGAGCGCTTCCAGCGGGATCTCCAGGCCATGCGCTTCATGGCGCGGGTGGTCCACGCCCTCTCGCCCCAGGCGGAGCGCCTGCGCCCGCGCGAGGTGGTCGAGATCCTGGCCCGCTCGGTGATGATGGAGATGGATTTCCGGCTCGAGGCGGCCGCCATGTCCGAGCTCGCCCAGAACACCCGGGACGACACCGATTTCCGCGTCCCCCGCCCCGAATGGGAGCTGACCGGGCGCGACGTGCTCTCCAGCGAGTGGATCGAGGGCATCCGCCTGTCCGACCGCGCCGCGATCGTGGCGGCCGGCCACGATTCGCGCCTGCTCGGGCGGACCGTGATCCAGTCCTTCCTGCGCCAGGCCATCCGGGACGGCTTCTTCCACGCCGACATGCATCCCGGGAACCTGTTCGTGGACGCGCAAGGGCGCCTCGTCGCGGTGGATTTCGGCATCATGGGCCGGCTCGGGGTGAAGGAGCGCCGCTTCCTCGCCGAGATCCTGCTCGGCTTCATCCTGCGCGACTACAAGCGCGTCGCGCAGGTGCATTTCGAGGCCGGCTACGTGCCCCGGCACCATTCCGTCGACGATTTCGCCCAGGCGATCCGGGCGATCGGCGAGCCGATCCACCAGCGCCGCGCCGACGAGATCTCGATGGCCAAGGTGCTCACCCTGCTCTTCGACGTCACCGCCCTGTTCGACATGAGCACGCGCACCGAACTCGTGATGCTGCAGAAGACCATGGTGGTGGTCGAGGGCGTCGCCCGCTCCCTCGACCCGCAGCTCGACATGTGGACTGGCGCCGAGCCGGTGGTGCGGAGCTGGATCACCCGCAACCTGGGGCCGATCGGCCGGATCGAGGGGGCCGGCCGGGCGGCCCTCACCATCGCGGATGTCGTTACCGACATCCCGGACCTCGCCGTGCGCCTGAAGCGCATCATGATCCGCCTCGACGAGGCCGGGACCGGCGACGCGCACCGGATCGAGAACTTCGCCCGGCAGGAGCGTCGCCGGGCGATCTGGTCGACGCTGGCACTCTGGGGCATCGCCATCGGTGCGCTCGTGATGGCGTTCCGCTAGGATAACGGCGCCCTTTCAGGATGACGGCGCCCTTTCAGGATGACGGTATGGATCGTCCCCTCGCCCACCGCCGCATCCTCCTCGTCATCGGCGGGGGCATCGCGGCCTACAAGTCCCTCGACCTGATCCGCCGCCTGCGCGCGCGCGGCGCCGCGGTGCGCCCGCTTCTCACCAAGGGCGCCCAGGAATTCGTGACGCCCCTCGCGGCCGCCGCGCTCGCGGGCGAGCGGGCCCATACGGACCTGTTCGACCGGGAGGACGAGGCCGATATCGGCCATATCAAGCTCGCGCGGGACGCCGACGCCGTGGTGGTGGCGCCCGCGACCGCCAACCTGATGGGCCGCATGGCCGGCGGGCTTGCCTCCGACCTCGCCT
Organism: Methylobacterium soli; assembly: GCF_008806385.1. Lineage (GTDB taxonomy): Bacteria > Pseudomonadota > Alphaproteobacteria > Rhizobiales > Beijerinckiaceae > Methylobacterium > Methylobacterium soli. Next base: position 118,644 of record NZ_VZZK01000006.1, read on the forward strand.
CCACGGTCCTGCTCGCCACGACGCTGCCGATCCTGATCGCGCCCGCCATGAACGTGCGGATGTGGCAGCACCCCGCCACCCGCCGGAACCTCGCGCTCCTCCAGGGCGACGGCGTGCGGGTGGTCGGCCCGAACGAGGGGGCGATGGCGGAGGCCGAGTTCGGCCCCGGCCGCATGGCCGAGCCCGGCGAGATCGCCGACGCGGTCGCGGCGATGCTGGCCGAGACGGAGGCGCAGGCCGCGGCGAAGCCCGCGGGCTTCGGCTTCCTTGCCGGGCGGGGGCCGGGCGGTTCGCTCGCGGGCCGTCGGGTGCTCGTCACGTCCGGGCCGACGCACGAGCCGATCGACCCCGTGCGCTACATCGCCAATCGCTCCTCGGGCCGGCAGGGCCACGCCATCGCGGAGGCTGCCGCCGCGGCGGGCGCCGCCGTGACGCTGGTCTCGGGGCCGGTCTCGCTGCCCGACCCGCCGGGCGTGGCGGTGGTGCGGGTCGAGACCGCGCGGGAGATGCTGGCGGCGGTCGAGGCGGCGCTGCCGGCCGAGGTCGCGATCTTCACCGCCGCCGTCGCGGATTTCCGACCCGCGGAGGCACGCGGCTCCAAGATCAAGAAGGACGGCGCGGCGCCCGCCCCCCTCGGCCTCGTCGAGAACCCGGACATCCTGGCCACGATCGCGGGGCGCGCGTCCGGCCGCCCGGCCTTGGTGGTCGGGTTCGCGGCCGAGACCGATACGGTGATCGACCACGCCCGCGCCAAGATCGCCCGCAAGGGCTGCGACCTCCTCGTCGCCAACGACGTCTCGCCCGCGGGCGGCGTGATGGGCGGGACGCGCAACACGGTCCACCTCGTGTCCCGCGACGGCTCCGTCGAGACCTGGCCGACCCTCGACAAGGACGAGGTCGGGCGACGCCTGGTCGAGCGCTTCGCCCGGATGCTCGCCGGCTGAGGGACCGGAAGGCTTGAATTGGGGGCTTTACCGGGCACGGCCGGAGGATGACGGCCCGTGCTCGTCTGTCTCGGAAGGTCGGCCTCGGCGAGCCGCGCGCCGTGAGGTCTTCGGCCGTCACGATTGAACAAAAAGTGATCTGAATTCAATCCGGATCATCGGCTGTTAACGACCTTTTGCTGGAATTGGCATGTTGGCTCGCGCCGCTGGGGCGGCCGGATGCAGATTTCGCGTCAGGATCGATCGATGAAACTCGGACTCGGCGTGAAGATCCACGCCATCACGGTCGCGGCCCTGATCGGGGTTCTCGCCATCATCGGCCTCGCCTCCCACGGGCTCTACCGCGAGATCACGGCGGCGCGGGCGACCCGGACCCAGCAGGCGGTCGAGGTGGCCCGCGGCGTGCTCACGCATTTCGAGGGAGAGGCCCGGGCCGGCCGGATGCCGGAGGCCGAGGCGCGCCGCGCCGCGCTCGCCGTCCTCAAGGGTTTGCGCTTCGCCGGCGAGGAATATTTCTACGTCATCGACGAGACGCACCGGATGGTGATGCACCCGATCAAGCCGGCGCTCGAGGGCAAGGACATGAGCGGCTTCGCCGATCCGGCCGGAACCCGCCTCTTCGTCGACATGGGCGACGTCGTGCGACGCGACGGCGCGGGCTTCGTCTCCTACCTGTGGCCGAAGCCCGGCGCCGAGGAGCCGGTCGGCAAGATCTCCTACGTGGCCGGCTTCAAGCCCTGGGGCCTGATCATCGGCACCGGCGTCTACACCGACGACACCCTGGCCTACCTGCGCGGCACGCTGATCACGCTTCTCGCCGGCATGGCGGCCGTGCTGGTCCTGATCGGGCTCGTCGCGGCGGCGATCGGCCGCCACGTGGCGGGGCCGGCCCTCGGTCTCGCCGAGACCATGGACCGCCTCGCCAAGGGCGACCGCGCCATCGCGGTCCCGGGGCTCGCGCGCGGCGACGAGATCGGCACCATGGCGCGCGCCCTCGACGTCTTCCGGCGCGACGCGATCCGCACGGCGGAACTCGAGACCGAGGCCCGCGCCCTGACCGACGCGCGATCCGTGCAGGCCCGGCACGTCGAGAGCGGCGTCGAGACCTTCCGCACCGTGATCCAGGACGCCCTGACGACGCTCGGGCGCGATACGGGCGCGATGCAAACGACGGCCCGCACCCTGTCCGGCATCGCCGCCAACTCGGCCTCAGAGGCGAAGGCCGCGATGTCCGAATCCGTGAGCACGGCCGGCCACGTCACCGCGGTGGCGGGGGCGACCGAGGAATTGTCGAGCTCGATCCGGGAGATCGCCCGGCAGGTCGGCGGGGCCGCGGAGGTGGTGCGCCGGGGCGCCGCCATGGCGGGGCGCTCGGCCGAGCAGGTCGAGACCCTGAACCAGGCCGCCGGCCGGATCGGGGCCGTGGTCGCCGCGGTCCAGGCCATCGCGAGTCAGACGAACCTGCTGGCGCTCAACGCCACCATCGAGGCGGCGCGCGCGGGCGAGGCGGGGCGCGGCTTCGCGGTGGTCGCCGCCGAGGTGAAGGGCCTCGCGGCCCAGACGGCGCAGGCCACCGAGGAGATCGTCGGCTACGTGGCGGAGATCCAGGCCTCGACCCGCACCGCCGTGGAGGGCATCCACGATCTCGCCGCCGTGATGGCCGAGATCGACGGCGTCACGGTGGCGGTGGCCGATGCCGTCGGCCAGCAGGACGGGGCGACGCGCGAGATCGCCGGCAGCATCGGGGCGGCGGCGGCCGGCACCGAGGCTCTCGCGGCGGCGATGCGGATCTCGACCCGGGCCGCCGGTGAGACCAGCGAGGCCGCGGGCTCCGTCCTCACCGTCTCGGAGAGCCTCGCGGCCCAGACTCGGCGCATCGAGACCGAGGTACAGGACTTCCTCGCCGCGCTTCGCGCCGGCTCCGCGGAGCGGCGCGCCGCCTGAGGCCGGGGTGGCGCGTCAGGCCGCGGCGGCGGCCTCGTGCTCGGCGGCGAGGCGGGTCTCCGCCTCGGAGACCCGCTGGACCGACGGACGCTCGCGGATGCGCGCCACGTAGGCCGCGATGGTGGGATCCTCGGGGATCAGCTTGAAGCCCGTGGTCCAGCCGAGCGCCGAGCCCCACAGGATGTCGGCCGCCGAGAACCGCTCGCCCAGGAGGTAGGGGCCGGGCTTCAGCGCCGCGATCACCTGCGCCAGCACCGTGTCGAAATCCCCGTAGGCCGACATGGCCCGGGGCCCGGGTGCCCGCTCCAGCGCGCGGTCGATCACGGCGGGCTCGAAGCAGGAACCGTAGAAGATCATCCAGCGCAGGTAGGGCCCGCGCAGCGGATCGCCGGGCGCGGGCGCGAGGCCGGCTTCGGGGAAAAGGTCGGCGAGGTAGAGATAGACGGCGGCCTGCTCGGTCACGAGCGCCTCGCCGTGCCGGATCGCCGGCACCTTCCCCATCGGGTTGACGGCGAGGTAGCCGGGCTCCCGGTGCGCGCCGGCCTTCATGTTCAGCGCCTCCATCCGGTGCGGCGCCCGCAACTCCTCCAGCAGGATGCGCACGCCCGTCGAGCGGGTGTTCGGGGCGTGGTAGAAAATGATCTCGGGTTGCATCTCGATCTCTCGATTCTCGGGTTCGGAGGTCTGGCCGGCAGGCTTGTGGCCGGCGGGCCGGAGGGTCAAGCGGCGCGGCGCTCCGCGACGGCATCGGCCAAGAGGCACAGGATCTCGAAGGCGAGGCTGCCGCCGGCCAGGGCCGTGATCCCGGCGGCGTCGAGGGGAGGCGCCACCTCGACGAGATCCGCCCCGACGAGATCGAGGCCCCGCAGGGAGCGCACGAGATGGAGCGCCTCCCGCGTGGTGAAGCCGCCGATCTCGGGCGTGCCGGTCCCGGGGGCGTAGGCCGGATCGAGGGCGTCGATGTCGAAGCTCAGATAGGTCGGATGCGCGCCCACGATCGCCCGCGCTTCGGCCACGATCTCCGGCAGCCCGCGCACCAGCGTCTCCTCCATGGTGATGACGCGCAGGCCCTGGCCGCAGGCCCAGTCGCGCTCGTCCGCCGCATCGATGCTGCCGCGGATGCCGATCTGCACGCTGCGGCGCGGGTCGAGCACGCCGTCCTCGATCGCCCGGCGGAACGGCGTGCCGTGGGTGAGCCGCGTGCCCCCGTACTGGCTGTCGTCGGTGTCGCTGTGCGCGTCGATATGGATGAGGCCAAGCGGCCGCCCCGCTCCGAGAGCCCGCAGAACCGGATAGGTCACGAGGTGGTCGCCCCCGATCGAGAGGGGCACGATGCCGCCTGTCCTGAGCCCCGCGTGAAAGGCCTCGATGCGCCGGCAGGTCTCGGCGGCGTCGATCGGGTTGACCGGCACGTCCCCGAGATCGGCGCAGGCCGCGAGCGCGTAGGGCGCGATGCCGCTGGCCGGGTTGAGCATCCGGGTGCCGGTGGAGGCCTCCCGCACGGCGCGGGGGCCGAGCCGGGCGCCCGGCCGGTTGGTGGTGGCGCCGTCGAAGGGAATGCCGACCAGCCCGATCTCGATGGTTCCGGCGGCCTCCTCCGGCGTCAGGACCGGGAGCCGCATGAAGCTCGGCACGCCGGAGAAGCGCGGGCTGAGCATCCCGGAGGCCGGGCGATAGCGGGCGATGCGCGCCGCGTCCGTCTCGCTGACCCTGTGCGGCACGCGCCCCTCCCGGCTCTTGGTCCCTGCGAATGCTTCGCCGCCCGCGATCATCCGGGCGGGTTCCGGCGAGATCAAGCGCGCCGGACGCCACCGCTTTTGCCTGCGTTGACGACTCACGGCCGCGCGACTATAGAACCGGCTCCGCCGAGGGCTCGCGCTTGATCGCGAACCCTCGGCTTCGCCATTGCCTGATAACCTGCACGCGTTGACCGACCACGGCCGAGAGGCCCATCGGTATCGCCAGACGAGACGAGGATGCCCATGGCCAACACCGTGTCGGCCAAGAAAATGACCCGCAAGATCGCCAAGCGTACCGCGATCAACCGCTCGCGCCGCTCGCGGATGCGTACCTTTGTCCGCAAGGTCGAGGAGGCGATCGCCACCGGCGACCAAGCCAACGCCCTGACGGCGCTCCGCGCCGCGGAGCCCGAGATCATGCGGGCCGCCCAGCACGGCATCGTGCACAAGAACAACGCGTCCCGGAAGGTCTCGCGCCTCGCCGCGCGGGTCAAGCTGCTCAGCGCCGCTGCCGCCTGAGCCCTCCGACTCACGGACGTTGACGATCGAGCCCGGCCTTCGCGCCGGGCTTTTTCGTGTCTGCATGGCCGGTGCCGCTGCGCCCTCCCCCGTCTCCACGCGCATCGGCCGGGCGCCGCCCTCGGGTGGGGCCGCGCCTTCGCGCGCCTCCGGAGGGCACGCTCCGTTAACGCTGTTCGGAAATCCGCACCGTTGCGGAGTCTAGGGGCCGAGTGTAGCTTAACAAAAACTAACCAAACTCCAGCAACGGCGATGTTTGCGACAGGCGATGGCGAATCGTTTGCAAGATCAGCGGCGTGCCTCGACTCGCGTTCTCGATTCTCCCAGGCGTCAGCTCCCTATTTCGGCTATCCCCGCAAGTCCCACTGTTAGGAGAACCGTAGCGAATTGTTGATAGGGTCGATCGATCGGCAAAAGCCCGCTGTCGAGGGGTTGACTCTGCCGAAGATTCGCGTCTCGCAAATTCCTGCGGGGCCGCAAGCTTAGTGTGCGTACGCTCCGATTGGCGGATTCCGTCCTCGGTGCGAGGAGAGCGAAATGCAAGTCGACGGAAGCTTGGCGGACGGCGGCGGAAACAACGGCAACGGCACGAGCGCCGCCGAGACGGCGGCGGCCTGGGCGCGGGTGAAGCGCCGGCTGCGCGCGGAGCTCGGCGAGGACGTGTTCGCGAGCTGGTTCGCCCGCCTCGAACTCGAGGACGTCTCCGCCGGAATCGCCCGCCTCACGGTCCCCACCCGCTTTCTCAAGAGCTGGATCGAATCCCATTACCTCGACCGCGTGCTGAACACCTTCCGCAGCGAGGTCGAGGCGGTGTCGCGCATCGAGGTCGGCGTGCGCGGGCCGGCGGCCCCGGCGCGCCCCGTGGCGAGCCCGGTCAAGACGCATCCCGCCAGCGGCCCCCTCGCCCGCCTGCACGCGGCCGGTTCTCAGACGCCCGTCCCGGCCGCCCTGGCGGAGCCGGAGAATGCGACGCGCGGGGAGGGCGGCGACCTCAACGGCGCTCCGCTCGATGTCCGGCTGACCTTCACGAGCTTCGTGGTCGGGCGCTCGAACGCCCTGGCCCACGCGGCGGCCGAGCGCGTCGCCCGCCATGACGGCGAGGGCGCGCTCTACAACCCGCTCTACTTCCACGCGGGCGTGGGCCTGGGCAAGACGCACCTGCTGCACGGGATCGGCCACGCCGCCCGCGAGGCCGGGCGCCGGGTGATCTACCTCACCGCCGACCGCTTCATGTACGGCTTCGTCAACGCCCTGAAGACCCAGAACGCGCTGGCCTTCAAGGAGCGGCTGCGGGCGATCGACCTCCTGATCCTCGACGACGTCCAGTTCATCCAGGGCAAGTCGATCCAGGCCGAGTTCGGCCACACCATCAACGCGCTGATCGATGCCGGCCGTCAGGTCGTGGTCGCCTCCGACCGGCCGCCGACGGAGCTCGAAGCCCTCGACGAGCGCGTGCGCTCGCGCCTGGCCGGCGGCCTCGTCGTCGAGATCGGCAGCCTCGACGAACAGCTGCGCGCCTCGATCCTCTCGGCCCGGCTGGCGGCGGTGCGGGCCTCGCACCCGAATTTCGAGGTCTCGCCGACGGTCGCGGCCTATGTCGCCAAGGCGATCACGGCGAATGGGCGCGACCTCGAAGGCGCGGTGAACCGGCTCCTGGCCCACGCGACCCTGACGGGCGCCACCGTGACGATGGAGACCGCCGAGACCGCGATCCGCGACCTCGTGAAGAACCGCGAGCCGAAGCGCATCAAGATCGAGGACATCCAGAAGCTGGTGGCCTCCCGCTACAACGTCTCGCGCTCCGACATCCTGTCCGAGCGGCGCACCGCCGCGGTCGTAAAGCCGCGCCAGATCGCCATGTACCTCTCGAAGGTGCTGACCCTGCGCTCCCTTCCCGAGATCGGCCGCCGCTTCGGCGGGCGCGATCACACGACCGTGCTGCACGCGGTCCGCAAGATCGAGAAGCAGATCGGCGAGGACGCGGTGCTCGGCGATGAGGTCGAGCTGCTGAAGCGCATGCTGCAGGATTGAGAGCGGCGGCCGCGCCCTTGGCGGGCATCGGAACTCTCGCTCGGGCGGGGGCCCCAATCGCGTCTTGGGGGTCCGCCCAGGTCGTCGCGCGGCCGCGATAGCACGGGAGCCGGGCGATCGGCCGCTTGCCATCCTGGCGGCCGTTCGCCAAGCTGTCCGGCCCCGATCCAGGCTGCCGGCCGCGGCAGGATTTTTCGAAGACCAGAGTATTTTGCGATGAGAGTCACTGTCGAGCGCGCGGCCCTCCTTCGGTCGCTCGGCCACGTGCACCGCGTCGTCGAGCGGCGCAACACGATCCCGATCCTCTCGAACGTGCTCCTGCGCGCGGGCGAGGCCGGCCTCCAGCTCAAGGCAACCGACCTCGACATCGAGGTGACGGAGACGATCCCGGCCGACGTGGTCGATGCGGGCGCCACCACGGTGCCGGCCCACGTCATCTACGACATCGTCCGCAAGCTCCCGGACGGGGCCCAGGTTTCCCTGGAAACGGGCGCCGATTCCGGCCAGATGACGATCCGCTCCGGCCGCTCGCGCTTCTCCCTCGGGGCGCTGCCCGAGGGTGATTTCCCGGACCTCGCCGCGGGCGAGCTGCCGAACGGCTTTTCCCTGCCCGCCGCGGACCTGAAGCGCCTCATCGACAAGACCCAGTTCGCGATCTCGACCGAGGAGACGCGCTACTACCTCAACGGCATCTACCTGCACACGATCGAGGTCGAGGGCAGCCTCAAGATGCGGGCGGTCGCCACCGACGGGCACCGCCTCGCCCGGGTCGAGATGGACGCGCCCGACGGCAGCCGCGGCATGCCGGGCATCATCGTGCCGCGCAAGGCGGTGGCGGAGATCCAGAAGCTCGTGGATGACGGGGGCGAGAGCGTCGCGATCGAGCTGTCGCCGGCCAAGATCCGCCTGCAATTCGCCAGCGGCGTCACCCTGATCTCGAAGCTGATCGACGGCACCTTTCCGGATTACCAGCGCGTCATCCCGACCGGCAACGACAAGCGCCTCACGGTCGAGCGCGACCCCTTCGCCAAGGCGGTGGACCGGGTCTCGACGATCTCGTCGGAGCGCGGCCGCGCCGTGAAGCTCGGGCTGCAGGAAGGGCGCCTCGCGCTCTCGGTGAACAACCCGGATTCGGGCAGCGCCACCGAGGAGCTCGACGTCGATTACGAGGCCGCCGGCCTCGATATCGGCTTCAACGCCCGCTACCTCCTCGACATCACGAGCCAGCTCGAGGGCGACACCGCCCTGTTCAAGCTCGCCGATCCGGGCTCGCCCACCGTGATCCAGGACCGTGAGGGGGCGTCTGCCCTCTACGTCCTGATGCCGATGCGGGTGTGAGCGGGGCCGAGGCTTCGCCGATCCCGTCCGGGCCGGATCCCGAGACAGACCTCCCGGCGGGCGGACAGCGCCTGAGCCGGCTGATCGCGCGCGACTTCCGCAACCATGCGGAACTCGATCTCGCGATCGGCCGGCGCTTCGTCGCGCTCGTCGGCGAGAACGGGGCCGGCAAGACCAATCTGCTCGAGGCGATCTCCCTGTTCTCGCCGGGCCGGGGCCTCCGGCGCGCGGACTTTGCCACGATGGCGCGCGTCGGCGGCCCCGGGGGCTTCGCCGTCTCGCTGACGCTGGCGCGCGACGAATCCGAGCATCGCCTCGGTACCGGCTGCGAGCCGCCGGGCTACGAGGCGCGCGCGAGCCGCCTCTGCCGGATCGACGGCGCCACCGTGCCCTCGCCCGTGGCCTTCGCGGAGTTCCTGCGGATCGTCTGGCTGACCCCCGATTTCGACGGGCTGTTCCGGGGCCCGGCCGGCGACCGCCGCCGCTTCCTCGACCGTCTGGTCCTCGCGGTGGATGCCGCCCATGGCAGCCGCGTCAGCGCCATGGAGCGGGCCCTGCGCTCGCGCAACCGCCTCCTGGAGGAGCGGCCGGGGGATTCGCAATGGCTCGACGCGATCGAGCGGGAGGTGGCCGAGCTCGGCGTCGCCGTGGCGCTCGCCCGCCGCGAGACGGTGGAGCGCCTCGACCGGCTCATCGCCGAGACCCGCGACGATGCCGAGCCCTTCCCCTGGGCGAGCCTGCGCCTCGAAGGGGATCTCGACGACCTCGTGGCGGTGTGGCCGGCGATCGAGGCGGAGGACCGCTTCCGCCTCGCCCTGCGCCAGGGCCGGCACCGCGACCGGGCGGCGGGGCGGACCCTGACGGGGCCGCAGACCACCGACCTCGTGGTGCGCCACGGGCCCAAGGACGTGCCGGCCGCGACCGCGTCGACGGGCGAGCAGAAGGCCCTGCTGATCGGGCTGGTGCTCGCCCATGCCCGCCTCGTCCAGGCCATGAGCGGCATCGCGCCCGTGATCCTCCTCGACGAGGTCGCGGCCCATCTCGACCCGCGCCGCCGCACCGGCCTGTTCGATGCGCTGGAGGCGCTGCCGGGCCAGGTCTGGATGACGGGGGCGGACCCGGCGCTGTTCGCGGAGCTGAGCGGGCGCGCCGATGTGGTACGGGTCGCGGATGGGCGGATCGTGCCGCCCGCCGCCCCCTGAACCGCGGGGCCGGCGCCGTCCAGGTCATCGCGGCACGCTAGGGTTCCGGACCCATGAGGCCGGTGCGCCCGGCCGCACTCTGGTTCAGGCTCTCGTGCGAGGAGCCCAGGGATCAGTTGTGACGACGGACGATCGGTTCGCGAAGATCGCGCCGCATCGCCGCACGCGACAGCGGCTCGGCCATCGACTCCCGCTCTGCACTCTGCCTTGACACCCCTCCGATACTGCTCGTGAGTACGGAATGCTGCCCGAATCTTGGATAGTCTGATAATTTGCTGCGCTGCGCGATAATACTGATAATATACTGTACAGTCGAAAAAGCGTTCATTGATGCAGGGTGGAGCCGGATATCGCTGTGTCGAGCTGGCTGAGGCGGCCATGATCGATTGTGGCTGGACTTTTCTAGGTTCAATGGCGCTGCGGCACGCACGAGGGAAGGAGGGCGCATGTTAAGCAGGCGAATGTTCACCGGTTGCGCGATCTGCGCAGCGATTGGATTCGTGGCGGATGACGCTTCGGCGCAGACGCCGAGTGGGATAAAGCGAACGATCACTGCGCGGATCGACGGTCCGGTCGAGGGATACGAGACGCTGGAAGTGATCGTCGATCTCGAGCCGGATTTTGTCCTTGGCTGGCACACCCATCCAGGCACCGAGGCGGGCTATACACTCGAGGGCGCCGGCGAATTGCTCATCAAGGGCGAAGCGACGAAGATGATAAAACCCGGCTTTTCCTGGATAACGGCGCCGGAAACCCCGCACACGCTGAAGAATGGATCGCAGGCAACCAAGCTGTTCGTCACATTCACGGTCCAGAAGGGAAAGCCTCTGGCGACTCCCGTTCCAGCGCCGACGTGAGCGCCCCCGTGATGGGTCCGGAGCCCGGAGCGCTTCGCTGAGGTGGTTGCCGGTTTGGCGCAGGTGAGCGCGTCGAAGGCTTGAGGTCGTTCCCGCTCGCGACGCGATCGGAAAACGGCTCTCGGGGAACGCCGCGCGGATGCCTGTCCGGGAGAGGTCGCATCCGACGAAGGGCAGCGGCTCGTCATCGGCCTGCGCGCAGGCATCGGCGCAGCGCGGCCCCTGCTGAGTCGGATGGCCCTGGCCGTCGCGGCGGAACGCCGCGAGCGCCCCGGTGCTTTCCGGCTCGGCGACGGCCACAATCCTGATATGCGACCATGCCAGAAACTCCTGGACCTGCGCGCCCGAATCCGCGACGGACTGCGCCGTCTCTCGCGAGAGGGCGTGCCCGCGCCCCCGGTGCGTCGGCGAGGGCCGTTCGAACCGCTTCCGTCCCGCTCACCCGCGCGACGGATTCCAGCGTGTCGGTCGGCCCCTTGACCGTGTCGCCGCGGGTGTCAGGACCCAGGGTGACCGCCCGTGTGTCGACAAAATTGCGTGAGGTCGACACGAGCGCCCTTCAACCCGTCACGCCGCCGGATAGTCCTGAGATTCCCATGACCTCACGCCTCGACGAGGCCCGCGCCGCCCTCCGGAAAACCTTCGGGTACGATGATTTCCGGCCCGGTCAGGCCGAGGTGATCGGCAGCGTCCTCGACGGCGCGGACGTGTTCGCCGTGATGCCCACGGGCTCGGGCAAGTCGATGACCTACCAGCTGCCGGCGCTGGTGGAGGATTCATTGACGGTGGTCGTGTCGCCGCTGATCGCCCTGATGCACGATCAGGTGCAGCAGATGCTCGGCTTCGGCCTGGCGGCCGCCACCCTCAACTCGACGGTGCCGGAGGCGGCCTCGCGCGAGACCTGGCGGCGCATCCGCTCGGGCGATCTGCGGCTGCTCTTCGTCTCCCCGGAGCGGCTGCTGATGGAGGGCTGCATGGATGCCCTGCGCAGCGCCGGCGTGCGCCGCCTCGCCGTGGACGAGGCGCATTGCGTCTCGCAATGGGGGCATGATTTCCGGCCCGAATACCGGGATATCGCCCGCGCCCGCGAGGCCCTCGGCAACGTTCAGGTGCTGGCGCTGACCGCGACCGCCGACAAGGCGACGCGGGCCGACATCGCCGAGCGGCTGTTTCCGGCGGGCCGCGAGACGCGGACCTTCGTCCATTCCTTCGACCGCCCGAACATCCGCCTGACCTTCGTGCCGAAGGACAACCCGACCCGGCAGATCGAGCGGTTCCTGAAGCACCGCCGCTCCGAGAGCGGGATCATCTACTGCTCCTCGCGCAAGCGCACCGAGCAGCTGGCCGAGAGCCTCGCGCGCGACGGCTTCAACGCCCTGCCCTACCATGCCGGCCTCGACCAGGGCACGCGGATGAGGAACCAGGACACCTTCCTGCAGGAGGACGGAGTCGTGATGACCGCGACGGTCGCCTTCGGGATGGGCATCAACAAGCCTGACGTGCGCTTCGTCTGCCACGCGGACATGCCCTCGAATGTCGAGGGCTATTACCAGGAGATCGGCCGCGCCGGCCGCGACGGGCTGCCCGCCGACACGCTGACGATCTACGGGCTCGACGACATGGCCCTGCGCCGCCGCCAGATCGACGAGAAGGAGGTGCCGGACGAGCGCCGCCGCGTCGAGCGGCGCAAGCTCGAGGCGATGATCGCCCTGTGCGAGGGCGCGACCTGCCGGCGCCAATCCCTGCTGGGCTATTTCGGCGAGACGAGCGAGCCGTGCGGCCGCTGCGACCTCTGCCGCGGCGGCGTCTCGCTCATCGACGGCACCGTCCCGGCCCAGAAGGTGCTCTCCGCCATCGTGCGCACCGGCCAGCGCTTCGGCGCCGCCTATATCTGCGACGTCGTCGGCGGCAAGGAATCGGACTCGATCCGCCGCAACGGCCATGCCGGCCTGAAGACCTTCGGGGTCGGCGCCGACAAGCCCGTGGCGGCCTGGCGCGCCATCTTGCGCCAGCTCTTCGCCGCCGGCGCGGTGGCGGAGAACGGCGACGGCTATGGCGGCCTCGCCATGACCGAGAAGGGCGAGGCGATCCTGTTCGGGCGCGAGCCGATCCGGTTCCGGCCGGACCCGGAGCCCCGGGCCGCCGAGCCGCGCGAGCGCCGCCGCACCGCCGCCCGCGACGACGAGGCGCTGGCCCTGAGCGAGGCGGACGAGGCCCTGTTCCAGCATCTGCGGGGCCTGCGCGCCACGATCGCGCGGGCCGAGGGCATCGCGGCCTTCATGGTTTTCCCCGACCGCACCCTGATCGAGATGGCCCGCGCCAAGCCCGTCGACCTCTGGGCCCTGCGGAGTGTGCACGGCGTCGGCGAGCGCAAGCGCGAGGCCTATGGCGAGCGCTTCGTCGCCGCGATCGCGGATTTCCTGTCGCGGCCCCCGGAGGCGCAGGCCGCCCGCTGAACGCTTTTTCCTCGTCTGCGCGGGGCGGCGTCGTGTAGGGACGCTTTCACGCTCCGAATCACTCCGACGCCCCCAACCGCACGGCTCCGTCATCTCGAACACAAGCGATTCCCGCCAAGGCAAGGGCCGGCAGGTCTTCTACATGCCGGGGTTCGACCCGCGCCCGCCCGAGACCTATTGGGGCCTGTTCCGCCGCGAGAGCCGGATCACCGCCGGGCGCCGCGGCCACGCCATCGCGGTCAGCGACCCGGCGCGCGCGGAGGACGGCCTCAGCCTGGATTGGACCATCGACTTCGACGGGGCGCGCACGCGCTACAGCCTCCTGCGCTGGGACGACATCGTGGGGGCGCGCTTCCCGCGCTCGAACTGGCGCCGCCTGCGCGACGTCCCGGCCCTGTGGTGGCGGCTCCGGCGCGTCGGCTATATCCGCCGCTTCCAGCAGGAGGCGCGGCGCTTCGCGACCGTCATCCTCGGCGTGCACTGGATCTTCCTCGCCCTGGTGGCCCTCAGCCTCGGGCTGGCGACCGGCGCCATGCTGGCACTGCCGCAGGCGGCCCGTCCCTGGTCGCTCCTGGCGATTCCCCCAGTGGCCTACGCGATCCTCGGCCTGATCATGGCGCTGACGCGGGGCAAGCCGCTCTACGTGGCGCATCTCGTCGACGACACTACCTTCACGCATGATCACGCGAGCGGGGCCGAGATGCGCATGCATGGGCGGCTCGACGCCTTCGCGGAGGGCATCCGCGCCGCCGAGGCGAGCGCGTCCGAGCTCGTGCTGATCGGGCATTCCTCGTCGAGCTTCCTGGCCATCGAGGCCCTCGACCGGATCCTCGCCATCGATCCCGAATTCGGCCGGCGCGGCACGCCCGTCTCCCTCGTGACCATCGGCAGCGTGATCCCCTGGATCGCCCTCGACCCGCAGGCGGGCCAGGTCCGGCGCGCCCTCGCGCGGGTGGCGGAAGCCGGCGCGATCGGCTGGCTCGACGTGCGGGCCGACTGGGACTGGCTGTCGATCCACCTGCGCGACCCGCTGATCGCCTCCGGCATCCCCTCGCCCGGCCCCGATCGCCCGGCCGTGATCCGCGTGCGCATCCAGGACCTGATCGATGCCGAGCTCCTCGCCCGGCGCAAATGGAACCTGTTCCAGATGCATTTCCAGTTGTTGATGTCGAGCCGCGATCCGGCCGCCTTCGACTACATCGTCTTCGTGGCCGGCCCGGAGCCGATCCACGCGATGATCGCGCGGACCTGCCGTCCGGGCACGGCGCAGGAGGCGCCCATCCTGGAAGCGGCCGCCTCGACCTTGAGCTGAGCGCCCGCAATCCATACCCTATGCGGGGAGCGGCGCGATCGATTGTTGCCAGCGCGGGCGCTTCCGCACTAGAGCCGTCGCAACTGCGGCCATCGACGCCGGGGCGGATGCCTTGTGCCCCGTCTCGCGCCGGACAGGCCCGACCCTCCGCCGAGACTGCTGCATGTTCCAGAACGATGTGCCCATCACCCCCGAGCTCGTGCAGCAGCACGGATTGACGCCGGACGAGTACGAGCGCTTCCGCGGCCTGATCGGGCGCGACCCCACGCTCACCGAGCTCGGCATCGTCTCGGCGATGTGGAACGAGCACTGCTCCTACAAATCCTCCCGCAAGCACCTGCGCGGCCTGCCGACCTCGGCGCCCTGGGTGATCCAGGGGCCGGGCGAGAACGCGGGCGTCATCGATATCGGCGACGGGCTGGCCTGCGTCTTCAAGATGGAGAGCCACAACCACCCGAGCTTCATCGAGCCCTACCAGGGCGCGGCGACCGGGGTCGGCGGCATCCTGCGCGACGTGTTCACCATGGGGGCCCGGCCGATCGCGGCGCTCAACGCGCTCCGCTTCGGCTCACCGGATCATCCCCGCACCCGTCACCTCGTCTCGGGCGTGGTCGCGGGCATCGGCGGCTACGGCAATTCCTTCGGCGTGCCCACGGTCGGGGGCGCGGTCGGCTTCCACCCGCGCTACGACGGCAACATCCTGGTCAACGCCATGGCGGTGGGCCTCGCCCGGACCGACGCGATCTTCTACGCCGCCGCGAACGGCGTCGGGAACCCGATCGTCTATCTCGGCTCGAAGACCGGCCGCGACGGCATTCACGGCGCCACCATGGCCTCGGCCGAGTTCGACGAGGCCTCGGAATCGAAGCGTCCCACCGTCCAGGTCGGCGATCCCTTCGCGGAGAAGCTCCTGCTCGAAGCCTGCCTGGAGCTGATGGCCTCGGGCGCCGTCATCGCGATCCAGGACATGGGCGCGGCGGGGCTGACCTGCTCGGCCGTGGAGATGGGCGCCAAGGGCGATCTCGGGGTGGAGCTCCACATCGAGAAGGTGCCGGCCCGCGAGGAGGGCATGACCCCCTACGAGATGATGCTCTCGGAGAGCCAGGAGCGCATGCTCATGGTGCTCAAGCCCGGCATGGAGCGGGAGGCCGAGGCTATCTTCGTGAAGTGGGGCCTCGATTTCGCGATCATCGGGCACACCACCGACACGCTGCGCTTCGTCGTCAAGCACCATGGCGCGACGGTCGCGGACTTGCCGATCAAGGAACTCGGCGACGAGGCCCCCCTCTACGATCGGCCGCACCGCTCCAACACCCACCGCCCCGTCCTGAGCGCCGCCGACGTGCCGGCGCCGGCCTCGCTGACGGACGCGCTGAAGCGCCTCGTCGGCTCGCCGGAGCTGTCCTCGAAGCGCTGGGTCTACGAGCAATACGACCACTTCATCCTCGGCAACACCGTGCAGAAGCCGGGCGGCGACGCCGCCCTGGTGCGGGTCGAGGACGGGCCGAAGGGTCTTGCCCTGACGGCCGACGTGACGCCGCGCTACTGCGAGGCGGATCCGGTCGAGGGCGGCCGTCAGGCGGTGGCCGAGGCGTGGCGCAACATCA
Source organism: Methylobacterium soli (assembly GCF_008806385.1). Lineage (GTDB taxonomy): Bacteria > Pseudomonadota > Alphaproteobacteria > Rhizobiales > Beijerinckiaceae > Methylobacterium > Methylobacterium soli. The sequence continues at coordinate 134,593 of NZ_VZZK01000006.1, forward strand.
CGGCGGTGGGCGGCCGGCCCCTGGCCATCACGGACAACCTCAACTTCGGCAATCCCGAGAAGCCCGAGGTGATGGGCCAGCTCGTCGGCTGCCTGCAGGGCATCGGCGAGGCCTGCAAGGCCCTCGACTTCCCGGTCGTGTCCGGCAACGTCTCCCTCTACAACGAGACCAACGGCATCGGCATCCTGCCGACCCCGACCATCGGCGGCGTCGGCGTGCTCGACGACGTCGAGCGCCACGCCACCATCGCGCTGAAGCGCGAGGGCGACGCCCTGGTCCTCGTCGGCGCGACCGACGGCTGGCTCGGCCAATCGGTCTATCTCGCGGTGATCGAGGGCCGCGAGGAGGGCGCGCCCCCGCCGGTCGATCTCGGGATCGAGCGCCGCAACGGCGATTTCGTGCGCGGGCTGATCACTTCCGGGCTCGTCGACACCGTGCACGACCTCTCGGACGGAGGCCTCGCGGTCGCCCTCGCGGAGATGGCCATGGCGGGCCATATCGGCGCGGCCCTGCCCGAGGTCCCGGTCGATCTCCCGGCCCACGCCTACCTGTTCGGCGAGGACCAGGGCCGCTACCTCCTGGCGGTGGATGCCGAGACGGTGACCGACATCCTCTACAGCGCCGCCGCGCAGGGCATCGACGCGGCGGTCGTCGGCATCACCGGCACCGATCATTTGACCCTGCCGGGCGGGCAGACCATATCGGTCGAGGAGTTGCGCCGCGCCCACGAGGATTGGTTCCCCACCTACATGGCGAGCCAGCCGGCCGGCGTGGCGGCCTGAGCCGCCCTCCCCCGAGATGCTGCAGGAGTGACACGATGCCGATGGATGCGCGCGAGATCGAGACGATGATCCGCGAGGCGCTGCCCGACGCCCAGGTGGAGATCCGGGATCTCGCCGGCGACGGCGACCATTACGCCGCCACCGTTCTGTCGTCGGCCTTCAAGGGCAAGACGCGGGTGGCCCAGCACCAGATGGTCTACGGGGCGCTCCAGGGGCGGATGGGGGGCGTGCTCCACGCGCTTGCGCTGACGACGGGCGTCCCGCAGGATTAGGCTCCCGCCGGATCGCGAGGAGCTTGCGCCTGATGGACCAGCCGACGCTCGACGACGACCACGCGGCGCCGCCGCGCGACCACGCGCAGGGGCCTGGCCGTCGCGAATGCCCGGCCGCGGTGTTGAAAAAGACCGGCGACCATCCCTAAATCAAGCGCATCGAGCAAGGACGAGACCATGACCGACGTCAACGCAGCCATCGAGACCGAGATCAAGTCGCAGGACGTGGTCGTGTTCATGAAGGGCACGCCGCAATTCCCCATGTGCGGCTTCTCGGGCCAGGTGGTCCAGATCCTCAATCACCTCGGGGTGCCGTTCAAGGGCGTGAACGTCCTCGACGACATGGCGATCCGCGACGGCATCAAGGCCTATTCGAACTGGCCGACCATCCCGCAGATCTACGTGAAGGGCGAGTTCGTCGGCGGCTGCGACATCACCCGCGAGATGTTCCAGTCGGGCGAGCTGCAGCAATTCCTGTCCGAGAAGGGCGTGCCGCTGAAGACTGCAGCAGCCTGATGCGGGCAGCCTGATCCGGGCGGAATCCCGGATCCCGGGATCTTCGGAAATGGGCGCCGCGGGCGCCCTTTTTCGTGGGATCCGGGAAACGATCGGGCTCACCGGCGCTTGCCTCGTTCAGGAGGCCCGCTCGCGGGCCCGGTCTCGGGGGATCGCTGCCATGCGCGACGTCATCATCGTGGGCGGTGGCCCGGCCGGCCTCAACGCGGCGCTGATCCTCGGGCGCTGTCGGCGCAACGTCCTCCTCTGCGACAAGGGTGAGCCCCGCAACGCCGTCACGCCGCGCACCTGGGGCGTCTTCACGCGGGACGGGACGCCCCCCTTCGAGCTGCGGGCGGCGGCGCAGGCGGATCTCGACCGCTACCCCACGGTCGAGCGGCGCGACATCGCCGTCGTGAGCGCTCGCCGGGACGGGGACGGGTTCGCGGTGCGGCTGTCCGACGGGACCAGCGAGCGCGCCCGTCGCCTGATCCTGGCGACCGGTCTCCACCAGGAGCCGCCCGAGATCGCGGGCTTTGCCGAGCACTGGGGCACGGGCGTCCATTCCTGCCCCTATTGCGATGGCTACGAGGCGCGCGACGAGCCCCTCGTCGCCTACGCGCATGGGCCGGCCGCGAAGGGCTTCGCCCTGGAGCTGACGGCCTGGAGCCGCGACGTCACGCTCTGCACGGACGGGAACCCCACCGACCTGTCCGACGCGGATTGCGACCGCCTCGCGCGCCACGGCGTCCGAATCGTCACGGACCGGGTGCGGCGCCTCCACGGCGACGGGACGCGCCCGACGCATCTCGAACTCGCCGAGGGCGGCACGCTGCCCTGCCGCGCCGTGTTCCTGATGCCCGCCGCGTGCCAGCCCTCGGACCTCATCCGCGAGCTCGGCTGCGACCTCACCCCGAAAGGCATCGTGCCGACCCGCGACTACGAGAAGACGAACGTGCCGGGCCTGTTCGTGGCGGGTGATGCCTCGCGCCGGGTCCAGTTCGCCGTCGTGGCCGCCGCCGAGGGCGCGATGGCGGCGTTCGCGGTGAACACGGAGCTTCTGAGCGAGGACACGCGCTGAGCCTCACGCCGCCGGGCGGCCGGCGCGCATCGGATGCCCGACCCGGATGGGCGGCAGCATCGCAGGGCGAACCCCGCGAGGACCACGAACGCCCTCGCAGCGAGGTCTGGCCGCGGATCACGGCCGGCCGGCGCTCCTCCGGGCGCTGTGGAAGATCGAGATGCCGTTCACCCAGGCGACCAGCGTGTACGAGATGATCATCAGGAGAAACCACGAGGTCAGCTTCGAGAACGGGACGAGCGACCATCGCAGCCTCTGGCTGGGGTACAGCCAGGTGCCCGTTGCCGTGCCGATATTCTCCGCGAACCAGATGAACAGCGCGACCAGGGTGAGCCCGAGGAGGAGCGGCATGCGGCGGTGGGTGCGCCAGACCTTGAAGTAGACCGTCGTCCTGGCGAAGAGCAGGATTGCGGCCAGGATCAACCCGACGCGGATGTCCAGCACGCGGTGATTGGTCAGGAAATTCACGTAGGTCGCCGCCGACAGCGCGGCGAGTGCCGCGAGCGGGGGGTGCAGCGTGAACCGGAAGTCGAAGAGGCGCCAAACCCGGGCGAGGTAGCTTCCGACGGCCGCGTACATGAAGCCGGTGAAGAGGGGCACGCCGCCGATGCGGAAGAGGCTCGCCTCCGGATAGACCCAACTTCCGATTGCTGTCTTGTGAACCTCCATGATCGTTCCGATGACGTGGAAGATCAGGATGACCTTGGCCTCGTCCAGGGTTTCGAGCCGCAGCCAGAGCATGAGGACCTGGATGGCAATCGCCGTGAGGAACAGGAAATCATAACGCGTCAGCGGCGCGCCGACCGGGTAGGCCCAATAGGTGAGGATGAGGAAACCGAGGAGAATGGCCCCGAACAGGCAGGCCCAGGCCTGCTTCACCCCGAATCTCAGGAATTCGTAGGCCGCCAGGGTGAGCGGCCCGCGGGCTGCCGCCGCGGCTCCGAGACGCGCATCCGCCTCGATGTAGCGGGCGAGCGGCGGCCATGCCGCGGCGGCGCTCTCCTGCGTACCGCGCCGAGGGTTCCTGGCTCGCTGATACTTGTCTGGCTCGATCACGCACACGCTCTCCCGCGGTACGCTCTCGCACAGGGCCTGCGGGATCGCCACGAAAGGCTGCGCGCCCGGCCTCTTTCCGCGTTCGGGCGGGTCCGCTCGGGGACAGCCCGCGGGGTCGCGCGTTGATCTTCGCCCGATCCTTCGAGGGCGCCCCACTCGTGTCACCCAGGATGCCCGCACGCATGACCCCTCCCGTCCATCCGCACACGCCCCGCGTCGCGATCGCCTGCGGCTGCGAACTCGGCGAGGAGATCCTCTGGGATCCCCGCTCCGACACGCTGGTCTGGGTCGATATCGAGAACCCGGCGGTCTGGCGCCATCGCCCCGAGACCGACGCGACGCGGCGCCTGGCGCTCGATGAGACCATCAGCTTCGCCGTGCTGACCCCCGACCCGGACGTGGTGCTGGCGGGATTTCGCTCCGGCGTCGCGCTCCTCAACCTCGAGACCGGCGCCCGGACATCCCTGGTGCGGCCCGATCCCCATCCGCCGAACAACCGCCTCAACAGCGGCGCCGTCGGACCGGACGGTGCCCTCTGGTTCAGCAGCATGGACGATGCGGAGACGCAGCCCACCGGCGGCTTCCACCGCTGGGACGGCACCACCCTGACGGATTTCGGCGGATCGGCGGCGGTCACCAACGGTCCGGTGCTCAGCCCCGATGGAGGCCTGGTCTACTCGATCGACACCGCCAGCAACGTGGTGCGGGTGCACGATTACGACGGCACCCGGCTGGGCGAACCTCGCCCGCTGATCGTGTTCGAGGCGGGCTGGGGCAAGCCGGATGGGATCACGGTCGATGCCGAGGGGCATCTCTGGATCTGCCACTACGCGGGCTCGCGCATCACCCGCTTCACGCCGGACGGCCGCATCGAGCGCATCCTGCCGGTGCCGACCGCCCTGGTGACGAAATGCGCCTTCGCCGGTCCTGACCTCACCACCCTCTACATCACCACCTGCCGGCGCGGGCGGGATCCGGCCATCGACCCGATGGCGGGCCATGTCTTCGTGGTGGAGACCGATATCCGGGGAGAGGCGGGGCGCATCTTCCGCGGGGCGGGCCTCTGAGGCCGAGGCCGTGACGCGTCGGAGCCCGCGCTGGATTTGGCCAGGCGCGATGCGAACACTGAGTCGGCGCCCAGGGCGACTTCGCCCCCATCGTAACGGGAAGTCTGCGTGCGCTTTCGCACCGCCGCCCCGGGTAACCGGTGTAATGATTGATTATCGATGAACGGGCGACGACTTTCGGAACTTGTTCCGCTTATCCCCGTTATTCGCATATGGCCGAGGTTGCCCGGCCATCCCGAACTCTCTCGCCACGCCGGTGCGAGGCCATTCATGCCCGTGTTCGACGCCAAGAATCTGGATTGCGAGTTCGAGGGGCAGGCCCTGCTTGCCGCCATCCTTCACCCGACGCGCGCCGAGCAGGTGCGGGCCCGGATCAACGGGCGCCGCCGCACCATGCAGCCCGCGACCATGACCGACGCGACCACGATCGAGCCGCGCTTCCCCGTGCGCGCCGACGAGTTCGCCTCGACGCCGGTCCCCACGACCTGAGCGGGCCCGGGTTCCGGGCGCCCGCTCTCACCAGGATTGCGGCGTGATCACGCCCTGGCGGGTGACCACCACCCATTGACGGCCCCGGCGCTCGACGGCCTCGACGCGCCCGACGCCCGGCACCGTATCCCCCGGCCCGACCTCGACGAGGCGGCGGCGGCGGTCTTCCAGGATGGCCGTCCCGTCATAGACGTCGCGCACGGCCCAGTTCTCGACCGGGGCGGGCTTCGCCTTGGCGTCGTTGATGCTCCCGGTCTGGCTGGGCTCGGGCTTCGGTGCCGCGACGGGTGTCGGCGCGGGCGCGGCCGCGACGGGCTGAGGGGCCGCCACCGGCTGAGGCGCCGGCGCTGGCGCGCTCGCGGCGCGCTTCTCGACCTGCGTCGTCAGAGCCGCGAGGCGGGCGCCCTGCTCGCGCTCGGCCTGGTCGACGCGCTCCCCGATCCCGGTCAGCTTCGCCGTGAGAATCTGTTCGAGCTTCGCCAAGCGCTCGGTGACGCCGCTATTGCTGGATTTCAGCTCGTTGCGGCGCCCCTCGCTCGCATCGCGAAGGCCCGCGAGGGTCTTACCAAGGCGCTCGATCTCGGTGTTCAGGCGCGAGGCCTCGAGACGATTGGCCTCGAGCCCCGCATTCACCTCCGCGAAGGCGCTCACGGAGCGATCGCCGCGGGGGACCGTCAGCGCCGTCGCGCCCGCGCCGAGCATCAGCCCGACGGCAAGGGTGCCGGCGATGAGGCCGCCGAGGCGCGCATCCAGCGCGAAGGCCGGCTTTCGCGCCGGGACGGGCGTCGCCGGTTTCTCCAGCTCGCGGGCGCCGCTGACGGCGGCCTTCAGCAGCGCCTCCGGCGACATTGCGGATGGCGCGGTCGCCTTGGTCTCGGCGTTCGCCTCGATGCCCTTCGTCATGGCTGTCGTCCTGGCCGATGCTCTCGCGAAATGATCCCCGAAAGCATGGGGTAAGGACGTTTGTTTACCGAAAGGTTACCGTGTCGGCGGATTTCCCGTCAGGCCGCGAGGCCGCGCTTGCGCAGGAGCGGATCGATGCTCGGCAGCCGTCCGCGGAAACCCGTATAGGCCTCGCGCGCGTCCCGCAGGTTGCCGGCCCCGTAGACGAATTTGCGCAGGCGCGCGGCGGTCTCCGGGTCGAAGATGTCGCCGGCCTCCCGGAACGCGTCGAAGGCGTCCGCGTCGAGCACCTCCGACCAGAGATAGCTGTAATAGCCCGCCGCGTAGCTCTCGCCCGCGAAGATGTGGGCGAAGTGCGGCGCGCGGTGCCGCATGTTGATCTCGGCCGGCATCGCGATGCGCCTGAGCGCCTCGGCCTCGAAGGCAGGCACGTCGAGACCGTCCTCCCCCGCGGCCGAGAGGTGGAGCGTCATGTCGACGATGGCCGAGGCCGTGTATTCCACCGTGGAGAAGCCCTGGTTGAAGGTGCGGGCGGCGAGAAGCTTGCCCAGCAGTGCCTCCGGCATCGGCTCGCCGCTGCGGTGATGGCGCGCATGGCGGCGCAGCACCTCCGGCTGCTCCAGCCAATGCTCGTAGAGCTGCGAGGGCAGCTCGACGAAGTCCCCCGACACCGCCGTGCCCGACAGGAGCGGATAGGTCACGTCCGACAGGAGCCCGTGCAGGGCATGGCCGAACTCGTGGAACAGCGTCCGGGCATCGTCGAAGGACAGGAGCGAGGCCTCGCCCTCGGGCGCGCGGGCGAAGTTCATCACGTTGACGATGATCGGCGTGACGGTGCCGTTCAGCCGCTCCTGCGAGCGGAAGGCGCTCATCCAGGCGCCGCTGCGCTTCGAGGGCCGCGCGAAGTAATCGCCCAGGAACAAGCCCACCTCGGAGCCGTCGGCGTTGCTCACCCGCCAGACGCGCACGTCCGGGTGGTAGCGCGGGACGTCGGTCAGCTCGTCGAAGCGCAGGCCGAACAGGCGGCTCGCCGTGTCGAACGCGGCCGCGATGACGCCGTCGAGGGGCAGGTAGGCCTTGATCTCGCTCTCGTCGAGGTCGTGCTCGGCCCGCCGCAGCTTCTCGGCGTAGTGGCGCCAATCATGGGCCTGGAGGGCGAAATTGTCCCCCTCCCGCTGCACGATCGCCTGGAGGCGCTCGCGCTCGGCGATGGCCCGGTGATGGGCCGGCGTCCAGACGTTGCGCAGCAATTCCATCGCGGCGTCGGGCGAGCCCGCCATGGTGTCGGCGAGCTTGAAATGCGCGAAGCTCTCGTAGCCGAGGAGGCGCGCACGCTCGGCGCGCAACGCCACGATCTCCGCGATGAGGCCGCGGTTGTCGGTCGGCCCACCCATCTCGCCGCGCCGGATCCAGGCCTCATAGGCCTTCTCGCGCAGGTCGCGTCGGGTGGAGAAGACCAGGAACGGCTCGATCAGCGAGCGCGACAGGGTGATGACATGGGTGTGCGCGCCGCCCCGCTCCTGGGCGGCGCTCGCGGCGGCGGCCACCAGGAAGGGCGGCAGGCCGGCGAGGTCCGCCTCGCCCGTCAGCGGCAGGGTGAAACTGCTCTCGTCGGCGAGCAGGTTCTGGCCGAACTGGGTGCCGAGCTCGGCCATGCGGGCGCCGATCTCGGCGATGCGGGCCTTCGCCTCCTCCCCGAGATCGGCGCCGGCCCGGCGGAAGCGCGTGCGGTAGCGTTCGAGGACGCGGTGCTCCTCCTCGCTCAAGGGCTCCCGCGTCGGGTCGATGGCGGAGATGCGGGCCCAGAGCGCCGGGTTGAGGTAGATCGCGCTGCCGTGGCGGGCGAGGCGCGGCGCGATGGTGCGCTCGATCGCCTGGAGCTCCGGATTCGTGTGGCTGCCGGTCAGATTGTAGAACACCGACGCGACGCGATCGAGGGCGAGGCCCGCCCGCTCCAGGGCCGCGACGGTATCGGCGAAGCTCGGCGGCGTCGTGGCGCCGGCGATGACCGCGATCTCGGCCTCATGCGCCTTCAGGGCCGCCTCGAAGGCCGGGAGGTAATGCTCGGGGCGGATGCGCGCGAAGGGCGGCAGGCCGTGCGGCGTCTCCCAGACCGGCTCGGAGAACGGGTTGCCGGCCTCGAGGTTCGGGGTCTCGGCTTGTCCTGCCATCATGCCTGTCCTCGCATCACTGCCCTCGCCGACCGATCCGCGCGACTCTGTCCTCGAAGCCGGCGCGCCGGGCGCGTGCCGTCAAGATAGGGACGGCGCCGGACCGGCGCAAAGCGAACCGCGACTAGGAGGCGGGCGGCGCCGCAGCGGGGCGGTCAGCCGCGCCGCGCAGGTGCTCGGCGAGGAAGGCGAGGAGGCGCGCCGTCGCGTCGGCGTCGGTCGCGTCGTCGAAGGTGTGGGCCTGGGTCTCGTAGAGCGTCACGCCGCAGGTCCCGCCGGCCTCCCGCACCCGGGCCGCGAGATTCGTGGCATGGCTCGGCGGGACGATGACGTCGCGCGTGCCGTGCAAAGCGAGGACCGGCGGCAGATCGAGTCTGCGCCCGTCGAGGTGCGGCGGCAGGAAGGCCGAGCGCAGCACCAGCGCGGCGAGGCCGTTGGTCTCCGCCGCGGCCGCGAGGGCGAGCGCGCCGCCGAGCGAGCGCCCCACGAGCCCGAGCGGGCGCGCGGGGTTGGCCAGGCGGAGATGCGCGATCACGGCGCCGATTGCCTCGGACCACAGGCCGAAATGCCGGGCGATGCCGGAGAAGCCGACGCGCGTCGCGCCGGTCCGCTCGAGATAATGCGGCAACACCACCCGGTATCCGGCCGCCGCGAGGCGAGCGGCCTCGGTCCGGACCGGCCGATCGGGACCGGCCCCATGGGCATCGTGCAGCAGAATGATCGTGGGCGTTGTATCGGCGTCCTTGTGATTGAGGGCGAAGACCTCGATCGTCAGCGCGTCTCCGGCGCAGGACACCGTCTCGCGCGTGCCGGTCGGGTCGGGTGAGGGTGGCATGCGCGCGCGTCGGGTTCCGAGGATTTCCGATCGCTGGCCGATTCTGGCCAGCGTGCTCCTCCTTGCCATGGCGGGACTGCCGGGCGCGAGGGCCCAATCGGGCCATGCCGAGAAGCCGGCCGCGCTGCCGGTCCCCCCGCCCCGGCCGCCGGAGCGCCCGGAGGAGCTCAAGCCGTCCCCCGAGAAGCCCGTTTCCGAGAAGCCCGCCCCCGGGATCCCACGCCTCGAAGCCCCCCTGCCGCCGGAGCGGCCCGCGGAGCTGAAGCCGGCCGCGCCCGAGGCCGGGAAGGCGCCGGACGCCGCCCCCGCGCCATCTTCGCCCTCCCCGTCTTCGCCCGCCTTGCCCGCCACACCCCTGCCCCCGTCGCGGCCGCCGGAACTGTCCGGTGAGGCGACCCTCGCCCTCAAGGTCGCGGCCGCGGACGATACCGCCTGCCGCCGCCGCCTGACCCGCCTCGGCGTCACCTTCGAGCCCCTGCCTCCGGTCGAGAACGGCCAGTGCGGGGCGGCACGGCCGTTGCGCCTGACGGCGCTCGACGGCGTCGCGCTGCCGCAGGCGGTGACCTTGGTCTGCGGCGCGGCCGAGGCCTTGGCGCGCTGGACCACGGAGGTGCAGGTCGCGGCGGAACGGGACCTCGGCGCCCCCTTGAAGGCGCTCACCATCGGGACGTCCTACGAGTGCCGCGGCCAGAACCACGATCCGGACGCGAAGCTGAGCGAGCACGCCTTCGCCAACGGCGTCGACGTGATGAGCTTCAGCATCGGTGAGCGCGCGCCGGTCGGCGTCGGCCCCCTGCCGGAGGGCACGCCGGAAGCCCGCTTCCAGGCCGGCGTGCGCGCCAGGGCCTGCGGCTTCTTCCGCACGGTGCTGGGCCCGGGCTCCGATGCGGCCCACGCCAACCATCTCCATCTCGACGAGCGCGAGCGCAACGCCGGGCATCGCCTGTGCCAGTAGATGAGGAATTTCCCGGAACGCTCTGAGGCTTCTGGCGCTTAATCGCCCGGAGCGCTCCCGCTCCCGGAGCTTTCGCCAAGTCATGATGCGTCGCGTGTCCGTGCGGGCAGGGCTCGCCGTCCTGATCCTGGCCGGCCTGTCCGGGCCGGTTCTGGCCGAGAAGGCCAAATCGCAAGAGAGCAAGAACCAAGAGAGCAAGGCACAAGAGAGCAAGGCGCAAGCGGACAAGGCGTCCGAGGCGCCGGGCCTCGGCCGCGACGCCATCAATGCCGCCGCCCTCGACAAGGGGGGGGACCCGAAGGCCGCGTCCCGGAAGGCGCGCGCCAAGGATGACGACAAGCCCGATCCGCTCACCGTGAAGGTGCAGGTCCTCCTCGACCGCGCCCGCTTCTCCCCGGGCGCCATCGACGGGCGCGACGGCGAGAACCTGCAGGGCGCGCTCTCGGCCTTCGCGGTGGCGCAGGGCCTGCCCGAGACGAAGAGCCTGACGCCGGACGTGTTCGACAAGCTGCAGGCGACGAGCCCCGACCCGGTCGTGACCGAGTACACGATCACCGAGGACGACATGAAAGGCCCCTTCGTTGAGAAGATCCCGCCGAAGATGGAGGAGCAGGCCGACCTTCCGGCGATGGATTACACCAATCCCCGCGAGATGCTGGCCGAGCGCTTTCACATGAGCCGCGATCTCCTGAGCGCGCTCAATCCCGGCAAGCCCTTCGACAAGGCCGGCACGGTTCTGACGGTGGCGGCGGTGCCGGCGCTGGAGCGCGGCAAGGTGAAGGACCTGCCGAGGAGCCCGAAGGTCGCCCGCATCGAGGTCGATAAGGCGAGCCGGGACGTTCGCGCCTTCGACAAATCCGGCAAGCTCCTGGCCTATTACCCGGCCTCGATCGGCAGCGAGGAGAAGCCGGCGCCGGATGGGTCAGCCAAGGTGAAGGGCGTCGCCTTCGAGCCGTCCTACACCTACAACCCGAAATACAAGTTCTCGGGCGTCAAGGCGAAGTCGAAATTCTCGATCCATCCGGGCCCGAACAACCCGGTCGGGCTCGTCTGGATCGACCTCTCGATTCCCTCCTACGGCATCCACGGCACGCCGGACCCGGAGAAGGTCGGGAAGACCGAGTCGCATGGCTGCATCCGCCTCACGAACTGGGATGCGCGCGACCTCGCGCTCCATGTCGAGCGCGGGGCCAAGGTCGAGTTCAAGCCGGAATGAGGCCATCGTTCCACAACCAGGAATGATGCCGGCCGCCCGCCCCGAGCCATTCGGGCTCGGGCGGTAACCTGGGTTAATGCGGCGCGGCCGCCACCCGCCAAGGTTCCGGCATGCCGCGCTACTTCTTCGACATGCTCATCTGCGGGAACGCGTCCCGGGACCCCGAGGGGCTCGTCCTCGACGACGACCGCGCGGCGCGGGCCGCCGCCGGCGGGATCCTGCACGATCTCGCCCTCGCCACTTTGCCGAGCGGCCGGCATCAGGTCTTCGTCGCCACCGTGCGCGAGTATCGGCGCGGCCCGGTCTTTCGCACCACGATGACGATCGAGACCGAGTTGCTCGGCGCGACCATCAGCGGCGCGTGAGCGCAGCGAGGCCGAGCATCGCGGCGTCGCACAGGAAGGCGAGCGCGGCCGTGGCCGCCGCCCCCTGAACCATCGGCACCATGTTCTGGTTCTGGAGCCCGGCGACGATCGGGGTCCCGAGGGTCGCCGCCCCCGCGAGGGCACCCACCGCGGCCGTCGACACGGCGAGGACGAGGGCGGTGCGCAACGTCTCGACGATCGCGGGCGCCGCGAGCGGCATCTCGACCCGGGCGAGGATCTGCAGCGGCGTCAGACCCATGGCGGTCGCGGCCTCGCGGGCCTCCCGCGGCACGGCTTCGAGGGCGCCGACGGTGCCGCGCAGCACCGGCATCACGCCGTAGCACAGGAGCGCCAGCAGGGTCGGGGGGCCGCCGAAGCCGAGGATCGGCAGGGCGAGCGCCACCACGACCACGGGGGGCACCGCCTGCGCGGCCGCCGCCAGCGTGTCGATCCCGCCGCGCAAGGGCGCGCCCCCGTCCCGGGTCGCGGCGATGCCGAGGCCCAGTCCGGCGAGCGCGACCAGGACGAGGCCCCCGCCGGCGAGGACGAGGTGATGCAGCGCGAGCGCCGCCAGGTAATCGAGGCCGAGCGCCCGGCGCGGCGCTTCGCCGAGCCAGCCGACGAGGCTCTGGGCGACGCGCGGATGCGAGAGGATCATCAGGACGAGGCCCGCCGCCGCCGGCCCGAGAATGGGGCGCCACCGGCTCACGCGGCATGCCGTCGAACAGCGCGCTCGACACGGCTGAGGCCGCTCTCGACCGCGAGCGACAGGCCGATCACCGGGATCGCCCCGAGGAGGATCAGGTCGGGCGCGAACTGCGCCATCCCGTCGAACACGACCTGACCGAGCCCGCCCGCGCCGACGAGGGCCCCGAGGGTCGCGAGCCCGATGCTCTGAACGGCGGCGACGCGCAACGCCCCGATCAGGATCGGCGCGCCGATGGGGAGCCGGACCCGCGCCAGGACCTGCCCCGGCGTCAGGCCGAGCGCCGTCGCCGCATCGAGCGTCGCGGCGTCGGGCGCGCGCAGGGCCAGCCTCAGCCCGCGCCAGAGCGGCAGGAGCAGGTAGGCGGCGATGCCGACAAGCGCCGGGAAGGGCCCGAGCGCGCTGAGACCCGCCGCGCGCAGAACCGGAACGGCGTGGAGCAGGCCGGAGGCGAGGGCCACGAGGCCGCCGAGGAGGGCCACCGCCGGCACCACCTGAATGCCGCCCACCAGCATCTCGACGAAACCCTGCCCGCGGCGCCAGAGCGCCAGCAACCCGGCGCCGAGAACCCCGAGGACGAGGGCCCCGCCCGAGAGCAGCGCGTGCTGGAGAATCGCGTCCAGGACCGTGTCGCGGCGGGCGCGCAACTCCACCGCGAGGGACAGCCCGTCGAAGGCGCCCGCGCGGCCGGCGACGATGAGGAACAGGAGCACGGCGCCGATGCTGAAGGGGCCGAGCCAGGACCGGCCGGCGCGCGCGACCGCGATCGCCAGCGCGACCGCCAGGAACGCGAAGGCCAGCCACGCGCCGGCCGCGAGGCTCGCGCGCGCCGCCGGCGGCTCGCCGGAGATCAGGTCCGCGGCCGTGGCGCCGAGCCCGAGGGCGAGGAGCGCGACGGCGGTGAGGAGCAGCGTCACGGCGCCGGCCCCGCCGAGATTCGCGCGGCGTCCGCCGAAGATCAGCACCGCCGCCACGACGAGACCCGCCGCCGCGTGGATCTCCATGCCGAAATTCCCCTCCGCGAAGACGGGATCGCCGACGACGAGGCGATTGGCGGCAAGGCGCAGCAGGGGCAGGCCGTAGAGGGATGCCAGGAATGCGATGGCCGCCAGGATCGCGCCGATCCGGCCCGAATCGGTGCCCCGGGCCGTCCGCACCCGCGGATCTGAAGACAGGCCCTGCGCCAAACGATCCTCGCCTCAACCTGCCGTCGCAGCCCTGGCGGAACGCGCAAGGGTCCCGACCGGTCCCGAAGCGCGGATCGCTCGATCGCGGCGCGTCCGTCTCATCGGATATGCCCGCTCGCGCGCAGATAGTCCCGCGCGACGGTCTCGGCGATCTCACCCTCGACCGAGATGCGGGCATTGAGGCGCCGCAGGGTCGCGGCGTCGAACCCCGCGAAGACCGGGCCGAGCTTGGCCGAGATCGTCGGGAAGCGGGCGAGGGTCCCGGCCCGGATCACCGGCGCGACCTCGTAGACGATCTGGGCGCCCTTCGGGTCGCTCATCACGGTGAGATCGAGGGCATTGAGCGCCCCGTCCGTGCCGTAGACCATCCCGGCATTGACGCCGCTGATGCCCTGGGCGGCCGCGCGCGCCGTGACGGCGGTGTCGCCGCCGGGCAGGCTGATGATCCGGTCCATCGGGAGCGTGAACGCGTACGCCGCCTCGAAGGACGGGAGCGCCGCCGGGCTCTCCACGAACTCGGCGGAGGCCGCAAGCAGGATCAGACCGCGCCGGACCGCCCCGGCGAAATCCGCCATGCTCGCCAGATTCTCGCGCCGCGCCAGAGCGCCCTGCACGGCGATCAACCAGGTGTTGTTGGCAGGCGCCCGCTGCAGCCAGACCAGGCCGCGCGCCGCATCCTCATCGCGGATCTTCGCGTAGGCGCGCGCCGCGTCCTTCCAGGCCGGATCGGTCTCGGAGCCGGTGAAGAAGGCGCCGTTGCCGGTATATTCGGGGTAGATGTCGACATCGCCCGCGAGCAGAGCCGAGCGCACGATCAAGGTCGGCCCGAGGCCGAGCCGGCGCTCGACCGGGATGCCGAGATCCTCGAGGCAGAGCGCGATCATGCTGCCTGTGAGTGCGCCCTCGGTATCGCTCTTCGAGGCGACGATCACGGGCGCGAGGCCGGGCTGAGCCCGGGCCGCACCCGACCCCGCGAGCCAGCCGAGGCTCCCCAGCGCCTGCCTGCGGGTCACTCCGGATCGAGGCGCCATGAGGCCGATCTCCGGTTGAACTTGATGAACGGGATGCAAGCGTGCCGCACTTTGCCGGGAAAATGTATCATGGCGTAACATCGGGGCTCGAAGCTGTGCATCCGGACGGCTCGCGGCGCTTGACACGCTTCCTTTTACGGGCGACGGCTCGCAATGTCCTGGCGCGGCCGCAAGGCCGGGTCGGGGTGGCGTCTCTGGTGCCGCCCGGACTGGTCGCCCCTCGGGCGGCGATCCTCCACAAGACTGATCCTCCAAAGGCAGCGTTCCGGCACCGGAACGGATCCAAGGGAAGACCATCCGGCGTGAGTGCGGAAGCGAACGACGAACTGCTGAACGGGGCACGGGTTCTCGTCGTCGAGGACGAGGCCGCGATCTCGATGCTGCTCGAGGACATGCTGCTCGATTTCGGCTGCACCGTGGTCGGTCCGGCCGCACGCCTCTCGACGGCGCTCGAGATGGCCGAGGCCGAGACCTTCGAGGTCGCCATCCTCGACGTGAACGTCGCGGGCGAGCCGATCTACCCGGTGGCCGAGGCCATCGCGAGGCGCGACCTGCCGCTGGTGTTCTCCACCGGCTACGGCGGCGCCGGCATCCGCGAGCCGTTCCGCGACCGCCCGGTGGTGCAGAAGCCCTTCAGCCAAGCGGACCTCAAGCGCACCCTGATCTCCGCGATCAGCGCCGCCCGGGGCTGATCCGCCTAAACGCCCTCGATCGGGAAGGCGTCGACGAGGTGCATCGGCCAGGCGCGGGGCGCCAGGAAGACCGCATCCGCCCGAAGCGTGAGACCCGCATGGGCCGGGTGCCGCCCGAGCCAGGCCCGCACCGCCCCTGAGAAGCGGCGGCGCTTCACAGCCCCGATCGCCTCCTGCGCCGCCACCAGCGTCGGGCGTGCCTTCACCTCGACGAACACGAGGGTCGCGCCGCGGCGCACGATCAGGTCGATCTCGCCGCCGCCCGCCGAGAACCGCAGGGCCAGGGGCCGATACCCCTTCAGCATCAGCGCCGCGAGGGCGAGCCACTCGCTGCGGCGCCCGTGGCGATAGCTCGCCCGGCGGCGCGCCGCCGCGTCGCCGCGCTCAACCTTCGGCATCGCCGCGCCGGGCGAGCGCGAGGGCGCGGGCATAGACGACGCGGCGGGGCTGCCCGGTCTCGTCGGCGACGAGGCTCGCCGCGTCCTTGATCGAGTGGCGGGCGAGCGCCGCCTCGATCGCCGCGTCGAGGCCCGCATCCTGCGCCTCGGTGACCCCCTCCTCGGGATTCGTCCCGATCACCACCACGACCTCGCCCTTCGGTGCGCCCTCCTCCGCGAAGGTCTCGGCGAGGCTGCCGAGGGTGCCGCGCCGGATGGTCTCGTAGAGCTTGGTCAATTCGCGCGCCACCGCGGCGGGGCGCGCGGCGCCGAGCACCGCGGCGGCGTCGGCCAGCATCTCGGGGAGGCGGTGGGGGGATTCGAACAGAACGAGCGTGCCCGGCACGGTCCCGAGCGCCGCGAGGCGGGTGCGGCGCGCCCCGCTCTTCTGCGGCAGGAACCCCTCGAAGAAGAAGCGGTCCGTCGGCAGGCCCGCGGCGACGATCGCGGTCATCACCGCCGAGGGGCCGGGGATCGGCGTCACCGAGATCCCGGCCTCGATCGCCGCCTGGACGAGCTTGAAGCCCGGGTCCGAGACCAGCGGGGTACCGGCATCCGAGACCAGCGCCAGCGCCTCACCGGCCTGCATCCGCGCCACCATCCGCTCGCGCACGGCGGCGTTCGAGTGGTCGTGATAGGCGACGAGCGGCGTCGTGATCCCGTAATGCATCAGCAGGGTCCGGGTGACGCGGGTGTCCTCGGCCAGCACCGCGTCGGCGGCGGCGAGCGTCGCGAGCGCCCGGAAGGAAACGTCGCGCAGGTTGCCGATCGGGGTCGCCACCACGTGCAGTCCGGCGGTGAGGGGTTCGGCCTCCGCGGCGAGCCCGAAGGCCGTGAAGGTCGCGCTCGGCTTCGCCCCGCTCGGGTCGGGGCGGCGCTTGTTGGGTCTGTCGATTCGCTGCGTCATCGCCGGGACATTGGCACGCCGCGGCGCCTGGCGGAATTTCGCAACGGTCATCCACGACCTCGTCCACCCCCTGTTTCTGCGCGTTTACTTTTCGGGCTCAGACTTTATCCCTTCCTGAACGGGGTCGGGACGGAGATCAGGGATGGCGCGAGCACGCTCGTTGCACGCACGCATGGCGCGTTGCGGCGCGGCCCTGATGCTGACGGCAAGCCTCGGCGCCTGCATCGGCGGCCCGGACGGTCCCCGCACGACCCGCTCGGCGCCGTCGCCCCAGGCCGATCTCGGACCCGCCGGCGAGGCGCCGGAAGCGGGAATCGCCGGGACGCGGATCGGCACCGGCAGCGTGAAGGTCGCGCTCGTGGTGCCCCTCACCGGCCAGGGCGCTGCGCTCGGCTCCGCGATGCGCAACGCCGCGGAACTCGCCATGCAGGAATTCCAGCAGCCGGACCTGCAGATCCTGGTGAAGGACGATCGCGGCTCGCCGGATGGGGCGCGCGAGGCGGCGCAGGCCGGCCTCGCCGAAGGGGCGGAACTCGTGCTCGGGCCGCTGTTTGCCGCCAACGTGCAGGCCGCTTCGTTGCCGGCCCGCAATGCCGGCAAGCCCGTCATCGCGTTCTCGACCGACGCGAACGTGGCGGCCCGGGGCGTCTACCTCCTGAGCTTCCTGCCGCAGGCGGAGGTCGACCGCATCGTCGACGAGGCGGTCACGTCCGGCCGGCGCTCCTTCGCGGCCCTGATCCCGGAGAACACCTACGGCAACGCCGTGGAAGCCCAGTTCCGCGAGGCTGTCGCCCGCAAGGGCGCGCGCCTCGCCGCCATCGAGCGCTACGCCCCCGGGGCGCCGGGTCCGGCGATCCAGCGGATGGCGGGCGTCATCACGGGCCCGGCGGCGCAGGCGGATGCCCTGTTCCTGCCCGAGCCGCCGGAAGGTCTCGCCATCGTCGCCGCGGCGCTGACCAAGGCCGGCTTCTCGCCCGGCCGCGTGCGCCCACTCGGCACGGCGGTCTGGAACGAGCCGCGGGTCTTTGCCCTCCCGGCCCTCCAGGGCGGCTGGTTCGCGGCGGCCGATGCGGGCGGCTTCGGCAATTTCGCGGGCCGTTATCAGGCCCGCTTCGGCACCAGCCCGCCGCGCGTCGCCTCGCTCGCCTACGACGCGGTCTCGCTCGCGGCGGCGCTGAGCCGGCAATACGGCACCCAGCGCTTCGCCGAGGCCACGCTCACGAATCCGGCCGGCTTCTCGGGCATCGACGGCACCTTCCGGTTCCGGCCCGAGGGGCTGAGCGACCGCTCGCTGGCCATCTTCGAGATCCGCAACAACGCCGCGACCGTGGTCAGCCCGGCCCCGCGCACCCTGGCGAAATCCGGCACCTGAGGCCGCCTCAGGCCGCGAGCTCGGCCACCACGGCGTTGAGCACGGGGGCCCCCCGCGGCGTCGCGGCGAGGCGACCGTCGGGCCGCCGCGCCACGAGCCCATCCTCCAGCAGGGCCGCGAGGCGCGCCGGATCGAGTGGGCGGCCCTTGAGGGCCGCGTAGCGGTCCGGGTCGATGCCCTCCGCCAGGCGCAGGCCCATCACCAGGAACTCGTCGCCCTGGTCGGCCGGGCTCAGCGCCTCCGTCTCGACGATGCCGTGCCCCTCGGCCTCGACCCGGGCGAGCCACGCCTCGGGAGCCCGCTCGGTGACGGTGCCGAGCCGGCCGGATTCCGTGACCAGGCGGCCATGCGCGCCGGGGCCGATCCCCGCATATTCACCGTAGCGCCAGTAGAGCAGGTTGTGGCGCGACTGGGCGCCCGGGCGCGCGTGATTCGAGATCTCGTAGGCCGGCAGGCCCGCGCGGGCGCAGGTTTCCTGCGTCACGTCGTAGAGCGCGCGCGCCGTCTCCTCGTCGGGCGGCACGAGCTTGCCGGCCGCGGCCAGCCCGTGGAAGGGCGTGCCGGGCTCGATGGTGAGCTGATACAGCGACAGGTGCTCGGCCGCCCGCGCGATCGCCTCGGCGAGTTCCCCGGCCCAGGCGGCGGGGGTCTGGTGCGGACGGGCGTAGATCAGGTCGAAGGAGTAGCGCTCGAAATGGGCCGCGGCGACGCGCACCGCCGCCATCGCCTCGTCCGCCGTGTGCAGGCGCCCGAGGCTCTTGAGCGCGGCGTCGTCGAGGGCCTGGACACCGAGGGAGACCCGATTGATGCCGGCCGTCCGGTAGCCCTGGAAACGGCCGGCCTCGACGCTCGTCGGGTTCGCCTCGAGGGTGATCTCCACATCCCGCGTCGTGCCCCAGGCCCCCGCGATCGCGTCGAGCAGGCCCGCCACCGTCGCGGGCTGCATCAGGGACGGCGTGCCCCCGCCCAGGAACACGCTCGACACGGTGCGGCCCGGGGTGCGGGCGGCCACATGCGCGATCTCGGTCCGGAAGGCCTGCAGGAAGCGGGCCTCGTCCACGGGCGCCCGGCGCACATGGCTGTTGAAGTCGCAATAGGGGCACTTCGCAGCGCAGAAGGGCCAATGGAGATAGACCCCGAAGCCCGCGTCGCGGGTCGGATGGTCCGGGCCGGTGGGTTCACTCATGCGGCGGATGTGCGCGCGGGCGCCCGGTTTGGCAATGCCGGACGGCGCGGAGCCGGGAATCGGGCTCAGCCCGGGCGACGCAGGCAGGCGGACGCGAGCGTTACGAAGGCGCGGGCCCGGTGCGAGAGGGCGTTGCCGCTCTGCCAATCGACGCCGTGCTTCTCCTCGGACGAGATCTCCCCGAAGGTGCGCTCGAAGCCGTCCGGCCGGAACATCGGGTCGTAGCCGAAGCCGGCCTGGCCCCGCGGCTCCACGAGGTCGCCGAAGACGCGGCCCTCGAACAGCTCCGTGTGGCCGTCCGGCCAGGCGATCACGAGGGCGGAGACGAAATGCGCGCGCCGGCTCGTCGCGCCGCGCTTGTCGAGTTCGGATGCGATCCGCGCCATGGCGCCGGAAAAGTCCTTGGACGGGCCGGCCCAGCGGGCCGAGAACAGGCCCGGCGCCCCATCGAGCGCGTCGACGCAGAGCCCGGAATCGTCCGCGAAGGCCGGCAGGCCCGAGGCTTCGGCCGCCGCGAGCGCCTTGATGGCGGCGTTCTCGGAGAACATCGTGCCGGTCTCCTCGGGCTCGGGCAGGTTCAGCTCGCCCGCCGAGACCGCCTCGACCCCGAAGGGCGCGAGGAGCTCGCGCATCTCCACGAGCTTGCCGGCATTGTGGGTCGCGATCACGACCTTGCCGCTGAGGATGCGGTGGCTCACGCGATCACCTGCTTCTGGAGCGCGACGAGCTGTTCGACGCCGCCCTTGGCGAGGCGCAGGAGTTCCAGGAACTGGACCTCGGAGAAGGGGGCGCCCTCGGCGGTGCCCTGGATCTCGACGAGGCCGCCGGACCCCGTGATCACGAAATTGGCGTCGGTCTCGGCCGCCGAATCCTCGGCAAAATCGAGGTCGAGCACCGGCGTGCCCTTGTGGATGCCGCAGGAGATCGCCGCCACGTGCTCGCGCAGGGGATCGATCGAGATGATCGAGCGCCCGCGCATCCAGGCGAAGCAATCGTGGAGCGCCACCCAGGCGCCCGTGATGGCGGCGGTGCGGGTGCCGCCATCGGCCTGAATCACGTCGCAATCCACCGTGATCTGGCGCTCGCCGATCGCCGGCAGGTTGGTGGCCGCCCGGAGCGAGCGGCCGATCAGCCGCTGGATCTCCTGGGTGCGCCCGGAGGGCTTGCCGGAATTGACCTCGCGGCGGGTGCGCTCATGGGTGGCGCGGGGCAGCATCGAATACTCGGCCGTGACCCAGCCCTTGCCGGAGCCGCGCAGCCAGGGCGGTCCGCGCTCTTCCAGCGAGGCCGTGCACAGCACCTTGGTCTCGCCGAAGCTGACCAGGCAGGAGCCTTCGGCGTAGCGCGACACCGCGCGCTCGAGCGTGACCTTGCGCAGCTCGTCGGCCGCGCGCTTCGAGGGCCGCATCGCCACTCTCCCTGTCGGAATCCAGGGTGGGCTCTTAGGCCGAGCCGGGCGGAGCGGCAACCCGCCTCCCGGCCGGCGCCGGTGAGCGCCGGAGGCGCCAGGTGAGCGCCGGAGGCGCCAGGTGAGCGCCGGAGGCGCCAGGTGAGCGCCGGAGGCGCCAGGTGAGCGCCGGAGGCGCCAGGTGAGCGCCGGAGGCGCCAGGAGAGCGCCGCGCGGGGCGCGGCGATCCCCGGCACCGCCCCTCAGCGGTGGTGGCGATGCATGCGGTGGTGATGATGGTGGTGATGGCCGCGGCGATAATGGTGGCGATGCATCCGGTGGTGATGGCCGCGCATGTGCCGGCGATGATGCCCGACGAAGCGCCCGTGACCGGAGCCGTAGGCCGCCTCGGTGGCGCCAGCCTCAGGCGAAGCGACCTGCGTCGAGACGGCGATCGGAGCGGCCTCGGCCTGCTTCGGCGCGGCCGCGAAGGCGACACCCGCGACCGCGAGCGCCATTGCGAAAATCTTCGGCACGATCATCTTGAAACCAGAACGCATTGGAACCTGCTCCTGAAACACGGGCTCAACCCAACCGCGGCGTAAGGGGAAGTCCGCACACCGCACAGATGGCCAACGCAGATATGCTGGCATTATTCCCGCGCCTGGTGCGTTTTTCTAAGGATTTCCCTGATGGGGCAGGTTTTTTATTCATCAAGTCGGAGAGCCGGGTTTATTTGACTGCCCACGTCATCGAGACCGTCGCGTCGGGCCTGAACCGATTGATCTGGACGTGAGAGGCGGACACAATCGCCCGGCAGGAACAGAGATCGTGACAGAAACACCCCGGACCCTCTCCACGCCGCATCAATTCCAGGCGCTGGCCGCGCTCAACGACCGGGCGCGGGAGATCTTCCGCCAGATCGTCGAGAGCTATCTCTCGACCGGCGAGCCCCTGGGCTCGCGCAACCTCGCGCGCATCCTGCCGATGGCCCTGTCGCCGGCCTCGATCCGCAACGTGATGGCGGATCTCGAGCATTCCGGCCTGATCTACGCGCCCCACACCTCGGCCGGGCGGCTGCCGACCGAGCAGGGCCTGCGCTTCTTCGTCGACGCGATGCTCGAACTCGGGGATGTCGGCCAGGAGGAGCAGGCGCGGATCGAGGCCCAGATGCGGGCGGCCGCCTCGCGCCACACCTTCGATTCCGCCCTCGCCGAGGCCTCGACGCTGCTCTCGGGCATCTCGCGGGGGGCCGGCGTCGTGGTCACCACCAAGATGAACGTGCAGCTCAAGCACATCGAGTTCGTGCGCCTCGACATGAGCCGCGCCCTTGTGGTCCTCGTCTCCGACGACGGCTCGGTGGAGAACCGCGTCCTCGAATTGCCCCCGGGCCTGCCCGCGAGCGCCTTGCAGGAGGCCTCGAACTACCTCAACGCGAGGCTGCAGCAGGGCCGCACCCTCGGGACCCTCCGGGCCGAGATCGAGGCCGGCCGCCAGGCGATGAAGCGGGAGCTCGACGCCCTCACGGAGCGCCTGGTCGATGCCGGGCTTGCCACCACGGTCGGGCCCTCCGATGCGCGCCAGCTCATCGTGCGGGGCCAGGCCAACCTCCTCGACGATCTGCGCGCGGTGGAGGATCTCGAACGCATCCGCCTGCTTTTCAACGACCTCGAGACGCAGAAGGACGTCATCGAGCTGCTGTCCCGCGCCGAGGGCGGCGAGGGCGTGCGGATCTTTATCGGCTCGGAGAACAAGCTGTTCTCGCTCTCGGGCTCGTCGATGATCGCGGCCCCCTTCCGGGACGGCTCGCAGCAGATCGTCGGGGTCGTCGGCGTCATCGGCCCGACGCGGCTGAACTACGCCCGCATCGTGCCGATGGTGGATTACACCGCCCGCGTGGTCTCGAAGCTCCTCGACGGCAACCGCTGAGACGGGCGGGACGGGGCTTCTGCCCGTCCCGGCATCCGGTCAGGCCGGGATGACGTCGACGATCTCGTAGGTGTCCGGATCGATGATGACGATGTCGTCCTCGACCAGGATGAATTGCAGGCCGCGATAGGCCGGCACCAGCGTCAGGATCGCCGGCGGCAGCGCGTGCAGGGTCACGGAGCGCGGCACCGCCGTGCCGACATTGAGGCGGAAATTCACGTTGCGCACCGGCGAGACACCGACGCGGGTGATCGATTGCCGGAACTCGGTGCGCTGACGCGTGTCGAGGCGAGTCGCCGCCCCCCGGGCCTCCGTGTGGCCGCCGCGCCCTGCCCCCTCGCGCCCGCCGCGCTCGTTCCGATCACCGTGATCGCCATGGTCGCCGCGCCCGCCTTGGTCGCCGCGGCCCCCTTGGTCGCCACGGCCGCCCCGCTCTCCGCGCTCGGTGCCACCCTCGCGTCCGCCGCGCTCGCCCGCGCCCCGCTGCTCACCTGCACCCCGTTGCTCACCTGCACCCCGCTGCTCGCCGGGCTGAGCCGCGCCGCCGTCCTGGCGGCCGCCGCGGGTGCCCGCAGCCCCGCCCTCGCGACCGCCCTCCGGCGCCGCGCCGCGCTCGCCCCCGCCGCTGCGCTGGCCTCCGGCCCCCGCCCCGCCGGCGCCGCCAGCCTCGCCGCCGCGCATGCCCGCGCCGCCGGCACCACCGCCTGCGCCGCCGCCCGCGCCCATCCCGGCTCCACCTCCGCCGGCGCCGCCCCCCGCACCCACGCCGGCTCCGCCTCCGCCGGCAGCGCCGGCCCCTCCCCCGGCGCCACCGCCCGCGCCGCCGGCGCCGCCGCCCTGGGCGAAGGCTGTTGCTGCACCGGCCACCAGGAGGGCAGCCGTCACCGTGCTCCGAAAGAGCTTGCTCATGGCGTGATGTCCATTTTCCGTTGCAGGGCGGGACCTCCCAGCCCCGACACCCCCCGCAACGGCGAAGCGTTCGAAACCGTTCCGCGCATCGCTCACCGAGCCACAACCCTGGCTTTCAGTCTGGAGGCGTGCCTCCGCCCTCGGACGCGGACCTCTCCGGCGGCGCGGGGCGTTGGCACCGGGCGCGTCCCTTGGGCCCGCGCGACGCGAGCCGGGAAGGATGAAGGTGAGCCGCATCAGCACCCGCGTGATCGAGGCCAACGGCCTGCGCTTCGCCGTCGACGAGGCCGGCGCGGGGCCCGACATCGCGCTCTGCCTGCACGGGTTTCCGGAGAGCCGCTTCTCCTGGCGCCATCAGCTGCCCGCGCTCGCCGATCTCGGCTGGCACGCGGTCGCGCCGGACATGCGCGGTTACGGCGACAGCGCCCGGCCGCAGGGGCGCGCGGCCTACCGGATGGAGCATCTCGTGGCGGATGCGGAGGGCCTGTTCGACGCGCTCGGCGCCCGGCGCCGCCTCCTCGTCGGGCATGATTGGGGGGCCCTCGTCGCCTGGAGCTTCGCGATCGAGCGACGCCGCCTCGACGGCCTCGTGGTGATGAACGTGCCCCATCCGGAGGTCTTCCGCCGGGTGCTGCGCCGATCCTGGCGCCAGCGCCTGCGCTCCCTCTACGTCGCGTTCTTCCAGATCCCGCGCCTGCCCGAATGGGCCCTGACCCGCGACGGAGCCGTGGCGGTGGGGCGCGCCTTCACCCGGATGGCGGTGGACAAGAGCGCCTTCCCGGAGAGCGTCCTGGCGCATTACCGGGAGAACGCCCTGAAGCCCGGCGCCATGACGGCGATGCTCGCCTATTACCGCGCGAACCTGCGCGGTCTCCTCGCGGCGCGCGCGATGCCGGTGATCGAGGTGCCGGTCCTGATGGTCTGGGGCGAGGCCGACACCGCGCTGGGCGTCGAGCTCACCGAGGGCTACGACGCGCTCGTCCGGGACTTCACCCTCCGGCGCCTGCCCGGAATCTCCCACTGGGTGCAGCAGGAGGCGCCCGAGGCGGTCAATGCCATCCTGGGCGAATGGCTCCCGGCGCGGGGCCTCACGCCCGGAGCGCCGTGACAGTCCCGGGCCGCCGCCCCGCCCCAAGCCGCGTCGGGCCTTGTTGAATGCAATCCGGGATGGCTAAACCTGACCGATCGAGAAAACCGGCCGCAGGCCGACCCAACAGGCTCAAGGGAAACGCCATGTCCGACTCGATCGGAATCGCACCGTCCGCCGAGGACGACGCCGCAGACCGACGTCGCCGGATCATGGCGATCGTCGGATCCTCCTCCGGCAACCTGGTCGAGTGGTACGACTTCTACTGCTACGCCTTCTTCGCGCTCTACTTCGCCCCGGCCTTCTTCCCGAAGGGCGACACCACGAGCCAGCTGCTGCAGACGGCGGGCATCTTCGCGGTTGGCTTCTTCATGCGCCCCATCGGCGGCTGGATCTTCGGGCGCATCGCCGACAGGCTCGGGCGCCGCACCTCGATGGTGATCTCGGTGCTGATGATGTGCGCCGGCTCGCTGGCGATCGGCATCCTGCCGACCTACGAGACCGTGGGCACGGCGGCGCCCGTCCTGCTCCTCCTCGCCCGCATGGTGCAAGGCGTCTCGGTGGGCGGCGAATACGGCACCAGCGCGACCTACATGAGCGAGGTGGCCGTCAAGGGGAAGCGGGGCTTCTACGCCTCGTTCCAGTACGTCACGCTGATCGGCGGGCAGCTCCTTGCCTCCCTCGTCCTCGTGACGCTCCAGGCCGTGATGACGGCCGACCAGCTCCGGGCCTATGGCTGGCGCATCCCGTTCTTCATCGGCGCCCTCGCGGCCGTCGTGGCGCTCTACCTGCGGCGCTCGCTCGCCGAGACGATGGAGAAGGGCGGCGACCGCGAGGAGGCCGGCACCTTCCGCGAACTGTCCAAGCACTGGCGCGCCTTCTGCGTCGTGCTCGCCTACACGGCCGGCGGCTCGCTCAGCTTCTACACCTTCACGACCTACATGCAGAAATACCTCGTCAACACCGCGCAGATGGAGAAGACCACCGCCTCGCAGACGATGACCCTGGTGCTCCTCGTCTACATGGCGATCCAGCCGATCTTCGGGGCCCTGTCCGACCGGATCGGCCGCAAGGTGAACATGCTGCTCTATAGCGGGCTCGGCACCCTGATGGTGGTGCCCCTGATGACGGCGCTCGGGACCAACAAGGACCCGTATGTCGCCTTCGGGCTGATCACCCTCGGCCTCGTGGTGATCAGCTTCTACACGGGCATCAGCGGCATCGTGAAGGCGGAGCTGTTCCCCACCAAGGTGCGGGCGCTCGGCGTCGGGCTCTCCTACGCGCTGGCCAACGCCACCTTCGGGGGCACGGCCGAGTATGTCGCCCTCTGGTTCAAGGATGCGGGCTCCGAGAGCACCTTCTTCTGGTACGTCACGGGTTTGCTCGCCGTCGCCTTCGTGGCCTCGGTGATCATGCCGAACCCGAAACGCCACGGCTATCTCGACGGCGACGGGACCGTCGAGGAAGCCCTCGGCGCCAAGCCGAAGCTGGCGCATGCCTGAGCCGGCCCCGCGGCCCCTCCCGCCTCCGGCGCGGAGAGGCCGCCTGGCTGCCGATCGCTACTTGATCACCGCGCAGGCGATGCGCGCCCCGGCGCCGCCGATCGGCTGGGCCGAATGGTCGTCCGCGTTGGCGTGGATGATCAGCGCCGAGCCGTCCCCGTCCTTGAGGCCGCCCTCGCCGGTCAGCGGCGTCTCGCTCGAGACCTCGGCATTCACCGAGCCGTCCGCATTGGCGTAGACGTTCGGCAGGTCGCCCTCGTCCGGCCCGTCCGGGTTCAGGAGCCCGTGCTTGCTCTGGTCGTGATTGACGTGGGCCTTCGACTTCTCGAACTTCTCGATGTCCGAGCAATCCCCCACCGCGTGGAAATGGATGCCGTGCCAGCCGGGCGGCAGGCCGCCGGCCTGGATCGCGAGGCGCATCACCAGCGAGTTCGCGCCGTCCCGGATCATGATCTTGCCGATGGGCTCGTTCTTGTTGTTCCGAATCTCGCTCTCGAAGGTCTGCGGCGCAGCAGGCGCAGCAGGCGCGGCAGGCGCCTCGGCCTTCTGGGCCAAGGCGGGGGTCACGCTCGCGAGAACCGCGAGAATCGGCAATAGGCGTGTCATGTGATGGCTCTCCTCTCCACGCTGGGGTAGTTAGGCGCCGCAAACGCCCTTCGACAGGGCTTGACCGTACACGATCGCGCCTCGGCGCACGCGCAGGGACATCCGGGGACATGACGCGGGAGCGGCTCAGGGCCGATCGCCTCCTGGTGGAGCGGGGCTTCTACGAGAGCCGCGCGCGGGCGCAGGCCGCCATCGCGGCCGGCCTCGTCAGCGCGGATGGCCGGCCCGTCGTGCGGGCCTCCGATGCCCTCGCGCCCGAGGCCGCGATCGTGGCCGGCCAGCCCCACCCCTTCGTCTCGCGCGGCGGCCTCAAGCTGAGCGCGGCGCTCGACGCCTTCGGGTTCGACCCCGCCGGCCGGGTCTGCCTCGACGTCGGCGCCTCGACGGGCGGCTTCACCGATGTCCTGCTGCGGCGGGGCGCCGCCCATGTCCACGCCGTCGATGTCGGGCGCGGGCAGCTCCACGCCTCGCTGGCGCGCGACCCGCGGGTGACGAGCCTGGAGGGGACGGATGTGCGCCACCTCGACCGGGCGGCGTTGCGCGAGCCCCCGAGCCTCGCGGCGATCGATGTCAGCTTCATCGCGCTTCGCCTCGTGCTGCCCGCCGTCGCGGCCCTGCTGGCGCCGGGTGCCGCCCTCGCGGCGCTGATCAAGCCGCAATTCGAGGCCGGGCGCGAACGGGTCGGGCGCGGCGGGATCGTGCGGGACGAGGCGGTCCACGCGGAGGTCTGCGAGGCCGTGGCGGGCTGCCTTTCCGGCCTCGGCTTCACGATCGTCGGCCTCCATCCCTCGCCGGTCACGGGCGGCGACGGCAACCGCGAATTCCTGATCGGCGCGACGGCGGGCCCCGCGCGCGCACATGTTGGACACCCCGATGCCTGAGACAGAGACCGTCACGATCCGCCGCCTCGGTGCCCGGGGCGATGGCCTCGCGGCGGACGGCACGGCGGTGGCCTACGCGCTGCCGGGCGAGCGCGTCACGATCGCGCGCGAGGGCACGCGCGGCGACCTCGTGTCGATCGAGGAGGCCTCCCCCGACCGGATCGCGCCCTTCTGCCCCTACTTCACCCGCTGCGGGGGCTGCGCGGTGCAGCACCTCGCGCCCGAGCCCTACGCCGCCTGGAAACGGGGCCTCCTGGCCCAGGCCCTGGCGCAGGCCGGCCTGCCGGCAAACCTTGAGCCGATGCGCGACGCACGCGGCGCGGGACGGCGGCGGATCACCCTGCATGTCCGCGCGGTCGAGGGCCGGGCGGAGGCCGGGCTGATGGCCGCCCGCAGCCACGCCCTCGTGGCGATCGACCATTGCCCGATCACCGTGCCGGCCCTGCATCCGGCGCCCGCGATCGCGCGGGCGCTGAGCGCCCCCCTCGGCCATGGCCGCAAGCCCCTCGACGTTGCCGTGACGGCCAGCGAATCCGGCCTCGACGTCGACCTGCGCGGTCACGGCCCCGTGAGCGAGGGCGTGCGGGCGGCGCTCGTGCGCCTCGCGGGCGACCTCGACCTCGCGCGGCTCTCACTCCACGGCGATGTCGTGGTGGAGCGCCGCCCCGTCCAGATCCCCTCGGGCGAGGGCCGGATCCCGGCCGCGGAGCCCCCGTCCGGTCAGGGCCCGCGCGCAGGTCTAGACCACCTTCTGCCCCCGCCCGGGGGCTTCCTGCAGGCGACGGCGGCAGGTGAGGAGACGCTCACCGCGCTCGTCCTCGCGGCCCTCGACCGCAAGGTGAGGCGGGTCGCCGACCTGTTCGCCGGCTGCGGGCCCTTCACCCTCGCCCTCGCACGCGCGCACGAGGTCCACGCCGTCGAGGGCGAGGCCGGCGCGCTCGCCGGGCTCGACCGCGCGGTGCGGTCCCGATCGGGGCTTCGTCGGGTCACGACGGAACGCCGCGACCTGTTCCGCCGCCCCATGCTCGCGCATGAGCTGAACGCCTTCGACGCCGTCGTGTTCGACCCGCCGCGCGCGGGCGCGCAGGCCCAGGCGAAGCAGCTGGCCGAGTCGAGGGTGCCGCTCGTCGTTGGCGTCGCCTGCGAGACCGGCACCTTCGCGCGCGACGCCGCGATCCTGGTGGCGGGAGGTTACCGGCTGGAACAGGTCACGCCGGTCGACCAGTTCGCCTATGCGCCCCATATCGAGATGGTGGGTGTGTTTCGCCGCGAGGCGTCGCGCAAGCGGCGCTAGGACGCGCGGGCGTACGACATCGCACGAGAACTTCTCGGCCGCTGCCGCGTTAGGCGGGCGTCGGAGGGCACCATGCCAGCATCTCGTCTCCTGTCCGCGGCCGTCCTGGCCTGCCTGTTCGCGCCGCTTCCGGCCCTCGCCCAGCAGGATCTGCGCGGCGCGGCCGACCAGACCGGGACGGGCGGCGGCCCGACCTCGACCGTGACGGCGCCCTACACGAATTCGCTGGGGGTCACGAAGCCGCCGGGCACCTCTCTCGGCGCCGGCGAGGTGCCGACGCCCTCCGTGGAGCGGCGCGAGCGGAATCAAGCCGACAAGATCGAGGGCAGCATCTGCCGCGGCTGCTGAGCCTCAGAACAGGGAGCCCTGCGCGTCCTCGTCGCTGGAGAGCGGCCGGTCCGCGCGCGGGATATCCGGCACCGGGGGCGCGGGCTGCGGCCGGCCGACCGGCACGATCAGGTCCGCGCCGTCGTTGCGCGCATCGTTGACCCGGGCGCTCACGGGATCGAGCCTCAGCCACGCATCCGGGCAGGGCCGGCACAGGGCCGCCGCCTCCGCCGCGTCGACCGCCCGCGTGTCGAGCCAGGGGGCGATCGTCTCCGGCGCCAGGATCGCGGGCATCCGGTCGTGGACCGCCGCCATGGTGCCGTTGGCGCCCGTGGTGACGATGGCGGCGGTATCGATCTCCGACCCGTCCGCGCCGATCCAGTTCTCCCACAGGCCGGCCAGCGCCATCGGGGCGCCGTCCGCGCGGCTGATCTTGAACGGCGTCTTCACGGCCGCGCGCCCGGTCCCCTCGCGGCGCCACTCGTAGAAGCCGTCGGCGAGGAAGATGCAGCGGCGGTGCCGCAGGGCGCCCCGGAAGGTCGGCTTCTCCTGAACGGTCTCGACCCGGGCGTTGATGACGAGGGGGAACCCCTTCGGATCCTTGAGCCAGCTCGGCCAGAAGCCCCAGCGCATCAGCCGGAAGTGAAGCGCGCCGACCTCGGAGAGCACCACCGCCACCGGCTGCGTCGGCGCCACATTGTAGCGGGCCGGAAAATTCGGCTGCTCCGGGTAATCGAAGAATGCCCGGAAAATCTCCGGCGCCTGCGCGATGAAGAAGCGTCCGCACATGCTCCGTCTCCTCCGCTGTCCCGGGCGCATCCAGCCGCCCAAGGCTCGCCGCGCGGGCTTCTGCCGGCTCAGCTGATCGGCGCGTCCACGGTGCAGACGACGCCGCTCGGCGCGAAGCTGATCTTGACGGAGCCGTCGAGGTCGCGGGCGAGGTTGCGCTCGATCAGCCGCGAGCCGAAGCCCCGGCGTTTCGGCGCCTTGACGGTCGGACCGCCCTCCTCGCACCAGCGAAAGGCCAGGCGCGGCGGCGTGACCCCGTTCGTCACGCTCCAGTCGATGACGACGCCCCCGTCGGCATTCGAGAGCGCCCCGTACTTGACCGCGTTGGTGGCGAGTTCCTGGATCGCCATGGCGATGGCGAGCGACATCCGCGGGCACAGGCGCACGCCGGGCCCGTCGATGCGGAAGCGCTCGCTGCCCCGGCCGCGATAGGGGGCGATCGCCTGGGTCACGACCTCGATCAGGTCGGCGCCCTCCCAGTTCTCGCGGGTGAGCACGTCGTGGGCGCGCGAGAGCGCGAGGAGCCGGGTTTCGAGGGAGGCGTAGGCCTCGTCGTTGGAATCGGCGTTGCGCAGGGTCTGGATCGCGATCGACTGCACGGTCGCCAGGGTGTTCTTCACCCGGTGGTTCAACTCGTCGATGAGCAGGCGCTGGTGCTCGGCGCCGCGCTGCTCGGCGTGGAGCGCGGCCTTGAGGCGGCTCTCGCCGTCGCGCAAAGCCTCCAGCCGCGAGCGAGCCTCGTACTGGCGGCGGCGGCCGCGCAACGCCGTGCGCGCCACACTGACCAGCGTGGTCGAGTGGAACGGCCGCTCCAGGAAGATGACGTTTCCGAGGATCTCCGACAGCCGAGCCGCGGCCGGGTTCCGCTCAGGCCCGCCGCTTCGTCCGGTGAGCAGGATGAAGGGCATGTCGGACCAGGGCGGCTGCCTCTCGACCCAGTGGCTGATCTGGGTGAGATCGGCGGTCCGCACCGCCTCCTCGGTGAGAAGCGCGGTGCCGGCCCCCTCGATCAAACCCTGATGCAGGTCCGGCAGGTCGCCGCAGGTGACCGAGAGGATCTGAGCCTCGCGGAGCAGGGATGAGGCGATCGACGCGTCGCGTCCCTGCGGCGCCAGGATCAGCACGCGCTCGGAGAATGGGTTGTTGGGTGCCGTCACGGAGATTGTCCGGTCAGGACCGTTCCGAGATCGTCCTCGCTGCCCACGAAGGTCGGGATGCCGCGCAGGACCCCCTGGAAGCCCGCGAGCGGCGCCCCGATGCTGAGGCCGCCCGTGCTGATCCGATATTCGCGGATCGTGTCCTCGTGCGAGCCCGCGCGCTTCTTGACCACCGAGATCGCCCTCCGGACCCGGCCGACCGCCTCGAAATAGCGCAGGAGGATCACCGTATCGGCGAGGTAGGTGACGTCGACGGGCGATTGCATGTCGCCGACGAGCCCGTGCTGGGCCACCGTCAGGAAGGTCGTGGCGCCCTGCCGGTTCAGGTATTGCAGCAGCTCGTGCACGTGCAGCACGAGGGAGTTCTCCTCCGGCATGGCCGCCCTGTAGCCGTTGAGGCTGTCGATCACCACGGTCTTCACCGCGTGCTCGTCGATGAGGGCGCGCACCCTGTGGGCGAACTCGCCGGGAGACAGCTCGGCCGCGTCGACCTGCTCGATCAGCAACAGCCCCGATTCGCGCAGGCCCTCGAGATCCAAGCCGAGCTGCCGGGTGCGCTCGAACAGGAGGCCGAGCTCCTCGTCGAACACGAACATCGCGGCGCGCTCGTTGCGCGCGCAGGCCGCCAACACGTACTGGACCGCGAAAAGCGACTTGCCGGTGCCGGCCGGTCCGAGGATCAGGGTGCTCGAGCCCTTCTCGATGCCACCGCCGAGGAGCGTGTCGAGGGACGCGATCCCGCTGGCGAGGCGGTGGCGTTCGAAACCGGTCTTGTGCTCCAGCGAGACGAGGCGCGGGAAGATCCGCACACCGCCGCGCTCGATCGCGTAATCGTGGTACCCGCCGCGGAAATGTTGGCCGCGATACTTGATCACCCGCATCCGGCGGCGCTGGGCGCCGTAATCGGGCGCCAGCTCCTCCAGGCGGACCACCCCGTGCGCGACGCTGTGGACGGTCTTGTCCATCGCATCCGCCGTGAGGTCGTCGAGCATCAGCACGGTGGTATCGTGCCGCGCGAAATAGTGCTTGAGGGCGAGGATCTGGCGCCGGTAGCGCAGGGACGAGCCGGCGAGCAGGCGGATCTCCGACAGGCTGTCGAGCACGATGCGGGTCGGCTTGACCCGGTCCACCGCGTCGAAGATCTGCCGCGTCGTCTCACCGAGCTCGAGGTCGGAGGAGTACAGCAGGGTCTGCTGCTGGTTGGCATCGAGCAGGCTCTCGGGCGGGATCACCTCGAAGATCGTCACGCTCTCGTCGAGGCTCCACCCGTGCGAGGCGGCCCCGTCGCGCAGTTCCTCGTCGGTCTCCGACAGCGTGATGTAGAGGGTCTTCTCGCCGAGCCGCGCGCCGTCGAGCAGGAATTGCAGCGCCACCGTCGTCTTGCCGGTGCCGGGGCTGCCTTCCAGCAGGTAGAAGCGGTTGCGCACGAGGCCACCGCCGAGCACGTCGTCGAGTCCGGCGATCCCGGTCTTCGCCTTGTCGGAAACGCCGGAAGTCGCTGTCATCAAGGTCGGTCTCGGTCAGGATAATGGCCGCGTCGCTGGGAACCCCGGGTCCGAACGGCCAAGGTCCGCCTCGGGTTCCTGACGCACCCGAAAGAGCATGCCGCGGGACAGACGTCTGTACTCGCAGCGTCAGGACGTGCCAAGCGCCGGACGGGCACCGGTGCGCCGGCGTGCCAGCCGGGCGGGCCGCAGGATCACAGCCATTTCTTCCAGCGGAAGAAGGCGTAGGGCAGCACGGCGGCGACGATCATCATCAGCACCGCCATCGGGTAGCCGAAATGCCAATCGAGTTCGGGCATCGTCTTGAAGTTCATGCCGTAGATCGAGGCGATCAGCGTCGGCGGCATGAACACCACCGCCATGACGGAGAACAGCTTGATGATGTTGTTCTGCTCAAGGTTGACGAGGCCGAGCGTCGCGTCGAGCAGGAACTGGATCTTGGTCGACAGAAAGGTCGCGTGCTCCTCCAGCGATTGCAGGTCGCGCAGGGTGGAGCGCACGTCCTCGCGCAATTCCCGCGGCGCCTTGTTGGTCCGGTAGGTCGCCGAGAGCGAGAGCAGGATGCGCTCCATCGAGACGAGGCTCTCGCGCTGCTTCGAGATCAGGTCCCCGTGGCGTCCGAGCGCCCGCAGCGTGTCCTGCAGGGCGGTGTTGCGGGCGGAAGGGTCGTCCTGCACCTCGAAGATCTTGCCCGAGAGCCGATCGATGCGCTCGCCCTGGAGCTGGAGCACGTCGGCGGCGCGGTCGATCACGGTCTCGATCAGCCCTGCCAGGATGGTCTCGCCGGAATGGAAGCTCGCCGGGCCGTTGCCGGTCGCCCGGCCCGCCCGCTGCGTGTACATCCGGAAGGCCTGGGGCTCCTCGTACCGGACCGTGACGAGGCGGTTCTCGCGCAGGATGAAGGTGATGCCGGCAAGCCCCGGATCCTCCGAATCGCTGACCTTCGAGAGCACTCGGCCGGTCATGTAGCGGGCCCCGTCCTCGACATAGAGGAGCTCCGAGGGCTCGATGTCCTTCATCTCCTCGCGGGTCGGCACCTGGATGCCCATGAAGGCCTCGACCTTGAGGTCCTCCTCGCGGCTCGGCCGGATCATGTCGAGCCAGACGGTGTCGTCCGGGATGGCATCCTGGAGTTCGAGGGGTCGGCGCTCGAGCAGCGAGTGCCCGGCGCCGGCGACCGGCTGGTGAAGGAAGATCACGAGAGCTCACTCAGGCAAGGCCGCTCACGCGAGGGCGTCGGGCGGCGGTACGCTCCCATCCGGCACGAAGAAGTCCGGCGCAAGCGGGATGCCGGGTGTGACGCGGTATTTTGAAAAGTCCGTGACACCGTTCTCGTGCAGGAAGGAATCGTCGATGAGGAAGCGGCCCGTGGTCTCGCGAGCGGGCTTCAGGAACAGCGCGTGAGCGGCATCCGCCATGATCTCGGGCGTGCGGCTCGCCTGCATCAGGGCCTCCCCGCCCAGCAGGTTGTTCACGGCGGCCGTCGCGATGGTGGTGCGGGGCCAGAGCGCGTTCACGGCGATGCCCTGGCGGCGCAGCTCGCCCGAGAGCCCAAGGACGCAGAGCGACATGCCGAACTTCGCCATCGTGTAGGCGAGATGGGGCGCGAACCACTTCTCCTGCATGTCGAGGGGCGGCGACAGCATCAGGATATGCGGGTTCTCGGCCTTCGCCAGATGCGGGATCGCGTATTTCGAGACCATGTAGGTGCCGCGCGTGTTGATCTGATGCATCAGGTCGAAGCGCTTCATCTCGGTCTGGGGGGTGCGCGTCAGCGCGATCGCGCTCGCGTTGTTCACCACGATGTCGATGCCCCCGAAGGTCTCGGCCGTCCGGGCCAGGGCGGCCGCGACGCTATCCTCCTCGCGGACATCCACCACCAGGGGCAAGGCCCGGCCGCCGGCCGCCTCGATCGCCGCCGCCGCCGTGTGGATCGTGCCTTCGAGCTTCGGGTGGGGCGTGTCGGTCTTGGCCGCGATCGCCACGTTCGCCCCGTCGCGCGCCGCGCGCAGGCCGATGGCGAGGCCGATGCCGCGGGAGGCCCCGGTGATGAAGAGGGTCTTTCCCTCCAAAGACTTGCTCATGCTGCTCTCCTCAGGGGCCGACCCGGAAGCGCGGGGGCTGCGTGCCGTCCGCGTCGGTGAAGCCGTAATGACGGGCAAGGTCGCCCGCGTGCAGGATCTGCCCGGCCCGGGCCTGCACGTCCGCATCGGCGGCGAGCGCCGCGACGGCGCGGCCGGCATAGAGCGGGCTCTCGGTGGCGTGCTCGGATTGGCCGAGGTCGCGCACCCGCTCGGTGCGCACGAAGCCGGGCGAGAGCCCGAGCGCCGTGACGCCGTGGGGCCGCAATTCCTCGCTGAGACCGAGGGCCATGCGGTTCGTCGTGGCCTTGGCGAGATCGTAGAAGAGGTCGCCGAGATAAGCCTCCGCCGTCCCGAAGGAGACGAGCACGAGGAGGCCGCTCTTGGCCGAGACCATGGCGGGGGCGACCGCGCGGGCCAGAAGCAGGCCGGCATAGGGCCCGACCCCCAGGAAGCCGCCGAACGGCTCGGCCGAGCGGCGCCAGAACGGCGTGCCCCAGGCCGCGCCGTCGGGGTAGCGCTCCCCGTCATAGCCCTCGTTGCCGCCCCAGACGCTCGACACCGCGACGTCGATGCGGCCGAAGCGGCGCAGCGTCCAGTGGACCAGGGCGTCCACGGCGCGCTCGCTGGTATGGTCGCAGAGGTAATGGTGGCCGGTGCCTCCCGCGGCGTCGACCTCGCGGGCGGTGTCCTCGATCGCCTCGGGCCGCATCTCGGTGCGCGGGCCGGTCTCGCTCGACCGGGCCGTGACGATCACGGTGGCGCCCGCCTCGCCGAGTCCCCGGGCGATGCCGCGCCCGACGCCCCGGGAGGCGCCGGCCACGAGGCAGATGCGGCCGGACAGGTCGGGCACCGCGCTCACGCGGGCGCACCCGGCTTCGGCCCGCGGGTGAAGAAGGCCCGGAAGGCGGCCTGGGCCTCCTCCGTCTGCAGCTGCGCGTCGAAGGCCTCGGCCTCGGCCTCGAGCGCGGCCTCGACGGCGGCCTGGTCGCCCCGGATCAGCCGGCGCGTCGCCGCGACGGCCTTGCGCGGCAGGGCCGCGAGCCGCCCGGCCTGCGCGAGGGCGTGCTCCAGCAGCATGTCGGCCGGCATCACCGCGTTGGCGAGGCCGAGCTCCACCGCGGCGTCGCCCGTGAAGGGCTCCGACAGGAGCAGCATCTCGGTCGCCTTCAGGCGGCCGACGCGGCGGGGCAGGAGGTAGCTGGAGGCGGCTTCCGGCACGAGCCCGAGCTCCACGAACGGCATCCGGAAGCGCGCCGCCGGGCTGACATAGACGAGGTCGCAATGCAGGGTCAGGGTGGTGCCGATGCCGACCCCGATGCCGTCGACCGCCGCCACCATCGGGGCCTGCGTGCGGGCGAGCTGCCGGATGAAGCGCAGGGCCGGCGCCTGCGTGAACGGCTTGCCCGCCCCCGCCATGAAATCCGCGAGGTCGTTGCCCGCCGAGAAGATGCCGGCTCCGCCCGCGAACACCACGGCGCCGATGCCGGAATCCGGCGCATCCGCCGCCTCGAGTGCCTCCCGCATGCGGTCGTACATGGCGCCCGTGAGCGCGTTCTTCTTCTCGGGCCGGTTCATCCGGATCAACCGGACGCCCCCGGCCAGATCCTCGACCGTGACGTGCTCGCTCATGGGTGGTTCCTCGGGTGGGGCGGTCCTCGCGGCCGCAGGCGCGTCGGGATCAGCTCGCGAGGGCGAGCTTGGCATCCTGCGTGAAGGCGGCCCCGTCGAGGATCGTCTGCTCCAGGCCGGGCGCCGCCGTCGCGAGGTTCTCGGCGAAGAAGCGGGCGAGCGCGATGCGGGCGGCATGGGCCGGGTCGGTCTCGCCGCCCTTGAGCGCCGCGCTCGCGGCGAGCCCCGCCTTGGCGAGGCAGGCGCCGCCCTGCGCCAGCCCGAACAGGCGCAGGTAGGGCGCGGCACCCGCCAAGGCCTCCTCGGGCCGGTTCGAGGTGAGGGCCTTCAGCTGGTGGCTCGTTGCCCGGTCCAGGCTCTCGATCGCGGCCCGCAGCCGGGCGGCACTGTGCCCGAAGGCGGGGCTCGCATCCTTGAGCACGCCCTCGACGACGCCGCGCATCGAGGCGATCTGGGCCCGCACCGTGGCCCCGCCGTTGAGGGGCAGCTTGCGGGCGACGAGGTCGATGGCCTGGATCCCATTGGTGCCCTCGTAGATCGCCAGGATGCGCGCGTCGCGCAGGAGCTGGGCGGCACCGGTCTCCTCGATGAAGCCCATGCCGCCATGGACCTGGACGCCGAGCGACGTCACCTCGTTGGCAAGGTCGGTCGAGAAGGCCTTGGCGACCGGCGTCAGCAGCGAGGCGCGGTCATGGGCCGCCTTCCCTTCCGGGCCGCGGGCCGCATCGAGGGCGGCGGCCGTGAGATAGCAGATGCCGCGGGCGGCCGCCGTGCTGGCCTTCATGGTCAGGAGCATGCGCTGCACGTCGGCATGCTCGATGATCGGGCTCATCGCCTCGGTGGCGCCCGGCGCCTTGCCCTGGCGGCGCTCGCGCGCATAGGCGAGGGCCTTCTGGGTCGCGGCCTCCGCCACGGCGACGCCCTGCAGCCCGACATTGAGGCGGGCATTGTTCATCATCGTGAACATGCAGGCGAGGCCGCGATTCTCCTCGCCGATGAGCCAGCCCGTGGCCCCGCCGCCATCCCCGAAGGACATGGAGCAGGTGGGCGAACCGTGGATGCCGAGCTTGTGCTCGATGCCCGAGCAGCGCAGGTCGTTGCGGCTCCCGTCGGGCAGCACCTTCGGGACGAGGAACAGCGAGATGCCGCGCGTGCCTGCCGGCGCGTCCTTGAGGCGGGCCAGGACGAGGTGGACGATGTTGTCCGTGAGGTCGTGCTCGCCGTAGGTGATGTAGATCTTGCTCCCGGTGATCCGGTAGCTGCCGTCGCCCGCCGGCTCGGCCCGGCTGCGCAGCGCGGCGAGGTCCGACCCCGCCTGCGGCTCGGTCAGGTTCATGGTGGCGGTCCACTCGCCGGAGACGAGCTTGTCGAGGTAGCGCGCCTTCAGGTCCTCGGAGCCGTGCTTGTCGAGCGCCTCGATCCCGCCCGCGGTGAGCAGCGGGCACAGCCCGAAGGCGAGGCTGGCGGCGTTCCACATCTCGCTGCAGGCGGCGTTGAGGAGGAGCGGCAGCTCCTGGCCGCCATGGGCGGCGGGGCCGCTGAGGCCGTTCCAGCCTCCCTCGACGAAGGCCCGGTAGGCAGCCTTCCAACCCGGCGGCGTGGTGATGGCGCCCTCCGCGAGCGGCGTCCCATGGCGGTCGCCCTTCCGGTTCAGCGGCGCGATCACGGTGTTGGCGAGCCGCGCCGCCTCGTCCAGGATCGCCTGCGCGTCCTCCAGGGTGAGGTCGCCCGCGGCGCCCCCCGCGATGGCGGCGTCGAGCCCCGCCACGTGGCGCAGGGTGAAGGCCATTTCGGCGACGGGCGCGCGATAGCTCATGATGTTCCTCCCGCGTCGTCTTCGGCGACGCTGCACAGGCCGGCCGGGTTCGGCGTTTGACGCGCCCCCCGCCCCGACGCTAGGGCGGCACGCATCCCGCCGCCGACATACGCCCGAAGGGCGCGTCCCGTCACGATCGGAGATAGTTTATATATGAACGATCTCGGGTCAATGCCCGCCGGAGCCGACTCGGAGGCGACGCGGCGCCTGCGCGCCGATCCGGCCGGACTCGCCGAGGCCGCGGGCCTGCTGAGCGCCGGGCGCCTCGTGGCCTTCCCGACCGAGACGGTCTACGGGCTCGGGGCGGATGCCACCGACCCGGCCGCCGTCGCGCGCATCTTCGCCGCCAAGGCGCGCCCGAGCTTCAATCCCCTGATCGCGCATCTGCCCGAGGGCGTGGCCGCCCGGCGCGAGGGCGCCTTCGACCGAGCGGCGGAGCAGCTCGCGGAGGCGTTCTGGCCGGGTCCTCTCACGCTGGTGGTGCCCGCGACCGCCGGGACCAGCGTCTGCGACCTCGCCCGCGCCGGCCTGCCGAGCCTCGCCCTGAGGGTGCCCGGGAGCCCCCTCGCCCAGGAGCTGCTGCGGCGCGTCGGCCGCCCGGTGGCGGCGCCGTCCGCTAACCGGTCCGGACGCGTCAGCCCGACCCTGCCCGAGCATGTCCTTTCCGATCTCGACGGGCGCATCGCCGCGATCCTCGACGGCGGGCCGGCCGCGGTCGGCGTCGAATCGACGGTGGTGGCCTGCCTCGGGGGGACGCCGCGCCTGCTGCGCCCCGGCGGCATCACGCGCGAGGATCTGCGCGCGGTGCTCGGGAGCGCGATCGCCGATGCGGGTGCCGTGGATGCGGGCCAGCCGATCGGGCCCGGGCTCCTCGCGTCGCATTACGCGCCGCGCGCCCGGGTCCGGCTTGAAGCCCGCCGGATCGCCCCGGGCGAGGCAGCCCTGCTGTTCGGCGGAGTGGCGCCGGAGGGTCTGGCTGAGGCGGCGGCGGCGTTCGACCTCAGCCCGGGGGCGGATCTGGTCGAGGCGGCGGCGGGATTGTTCGCGGCCCTGCGCCGCCTCGACGCCTCGGGCGCCGCGGTGATCGCGGTCGGGCCGATCCCCGATACGGGGCTCGGCGAGGCGATCAATGACCGCCTGCGGCGGGCCGCGGCACCGCGCTGATATTTTTTTCGCCGATTTGCCGGAACCGATTCGGCCGGTGCCGTGTTGATGGTTCACGAAGGCCAGTTCAGCCCCCAATGGCCTTTTTCCTTCCAAGGCTCGGAGTGATCCGAGCCTTTTTTCTTGTCCGCCTTAGCTGGCCAGTTTCGCCGCGATCCCGGCGACGTGGCGGCCCTGGAAGCGGGCTCCGTCGAGCTCGACCTGCGAGGGCTGGCGGCTTCCGTCCCCGTCCGCGATCGTGGTGGCGCCGTAGGGCGTGTTGCCCTTCACAGTCTCGACGCCGGTCTGCCCCGCGAAGGCGTAGGGCAGGCCCACGATCACCATGCCGTGATGCAGCATCACCGTGTGGAAGCTCGTGAGCGTCGTCTCCTGGCCGCCATGCTGGGACGCCGTGGAGGTGAAGGCCGAGCCGACCTTGCCCACGAGCTTGCCCTGGGCCCAGAGGCCTCCGGTCTGGTCGAGGAACTGCTTCATCTGCGCGGCCATGTTGCCGAAGCGGGTCGGCGTCCCGAAGATGATCGCGTCGTAGTCGCTGAGCTCGCCAGGATCGGCGATCGGGGCCTGCTGGTCGAGCTTGTAGTGGAACTGCTTGGCGACCTCCTCGGGCACCAGTTCCGGGACCCGCTTCAGGCTGACCTCGGCGCCCGCCTCGCGCGCGCCCTCGGCCGCCGCCTGCGCCATCTGCTCCACATGGCCCCAGGACGAGTAGTAGAGCACCAGAACCTTCGCCATCGCACGATCTCCTCTGCGCATTCCGGCCGGCTCGACGCCGGCGCCACCTCCACCCGGTATCGGCCATTCCGGGCCTTGCTGAAATGCCCTGGCGCGCAAGAACATGCTTGCGTATTTGCAAGGTCGGAAACGCGGAGGGGCCGGGAACGATGCCGCTGGCCTGGGACGATTTCCGATTGGTGAAGGCCGTGGCGGACCGGGGCGGCCTGACGCAGGCGGCCGAGCATCTCGGCATCAACCATTCCACGGCCTTCCGTCGGCTCGCGGCGATCGAGGGCGCCCTCGATGCGCGCCTGTTCGAGCGCCACCGCTCCGGCTACGTCCCGACGCCGGCTGGGACCGCCATGCTGGCGGCGGCGGGCCGGATGGACGAGGACGTCGCCCGCTTCACCCGCGAGGTGGCCGGCAAGGCGCAGACGCCGGCCGGGGCCTTGCGCATCACCACCGCGGCGAGCTTCGTCACGGGCGTCCTCCTGCCGATGCTCGGCCGCTTCGCCAAAGCCTATCCGCTGATCCGCCTCGACGTCGTGGTGTCGGAGGAAGCGCTGAACCTGTCGCGGCGCGACGCCGACGTGGCGATCCGCGCGAGCGACAACCCGCCGCCCACCCTCGTGGGCCGGCGCCTGGCCGGCATCGCCTGGGCGATCTACGGCCGCGCCGCCGACGGGCCCGACCTGCGGGAGCGGACCTGGGTGTCCCCGAGCGAGGCGGTCGCGGGCGGCGCCCATGCCCGGTTCGTGCGGGCACGCGCCGGGCCGGACGGAATCGCGCTTCAGCTCAACACGGTGCTGGGTCTGGCGGAGGCGATCGAGGCCGGGATTGGGATCGGGCCGCTGCCCTGCCTGCAGGGCGATTCCTGCCCGTCCCTGATGCGCCTCTCCGGGCCGGAGGCGGAGCTCGCCAGCACGCTCTGGCTGCTCACGCACCCGGACCTGCGCCACGCCCCGCGGGTGCGGGCCTTCATGGATTTCGTCGGCGACGAGATGAGCGCCCGCCGCGCCGCGTTCGAGGGGCGGCGCGCGCCGGAGCCTACTTGATGTCGGTGATCTCGGCCT
Organism: Methylobacterium soli; assembly: GCF_008806385.1. GTDB lineage: Bacteria > Pseudomonadota > Alphaproteobacteria > Rhizobiales > Beijerinckiaceae > Methylobacterium > Methylobacterium soli. The sequence goes on from NZ_VZZK01000006.1 coordinate 175,651, forward strand.
CGTGGCCGTTCACCGCGACGACGTCGCCGATGCTCTTGCCGGTCAGGGCCCGGGCCAGCGGCGCGACGTAGGAGATCGAGCCCTTCGTCGGGTCCGCCTCGTCCTCGCCGACGATCCGGAAGGTCTGGCGCGTATCGTCCTCGCGCCGGATCGTGACGATCGATCCGAAATGCACGGTGTCGCCCTCGACCCGCTCGACGAGCTGGGCCGTGCCGAGCCGCGCGTTCCAGTAATGCAGGTCGCGGGCGATGCGGGCGCTGTCGGCCTTGTTGTCGTGGTTGACCCGGCTCGATTCGGCCTGAAGCCGCTTCACCTCGGCCTCGATCTGCGCGAGGCCTTCGGGCGTGACGAAATTGGTGTGGGGCGAGATGGGCCGGTCCGGCAGGTCCTCGAAGGCTTCCCCGCCCTCACGCTCGCGAACGAATGCAATGCTCATAAAAAATGCAATGCGGCGGAACCGTTCAGGTTCCGCGCTGCACCGAGCCTCACGCCATTTCCACGACGACCCGCCCACGGATCTCCCCGGCCAGGATCGCCTCCGCGAGATTCCCGACCTCGGCGAGGCCCACCCGCGTGGTCATGGCGGCGAGAGGCCCGGCATCGAGGTCGCGGGCGAGGCGCGCCCAGGCCGCGCGGCGCTTGGCGATGGGCGTGGTGACGCTGTTGATCCCGAGAAGCGAGACGCCGCGCAGGATGGAGGGCGCCACCGAGGCCGGCAGGTCCATGCCCTGCGCCAAGCCGCAGGCCGCGATTGCCCCGTCCGCCCGGGTCATCGCCAGGAGGTTGGCCAGCGTCGTGGAGCCGACCGCGTCGATGCCGGCGGCCCAGCGCTCCTTGGCAAGGGGCTTTGCGGAGCCGGACAGCTCGGTCCGGTCGAGGATCTCCGCCGCGCCGAGACCGCGCAGGTACGCGGCTTCCCCGGGGCGTCCCGTCGCCGCGACGACGTGCCAGCCGGCCCGCGCCAGGAGCGCCACCGCGATCGAGCCGACGCCGCCCGAGGCGCCGGTCACCACCGCCGGGCCGGCCTCCGGGCGCAGGCCGTGATGCTCCAGCGCCATCAGAGCCAGCATGGCGGTGAAGCCGGCGGTGCCGATCGCCATGGCGTGTTCGGGGGAGAGGCCCTCGGGCAGGGGCACGAGCCAGTCGCCCGGCACGCGCGCCTTCTCCGCATAGGCGCCGAGATGCGTCTCGCCGACGCCCCAGCCGGTGAGGAGAACCGGCTGTCCGGGCGCGTAGTCGGGATGCTGCGAGGTCTCGACGATCCCGGCGAAATCGATGCCCGGGATCATGGGGAAGCGGCGCACGATCGGCGCGCGGCCGGTCAGCGCCAGCCCGTCCTTGTAGTTCAGCGTCGAGTGCGTGATCCGCACCGTGACGTCGCCGTCCATCAGGTCGGCCTCGTCGAAATCCCGGAAGGCGAGGCGCTGCCCGTCCGCGACCCGATCGATCACCCAGGCCTTGAATGTCGCCACGCCCGCCTCCCGCCTCGGATCACCTCCGGGGCGACCTGTGGCGGCGCCGGTCAGGATCAATGCCGCCAGGCCGGCGGTGGCCGGCGGCCCAGCGGGGCCGACGGCCTTGATCTCAGTAGCCGTCGTAGATGCTGCCGCGGGAGAAGCCGAGGCCGACGCCGATATCGGCCGAGCTCGCGCCCGTGATCCCCAGCGCGTCCGGGATCGATCCGATGAGGGGGCCGCCGGGGCCCGGCCCGTAACCGGGGCTCCCGCCGTAGCCCACCGGCACCCAGCCGGAGCGCGCGGGCTGCACCAGGACACGCCGGCTGACGCTGGCATATTCCGGCGGCAGGGTCTCCGGGATGCTCTGGGCGGGCTGCACCAGGACGCGGCGCGTCTGCACCGCGTATCGCGGCGGCGTCGTGACCCAGCAGCCGATCAATTCGCCGTAGGGGCCGCGGCTGGTCTGCCAGAAGCGGCCGCCCGGCGAGACGAGGACGCGCTCCGACACCGTGTCGTAGATCGGCGGCGTGGTGCGGTAGATCGTGCGGGGCGGACGCACCAGCACGTTCTCCGAGACGGTGTCGAAGACCGGGGGCGTGGTGACGCGTCGGTAGCATTCCGCGCCGTAGCAGCCGCCGGCCTGGGCGGTGGGAGCGAGGGCGACGGCGCCAGCGAGCGCGGCGAGCAGGATGGTGAGACGGGTGACCGGCGCGGTCATGACGGATCCTCGGGCTGTACAAGCAAGACGAACGTGATGTGGCGCGAGCGATGCGCACATCTCGACGTACTAGAGGCCGTCAAGTTGCAGTTCAGGCAAGATCAATTGCCTGGCAGGGTAAAGTTAACCCTCGGTTAGGACTACGCAGCGATGGCGGTACTTAAGCAGATCTGTGGATGAACCGAGCGACGTTGTTAGGGTTAATGTTTCGGGCTTCGCGGCGGACGCTGATTTTGCGATGCAGGCCCGCGCGCCGCGTGCGGCCATCGATGGCCTCGTTGCGGCGAGGGGGCGAGGTCCGGGGGGCCGAACGGCCCGGTCAGGCGCGCCAGCTTGTGGGCCTCGGCGCGCTCAGGTCTGCCCGCGCTTCAGCTGGTAGAAGATGTGCCGCCCGATCACGTCCATCTTCTTGAGGCGGCGCGACCAAGTCGGGCGCACGTAATCGGCGTGGTAATGGGTCGCGTTGCCGACCTCGCTCAGGTAGGTGCGGCCCTCGATGACCGAGCGCGCGATGCGGGTGGCGCTCTGCCACGAGGACGCGTCGGTGATGCGCAGGGACTTGCCCTCGCAGGCGAAGGAGAACTGGCACCCCATGTAGCGGTGCCGGTTCTGGTAGACGACGCCGCAGACATTGGCCGGGTAGAGGCCGCTCTTCACCCGGTTGAGCACCACCTGGGCGACGGCGGCCTGGCCATCCTCGGGCTCGCTGCGGGCCTCGAAATAGACCGCCTCCGCGAGGCAGCGCTGCTCGCGATCCATCGCGTCGGGCTCGATCAGGTCGGCGTAGCGGTGGCGCGCGCTGTCGGCCGCGGCGCCGGGCGCGGCCGGCTCGGGGCGTTCGCCGCGTAGCGAGAAGCCCGGCAGGGCGAGGCTCGCGGCCGCGACCTCGATCGGGATCGCGTCGGCCGGGGCGGGCGTCGTCGAGGACAGGGCGACCGCGCGGGGAATGGCGGGCGTCGAGCCGTCGTGGCGCTCCTCGGGCGTGCGGTCGGCGACGGCCTCGCCCGTGGAGGCGGCGCTGTCCGTCCCCGTGGTCAGGCCGAGATCGGGGACGGGCACGAAGCCGAGATCCGGCTCGAGCTCGGGGTTCCAGGTCGCGGGCCCGGGCGTCAGGAGGCCGCTCACCGAATGCGTCAGGTTGGCGAAGACCAGGGAGGTGCCGGTCTCGCGGAGCGCGCCGGCGCTGCGCGCGAAGCTCGGGCCCGGCGCGAGCGCCGCGCCGCTCTTGCCGGCGCGCTGCACCACCGGGAAGACGCGGGCCTGGGCCTTGAGCTCGGGGCGCAGCGGCTCCTCGCCGATCCGGACCGCCGCGACGGCCGCGTCGGCCCGGCCGATGGCCAGGAGCGTCGCGGCGCCGTCATGCAGGCCCGTCGTGCCGATGAGCGCCGTGCCGGGGGGCAGCGCCGGGACGATGCGGGCATCCCGCTCCGGCATCAGGCTGGAGCCGATGGCGCTCTCGGTGCCGGCCGTCGCCGTGAAGGAGACGAGCAGGCCCATCCCGGCGACCCAGGGGGTGAAGGCCGTGCCGAGCCAGTTCAGGCTCGTTCTGCGTCGAACTCGTCTCGTACTCACGCCGAACCGACCCGTACCCGAATGCCACGCCCGGCCAGCATCGCCCCGCTTTGCGGAAATGCCAGGACCGGTTCCCCGTTATCGCGCGGTATGGTTGCGGGCTGGTTAAAAGGTGCCGTTCGGCACCTGTCACAAGTTGCGTCAATCGGGAGCGCAGCGGCGGCTCAGGCCGCCCGCACCTTCTCGACCTCGACCACCGGCCCCGCCGGCGTCATCCGATCGCGGGCGACGAGGCGGTCGCCCGGCTCGAAGATTCCGAGGGGCACGTCGCGGTCCGGGAGCACCACGGTGGTTGACTTGTTGAGGTGGACGAGGACGTGGCGCCTCTGCGGGAGCGAGGCCACGGCCCAGCGCTTGAGCTGGCCGTAATAGGGCTCGCGCCGCCAAGCATTCGGCTGGCCGGGATCGACCTGGACGTTCATGTGGCGCGAGACCGGATCGAGGCTGAGGACCAGCTTGGCGCGGTCGGGCTTCCATTCGGGACCGAGCCAGGCCTCCGTCATCCAGAGGCAGTGGAAGGCGCGGCAATGGTCGGGCCGGGTCGCGTGGATGGCGCAGCCGCGCCCCTGCTGGGTGTGGCGGCACCATTGGCCCGCGACGCTCTCCACCGCCGGCACGTCGTAGACCTTGCAGCACAACGTGCAGGTGCCGCAGGACCGGCCCGCCGCCGGGTGGGCCACGATGGTTGCAGGATCGAGCATCGCGAGGCTGAACTTCACCGGGGATGGTCACGGGGCGTCGGGGCGCCGCGCTTGGCCTGGGTTTCTAGGGCGGCATCGGGCCGGTAGTGTGGCGGATCTCCCCGCTTCGACCCCGGAAGGCTTCATGCTCTCGAACCTCGCGGCCCGCGACGTCGAAACCCTCGTGCATCCCTACACCAACCTCGCGGCCTTCCGCGAGACCGGACCGCTCGTGCTGGAGCGCGGCGACGGCGTCTGGGTCTACGACACGGAGGGGCGGCCCTATCTCGAGGGCATGGCGGGCCTCTGGTGCACGGCGCTCGGCTACTCGAACGCGGAACTGGTCGCGGCCGCCACCGAGCAGCTCGGCCGCCTGCCCTTCTCGCACCTGTTCTCCGGCCGCAGCCACGATCCGGCGATCGCGCTCGCGGAGGCCCTGAAAGAAGTGATGCCGGTGCCGACCTCGAAGGTGTTCTTCACCTCCTCGGGCTCGGAGGCGAACGACACGCAGGTGAAGCTGACCTGGTACCTGAACAACGCCCTCGGGCGGCCGCGCAAGAAGAAGATCATCGCCCGCGAGCGCGGCTATCACGGCGTCACGGTGGCGACCGCCTCGATGACCGGCCTGCCGGCCAACCACGCCGACTGGGACTTGCCGCTGCCGGGCTTCCTGCACACGGCCTGCCCGCACCATTATCGATTCGCCGAGCCCGGCGAGACCGAGGAGGCCTTCTCGAGCCGCCTCGCCGACGAACTCGAGGCGCTGATCCTGCGGGAGGATCCCGAGACGGTGGCGGCCTTCGTGGCCGAGCCCGTGATGGGCGCGGGCGGCGCCATCACGCCCCCTTCCGGCTATTTCGCGAAGATCCAGGCGGTGCTCGACCGCTACGACGTGCGCTTCATCGCCGACGAGGTGATCTGCGGCTTCGGCCGGCTCGGCACCTGGTTCGGCAGCGAGGCGCTTGGCATGCGCCCGGACACGATCTCCTTCGCCAAGGCCGTCACCTCGGGCTACGTGCCCCTCGGCGGCGTCTCGATCGACGAACCGCTCTACGAGGCGATGCTCGACGAGAGCCGTAAGCTCGGCACCTTCGGGCACGGCACCACCTATTCGGGCCATCCCGTCGCCTGTGCGGTCGCCCTCAAGACCCTGGAGATCTACCGGCGCGACCGCATCGTCGAGGGCGTCGCCGCGAAGGCGCCCCAGTTCCAGGCGCGACTCGCGCGGCTCAGGGAGCATCCGCTCGTCGGCGAGGCGCGGGGCATCGGCCTGATCGGCGGCGTCGAGATCGTCGCCGACAAGGCCTCGAAGGCGCAGTTCGAGCCCAAGGCCGGCGTCGCCGCGCGCTGCGTCGCCTTCGCACAGGCCGAGGGTCTGATCGTGCGCTTCCTCGTGGGCGACCGGGTCGCGGTCTGCCCGCCGCTCGTGATCCGGCCGGACGAGATCGACGCCCTGTTCGACCGCCTCGAACGCGCCCTCGACCGCACCGCCGCCTGGATCGCCGCGGAAGGCCTCGCGGCCATGCCGGCCCAGGCGCGCTGAGGCGGCGCGCTGAGGCGGCGCTCAAGGGAGCCTCAGCGGGATGCTGGGCGATGCAGCATCGTCGAGACGATTCCAGACAGATCGCCACGAAGGAACAAGCATTGCCGGTTTCTTAATCCGGCGTTCAGCTTGATCGACCGCAAATGAAGCACGGGCCGGCGGGGATCGATGTGTCGAATCCCCGTCTTCCCGAGACTTCCTCAAGGCCGCCCCCGGCCTCATCGGTCAATCAGACAGGACACGTCCCATGTACCCCTCCAGCGAGACCCAGGCCGCGGCGACCAAGAGCGGACGCCGACAGACGGATCTGGGTCACGATCGCGAGCATTTCCGCCCCGTCGCCCTGCCGGCGCTCGCCGCCGCGGTCCGCATGAAGGCCCCCGTCGCGGTCAAGCGCGAGACCCGGATCGGCGAGCGGCGCGGCATCCTGGAAATGCTGCACGAGGACGCCCCCCTCCTCTGAGGCGCAGGCCCGTCTCGCGCGCGCGAGGAGCGGCGCAGGCCTCCCGCGAGCGCCGCGCCGTCAAACCGTCATACTCGGCGGTCAGGCCCTGGCGCGAGAGATCCGGCGCCCACGGGGAACATCCGCATGCTGATTCTGCCGAGCCGTCGGCAAGTCCTGGCCGGGCTCGGCGGCGCGGGTGCGCTCGCGGCCTCGACGGGCGTCTACGCCTTCGAGATCGAGCCGCTGCACCGCCTGGTGGTGACGCGCTACGCCCCTGCCCTGCCGAACTGGACGCCCGGCCTGTCGCTGCGCGTGGCGGTCCTGGCCGATTTCCATGTCGGGGAGCCCTACATGCCCCTCGACCGCATCGCCGAGATCGTCGACACCACCAATGGGCTGAATCCCGACCTGATCCTGATGCTCGGGGATTATCCCGGCGGGCCGAGCGTCGTCCGGCGCCGGGTGCCGCTCTCGGATTTCGCCGGGGTGGTGCGGCGCCTGAAGGCCCCGCTCGGCGTCCACGCGATCCTGGGAAACCACGATTGGTGGGACGACCGCGTCGCGCAGCGCACCCGCAGCGGCCCCTGCGAGGCGCAGCGCGCGCTCGAGGCCGTCGGCATCCCGGTGATGGAGAACGACGCCCTGCGCCTGACCAAGGACGGGCTGCCGTTCTGGGTGGCGGGGCTCGGCGACCAGGAGCCGTTCGTCCTCTGGGGCGACCATCGCGGCCGCGACGACCTGCCCGGGACGCTGGCCAAGGTCACGGACGAGGCCCCCATCCTCCTGATGGTGCACGAGCCCGACATCTTCCTGCGGGTGCCGGACCGGGTCGCCCTGACACTCGCCGGCCATACCCATGGCGGGCAGATCCGCATCTTCGGCTACTCGCCGGTGATTCCGTCCAAGCGCGGCAACGATTTCGCCTACGGGCACATCGTCAAGGACGGACGTCACATGATCGTGTCCGGCGGCTTCGGCGTCAGCCGGGTGCCAATCCGCTTCGGCGTGCCGCCCGAGATCGTGCTCCTCGAACTCGGGGCGCCGCCGGCGCGCGTCGCCGCGCGGGGCTGAGGGGCCGGCCCGGCGATGGGGGGCGCCCGCCGGGGTTTGGGCGCGGCGCTCGGTCCCGGGGCGGGACGCATCGCCCTTTCGCGGGCCCGCGCTAGCTTCCCGGCATGCGCACGCTCCTGACGATCCTCCTCCTGACGACGGCAACGCCGGTTCTCGCCGATTCCTGCGGCGACCTCATCGACCGCGTCGCGGCCGAGACGAAGGCGGAGGTCGGCCATCGCAGCCCCGATTTCGCGAATTTCAGCGTCTCGGCCGACACGTCCCTGACGCTCGCCTGCGGCGAGCCCTCGTCGGTCGGCGCGCAATTCCGGGGCGAGACGCCGCCCGACGCCTATTATCGCCTGTTCGGCCGGGCTGGGCAGACGGTGACGGGGATCGACGCCGCGACCATCGAGACGGCTGCCCACGCGGCCCGGGACGCGGCCTCGCGCCTGCGCCACAGCAACGTCGATGCGGGCGGCGCGCGCATCACCTGCTCGGTCACGAATTCGGGGAAAGGTCCCCTCACCCTATGCGCGATATCAGAGCACAGCGATCGCAGCTGACGCCCGCCCGCCCCGCCGCGCCGACGCTGCTGCCGGCTTTTCTTCTGGCGGCTTTTCCGCTGGTGGCTTTTCCGCTGGTGGCTTTTCCGCTGGTGGCTTGGCCGATCCCCGGACAGGCCCAGGACGCAACGCCGCCGGAGAAAGCGGGACCTGACCGCGAGGCGCCGGGGAAGCAGGAGGACGAGGCGTCGATCAACAACTGGGCGGAGCTGCGCAAGGCGCTCACCGCCTGCTGGAAGATCCCGGACGGCACCGAGGGCTCGACCATCGCGTTCCGGTTCGGCCTCTCCAAGACGGGGGCGCTGCGCGGCAAGCCCCTGGTGACCGCCCGCCGCCTCGAAGGCAATGAGGCAAACCGGCAGGCCTACGAGCGCGCCGCCCTGGAGGCGCTGGACCGCTGCTTCCCGATCCGCGTCACGCCGAGCTTCGGAGCGGCGCTGGGCGAGAGCCCGGTGCGCCTGCGCTTCGTCAACACGGCGCCGACGCCCGCCTACCAGCTCAACTCGAACATCACGATCTTCGCGCCCCGCTAGACCGGCGCGGGGGGGGGCCGCGCCGGTCGATTCGCGCGGCCCCATCCGTGTGGCGACGACGTCCCTCAGAGCGGGATGTTGTCGTGCTTCTTCCAGGGCTGCTCCATCTCCTTGGTGCGGAGCATGCCGAGCGCCCGCGCGATCCGCTTGCGGGTGGAATGCGGCATGATCACCTCGTCGATATAGCCGCGCTCGGCCGCCACGAAGGGCGAGAGGAAGCGGTCCTCGTACTCGCTCGTGCGCGCCGCGATCTTCTCCGCATCGCCGATCTCGGCCCGGAAGATGATCTCGACCGCGCCCTTGGCGCCCATCACGGCGATCTGGGCGGTGGGCCAGGCATAGTTGAGATCCGCGCCGACATGCTTGGAGGCCATCACGTCGTAGGCGCCGCCGAAGGCCTTGCGGGTGATGATGGTGACGAGCGGCACCGTCGCCTGGCTGTAGGCGAACAGGAGCTTGGCGCCGTGCTTGATCAGGCCGCCATATTCCTGCGCCGTCCCGGGCAGGAAGCCCGGCACGTCCACGAAGGTGACGATCGGGATCGAGAAGGCATCGCAGAAGCGCACGAAGCGCGCCGCCTTGCGGGACGCATCCGAATCGAGGACGCCCGCGAGCACCAGCGGCTGGTTGGCCACGAACCCGACGGTGCGGCCCTCGATGCGGCCGAAGCCCGTGATTATGTTGCGGGCATAGGCCGCCTGGATCTCGAAGAAGTCGCCCTCGTCCGCGACCCGCCGGATCAGCTCGCCCATGTCGTAGGGCTTGTTCGGGTTGTCCGGGATCAGGGTGTCGAGGCCCTTGTCGAGGCGGTTGACGTCGTCGAAGCTCTCGATCTCCGGCACGCCGTCGATGTTGTTGGCGGGCAGGAAGTCGAGGAGGCGGCGGATCTGCAGGATCGCCTCGACGTCGTTCTCGAAGGAGCCGTCGGCGATCGAGGATTTGGAGGTGTGGACCTTGGCGCCGCCGAGCTCCTCGGCGGTGACGACCTCGTTGGTGACGGTCTTGACCACGTCGGGGCCGGTCACGAACATGTAGCTCGTGTCGCGCACCATGAAGATGAAGTCGGTCATGGCCGGCGAGTAGACGTCCCCGCCCGCGCACGGCCCCATGATGACGGAGATCTGCGGGATCACCCCGGAGGCCGCGACGTTGCGCTTGAACACCTCGCCGTAGCCGCCGAGTGCCGCCACGCCCTCCTGGATGCGCGCGCCGCCGGCATCGAAGATGCCGATGATCGGGGCGCGCATCTTCAGCGCCATGTCCTGCACCTTGACGATCTTCTGGGCATGCGCCTCGGAGAGCGAGCCGCCGAACACCGTGAAGTCCTTGGAGAACAGGAAGACGGTGCGCCCGTTGATGGTGCCCCAGCCCGTGACGACGCCGTCGCCCGGGATCTTCTGCTTCTCCATCCCGAAATCGCTCGAGCGGTGCTGCACGAACATGTCGAATTCCTCGAACGACCCGTGGTCGAGCAGGAGTTCGATGCGCTCGCGCGCCGTCAGCTTGCCGCGCTTGTGCTGGGCGACGACGCGGTTCTCGCCGCCGCCGAGACGGGCCTGCGCGCGCCGCTCCTCGAGCTTCTCGAGAATATCCTTCATGAAGTCACGGCCTCGGGCTGAATTGAATACAGAATTCCCACGAACGCTCAGGCTTGGCGGTTCACGGGTTCAGGCCCCTTAGCACGAGACTTTCATCGGCGAAAACGCTGTTGCGCGGCGAGCCCTACGCGGGAAGTCCTGCGGGCAAGAGCGCCGCGGCAAACGCTACGCAGCAAGTGCCGCCACCTGCGCGGCGGCCTCGAACTCGGCCTTGCGCAGGGCGAGCCGCGCCTCGGCCTCCTCGTCCCGACCCCAGACGCTCGCCTGATAGAGCTCGTCCACATGCGCGGCGGCCCAGGCCTCCTCCGGCGTGAGGCGCCCGTGCAGCACTGCGAGCGCGATCAGGAGCGAGCCCGTCAGCGTCGTCATGGTGTGCAGCGCGGCGAGCCGGAACGGGCCCTCCGCCGCCGCGATGGCGCCCCGCAGGGCCGCGACCGAGGTATCGGGTTGCGTCACGTGCATCACGCCCTCGCTGAGGATCAGGCGTGCCCCGAAGGTTTCGTGCGCCCAGTCGAGGACCGGATCCCAGGCCTCCGCCTGCGCGGCGACGAGGCGGTCGGGCGAGCCGGCCCGGTAGGCCACGAGATCGGTGCCCGCATAGGCCGCGAGATCCTCGATGACGGCCTCGCGCCGGGGCGCGACCCCGTCGATCGCGGTGTTGACGAGGCGGGTCACCGGCATCTGCCCCGGATCGATCGAGGCGCCCTGCGCCTCCCACTCCGCCGCCAGGATCTCGGCGAGACCCCGGTTCGGCACGGCCAGCGGCTTGCGGGCCGGCGTGTTGGCCGAGCGCCCGTCGAGGGTCAGGCGGAAGCCGTCCGGTCCCTCGGCGAAATCGGCCTCCTTGTAGAAGCGCTTGGGCAGGGGCGGCTTGCCCTGGCTGCGCACGGCCCGAAGGGGATCGGGCTTCGGGGATTCGGTGGGCTCGCCGAGCCAATCCTGGGTGACGTCGTCGCTCATGGCGCCGAGATAATGCATCCAGGCCGATCCTGCGAGAGCGGCACATGCCGTCAAGCGGATCCTGCGAGGGCGGCGCCTCAGCCCTGCCCCGGGCCCGCGTCCGGCGCCATGCCTTCCGGACGCGCCAGGGGGCCGGAGAACAGGTCACGGAGGGCGGCGGCATTCTCCACCACCGTGACGGCCCCGGCCCCGAACAGCGCACCTTTGGGATGGTAGCCCCAGGCGACGCCGATCGGGGCCGCACCGGCGCTCACCGCCATGGCCATGTCGAAGCTGGTATCGCCGACCATCACGGTGCGGTCCGGGCCGATCCTGGTCTCCGCCATGGCCTGCAGCAGCATCGCCGGGTCCGGCTTCGAGGGAGCGTCGTCGGCGGTCTGGGTCGTGGAAAACCAGCCCTCCCAGCCATTGGCGGCGATCAGGTGGTCGACGCCGCGCCGGGATTTTCCCGTCGCGATGCCGAGGCGGACGTCGTCGCGTTCGTGCAGGCAGGCCAGGAGGTCCGCCATTCCGGGGAACAGGGGCTCCTCGTAGGTCGGGTCCGAGCGGAGCGCGTTGAAGGCCCGCTTGTAGCTCTCCGCGAGCGTCGCGATCGGGCCCTCGGCGCCGACGAGCCGCCGGAAGGCCTGCGGCAGCGACAGGCCGACCACCGATAGAGCGACCGACCGGCTCGGCGGCGCGAGGCCGTGCTCGGCGAAGGCCGTGCCCTGCGCGGCGACGATGAGGTGCTGGCTGTCGACGAGGGTCCCGTCGACGTCGAAGACGACGAGCTTCACGGCCGCGCGCGGCGGGGCCGCCTCACGGCCGGCGCGCCGGCTGCGCAGCGCTGGGCTGCTGGGCGGGATTCGGCGGGGCGCCCTGCGGCGCCGTCCCCTGCGGGGCAGCGCCCGGCTGGGCTCCGGTCTGGGTCGAGGACGGCGGCCGGTTGCGCTCGTAGCCGAGGCGGCAGCGGATGAGGAAGCGGCGCCGGGCCCCGCCGCGCAGGCCGCGCTGCTGCGAGTTGCGGTTGCAATAGGCGTAGGAATTGCGGCGGCGGCGCTCGCCGGCCCGCGGAGCCGCTCCGCTCCGGGCGGCGCTCGGCGCGGCGGGCTGGGCCGCCGCGGCCGGCGGGGGCGCGGCACGCGCGGGCGCAGGAGCGGCCGTGGCGGCGGCCGGCTGCGGCGTCGGCTGCGCGGCCGCCGCGGATCCGACCAGGCTCAGGACGGTGAGGCAGGCCAGCGTCGCAAGCTTCATGGGGTCGAGTCTCGCTGAATCTCGGTCGATCGCAGGGCCCGGTGAGGCCGGTGTCCCGGCGCGCCGGGCTGCGCGAGAGAATAAGGCGTGCGCCGAGCTTGCCAAGGCGCATCGCGGTCAAGCCTCCGGCATGAGACGTCGCGGCGTCAGGCTTCCGGCGCATCGACGATGGGGTCGTAGCGCGCCGCGTCGAAGCCGAGCAGGTTCCAGCTCTGCGCCATGTGGGGCGGCAGCGGCGCCGTCACGTCGATGGGCTGGCCCGTGCGCGGATGCGGGATCACGATGCGGCGCGCCAGCAGGTGCAATCGGTTCTGGATGCCCCCGGGCAATTCCCAGTTCTCGACCGAGAAGTATTTCGGGTCGCCGACGATCGGGTGGCCGATATGGGCCGCGTGGGCGCGCAGCTGGTGGGTGCGCCCCGTCACCGGCTTGAAGGAGAGCCAGGACAGCTTCTGCGCCACCTGATCGACCATGGCGTAGTAGGTGAGCGCGTGGCTGGCGCCCTCCTCCCCGTGCTTGGCGACCCGCATGCGCGCATCCGCGTCGGTCGGCTCGTCCTTGGCGAGATAGGTCGAGACGCGGCCCTGGCGCACCCGCGGCACCCCGGCCGTCAGCGCCCAGTAGATCTTGCGCGCCGCGCGCGACCGGAAGCTCTTGGCGAGCGTCGCGGCGGCGAGCCGGGTCTTGGCCACGATGAGGCAGCCCGCCGTGTCCTTGTCGAGGCGGTGGACGAGGCGCGGCTTCTGCCCGTCCGGACCCGTCAGGGCGTCGAGCAGGCCGTCGACGTGGCGCACGGTGCCGGAGCCCCCCTGGACGGCGAGGCCGAAGGGCTTGTTCAGCACCATCATGTCCGCGTCCTCGTAGAGGATCAGCGAGCGGATGAAGTCGGCGTCGCCCGCCTCACGGGCGGTGTTGCGGGGCCGCTCCGCCGGCTGGTCGGGCTTGAGCGGGGGGACCCGCACGCTGGCGCCGGGCTCGAGCCGGTCATTCGGCTTGGCGCGCTTTCCGTCGACGCGCAACTCACCCTTGCGCACGATGCTCTGCACGCGGGTGAAGGGCAGCTGGGGGAAGCGCGCCGTGAGGAAGCGGTCGATCCGCATGCCGGCCTCGTCGGCCTCGACCGTCAGGGTCTGGACGCCGCTCGCCAGGGTGGCGGAGGCCGCGGCGCGCTGCTGGCGCCGGGTCGGGCCCTCGGTCGGCGCCGGCTCCCGCGACGGGGCCCGCCGGGTCGCGCCGCCCTCCTCCGCGCGCCGGGCCGCCGGTTTCAGCGCGGATGGCCGCTCCGGACGCTCGCGCCGGGCGCGGGGCGCCGCCTCCGCCACCGCATCGCCGTTCTCCCAGGGGCTGCGCTCGGGGCCGTCATCGCCGCGCAGGCGCGCCGCGCGCTGCGCCGCTTCAAGGGCGCTGGTGCGGGGGCCGGTGCGGGCGCGCTCCGCGCGCGCGCCGGCACCGAAGCGGGGCTTGCCCGCCCCGCCGGGCCGGGCGCCGCGTCCGGGGGGCTTTCCGCCGGTCTGCCCGCCCTTGGATCCGCCTTTGGATCCGCCTTTGGATCCGCCGCGATGTGGAGGCTTGCCTGTCATGGCTCGCTGCTAGCACCCGCCCGGCGCGGCGACAATTCGCGTGGGCGGAATGTCCCCCCGGCGTCGCGGCCCTCAGGCGGCCCGCCGCGCCGCCTCCAGGGTCAGGCCGGTGCCGACGGACCCGAAGGTGTCGCCCTCGACGACCCGCGCCGCCGGCACGCAGGCCGTGAGGGCGGCGCGCACATGCGGCAGGCCGGTGGAGCCGCCCGTGAGGAACAGGGCGTCGATCGCCCCGGCGCCGATCCCGGCCTGGCGAAGGCAGCGGCCGATCCGCTCGGCCACGCGGCGGGCGAGGTCGTCGGTCTGCGCGACGAGGCGGGGACGGTCGATCTCGGCGGCGAGATCCGGCTCCATCCAGCCGAGGTCGATCCGCGCCGCGCCCGAATCGGACGCGGTGATCTTGGCGCCCTCCACCGCCATGGCGAGGCTGTGGCCGCGCTCGGCCTCCACCACCGTGTAGAGCCGGTCGATCAACTCGGGCCGGCTGGCGTCGCGGCGGGTCTCCTCGATCTCCCGGAGGATCTTGGGATTGTAGAGGCGGTTGATGCTCGACCACGTGGCGAGGTCGTGGAAATAGGCGTTCGGCACCGCGAGGTCGGCCCGCTTCATCGGGCTGCCGAGGCCCAGAAGCGGCATCACCGTGCGCAGGCTGAGCATGCGGTCGAAATCGGTGCCGCCGATGCGCACGCCGTCATTGGCCAGGATGTCGCCGGAGCGGTCCGGGCGGGCGTGGCGTTCGGGCGAGAGCCGCACGATCGAGAAATCCGAGGTGCCGCCGCCGATATCGGCAATGAGGGCGATCTCCTCCGCGCGCACCTGCTGCTCGTAATCGAGGGCGGCCGCGATGGGCTCGTACTGGAACGAGACGTGGCGGAAGCCGATGCTCCGGGCGATCTCGGCGAGCGCCGCCTCGGCCTTGCGGTCCCCGTCCGGGTCGCCGTCGACGAAATGCACCGGTCGCCCGTGCACCACCGCCTCGAAGCGCTCGCCGGCCTGCGCCTCCGCCCGCGCCTTCACGGCCGCGAGGTAGCGGGCGATGACCTCCCGGAAGCGGATGCGCTCGCGCCCGACCGGGGTCGTCTCTTCGAGGAGGCTCGAGCCGAGGACGGATTTGAGGCTGCGCATCAGGCGCCCCGGCACGCCCTCCACATAGGCCGCCATCGCCGCGCGCCCGATCTCGGGCGTCCGGCCCGGCGCGAAGAAGATCGCGCTCGGGATCGTGAGATGCGCGCCCTCCAGGGCGACGAGCTCGGGGCGCCCAGCCCGGATGCGCCCGAGGGTCGTGTTCGAGGTGCCGAAATCGAGGCCGCAGGCCGCCATCGGGTGCGTGTCTCCGGAAGACGTCTTGCGACGGTGTCGAGGGGGGCGGACCCCCTACAGGCTCCCCGCCCCGCGGTCCAGCGGCAAAGCCGGCGGCGGGGCCCGGGTCTAGAGAAGCCGCGGGCCGAGGAAGATCGCGAGCGCGACGACGAGCCAGGCCGTCAGGCCCCCCAGGATGGCCAGGCGGTAATCGAGATTGTGGCCAAGCCACCACGTCACCCCGAGGAAGACCAGGTAGGCGGGAATCGTGCGCATGCCGGCCAGGCAGGTCTCGCGGAAGCCCGCGGCTTCGCCCTTGGCGCCGACGGCCAGGAGCGCGATGATCGCGAAGGTCGGGGCGAGCGGCAGGATGCCGGGCAGGAGGTTGCCGCGGCGCGAGGCCAGCACGATCGCGATGGTGACGAGGCCGCCGACGAGGCCCTTCCAGAGAACGTCCATCGGCCGGCTCAATCCTCCCCGCGCCGCGCGCGCCGGAGTTCGTCCCAATGCGCGAGGCGGTCGCGGTAGCGGGTCTCCATGCCGCGCTCGGTCGGCGCGTAGAAATGCTGCCGGCCGAGGCGCTCGGGCCAGTAATCCTGGCCCGAGAAGGCGTCCGGCTCGTCGTGGTCGTAGCGGTAGCCCTCGCCGTAGCCCATGCGCTTCATCAGCGTCGTCGGCGCGTTCAGGATGGTGCGGGGCGGCGCCAGCGAGCCATGCGCCTTGGCGATCCGGGTCGCGGCCTTGTAGGCGTTGTAGGCCGCGTTCGATTTCGGCGCGCAGGCGAGATAGATCGTGGCCTGCGCGAGGGCCAGCTCGCCCTCGGGGCTGCCGAGGAAATCGAAGGCATCCTTGGCGGCATTGGCGATCACCAGGGCCTGCGGGTCGGCGAGCCCGATATCCTCCACCGCCATCCGGACGAGCCGGCGCGCGATGAAGAGCCGGTCCTCGCCGCCATCGAGCATCCGGCAGAGATAGTAGAGCGCCGCGTCGGGGTCGGAGCCCCGCACGGTCTTATGCAGGGCGCTGATGAGGTTGTAATGGCCCTCCTGCGCCTTGTCGTAGATCGGCGCGCGGCGCTGGATGATGGCCTGCAGGGTCTCGGCCCCGATGGTCTCGTCCGGCCCGGCCGAGCGCCAGACCTCCTCGGCCAGCGTCAGCGTGGCGCGACCGTCCCCGTCCGCCATGCGCACCAGCACCCCGCGCGCCTCCTCGTCGAGGGGCAGCGGCTTCTCGGTCAGCCCTTCCGCCCGCACCAAGAGCTTGGCGATGGCGGCGTCGTCGAGCGCCCGGAACAGCAGAACCCGGGCGCGGGACAGCAGGGCGGCGTTCAGCTCGAAGGACGGGTTCTCGGTGGTGGCGCCCACGAGGGTGACGGTGCCGTCCTCCATCACGGGCAGGAAGGCGTCGAGCTGGGCCCGGTTGAAGCGGTGGATCTCGTCGACGAAGAGCAGCGTCCCCTGCCCCGTGGCCCGGCGCCTGCGGGCCGCATCGAACACCTTCCGGAGGTCGGGGATGCCGGAGAAGATCGCCGAGATCTGCTCGAAATGCAGGGCGGTCTCGTTGGCGAGAAGCCGCGCCACCGTCGTCTTGCCGGTGCCGGGCGGCCCCCAGAACACCAGCGAGCCGAGGGATTTCGAGCGCAGGAGCCGGGTCAGCGCCCCGTCCGGGCCGGTCAGGTGCTCCTGGCCGACGACCTCCGCCAGGATCTGCGGGCGGAGCCGGTCGGCGAGCGGGCGCGGCGCCTCGGCATCGAGCCGGGCGGAGGCGAAGAGGTCTGACATCCCGCCATCAACACCGCGCCCCGCCCACTCCGCAAGTCCGCTCTAGCACGATCGGGCGTTCCGGGCCGCGCCCACTTCCCGGCGCTCCGGCACGCTGCCATCTTGGGTTTCGCGCCGTGCTCGTCCGGAACCTGCCGATGAACATCCTGAAGACCGCCGTGCTGCTCGCGGGGCTGACCGGGCTGTTCGGGGCCGTGGGGCTCGTGCTGGGCGGCCCGCGCGGGATGGCCGTCGCCCTCGGAATCGCGATGCTGACGAACCTCTTCGCCTATTGGCGTTCGGACAGCCTCGCGCTCGCCGCGCACGAGGCCCGCGCGGTGGATCTGCACAGCGCCCCCGAGCTCGTCGCGATGGTGGGGGATCTCGCGCAGCGCGCCGGCCTGCCGATGCCGCGGGTCTACCTGATCGACAGCCCGCAGCCGAATGCCTTCGCGACGGGCCGGAACCCGCAGAACGCCGCCGTGGCGGCAACGACCGGCCTCCTGGCCCATCTCGGCCCTGCCGAGATCGCGGGCGTGATGGCGCACGAACTCGCCCACATCAAGAACCGCGACACGCTGACCATGACGGTCTCGGCGACGCTCGCGGGAGCGATCGCGACGCTGGCGCAGTTCGGCTTCCTGTTCGGCGGGCGTGGCGATGCGCGCCCCAACCCGCTGATCGCCGTGGCGACGGCTCTGCTCGCCCCCGTCGCGGCGATGATCGTGCAATTCGCGATCAGCCGCTCGCGCGAATACGCGGCGGACCGAGAGGGCGGCCTGATCTGCGGCGCCCCCCTGGCGCTGGCCGGGGCGCTGGCACGGATCGAGGCGGGCGTCCGGCAGGTGGAGAGCCCGGCGGCGGAGAGCCACCCGGCCACCGCGCCGCTCTTCATCATCAACCCGCTCTCGGGCCGCGGCATCGATTCGCTGTTCTCCACCCACCCGCCCACCCGCAGCCGGATCGCGGCCCTGCAGCAGCTCGCGGCCGAGATGGGCGGCGCCCGCTCCGGCGGGTTCGCCGAGGCGCGCTGGACGGGGGCACCCTCCGGCCCGGCGCCCGGCGCCCGCCCGGGGCCCTGGGGGTGAGCGCCTCCGGACCGCGTTCGAGCCATGGGCGCCCTCTCCCGGGGCCGGGCCGCACGCGCCCGTCCCGCTTACATCCGAGGAGACCGGCATGACGGGCAGGCACGCGATCGTCGCGTCGATCGGCGCCCTGGCGGTGGCTCTCGCTCCGGCGGAATCCCGCGCGCAGACGCGCCCGGGCAGCGAGAGCGCGGCGATCAGGCCGGTGCGCGAGGAGGTTCCGATGTCCCGGGTCTCGTATCGGACGATCGAGGTCGATGGCCGAACCGTGTTCTACCGGGAGGCCGGCCCGCGCGACGCGCCGACGCTCCTCCTCCTGCACGGATTCCCCTCGTCCTCCCGCATGTACGAGCCGCTGCTGCGGGCAATGGCGGGCACGCACCACCTGATCGCGCCGGACTTCATCGGGTTCGGCCACAGTGATGCGCCCGATCCGAGATCGTTCGCCTACACGTTCGACCATCTCGCCGCGGTGATCGACGGCTTCACCGCCGCGCTCGGGCTGCGCCGCTACGCTCTTTATCTGCAGGATTACGGAGGGCCGGTGGGCTTCCGGCTGGCGGAGGCGCACCCGGAGCGCGTGCAGGCCCTCATCATCCAGAATGCCGTCGCGCACGAGGACGGGCTCGGGCCCCTCTGGGACAAGCGGCGCGCCTTCTGGGCCGACCGGAAGGCCCACGAGGCGGCCTTGCGGGAGAACTTCCTGTCGCTCGCGGCGACTCGGCAGCGCCACCTCGGCAGCGACCCCGACACCAGCGCCTACGACCCCGACCTCTGGACGGACGAGTTCGCCTTCCTCAGCCGGCCGGGCCAGGACGACATCCAGACCGAGCTCTTCTACGATTACCGGACCAATGTGGCGCGCTACCCGGCCTGGCAGGACTGGCTGCGCCGCCACAAGCCGCCGCTTCTCGTTCTGTGGGGACGCTACGATCCGTCCTTCCAGAGCGCCGAAGCCGAGGCCTACCGCCGCGACGTGCCCGATGCGGAGGTCCACCTGCTCGATGCCGGCCATTTCGCGCTCGACGTGAAGGCCGACGCGATCGCGGCCCTCGCGACCGATTTTTTGGCGCGCCGGGCCCGCGCCGGGCCGCCGCGGGAGTGACGGGCGGCGAAGGCCGGATGGCCCCGGCCGCCGCGTCGAGCCCCCGAGGCGCGCCTAGCCCCCGAAGCGCGTCTAGCCCCCGAACACCGAGGTCAGCACCTCGCCGCCGCGGTTGATCGAGACCTCCCACGAGTTCAGCGTGTTGCGGGTGACCCGATCGAGGTCCTTGGTGGTGCTGATCGGCACGCCGTTGATGGCCACGATGAGGTCGCCCTTCTGCAGGCCGGCGCGGTTGGCGATCGAGCCGTCATCGACCGCCTGCACGGCGACGCCCTCCGTGGGGAAATCGACCTGCATCTCCTCGGCGACCGCCGGGGAGGTGTTGATCAGGGTGGCGCCCAGGAAGGGCGAGCGGGTGCGCACCTTGAGGACGTCGCGCGGGCGCGTCTCCGGCGCGGGGCCGAGCTTGATCGCCACGGTGGAGCGGCCGGTGCCGCGCAGGATCCCGAACTTGGTCTGTCCGGAGATGCCCTTGAGGGCGAAGCGGTAGCCGAAGGCCTCCGGATCGTCGACGCTCTGCCCGTCGACGCTGAGAATCAGGTCGCCGCGCTTCAGGCCCGCCTCCTCGGCCGGGCTCTTGGATTGCAGGCTCGCCACCAGCACCCCGGTCGGCCGGTCGAGACCCATGCTCTCGGCGATGTCGGGAGTGACGCTCTGCACGCGGGCGCCGAGCCAGGGGCGGCGCACCGTGGTGGCGCCGTTCTTGGCCGTCTCCACCACGGCCTTCACCATGCTGGCCGGGACCGCGAAGCCGATGCCGTGGCTGCCGCCCGATTGCGAGTAGATCGCCGTGTTGATGCCGACGAGCTGGCCCTGGAGGTCGACCAGCGCGCCACCGGAATTGCCTGGGTTGATGGCCGCATCGGTCTGGATGAAGAACTGGTAATCCGACGAGCCGACCTGCGTGCGCGCCAGCGCCGAGACGATGCCCTGCGTCACCGTCTGCCCGACCCCGAAGGGGTTGCCGATCGCCATCACGAAGTCGCCGACCTCGAGATGGTCGGAATCGCCGAAGGGCATCGGCACGATGCCCGCCGGGCTCTTGATCTTGATCACCGCGAGGTCGGTGCGCGGATCGCGCAGGACGATGCTGGCCTCGAACTCGCGCCGGTCGGCGAGGGCCACCCGAACCTCGTTCATGTTGTCGATGACGTGGTTGTTGGTGATGACGAGGCCGCTCTCGTCGACGATGACGCCGGATCCCAGGGATTTCTGGGCCCGCTCGCCCGGCATGCTGCCGGGGCTGCCGCGCCCGCGCCCGTCCTCCCCGAAGAAGCGGCGCATGAACTCCTCCATGGCGCTGGCCCGGGCGCCCGAGCGCTTCTCCACATGTGAGGCGTAGACGTTGACCACGGAGGGCGCGGCCCGCTTCACCACGGGCGCGAAGGAGAGCTGCACCTCGCTCCGGCCCTGCGGCACCGCCCGGGAGGGCGCGGCATCGGGCGATTTCATCATCTGGGCCGGCGCGGGGGCGGCGGCGAGGAGAAACGCGGCCGCGGCGCTCAGGGCGAGCGGGAAGGGCGATCGTGGCATTCAGGGCTCCCGGACAATCAATCTCGCCCGGGCTCGGCTCGTCCGGCCGCGCGGGGCGGCCGGGGCCCAAGCGCCGGACTGTCCGGCGCTATCTAGCGCCGCAAAATGCGGCGCGCGAGAGTCCAAGGGCCGAAGAGATGCCGGCGCGGTGGCGCCGGCTCAGTGGCGCCGGATCTCGACGACGTGGCTCGCCTTGCGGGCGAGATCGTTCCAGCAAGTCAGGGAGGCATCGGCCGCGCGCTGCATCTCGCCGACCTGCAGGCGAAACAGGTCGGCCGGCGACTTGGCGGTCGAGAGAGCCTGGATATGGGCAAGCGCCGCCGCGCTCTCGTTGCGCAGGAAAGCGAACAGCGTCGCGTTGATGCCGCCGATGTCGAGGGGCTGCGCCTTCAGGCCGACGCTCAGCCGCTGGAAGCCGGAGGTTGCGGCGCGAACGGTCTCGGATGCGGCCGCCAAGGGAGCCGAGACGGGGGCCGAGACGGGAGCCTCGGCGGAAGCCGGGAGGGCGGGCTCGGGTTCCGGCTCGGGCGCGGATTCGGGCACCGACTCAGGCTCCTGGCCTGCGGCCTCGACCGGCTCCGCTGCGGAGATCGCGGCAGGTTCGGGCTCGACGACGGGCTCCGGCTCGGAGACCGGGGCCTCGGATGCGGCGTCGAGGGCGGCCGGCTCGGGCTCGGCGGCGGCCTCGGAGACGGCCTCGGGCGCCGGCTCGGATTCAGGCTCCGGCGGTTGGGGATGGGTCTCGAGCGCGTCCGGGGACACGCTCTCGAGAAGCTGCTCGTGCAGCGAATCCTGCGGGTGCGCGGGGACGATCGGCAGCGACGGCGCGCCGGTCTCGGGGGCGGCGTCGGCGATCGGCGCGTCCGTTTGCGCCTCGGGGGCCGCCAGGACGCTCTGTGGGCCCTTCGGCGCGCCGCGCTGTCCGCTCCGGCTGGTCCGCGATGTCCGACCCTTCACCATCGATACGATCTCCTCACACGCCTCAATCGGGCCGCCCGCGCCGGTCTTCGTCCCGGCGGGAGGCCCTTGGGTCAGGCCCGCCGCGTGGGCGGGCCGCGCCGGGTTCAGCGCGTCGCGTTCTGCGCGATGCTGCCGAGCTCCTTGGCCTGGGCCTGGATCGCGGCGAGCTGGCTGCGCAGGAACTCGCTCTGCAGCTCGAAGGCCTCGCGGAGGTCCTTGGTGCGCACGAGCTTCTGGGCGAAGTCGAAGGTGGCGTTGGCGTTGGTCTGGGCGTGGTCGAAGCCCTTCACGACCGCGGCCTGCAGGTTCGATTGGAACGTCTGCCCGGTGGTCTGCGCCTGCTCGGCGGCCTTGAGGGCGTTGCTCATCAGCGTGCCGACGGCGTTGCGGGCCTGGTCGACGCTCTTCTCGGCAAAGTCGCGCATCTCGGTCGGGATCTCGAAGGTCTGGGTGGTCATGTCGTCTCCTCGAAACGTCTTACGTCGGGCGCGGCACGTCCGGCCGCGGGCAACGGGTGGACTTATGTTGCAATGCAACATGGAAGTCAAGGCGAAATGACGCGGCCCGGAACAAAGCTCCAACGGGCCCGAAACGCAGCTGAACTGGCATCACATCAGGCCGAACCAGCCTAAGGCATTCCACCCGCAGACGTCAATTTCACGATAGTTTTCCTGAGAATGGGTCCAACCTCTGCCCAAACTTCGATTGATCCCAGTCTGAGGCCGCCAGTCCAGCACCGTACGGACCGATGCCTGCGTTCCTAAAGCTTAGCCGGAAGCGGATCAGAGACTTCGATCCGCGAATCGGTACGGTCCGGTACGCCGGAATGTTGCATTGCACACGAACGATTGTGCACGATTTGCTCGTACAAGCGTGAGAGATCGCGCGCATGGGCCTGCAACGTCATCGGCTCCGCCCAGTAGGCCGCGTGGGCGGCGCGGCCCATCGCGGCGGCGCGCGCGGAATCCGCGAGGGCCCCGAAGGCCTCAGTGAGTTCGGCCGCGCGCGGGGGAACCACGAAGCCGGTCTCCCCGTCGCGGACCTTCTCGGCGGCCCCGGACCGGTCCGAGGCGACGACCGGGATGCCGGCCGCGAGCGCCTCGTAGACGGTGAGCGGGCCGGTCTCGTACCAGCGCGAAGGCGCGGCGAGTGCCCGCGCGCGCCGCCGCAGGATGGACTGGACCGCCTCGGGGCTCTGCCAGCCCAGGAGCTCGATGCCAGGGCGCTGGCGCAGCGCGTCGCTGAGCGGCCCGGTGCCGATGAACAGAGCGGGCAGCCCGGCCGCCCGCGCCGCCTCCGCGACGAGGTCGGCGCCCTTCTCGCGGGTGAGGCGCCCGACATACACGATGGCATCGCCCTCCCCCGGGGCGGCGGGCCCGCGCTCGGCGACCCGGACCGGGTTGTCGACGCGGTGATGCGTGAGGGCGTAGCGCCCGAGCATGCCCCCCATCCGGGCCCGGCTGGCGTCGCAGACATGGACGACGTGCAGCGCGGATTGCCCGATCGCCTGGCGCAGGGCCGCAGTTCGGGCGACGCGCACCATCTTGTGAAGGCGGCTGCGCGAATCGCAGGGCGCGACGAGGCAGGCCGCCGACATCGGCCGCAGGCCGCAGGGCTCGCCCGTATCGAACCGGTAGGCGACGCCGTTCGGGCAGGCCAGGAAGTAATCGTGCAGCGTCAGCAGCACCGGCACGCCGGTCCCGAACAGGACCGGGAAGATGCTCGGCGACAGGCTGCGGGTCCATTGGTGCAGGTGGATGCAGTCGGGCCGGTGCGGCAGGGCCGCGAGGGCGCCGGCGAGGCGGTGCGCCGCCTCGCTGCTCCAGATCCCGGAGAGCGCCGCCGCCACGGCCGGGCGGCTCCAGGCATCGGCGAGGCCGAGATCGATCCGGGTGAGGCGCGGATGCTCCAGGAGCGGGTCGGCCTCGCCGGTCACCGCCTGGATGTAGGTGACCGCGTGGCCGGCCTCGGCGAGGCCGCGGGCGGATTCCAGCGCGACCTTCTCGGCGCCGCCGCTCGGCACCGCGAACTCCGCCAGGATGACGATGTGCATGGCGCCCCCGCGCGCGGCCTGTCGGCCCCGGTCAGCCCGCTCGCCAGGTCCAGGCCTCCACGACATCCGCAGGGCGAGGGGCAGCATCCGGAGGTTTACGGGCAATCAACTGCCGTCCGGTAAACATCCGCGACGACGCCGGGCGGACGCGTGAGGTTTTGAGCGCGCGAGGATTGGGCGGTGAGGGCAGGACGTTTCGAAATGCATGTCTTCATCGTCACCGATCACGCCTTCATCAATGGCGGCCAGGCCAAGGTCGCCCTCGATTCTGCCCTCGGGCTCGCCGGGCGCGGGCATCGGGTCACGGTCTTCGCCGCGGTTGGCCCGGCCGATCCGCGCCTCGCGGCGGCGGGGATCCGGGTCGTCTGCCTGAACCAGGACGACGTCACCACGGCGCGCAGCAAGCTCGCCTTCGCGGTGCAGGCGATCTGGAACCGGGCCGCCGCCGAGGCGCTGGCAAGGGAACTCGCGCGCCTCGACCCAATGGAGGCGATCGTCCATGTCCACGCCTTCGCCAAGGCCCTCTCGCCCGCGATCGGCCGGGCCCTGCGGGGCTCGCGCCTCGCCTGCCTCTACACCATGCACGAGTTCTTTCTCGTCTGCCCCAATGGCGGGTTCTACGAGTATCCGGCCGCGCGCATCTGCCACCGCACCCCGATGTCGGCCGCCTGCCTGACCACGCATTGCGACGCGCAATCCTATCCGCGCAAGCTCGCGCGGGTGGTGCGCCACGCCGCCCTCGACCACGTCGCCCGCCTGCCCGACCTGTTCCGGCACGTGATCACGATCAGCGACCTGCAGGAGCGCGTGGTCGCCCCGCTTCTTCCGGCCGGCACGCAGTTCCACAGGGTCGACAACCCGATCGCCGTCGACGAGGCGCCGCCGCGCGCGGGCGCGCCGGGGGATTTCCTGTTCGTCGGCCGCATCTCCACCGAGAAGGGCGCCCCGATCTTCGCCGAGGCCGCGCGGCGCGCCAACATCCGCCCGGTCTTCGTCGGCGACGGTGAGCGGGCCGCGGATCTGCGCGCGCGCTATCCCGAGGCCCTGATGCTGGGCTGGCGCGATCCCGCCGGGGTGCAGGCGCTGATGCGCCAGGCCCGCGCCCTCGTGTTCCCGAGCGTCTGGTACGAGGGCCAGCCGCTCACCGTCTACGAGGCCCTGGCCTGCGGCACGCCCGTGATCGTCAGCGATGCCTGCGCGGGCCGCGAGGCCGTGGAGGACGGCGAGACCGGCTTCTGGTTCCGCTCGGGCGATCCGGACGCGCTCGCGGCGCATCTGCGCCGGCTGCAGGACGACGCCACCGCCGACCGCATGGGACGCGCCGCCCATGCCCGCTACTGGGCCGCCCCCTTGAGCCGCGACGCCCATCTCGACCGGCTCACCGGCGTCTACGAGACGGTGATGCGCGAGGCCGCCCTCGGGCGCAGCCGGACCGGCGCGGCCAGCCGCCCCCGCGCCGTCGCCCCCGCCTGATCCTCCTGGCCACCGCCCCGCGCGACGGAAACACCGGCAGCCCGCTCGCGTTGAGGGGGATCGGCACCGCGACAGAGTGCCCCCGTCACAGCAGGAGGGCCAGATGGCCGACGACGCCAAGACGAATCCGAAGAACGCGACCAAGCCCGGCTTTCAGCAGGACAGCGCCGCGCCGGGCGACGGGCAGAACCCCGAGAACTCGCAGAGCAAGCTGAAGGAGCGGCTCGACGAGGCCCTGGAGGAGACCTTCCCGTCGAGCGACCCGGTCTCGGTCAAGATCACCAAATAGCCCGCGGGCGCCCGGTCCGGACGAGACAGGCCGGGATGCCCCGACGGGCATCCCGGCCCTCGCGGTTCCGGGCGCCGGCTCCTAAAAGCCGGCGCCGCGGCCTCAGGCGGCTTCGAGCAGGCGGCGGGCGATGACCTGGGCCTGGATCTCGGCCGCGCCCTCGAAGATCGACAGGATGCGGGCGTCGCAGAGCAGGCGGCTCACGGCGTATTCGAGCGCGAAGCCGTTGCCGCCATGGATCTGCAGGGCGTTGTCGGCGGCCGCCCAGGCGACGCGGGCGCCGAGCAGCTTGGCCATGCCGGCCTCGAGGTCGCAGCGCTTGCCCTCGTCCTTCTCGCGGGCCGAGAAGTAGGTGAGCTGGCGGGCGATGTTGATCTCCACCGCCATCATGGCGAGCTTGTCGGCGACGCGCGGGAAGTTGACGAGCGCCTTGCCGAACTGCACCCGCTCCTCGGCGTAGCGCAGGCCGACATCGAGGGCCGACTGGGCGACGCCGATGGCCCGGGCGGCGGTCTGGATGCGGGCCGATTCGAAGGTCTGCATCAGCTGGGCGAAGCCCTTGCCCTCGACCTCGCCGAGGAGGTTGGCGGCCGGCACCTCGAAGCCCTCGAAGGCGAGCTCGTACTCCTTCATGCCGCGATAGCCGAGCACCTCGATCTCGCCGCCCGAGAGGCCGGCGACCGGGAACGGGTCCGCATCTGTGCCGCGCGGCTTCTCGGCGATCAGCATCGAGAGGCCCTTGTGGCCCTTCTCCTCCGGCTTGGTGCGCACGAGCACCGTCATGATGTCGGCGCGCACGGGGTGCGTGATCCAGGTCTTGTTGCCCGAGATCTTCCAGGTGTCGCCCTCCCGGACCGCCTTGGTGCGCAGGGAGGCGAGGTCGGAGCCGGTATTCGGCTCGGTGAAGACGGCGGTGGGCAGGATGTCGCCCGAGGCGATCCTGGGCAGGAAGCGGCTCTTCTGCTCCTCGGTGCCGCCGCACAGGATCAGCTCGGCGGCGATCTCGGAGCGGGTGCCGAGCGATCCGACGCCGATATAGGCGCGGGACAATTCCTCCGAGACCACGCACATGGAGATCTTCGGCAGGCCCATGCCGCCGTATTCCTCCGGGATCGTCAGGCCGAAGACGCCGAGCTCGGCCATCTTCTGCACGATCTCCATCGGGATGTAGTCGTTCTTCAGGTGCCACTCATGCGCCTGGGACACCACCTCGGCCTTGCCGAAGCGGCGCATCTCGGAGCGGATCGCCTCCATGTCCTCGTCGAGGCCGGAATCCCCGATGGTGGCCGAGCCGCCATTGTCGCGGATGCGGGCCACCAGGGCGGCGCGGTTCTCGGCGGTGTTGCCGTAGGCGATCAGGGCCTCGACCGCGTCGGAGCGGAACTGCGCCGCCTCGCGGGCCGAGAGGCCGAGGGACCCGGTGGGGCGCACCATCTCGCCCTGGCTCATCGGGATGCCGGAAAACATCTGGTCGAGATACTCGCCCGCGCCGATCTTCACGAGGAGCGTCTCGGTCTCGCCGAGCTTGCCGGCCTCCTGCAGCGTCGCGGCGTAGCTCGCGAGCTCGCGCACCGCCTCGCCATAGGTGGCGATCCAGGCGAGGCCGTGGGCGGCGTGCTGCTCGGCCTCGAGCTTGGCCGGATCGACCTTGCCGTCGGGGCCCATCACCCGGGTGCGGACGCGGCGCGTGGCCTCGGCGACGAGCTTCTTGGCGGAGGCCGCCGCGTCGCGCGTCAGCGCGACGAGATCCTGCGGCTCCTGCGAGACGGCGGGGGAAGCGGACATGTGTCAAACTCTCAAAATCGTTACGTGCTGAGGCTCATTATAGGCAGGATCGCCCGCACAGTAGAGGTTTCTCGCATTTCTGGGCCGATCATCTTCTTCGAATTCATTATACTTTTTGGTCAGCCCCGGTTCGCGATAGCGACTCCGGCGGCCGCCACGGTCATCCCGGCGAGCTGGATCGGGGTCAGCGCCTCGCCGAACAGGATGTAGGCCATGGCGGCCGAGACGGGAGGGACCAGGAACAGGAGCGAGGCCACCCCCGCCACCGCGCCGCGGCGGATTAGCCAGAGCAGGAGCAGGATTCCCGCCACCGAGTTGACGAAGACCGACCACGCCATCCCGATGGCAAGCGGCAGGGCCGGCTCGAAGCGCCCGTTCTCCGCGAGGAGCGCGAGCGGGATCGTGAGCGCCGCCGCGCCGAGGAACTGGACCGTGGCGTTGGTGATGAGATCGGCGCCCGCGCTCGTGCGCTTCTGCCACAGGGTGCCGAGCGTCATCGCCGCCATGGCCCCGAAGGCGGCGGCGAGCGCGAGCGGCGGAATTCCGGAGGTGCCGGCCGCCCCGATCTTCGGGGCCAGGACGAGGCCCGCGCCGACGAAGCCGACCCCGATGCCGAGCCAGCGGCGCCGGCTCACGAATTCGCCGAGGAGCGGGCGCGCCAGCATGGCGGTGAGAAGCGGCTGCAGGCTGCCGACGAGGGCCGCGATCCCGGCCGGCAGGCCGCGATTGACCGACCAGAACACCCCGATCACGTAGAGCCCCTGCATCAGCACGCCCGCCACGACGGCGTTGCGCCAGCCGGCCAGGTCCCGGGGCCAGCGCGCCCCGGCGATCCAGGCGATGCCGGCCAGGACCAGGGCGACCGCGGTGACGCGGGCCGCCACGAAGCTCAGCGGCTCGGTATAGGGGGCGACCAGGCGGGCGGCGATGAACCCGGTGGCCCAGATCACCACGAACAGGCTCGGGACGATGCGGGCGACGGCGGGCGGGCGCGGGGCGGTGGACATGGCCCCGCGCAGGCATCATGCCGCCGGGAGCTTGGCAACCGGGATCTGCGCGGCGGGGCCCGCGGGCCGCTTCGTTTCATCGCAGCGTTGCGCGGATCCTTCACCGAGGCCCCGAACGGTGCGGCGACCGGCCTGACGCGTTGACGAACGGGCGCCCGCGCCCTCGTATCCCGGCAGCCGCCGCCGCGACGCCCGAGTAGCCCTTTCGTGAGACGCTTCCGCACCAGCCTCGAAGTCGCCGGGATCGCCGCGCAGCGCTTCGTGTCCCATGACGGCTGGGCGATCGCGAGCCACATCGCGCTCTCGATGCTGACCTCCCTGTTCCCGTTCCTGATCCTCTTGGCGGCGCTCGCGGGCGTGTTCGGCACCAAGTCGCTCGCCGACGAGGCGGGGGTGCTGATCTTCGACGCCTGGCCGCGCGAGGTCGCCAAGCCCATCGTCAACGAGATGCACCGGGTGCTCACCGAGCAGCGCGGCGGCGTCCTGACGATCGGCGCGGTGCTGGCCCTCTACTTCTCGTCGTCGGGGGTCGAGAGCCTGCGGGTCGGCCTCAACCGGGCCTACGGCCTGCGCGAGGTGCGGCCCTGGTGGCTGACCCGCCTCGAATCGATCGGCTACGTGGTCTGCGGCGCCTGCGCGATGCTGGCCTTCGCGCTCCTCGTGGTGCTCGGGCCCCTGATCTGGCGCAACCTCCTCAACGTGGCGCCGGGGCTGGAGCCCCTGAGCCTCACCGTCGCGATCGGGCGGATCGGCATCACGGCCTTCCTGATCGCCAGCGTGCTGATCATCGCCCACAAATTCGTGGCGGCCGGCCGCCGCAGCGTCTGGTCGGTGCTTCCGGGCGTCGCCGTGACGCTGATGCTCTGGTTCCTGGCCGGTCTCGGCTTCGGCTACTATCTCGACCGCTTCTCGACCGCCTACGCCTCCACCTATGGGGGCCTCGCCACCGCGATGGTGTTCCTGGTCTTCCTCTACTGGCTCGCCGCGATGTTCCTGTTCGGCGGCGAGATCAACGGCACGGTCATCGCCGCCCGCCGCCGGCGGCTGCAGGCCCAGATGCATGCCAAGCACGAGCGCGCCCGCCTGCTCTGAGAATGGCCGCCTTCGCCCGAGCGTACGCTCGGCACGAAATTCTCGGAACCGAACGCCGTTTCGGCGACTTGGCCCCATGCTCCATGCGATGTTTCCACCTTGCACGGCCTGCTTCCCCAGGGAGGCGGGCCGTTTTGTTGCGGCCCCCGGGGCTTAAGCCGCGGGGCCTTCGAGAAACAGGCCGGGGCGGCCTCAGGCCGCGAGCGGCATCGCCTCGGAATCGGCCTCCGCGGCCATGAACTGGGCCCGGGCGAGCTCGGCGAAGCTGCCGTTCTCGGCGACGAGGTCGTCGAAGGTGCCGGCCTCGACGATGCGGCCCTCGTGGAAGACCAGGATGCGGTCGGCGTTGCGGATGGTGGCGAGGCGGTGGGCGATCACGAAGGTGGTGCGGCCCTCCATCACGGCCTCCAGCGCGCCCTGGAGCTTGCGCTCGGTGGCGGCGTCGAGGGCGCTCGTCGCCTCGTCGAGGATCAGCACCGGCGGGTTCTTGAGGAGCGCGCGGGCGATGGAGAGGCGCTGGCGCTCGCCCCCCGACAGGGAGCGGCCGCGCTCGCCGATGACGGTGTCGAGGCCGTCGGGCTGGCGGGCCATGAATTCCCGGGCCTGGGCTCGCTCCAGGGCGTCGAGCATCTCCGCATCGGTGGCGTCCGGGCGGCCGACCTGGAGGTTCTCGCGGATCGAGCGGGCGAACAGCATCGGCTCCTGGAACACGACGCCGATATTGTGGCGCAGGCTCGAGAGGCCGATGTCGCGGATGTCGGTGCCGTCGATGCGGATCGCGCCGCTCTCGGGGTCGAAGGTCCGGTGCAGCAGGCCCAGCGTCGTCGACTTGCCCGAGCCGGTGGTGCCCACGAGCGCCACGGTCTCGCCGGCGCGGGCCGTGAAGGAGACGCCGTCGAGCGCCTTGCGGCGGCCGTCATAGGTGAAGTCCACGCCCTCGAAGCAAACCTCGCCCTCGAAGCGGGCGATGGCCTTGGCGTTCGGGCGGTCGCGCACCGCCGGCACCGTGTCCACGATGGCGAAGAACTCGGCCATCTTGGGCGCCTGCTGGAACAGGCCGTTGACGAAGCTGACGACGTGGTCGAGGCGCGAGACCAGCATGGTCGCGAGGCTCATGAAGGCCACGACCTCGCCGACCGTGGTGGCGCCCGACTGGTAGAGGACGATGCCGGTGATGAAGATCGCCGTCATCGTGAGCGTCGCGGCGGCCTTGGTGGCGACGGCGGCGAGCGCCCACCACGACAGGACCGGGATCTGGGCGGCGAGCAGGTTGCGGATGATGCCGTGCATCGCCTCCTTCTCGGCCTTGGCGCGGGTGAAGGACTGGATCACCGCGACGTTGCCGAGGGCGTCCGAGGCGTGGGCGGCGAGGCCCGAATGGTAATGCTCGACCTCGCCCTGCAGGGTCTCGGTCCGGCGCATCACGAAGGTGGTGAGCGCGGTGAAGACCACCACCAGGACGACCAGGATCGAGCCGAGCTGCCAGTTCACGAACAGGGTGAGGGGCAGGAGCACGCCGAGGGAGACGAGCGCGGCGAAATGGTCGCGGAAGAAGCCGAGCCAGAGCCAGGCCATGCCGTTCGTGCCCTCCAGCATCGCCTTGAGGACACGGCCCGAGTGGTTCGTGGAATGGAAGGCGATCGGCAGGTCGAGCACGTGCTCGAAGTAATTGGCCATGGTGGTGAGGCGGCTGCGATGGGCGAGCCGGTCGGAGTGGAGCGCGATGGCGACGCCCGCCACGATGGTGAAGAAGCCGAAGGCCACCCAGGCGACGATCAGCGGCACCATGGTGGCGAGGGCGTTCGCGCCGCTCTTGAGATGGGTGAGCTGGTCGATGATGCGGCCCATCAGCAGCGGCTCGGCGAAGGCCGCGACCGCGAGCGCGACATTCGCCAGCGCGAGGCCGCAGGCGAGGCGCCTGTCGGGACCCAGAAGCCCCATGACCCGCGCATAGAGTCGAACCAGCGACATGACGAGCTCCGATACCCTGCCCAAGGCGTGGCCCGTGTCTCCGGGTCCTTCGCCGTCGATCTGCCGCCTCGCCGTCGCGGGCCCGCGCGGGGCCCTCCAACCGGTTGAGGCTGCATGCCTTATGACGGTTCCTGCCTGAACGCAGCATGACGCCGGCCGCAAGGGGCCAGCGCGATTTTTACGGTTCGTTCAGCGAGATTCCGTATCGGTCGAGACGGAGCCGCGCCCCGGCGATCCGCCAGCTCCCGAACCGCGTCATGGTCACGGGCTACACGGCGAGCGACCGGCTGGGCACCCGCCCCCCTGCCCCGCCCTGGGAATTGTCGGCCGGCCGCGCCAGGGTGATGGGGACGCTCCTCAAGGAAGCACCCCCGACACCCCTCAGTGGTTTCCCCTGAGGACCGAGCCGGAGGACGGCGCCCCTACTTGGCGACGAGCAGCGCCCAGTAGACCTTGTACTTCGAATTCGGCGCGTAGGCGGTGGCGATGCCCATGCGGGCGGCACCCGGGTCGAGCATCACGGCATTGTGCGAGGGGCTGTCGCGCCAGCCCGAGAAGGCCTCGGCCAGGGTGTGGTAGCCCGCCGACAGGTTGGCATTGGCGGATTTGTAGCCGAGATGCTCCACCGCCGCCTTGACGGTCTGGGCCTTGCTCGGGCGGTCGGCGAGCGCCATCGCGGCGGCCTCCGCCTCGGCGAGGCGCTGCAATTCGGGATCGAGGACGAGCTCGGTCCCGCCGCGGCCCCGGCGATAGGCCGAGATCATGTCCCGCGCCGCCGCCGTGTCGAGCTGCGCCGTGTTCGTGGTCATCGGCCAGTACAGGCTCGGCAGGGCCGCGCTCGTCTGCGGGCCGCCGGCGCAGCCGCTCAGCAGCCCCGCGGCGGCGAGGCCGAGAAGCGGCAGGGCCAGGAGCGGCGGGAGGAGCCGCGGGAGGTGCGGCAGGCGGAGCGGCTTGGCCACAGCTCTCGCGACAACACGGACACGCACGTTCGATCGCCCCACCCGGTCCTCAGCCTCGGCCTAGCTTCCGGCGCTCCGGCGGTTGAGGTCCCGCGGGATCGTCGATCGCACGGGCTCCGCCTCGCCGGGTGCGGCGGCCGCCTCGGCGGGCGCCTCCCGGCCCTCGCGGCGTCCCTCGCCCCCGTCGCGGCCGAACCGGCCCGCGATCTTGCCCAGCGCATTCTGCATCCCGTCGAGCCCCTGCACCGTGACGACGCTGGACCCGGGCCCCATCGGCGGGATCAGCCCGGCGTCAGATAAGGTCTTGAAGACGGCAAAGTTCAAGTCCGTCTGCACCTTCAGGCCGAGCCCGACATCGACAATCATGGCGATCAGCTCGAAATCCAGGTAGGTGTCGCCGATCTTGCGGAACACGACCCGCGGGGCCGGCTCCTTGAGCACGTCCGGATGCGCCGTCGCGCAACCCGCGATCAGCTCGGCCGCCCGCACCGGATCCTGGTTGCGCAGGACGCCGACCGAGATCGTCACCCGGCCGGTGCGGTCGCCGCGCACCCGGTTCTTCACGACGCCCGAGATCAGGTTCGAGTTCGGCACGATGACGGCCGAGCGGTCGAAGGTCTGGATCTCGGTGGAGCGCACCGAGATGCGCTTCACGATGCCCTCGCTGTCGCCGATCAGGACCTGGTCGCCGACCCGGATCGGGCGCTCCCACAGGAGCAGCAGGCCCGACACGAAGTTGTTCACGATCGATTGCAGGCCGAAACCGATACCGACCGAGAGGGCGCCGGCGACGATCGTGAGCTTCTCGAGGCTGAGGCCGAGATACGAGAAGGCGAGCGCCAGGGCGAGCAGGAAGCCGAAATAGCCGCTCACCGTCGAGATCGAGTTGCGCAGCCCGGCATCGAGGTCGGTGGCCGGCAGGTAGGTGTTCTCAAGCCAGCGCTGGACCGCCCGGGTGATGACCACGCCGAGGATCAGGATCCCGATCCCGAGCGCGATGGTGGAGAGCGAGATCGTGACGTCCCCGACCTTGAAGCCGAAGAAGGCCGATCGGACCGAGGAGAAGATGTCGGTGGAGTCGAGGCCCCAGGGCGCGAGAACCAGGAGCGCCACGAGCAGGATCAGCACCACCCGCGCGGCGCCGGTGGAGAGCACCGCGATCTGGTTGAGCGAGCGCTTGCGCAGGCCGGTATTGGCCTGCAGCGCCGTGGCGAAGCGCGTGTCGTCGCACAGGGTGCCGCCCACGAAGGTGTCCGCGCTCTGGATCAGCAGGTAGAGCAGGACGAGCAGGCTCGCGGTCCAGACGAGCTGGTCGATCAGGAAGGCCGCGAAGGCGACGTAGCCGATCACCGCCGCGACCCCGATGAGGCCGACCGCCGCCCAGCCGATCAGGCGCGCGGGACCGCCGATGCCGGTGGTGGTCTGGGTCGGCACGTAGGGGCCGAGGCAGGCCTCTTCCTCCTCCTCGCGGTCGGCGAAGCGATGCAGGCCGATGGCGAGGATCAGCACGGTGGCGATCGCCCCGATGCCCCGGGTGCCGATCGAGATCGGGAGCGCCGCAGAGATCCCGGAATTCAGCGCCTCGATCGACTTCACCACGGTGATGACGGTGGCGATGCCGACGGCGAGGCGGGTGACGCGCGCCGCCCCCGCATCGCTGACCGGAGCCGGGCGCCAGGCCGGCTTGTCCGGCGAGAGCAGCGCGTCGCAGAGGGCCTCCACGAAGGCGATGAAGGCGAGGCCGCCCAGGATCGCGCCCGCCACCGGCAGCAGCCGCGAGGGCAGCAGGTCCGTGGCGTCGAGGGCATAGTAGACGGCGTAGCTGCCGACCACGGCCGGGACCGTTCCGAGCAGGATCACCCGCCAGGCGCCCAGGAGCTTCTGGCGCCGGGTCGGATCGACCTTGGCGGCGTCCCGCCGCCCGAAGCGCGGGGCGATGTTGCGGCGGCCGAAGTAGAGCGCCACCGAGACCCCGAAGGCGAGGCCGAGGAGCAGCAGGTTCCCGATCCCGCCGTTGCGGCCGTACAGCAGCAGGATGTCCGAGAGCGCGCTCTGCAAAGCCTTCAGGTCGCGCGGCATGTCGGCCGCGACCTTCGTCCACAGGGTCGGGGTCAGGAGCCCCTGCGAGCGTTCGAACAGGCCGCGGGTGAAGGAGGCGCGCCGCCGGTTCGAGATGCGGTCGATGATCTGGTCGGTCTGAACGAGGAGCGATTTCGCGAGCCGCTGCGTCTCGTCGATCCGGGTGACATGTGCCTCGCGCTCGGCGCGCTCCTGGATGACCTCGGGGCTTTCCTCGACATCCTTCGGCTTCGGCCCGAGCTGGGTCAGGCGTTCGCGCGCGGCCTCGAGGGGCTCCTCCGTGCGGCTCACGATGGTGCGCAGCTGGTCGGCGACCGGGCTGATGCCGTCGCGGATGCGGGAGAGGTCGATGGGGGTGAGGTCCTGGCGCCCGAGTTCCTTCTCGCGCTGGGCGAGGTCTGCCTTGGCGGCGTCGAGCTTGGCTCGCACCGCCTTCAGGGCCTCGGACATCTCGACCTTCGGCGGCGCGGGCTTGGCCTCCGCGGGCTTACCCTCCGCGGGTTTAGCCTGTCCGCCGGCCGCGGGCTTGCCTTCGCCTGCCGCGGGCTTGCCTTCGCCTGCCGCGGGCTTGCCTTCGCTTGCCGCAGGCTTGCCTTCGCCGGCCGGGGGCTTGCCCTGCTCGGCCGCCGGCGGCGCGGCATTGGGCTGGCCGGCGGCCCCCAGGGGGGTGAGCAGGATCGCGCTCAAGGCTGCGGCGGCGAGCGCCGCGAGGCGCGGGCTGCGCGTGAGCAAGCTGCGACTCATGAAGTTCCTTTCGTCGGACGCCGATCCGGCGCCGTCCGCGCAAGCCCGGACAGGCTTGGCGCGCCGGTCTGGGCCTCAGCGGCGCGGGATTTGGGTTTCTGGGGGAAGCGGACCCGCCGGTGTCGCCCCGGCTGCCTTGAGGATTCGCTCCCGTCCCGGGGCGGTCTGGCCGATCATTAGGGCGAAAGGTTGCCGCTGCCCACCCGTTGGGGAAAGGGCGGCCGTCCGGGGCGCCCCCACGCGTGCCTGCGGCCGCGTTCCGATCCGGCCCTGGGTGAGAGCGCGGGCGCGCAAGCGCGCCGTCGCCTGTGGGTGCGGCGCCGCGCCTGCCCGTCGAACCTTCACAAGCGTGTCATGCTGATATTAGACTAAGCCCCGATGGACAGGGCCTTTTCGTTTTCACGCGAGGAGGTGGCGCTGATCGAGGCCGTCGGTCAGCCCCGCCACGAGCCGGGTGTCGCCGCCCGCATCGGCCGCGTCGAGCGGCCGGCCCGCCCGTCTATCGCCCTGATGATCACGCCCCGCCGCGCAGCCGGCGCCCGCATCGCGCGGCCCGGCCCGCGCCGCCCGGAAAGATCCGGGCCCGCGAGGGCGCTCATCTTTCATCGCGACGGGACAGCGTGCCGGCCGATTCCCGCGCGTTGTCCCCCATATCGACCGTTTCGAGAGCTACGCCGATGATGGACCTTCAAACCCTCGTCCTGAACGCGGATTATCGGCCGCTCTCCTATAATCCGCTCTCGCTCTGGTCCTGGAAGGACGCCTTCACGGCCCTGTTCCTCGACCGCGTCACCCTGGTGGCGAGCTACGACGTCGAGGCGCGCTCGCCCAGCCGATCCCTCAAGGTGCCGAGCGTCGTCGCCCTCAAGAACTACGTCACGCTGGCCAGGAGCCCGGCCTTCACGCGCTACAACATCTACCTGCGCGACACGTTCTCGTGCCAATATTGCGGCCTGCGCCTGCCCTCCGGCGGGCTGACCTTCGACCACGTGGTGCCCCGCTCGCGCGGCGGCCTCTCGACCTGGGAGAACGTCGTGGCGGCCTGCTCGCCCTGCAACCTGCGCAAGGCCAACCGCACGCCGCACGAGGCCGAGATGCCGCTCATCACCGAGCCGCGCCGGCCCACGCGCTACGAGCTGCACCACCGCCAGCCGGAATTCGACCACCGGCAATATCACCACACCTGGCTCGATTACCTGTACTGGGACAGCGAGCTCGACAGCTGAAAGCCAAGCCGCGAGCCGGCGGTCAGAGCCCGGAAAAACGCTGCGGCGGCTCGTTGTACATCGGCACCGCGTTGTTGCGCGGCAGGTAGCCCCGGATGATGCGCGCCGGCGGACCGTACCCGCGCGGATCCCGGTAGGCGATCTCGGGCGGCAGGGGCCGGCGGAGATGGTGGCGCGGGTGATGCCGGGCCCCCTCAGGATGATAGTCCCGCGCGAGCGCCGGCAGCGCCGCGAGCGCGAGCGCGCAGGCGAGGCCGAAGGCCGCGCGGAGGGTCTTGAGCGGATCGATCATGGGGCTCGCTCGCGTCGGCCTGGAGAATCGCGCGCCGTCCGGCGCAGGTCAGAACTTCACCGCCGCGCCGCCGCGCACCGTGTTGATGTTCGCCTTGTGCCCGTCGAAATCGTTGAAGAGCACGTACTGGTACTCGCCGCGCAGGACGATATTCTGCGTCAGGGCGAATTCGAGGCCCGCGCCGAGCGCGATGCCGCCCACGACCTTGGTCTTGGCCCGGATGAGCGGAACCCGGTCGGCCGCCACCGTCTCCCCCGTGCCGATGGTGGGATTGGTCTGGCTGAAGCGCGCGTAGCCGAAGTTGCTGACATTGGCCTTCTGTCCGGCGAGCGCCGTCAGATTGGAAATGTAGGTCGTCTGGCTGTAGCCGTAATACTGGTAATCGACCCGATCCGTGATCAGGGCGCGGCCGATGGCGAGCCCGCCCGTGACGTAGGGCAGGAAATTGCCGAGCGCGTAGCCGGCGCGCGCGCGAATCGTGCCGAAATCGTCGATCTGCGTCGACGACTTGCCGCGGAAGCTCACGGCCTGGTAGTCGCCGCTGTCGAGAAGCCTGAAGATGGAGCGCGAATCGGAGCTGATCCCGACCTTTCCAAAGCTCGTGTAATCGACTTCGAGGCCGAGCACCGTCTCGTCGAACTGGTAATTCACGCCCGCAAACCCGCCGAACGACGTACCGCCGGCGCGCGCCGATTGCGTTCTCAGCAAGGTGGAGGCGTTGAAGATGGTTTCCGCCGTGGTGTCGTGCAGCGCATCGGAGATCATCTCCTGATACACATTGCGGAAACCGTTCGAGGCCGACGTATACCCCGCATGGGCACCGAAATAGAGGCCGCTCCAATCCACCACCGGCGCGGCCGGCTCGTATTCGGGGCCGCGCAGGACGCCGTAATCGAGATCGGCGGCCCAGGCGGGCGCGACGGTGGAGAGGCTCAGGCCGGCCAGGACAGCGAAAGTGACGGTACGCATCGGGATCGTCCTCGGGGCGGCGGCACGACCTGCCGTCGCCAAACCCAGGGACAGTGGTAACCCGGTAACCTTAATGTTCCGTTGCGTACCATCCAGGCGCGCAAGCAACCATCAGCACAGGGCGCAGATTTCCGCCAAGAAACGCGGCGCAAGGACTGTCCGCTGGCGTCGAATGCCTGGCGAGACCGCAACTCGGCAAATATTGCCGGGCTGGGGGCGCGGCGCGATCTCGGCGTTCAGTTGCCGTAGGGATCGGCGCCGACGCCGATCAGGCTCGGAAAAGCGGGCAGCCCGGCGAATTCGTAGCGCAGACCGAGGCGGACCTCGTTGGCGGCGAGGTCTTTCAGCCGCGTGCTGCCGCCATAGGGGTCGGTGCCGCTCTTGGCCTTGCCGAGATCGACGTAGCGGTAGCTCGCATCGAGGCTGACGCCGGCCCCGAGGGCGTAGGACACGCCGCCCGTGAGCGCCCAGGCGAGCGAGGCGACCGAGCGGTTCGGCCGGCCGGCGGCGAGCCGGGGCCCGAGACCGGGGGCACCGTCGCAGGCCTCCACGAAGCAGGTGGTCTGGGTGTAGTTCCGGCTGATCCCGACATCCGAGACGCCGATGCCGGCGCCGACGTAAGGCGTCGCCCCCCACCAGGTGCCGAGATCGGCATAGACGTTGACGAGGCCCGTCAGCGCGTCGAGCCGGCCGGCCTCCAGGTTGGCACCGGTCACGAAGTTCGAGCGGGAGGAATAGGCCCTGATTGCGCCGGCCCCGCGCTGGTCGATGGTCGCGTCGACGCGCAGCCAGGGGTTGATGCGGTAGCCGATGCCGCCGCCGAAGCCGCCGGTCTCGCTCAGGCGCAGGCCGACGAGGGGCGGCAGGCCCGGATCGTTCGGGTCCGGCCGGGTGTTGTCGCGCGGCCGGGCATAGAGGCTCTCGGTGAAATCCGCCCGCAGGTACCAGCCCGCGCCCACCTCGACGGGCACCGGGACGGGGTCGGCAAGCGCCGGGCGCAGGAGGTCGGCCGCGCGGGCGGGGCCGGCCAGGAGCCCCCCGCCCGCGAGAACCAGTGCCGCCGTGGCGACGCGAAGCCTGTACACGACCATGAACCCGTCCCGACGCAAAACTCAACAAGAACAGGCTCTCGATCGCTCGAGGCCAGAAGAACCATGCGCCGGAAAGCTTAGGATGAGATTAATCGCAGAATTTGCTGGAAAAACCGCATGATCAAACGAAAACGGCGCGGAGATCATCCGCGCCGTTACCTTCGTTTGATGTCAGAGAAGAAATCAGTACTTGCGCACCAGCGGGCCCGGGGCCGGCTGATAATCGGCCATCAGCGGCGGCAGCGGGGCGGCGTAGCCGCCGATCAGGTAGCGCAGGCCGATCTTCACGTCGTGCGCCTCGATCGTCTTCTCCTTGTAGAAGCCGACGGACTGGGTGCAGCAGGGCTCGTAGCCGGCGCCGGTCCGGGCGCTGCCGAGGTTGAGGTAGCGGTAGGCCAGCTCGACCTTGAAGTTCGAGGTCACGTCGTAGGCGAGACCGGCATGCAGCGCCCAGGCGAAGCTGTTCGTGGTCTTGGACTGGTAATAGGCGCCGACGGTCTTGTTGTAGTAGCCGTTGCAGCCGCAGGGATCGGCCGTCACGAAGGTCGGCTCGCTGACGGTGCCGGTGGTCTGGGTGCTGGAGATGTGGTTGAAGGCCACGCCGACGCCGCCGCCCACGAAGGGCGTCACGCCGTACCAGGTGCCGAGGTCGAAATAGGCGTTGGCCAGCACCACCGCGGCGTCGAAATTGCCCTTGGTGGTCTCGTTGATGCGCCCGCGCAGCTCGTCGCCGTTGAGGTAGCCGGCCGTGTACTCGTAGGTGCGGCTGCCGCCGATCCCGTTCGAGAAGCGGTACTCGCCGGTGATGTCGCCGCGCAGGAACGGGTTGAACTGGTAGCCGATGCCGACGCCCGCGAAGCCGCCGCTGCCCGAGCCGCCATTCTGATAATAGCGCTGGTTGTAGCGGCCATCCACGTTCGCCTCGCCATAGGCGGTGAAGCTCGAGCGCTCGTAGACGCTGGCGCCGACGTCACCGCGCAGGTACCAGCCGCCGCCGACCTCGATCGGGGGGGCAATCGGCGGAGGAGGCGGGGGCGGAAGCAGATCCGCGGCCTGTGCGAGGCAGGGCGCGCCGACGCTCGCGACGAGCGTGAGGGAGCGCGCCAAAGCATAAAGCTTGGAGCGGGCCATAAGGTTTCCTTCACTGAATCCGGTGCCGGAAGCTTGTGTGCCGGCTCTGATGACGAGCCGATCTTCGAACAAAGGTCTTAAATCCCACTTAACGTTAAAACTTATCCTTGCCGGACCATGCCGGGACGAAACGCGCGCTGGCGCGTTGGCGGTGAGGCCGAGGGTTCACACCGGGCGATCCAGGACGGCGCGGGCCAGAAGCCGGCGGTCCGCGATGGCCCGCCTCGCCACGAGAGGCAGGATTGACGCAGCTCTTCATCGCGCAGGTTCGCTCGGCCGGCGGGCCCCAGCCCCTCGTCACCGTGCGGGCGGCCTCCGAGGGCGAGGCCCGGCTCTTCGTCGAGGCGCATTACCCCGACGACACCGTCGAGGCCGTGGTCGAGCCCGGCGAGTGGGTCTCGGACGCCGATACCGGCTCGGACGCTGGCGACGTCCGCGAGCATCCGGGCGTCGTCTGGCAGCCGCCGACCGGCAGCGCGGGCTGAGCGCGCCGGATGGGGCCGGAGGACGTGCGGGCGCTCGCCCTGATGCTGCCGCAGGTGATCGAGGGGGCCCATAGGGGCAACGCCGATTTCCGCGTCGGCGGCCGCATCTTCGCGACCCTCTGGACCGAGGAGGCGCGCGCCGTGTTCAAGCTGACGCCCGAGCATCAGGCCGTGCTGGTCGAGGCGGAGCCGGACTTGTTCGCGCCGGTGCCGGGCGCCTGGGGCCGGCGCGGCTGGACCAATCTCGACCTGCCCGACGCGGACGAGGAGATCTTGCGCGGCGCCCTTCTGGGCGCCTGGCGCGCGACCGCGCCGCCGGCCCTGGTGGCGGCCTACGATCCCGCCTGAGCGGCGCCTGGCGCGGAAGGGGGAGCGTCCGGCAGGGGACGAAGCGCCGCCCGGTCATACTTAATGAACGCCTCCATGCCAGGTTTGCCGGGCGATCACATCATCGGGAGGCGACCATGGGCGAAGAGACCGAATCCGTGGCGACCCGCCTGTGGCGCGACCGGGTGCAGGTCCGCGAGCACGAGCGCAACGAGGCCCTGGCCCGCGCCCGCATCGCGGAGGAGAAGGTGGCGCTGCTCGTCGCCGAGAACGATGCCCTGGCCGACGAGGTCGCGCGCCTGCGCGCCCTGGTGCAGCCCGACGAGACCCGCGCGCGGGCCGAGACCGAGGCGCAGATGGAGGCCCTGAAGGGTGCGCTCCTGCCGCTGCTCTCGCTCAGCGCGGCCTGAAGGTCCGGCACCCGGCCGCGATGGACTGCATTCACCTCGGGGAGCGGACCTTCGCCGGTTAGGCGTTATGGAGCCACCCTGGTAGTCCGCGACCTCGAACGTGGATTCCTATCAGTTCCGCACCACCTCAGGTGCGCCCTTGCGGCAAGTCCGCTCGCCGCGGAGCGTCCTGCTCGGTCCGAAGAATGTCGAGGGAAATGTGCCGGATCGCCGGATTGAGCGGCCCGGCCGGCACATCATCGTGGACCGGGGGCCTGCAGCCGCTGGTCGATCATCCGGTTCAGGCCGCCCCGGATGCGGTCGAGATCCAGGCTCTTGGTGAACGCCTCCCGCTGCTTGATGCCGTCAAGGGTGCTTTCCATGATGTTGGCCGGGTTGAAGCTCGGCGGGAACGAGCGCGGCGGAAAGTCCTTGAAGGTCGCGACGAACTGAAAGACCTCCTCCATCATCCCGTAGGCGGCCCCGACATGGTTCAGGTTCCAGTCCCAGAAGGTGTTTGAGGTGATGTCCGCCCGCTCGAACGGGTCCTGCATCAGGTTGAAGATCTTCTGCAGGCGCAGCGTCGTGAACGGCTCGGCCCACAGGCCCATCGTGCCCTGCATGCGCTGCTCGGAGAAAACGTATTTCAGGTCGCCTTGCCGGATGCCGACGAGCAGCCCGTCGTCATTCGCGTAGAAGAACTTGTCGCGGGCGCTCTTCGTGCCGTTGTTGTTGCCGGCCGTGCCGCTCACGGCCTTCAGGAAAGCCGACTGGTCGTAGCCGTCGAGGTGAACCTTGTAGGTGATGCCGTTGGCGTCGTAGCCGGCCTTGAGCTTGCTCACGAGATCCGGCTCGCCCGCGATGGAGGCCAGGGTCGGGATCCAGTCGTTGTGGCTCATGATCTCGTTGGTCACGGTGCCGGGCTTGATCGCGCCCGGCCAGCGCACGAGGCAGGGCACACGGAAGGCGCCTT
Organism: Methylobacterium soli; assembly: GCF_008806385.1. Classification (GTDB taxonomy): domain Bacteria; phylum Pseudomonadota; class Alphaproteobacteria; order Rhizobiales; family Beijerinckiaceae; genus Methylobacterium; species Methylobacterium soli. The sequence continues at coordinate 217,663 of NZ_VZZK01000006.1, forward strand.
CCCAGTTGGTGTTCTTCTCGGAGCGAAACCAGGTCATGGCCCCATCGGGCCACGAGTTCATGTGTGGGCCGTTATCGCTTGAGTAGATCACGACGGTGTCGTTCGCGACGCCCATGTCGTCCAGGGCCTTGAGAAGGGTGCCGACCGTATCGTCGTGCTCCTGCATGCCGTCGATGTACTCGCTGTCGCCGTGCTTGTAGCGGCCGCGGTGCTCGGGGCGGACATGCGTTCGCAGGTGCATGCGGGTCGCGTTGAACCAGACGAAGAACGGCTTACCCGCCGCCTGCTGCCGCTTCATGTAGGCGACAGCCGCCGCAGCGGTCTCGTCGTCGATGGTTTCCATGCGCTTCCTGGTGAGCGCGCCGGTATCCTCGATGGTCTGCTTGCCGATCTTGCCGAAGCGCGGATCGACGGTCGGATCGTCGACGTCGCTCGCCTTGCACCGCAGGACGCCGCGCGGGCCGAACTTGGCCCGGTAAGCCGGGTCCTTGGGGTAGTCGGGCAGTTCCGGCTCTTCCTCGGCGTTGAGGTGGTAGAGGTTGCCGAAGAACTCGTCGAACCCGTTCACGGTCGGCAGCGACTCGTTGCGGTCGCCGACGTGGTTCTTGCCGAACTGGCCGGTGGCGTAGCCGAGGTTCCTGAGCAAGCCGCCGATGGAAGGGTCGAGCTGGCTCATTCCCATGGGCGCGCCCGGGAAGCCGACCTTGCTGAGCCCGGTCCGGATGATGTGCTGCCCGGTGAGGAAGGCCGAGCGGCCGGCCGTGCAGGATTGCTCGCCGTAATAGTGCTGGAACTTGATGCCGTCCCTGGCGATGCGGTCGATGTTCGGGGTCTCGTAGCCCATCAGGCCATTCGAGTAGGCGCTGATGTTCGCGATGCCGATGTCGTCGCCCCAGATGACGAGAATATTCGGTTTCGAAGCGCCAGGCCTCGGGGCGGGCGCTGGTGTCGGCGTGGGCTGCGCTTGAGCGACACGCGCCCCTCCCGATAAGCCTGTCGCGGCGAGGGCTGTTCCGGCCAGCAACATGCGGCGACGGCTCAGGTCAGGGCTCGGATGACCGTCTTTGACGTGGCTTTCACGGTCCGCCCCATCGCTCATGACGCACTCCTCTCCCTGACGATGCAGCAGAAGGTGATGATGCCGACCGGGCCCTCCTTGCCGAGGGATTCCGGGGCCGAGACCTGGGCGTGACATTCGATGCCGCTCAGCGGCACGGACTGACCTGCGATGCAGAAGCGCCGGCCCCTGGCCAACGCGGCAACGGGAACGAGCGCGCTCTCAGGAACCGCCGCGCGACGGAACCCATGCCCGCTCTCTCAAAGTCCTAGGCTCAAATGCCTTGGCCTCTGGTTCGCGGCTCGGCCCGACTGTAGTGAGAGGGGGAGCGCTTGTCCGTGTCGGTACGGAAACCATCATGGGTTAACGATGCGGAGAGTCTCGCGCGTTCCAACGGGGCTTGCCTCCGTGGAATGGTCCAGGCAGCAGCCCAACCCTGATGTCCTATCGAATGGGTCCTCAGGCTCGAGAGCGGACGGCACCCAGCCCGGGTTGCGACGACGAGAGCCGCGCCCGATCGCGTTGCAACCGGCTGGAAAATCGGCAGCCCCGGTCCGGTTCGGCGCGACGGACCCCCTCTCCCGTGCGGGAGAGGGTTGGGGTGAGGGGTGCGCGCTGTCCGGAGAAGTCGCACCCCTCACCCGTTCCGCTATCGCGGATTCGACCACTCCCGGACGGGAGAGGTGGGGCACAGCGTCATTCCAGGGCTCCGTTTCGCGGTCTCGCGATGACGGCGCGGGCAGCGCAACGAACCCCCTCTCCCGTGCGGGAGAGGGTTGGGGTGAGGGATGCGACTTCTCCGGAAAGGCCGCACCCCTCACCCGGTCGGCTCGCGCCGACTCGACCTCTCCCGGACGGGAGAGGTGGGGGGCGCGCCATCGGCAGCGATGCGGGACGGGGTGTCGGAACGGGCGCCGGTGCCACGACCGGCCCCCTCTCCCGTGCGGGAGAGGGTTGGGGTGAGGGATGAGCGCCTTCAGGATGGAGCATACGGTCGTATCGCCGACTGGGCGCCGATCGGGCGCACCTCGTTCTGAAAGGTCTCGACCTTCACCCTGTCCCTCTCCCGCACGGGAGAGGGGATCCGCGCCCGCTTCGGCACGGGCGCGGCCGCCGGTCCCGTCGCAACGCGATCGGGAACAGCTCTAGCCTGACCGCACCCGGCATGCGATGGCGGGCGGATGCCGACCCTTCCTGCCTATGCGGGCGCCGCCGTCGCGGAGATCGCCGGATGCTTCGCCTTCTGGGCGTGGCTGCGCCTCGACCGCTCTCCCGCCTGGATCGCGCCCGGCCTCGTCTCGCTCGCGCTGTTCGCCTACCTGCTGACGCGGGTGGAGAGCGAGGCCGCGGGACGCGCCTACGCGGCCTATGGCGGCCTCTACATCGCCGCCTCGATCCTCTGGCTCTGGATCGCGGAGGGCCACCAGCCCGACCGCTGGGACCTCGGCGGCGGGGCGATCTGCCTCGCCGGCACGGCGATCATCCTGTACGGACCGCGCGCCTGAGAGGACCCCGTGCCCCTCAGGCGGCGACGCGGGTCACGGCGTCGACGACCTCATCGACCACCTCGGACACGAGGGTCCGGTTGTCGCCCTCCGCCATCACGCGGATCACCGGCTCGGTGCCCGAGGGCCGGATCACGAGGCGGCCGGCATTGCCGAGGCGCTCGCGGGCATTCTCGATCGCCGTCACCACCGCCGCCTGGCGCAGGGGCTCGCCCGAGCGATAGCGGACGTTCTTGAGGATCTGCGGCAGCGGGTCGAAGCAGTGGCAGACCTCGCTCACCGGCCGCTCCAGGCGCTTGACCACGCTGAGGAGCTGGAGCGCCGCCACGAGGCCGTCGCCCGTGGTGGCGTAATCCGACATGATGATGTGCCCGGATTGCTCGCCGCCGAGATTGTAGCCGTGCTCGCGCATGTGCTCCAGCACGTAGCGGTCGCCCACCGCCGTGCGGGCGAGCGTCAGGCCGAGGCCGCCGAGGAAGCGTTCGAGGCCGAGATTCGACATGATGGTGGCCACGAGCCCGGGCTGGGTCAGGCGGTCGTCCTCCTGCCAGGAGCGGGCGACCACGCCCATGAGCTGGTCGCCATCCACCACCTGCCCCTTCTCGTCGACGATGAGCACCCGGTCGGCGTCCCCGTCGAGGGCGATGCCGATATCGGCGCGCAGCTCCCGGACCTTGTTGACGAGGGCGGTGGGCGCCGTCGAGCCGACGTCGCGGTTGATGTTGAAGCCGTCGGGCTCGACCCCGATGGCGATCACCTCGGCGCCGAGCTCCCAGAGGGTCTCGGGGGCGACCCGGTAGGCGGCGCCGTTGGCGCAATCGACCACGACGCGCAGGCCGTCGAGGGTGACGTGGCGCGGCAAGGTGCGCTTGGCGAACTCGATGTAGCGGGCATGCACGCTCTCGATGCGCTTGGCCCGGCCGAGATCGCGCGAGCCGGCCAGCCGCTTGTGCAGCTCGCCGTCGATCAGCGCCTCGATCTCGCGCTCGACCTCGTCGTTGAGCTTGAACCCGTCGGGGCCGAACAGCTTGATGCCGTTATCCTCGTAAGGGTTGTGCGAGGCCGAGATCATCACCCCGATATCGGCCCGCATCGAGCGGGTCAGCATCGCGACAGCCGGCGTCGGCATCGGGCCGAGCTGCAGCACGTCCATGCCGACCGAGGTGAAGCCCGCGATCAGCGCCGTCTCGATCATGTAGCCCGAGAGGCGGGTGTCCTTGCCGATCACGACCCGGTGCCGGTGGTCGCCGCGCTGGAACACGAGGCCGGCCGCCTGCCCGACCTTCAGGGCGAGTTCCGGCGTGATGACGCCGTTGGCGCGGCCCCGGATGCCGTCGGTCCCGAAATACTTGCGCACCTGCATCTCCGCGTCGTCGGCCGAATGGTGATCTGGGGCGGTAGCTTAGCAGATTTCGCCGAGCCCCGTGGGAAGCGATTCGGAATTAGTGAATCGCGGATCGGGCGCAGCCCGATCGGGGGACCGGCCGGGACCGTGACGGCGCGGGGGCCGTGACGGCGCGGGGGCTTGGGCGGTATGCGGCCAATAAGAAAGGGCGCCAGACGGCGCCCTCTCGATGGTCTCGCGCTCGCGCCCGGCCTCAGCCCTGCGGCTGGGGCTCCAGGCTGCCGTCGTTCTCACGCGGCCGGCCGCGGCCGGCGGTGGGAACCGGCGAGCCGCGGGCAGGCGTCGGCGGCACGTCGCCGCCGTCGCGGACCGGCGGGCGGCCGTTGAGGAGGTTGCGGATCTCCTCGCCCGAGAGCGTCTCGTATTCGAGCAACCCTTGCGCCAGGGCCTCGAGATCGTCCTTGCGCTCGCCGAGGATGCGGCGAGCCTCTTCCAGGCCCTGCTCGACGAGGCGGCGCACCTCCGCGTCGATCTTCTGGGCGGTCGATTCCGAGATCGTCTGCTGACGGCCCATCGACATGCCGAGGAAGACCTCGTCGTTGTTGTCGCCATAGGCCACGGTGCCGAGCTCGGGCGAGAAGCCCCAGCGCGTGACCATCATCTTGGCGAGCCGCGTCGCCTGCTCGATGTCCGATTGCGCGCCCGACGTCACCTTGTCGGGGCCGAAGGTCATCTCCTCGGCGATGCGCCCGCCCATCATGATGGCCAGCCGCGAGGTCATCTGCTCGTAGGACATCGACAGCTTGTCGCGCTCCGGCAGCTGCATGACCATGCCGAGGGCACGGCCGCGCGGGATGATCGTCGCCTTGTGGACGGGATCGGTCGCCGGGACGTTGAAGGCCACGATGGCGTGGCCGCCCTCGTGATAGGCGGTGAGCCGCTTCTCGTCCTCGGTCATCACCAGGGTGCGCCGCTCGGCGCCCATCATGACCTTGTCCTTGGCGTCCTCGAATTCGTGCATCGTGACGATGCGCTTGCCGCGCCGCGCCGCGAGGAGGGCGGATTCGTTGACGAGGTTCATCAGGTCCGCGCCCGAGAAGCCGGGCGTGCCGCGGGCGATCACCTTGAGGTCGACATCCGGCGCCAGCGGCACCTTGCGGACGTGGACGCGCAGGATGCGCTCACGGCCGGTGACGTCCGGGTTCGGCACCATGATCTGGCGGTCGAAGCGGCCGGGACGCAGCAGCGCCGGGTCGAGCACGTCGGGGCGGTTCGTGGCCGCGATGATGATCACGCCCTCGTTCGCCTCGAACCCGTCCATCTCCACGAGGAGCTGGTTGAGGGTCTGCTCGCGCTCGTCGTTGCCGCCGCCGAGGCCGGCGCCGCGATGGCGGCCGACCGCGTCGATCTCGTCGATGAAGATGATGCAGGGGGCGTTCTTCTTGGCCTGCTCGAACATGTCGCGGACGCGGGAGGCGCCGACGCCGACGAACATCTCGACGAAGTCCGAACCCGAGATCGTGAAGAACGGCACGTTGGCCTCGCCCGCCACCGCGCGGGCGATCAGGGTCTTGCCGGTGCCGGGGGGGCCGACGAGGAGCACGCCGCGCGGGATGCGGCCGCCGAGGCGCTGGAATTTCTGGGGATCGCGCAGGAATTCCACGATCTCCTGCAGATCCTCCTTGGCTTCCTCGACGCCGGCCACGTCCTCGAAGCTGACGCGGCCATGGGCCTCGTTCAGGAGCTTCGCCTTCGACTTGCCGAAGCCCATGGCGCGCCCGGCCCCGGACTGCATCTGGCGCGACAGGAAGATCCAGGCGCCGATGAAGACCAGGATGGGCAGCCAGCTGACCAGGAGCTGGATGAACCAGGGCGTGTTGTCGGACGGGGGACGGGCGGTGATCTGCACGCCCTTGCCCTGGAGCTTGGTGACGAGGCCCGGGTCGTTCGGCGCGTAGGAGGTGAAGTTGCCGCCGCCCACATAGGTGCCGCTGACGTCCTGGCCCGAGATGACCACGGACTGGATCTTGCCGGCATCGGCGTCGTTGAGGAGCTGACTATAGGCGATCTCGCTCCCGCCGCCGCGATGACCCGGGTTCTGAAACAGGGTCACGAGCGCGAGGACGAGGAGGAAGATGACGACCCACAAAGCAAAATTGCGAAAATTCGGGTTCATCGATCCATCCTTGGCGAGCGCGGCTCCCCTGCCCCGGGCCCCTTGCCCGCAGCCGTGGGATCATCGTCGCGCTCCAGGCCAATGTAGGTGGCGTCACCCCCCTTGCCAAGTAATTCGGATGCGCCTGCGGCACGGGCGGCCTCGGCGCCCGCCGGTTCCCGGCCACCACGGCGTCGCGGCGCCTCCCGGATGGTCAACACGCCGTTGCTCCGCGCCTCGATCAGCAGCCCCCGCAGGGTCCGGCGGAGCGGGCGCCCGGCCCGGAGCGCGGGCAGGAGCGCGTCGAGCACGAGCCGCTCCAACCGCTCGAGGCGCCGGGGGCCCGTGCCGCCCGCCTGGGCGAGGGCCCGGTCGACGAGGCGCAGCGCGAGCGCCTCCGGCAAGGCCGCCACGCGGGCGCCGTCGAGGGCGAGGCGGCCGGGCTCCGCCGCCCGCACCGCCTCTGCGAGGGCCCGCGCCGCCGCCGCCGCGAGCGCCGCCTCGTCGCGGGCGGCCCGCTCGGCCAAGCGCGCGAGGCGCGCGGCGCTGAGGCCCTCCCGGGCGAGCGCCGGCATCAGGGCGCGCAGGCGCGCGCGGCCGAAGCGCGCATCCTCGTTCGACGGGTCGCTGAGAAAGGCGATCCCGCGCGCCGCGCACCAGGCCACGAGGGCGGATTTCGGCAGGGCCAGGAAGGGCCGCGCCAGGATCAGCCCCGGCGCGAGGGCGCGCTCCGGCCGCATCCCGGAGAGCCCCGCGAGCCCGCTGCCGGCGAGGAAGCGCATCAGCACCGTCTCGGCCTGGTCGTCGCGGGTATGGGCGGTGAGGAGGAGGCCGGCCCCGACCGTGCCGGCGCAGGCCGCGAGCAGGCGGTAGCGGGCCTCGCGGGCGGCGTCCTGCAGGCCGGTCGCGGGCCGGGCGCCCGCCCAGCGGAGGTGGTGATGGGGCAGGCCGAGGGCGAGCGCCGCCCGCGCCACGCCCTCGGCCTCGGCGGCGGATTCCGGCCGCAGGCCGTGATCGACGGTGGCGACGTGGAGGGCGGCTGCGCCGCACGACAGCGCGGCGGCGTGCATCAGGGCCGTCGAATCCGGGCCGCCGGAGACCGCCAGCAGGACGGTGCCGCCGCGCGCGAGATAGGGCGCGAGGGCACTGACGATCGCGGGGCCGGGATCCTCCGGGGGATCCTGGCCCGCCCCGCTCAAGCCGCGCAGCGCGCGCGCTTCTGCTCGCGCGCCACGCCCTGGCGGACGCTCGGGGTCGCGCTCGGGAACTTGCGCTCGAGCTCGGCCAGGGTGGCGCAGGCCTGCTCGCGGGCGCCGAGGGCGTTGAGGGAGGCGCCGAGCTTCAGCATCGCCTCGGGGGCCTGCGGCGAGCGGGCGTAGTCGGTCGAGACCTTCAGGAACTGCTCGGCCGCCTCGCGGTTGCGGTTGCGCTGCAGGTAGCTCTCGCCGAGCCAGTAGGTCGCGGCGGCGACGTGCCCGTCGCGCGGGTGGGACTGGATGAACTGGCGCAGGCCCATCTCGGCCTGCTCGTACTGGCGCTGCTGCACGAGGGCGTAGGCGGCCTCGTAATCGGCCGCGGCATCGCCGGTGGCGGTGGCGGCGACGCTCGGCGGGCGACCCGGGAGCGCGCCCGTGGTGCCGATGCGCGAGGGCGGGGTCAGGTCGACGGGGCCGCCGAGCCCGGGGGCCCCCTCCTCCGCCTCCTCGGCCTCGTCGATGGCCGGCGCCGGCATCCGCTGCGCCGGCGCGGCCTGGGCCACCGGGGCGGAGGTCGTCGTGGTGCCGAGCGGCAGCGGCGCGCCGGGCGAGCCCGGATTCTGGCCGGGATCGAAGGCGTCGCCGCGCTTCTGCGGCTTGCCGGCGCCCGGGTTGCCGCCGTTGACGGGGCCGGCGGGCTTGGCGCCGCCGCCCTTGCCCTCCTGGAAGCGGAAATCGACATCCTCCTGGAACTTGCGCAGCTGCTCTTTGAGCTGGCGGTTCTCGTACTGGAGGGTCTCGATCTGCCCGGCCATCATCCGCGACTGGTTCTCCAGCCGGTTCAGCCGCACCACGAATTCGGAGGCGTCCTGGGCGAAGGCCGGTGCGGCCCCGGAATGAACGAGCGGCAAGCCGAGCGGCAGAGCGAGGCAGGTCGCGAGAAGGAGGCGGCGGAGCATGTCGATCGGCACCGGTCATTGGGACGAGTGTGCGCCGCAAACCCACCGCGGCGCGCCGCCGATAGCAGATGCTCCGCCTCGCGGCAAAAGTGCGGCGTCGCGTTACGAGCCGGCGCCGCGGTCGAGCACCGTCACGGCGCGGCGGTTCTGCGACCAGCACGAGATGTCGTTGCAGACCGCCACCGGGCGCTCCTTGCCGTAGGAGACGGTGCGGATGCGGCCGGACGCGATGCCGCGCGAGGCCAGGTAGTCGTTCACGGTCTGGGCACGGCGGGCCCCGAGGGAGAAGTTGTACTCGCGGGTGCCGCGCTCGTCGGCATGGCCCTCGATCAGGAAGGTGTAGCGCGGGTAGCGCTGCAGCCAGGCGGCCTGCTTGTCGAGGGTCGCGGTGGCGGTGGGCGTCAGGTCCGTCGAGTCCGACTCGAAGAAGACGCGGTCGCCGACATTGACGACGAAGTCCTGGGCGCTGCCCGGCGTCGAGGCCCCGGCCCCGAAGGCGGAGGCGTCGGCGAGGTCCTTGTCGTTGCTGCAGGCGGCCACGCTGAGGGCCGCGGCGAGCGCCGCGGCGAGCGGGAGCACGCGGAGGCGCGCGGTCTTCAACATGATCTCAGTTCTCCTCGGGCGGCGCCGAAGGCCGGCTGCGGGTCTTCGAGGCCGTTCCGCGTTGGGTCTCTGGCGCTGTTTCTAGGCGCGCCAGGTTAAGCGAAGGTTCCGTCAACCTTGACGGTTCGTATCGAGCATCACGTGAGCTGGCCCGATGTGCCGTCGCGCACATGGGACGCGCACGTGGGAGCGGGCGGGTCGGCGGCGGCTCATCGCGCGCCAATTGCGGCACAGCCGGGGCGGCGGCGGAACGCGGCGCGTTTCGCGCACCGTTGTGGCCGGGCCGCCACGGCCTCAGGCGGCCTGCGCCCGCAGCCGCGCGATCGCGTCGGAGGCCGCCTCCGCCTTGCGCCGCGCTCGGGCAAGCGCCGGCCCGAGGTCGGATCCGGAATGGCAGGCCTGTTCCAGCTCCGCGCAGGCCCGGGACAGCGGGCCGAAGCCGAGCGTCCCGCTCGCCGAGACGAGGGCGTGCGCGTCCCGCGACAGGGCCTCCCGCTCCGCCGCCGGAACCTGCAGGCGCTGGGCGATCTCGGCGCCGAGGCCGGCGAGCAGGTTCATCAGCCGGCTGCGGCCGAACACCGCCTCCAGCTCGGCCACCACGGCCGCATCGTAGGCGGGCGTGCCGGGATTGGGCTGCGGCCGGCCGATCGCATCATCCTGCTGCGAGGGCCCGGCGCCGTGGGGCGACAGATCGACCATCCGAATCGGCTCTTCGAGGAAATATTAACCACGTTACCGTCAAGCTAGAGTGCCGACAACGGGATGACGCGATGACATCGACGCCCACCGTGCTGATCGTGGAGGACAGCTTCCTTCTCCTCGAGATGCTCACGAATCTGTGCGAGCAGGAGGGGATCCGCGTGGTCGAGGCCTCGAGCGGCGAGGCGGCCCTGACGATCCTGCGCAGGCGCGGGGCGGAGATCGACTGGCTCTTCACCGATATCCGCCTGCCCGGCCTCATCGACGGCTGGACGGTGGCGGATTCCTACCGGGCGATCCACCCCGACCGGCCGGTGATCTACGCCTCGACCGGGCCCGCGCAGGAGCGCCGCACGGTGCCGGGCAGCCTGTACGTGCAGAAGCCCTATCAGGTGCGGGAGATCATCGCCCTCGCCCGCATGATGGCGCAGGCGCTCGCCGAGCCCCGCCGCCGCGCCGGCTGAGACCGAAGAATCAGCGCTCACGCCTCTCCGCTCAAGCCTCTCCGCTCAATCCCTTCCGCTCAATCCCGGCGCGCCGCCTCGAAGAGCCCGGCGATCGCCGGGTCGGCGAGCCAGGACTCCACCCGCTGGCAGGCGAGCGCCTCCCGCGACAACCCCTCATAGATCGCGAAGCTCGCGGCCACGAAGCCGGGCAGGTCGTAGAGGCGCGGGAAGGCCTTGCCCCGCGGCTTCGCCTTGAACAGGTAGGAGCCGGTCAGGCCATAGGCCTCGGCGATCGGCGGATAGACCGGCCAGACCACGTCGCGCGCCAGCTCGTCCCCGATATAGGCCTCGATCTCCACTGGCTCGGGCCGCAGGCCGCTCTCATCGAGGAGGCGCCGCGCGATATCGCCGATCACGAAGGCCTTCGGGTGATTGAGGACGTACATGAAGTCCCCCCGCCGGGCCCAGCGCGCCATCTCGCGATCGAGCCCGAAGCCGATCTGGGCCGCGCTGCCGAGGAGGTCTCGCACCGAGGATTCCCAGAGATCGAGATAGCCGAGCCGCGCGAAGACGTCCTCGCGGTAGAGCGCGACCGTCCGGTCGATGCTGAGGCCGACCCGGTGCGCCGCGAGCGCGATGGCCGAGTGGTACTGCCCCATCGGGGACGGCGCGAGCTTGAGGGCCGAGAGGTCGGCGATCCGGCCGGCATAGACCATGTCCGGATGAAAGGCCGGGAAGACCAGGGTGGGGAAGAGGCGCAGGCGCGGCTCCAGGGCCCGGAGGGCGTCGATATCGCCGCCCGGGATCAGCCCGGACGGGAATTGCTGCGAGAAGACGTGGTCGAAGCCGTGGAGCGTCCGGGCGAGGTTGTCGACATGGCCGTGCTCGCGCTTCAGCCAGGCCATCTGGATGAAGCGCACCGGGCTGTTCGGCGCCAGCAGGCGCATCGCCTCGGCGGCGCCCCGCGCCTGGCAATTACCGATCACGGCGATGGACGGTCCGGTGCGCACGACCTCGGGGACCCGGGGCTTGCGCCACGGTGTCGCCCAGGATGGGGCCGACAAGGACAGGACGGCGCGCGCGCGCTGCGGCAGGCGATGGAAGGCCACGGTGAGGGCCGGATGCCGGGCCCAGCGACCCGCCGGGTCTTGCGGTTCGGGGGCGATCCGGTCCACGGCTTGCGCCATTGCGGGCCTCGCGAAGCGGAGTTGAGGAAGGTCGGAGATGGCGTTGAATCCCTACAGCGATCTACCGGCCGCGCAGTTCTGGCGCAAGGCGGTGACCAATGTCCCCCCCTTCGCGGTGGATCCGAGCCCGCGCGACACCTTCGCGATCAGCCGGGCCGACCGGGTCGCCACCGCCGGGTCCTGCTTCGCGCAGCGCGTCGCCGAGGCCCTGCGGGAGGCCGGCTACAATTACTACGTCACCGAGGCGGCGCCCGCCGGCGCGAGCCCGGCCGAGGCGCAGGCCCGGCAATTCGGGACCTTCTCGGCCCGCTACGGCAATCTCTACTACGCGCGCCAGTTCATCCAGCTCTTCGACCGGGCCTATGGGCGCTTCACCCCCGAGCTGACGGCCTGGGAGCGGCCGGACGGCCGCCTCGTCGATCCCTTCCGCCCCACCATCGAGCCGGCGGGGTTCGACAGCATCGCGGCGATCGAGGCGGCCCGCGCGGAACACTTCGCCGAGGTGCGGCACCTGTTCGAGACCCTCGACGTCTTCGTCATCACCCTCGGCCTCACCGAGGGCTTCCGCTGGCGCGCCGACGGGGCGGCCCTGCCGCTCGCGCCGGGCGTGGCCGGCGGCACCTACGACCCGGCCCAGTATGATTTCGTCAATGCGGGCGCAAGCGAGGTCGCGGCGGACCTGCGCGGCTTCCTCGACCGGCTCTGGAGCGTCAATCCAGGGGCGCGCATCATCATCACGGTCTCGCCGGTGCCGATGATCGCGACCTATCTCGACCGCCACGTCATGGTCTCGAACAGCTACTCGAAATCGGTGCTGCGCGCGGCGGCGGGCGAGGTCTGCGGCATCGACGACCCGCGCCTCGTCTATTTCCCGTCCTACGACCTCGTCACCGCCAACGTGAATGCCGGGCGCTACTACAACGAGGACCAGCGCACCGTCACGGATGCGGGTGTCCGCCACGTCATGCGCGCCTTCCTCAACACTTTCTCGGCCGACGAGGCCCGCCCTGCCCCGGCCCGGCCCGCCTCCGACATCTCCGCCGAGTTCGAGGGCACGGCCGGGGTGATCTGCGACGAGGAGCAGATCGAGCGCAGCGTGGCGTGAGCGGGGACGGCCTCGCGCTCTGGCGAGGCGAGCTGACCGATAGTAGGCAGTCAGTTTGAAATTTCGAATTTTCCAAGGTCGTCCGGATAGGATGATCACCGTTCGACTCGTTTGATGGAAGCAAGTGTGGTTGCCGAAAGCGCACCGCGCCAAAAGGCGCCAAAAACCAGAAAGGCTGAGTGTTCCCAATGTCGAGGCAGTCGAAACTGCAGGATTCGTGGGCACTTTAGCACACGTGGTGGAGATGACAATTACAGCTGGCATAGCGATTGGTTTATCCTGCAATGCCAAGGTTGCGATTTTGTATTTGCACAGACTGTCAGCACGAATTCTGAGGATTATCAGAATTATTACGAATATGATGGAAGTATCGGCGTGGATTATAATGAGACAGTAAAATACTGGCCCGCGCTTGCAAGAAGAGCATATCCGGAATGAATGTCCGATGCCGGCATTGATGCAGAGCAGGTGGGAAAACTAGATGAGGCACTAATAGAACTTTATGGCGCACTAAACAATGATCTATACATCCTAGCCGGAATTGGTATTCGCACCTCTTTTGATGTGGCATCTAATTTATTAGAGATCGACTCGAATCTTTCTTTTCAGAAAAAGCTGGAAGAACTTGAGAAACGCGGACGCATCGGTCCGCAAGACAAAGCGCGATTAAATTCACTTGTAGAAGCAGGCAATGCGTCTGCGCATCGAGACTGGAAGCCATCGGCAGATGATTTAAATACGATGATGGATGCACTTGAGTATTTTGTGCATGAAACTTTTGTAATTCCGACACGAAAGTCTCGAGTTGACGCAAAATTAAAGAAAATGAACGAAATTGCGCCGAGTCGCCAAGCAAAGAAATGAATTAAAAATTTTTCAGAATATGATTTTCGTAATTCCGATCGCTAGGCTTATAATTAGTGATCTCAATTAGCGCGTTAATGCCGTTAATTTTTCATAATCTATCTGCGACGTCTGCAGCTCTCGTTGAATTAACGCGGAGCTTCACGACGGATCGATAAGCGCCCATAAAAAATCTGCGTGTTGGGGGGGGCTCGCGGGGGCATTATGCTTATTTCATCCGCTGCATTCTACATCCCTCCGTTTGAGATTGAATTCGCGGACAACTGTCAGTCCATAGGGAGGATAGCTAGATGTAGAGTGTCAACAGGTTGTCCTCGGTGAGGCGGAGGCGGCTGATGGGTGTTTGGCCGTTGATGC